>JAEXFN010000003.1 GCA_023400055.1 Bacillota bacterium
GATTTTTAAAAATCTACAGTTAAAACGATGTTGAGTGACAGAAAGCCGTATTTGTTGTATCTTAGGAGAAAGTCTTGCCAATCCAGCTTAATCCTGTGCGAAATGTCCAGGGGTTGAACGGTCAACCCCTAGGACCTACCCCACCGCAGGGCCTCATGCCGGCCCTTGACCCGGCATTTACGTTTACCAAACGTACCGAATGCCGCTAATAATTAATTCTGTCAATTGCACCTCTGCTTGAAAGTAATTTCGTTTGGCAACGGCATGCGCTCCATTCGCAATGCCGTGCCGGTCTACCTCCCTGTAGACCGCTCGGGTGGATAACTCTAGCCTAAAAAGCCAAGAGGATCCATGAACATCCAAAGTTTCACCTAACATTTTCACATTCATACAGCCGCCAAGGATGGCGGCTGCGCGGCGTTGCTGCCCGGATGAAAGCACCGCAGGCGGAATCCTTGTTTTATGCCTAAAAACTTAAAAGCATCATACCCCAAAAACTTTAGCTTATAATTCAAACCGATCTCCCATCGAAAACCAACTGCATCGTTGCTGAGCAAACTTGATAATCAGAAAGATCGATCTTTTGTGAATAAAGATCGATCTTCGATGGTTCCAGATCGATCTTTGGTGGATCAAGCTACTCCATCGATCAAGATCTTCCTTACCGGGGATAAATCCGTTTCATCTTTATCAGCCCTTAACAGCGGTTGGCCGAGCCGGAAAGTTGAATAATCTCACAGATCACTTCTTCCAGTTTGGCCTCGGCGTATTGGGAGACCATCCAGGAATGGCCTTTATGGTCCAGCGTGTTCAGAGCCTCCTGGAAATATTCGAGATACTTGTGGCGGATCAGGGTCCCAAAGTTGATCTTGGCCACCCCGAGCCCTATCGCGGCCTGCACCGTCTCCTCGGGCATGCCGGTGCAGCCGTGCAATACCAGCGGAATGTCGCTGATCTTCCGGACGGCCTCCAGAATGTCCAAATGGATCTCCGGCCGACCATGGTAGAAGCCATGGGCGTTGCCGATCCCCACCGCCAACATGTCCGGCGCGCAGCCGGCCAGGAATTCCCGGACATCGGCCACCGAGGCCAGGTTCTTGTTGGTCAGCGGCTGGCCGCCGCCGTCCAGCCTGACCAGCTCCCCTACTTCGGCTTCCACCGGAATCTGCAGCGCGTGGCAGAATTTAATCACTTCGTTGCTACGCCGGATGTTCTCGGCGATCGGGTCGGCCGAGCAATCCAGCATGACTGAGGTAAACCCGTAGTGCACCGCTTGCACGCAGGTTTCAAAAGAATCGCCGTGGTCCAGGTGGATCGCCACCGGCACCGCGACCTGTCGCGCCAGATACTTGGCGACCTCCGCGAACCATTCGTTTCCCGAATACGCCGCGGTGCTCACATAATGAGCCAGGATCACCGGTGAACGCATCCGCTCGGCCGCGTAACAGATCGCCCGGATGATATCGTAATTGCCGCCCTGGGTATTGATGGCCGGGACAGCGTAACCCTTTTCCTGAGCGTCTAGGATCATTTCCTTGCTCGTGACCAGCACAAAAATCACTCCTCAACTGTTTAAAAAACGATTCCATTCTTTTTTTCGTTTCAGGACGGTTTCACGATTTCCGGTACGTCTTCCCCGGCCTCGGCCATTTTCTGCTGCAACTTGACTGCCAGTTGAGCGCATACTGCCCGGTAGGCCGGATTGCCCATTAAATTAACCTGTTCAACCGGGTCAGCCTCCAGGTCATACAAGTATTTTTCAACATACACTTCACTGCCCGAATCGTTCCAGCCGTCTTTATCCGGCGCGACCACGCCATATTTCCAGCGGTCGGTCCGAATGGCCCGGCCGACTTCGGTCTCGCTGACCTGGATCAAAACCGCATCCGGCCAGTCGACCGGTTCATCGTTGGCCAAGGGCAAAACCGAGTGCCCAGGCATATACCCCGGCGCGGAAAGCCCGGCAACATCCAGAAGGGTAGGCGTCAGATCGATTAAACTCACCAACTCCGGCCGCACTTTCCCGCCCCTGAAACCCGGGCCTTGCATCACCAGGGGAATTCGGATGCTCGCCTCGTGACAGGAGCGTTTGTACTCATCGTTTCGGGTCTTAAAATGACAACCGTGATCCGTGGTAAAAATGACGAGGGTCTCTTCACGCAAACCCAAACGATCCAATTCAGCGAGAACCCGGCCCAGGTTCTCATCGATGCGCTGGCAGATGCCATAGTAATCGGCCAAGTTTTCCTCCCAGTCCCCCGTTCCCGGAATTAAGTCCCCGGGAGCCCGCAGGTCGGTGAAGCGTTCGGCGTAGCCATTGGGAGCCACAAATCGATTCAGCTCGTTCTGATGATGCGGTTCCAAAAACGACAAATAAAGCAGGAAAGGATTTTCCCGGGTTCGAGTGCCTAAATAGTCGATGGCCAAGTCGGTCAGGGCATCCACCCGGTATTTTTTAAATCGGACGGCTTGATTATCGGAATCATACAGCACGCCCGCATAGGGCTCGGAAGAGAACTCGAGCGCATCGGCAGCCAGCCAATATTCGTATCCGCCCCGCAGCTCCCTCGGCACGGGCTGGTCGCGGGTGATGGCCAGATGCCACTTTCCGATATAACCGGTTGCGTATCCCGCTTCCTTTAAATAATGGGCGATGGTTTTTTCATCTTTCGCCAATGGGATCCGGTTCCGGAAAACGCCGGTTTGCGTGCCAAACTTGCCGGTCTGAATACAAGCCCGGGCGGGAGTGCAAATCGGCTGGCACGAAAAGGTATTTTCAAACCGGACTCCTTGCGCCGCCATCTCGTCCAAGTTGGGGGTCAATCCTAGCGGGCTTCCGTAGCATCCTACCGTGTCCCAGCGCTGTTGATCCGTGAAAAAAACGACGATGTTGGGTCGGGGTTCTAAAAACATTGTAATTTCTCCTGAAGTTTTCAATATACTGAATGACCTGTGTTGCAACATATATTGCAACACAGGTTATTGTTATTATTGGGTAGAAAACTTATAAATCGAAGTCGATTTAAACCATTCACCCGGATTGAGGGTAGTCGATGGAAAATTCGACTTGTTGGGTGAATCCGGAAAATGTTGCGGCTCCAAACAAACACAGCCATACACGTTGTACGGTTTTCCGCCTTTACCGATAAAACCGCCCTGCCCATTAAGGTTATTCCCTGAATAAAATTGGAGCCCCGGTCCAGTGGTGTAGATCTCCAGTACCCTCCCGGAGTTTGGGTCATATAAACGGGCGGCGAAACTAAGTTCATTGCCCCGTTTATTAAGTACAAAATTGATGTCATAGCCGGGAACGGTGGGAGTCACTTTTAACTGTGGATAATCGTCTTTGATCTTCGCCCCAATGGCCATGCCTTGGGTGAAATCCATCGGCGTGTCTTTTACCGGAGCTATTTCTCCCGTCGGGATAAAGAGGTCATTTTTGGGTGTAAAATAAGCCGCGTTAATTGTCAGTTCATTCTTAAGAACATCGCCGGAACCCTCGCCCGCTAAATTGAAGAATGCATGATTCGTCAGGTTAACGATGGTCGGCTGATCGGTCGTGGCTTCATAATCGATCCGCATTTCATTGGCGTCGCTCAGCGAATATACTACCTTCACATTAAGGTTGCCCGGGTATCCTTCCTCGCCATCTTTCGAAAAGTAAGTTAATTCAAGAGTTTTACTGTCAAGCTGGTTGGCATTCCAAACCACCGTACGGAAAGATTTGTCTCCGCCGTGCATGTGGTTCACTTTGGCATCGTTTACAGTAAGTTGATAGGTCTTTCCGTTCAACCTAAAAGAGGCGTTTCCGATCCGGTTGGCATAACGTCCGACGATCGATCCGTAATTCGGATTGCCGGTAAGGTATTGAGCCATATTATCGTATCCTAAAGAAACGTCACCCAACTGGCCTTTTCTATCCGGTACCAGGATAGAAACGATCTTCGCTCCGAAATTGGTTATTTGAACGACCATGCCCTTGTTATTCTGCAACGTGTAAAGAGCGACCTTTTTGCCATCGACCACTTTCTGAAAAGCTTCTGGCTTTAGAACGACGTAATTACCGTTTGCTCCGCCATAGGCTGTGACCATGCAAATTGAAAACACGATCAAGCTTGAGATTAATACTCTGATGAAACACTTCACCTCAAACACACCTCTCTTTTCAATTTACTTGTATGCTCGCTATTTACTCGTTTTGTTTCAGATATCGCCTCCTTCCGTATTCCGGAGTCTCATTTGCGACGGATTTCAGATGCGTCAGTCGCTAATGCCTTTTTCTTGAACCGTTGCAGCGGCAGCTTCAGCTTTCAGCCTTTCACTCCACCGGCTGTCAATCCTTGAATCATGTAACGCTGGAAGAAGATGAACAGCACGAATAACGGGACTGTCCCGATCACCGAGATCGTCATCACCGTCGCCGAATCATAGGACATTTCCCCCAGGTATTTCAAGGCGATCCCCGTGGAAAGCGTCCGCAGCGAATCCTTGGTGATCATGGTCAAACATAAAACAAAATCATCCCAGGCCAAGAGGAAGGTATAAATCCCGATGGCCAACAGCCCCGGTTTGGCGAGCGGCAATACGATCCGGAAGAGAATCCCCAGCCGGCTGCAGCCGTCAATCGAGGCCGATTCTTCCAGCGAATAAGGAATATCGTCGAAAAAACCTTTAATCAACCAAATGCAAAACGGCAACGCCATCGAGGTCAAACCGAAAACCAAACCGATGGTGGTATTCAGCAAATGTAAACTTCGAAAAAGCGTATATAAAGCAATGATAATTCCGATGAGCGGAAACATTTGCGTCGAAAGCAAGGCAAACATCAATAGTTTATTGCCTTTAAACTTGAATCGCGAAAAGGTGTATCCGGCGAAAACCGCCAGCAAGATCGAGAGCGCGGTGGATAAGATCGATACCACCAAATTATTGAGGTAGTAAATTACAAACTGTTGTTCTTGAAAGATCTTGAGATAGCTTTCCACCGTCGGCGCCTTGGGAAACCACTCCGGCGGTATCCGGTAACTCGCCATATTGGTTTTAAACGATGTCACCAACATCCAGTAGATGGGGAAGAGCAGGAAAACCATTAAAAGCAGCAGAACCAAATATCTGCCGATACCGAATTTTTCGCGCATCGATAACCCTCCTATTCGATCTCGTTGACTTTGAAAACTTTATCGTAGATGAAATATGTTAAAAGCAAGATCAAGAGCCAAACAGTGGCTATCGCGGCCCCTTTGCCCAAGTTTAAGTTGACAAAGGCGTTTTTGTAGCTGTAAATTGCCAGGGTTGTGGTAGCGTTAACCGGCCCGCCGCCGGTCATCGTCCAAAAGAGCGGAAATTGTTTAAAATTCATGATAATGGACATTAAAACGGTGGTCCGGATGACATTTCGTAAAAACGGCAAGGTAATGTGGAGAAACGTCTTCAAACCGTTGGCCCCGTCGATCAGCGCCGCTTCATACATCTCTAATGGAATGGACTGCAAGCCGGCCAACAGCATCAGAACCATCAACGGCAATTGTTTCCAGACCGAAGTTACCATAATGCTCGGAAGCGCCAATTGCACGCTGCCCAACCAGGAGACGGGTTTCTCCAGGATATGCAACTGGACCAGGATAAAATTGACGATTCCGTATTGGGTGTGAAACAACCAGGCCCATAAGAGCGCGGTAATGATGGTGGGAACTACCCAGGGCAGTAAAATCAGGCTCCGGATGAACTTTCTCCCGGCAATACTTTTATTTAAAATAACCGCCAAAATTAATCCGAGACTTAACTGTACGGCCACTACCACGAACACATAAAGTAAGGTTACTTTAATTGCCGGAAGCAGGTCGCCCTCGGAAAAGATCTCGCGGTAGTTCGCAAAGTTATTCCAGAGATAATCGCCGGATCGCGATAGCACATATTTAAAAAAGCTCATGGCAATGGACTGCACTACCGGTATGAAGCAGCAGGTTGCCACCACCAGGAATGCCGGTAAAAGCGCGAAAAATATGAATAAGCGATCCTGGGTCTTTTGGCGGCTGGGATTTGTAGGGTTTCGCATAACCATCTTTTCGGTTTGCATGTTCAACCTCCCTATCAGCGGCCAAGAGAGGGCAACCCTCTCTTGGCCGCTAATGAAAACTTATTTTAATACTTCTTTTAACTTGGCATCCAAGTCTTTGACCACGGTAGCCGGAGCCTCTTTGCCGACGGTAACCCGTTGCGCCGCTTTCGTTATTTCCAAATATGCATCTTCCATATTCAAGTGCTGTTTGGCCACGGGGACGATCTGGCTGATGCTGTTCTTGGCCGGTTTCAAGAGGTTGTCATGCAGCTTCGACGAATCATCCACCGATTTCCGGGCGGCGAAAAACGGGGTACTTTTATACAGATTGACCATGGTATCTTCGCCGGTAATAAATTCGATGAACTTCGCCGCTTCTTTTTTATGCTGGGAATCTTTAATTACGCACAGCACATGGGCATTTAACGGACTGGCCGCTTTGGCGAAAGCGGAAGCCGGCGCCGGAGCAATCCCGATCTGGGCTTTGATGGCGGGGTTGATCCCAAAGATGCCGCCGGTTCCCCATGCCTGATCGAAATACATGCCGAGCCTGCCGATGGCCATCAGGTTCCGTAAATCTTTCAGTTTAGCATTATCCGGAGTATATTGGTTATCATAGAGAGTCTTCAGGTATTTAAAGGCTTCGATATTTCCCTTGTTGTTGAGATTGACCTTCCCTTTTTTATCCCAGATGCCTCCGCCGAACGTGTACATCAATCGGGACACACAGCTTCCGCTGATCGGAACCAAGCCGGTGGCCTCGCCCGCGCCGTAAATGGGATTGCCGTCCTTATCTTTCAATTTGGATAATTTGGCCGCGTCAGCCAGCAACTCATCATAGGTTTTCGGCGGATCGTTGGGGTTGAGGCCGGCCTTGGCAAATAGATCCTTGTTATATATCAATACCCACGGGCTGATAATCCAGGGTATTCCGTATAACTTTCCTTTTTGCCGCAGGTCATCGAGGACATTGGGGTAAAAATCATTTAGATACTTGCTGCTGAACAAGTGGTTCAATTCGGCGAGGTAGCCGGAGCCCAGGTAGGAATTGACCATGGCCCGTTCCGCCTGGACCACATCCAGCGACTCTCCACCGGATAACATGACCAGGACTTGCTGTTTGATGTCAGTATAAGGCAGGTTCACCAATTCCACTTTGATGTTTTTGTTGGCGGCTTCGAAATCAGCCACCATCTTTTTGAATACATCCTCGGTCGCTTTCTCCGTCGCGCCCCAGTTGGCAAACTTCAAGGTTACCGTTTTGGGAGCGGCGAAGCCGACGGAACCCATGACTAAACATCCGACCAATAAAACCAGAATCAACCGGGCAAAAAATTGCTGTTTCAACCTATATTCCTCCCTTTTTTTAATTGACTTGGCTACGACTCCGGTGGTTCAATTCATAAAAGGAATTTTGGGGAATCGTGATGCTGTAACGCGTTTTAAATTGCAATTCACCCATTGAACCGCCGGATTCATAAATCAACGAAAGACGATTACAACCTCCTTCCTACATTCATCGGCTATATTTGAAGATAATCCTGATAGGGGACTTTTTCCAAAGGGGTAATCCCCAACCAAGCGGCGATCTCCAGCATCTCACCGGAGTAATCGCCCAGAGCGACCGGATAGTGATGTTGCATATATTGGTTGATAATGGTATTGACGAGATCGCGGATCGCGATCGGCTCCCGAGCTAATCTCAACGCCCGCAGCCAACCCCGGCTCCCATTATAGCTGGGTTTGGCGGGATTAAAGAACTCGCCGTCCAACAGGAAGAGCTTCTCTCCTTCCCGGGTAAACCGGGCGATGGTGGCCGCTTCCGACCGGTAAATCATCTCCGTGACGGGCGCCATCTCCACCATCCCCTGCCCCGGCTTCAGGCTGGGATTGCAATGCGGGTTCAGCCAAACCCGTCCTTGTTCAGCCAGTTGCGGCGAACCCACGCCACAATGCCACAACTGCACCGATTGATCAGACTCATCAAAGGCGACCAAATCCATCAAGACAGTGGGGTCCGGTGACAACTGTCGCAGCAGGAACATACTCAATAGGCCATAGACATCTCCCTCGCAGGCGGTGATTAAGCCGGCTTGATTGAGATAACCTACGGCTGAGCAGGCAACCATCCCCATTTCCTGGCGGAACTTTGGCCAACAGTTGATAGTGAGCGCGGCATAACCCGCTTCGCTGGCGATATCCAGCAGGGCTTTGCTGACCCGGGCGGTATTTTCCAACGCGCCGGAGGCCAACGGATGAATCTCGCAGGCGGAACCGGCCAGCTCCGCGACGAGCGGCTGCACTTCGGCCGAAGAATAGGCGAGCGCCCGGTGTTTCAGATCCGAAAATTCGAGCCGGCGGTCGATGCGGACTTGGAACCGCTCGTAAATCCGGCGTTCATCATAATATTGGTTATCGAAGCCATCGGAGATCCCGCCGATGATGGCCAGCTGCGTATGGCGCAGCTGTTTGAGAGCTTGCAGGGCCCGGATGGTCAGCCGAAACCGTTTTTGAAACCATTCGTCCTCGGGCCAGCCGTAAAACCACTTGAAAACGCGCTTGCCCAAGTATTCCCCGAGGATGCTGGCGTTCATATTCATGCCGCAAAATGAGTTCTGGGGGAGGACGCCGTCGGCTTCGGTCTCGGGAATCGCCCACAGGCCGAGCGCCGCCGGTAATTCATTGAGGATTTCGATAATCTTTCCGGAGGCGAACTGGACATTATGTACCAATAACAGATCGAGATGCTCGTTTTCAAGCTCGTTTTTGGCGCGACGCGCATCATCGCTGGTAATGAGCCCGGCGGTAACAATATAGAGATCGAAATCCCAATCCGCGGCCAATTTTTTTAATCCGGCGGCCGTCCGTCGGTAAATCGTCGCTTTATCGCCTCGGAAGTTCGGATGCATTAAACCCACCAGACCTACTTTTAACCGTTTCATAACAATTTCTCCTCGCCAGGCAAGCGCCTGTAATCAAAATGATCCGTCGTACAATTAATTTTTTAATTTAATTAATTAAAAGTATAAATAATTTCGACGCCGAAATTATTGGGCTTGGGCGTCTAACTCATTTTGAACCAAGAATTTTTGGATCGCCATAGCCCCGGCGCCGAGAATCACCAGCTCCTCACCGGCATGACTGTGCTGGATCGGGATCTCTTCGCCGCTGAAATAATTCTGGGTGATCGGACGCAAGGCCGCTTGCTCGTAGATAGCCGATTCGAAAATTGAACCGTGCAGGATAATCAGGTCCGGCGCAAACAGGTTGACCAGGTTGATTAACCCGTAACCCATATAAGTTCCGCCCTGTTTCATGACCGCGGCGGCAACCGGTTCGCCTTGATTTCCGGCGGCCATCAGCGTTTTCAGCGTCTTTGAATAATCCCAGTCTTCGCCGCGTTTCTGCGCGTACGCCAAAGTCAGGGCGCGGCCCGAGGCCAAGGTCTCCAGGCATCCGAACTTCCCGCAGGTGCAGAGCGGTCCTTCCGGCATAATAATGGTGTGTCCGAGCTCTCCGGCGCCGAAGTCCCGTCCCGAATAAAGCTGGCCGTTTAAAATGATCCCGCAGCCGATGCCGTACCCCACATGGATGAGGATCAGCCGCGACACACTCCCCCAATTATGAAAGAAGGTGTTCTCTCCCAACGCCATCAGCCGGACATTGTTATCCACCGCCACCGGCAAGTTGAGTTCCCGTTCCAGCAGCGCTCCCAAAGGGAAATTGCGCCAGCCCAGATTCGGCGAGTTCTTAACCAGACCGGAAACGCTGTCCACGATCCCGGTGGCGCCCACGCCCATGCCCACCAGATTCTGGTACGGATAATCGGCGATGACCGTCTTGACCGTTTGCAACAGCCGCTCGATAACCACGCCGGGGTCATTCTCCCGGATCTCCAAGGTTTCCTTGCGGAGAAGCTCCCCTTGTAGATTGATCAGTCCCACCGTAAGCTGGCGGATGCCCAGTTCGACTCCCAAAGCGAGCCGGGAGTTGCCCAAAAGCTGCAACTGAATCCGTTTCCGGCCGACCTGTTTGCCGCTCTCCAGCCCGGTCTCTTCCAACAAACCTTCCCGGAACAATTCATTGACCAAAACCGTAATCGTCGGCGGAGTCAAACCGGAGATTTCGCTGATCTCCGCGCGGGAGATCGGGCTTCGTTTTAAGAGAATCTCCAGGATTTTGGCGCGATTGTTTTTGCGCAAATCGCCCATGTTTTCGCCTTTTAAATGGTGCATTCGTTCCTCCCAGGGGTCGTTAAGGGGAAATTAATTTTTTATTCTAACTAATTATTATAATACAAAGCAAAACGAAATTTGTCAATCGAGTCTTAACCGTTTTTTTACATTAAAAACATCTGCCAGACACCCTATTTTTGAAGATACGCCAACCCCATCTTTTATAATGCCGCGGCGCTGCAGGAGCTCAGATGAAACGTCCTTCCCGATTTGTTATTTGTTAGCAGATTGGCGCGATTCATGAGGCGGCCAGATTCTTTGATGTGTTTTTAGCCAATGATTTCATCGTTGAAAAAGACGCGTCGGATTGCCAAACGTTCGGCAATCCGACGCCGTGTGGGGAAAAAGGATCCGGCGGCGGATCAAACCGCTGGCCGGACTCTGCAACATTAGTACTTGCCAAACTCGGCGTCGCGCGAAGCGGTACTGCCGGCGGCAACCTCCTCAACCGCTTCGGCCGACGGCGCGCCATTCTTCTTTTCCGCCAGATCTTCCAGCACCTTCATGAGCTCCGGCTTCAAGTTGGGGACCCCGCCGCTGCCGAAAGCGTCTTGCTTCAATTTAAACTGGTGGGTCAGATCCTTGAGCAACTGCGCCTGGCTCGACAGCTCCTCGCTGGCGGAGGCACTCTCTTCCGAGGTGGCCGAATTGGTCTGCACCACTTGCGCCACTTGATTAATGGCCTGGTTGACCTGGGCGATTCCCGAAGCCTGTTCATTGGAGGCGGTGGCGATGTTGCTGACCAGATTGGCCGCTTCGGCCACGCCCTGGACGATATCTTTCAATGCTTGGGCGGTGCCGTTGGCCATTTTGGTGCCGGCGTCCACCTTCTTGATGGAGCTTTCGATCATCTCCGTCGTCTCTTTGGCGGCATTGGCGCTCCGCGCTGCCAGGTTGCGGACTTCCTCCGCCACCACCGCAAACCCCTTGCCGTGTTGCCCGGCCCGGGCCGCTTCCACCGCCGCGTTCAGCGCCAGGATATTCGTTTGGAAGGCGATCTCGTCGATGACTTTGATGATTTTGGAGATGCTATTCGACGAATCGTTGATCTCCAGCATCGCGCTGAGCATCTCTTGCATCTGCGCATTGCCCTGGGTGGCCTTGTCGCGGGCGAGCGTGGCCAGTTCATTCGCCTGGCTGGCGTTTACAGCATTATGTTTGGTCTGCGCGGCGATCTCTTCGATCGTTGAAGTAATCTCCTCGATGGAGCTGGCCTGCTCGGTCGTTCCTTGCGACAGGCTCTGGCTGGAAAGCGAAACTTGCCTGGCGCCGGAGGCCACCTGCTCCGCGGCGACATTGATGTTCTTCAATACTTCATTGTTCTTGGCGATCATCTCGTTTAATTTCTTGCCGAGTAGATCATTCTCGGATTTCACCTTGACTTGGACGGTCAGATCGCCGGCCGCTATTTTCTCGACCGCGAAAGCCTGGTCGCGAATATTGGCGATCATCTTCGTGAAAGCCTCCATTAACGTGCCGATCTCGTCCTTGGTCTCGGCGTGCACTTGGACAGTGACGTCGCCCAGAGCCAATTGCGTGGCGGCGGCCACCATTTTCCGGACCGGATTGCTGATCAGGCGAGATATCCAGATGCCGAGGGCGATGGCGATCAGGACGGCGATGATTACGATGCTCACCATCGTTGTTATGGTGCCGTCCGTGTTCCGGGTCAGTCGATCCGATTGCTTCTGGCCGTTCTCAATCTTGTAATTAACCAGGTTGGTGACGGATTCTTCCACGGCGTTGGCCAAGGCGGCGCCCTCGTTATGCATGATGGCGACGGCTGCCGCGTCTTGGTCGGACTCGGCGGTCCGCATAATGGTATCGCGCACCGGCACGAACTGCGCGATGGCCGTTTTCAAGCGGTTGAACTCCTGGCGGACCCGGGCGGTATGGATGCTTTTTTCGAAAGCCCCCAGATTCTCCGCGATGATCCGGTCCGATTGGGCGATCTTCTTTTGGTATTCTCTTTTATCCGCGGCTGCGTCAGCGAGGATCGTCTCGCGCATCATTACCCGCTCAATCTGAAAAGCGATGGCCACCTGGCCGATCTGCGCCTGGGCCAGGCCATACTGCGCATATAGCTGAGTATACTGGGCATCGCTATCCTTGAGATTGAGAATGCCCACCATTCCCAGGATCCCGGCGATCGCGGCGACCAGAATGAAGCCGGTCAGCAATTTTACGGCAATCTTTAAATTATAAAACCATTTCATCGACGTTATCTCCTGTTATTTCTCAACTTCTTCCCCGGCGGCAATTGGGCAAACTTCGCGCTGTTTGCGCGGTGTGAAAGTTAAGCGATTCATGAATCCCTTCATTGGCTTTGAAAAAATGCCTGTTCAGGCGATGGAACTTAGATCCTCCAGCTCGGCGCCGTCCAGCAACCGTTCGCATTCCAGCAACAGTTTGACCTGGTTGCCGACCTTGGCGATGCCTTGAATGAACGGTGCCGATAGCCGTCGCCCAGCAAGGGCGGAGGGACGATATTCTCGGCCGCGATCGGCAGCACTTCCGCGACCGCGTCCACGATCAATCCCACAGCGACCGCCTTGACCCGGATGACAATCGTGCAAGTGCGGTTGGTGTATTGGCGGGCCTCCTTTTTAAAACGCAGCCGCATGTCGATCACTGGAATGATCTTGCCGCGCAAATTGACAATTCCCTTGACATAGGCGGGAAGCTCGGGAATCGCGGTGATGGTTTGCAGACCGATGATCTCGGTCACATAGCGGATCGCAATTCCGTATTCCTCATTGCCCAGCGCAAAGAGGAGGTATTTGTCTTTTTGGGCATCCTCCGCCAGTTCGAACGGTTCTTCCTCCAAGTGGTTCACTATCTTTGCTCCTTTCCCCGGATCGGATCTCT
The DNA here is from genome assembly GCA_023400055.1 of Bacillota bacterium. GTDB lineage: Bacteria > Bacillota > UBA4882 > UBA8346 > UBA8346 > Hydrogenispora. Next base: position 13,162 of record JAEXFN010000003.1, read on the forward strand.
GGTTTGATGATCACGGAGCCTGTCGTTTCAGCCTGCCTACGCCAATTGAACCTCCTGTTCTTCCAATTTACAACTGACGCTCCGTTTTTACCCGTTTTTTGAATTCCTTGCTATATAAAAAGCGGAAAGGTTATGCTCAGGTCGAACTGGTAAGCATTACCTTTCCGCGGGAGTTGCCTTAACTGTCGCTGTAAAGACAGCCTTTTCAACTCATAGAGAAGTAACTATATATATCCAATTGAATGAAACTTAAAAATGCCAATCTTCGTTAAGCAATAGCGCTTTCAGCGCTGTGGCCGAACCGTATTGCTTTTAACTACATTTGTCTTTAATCCGCAAGGGTTTGTTGAAGATCAACACCATGATCTGCTGGTCGTATTGGAAATCGAAATCAAAAATATAATTATTCAGTTTCACCTCGTGGTCTTCGAACAACCGGTCAAATTTGGTCTTGAACCGGCTGTCGATGATCTGCTTCCGAATATCCCAAATCAGTTGTTTGTTCGCTTCCGAGATGCGCAGCAATGTCTTTTCCAGAGGAGTTAGCGAATCTTTGATGGTCAGATGCAAGCAATTCTCATCAATGTAGACTTTTACGATACTCGGGCCTTTGCCAAGGGAATTTTTACATTCTTCAATCACCAGACGGACGATCTCTTTTGTATCCATATTCACCTCAGCGCCTCGTATCAACCAATGCCGCCGGACGGCTATCGTGAGAGAATTCCAACTTTTGCCCCCCCATTCATGGCTATGTCCCGAACCCGCTCCGAATCTTCGTTTTGAGCAACCTCCTTTGCGCCTTGACGCGTGTCGATCGTTTCTCGCAATAAATTGGGCAATGACGTTGCCGGCAAAACCGGTGCAAATAAAAAAAGGTAATGCTTAAACAAGACTTAAGCATTACCTTTCCTTACCACAGTTGCCATAACTTATTCTCTCATAAAAGAAAAGTCTTTTCAACTCGCGAAAATGGTAACTTAACCGTCGCCGGAGCGCTATTTTGAATCATGCTGCCGCCGCCGGAGCATTCCGCTGCCCACCCGGGATTGCCCTAACCGTTTCTCTTATAAGAACGGCCTTTTCAATCCGGCGCAAAGGTGACCTAACCGCGACGCGAAACGCTGGCTGACGCAAATAATGAAGCAGGAACCCCCAACCTAAAATGACTTTACATTTGGTTTTCGATATATATTCTTATCTATCGTCAGCTGAATTCAGTTCCTTTAGCAGAAAGTTTCCGTAAAAAAATGGCAAGTTGACGAGAATCCTCCCATCCGATCATTCGGCCGCCGCGATCGGCCGCCGCCATTGCCGGATATGGTCATTCACTGACCGAATGCTTTCGTTCAGTAACGGTTGCTTTCGCTTTTGTAACGGAATCATTTCGTTTGGTAACTGTCGCTTTCGTTTCAGTCGCTAAACGTTTTCGTTCGGTTGCGAATTCTTTTCATTGAGTAACTGAATCTTTCGTTTCAGTTACTCAATGCTTCCGTTTGGTTACGGTTGCTTTTCATTCAGTCATCGAACCGGCAATTTGTGGACCCGAAACCACCTTCATTCATCCTGCGAGAGAAGCACGCCAACCGGTTGCTCCGTCCGGAGGGGACGCGGCTTTCGAAAAATTCAGCCGCGATGCATAGCCTGTGAAATAAGTGGCAAATTACCGACATGCGCAGGATTGAAGAGCCGTCTCAGGAAAGCCTCACCGAATTCATCAACAGCCTGGGCAACCAGCCCATCGATCTGGAAATTCGCTTTGCAATCACGGCCGATCACTCCCCCGCCCATTTGCTGTTCCGGAAAGGTTTGGCGGATCCGACTCCGGCAATGAACATCGTGGCGGCTGCGCCGAAGCTCACCGCGCAGAGCTTTGCGTCCCTGGGCCCCCCGGTTCTGGCCTGCGATAGATTAGCCCTGGTGGAAGCGATGAACCGGGGGGCGACCATCGTTTTTCTGGACGACCAGCCGCCGTTCGGCGTGCCCACTCCCGCCTGGGTCAAACGGCAGCCGAGCGAACCCCTGATCGAGCGCTCCATCCGCGGCCCTTACCGGGCTTTTACCGAGGATATCTTCGATAATCTGGCCATGCTGCGCCGGATCCTCCCGGATACCGACCTCAGCGCCGAGGCGCTGACCATCGGGAAACGCACCAAGACCCGAACGGCCCTGGTCTTCCTGCGGGACGTGGCCAATCCGGATTTAATTCGAGAAACGCAGCGCCGCCTGGAGAACGTGGCGCTCGACGGCATCACCGATCCGGGGCCCATCGAAGAATTGATTCAGGACCGGCCCTGGACGCCCTTTCCGTTGACCCAAAGTACCGAACGGCCCGATAAAGTGGTCGGCTTTTTGCTGGAGGGACGGCTGGCCGTCTTCATTGACAATTGCCCGCGGGTGATCGTGCTCCCGGTATCCCTGAACGATCTCTACCAAGCCCCCGATGACTATTACTTCAATTTTTGGTCGGGGTGTATGATCCGGAGCATCCGTTTCCTGGGAAGCCTGGTGGCGGTGGCTTTGTCCGGCCTTTACATCGCCTTGATCGGTAGCAGCCCCCAGCTGTTGCCGATCACTTTGGGACTGGAAATCGCCGGGCTGCGGGTCGGCATGCCGCTGCCCCTTTCGATGGAGGTAATCATCACCGAGCTGGTGGTGGAACTGTTCCGGGAAGCGGGATTGCGCCTGCCGCGCGGTGTCAATGTCACCATGGGCGTCTCCACCGGAATCCTGGTCGGCTTCGCCCTGATCATGACCGGTTATATCTCGGTCCCGACCTTGATCGTGGTGGGCGTCAGCGCGATCGCCTCGTTTTCGACCCCCACCTTTTCAGTGGGGTTCACCTGGCGGGTGCTCAAGTACTTGCTGATCTTCGCCGCCACTTTGTTGGGTTACTACGGCTTCATTCTGGGCACAGTGTTAATCCTAGCCCACGTCGCCAGTTTGTCATCGTTCGGTTCCCCCTATACCGCCCCCTGGGGGCCGTTTCAACTCTCCGGGATTTATGACTCGCTGATCCGGGCGCCGCACCGCTTCCGCAAGGGCCGGCCGCTGATCGCCAAGCCGCTTCAAGAAACGCGGCAGGACGAGTCCAGTCATTCCGATCAAGATTAGGTGATGCAAATGGGTGCGCCTTTGACCACTAAGCTTTATTTGCCGTTAATTTTGATGTCGCTCATCGGTTTTGGAGTGATGTTTCACCCCTACACCCTGAACCAAAATGTCGGGGCCAATGCCTATCTCACCATCGTTTGGGCGCTGATCATCACCGGTCTGATGCTCGCGGCCATCCATTCACTGCGCGCCCAATATCCGGGGGAATCCGGCATCGACTGGGGCTACCGTTTCCTCGGCAAGGCCGGCTGGTTGGGGTCGGCGCTGTTATTAATCACGATCCTGTTTTTTATCGTAATGGCGATCCGCCGGGCCACCGAACCGGTGGGAACCCTGATTCTTTTTTTGACGCCCGAGTGGGCCAATAATCTCAGCTTCATCCTGGTCATTTCCTATATGGCGGCGCTGGGGGAAGAGGCGCTGGGCCGTTTGGCCTCGGTTTTTTGCGGACTGTTGCTGATCATGGGTTTCAATCTGATCTTGGGTTTGGGCAGCGTCAACCGCGACTACGTCCATCCCGCTTTTATCTTTCAGGACTTTCGTTACCTGAAATACTGGTGGTCGGGGCTGCCGAGTTTCGCCCCGCTGTTGCTGATCGGTTCGCTCATCCCCCTCCGCCGCTCCCAACCGGGCTTGCGGCCCCTCTTGGCCACGGTTTTCATCGGCGCCGCCATCCTGGGGATCATCGCCTTGGAGATCGCCGGGGTATTCGGCGCCACCGGGGTCCAACGTTACCCCAGGCCGATCATGGCTTATATGGGAACGATCCGGCTGGCCCAGGAATTCTTCTTTCAGAATTTAGTCATTACGACCCACTTATTCATCTTTGTCACCTTGACGTCGCTCATTACCGCCATCCTGTTACGGATGCTGGCCAACGGCCTGATCCAGTTGTTCAAGATCGAAGGCCGCTTTCAGAAATTGGTCATTCCGCTGATAGCGGCCGTCGTCTATTTGATATCTCTGGCCTCGGATCTGATGCTGTTTTCCCGCTTTAATAATCTGTTCCTGATGCTTGGAACGATGTTTATCGTCGTTTATCTGCTCATTCTGTGGATCTGTTCCCGGTTTAGGAGGGAACCCAAACCGTGAGAGTCCGAACCTTTGTCAAGCTGTTGATCGGCTTCCCGCTCATCGCGCTGCTATGCGCCGGATGTTGGGATGTCACCCCGATCGAGGATCGGGCGCTGGCCTTGATGATCGGCCTGGACAAGAACGGTCCCCAGTATCAGATCAGCTACCAAATTCCGACCATTGCCAACCTGAGCCAAACCAACAACTGGCAAGGGCAGCATGATCCCGCTGCCTTCCGGCCGTTTGTCAAGACCGGCACTTCGGTCGCAGAGATCTCCCAGCAAATCGAGGATGAGAATTACCGCACCTTAATCAGCGGCTCGGTGAAAGTGATCGTGATCTCCCGCCCTCTGGCGGCCAACGGGCTCATCCGCGCCCTCAGCGCCTTCCTGCGGCAGCCGATGGTCTCGTCCCAGACCCTCTTATTAATGGCCGACCGTCCCGAGGAGATTATCAAGCAACAACCGCCATTCGAGCTGCAACCGGCGTTGATCCTCGGCAAGCAACTGCGTTCGCCCCTAAAAAGGGCCCGCACCTATCCCATGGAACTCTGGGATTTTGTGGCCCGGGCCGATAACCAGTATCCCGATCCCTTCCTCCCCATCGTGCGGATCGACCGGGCGACCGGCAGTTATCTCCTGGAAGGCCTGGGAATTTTCAGAAACGATAAACTGGTGGGGGACTTGAATCCTTACGAAACCTATCTCTTCGGGATCTTAAGCGGCCGGGCCAAGAAAGCCCTCGCCGAAGTGCGGCTCGGCAAGGAATCCTTTATGTTGCACAACATCTTTCATCAGACGCGGATCCGGGTCCTGACCGTCGGCCGGCGCCGAATCCTCCAGGTCAAGGTCAAAATCAAAGGCAGCTTCATCGACCTTCCGGAACGGCTCTGCACCGATAACCCCCGGGATTTGCAGCTGCTCAAGGAAACAGCCCAGCGGCAGTTCGGCGCGGAACTGACCGCCCTGATCCAAAAATTGCAAAGCCTGGCGGCCGATCCCGTCGGATTCAGCAGCAAGTTGGTCATCGCCGGGGTATCCGACTGGCGCGCCGTTTTCCGCTCCATCCCGGTGAAGGTCACGGTGGACATGGATTTCCGCTATTCCCCGCCATCGCGGTGATTTTCCCGGCAATGTTTCCGGCCGCGACTGCAATTTTTTTTAGCCGAACCGCAACGGCCGGCCTCGCGATACGTTAATAATATATATTGCAATAAGTTTTGGTACAGTTCAAAATCATTGCCAGCCGTTTCCTTGATTTACTTATCGATTTCCCAATGATCTAACCCAATCGAGTATAAAAAGGAGGAACCATCATGCCCGAACTGTTCGATAAAGTCAAACAAAGCGTCGAAAAGGGAATCTCGGCGGTCAGTCTCAAATCCAGAGAAGCCGTCGACAGCCTGAAGGTCAAAATGCAGATCGAAACCCTGACCGGAGAGATCCAGGATGCGACCACCGCCTTGGGCGAAGCCGTCTACCAAATGTCCATCCAGCAAAACCTGGACCAGGAGATCATTCAGCAAAAATGCGCGGCGATCTCCTTATTAAAACAACAACTGCAGGAGAAAGAGGCGGAATTGGAAGAGATCCGCGTCACTACCGGAACCGCCCTGGGCAAGCTTTATTGCAGCCAATGTAAGGCGGAATTGCCCGAAAACGCCCAATACTGCGCTCAATGCGGTAAAAAGGTGGAATAAGCGGCGGAAAATCCGCCCCTCCGGGCCGGTCCGCCGGATCCTGTTCGGCGGGCCGGCCGGTTGCACCTCGACCGCGATGCCGGGGCATCCAGTTGACGCTTTGGACATCGATTGTTTGCCAAGATTTCATTGGACATCTTCAAAACGGCGGAGTAAACTTGAAAACGAATCGCCAGGAATTCTGAGCCGAGCCCAAAGCCTTTTCCAATCGGAAATCGGCTTGGCGAGGATTTCAAGCGGCTTTAGCGCTTGCTTCCTGAGCCTTGCGGATCGCCCGGCCCGGACGGCCGGGGCCGCTCCGCAACGCTTTTAGAGAGGATTGACTTGAAGATGTCCTATATCGAAGCGGGCAGCCGGGAGTACCGGCGGGCCCTCATTTGCATGCTGCTCGGCAGCCTGGTCACCTTTGCCACTTTATACTGCCCCCAACCGCTGATCAGTGTCTTTTCGGAAGAGTATCACATCTCCCCCGCCACCGCCAGCTTTACCATTTCCTTCGCTACCGCCGCGCTGGCCATCACCATGCTGTTTGTGCCGCTGCTGGCCAACGCCTGGGGCCGCCGCAAGGTGATGACCGTTTCCCTCTTTCTTACTTCGGTACTGGCCATTCTGTCCGCTTTTGGCCATGACTTCCGGCTGCTATTGACCTTCCGGTTGCTGGAAGGCATCAGCCTGGCCGGTTTTCCGGCGACGGCAATGGCCTATCTGGGCGAAGAATTTTCCCCGCGCAGCATCGGCGGCATTACCGGCGTGTATGTGGCCGGCACCGGGATCGGCGGTTTCGTGGGCCGAGTGGTCATCGGCACGTTGACCGATTATTTCTCCTGGCCGGTGGCCCTGCTGTCGCTGGGAATCGTCAGCCTGGGTTGCAGCCTGTGGTTCTGGCTGAACCTGCCGGAGTCCAGGAATTTCCGCTGCGCCAAACTCTCCTGGAACCAATGGGCTTGCCAGCTCAAGGCCGGCTTATGCCATAAAAACTTAGTCCGGCTGTACGGCATCGGCTTTTTATTCATGGGCGCCTACGCCACCCTGTTAAATTACATCGGCTACCCGCTGCGGCAGGCGCCGTACCACCTGAGCCAGACCGTGCTGGGCCTGTTGTTCGCCGTCAATCTGCTGGGCCTCTGGAGCTCGGTGCTCTTCGGCCGACTGGCCGACCGTTTTTCACGGGTCCGGGTCATCCTCTGGGCCGTCCTGCTGTTGGGCGCCGGGGCCCTATTGACCATGGCGGCGCCGCTGATCGTCAAGATTATCGGCCTGACTGTTTTCGTCTTCGGCTTCTTCGCCGGCCATGCGGTGGCCAGCGGCTGGGTGGGCCTGGCCGCGCCCGCCGCCAACAAAGCGCAGGCCGCGTCCTTATATCTGCTGTTTTATTATACCGGCTCGAGCCTGATCGGCTGGTCCGGCGGGTTCTTCTGGGCCGGTTTCGGCTGGGCGGGCGTCATTGGGCTGATCGTAGTCCTGCTGGGGATCGCCGGCTGGCTGGCCTCCCGGACCAGCGTGCCGTCCTCCTCCGGTACCGCTTCTTCCGGCATCGAGCGGAGCATGCTCTGATGCCCCGGCGCCGCACCCTATCACCGAAGCCGCGCTAATCTCCTGAAAAAGCCTCGAGTCGTCCGCGCCCGAGCTTCGGCGATGTCTCCCGCAGCTCCGGGAATGCTTCCCGGCGTCCCGGTCCGGCTTCCGCAAGCCCCAGGGAAACTTCCCCAAGGATTGGTCCGCCTCCCCCAAAGCTCGCAGCAACATCCCCAAGGCCCGGTCCTGCTTTCCCGAACCGCGGAACAGTTCTCCCAAGGCTTGGGAAAGCAGGGATGGTCTTTGGGGAAGCAAGGATCGGCGGATCCTATGAAAGGATCATCGGATCCCTTACAAGGACAAAAACATGCCTAACACGGATCAGCACATTCCTGACAAGGATCGAAGGATCCCGAGAAAGGATCCTGCCATCCCTAACAAGGATATTTATCATCCTAACACGGACGAAGACCATCCCTCAAGGACCAAAGCGCATACCTGACATGCGCAGCACACTCCGGGACGGACGAGGACATGAAGAAGCCGGACCGAGGAGTATATGGGCGGGACAGCGAGGCGCTTCCCTTATTCTTTCTTTCTGCCATGACGGATGGGTCAGGATGCCATGCTGTTATCTTTTAACGCCGGCAGTTGAATCGCGAAGGTCGTTCCCGAACCGGGGGCACTGGCCACCTGAATCGTTCCCCCGTGCTTTTCGACGATATGTTTGACAATGGACAGTCCCAAACCGGATTTTCCCTTGGAGCGGGAGGCGTCCACCTGGTAAAAACGGTCGAATATCTTCGCCAGGTGTTCGGGGGGAATTCCCTCGCCGGTATCGGTCACCGTTAAAAGGATCTTCTTGGCCGATTGCTGGAGCCGGAGCGTGATTTTGCCGCCGGCCGGCGTATGGCGGATCGCGTTATCGAGCAGGTTCTCGATCACCCGCCGGAGGTGCGATTCATCCCCGTAGCAGGTGACCGGGCCGGCGATTTCCTTCTCCAACCGGATATGCTTGGCTTTGGCCAACGGGCGGAACGCCTCCCCCATCCGGCTCACCAATTGATCCAGGGCGAAATTGGTCTGCTCCAGCGCGCATTGATCGGCGTCGACCCGGGCCAGGAATAATAACGAGGAGACCAGCGTGGTCATTTGCTGCAATTCCTCATGGATGTTGTTCAACCAGTCCATCTGGGCGGTCACGGTTTCCTCCGGGTTGCTTAAGACCACTTCCAAGTTGGTCTGGATGATGGCCAGCGGGGTCCGCAATTCGTGGGAAGCGTCGGCCAGGAAATCTTTCTGTTGTTGCCAGGCTTTTTGAATGGGGGCGATCGCCCGTTTGGCCATGAAGAGACTGCCGATCATCGCCAAGACCAGGAAAATGGCGCCGATGATCAGCAACGCCACCACCAGCGACTGCTGGATGTTTTTATCCTGGCGCAGATCCTGAAAGACGATTAACCGGCCGGCCTGGGTCGTCAGGGCGGTCTGGTAATAAAAATATTTGAAATGAAGCAAATCGATGGTTCCGGTGTCTTTTGGGTTTTTGACGATTTTTTCGGTCGCCTGGGCCAGATCCCGAACCAGATTGGGCAGCATTGCCAGTCCCGGGGACTGGTATATGACCTTCCCCGCCGGGTTCAGCTTAATAAAAAAAACCGGCGGCAAGAAGCCCCTATCGCCACGAGCCAACGGGAACGGCCCCGGCAACCGGAACGGTTCGAACGGCCCCGGCGGCTTGACGAGAAAACGCGGCGGTTTGGGAGGTCCAAAGTATTCCGGCCGGGGCGGTTGCGGAAAATCGAAATGTTCAAGCCGGGGCAGTCCGGGGAAACCATGATTACCAGCCGCCGGCGGATGCTCATCCCATGCCGGAATTTCGGGCAGCATGCCGGAATTGATCCCGGAAGCCAGCCGTTTCGAGAAAAATTCCGCGTGGCTGATCATTTTAATCTGGAGCAAAGTATAGGCCCCGATGGTCAGCGAAACGAAAAGGGCGGTGATAATGGCCAGGTTGGTGAGGACGAACTGCAATTTCAGCTTATGAAACATCGGCCCCTCCTGTCAGAATATAACCCACGCCGCGCACTGTCTTGATGCAGGCTGAATTGAGTTTTTTGCGGAGGTAGTGGATATACAGATCGATATTGCCATATTCGGTTTCCGAATTATAACCCCAGACCCGCTCGAAGATCCGCTCTTTGGTGACCACCTGACCCTCGTTGCGCATCAGGAACTCCAGCAGCAACGTTTCCTTTACGCTCAGCTGAATGATATTTTCGCCTTGGATCACTTCGCATTTCAAAGGGTCCAGGACCATGTCCGAGACGGTAACGGTATCACCGATCCATTCCTTATTCTTGCGGCGGGCCAGCGCCCGCAGTCTCGCCAGAAGCTCATCAGTTGCAAAAGGTTTGACCAGATAGTCGTCGGCCCCGGAATCCAAGCCCTCGACCCGGTCCTTCGGCATATCCTTGGCGGTCATGAACAGCACCGGCACGTCGCAGCCCTGCCCGCGCAGTTCTTTAACGATCGTCAGCCCATCCTTTTCGGGAAGCATGCGATCCAAAACGATCAGGTCGTAACACCCGGTCTCCGCCATTTCCAGCCCGGTCCGGCCGTCAACGGCCACCTCCACCACATAACCGTTTTTGCGCAACAGGTGCGAAAGCGCCTTTACCAGTTTTATTTCATCTTCGACCAGCAGAAGTTTCACCGGTTCGCTTCGAACCTCCTTAGGAAAAGATTCTTCCATTTTCCCGGTAACCGCGGGCGGCGCTACAACCAAAAGGGCAACGCATTGTGGCGGGTTAATTTATCTATGTTGCAATCAGTTTTTATACCTTCAAGCTCATTGCAACCTGTTTCCTTGATTCATAAGTTGCAATAAATACCGCGCTTTCTCCTTTTCCAGCCTCGCCTTATGGATGGAAAAGCTGATTCCAAAAATTTATTTCAACGTATTCAGCTTGTCATTTTCTATTTTAACAGAAATATTTATTCACAATCGAAAACTTTTTGCTTTTTTAACATTACCATTGCCTGCCAAGCGCCGCTTCGAACCGCCCAAAAAGGCGTGTCGCTTGCCCTTTCGGCTCCGGGGACGGAAGCCAGTTAATTTTTACCGGATGTTGTAAACTAAATAAAATTCAAATAATCGCCTGCGAAAATAGGAAATAGAATGACTGTCCAGGGAAGGATAATCTTTACAAGGTTGTAGTACTAAAGGTGTTACAGATGAAACTGCTACTGGTGGAGGACGAAGCGAAACTGGCCGAAGCACTATCGCACTTGTTAAAGAAAAATGGTTACGTGGTTGATCTGGCTTTGGATGGTGAGACAGGAATCGAAATGGCATGCATGGGAATTTACGATATTATCATCCTCGATCGCATGCTGCCCAATCAGGACGGCCTCTCGGTGCTGCGGGAATTTCGCAGCCTGGGCCATGATACGCCGGTGCTTTTCTTGACCGCGAAAGACTCGCCGGAGGAACGGGCCGAGGGCCTGATCGCCGGAGCCGACGACTATCTGGTCAAACCCTTTTTTACCGTGGAACTGTTGGCCCGGCTGCAGGCATTGGGCCGCCGCAAAAACAAGGAGCTGTCCGAAAACGTCCTGGTCGCCGACGAACTCGTTTTCAACCCGATGCGCGGCCAAGTCATGAAGGACGATCAAGTCATCCAGTTAACCGTCAAAGAATCCCAGCTCCTGGAATTGCTGATCCGCAACTACGGGCGCGTGGTCACCAAGGAACTGATCATCCAGAAAGTCTGGGGATTCAATTCGGACGCCGAATTTACCACAGTCAACCTGTACATTCATTATCTGCGCAAAAAACTGAATATCGACAACCTCAAGACCGTGCGGGGAGTCGGCTACTATTTACAACGCAATAAAAATGTGGCGCGGACCGCCAATTGAAAAGCCGCTGCCGTTATTTTAGTCGATCATTTTAGAGTTTCACGATCTATGCCGCCTGCGGAGCCAAACCGAGGGCGGCATAGGTTTCTGTTAAACCGGACATTCCGCTTCGGCTGGCTGAGCGTCGTAGAGACTCCTCAAAGCCAGCAACTCATCCCGCAGTTCATCATCGGCGCATTGTCGATAAGACCATTCCAGAAATTCGAACACATCCTTCCCGCGATATCCCGCATCCAGGCTTTTGGTAAAATAAAACACGGCTCCCGCGTAGTCTTTTAATTTAAAGCGGCAGAATCCCATTTTGCAATACAACCTGGAGAGTTCCGCGGCTGAACAGAGCTGGGCGGCTCGGGCTCGGTCCGAAAACAATTCAAAAGCGGCCTGAAATAGCCCCTCTTTTATCAGGACATCGCCAATTTTAGCGACAGCTCCCGCCATGGCAAACCCCTTGCCGACCTTCAAAAATTGTTCGAGTTGCTTTTCGTCGCAGAGCAAAACAAAATCATTCAATAGATCCAGATAGTCCGGAAAGGCTTCCGGCGGTATGAAGCCCGCTTCCCCGCCGTCAAAGAATGCCGTAATCATTTGAGTAAAGGAAAGCTTGCGGCGCTGCCCCAATGAATCCAGCCCATCCGGAGTGCCGCCGAGGAGCAGCGCGAGCACTGCCAAGAGCTCGGCCTCCCCGGCGCCGCTTTCCCTGAAAACGGTCGCGAAATACTGAAAAGCCCGTTCAAACAGGCGGTTACTCAACAGCACCATTCCGCCGTACTCGGTATGGCCAAACTGTTTCGACCAGATTCTCTGGTAATAGTCGAGCACGATCCCGACTTTCAGGCGCGACAGGTTGGCTACCAGAAATTCCACGTCGGCCGGATCGGTGACCGTATACAACCGGTTTAAAAAATAAACGACATCGGCCGGGTTTTGTTTCCCCATCACTGAAAGCAGCCCCGCGAATGCCTCTTGATGGTAGCGGTCCTGTTGTAATGCTTTGACAAAATAATCGAGCGCCTCCACCGGCTGATTCATGAGATTGTAAATTTTAGCTATATTCAGATACGTCTTGGCGATATATATGTAAAACTCGTTATTGACGCTGAGATCGCTAAATCCGGCATTGGCCTCGATCGCCCGCTGAAAAGAGTCTAACGCGCTCCGGTAACGTCCGTCGGCCAGGAAGCAAAGCCCTTGGTACATCAGAATCTCCGGATGACGGGGAAACTTTTGAATGGCTCGTTCCCGGATTTGATCAATCACCGCTGCGTTATAAGTGCCCAGCCGGATCATGCTGTCCATTAAAATTACGTAGGGTTTATAAACAAACATATTGGCGGTTAATTCTTTCTGGGCAATCGCCTGGTGAGCCAGTCGAATCGCCTTTTCATACTGGCCGAATTTCCAGTAGCCGTCGCTGAGGTAGTGATAAGTTAAGTCACGAACCACGCCGTTGTTCAGCTCTTCCTCTAACAAGCGGGTGTTCCGCTTCAGTTTTTCAATCATCCGCCCTTTGCTATAACCGGTATGGCGGATGACGATCGATTGCTCGTTATCCTGGACTGACTTGGTTGGCTGGCCGTTTTTAAAAATCCACTCATGAATTTTGCCTTCATAACGAATCGCCCGTGAATTGCGGAATATCCGCACCGTCGGGTTGCAGCCTATGAACCGGCCGTCCACTCCATCGGTGTGCTCCATGCGGCAGATAACCGACTCAATCATCGGATTGTCATGGATTTTTTCAATAAATGACCGTACGTTCGCGACTTTGCTGGCCAAAATGTACTCATCGGCATCCAGGAAAATGATCCAGTCTCCTTTCGCCTGTTTCAACGCATAATTCTTCGCCGCGCCAAAATCATTGTTCCATTGAAAATAAGCGATCTTCGCGCCCAATCGGCGGGCAACATCCACCGTATCATCCGTGGAACCGGTATCGACTACGATGATCTCGTTGACGATGCTATTTACGCTTCGTAAGCAACGTCCGATAGCCTCCGCTTCATTCTTGGCGATGATGCATGCTGAAATCTTGACCATTCCTAAACTCCTACATTTTGCCGGCATAAACCGGCAATTGTTAGATCTGCTTTCGCAAACTCTCCGGGTACTATTTTGACAATCCAAAATACTTTTTGTATTTTTCGCTCACCAATATTAGAAATTCATTTAGGAACATAAAGGCGGTGAAACGGGACAGATTTTTATTGGCGATTTTCGATTTTCTTTAAAAACTAAATATAAATCAAATATTCGGCTAAATTAAATTCTAATATTTTGGATCGATCTCAATATCAAGTGTAGGGAAAGGAGGCTTTGTGTGGTATCCGCCGGCGGGCCAGCGGTTAGGAAAGATAGGACCGTGGCGATTCCGGCACAAGTTTCGGCTGGCCGGCAGTCAGTGGGAAGGTGGGCTGTCGAAAAGCTAACGGGTAACAGATTAAACAAGGATGCTTAAACTTTTAAAATCAAGGAGGAATTTACAATGGGAATGGTAATTAATACGAACATGGCTGCTTTAAACACTTACAATCAGCTGAACCTAAACAACACAGCCATGAACAAATCACTGCAAAAACTGTCATCCGGATACCGCATCAATACCGCTTCCGATGATGCCGCGGGACTGGCCATCTCCGAAAAGATGAAGGCCCAGATTCGTGGCCTCGATCAAGCCAGCGACAACGCGCAAGATGGCATTTCTTTGGCCCAAACCGCCGAAGGCGCGCTCAATGAGACCACCAGCATCCTGCAGCGTATGCGCGAATTGGCCGTCCAATCATCCAGCGATACCAACACCGATGAAGATCGTCAGAACATCCAGGATGAAATGGATGCACTGGTCAGCGAGATCAATGACATTGCCAATGACACTCAGTTCAATACCAAGAACTTGCTGGACGGCTCCATGGGCAAAGCGGTCACCGCTGCCACCAAAAATGTTCAGAGCAATACCTCACTTGCAACGACGACTACCACGGGAGACCTCTTAACCTCCCTGACCGATGCCGACGGAAATAGTCTTGGCATCAGCGCTTCCGATACCATTACCGTTAGCTATGTGAAAAATGGCGTCCTGGAATCCCAGGATATTACAATCTCTTCCACCACCACTTTAGGAGGCATCGCATCCGGCGACTTTACGTTAGATGCCGATACCAACGGTATTACAGCGACGGCTGCTACGGGTGGAACTTCCTCTGCCATTTACGGTTTGACGATTACTGTTAAGGATTCCGACGGCAACACCAATACCGCCGCGACCAAAGCATTGTCCTCATTCACCCAGACTACCAAGGCCGAGGATAAGCGGAATGATGGTTCGGCCACCGTGCTCATCGGCGCCAATACTGGTCAAGATATTAATATCAGCATCGATAATATGGATGCCAGCTCACTCGGTGTGCAAGGCATTCAAGTCGGCACTCAGGATGAGGCCAATATTGCGATCAAGGTGATCGACACCGCAATATCCACGGTAACCTCACAGCGCTCTAAACTTGGCGCCATTGAGAACCGTTTGGATAGCACGATCAATAATTTGACCACTTCCAGTGAAAACCTGACTTCGGCGCAGTCCCAGATTAAAGACGTCGATATGGCCTCGGAAATGGCGAACTACACCAAGTTAAGCGTCCTGAACCAGGCCGCCACCGCCATGCTGGCGCAAGCCAACCAACTGCCGCAACAAGTATTGACCCTCTTAAAATAAAAGCTTTAACGTAACGAAAGAACCCTCTGTGCCGGATTCCGGTGCAGAGGGTTTTAATTTATTTCTGAAACTAAAGTCATTTTTTCATATTGAAACGGTTACCCCAGGCTACCATCTTCCATTGCACAATGTATTGCTTTTTGAGACGGCCGCGCATCAACAGATTGTTAAGTTCCGCTCCGATTCGTTCCCGTTCCGATTTTGCTTCCTGTAAAACACCGTTACAGTAACTGAAGACTTCCCGTTCTTTGGCCGTGACCGCCTGGACCATGGGTTGAATACCGTTAATATTCCGCCAATCCTCGGTCCTTTCCAGCTGCTGGTTTACGCCGGCGAGCTCCTGGATCAAGGCCTCGCGCTCGCGAAGCATCCTGGATAATCCTCGCAATTCGCGCTTCCGGATAAAATAGCGCTGCGTTTCGGTGTTGGCCCGGATCTGCTCCAGAACTTCCAGTTTTCGTTTTAAAATCTCCTGAATTTCACGCTGCTCCAATAATATCACCTCTTACGACGAACTTGAGGAAGTATAAGACGCTAAGGCCGTCAACTGGGCGTTCATCTGCGAAATATAGGTTTCCATCGCGGTATATTTGGTATAAAGACGATCCTTTTCGTCATCCAGCCGGTCTTGCTCCTTGTCGATTCTTTCCTTGTAATCATTAATCTCTTTCGTCAACGTATTGTCCGTACTGGTGGTGGTATTCTCCACGCCCGCCTTCTCGAGCAGCAACCCTTTATTGCCGCTGCTGTCATTGATCGTAGAGATGTTATCCTGGATAACATCGTAAAAGCGATAAGCGAGCCCTTCTTGCTGGTAACGAGTCGATCTTTGGCTGGAATCGAGGCGACGGTACTTGGTGCCCGTCCCGCCGTAATCGGTGGAGGTCTGCGTAAAAAGTTCCATAATCCCTGCCGAGTTGCTTTGAATCGCCTCTTTCAGCGTATCTTCGTCGATGTAAAGTTTGCCTTTCTCCTCATAACTTCCGGTGGTGATTCCGATACTGGCCAAGTTAATCGAGGAACCGGAGACCGCGTCCACCAACGAACTACGCAAGTTATCCACTAAGCTTTGCAACAAAGAATCGTTGGCCAACAAACCGATTTTGGCCTTTTCATTCCACTTCTCAATCTCGGTTTCGGACATTTCATCTTGTTGCGCCTGGGTGAGCGGCGGATAATCGGAATCATATTTCTCGGACAACTTGCCGTTGATGGTGCTGATCAGCGTATTATAATCGTCGACAAAACTTTTAATGCTGTTGTAAATGGCGTCGTTATCCTGGGTTAAGGTGATGGTGGCGGCAGCACTATCGGTGGTCACCTGGTTAAAGGTATAAGTGACGCCGTTGACGGTGACTGTGTTGGAACTGCGGGTGAGGCTTTGTCCGTCAATGCTCACTTTGGCATCGGTCCCGGCAGTCGATTGGCTCAAGGCCGCACTCAGAAAGGTTCCGCCCGTCTCGCTCACCGATAAAGTTTTTTGTGCGCCCGTGGTCGTTGCCGTCATCACCAATTGGTCGCTCAGGCTATCATACTTCAATGTTACCCCGGCACTGCTGGCATTGATCTCGGTCATCATTTGGGATAGGGTCGTTGATTTGTCGAAAGTAAAACTGACGCCATTGATGCTCAGTTCGAGCGCACCCGAATCATTGAAGCTGAAACTGTTGCTCATCGAACTGGCCAGTTTTTCCAAGGTATCCGAGGTGCTAATCCGGTTCGAGAGGGTAGCCCCGGTGCCAAAGCCCAGTTCACCCAAGGCGCTGCTGTCCGAAGAACTGCTCGGTGCGCTGATGGTGATGGCCTGAACGCCGCTATCCGCGGCCTTAATCGTAAGAATGCCCGAATCGTCGGCGGTAATCGCCACTTTTCCCTCTCCGACTGCATTATCGATAGCCGTTTGCAGCGAATCCAGATCGGTGACCGAACTGTCCAGCGTCACCGTTGTCGCGGTGCCATCCAGCGAAATCACAAAACTGGTCCCCGCCAGCGACGTGTAATCGGCCGCCGTTGCTCCTTGAACATCTTTAGATAGACCGCCGTCGGTCTTTAAGGTAGCTGCGGTGGCCAACTGGCTGACCGTAACCGTGTGGGATCCCGCAGTGGAGCTGCTGGTATACGAAGCCGTAACCGCGCTACTGCTGCTGGTGATGGAGTATTGTTGAAACGTCTTCGCGCTCATAATACTGCTCGAAGAGGTTGAATTAAAGTATTCATCACTGAAGCTCTGAACATCGGAGATGATGCTCCGGTAGGCCTCCTGTTTCCATTCGGCCAGCTGTTCCTGTTGCTTCAGCTTGTTTAGCTTGGCCGAATCAGCGGTGATCAATTGATCGACGATCGAGTCGACATCGATACCTGAAGCCAACCCGCTAATCACGGTTCTGCCGTTGACCGTGGTTGTGGTAATGCTGCTACTGCTGGAACTGGACATTTATGCCGCCTCCTTGCGCTTTCCAATGTTTTAGGTTAAAAAATCGACCAAGCTTTTGCCGATCACCTTCGCACCGACAGTCAGCGACGCTTCGTAAACATATTGGGCGGTGGAGAGTTCGATGCTCACTTCGGCCGTATCCACATCTTCATTATTGCTCATCAACTGGGTATAAGTAGTGTTATCGTTGGAGAGCCGGTCTTTGGCCATACTGACATAGTTCATCCGTGCCCCCAGATCGGCGCGAGCGGTCAATACCCGGTCATAATCCGTATCCAGATCCGAGAGTACCGTGTCCAGATCCAGGGTATTATCCTGAACCGTAACGGTCGCCGGCGACGTCGATGTGTCAAGCTGTGCCGTTTTATACGAAGTCGCGCCGCCCAGCCCGAGCAGCAATTTATCGATGGTGTCGAACAGGTTGGCGCCGGTCGCCCCACCGATCACATTCTGGCCTTCGACATTGACCGCGATCTGGACGCCAAAACCGATGTTGAATTGTATCGCTTGCGTCCCGTCGTTTTGAGCCTGATACGTCTGGTCCGCATTGGTACTGCAATAGTTAATGATATCATCATCACTGACCGATTCGGCGGTCGGTCCGCCGAGGCTAAGGTAATCTCCTTTAAAAGTCACCTTGTCGCCCAGTTCGGTCGATTCGATGGCATAGGGCGGCGAGTCTGTCTCATAACCAGCGAAAACATAGCGACCGGCATAGGAAGTATTCATTACATCGACCACTTGCTGTTTTAATTCGCTGACTTCGGTTTTGATGCTCTCTTGATCGCTGTCGCTCAAAATGTCGCTGGAAGCCTGGACCGTTAACTCCTTGAGCCTTTTGATGATATCGCCCAGATCGCTCAAAGCGCTGTCGGTTACTTCCTGCCAGGATGAGGCGTTATCGACATTCTTCTGATATTGCTCCACCTTGGCGACATAGTTACGGTATTTGATGGCCCGCGCCGCCACCACCGGATCGTCGGACGGCAATTGGATCTTGGATTGGCTGGAAGCCTGCTCCTGAGCTTTGCTCAATCGCTCCAGGTTTTGATTCAAATTCCAAATCGTATTGGCGGTCATCATGTTATTGGTGATTCGCATCCGTAATACCTCCTTGTTATTCCGATGCTATTTGCCGTTATTCATTGACCATATCGATGGTTGCCTGGTAAATCTCATTCCAAGTGGTGACCAACGTCGCCGCCGCGTTGTAAGACTGCTGGTACTTAGTGAGGTTGGCCGTCTCCTCGTCGATGGAGACTCCGGAGACCGAAGTCCTGCGGTCGCTGATGTTTTTGACGATGGTGCTCTTGTAGTCGGCCATCCGCTGGGCGTAGGAGCTGTTGGTGCCGAGGGAGGCAATGATCGAATCCATAAAATCCTCGGGCGTGCCTTTATTGAACATCTGGCTGTCCTCGCACAGTTTGATCAGATCGGCGACATTCTCGTTGTTATCCGCCTCATCCGCACTGGAAGACGCCGCGATTTTGTCCACGTCCTCCTGAATATCCTTGGATACGGAGATGCTGGCTGCAGTAATGTTGGCGTAGCGCGAATCCAAGTCGATCCCGCTGTCCATGAAATCGGCCGATGAAGAATCGTCATACGTAAAAAAGCGGATGCCGGTCGACCCGTCGGCTCCATAACCGCCGGCATGCCCCGCGTAATACGTATTGCCGTCGGCGTAAACGCCCTCGTTGAAGGCCTCGGCGAAGGTACGGGCGAACTTGTCCAATTGGCTGATATAATAAGGAATGCCTTTATAATCGGAGTCCGTACCGGTTCCGTCCCGCAGATCGAGGTAACCTTGGAGTTGGCCGCCGGCCGGTTCGAAAGTATCCTGGGTATCTTGCCAGCGGATGCCGTACATGCCGTCGGATGTCTCGTAACATTCCAGCTGCCGGTAATCATTGCCGTTGACGAGCGTTTCACCGTTGACGCTGACGGTCAGCATAGTGTTATTGCTACCGTCCGCATTGGTGCCCACCACTGTTTGACTTACGGTTACCGCGGTGAGTTTGGAAAGATTGTCGAGCAACACGGTTCGTTGGTCTTCCAGCTCATTGGTGGTGGCCCCGGTCGACGCCGCTTGCTGGATCTGGTCGTTGAGCGCGGCGAGTTGCCGGGCATAGGAGTTAATCTGATCCACCGTCGTCTTGACCGAGGTATTGAGGTCGGAGCGGAGCGATGTCAGCTGGTTGGAGGCGTTATTGAGATATTCGCACAATGAGTTGGCGGTCTCCAGGACGCTGGTCCGTACCGAACTGTCGCTGGCGTCGTTCGACAGATCTTCCAGCGCCGCGTAGAAATCATCCATCACTGTGGAAAACCCGTCGTTGGAATCGCCGAGCACCGACTCGATCTCGGTCAGCGAATCCGACTTGACCTGCCACTCTCCCAAAGTGGAGTTGGCCTGCCAATATTTTTTGTCGAGGCTGGCGTCGTGAATCTGGGTCACCGCAGTTACCTCGGAACCGCCGCCGATGATGGCGCTCCCGCCGGAGACCGTCACTCCGCTGACGCTGGTCTGACTGACCGTCTGCCGCGAATAGCCCTCGGTATTGGTATTGCTGATATTGTTGCTGGTAACCGACAAAGCCACCTGGCTAGAGTACAAGCCGCGCGTGGCAATGCTGATCCCCATAAAAGTGGAACTCATTATCATCACCTGCTCTTTTTACCCGGACTCTCACGAGCCCAGGTCGTCGATTAACTCTGCCAATAGACTGTCCATGGTGCTCAAGACTTTGGCATTGGCGCTATAGGCTTTCTGGTACATCATCATCTTGGTCATTTCCTCGTCCAATGATACCGAAGAAATGGATTGACGTTGATTATCCACCTGTTTCACCAGCGTATTCTGAGTGTCATAGCTGCTGCTGGCATTGTTGCCCGCCGTCGCCACCCAGGCCACCAGGGACTCATAAAAGTCATTCAAATTGACGGATAATCCATCGAACTTAAAAATTTTCTGCTCGGTCAGCTGATAAATCTGCTCGGCGATGGTGCCGTCCCCGGCTTGGCCTTGGGTTGAGGTAACTACCTTATCCAGATCGTTTTCCAGTTCCGGATTGACTTGGATATTGCTCAAGCTGAGCGGCTGGCTGCTGTCGACGGCGGTAAAGAAGTCAAGTCCGGCATCGCCGTCCAGGTCCGTGCCCGAGGTATGCAAGGCATTCAATGCCGTCGCGATGGTGGTGAGCAGATCGTTCAGTCCTTGCCGCAGATTAGCGATGGAACTGGTTGAACTGGCGCTAAAATCATAAGGAGTGGTGGTGATGACCTGGTTAAAGCTCTGATCGCCATCCTCCAGGTAGGCCCGGATGCTGCCGCTGGTGAGATCGGCCGCCGAACCCAGATCGGCCCATTGCACCTGCAGCGGGTTTTCTGCCGTCCCGTCGCCCACGGCTTTCAGTTCCCGGGTTTCCGTGCCCCGCACCAGGGATACGCCGCCGATGCTGACCTCCATAATTCCGTTGGACTCCTGCACCTTGATGTTGGCCAGCGCGGACATCTGATCCAACAGGCTGTCCCGCTGATCGCGCAGATCGCCGGCTTCCGCGCCACTCAACTCCTGCTGGGTGATCTGGCCGTTCAACTTGGCGACCTGTTGCGCCAAGTCGTTGAGTTTGGTCACCCCCTCCTGCACCTGAGTGACGCTGTCCTCCTGCAGTTGCTGAAGCTGAGCGTCAATATCCTGCATGGTACTGATCAAGCTCTCGGCATTTTCGAGCACCGACTGTCTGTTGCTTTGGCTGCTCGGATCCTTGGCCAGCTCCTCCCAGCTGTTGAAGAAGTCCGCCACGATCTGCTGCAGGCCGCTCTCCGAAGCATCAGCATCATCGCTGGTTGTAAACTCATTGAGTGTTTCTTGGATGGTTTCCAAGTTGTTCTCCTTCACTTCCCAATAGTTGAGTGCCGCATTTTGATTGCGATAAGTCTGATCGAGCAAGGTATCGCGCGCCCGCAGTACTTCCGACAGGCTGACGCCGGTCCCGGCCGTCGTCCCATTCGACTGGGAGACGGTCTGTTCCACGCTGCTGACCTGTTTGCGGGAGTATCCGGCGGTATTAATGTTGGATATGTTGCTGGTGGTGACCGCCAACGCGCTCTGGTTGGCAGCCATCCCCGAAACCGCGATATGATAACTGCTGAATGTCGAACCCATCTTGGCACCTCCTGTTCCGATGTTAAGCTGTTATGGTGCTCTTCTTCCCGCCAGCGGGAGTTGAGCCGGCCATAAGATCCCGGTTTTACCGGATCAGGCTGATGAGGGTCTCCAATATGTTGTCCGAAGTGGTGAGCACTTTGCTGTTCGCCTGATAAGCCCGCTGCGTGATCATCATGTCGCTGAATTGTTCCGAAAGATCCACATTGGACAGTTCCAACGTCCCGGTGCTCAATGAGCCGGTGCCGCTGGTGCCGGGCGCTACGCCGCCGGTGAAGGAGCCGGAATTGACGGTGGTCGCGTATAAGTTGTTGCCGATCTTTTCTAACCCGGACGGGTTATTGAAATAGGCCAAGGCGATCATGCCCAGCGGCTGTGTTTGATCATTGCTGTACGAACCGTAAATAATCCCATCGGAGCCGATCGAAATGCCCTGGAGTTCGCCGCCCTCGTAACCGTCAATGGAAGAGACCGAGATTCCTGAGCCTGTGCTGGTCGTGCAATAAGAGATATTGCTGAAATCGAGGCTGACGTTGAAGGCGGCCGCCCCGGCGTAGGTCCCCTGCGGGGTAAGGGTAACCGTGGGATTGGTATTGTAATCGGTCGAGTCGGTGGTGATCATTTTGCCGCTGCTGTCAAACTCGACATAGCCGCTGGCGCCGCTTGCCGCCAGACTGGACGAATCCGACGGATCCACTTCCCAGTAATAAGAGGTCGTATTGGTGGAGCTATCGGTGTAACATTTGTATAAATTGACTTTCACGTCATAACCGTTGCCCTGGGCGTCATAAACCGTCATCGTCGAGGTGGCGGAAGGGGTGTCCGGCAGCGTGGTCGCGATGGTGTTGAGCGCCGTGCCGTTGGCGTCGGCGGAAGGATCCAGCGTGCCGGTGAGCGAAGCCTTGGTAGTGGCCTTGGCGGCGATATACATTTTGTTCCCGTTGACACTGTCCGAGAAGATGTTCAACGGCTGGACCGCCTGCTGGGTGTTGTAAACGTAGCTGCCGTCGCTGCCCGTGCTGTACTGTTCCCAGCCGCAGACCTTGTAGCCGTTCACCACCAGATTGCCGTCGGCATCGACGCCGAAATTCCCGGCTCGCGTAAACTGGTATTCGCCCGAAGAGCCACCCTGGACGATGAAGAAACCGTCGCCGCTGATGGAGACGTCGGTGGAGTTGCCGGTCGATTCGGTGCTGCCGACGCTCATGTCGGTGGTTACCGCCGACACGCTGACTCCCATGCCCATTTGGATGGCGTTGGTGCCGCCCGTATTCGTGGCGGAATTCGCCGCCGTGGCACCGCGCAGCGTTTGACTGAGCAAGTCGCTGAAACTTACCGTTTGGGATTTATATCCTACCGTATTGACGTTGGCAATGTTGTTACTGATCACATCCAGCTTTTGCTGCTGGGCTTTAAGACCGGATACGCCCGAATAGATGGACGTTAACATCTGCATTTACCTCCTGCCTGATATCGCTATTTCATCCGTCATTCAGAAATAGACATCAGCCTCCCCAAAGTGGGGTCCAGCCGATCGAGGGGATACCGTAACGCAACTTGGGATTATTCGCTGGTCGAGCCGTTGCTGACCGCCAAGACCGAGCTGAGCTCCACCAGTGTGCCGCCGACCGACAGATAGGTGTTGCCGCTCTTGGTGATCACCGAGTCCACGGTTCCGCTCTGGGTGGTGGACGCCCCGGTGCTGTCGGTCGTCTCATAGGTCACGTTTTTGCCGAGCATGCTGTAGGCTCTGGTCGAATCGATGCCGCTGACCAGGGTGTTCAACCGCTCCAGCGAGCTGATCTGGGCCATTTGCGAGACATATTCGGTGTTGCTGACCGGATCGGTCGGGTCTTGATACTGCAATTCCGTGGCCAGCAACTGGACGAAGGAGTCAAAATCACTGAGGGAATCGCTGCCCGTGGTGCTGTCGCTGCTGCTACTGCTGGTGGTCGAAGGGCTGAGCCAGTACGATGAGGTTGAATCCGATACCGAGCTGGTACTCATGGGGTTAATTCCTCCTTTTTTCAATTTAAAATTTAGGAAACTACTACACCTTCGAAAAGATTTGTTGGATTTTTATTAAGAAATCGAAAAACTGCCAATTTTTCTGATCGGCGGAGCGGCGGCTCAGCCGAGCCGAGGGCGGCGCGGTCAAAGCGCGCCGAAAAGGGGATAAAGAGGAAAACCCGGACCCATCGCGAATCATTTTTATGGCCATAATTATCCGAAGCTTCCCGTCCGTTCCCCGATTCGCGGGAACGGATCCGGATAGCAAGGCGGATGGGTTTGGCAAGGCAAGGTGGATATTCCGACGAGTGGATATTCCAACGAGAGGAGCGGTTGCGGAATGAAAGTACTTTTTATCGGAGGAACCGGCGTGATCAGCGAGGGCGTGTCCCGGCTGGCGGTCGAACGGGGAATCGATTTATATCTCTTGAACCGGGGCAACCGGGACGTGCTGTTTCCGGAAGGAGCCCGGCGAATCCAGGGGGACATCGGCGATCCCGCGCAGGTCGCCGCGGCCCTGGGCGTGCTGCATTTCGACGCGGTGGTCGACTGGATCGCCTTCACCCCGGATCAGGTGCGGCGGGATATCGATCTTTTCCGGGGGCGGACCGACCAATATATCTTTATCAGTTCGGCCTCGGCCTATCAGAAGCCGGTCTCGGACTACCGGATCACCGAATCGACGCCGTTGGCCAACCCCCACTGGCAATATTCGCGGGACAAAATCGCCGGCGAGCAGTTGCTGGTGGACGAATACCGCGCCAGTGGCTTCCCGATGACCATTGTCCGGCCCTCCCACACCTACGGCAACACCATGATTCCGGTGGGGGTGGACTGCTGGAAGAAGCCCTGGACCTTGGTGGACCGCATCCGCCGCGGCAAAAAGATCATCATTCACGGCGACGGGACCTCCCTCTGGGTGATGACCCATAATACCGATTTCGGCAAGGGCCTGCTGGGGCTGGTCGGCAATCAGCGGGCCATCGGCCATGCTTTTCATATTACTTCCGATGAAGTGCTCAGCTGGAACCAGATTTACGCCGCCATCGGCAAAGCGGCCGGCGCCGAGATCCGGGCGGTCCATATTCCGTCGGACTTTCTGGCCGCCGTTTTTCCCGACGGCGAGGGGAGCCTGATCGGAGATAAGGCGCAGAGCGTGGTTTTTGACAACAGCAAGATCAAACATTTCGTGCCGGGCTTCACCGCCACCGTCCCCTTCGCCCAGGGCGTGAAACAGTCGATCGCCTGGTTCGAGGCCCATCCCGAATACTGCGTGGTGGACGAGGAATGGAACCGGCTGATCGACAAGATTATCGCCGCCTATGAGACGGCGATCGCGGCCGCCAAAGGTCAGTTTTAACCGCGCCTTCCACAATGGCCCCATCCCGGTTTCCGGCGATCAAAAAAACCGCCATCCGCTTCTTTGGGCACGATCCGTGCCTTGACAAAGCGGGTTGCGGTTTTTTTAGTTTCCCCGCCGCCGGTGTCATCCGGCGGCTTCCGTTATTGCGCGAAAAGGATTAGAAGCTACGTGCTAAAGTCCATCGAATCGAAAAAACTTTACGAAAGCAATTTTAACGACTTTATCCCTTGCTTCTCCGAGCTTTGGTGATCACCCCGACCTTCGGCCAGGGTTTATCACAACGCTTTTAGAACATCTCGCCGATGCTGAAGACCAACCGGTTGTCCTGTTTGGAGTTCCAGGCCTGATCCAGGCGCAGCACGCCGAGCATCGGGAGGTTATAGCGGAAGCCGAGGCCGTAATCCCAGGCGAACGAGTTTCCATCGTCGTTGTTATGGATCTGTCCGGCATCGTAAAACAACACGAATTCCAGGCTCTTATTGGATGGCATCCGGTAACGCAGCTCGGTGTTGGCCATCAGGTACCGTTCGCCAATGAGCCCTTCGGTTGTATCGCTGCTGTAACGGCGGTCGGCGAAACCGCGCAGCTTGTACATTCCGCCCAGGTACAACGCATCGTAGTCGGGATAATCCCCGGTGATCACCGAAGCCTGCAAGCGGTTGGCCCAGACCAGATTGGACGATAAGGACCGGAACCATTTGCCCTCCAGGATTCCTTTCTGATAATTGAACTCGCCGCCGAGGTATTTGCCGGCCACATCGTAATCGGCGTATAACTGGTAGCCGCCGTCGACGAAATTGCGGTCCTGGTAGGAGAGCTTGTTCTTGGTCAGGCTAAAGCCGATCGAGTTATCCCAAAACTCGATCTCCGATCCACCCAGACTGACCGTAGTATCCTCGCTGGAGTCGGTATAAATATCGGGGATCGAGTCCCGTTGCACAGTGAATTTGACCTGGCCGCGCAAGTCTTTGGCGATGGGGCGGCCGAACGACACCGAGAGCCCGGTTTCGACCAGATGAATATAGTAAGCGGTGCTATCCGTCGGGTACCAGGACTTCAGGGTCGAGTAGAAATAATTGTCGCTATTCCACATGGACAGGCTGAACGAAGTATGCTTGTCATCCAGCCAGGGTTCGGTAAAGGTAAAGCTGGCGTCATGTTCCGATTTCGAATAGTTGAGGTCGATGCCGAGATTCTGGCCCAACCCCATCAGGTTGGCCTCGGAATAGCTGAGCACTCCGCCGATCTCCCCGTCGTTCTGGCCGAAGCTGACTCCGAAAGAGAAGCTGCCGGTCTGGGCCTCCTTGA
Organism: Bacillota bacterium; assembly: GCA_023400055.1. Taxonomy (GTDB): domain Bacteria; phylum Bacillota; class UBA4882; order UBA8346; family UBA8346; genus Hydrogenispora. Next base: position 39,480 of record JAEXFN010000003.1, read on the forward strand.
CGTCGAAGATCACGTCATAGGCATCGGGAATCGTACTCTTCTCCAGCCGCGGCTCGACATTGTCGAACAAACGCAGCCGCATCAGCGTCATGTAATCTTCCTTTAAAGCATTATAGTTGATGACCTCGCCCTCGTGGATCGTCAGCTCCCGCCGGACCACCTCGTCCTTGGTCTTCACGAGGCCATTGATGATAATCTTGCCGTACTTGAGTTCCACCAGTTCGACCTGGACGACGCCATCGGCGGAGATAGATACCGAATTGCTGCGGGGCTCGATGAACAGCCCTTTCTTCTCGCGGCAGCTCCGCAACGCCCGGGCCAGGTCGTCCCGGAAGATGGCGCTGCTGAATACCTCACCCGGCTTTTGGGTAAAGAATGATTGCAGCTCCTCCGGCTTGATCTGGGTGAGGCCCCGCAGCTGAATGGCTTTGAGGGTCGGGTTCTCCACCACGTCGATGGTCACCTTGATCCCGTCCAGCAGCGTCTCGGTCCGGATGTTGACGGCGGAGAAATAGCCCAGATTCATGATGGCCTGCCGGTCCGCCTCGGCCTTGGCGGAATCGAACGGCTCCCCGATCCGGGTATTGGCGATGGCCCCGAGTATCTTCTCCGCAGGCACTCCGGCGTTTCCCGCGACGTCGAACATCAGAATATTGGGATTGGCTTCGGCGAGGGCCGGAGCCGCCCAAGCCGCGGTCAAACAAAGCATGATCGCCAAAGTAACAAGTTCACCCGTACGCTTGGGATTGAGCTTGAACTTGAACATAAAGTGTCCCCCTTCTTTGGAATTTACAAGCGCAAATTCATTAATCTTCCTTTGTAACGGCCAGCGTCCCGGATAGTTTCCAAACACCCTGAATTAAATGAAATTCTAAGGTCCTCCCGGGCGATAGCCATGGAATAAATTCCTTACTTATTCTATCATGTCCGGCTATAAGACACGATGCATATATAAGAAAATAAAGTGAATTTTTTTGGATCGAGTTTCTATTTTCGGGATAGAAACAGATCACTTACTCATAAAACGAGTTCTTTCATTAACAAAAATGAGCTTACTTATCCACAAAATAAGCTTGTTGAGCGACTGAACGAGCTCACTTATTCACAAAAAGAGCCCGTTTATTAACAAAATGAGCTCACTTATTCACAAAATAAGCTTGTTGAGCGACTGAGCAAGCTCATTTATTCACAAAAAGAGCTCTTTTATTAACAAAATGAGCTCACTTATCCACAAAATGAGCTTGTTGAACGACTAAACGAGCTCTTTTATCCACAAAAAGAACTCGTTTATTAACAAAACGAGTTCTAAACTCATCCGACTGTTTCTACAAGGCAAGCCGCCCTGGAATCGGAGCGAACTTTCAAGGACTGCACTTCCGCTTCCTAAAATAGCGACGGCCATAAAATAAGGGGTCAACCGTCCGGTCAACCCCTATTATCTGTTTATCCATTAAAAACTGGTTTTAATTCCACCAGGAGCTAAAACCAACTACCAGGAGAACGAGGATCAAGAAGGTCAAAAAGGCGATGCCAATGCCCCAGCCTCCTCCACCGTCCCATAACGCTTTAAGATCCGCCATCGATTTTCACTCCTTTTTGCGAACGGGACCGAATGGTTTATCTAGTCCCTTTACCCTCATATTATGAATCATATCCGCCGGACGAATTACGGCCAAAGCAATTTTATGAAGTTGATGCCTTTGCACAGTTACCAAGGGCATCTTCCGGCTTTTCGACAAAAATTCGGCCCTTCACCCAAAATTGCATTTTTTGCGGCTGATTGCGGATCTTTATTGCCTAAAATTATTCCGCCCCGGCGTAAAGGAGAATAAAATCTTCTAAAACAGGTCCCGCCCAAATCAGGCGGACCGGAAGCCGCGGGCGAGGCGGCCCGGGTTTGCGCCCGTTCGGCCCTTGCTATCGTTTGCCCCAGTTTTTCTCGATGGTCTGCCAAAACTTCGGATCTTCGAAACCCAGCCGCCAAATGCAGATTCCGGAGAGTTTATACTTTTTCACCAGGTCAATCTTGGTTTGTAGCGTCGCGTAGTTCTCGAACCAGATTTCGCGTTCGGTGCCGGAAGCGTCCCAGTAAACATAGTAGGGTTCCTGGTAAGCATCGCTCCATTTGACCTGGTAACCCCGGACAGCGGCATCGCTCAAAATCTGGCGGGACGGTTTCGAAAAACCGCCCGGCCGGCCGAGCGGCCAGTCGTAACCGTAAGTGGCGACGCCCAGACAGATTTGCGAGGGTTTGAAGCCCTGGTCGATGGCGGTCCTGATATTTCGCTCGACCCATTCGAACGGGGCGATCGGTCCCGGCGGGCTTCCTTCCTGGCGGAAGTCATAGCACATGATGGTCACCTTGTCGACGAACCGGGTTAAAGCGCCATAATCGTAAACCCCGGCGATCTCCGTCGGCACGTTCACATGGGGCAAAACCGACATGTGGGTCTCGCGGTTCAGCTTCTTCAGCTGAGCGGAGAGCAGCTGGATAAACAAGGTCATCTTATCGCGGTCCAGGCTGAAATCCTTGTTGGCGGTGGTCGGGATGAACTCAAAATCGATATTGACGCCGTCATAGCGGTTGTCCCGCACCACCCGGACGATATTGGCGATGGCATTGTCCCGGGCCTGCTGGTTCAGAAGGATCGTATCCTGGCTCGGCACCACGTTAATCAGGGGCAGAATCTTGATTTTGGCCTCGCGCGCCTTGGCAATGGCCTGCATATTCGGATCTTCCTCCAGGGAACCGTCCTGGCGCACATGATACCACAACGGGTAGATCTTATCGATAATTTGGCGGTGGGCCACTAACGACGGCAGTGAATCCAGGCCGCCCGGCTGGTTGACATAGAAACCTCCCACGCCGGGCCGGTTCAGCCGGCATCCGGCCAGGGCCACGGTTAAAAGCAAACTGATCCAAAACCAACTTTTTTTCACGTCCATCCTCCATGGCGTCGCTGCATTCCGGCGGTTCGAGTCATCGAAAATCATCATTCATACATCTAACCATTACAGCGGATCGATCAGCTCGATCCCGGCGAACCGCCAACTTCCAAAAGCCAGCGGCGATCGGATCCGTCAGGAAAGCTTACTTTTAACATTTCCAAACCGGGGTTTTTTATAATCATGAAGTGAATCACGGAGCGATTTACGAGCGTGGAAGAGTAGGAGCGTATTATCCGGATGAATGAATCGAAGATCCGCCATGCGATTAAAGTTGTCGACCCATCTAAATACTAAATGATGTCCCAAATATGGATCACGTGCTGTTCAAAAAGAAGATGTCATTATCCCTAAATTAATTATTGGGCCAATCCGAGCGTATCAAAAATGCCTGTCTCCTCTTTATAAGCCGACATGCGTCGCTTGTAGAGCATTTTTTGTCATTAAATCTCACCCGTTTACGGTTTGGAGAATTGGATGAGTCGCTCAAGAAAGAAATTAACTTCGTCGTTTTTAAAGGAATGAAGCAACGAAAGTATAGACCGATTGATTAAGGTAAAAAATTGAAACGAATTCAAATCACGGGAGGGGTTTGATTGGATTTCGACCAACTTTCCGCCAAACTTCGTGAATTCTATATGCTTGAGACTTATCAACTCAAACTTTATACGGATCAGATCGATTCATTGCCTGATGAATATACGGCCTATGCGTTTGAAAGAATGAAAGAACTCGAGCAAAGCCATGTGGATTATTTTAGTGAAAAAATGCAGGAGCTCGGTATCGCCAAACCGGAAATTGCCGGAGAGACGTTTAGCCTTGCCGGATTCGTTTCTGCCAAGGCGCTGGATCTCTTTTCGTTGAAGGAAAGATACCAGCTGGGTATAGCGGTCGAGGGAAAAGCCGCCGAAATGTACTATTCATTTATCAAAATGGCTGAAGGAGATAAGCAACTTAAGCAACTGGTGCGGACGCTCTGGCACAACCGGACCGATGAAGAATTCCATAAGTTTTGGTTCAAAGCCAACTTGGAAAAGATCGAACTGGAGGAAAAAATTAAGCGTGTTTAGGGATAAAATTCTGCTGGCCGGAATCGCCGGTTTGATTGGAATCCTTGCCGATGAGGTCATCGAATGGGGAGCGTTTCTTTTAAAATTAACCGACCGCATCACCATCCACATGATTGGCAGTATCATGTATAGCTCGCTTCAGCTAAATTCCACTCAAATACTCATTGGTGAAGTTGCCCATTTGATTGCCGGGTTTGTTCTGGGCATTATTCCACTGGTTTTCTACCTATGGTCCGGTAAGGAATATCCCGTCTTAAAAGGAGCGGGGATCGGCGCGGGCTTGTGGCTAAACCATTCCATATTTATTCCCAGTTTTGTCGACGCGAGAATCCATCTTATTCCGACCACTGCGTCGTTAATCGTAGAATTAATCGCGATAACACTTTGGGGCATTGCGTCATATGGATTTATTGTGAGGAACTGTTATCAAAATAACATGGGTGATTAAGACTGACGGTGGAGTTTCAAATTGATAAAATTGTTAACTCGGATTTACCAAACCGACCCCTATTTTGCCGGTTCTGTGTTGGGGTTTCTAACTACGTTTCCATATCTGATACTGGATTATCTGTCTTCGCTATTCTTTGCCGTCAATCCAATTCCCATTTACTCCGCTACGCTGGTTGTTTCACATATCGAGATTCCCTGGGACTATGTCTTAGGGATAATTGCCGATTTAGCCGCGGGTTCTCTTTTAGGATTCTTGATCATCGTGGTTTTTCAACGGACGAGTTATGCCTATCTACAGGCCAAATGTCTCGGCCTGGGAGTCAGCTTATGGATTCTTCACGTTAGTATCATTCCCAAGCTCTGGGAGCCCGAGCTGTTGAAGCTGATGAACCGCCCCACAGTTTATGGGGCATTGGTGAATCATATTCTTTGGGGTCTGGCATTCGGATTCACCCTAAATTCCATACGGAACAAGCGATAAAACCGATTCTTTATTATAGTTGTCCATAGTAGTTTGCCAATTTAATTACTTTAAAGCCTAACTGCTACCCCGGTGATTATCCGACTACCTTTCCCGGTCGTCCATTCTACCGCACCGGCACCGCCAAGTAATGAAAGCCCTCACTACCATTACACCGTCACTTTCCGCTGATCCCAGCTTATTTCTTTGCCAAAGCTAATCCGTCCGTATGGGCATTATTGCTTTGATATCTGGTTTCATCGGCCAAAAGTCACATCCTCATGCCCGACTGTTTTACTCTGGTTTACTAGGAACAGGCGTTGGTGTCGGTCGCTTCGGATCCGCTTGCTCTTGACCAGGCTGCTTTGGTTTATTCGGTGATTCCTGCACTGGTTTCTTTACCGGTTGTTTTTGTACTGGCTGCTTTTGTTGCCCCTGTTTTTTGTCGGGTTGTTTTCGTACTGGTTTCTTTTGTCCAGGCTGTTTAGGCCCCAATTGCTTAGGAATAGGGGTCGGAGTTGGAGATTCGGGAGGCGGCGGAGCCGCCAAAACATTTCCACCAAACGCCAACATCGATACTAACACGCTACCTAAAATCCACTTTTTCATCGTGTCCCCTCCTAAATAGTTCAACCGAAGAATTTTATTTAGTATACACCTCTAATGTGTCCATTCCATGAACGTAAAGTTCGATAGCGTTTTTAAAGCAGCGTAAATTGATAATCATTCAAAGCCTCACTCAATTAAACAAAGTTAGGTTATCGGCTTAAACCAAATTCCAATGGATACTCATAGAATGTAAAAAACCTATGAGGTGAAAATAATGAGCATGAATCGACCAAGAAGGCCCCAGGAACAACCAGGTCGTCGACCTTATTATCGCCCCGGACCCGCTTACCCTGGTTATCAGCAACCAAGCTATTGTCCCTACGGAGGGACAGCGTATACGCTGCAATCAGATACCGACGTTACTACTTTAGCCAGCCAACTTGGTGTTACCGTTTCTACGCTTCTTAATTATAATCCTAGCCTTGATATTTCTTCCACCGTCTCCAGCGGGACGGTTATCTGCGTGCCGTAAAAATATTAGTGTTTTTAAAGGAATCTCGAATAAAAAGAGCTGCTGAGAAAGCATGGGATCAGCTCTTTTTTGTTTACACTTCGTTTTAACTTATGCGGGTGAAAAATACAAGCCCTCACTTTCCAATAGTGAAGGCTCATAACAAAAGGAGGGTTTTAATGAAAAAAGGTACAATCATTAAAATACGCTTGTTTTGTGTTCAATTTGTGGCTAAACGATGACAAAAAGACAAACTTCGTTCCATAATAGGAAGTCTGAGCGTAATGTACCGGAGATTCAGGATCCATATGATTATGCAGCGAATTTTTACATATAAAGAAAAAATAGGAAAAATGACTTTTTATTCTGACAATCCGGACTATGATCCGATTGAGGTCCATGAAGGAACAAGCTTTATAATGGATCCGATTCTAAAATGGCATATTGTTTGACATCCCAATACTTCCCCTTAGCAAATATCCGTTCACGAGCAAGACCTTCATAACTCATGCCGATTTTTTGCATAACACGCCCAGACTTTTCGTTGGGCAAAAAATGACAGCATTCAATGCGATTGAGCCCCATTTCTTCAAAGCCGAATTTTACAATTTGTCTGGCTGCTTCCGGCATTATCCCCTGACCCCAAAAATTCTTGGCAAGTACATAACCAATCTCGGCCCTACGATTTTTGAAATCATACCAGGAAAACCCAATAGTGCCGATAAGTTTTCCCGTTTCCCGATAAATAATACCCCAGTCTCCGGCTTCATCCCTTTCATATCGTCCCAAAGTAAATAGGATGAAGCTCCGCGAATCCTCAATGGTTTTATGTGTATCCCAGCTTAAATAGCGAGTCACATTATCATCACTAGCGTATTCAAACAGATCCTGATCATCTTTCAGAGTAAGTTTTCTTAAAATTAGCCGATTCGTTTCTAAAAATGGAGTACCCTTAAAAATAAATTCCGCCATTTTTATAGCCTCTTGCTCAAATATTTAAATCAAGTTAACTATAGATTATTCGGAAGAGGCTTCCATATTCCTGCAAAAGTAATCCTGAACAAAATCACTAGGGATTTTTGAGGCAAAAATAAAGAGTCCGCCGATGGGCAAACCCTTGTCATTGCTATGGCGGCCCCGAGATGAGTCGAACATCCGACACACGGTTTAGGAAACCGCTGCTCTATCCTCTGAGCTACGGGGCCAAAAGACTTTTAAGCATAAATATTATACCAGAGAAAGCTGCTCTTTACAACTTCTAAACCCTGGCAAAATTTAACCCAAATTGACCGAATCAATGGGTTTGACGTGCTTGCGCTCAGGAAAGGGGCGGCATCTTACCATGCCATTCCGCATATACTTTCTTCTGAAGCGCCCCGCGCTACAAAAACTTGGCATGTTTGATGGCGGGCAACCTGAACTTTATCCCGCTACCTGTCATAAGATATGCGGGACATATTTATCGCCGGAGTGTAATCCGCCATGCCTAGGAAGAGTCCTCTGCCCCGTTGGGTCTATTATGGAACCACCACTCAGTTCCGTTACAGTTTCCAGCGGATTAACCTGAAAAAGGTCGGCCAATTTCAGGAATTTGGACCCGGTTTTTATGCCTACTCTCAGCGCGGAGCGGCCTGTGAGACCGCGCGCCATGCGGCCACCGCCGGTTCTCATCAGCCGCTGCTCATCACCTTCAAGGTGGACACCGAACAGCTGCAACGTTTGAACGGCTTGATCTTCACCGCTCCGGACGCCGCCTGGCTGAACTTCATCTTAAAACAATCATTGCCAGCCGGTTCTTGCCGTCCGGCACACGAGTTCATTTACGGACCGGTAGCCGATCCTTCCATCGGACAGTGTATCGAGGAGATTAAAAAGGGCCGGGGGAGCTATACCGACTTGCAAAAAGCCTGTCAAACGAGGCGCGCTCCCCTCCAGTACCAGCTTTGCTGTGCAACCCACCAAGCCCTTAATGCCCTGATTTTGCGTGGCCTGCTGACCTTGACCTAGTCACGCTTTAAACCGGCAAGCCATTTCAGGTCCGCACGCCCGGCCAGTTGCTCAGCCATCCGAATGGTTCCGGCCGCAAGATACTCCAAAAACTGTTTGAAACAGTCAACCAGGTCAGCCTGGATCTGCTCCCTGTTTACCAAATCCGACTCCCACCACCAGTTCTTGATTACCAAAGCCCGATCTTCTTTATCTCTGCCCGGCTCGAAGCGGGCCACAAACCGCCCGTCATGCAGTACAGGCAGTACATAATAACCATATTGCCGCTCACTGATGGGTTTATAGACCTCCCAACGATAATCGAAGTCGAACAATTCCTTAATCAGCCGTCGGTCCCAAAGCAAATTATCCAACGGAGCCAAAATCGCCGCCCGCGGCGGGAAATCGGCCTGAATCAACTCTTGGCAGCGATCCCAATCCTCGCTCCGGACATAACAAGGAACCGCCAAACCCGCCACTTCCACCGCAAACAACTGCTTTTTACGCAGCAACCGCTCAAGCGACTCCTTGCGTTCCTTGGCCTTGAGCCCGGGAATACCGAGCCAGGCATCGCCGGACTTATTCCAAACCAAGCCGATCCCGCCAATCCGCCGCAATACATGCCAATCGTGGTACTGGGCCTCGGTCCGGTTCGGATCGGCGGCTTGCAACAGCTCCTCCGGCAGATGCCGGGCGGCAAAATCGTAAACCTTGCGGGTGTGAACCTTATGATGAATGACTAACTCGCCCCAGAAGTACATGCTCTCCAAAGCGGCCCGGGATAAACGGGTCGGCGCCCAGGGCCAGTCGACGCTCTCATTATAATCCAGGTCCAATGAGGATAAAGGCCCCCGTTCGGCAATGGCCTGGCGGACCAGGGGCAGGACCGCATTCAACTCCGGACAGCGTTCGATGAACTTTTGCCGGGCGGTCTCCCGCTGCCGCCGGAAGAACGGCCAATCGGTCACGGCGTAAAGCGACATCATCTTATCCCAGCCGTCCAGGAGCTGCCGTTCCCGATAGAGCAGTTCCCGCAGCAGCGCCGGACGGAAACCACTTATCCGCGATTGCAGCACCAGTTCCGGATTGCGGCCCACGATATCCAATGGATCGAATTGAATGCACCCCAGTCGGGTTATCATTTCCAAAATACCATTCTTGCCCGTCAGCGGGCTTGCGGTTCGTAATCCCTGGTGAGCCAGGATAAAACGGCGCGCCTCCACCTTCGTCAGCTTCACAAGTTTCATTCGATTGAAATTACCCTTTCTGAATTATAAATTTCTTTATTAAACGCTCGTAGAACCAATCGAACGATTATAAAAAACTTATTATTTTATTAGATCATGGGTTCATTTTAGCACGAACAAATGTTTGGTTCAACCTTTTTATGTACCTTTCAGGAACTATCTTACAAAAAAGTACGTACTTGTTATTTTCGGGTTGAAAGGATATCTTGATTGAGTAAACGAGTTCGGATTCGGAAGGAGCAAACCAATGAACCCCATGCTTAACACGATATTTAATCGCCGGAGCATTCGTAAGTACACTAACCAGCCAATTCCCGAGGACACGGTGCGGCAACTGTTACACGCCGCCATGAGCGCTCCCTCGGCCTGCAACCAGCGGCCATGGCATTTTGTGATTATCACCGACCGCCGTATCCTCAATCGTCTGGCGACGATTCATTCCGGTCTGCAGATGCTCAGCGAAGCGCCATTGGCGATCTTGGTGTGTGCAGAACCGGGCCGCGCCCAATTGGACTTTTTCTGGCAGCACGATTGCGCCGCCGCCACCGAGAATATCTTAATCGCCGCGGCAGCCAGCGGTTTAGGCGCCGTATGGCTTGGCGTCAATCCGAACGGCGATGACGCAGCACGGCAAATCGGCCGAATCGCCGAGCTTCCGGAGGCTATTTTGCCCTTTGCACTGGTTTCCCTGGGCTATCCCGCCGAAACCAAATCAACCGGCGACCGGTTCCTGGCCGAGCGCGTTCATTTTTCGAGCCGCTGGTGAGTTGAGACTGTGCAAATAAGCCAATTCATGCCATAATAGATATGGATAAGTTTGAAAATCGATTTTTGAGCAAGCTTTGCCATCCGTGAAGCGTAGTTGATTCCACATAGAGGTGAATTCATGAGCCAGCCGCGCGCGAAAATTACTTATCTGTTTCATAGCGGATACATGGTAGAAACCGCTAATTTCTTGCTGATTTTCGACTATTATCAACCCAAGGCTGATTTAACGAAAACGATCGAAAATGGTTATATCGACGGCGACTGGCTGCGGAATCGCTCCAATGTCTACGTCTTCGTTTCGCATCGCCATGGTGATCACCTAGATCCGGCGATCTTCGAATGGGCGGCCGCCAATCCGGAGTTGACCTATATCCTCAGCCGCGATATCCGGAAAAAGCCCGCCGCTGCCCAATGCCGTTCGATGGCGCCGTATCAAGAATTCCGGGCCGAGGGCATCGACGTCCAAACCTTCGGTTCGACCGACATCGGCGTGTCGTTTTTGGTTCGGGTCGATGGCTTGAGTATCTTTCATGCCGGCGATCTCAACTGGTGGCACTGGAAAGAAGATACCCCCAGAGAGCAGGGCGCCGCGGAAAAGGCTTTCAAAGCGGAAATTGGCAAACTGGCGGGCCAGCGTATCGATATTGCCTTTTTCCCGGTCGACCGTAGACTGGAAGAGTATTTCGCCGACGGAGCCGTTTACTTTGCGCTGCAGCTCAAACCGCAACTGTTGCTGCCAATGCACTTTAGCGAAGATTACGGGGCGACTCAAGCTTTCATTGCCAAAGCAGAGCAACTTGCTATCCCCAGCCTGGCGATTAACCGCCGCGGCCAGATCATCGAATTCTGAAGTAAATCGGAACTCACAAATCGTTCCAAATTGAATTCCGTGCCAAATTTCTATTAAAACGAACGCCCGTTCCGAAACTTTCGGTCCGGGCGTCGCTTATTTTCAAGCTTTTTGAGCCTCAACTAATTTTATCCGCTTTCTCCCTCTCTCAGTACATTTGGCTTTCTTGGGCGTTTACGTAATATTTTCTTCCAGAATATTACATTAATTTGCAGGAATTTCCCATTTATTGTATAATACTGTAAATAATTGTTACATAGGACAAGTTATTAAATCTTTTTGGAGGTGACATGTTGAAAAGGCTTCTTCTGCTCTTACTTAGCGGTTTGCTCCTACTAACGGGTTGCGGCGGCGGCAAAAACAGTTCCAATTCAACAAAGACCGGCACCCTCAGCGTAAAGATTTCCGATGCCGCTTTTAAGGCCCGGATCATTCAACCTTCCCTTGATATGAAAATCGCTTCATATCGTATTTCAGGGAATGGGCCCAATGAAGCTACCTTTCCCGCGATGAACATCACCGAAGATACAGCTACCATCAGTTCGCTCGTTCCCGGCGATTGGACCATTACCGTTGACGCTAAAAATGCCGCCGGCGACATCATCGCTTCGGGTTATGCCGAGACCACGATTATTTCCGGGACAACCTCGCCCGTAAGCATTGAGGTCCGGCCGCTGGAAGGGAATGGCGTTCTCCGCTTGGCGCTATCGTGGCCCGCTGGGATCATCTCCGACCCGCTGGTAACCGGCAAACTTACCTCGCAAAGCACCGACGCTGTTACACCGCTTAATTTCAACTTAGCCGGAAACAAGCTATCGGCCAGCTATGAGAATACCCAGTTGGCGGCGGGATACTACCTGCTCTCGGTACAATTGAACAATGCCGATTACCAGTCGTGGGGTGCCGTGGAAGCGGTCCGAATCATCGCCGGGCAAACCTCCGAAGGATCTTATCCGCTGACCACGTCACAAATCGACCCCAATGAAGGAGGCCTGGTCGTCGATATCAAGCCCGATCTGCAGAACCCGATCGTCATCACCTTCAGCGGCCAAGTCGATGAAATCCGCGAAGGCACCAGCATGACCATAACCGCCACTGCTTCGGAACAGGTCGACAGCTATCAATGGTATCTGGATGGAAAATCACTCAATAATGAAACATCCACAACCATTACCATCGGCAGCAGCCTGAAATTGGGCGGCCACCGGCTGGATCTAGTCGTTACCAAAGGACACACCGTCAGTTCGGAGGCGGTTCACTTTAAGGTTATCTCCGCTAGCGCCACTCCTTCGCCGAGTCCTACTCCAACGCCCACTCCGGTAATCCCGCAACCCGGTTCCTTTACCGTGGCCGCTGGCGATGATCATTGCCTGGCCCTAAAAAACGGCACTGTATACGCTTGGGGGCGAAACACCTATGGACAACTTGGCACCGGTTCCTTTGACGCCACCAATGCCAGGGTAGCGGTTCCCGGCCTTAACGGAATCACCCAAGTAGTTTCCGGCCAATCACACAGTCTGGCCGTAGCGAGCAACGGCGACTTGTACGGCTGGGGTTATAACAACTATGGCCAGTTGGGGAATAATTCCACTCAAAATCTGAATGTCCCGTCGCGCATTCTCACCAACGTGACGGCGGTCGCCGCGGGAAACAGCCACACGCTCGCCTTGAAAGGCGATGGCACCGTATGGTCCTGGGGCGATAATTCCTATGGGCAGCTTGGCAACGGAACCAAAACCACCAGCTACAATCCTGTTCCGGTCAGCAACTTGTCGGGAATTGTGGCGATCACCGCCGGCTCTTATCATTCGCTGGCGTTAAAAAATGATGGCACCATCTGGGCCTGGGGATCCAATATGAACGGCAAACTGGGTATCAATTCCACCGAGGAAAGCCCGATTCCAAAGCAAGTACACATCCTGACCGATGCGATAGCAATCGCCGGCGGCGGCAGCCATAGCCTGGCCGTGAAGAGCGATGGCACGGTTTGGGGATGGGGCTATAACAACTATCAACAGATTACCACCAATACCAGTAAAAGTTCTTACCCGGAACCCGTCCTCATTAGTGGATTGTCCGGGATCATTAAAGTGGCGGCCGGAGAGTATCATTCGTTGGCCCTGAGAAATGACGGAACGGTCTGGAGCTGGGGTTCCAACGGATCCGACCAGCTGGGACGGGGCAACGGTTCCACTAACGGCGTGCCAACTCAAATCAGTTCCGTGAGCGGGGTGGTGGCCATCAGTTCCCAATTCAGTTCCAACCTGGCTCAGACGGCCAGCGGCATTCTCTGGTCCTGGGGCAAAAATAACTATGGCCAATTGGGCAACGATTCTACTGAAAACAGCAATATCCCGGTTACAGTCCTAGGACTGTAAATGCTATACCGAAAACCACGCGCCATTCCGTCCTATCATTGAACTTACTAAACTTATTGCAATTAAACCAAGAGCCCGCTTGCTGAAAGGGGCTCTTGGTGCATATTATCGGACTATTTCCGTTCATCCGGCGATTCCGACATGTTCCTGGCGGCGCAAACCTTTTGCAAAACCTGCAAAGCGTTGAGCGCCCGGGGGAAACCGGCATAGGCCGCGCAATGAATCGTGATCTCAATCAATTCCGCTTGTGTGAAACCGCTGTTCAATGCGGAATAAAAATGAAACGGCAACTGATTCTCGGCGCCCAGAGTGATCAGCGCTGATAGCGTCAGTAATTCACGCTGTTTGAGGTCCAGATGCGGGCGGGTGTAAATTTCGCCGAAACCAAATTCAGTGATAATTTTGGCGAAATCGGGCGAGAAGGCGCTCACTTCTTCCAAAGCTTTTAACCCTTGTTCTCCCGCCAACTCCTTCACGACCGCGATTCCCCGTTGATAACGATCTGCCATTCAACCAACCCCTCCTTCATTTTTTCAAATGTTCCATCGAACCGTTATTATCGATAGACGGGCTTTCCCTCAGCCACCGCTCAACCACTGCGGCAGCGGCCGGTCGATAGAAATAGTATCCCTGGACGACATTACATTCCAAATTCCGCAGGAAAGCCAGTTGGTCCGCAGTCTCGACCCCTTCGGCGATTACCTCCATGCCCAAGCTACGCGCCATCGCCAGGATTGCGTTGACGATGCCGGCCGCTCCCGGATCGGTCAACAGATCCTGGACAAAAGAACGATCAATCTTCAAACGGTGGAAAGTAAACCTCTTCAAGTAACTCAATGAACTATAGCCGGTACCGAAATCATCGATGGCGATTTTAACTCCCAGATTTGCCAAACCGCTCAAGATGCTGCTGGCCCGCGCGACATCCATGGTCATGGATTCGGTGATTTCCAGCTCCAAAAAGCGCGGTTCCAACCCAGTATCCAGCAATGCCTGACGGATCGTGCCCACCAAGCCGCCTTTGACAAATTGGCGCGAGGACAAATTGACGGCCACCCGCGCCGCCGGCTGCAGCAACCCCATGTCCTGCCAGTGTTTGAACTGCCGGCAGGCCTCGCGCAATACCCACTCGCCGATCGGAATGATCAAGCCGGTTTCTTCCGCCAAAGGGATGAAATCCGCCGGCGCTAATTGGCCCAGCAGCGGGTGCTCCCAACGCACCAGCGCTTCCAAGCCGACAATCGTCCCGCCGGCCAGCTCAATCTGGGGCTGGTAATGGAGCACCAGCTCGTTTTTGGCCACGGCTTTGCGCAGGTACTTCTCCAAGACCAGCTTTTCCTCGTAACGCTGGTTCATCCCGGGATGAAATGCCAGAAAGCTGTTCCGGCCTTGCTCCTTGACTCGAAACATGGCCGTATCGGCATGAATCAACAGATCTTTGACGGTCTGGCCGTTAAACGGATAATAGGCGATGCCGATGCTGGCCGTGATGTCAAACTCATAAGGCCCGACCAGGAAGGGTTCCTTCAAGGCTTCAATAATCAGCGCTGCGGCTTCGCGGGCCTCTTTCAGGTGTTCCAGCGGGGATAAAACTACCACGAACTCATCGCCGCCCATCCGGAACACTTTGGCCTTGGGACCGGCGCATTGTTGCAGCCGGCTGGCGACCTTGACCAATAACTCATCCCCGGTAAAATGCCCCAACGTGTCGTTGATCATTTTAAAGCGATCCAGATCGAGCATTAATAAGGCAATGTGGGCGCTACCGGCGGCCGAATTTTGAATCTCCCGTTCCAAAAAAACGTGAAAATACCGCCGGTTGGGAAGTCCGGTCAGATCATCGTGGTTGGCGATATACTGAATCTTCTCTTCCATCCGGTAACGTTCGGTGATGTCCCGGAACTGGCCGTAAGCGCCGATCAAAGCATCTTCCGCATCATCATAGATCGGCATTCCATCGAAGAGCAACGCCAGCTTTTTCTGCTCATCCGGCGAGTCCAAAATGACCTCGACATCTTCCCGAAGGACCGGCGTACGCAAAATCTCAGTGATATATTTCCCGAACGGGTTTAAGACGTTCACCGGCTTTCCCAGCAAATCGGTCTTTTTCAGCCCGGTTAGAATTTCCGCGTAATGATTGAACTCCGTAATGTTCCCGGAACTATCGGTCAAAATCATGCCGGTTTTGGCGGAATCGGCCATGATTTTATTGAAGATATTCAGTTGATGATTCCGGGCCCGCAGTACCAGTTCCCGCTCAATCGAATCCGCCACCGTAACCAGCAGGGGGGCAAACAACTCATTGGCATGCTCGGCCAGGGTCATGATGGATAAGGTGCCGGCCAGGATTTTGCTGTTCTTGTGCTGAAACGGCACCGAATAACAAGCAACGTTTTGCAGAACGGGATAATAATGTTGGTGGCCGATCACGGCGCAAGGCTGCTGGTATCGCAAAGCGAGGCTGACCGCGTTCGTGCCGTTGCCTTCCTCAGTAATCCGCACCCCGGCTTTGATCCCCAATTCCGACATAGTATTCTTAAGGGTGTCATCCCCGTTAAGGGCCAAGAGCATCCCTTGTTCATCGCTGGTCACGATCGTCAGCGGCGTGCCTTGAATCGTCGCCAGAAATTTAGCGGCAAAGAAGTCGATAACCGACAACACCGGCTCATATTCGATGGATTTACGTTGCAACAGCTCCGGGTCGCATTGAGTAAACGCCGGAAACAGGTTGGGATCTAACCCTGAATTCATGCAGCGTGCTCTCGATTCTATAATATAGTCGGTCTCGCGCATCAATTATCCTTCGCAGTCGCAAGTAGTGTCTCGAATTTCCAACCGGGATAAATCACGATTTTCTCTTCAAATATCGGTGTTTCGGCTGGAAAACTTTAGATTGACGCTATGAATAAAAATAGTTACCAGCCGCCGTTTAGCCCCTCCAAAAAATTTAAGCCGTCTGCATGACGGCTGATATGGCGTGTTTTCAAAATGATTTCTAGCGCAGCGATGATACGCGACGACATTAATCCCTCGTAGCTAGATTTGCGAAAATAACGAACCCTTTTTTTCGCAAACCCCCGATTCCAATCATGTCGTTGCATTCGAGCGATGATGGTCAAATACTTATTGCGAATCAAGCAACCGCTGTACCTGCTCTAGGGTTGGCATGGCGTTTTGAGCGCCTCGCGCCGTGGTCGCCAATGCGCCGACCGCGTTGGCAAAGCGGACGTTCTCGCGCGAGCCGCCGGCCCGGGCCAAGGCGGTTGCAAAACCGGCGTTGAACGAATCCCCGGCACCCGTGGTATCCATCGCTTGCACCGTAAACCCGGGAATATGAGCCGCGCCGTTCGAATCTATCAGGTAAGCGCCATCTTTTCCGGCCTTCAGTAAGATGGTTCCGACCCCTTTTCGCAACAACCCCCGGGCCGCCGCAATCCGGTCATCCCAGGTGTCGCTTCGTTTTTGAGCGATTATCCCGATTTCCGTCTCGTTCGGCGTTAAATAATCGATGGACGGATAAATCTCGTCGGGTAAAACGCGGGCCGGCGCCGGGTCCAAAATAATCGTTTTGCCGCAATCTTTCAGTTTTTTACAGGCGTAAAGCACCGTTTCCAAGGGAATCTCCAGCTGCAACAGGAAAATATCATAGGCCATCAGCAGAGCGAATTGATCGTCAATAAACTGCCGGTCGACCGCCTGGTTGGCCCCGGGGATGATCACAATATGATTCTCACCCGTCGCATCGACTTCAATGACGGCAATTCCCGATGAGGTCCCCGGTTCCACTGCCACGCCGCGGTGCTCAACGCCATTCGCCGCCAAGTTGGCCAGCGTCTGCTGCCCATACAGATCAGCGCCGACTTTGCCGAACATGGCCACCGCCGCCCGCAACCGGCCGGCCGCCACCGCCTGATTGGCACCTTTGCCTCCGGCGAAGGTCTGAAAGGATTTTCCGGTCAATGTTTCGCCCGGATTGGGAAACCGTTCCACCGACGCCACCAAGTCCATATTCAAACTGCCGATTACTGCGATCTTCTTCATTCGCTCCACAACTCCTCTGCCTGCGTTCCAGACCGCTATGATATGATATGAATATAATAAATCCGCAAATCGATGCCGGACTTCATTTCTTTTCTTTATTGTGTATTGGATAGGTATCTGCCGCAACCGGGCTGTTTAAGCCAGGGTCGCGGCAGATAACCATCAGCGTTTTAATATGGCTTCCAAAAACCTGCTAATATGCCTTACTTCGTGATCAGCTTCAAGCTAACCGGGATCGCTTTCTCGACTTTTTGGCCTTTAAGCACCTTATCGGCATTGGTTACGCCCAGTTCGCCCATGAGGTCCGGCTGTTGAGCGACGGTGGCCGCCATCTGGCCGGCTTTCACCGCTTTAACCGCATCGTCGATGGCGTCAAAACCGACCACCAGGATGCCAGTCCGTTTGGCGGCCTGAATCGCCTTCAAAGCGCCCAGCGCCATCTCGTCATTATGGGCAAACACCGCGTTGAGCTCCGGTTGGGCCTGCAAAATATTCTCCATGACCGACAAACCCTTCTGACGGTCGAAATCGGCGCCTTGCTGGGCAACGACTTTAATGCCGGAATAGGCTTTCAGGCCGTCGTTAAAGCCCTTGCCGCGATCGCGGGCCGCCGAGGTCCCCGGGATGCCTTGCAACTCGACCACTTTGCCCTTGCCTTTGAGCTGTTTGGCGATGAATTCGGCCGCCATTTTGCCGCCGGCTACGTTATCGGAGGCGATGTGGGTCACCACTTGGCCGCCATTGGAAGCCCGGTCGATGGTGATCACCGGAATCTTGGCGTTGTTGGCCGATTTCACCGCGTTCACCACCGCGTCGCTGTCGGTGGGGTTGATCAACAGGACATCGATCTGCTGTTGCACCAAGTCTTCCACATTGGATAGCTCCTTGGCCGAATCATTCTGGGAATCGAGCACGATCAGTTGATAGCCCAGGGCTTTCGCCTTTTTGGCGGCGCCGTCTTTCAAAGTGACGAAGAACGGATTGTTCAGGGTGGAAACGACCAAACCGATGGTCTTACTGTTTTTGGCGAGCGAAATGCCGCCGCATACCGAGACAATCAAAGCCATCACAACCAGAAAAGCCAGGGATTTTTTGTTCAACATCGACAACTCCTCCATTGTGTTTATTTTTCCGGAAGCGTTCCCCCAACCACTCAACGAGTCACGGCATCACCTCCATAACTGATCCCCGTCAGTTCTCCTTCTTGTCGAGCAAAATTGCGATTAAGATAACCACGCCTTTTACGATCAACTGATAGAAGGGCGATACATTTAAGAGATTCAATCCGTTGCTAAGCAGGCCGATGATCAAGGCGCCAATCAGGGTCCCGAAGACGGTCCCCTGCCCGCCCGAGAGACTGGTGCCGCCCAGGACCACCGCGGCGATGGCGTCGAGCTCGGCGCCCTGGCCGGCGGTGGGTTGAGCGGAATTCAAGCGGGAGGCGATGATGATGCCGCTCAGGGCCGCCAACAGGCCGGAGACTGTATAAGCGAAGATCTTCACCGCGGCGGTATTGATTCCCGATAAACGCGCCGCCTCTTCATTGCCGCCCAAGGCGTAGATGTAACGGCCGATCCGGTATTGCGACAACAGGTAATACCCCAGGGCGAAAACGATGAAGGTGATAACCACCGGCACCGGAAAGATTCCGATGAAACCGCCGCCGATGTAATAAAAGGGGTCGCCCAACCCGGTCAAGGGTTGACCGTTGCTATAAACCAGCGTCGCGCCGCGCAGCACCGTCATCATGGCCAGGGTGGAGATGAACGGCGGCACTTTGCCCTTGGCGATCACTACGCCATTCAGAGCGCCCAGCAGGGCGCCGATCAGCAAGCCGGCCGTCACCGCCACGACCACGTTGACCCTGCCGATCAACATGCCGGCCGTGACCGCGCTGGCGAAAGCGAAGATCGAGCCCACCGAGAGGTCGATGCCGGCGGTCAGGATGACGAAGGTCATTCCCACCGCCATGATGGCGTTCAGGGAAGTCTGCCGCAGGATATTGGTGAAATTGGACAACGTCAAAAAGCGGGGCGACAGAATCGTCAACACGATGGCCAATCCCACCAGGCCGATTAGGGAGCGCATCTTATACAACAGTTGTTTATCGATCATCTTTCTTCTCCTCCTCTATCCAGTCGCATCCCGCCTCCGGTTCCCCGGCCTGCGACCCGATACTCCTTACAACCCGATCGCGTTTTGCATGATCTTCTCCTGGCTGGCCTCGGCGTGACTGTATTCGCCGGTTAGCCTCCCCTCATGAATGACGATGATCCGGTCGCTGATCCCCATTACTTCGGGCAGTTCGGAAGAGATCAGGATGATCCCGACCCCCGACTGTTTCAGCTGGGATATCAACTCGTAAATTTCGATTTTGGCGCCGACGTCGACTCCGCGGGTCGGCTCATCGAGGATGAGGACCTTAGGACTGATCAGCATCCATTTGGAGAGGACCACCTTCTGCTGGTTGCCGCCGCTCAGATGCTTGACGATCTGGGCGGCCGAGGGCGTCTTGATCTTCAGTTTAGCGACATACTCCTCGACCTCGCGGGTCTCGGCCTGATTGCGGATCCGGCCCAGCTTCGAAAAACGCTGTAACGCCGCGATGCTGATGTTCTGTTTCACCGACATTTTCAGGAAGAGCCCTTCCATCTTGCGGTCCTCGGATACGTAGGCGATGCCTTGGCGCACCGCGTCGCGGGGATTACGGATCCGAACCGGTCGCTCCTCCAGATAAATGGCGCCGCTGTCCAGTTTCAAGGCGCCGAAGATCGCCTTCGCCAGCTCGGTCCGGCCGGCGCCCATCAGTCCGGCCACGCCCAAAACCTCCCCGGCCCGCAGCGCGAAACTGACTTCCGCCAGCACCCCCCGTTTGGTCAGCCGCTCCACCCGCAAAACCTGGCGGCCGGGCGCGACCTCCTGGCGCAGGAACTTCTCTTCCAGCTTCCGGCCGACCATCATCTGGATCAATTGTTGCTGATCAATGGCACTCACGGGAGCGTCGCCCACATACCGGCCATCCCGCAGCACCGTGACGTGATCGCAGATGGCAAAGACTTCTTCCAGTTTGTGCGAGATATAGACGATCGCCTTGCCTTGCCGTTTCAAATCGCCGATGATCGCGAACAGCCGTTCAACTTCCTGGTTGGTCAGGGCGGCGGTCGGCTCATCCATGATGATGATCGCCGCCTCGAGGGAGAGCGCCTTGGCGATCTCCACCAACTGCTGCTCGCCGATGCCCAGCTCCTTGACGAGCGTCCGGGGGTCGGCGCTGATTCCCAACGGCTCGAGGTATTTGCGGCTCTCGCGGTGCAGCCGGCTCCAGTCGATCTGACCGGAAACCCCCTTGGTAAACTCCCGGCCGATGAAGATATTCTCGGCGATGGAGAGCTGGGGAATCAGGTTCAACTCCTGATGGATGATGGCGATTCCCAGGGTCTGGGCTTGTTTCGGCCCTTGCAGCTCGACCGGTTTCCCTTGATAGCGGATGGTCCCGGCGTCCTTCGGATATACCCCGCCCAGGATCTTCATCAGAGTGGACTTGCCGGCGCCGTTCTCGCCCAGCAGCGCGTGCACCTGGCCCTGGAACAGTTCCAGATTCACCTCTTGCAGCGCTTTGACCCCGGGGAAGCTCTTCGAGATTCCCGTCATTTGCAAAATGGGCCTATCCATTGGCTATCCCTCCTAAAAAGTGACCCCGGACTTCAGGATGATGTTGGCGTACGGCGTGCATTCGCCCGTCCGGATGCAGGCTTTGGCTGTGCGGGTCAGCTTCTTGAACTCTTCGTGCGGGACCATCGTGATGCTCCGGTCCGGCAGCAGTTCGCGGATGGCCTGATAGACGGCTGGATTCTGGGCAACGATCTCTTCGGCCAGCACGGCCGCTTCCACTTCCAGCTCGGCCAGGACGGCCTTCAACGTGGCCACCATCTCCGGCACGCCTCGGGTCAACGCCAGATCGATGCGCTGGACACCGTCGGGAATGGGCAGCCCGCTGTCGCCGATTACCAGGGAATCGGTGTGCCCCATCCGGGCGATCACCGTTGTAATCTCGCTGTTCAACAGCACTCCTTTTTTCATGACCACCAAACGCCTTTCCCGCGCCGCAAAAGCCGTGGGCCCCGCTCTGCGCGCTTTGAATTTGCTTTATGGTAAAACTCAACCGTTGGCCACTGCCGCCGTCCCCGGCCGGGTCGTCTCGCGCAACAGCAATTCCGGTTTTAAGTAAATACTCTTCTCGGGAACCGTTTGCCCTTCGATCACCCGGATCAGCATTTCCGCCCCCAGGACGCCCATCTCGTAGGTGGGTTGGGCCACCGTGGACAGGGCCGGCTCGATCAACGAGGCTAACTCGATGTTGTCGAAGCCGATAATCTCGACTTCCTCCGGGACGCTGATCCGGTGCTGCTTCAGCGCCTTGTAGGCGCCGATCGCCATCATGTCGTTCCCGGCGAAGACGGCCGAAAAGGATTCGCCGGCGTCGAGCAGCTGCTCGATGAGCTCCTTGCCGCTGGCGAACTGGTAATCACCTTCGCGGATCAGGTTGTAATCCATCTCCACGCCCTGATCGCAATGGGCCATCTGAAAGCCCTGAAAACGGTGCCAGCCGGTCATCAACGCGAACGGGCCCGAGATGAAGGCGATCCGCCGGTGGCCGTTTTTCAGCAGATAATCGGTGGCCCGGTATGCGCCGGCCCGGTTATCCAGGAAGACGCCCATCCCCGGCTCGCTTCCCTCGATGTAGCGGTCTAGCAAGACATAGGGGATCTGCGCCTCTTTCAGCATCTGGCATTGAAAAGCCGATTTCGACATGCTCGACGCCAGGATCACCCCGTCGACGCTCTTTTCGATGAACGCCCGGAGGTATTTCTCCTCTTTCTCCAGGCTGTTGTCGGAGTTGCACAGGAACAGGTTGTAACCGTACTGCAGGGCGGTATCCTCCGCCCCCCGCGCCAGTTGCGGGAAGAAGGGGTTGGCAATGTCCGGAATGACCAGCCCCAACGAATTGGTGCGCTTGGTGACCAGGCCCCGGGCGATCAGGCTGGGCTGGTAATTCAGCTCGGCGATGATCCGGAGGATCTTCTTTTTGGTCTCCTCCCCCACCCCTTCGGACTTGTTGTTGATGACCCGGGAGACCGTGGCCTTGGAAACATTGGCCAACCGGGCGATATCGTTGATGGTGGACCCCATGGCGGAACCTCGCTTCGTTCAACGTAACCGGTTTACTAAACCGGTTACTCAAATTGTAACAGTTAATTTTTGCTTTTGCAATATCCAATTTACAATCTTGGATAAAGCTATAGCTGTAGTAATAATTTCAACAGGTTTGGGAATTATTGCTATAGATGGGTCCGGTTCTGACCCATTCAAACCATTTCGTCGTTATGGAGTTACAAAACGTTGTTTAGCGAATGAATATCTTCATTCAGCTGCTGAAGATGCTCATTCAGTTATGGAAGATCCTTATTCGATCACTGCAGTTCTTCCTTCAGTTCCTAAAAATAGACATTCGGTCACTAAAGAGGCTCATACTGTAACTGAAGCTATTCATTCGGTTATTGCAAATGCTTTTTCCGTTACTGAAAGTATTCATCGGACTGCCGGATGACCTTTATCGGGACCGCGGGATCAAAAATGCGCCACCCTTACGGATGACGCATTCCAAATGATAGGCAAGAGAACCCGAGCGGCTATTCCGGTGGGTCGGATGGAAAGCGCAGCCCGATTTGGCGGCGGGCTTCGTCCAGCACCGCCAGGACCGCGGTGGCCAAACCGTACGTATTGACGGAAGATTCCAGGCGGCCGCCGCGGATCAGTGCGCCGAACTCCTGGACCTCATAGAGCATGGTCACTTCCGATTGTGACCGGGAGATGTCTTCCACTGCCCCGTTCCGGTAGCGGATCTCCACCCGCTGCGGAGTGGACAACTGGTCGATGACGATGCTGCCGTTCTCGCCCTGAATCTCGCTGGGCGAGACGCCGTCGTTGATCTTCGAATGAATGGCGAGCGCCTCCATTTGCGGGTATTGTAGGCAGACGCTGCCCGCCCCGTCCACTCCGGAGGCCAGCATCACCGCGTTGGCCCGGACCCCCTGCGGCGCCCCGAAGAGGGCGATGATGGGGTAGACGCAATAGACCCCGATATCCATCAGCGAGCCGTTGGCCAGGCGCGGGTCGAAGGTGTTGGTGGGCTCGCCCCGCTTGTACCGGTCGTAACGCGAGGAATACTGGCACTTGACGGCCGTGAAGCGGCGGATCGGCCCCAACTTGGCCAGATTGGCGCGGATCGCCGCAAAATTGGGGAGCAGGGTGGTCTTCAAGGCCTCCATCAGCACCACCCGGTTGCGGCGGGCCGCGGCGATCATCGCGGCCAGCTCGCCCGAATTGGCGGCGACCGGTTTTTCGCACAAGACGTGCTTGCCGTGGTCCATCATCAAAATGGCCTGCGCGGCGTGGCAGGCGTTGGGACTGGCGATATAGACCGCGTCCACCGCGTCGCTCTGCGCCAGCCCGGCCAGATCGGTGAAGCTGTGGCTCATCCCATGTTGGGCGGCGAAAGCCGTCGCCCGTTCGGCGGTTCGCGAATAAACGGCGTTACAGACGAAATCCCCGCTCAAGTTGGCGGCCCGGATCAATTCCGTCGTGATCCAACTGGTGCCGATGACCCCCAAACGAATCATCCCTGCTCATCCTCTCGTGTCGTATTGGCGCGCCCCGCTTCCCGGCCGAGGCTTCCCTCCTGCAAACGGGGCAAGTCCTTGATCTTCAGCGACGCCCGGTGAAATTCGACGATCCCCTCATCGCGCATCCGGCACAGTTCCCGGGAGAGCGACGGCCGGGTAAGGTTCAGGAAATCGGCTAGATCGTCGCGGTTCAGCGGCAGCATAAAGGTGGTCCGGCCGCTCTGCCGGTACAGTTCCAGCAGATAGGCGCTGATCTTCTGGCGGACGCTCTTCATGGTGAGGTACTCGACCTTCTGGTTGAGCAGCATCGCCCGGCCGGCGAAGATCCGCAACAGGTTCATCACCAGCGCCTGATGGCTCGGGCACTGGCGGGGACAGCCGCCCACGATCCGTTCCGGCGGCAGGAACAATACCTCGCACGCCTCCTGGGCCACCACGGTCACCGGCCACAGGCTGTTGCCGGCGAAGGCGATCATCTCCCCGAACAATTCGGCGGACCCGAAGATGGCCAGGATCACCCGGTTGCCGGCGGCATTTTCCTTGGTCACCGCCACCCGGCCGGAGAGGACGATCCCCAGGCCGGTGAAGGGCGTTCCGGCAATGGCGATGCTGGCCCCGGCGGCGTAGCGGCTGACCGACGGCTTGAGGCAATCCAGTATCTGCTCCAGCTCATCCCGGGCGATTCCGCGGAAGATCGCGCAATTTTTTAACGAATCGAGCCATTTTTCCCACATCGTTCGCAGCCTCGGTTTCCCCGTCCCCGCTCATTTGAGCGGATTCCGGAAGTTTGGTAACCGCAGTTACCGATTTGTCAGCCTGATTATATTACAATCAGTTTGTAAAAACAAGCCATCCTTACCAAGCTCAATCATTCACAGCGAAATATAGGAGGGAAAATCAATGAGTTCTATGTTTTGTTTCCAATGCGAGCAGACCGCCGGCGGCAAAGGCTGTACCAAAGTAGGCGTCTGCGGCAAGCAACCCGACGTCGCTCTGCAGCAGGACGAATTGACCGCCGCCCTGGTGGAACTGGCCCGGGCCGCCCAGGGGAAAGAACCCGGTAAAAACGTCGACCACCTGGTAATGCAATCTTTATTCGCCACGGTGACCAACGTCAATTTCGACCGCGACCGCATCGCCGCGTTGCAACAGCAGGTCAACGAAGCGACTGCCGCTCTGGGCGGAGCCGCGTCTTACGACGCCGCCGCGCTGTGGCAGGGCGACGCGGACATCGTCTCACTCCGTTCCACTTTGCTCTTGGGACTGCGGGGCATGGCCGCCTACGCTTGGCACGCAGTAGTGCTGGGCAAGGAAGACCCCGAGGTAACCGCCTGGTTCTATAAGGGATTGAACGCGGTCGGCGCCGAGCATCAGGCCGCCGAATGGCTGCAATTGTTGCTGGAATTCGGCCGGGTCAACCTGAAATGCATGGCCCTGCTGGACGAGGCCAATACTTCGGCCTACGGCCATCCGGTCCCGACGCCGGTCACCATGACGGTGGAAAAAGGACCGTTTATCGTCGTCTCCGGTCATGATCTGCTCGATCTGCAACAGCTGTTGGAGCAGACCGCCGGCAAAGGCGTCAATATCTACACCCACGGCGAGATGCTGCCGGCCCACGGCTATCCGGAACTGAAGAAATACTCGCACCTGAAGGGCAATTTCGGCACCGCCTGGCAGAATCAGCAGAAAGAGTTCGACGGCGTGCCGGCGGCCTTCCTCTTCACTACAAACTGTCTGATGCCGCCCAAGGCTTCTTACGCGGACCGCGTCTTTACCACGGCGATGGTCGGCTACCCGGAGTTGCAGCACATTCCGGAGGTGAACGGCAAGAAAGACTTTGGCCCGATCATTCAAAAAGCGTTGGAACTCGGCGGCTGGGACGAGGCTAAGCAGTTCAGCGGCATCAACGGCGGCTCGCAACTGCTGACCGGATTCGGCCACAACACCGTGTTGAACGTGGCCGGCCAGGTGATCGACGCGGTCAAAGCCGGCGCCATCAAGCACTTCTTCCTGGTGGGCGGCTGCGACGGCGCCCGGCCCGGCCGGAACTATTATACCGAATTCGTGCAAAAGGCGCCGCAAGATACGGTCATTCTCACCCTGGCCTGCGGCAAATACCGTTTCAACGACCTGGATCTCGGCACCATCGGCGGATTGCCCCGGCTGCTGGACATGGGCCAATGCAACGACGCCTACTCCGCGATTCAGGTGGCGCTGGCGCTGGCCGACGCTTTCCAATGCGGCGTGAACGAACTGCCCTTGACGCTGGTGCTCTCCTGGTATGAGCAGAAAGCGGTCTGCATCCTGCTGACCCTGCTGGCGCTGGGAGTCAAGAACATCTATCTCGGACCGACCCTGCCGGCCTTCATCTCGCCGAATGTGTTGAACATCCTGGTCGAGCAGTTCCAGATCCACCCGACCTCCACTCCCGAGGCGGACTTGCAAGCCATCCTCGGTTGAGTCGCCTTTATCAAATAACAATAAATGCCAGAGCCGGGTTCGCCCCGGCTCTTTTCATTGCCAATCTGAAGTTCCTTTCGTTGCCGCCCTATTGAACTTGGACGGCCCGGGCCTCCAGGGCGATCCTGCCGAGCCCGGCCGCTTTGGCCAGATCCAACAGATTCACCACCCGCTGATAACGGCAGTCCCGGTCGGCCCTGATCACCAGCATCGTCTCGGGGTGCTGCGACTCCAGGAGCATCCGCAGTTCCTTGGCCTGGATGGGGTGGCCGTTCCAGTAGACCTGGCCTTCCTTGGCGACCTCCAATACCAGCCGGCTGGCGGCCGCCGGCGCACCGCTCTTTACCTGCGGCAGATTCACCCCGAACTGCCGGTTGTTGGCCACGAAGATCGTGGTCATCATGAAAAAGGCGATCAGAGTGATCAGGATATCGATAAAATTCAGGATCTCCAGCCGGGGCGGAGGCAACGGCTTCAATTCGATCGGCCGCGGCTTATTCATGGCGGTTCTCATCTTTGATATCGATATTGTAATCGTAAACGTACGCTTCCAGCCGGGCGTGGAAATAATTATAGAAGATGATGGCCACCACCGCGATGATCAGACCGGTGGCGGTGGTAATCAAAGCTTCGCTGATTCCCTGGCTGAGCACTTGGGGATTGTAATTGCCAACCTGCCCGCTGAGCAGATGAAAGCTTTTCATCAGGCCGATGACCGTCCCGATCAGCCCCAGCATCGGGGCGATGACGGTGATGGTGTACAAGGCCATCAAGTTACGGCGCAAGTCCTTGACCACGCCATCCGGTTCCTCCCATTCGATCAGCGGTTCCTTCATCGTGGTCAGGAATACATAAAGCCGCTCGCCGATGATGGCCAGCATCAGGATCGAACAGATGAGCAACGGAATCATGAAAAAACCGCCCAGTTCCAACAGATGCATCGCTTACTCCTCCAGCTTGAATCGGAATTTGATCGTAATATTACACTCCACCGGTTTGCCGTCTTTGTACGCCGGGTGGTAATGGCGCTGCCGGACCGCGGTTATCGCGGCCTCGTCCAGGATCTTATACCCGGTGGATTGGGTCACCGTGACCTCGGCGACGGAGCCGTCCGCCGACACCTTGGCCTTCAATACCACCGGACCCTCCCAGCCCCGGCGCCGGGCCGTTTCGGGATATAGCGGAGTCACCGGACCGCTTTGCTGCAGCGGCGGATGATCGGGCAGTTCCGCGGCGGTCATCCTGGTGCCGACGCCATGCGGGGATCCGTTTGGATTTCCCGGCGTACCGCCGCCACCAGCGCCGGAGCCACTCCCGGACCCCGAACCGGATTTACCCGAACCGCTGCCGGAACCGGTTCCGCTTCCGGTCCCCGATCCGGAACCCAGACCGTAGGCGATTCCACCACCGCCCTGCGGCTGGCCTTCGGGCGTACCCGTTCCCCGCGCGGCATCTTTGCCGGCGGCAGTCCCGGTTCCATTCGGTCCGGAACCGCCCTGAACGGCCGGTTGGGCCGCGGCAGCCTTGCCGGATGGCGCTGGGCTGGCGCTATTTTGGGTCGAAGCAAGCTCCGAAGCGGCCGCGCTTGGTTTGAGATCGGCTTTATTCTCGGGCAGCGGTGCCGCAAACGGAACGGTTTGAGGAGCCGCCGCCGCTTGACGGACGGGAGCAGTTTCCGCCTTGACCGCCGGCGCCGGAGCGATCGCTTTGGTTTCCGCCTCCGGGTTAACCGCCGGATAATCCCCCTCCCGCCGCGCCGGCACCGGAACGGCCGCTTGCTCCGCCGGGAGCGGCGTCGCCACCGGTCTGGGCTGTGCAGCGGGTTCGGTGACAGTCCGGACGGGCGCCGTTGGCAATGGCGCGACGGGCGGCGTAGCGACCGGGGCGGCCGACGCAACCTTTGCCGGCTCGGCCGGAGCCGGAACCGCAGCCGCTTCCCGCGCCGGCGCTGCCGGTTTGGCGGGCGCCTTTTTCGCTCCATTGGGCGCGGCGGAAGCCAGTTTCGACTTCGCGCCAGGCAAGCCAGCCGGACGCAGATCGCGATTCGGCCCCGAGCCGCCCCGTTTTCCCGCCGGAAGGCCGTCACCCGCTGGAGCGCCGCCAGTTGTCCCGCCGTTTCCGAGCCGGGGCGGCGGTCCCGCAGGAGCACCAGCAGGGCCGTTGTCGACGCTCAACTCGAAGTAATGTTCCTGGGCCGGTTCAGCCAGATCCGGCGGCACCAGAAGCATCAGCGCCATCACGACCGCGATATGAAAGAGCAATGAATAGGAAAGCCATTTTCCAAACATCCGTACCAGCCTCTGCTTAATTGAAAAGCTTAAAACCGGATTCCTTACCCCTTTAAAGGGCGAGGGATCTGAGTCGGTATTCAAATTTCACTACAATTGCTTCGTTTTGATTCGTCCTCAATCGGTCAAAATGCACCACGCGCGGCCGCCACGCTTTTAAAAGAGATAATCCATGGTCAGCTGGAAGGCCCGGCCCGGCATGGGATATCCCGCTTGAATCGCATAATGTTCGTCGGTCAGGTTCGTGCAACCGATGCTGAAGCTCAGCTTGGTATTGTAACGATAGTGAAAGTTCAGATCCACCAGCTGATAATCGGGCAGTTCCACTCCGACCGAGATCCGGTCCCAGACCAGCCGCCACGCCAGGTCGGCATCCCACTGGGCCTGGCTGAACGTCAACCCCAGGCCGAACTGGTTCCGGCCGAGGAAATTGTTAGTCCGGTACGCGCCGTCCGTCCCCCGATCCTCGCGGCTCAGCCAATGGTAGTCGGCCCGGCTGCTGAGCCGGTCCAGCCAACGGCGCTGCCAGCCGACGCTGAAGCCGTCGGTGCGGGTCCTGGCGAAATTGGTCAACTTATAACCGGCGGCGAGTTGGGACAGGTCCAGCGGAACCCAGGAAATCCCGTCGGTCAACCGGTTGTGGAACAGGTTAAACTGCCAGACCGATCGGTCTTGGTCCTGGCGGTATTCGGCGGTGATATCGAAACGGTCGCCCCGTTCCGCTTGGAGATTGGGATTGCTGGTGATTCCGGAGAGCGGCTGATCCAGATACAGCTCGGCCAGGGACGGCGCACGGAAAACCTTGCCGTAGCCGTATTTGACCGTCAAACGGTCATTCACCGTCTGGATCAGGCCGAGTCGCGGCAATAGCGGCGAGTCATCCCGCGAGTTCCAGTCCTGGCGCAGGCCGCCCACCCATTGAAAGCTGGAATTCATCCGGTACGTGTCTTGCGCGTAAAGCGCAGCGGCATTTTGGTCATGATCACCGTTGGCGCCGTTCAGGTCGCTCTGTTTCAGCGAGACACCGGCCTGGAACGCGTGATCCCCCCATTGGTACATCCCGGTGGCGTCTCCGCCCAAGCCGGTGCCATGGTAGCGGTCGTGCTCGCCGGGCTCGTCGTAATGCTGGTTCCAACGCTGGCCGTAAAGATTGTATTCCAATGTAGTATCGGTCCATAAGCGTTTGCCGCTCAAATGGATCGCGTAATCCTCAGCGAGCTGCTCGGCGTCGTTCTTGGGCGCAATCTCGGACCCCGGCACCTCGGCTTTTTTGCGGAAAGCCTGCAGGTAAAGACGGAGGTATTCCTGGTCCGCCTGGATAAAATCGTATTGTCCCAGGAAATAGCCGCCGGAGACCCCGCTGCGTTGGCGGTCGCCGTCGCTGTCGTGCAGCCCGGCGGCGAAGCCCCAGCGGTCCTGGCTGACGGCCAGGTTCAAGCGGCTGCTGCCGAAGGATCCTCCGCCGAACGAAACCTGGTTTTGCGATTCGGCGCCCCCGGTCAGATCGCTGACGATGTTGGCCACCCCGCCCAGGGCGTCGGCGCCGTTGCCGACCGCGAACGGACCGTGGCTGATCGCGATTTCTTTCACGCCGACCGTGGGATATTCCGCCAGATCGAACCGGCCGGCGCCGTCGTCCAGCGGCATTCCGTTGATCAGTACTGCCGTCTGGCCGGCCTCGGTGCCGTCCAGCCGCAGATTGGCCGGGGCGCTTCCGCCGCTCTGGGCCACCGGCTGGCCGTCCGCGGCCAGAGTCGCGGCCACGTTATCCGGCCCGGACTGTTTGACCTCCGGCCCGGTAATCACCTCGGTCATGCCCAGCGTCTGCGGTTCCGGCGGCGGTTGCAACGGCGCAGCGGTGACCACCACTTCGTCTTCTTCATATTCCGGAGTCTCCGCCACGGCGCTGGCGGCCAAGCC
Organism: Bacillota bacterium; assembly: GCA_023400055.1. Classification (GTDB taxonomy): domain Bacteria; phylum Bacillota; class UBA4882; order UBA8346; family UBA8346; genus Hydrogenispora. The sequence continues at coordinate 70,090 of JAEXFN010000003.1, forward strand.
GATGACGGCCGCAATCACCAGAAACAGCCCCCAAAATCCCAACCGGCCCCTCACATCCATTCCTCCTTCTCCAAACCAGGCGCTCCAGCGCTTCCAGTGCTGGCACAATCCATTTAATTCTGCAATATGCTCTTTCTCCGTCACGCGCGTAAGGCGTGAGATTTGCAACATTTGTTTCTGCCATTTCAACTGCTGTCCATCGCTGCCTCGTCCTAGCGATGGACCAAATCCGAACCGCCGGACGGCCAAAAAGCCTTTACCCCCGTTTGCAGTAAGGTTAAAGGCTAGGGTGTTCCGGAGGGCGCCGATTCCGATACGGCGCGTAACGCCTCGGCTGATGATGTAATTTTAAAGATCGCCCGCGATGCGATCCCCTGCCCCTGGTTCGCGCACTCAGGCAAGCGGCTGCTCACCGCGCCAACCGCGGTATGCCGCGTTGCATCCGGTTATCGGCTATGACAAGCTTATCGGAGAACGATCCTAAGCGGGAAATTCTTCGGCAGTCGTTGAGACGATCGTTCATCGGCAAACCCAAGCCAGGAAAAACGCTCTGGGCGGGGAGAATACCGGACGCACTCGCCACGGCTACGCTACGACGGTTTTAGCCTGTCGGGCCGCGGACGGAGAATCTTTCGCCATTGCCTTTACCTTACCATAAAATAGCCAAATTTTATATACGGAATTTAATATTTTGTCGATTTTTAATCGAACCACCGATCCGCCTTAAAGTTCATGCAATTACAGCCCTATTTTATTCGTCCGGCGGCACGGTAAATGATTCGCGACATTTGCTGCAATTCGGCCGGTTTTTATGCATTCCGCCAATAGGACTACAAAACATAACCCCGGAAATGAATTGACCGGACAATCAGCATTTTTAGCCGGCCTTCGTTTCCGAGTTATCCCAACCCTCATAAGATATTCTGAATTTCATCATCGCTTCATTTTTTTAACTTTTGGCTTAAATACGTTGCAATAAACTCCATTCGAAGCAAGGCGTTCCCATAAGAATCGGATCAGCAAGGGATGAAACAGCTGAAAGCTTTTTCGCAAGGGGATTTCTGATTCGAACGCTTTATTACTTGGCTGGAATGAAACTATCACCAAGGTTCCCTGATAAAGGAGGGTTTACAATGGCCGCTCTTCGAAAATTCGTCGAACCGCTTCCGGTGATGCCTACCATCAAGCCAAAATACCGCGATGAAGACGGCAGCCATTACGTAGTCCGGATGAAACAAGTGGCGCATGTCTTCCATCCGGATCTGCCGGCGGCAACTGTCTGGGGCTATGAAGGCATTTATCCCGGGCCGACCTTCGAAGTCCAGAAAAACGAACCGGTCTGGGTCCGCTGGCTAAACGAGCTCCCAGATAAACATTTCCTGCCGGTGGACAAAACCGTGCACGGCGCCGAGAATACGCCCGAGGTCCGCACCGTGGTCCATCTGCACGGCGCCAAGGTGCGACCGGAAAGCGACGGCTATCCCGAAGCCTGGTACACCCGTGGTTTTGCCGAACGGGGTCCGTCCTTTTACCACAAAACCTACCATTACCCCAATCAGCAGCGGGCGACCACGCTCTGGTACCATGACCACGCGCTGGGCATCACCCGTTTGAATGTCTACGCCGGCCTGGCCGGATTGTACCTGATCCGCGACAAGTTCGAGCGGATCCTGGATCTGCCCAAGGTTCCCTTTGAGATCCCTCTGTTGATTCAGGACCGTTCCTTCAATCCCGACGGATCGCTTTTCTATCCCAGCCAGCCGCCGCCACCGCTGGGACCGGTCCCCGGCGTCGACCCGTCGATTGCGCCGGGATTTCTCGGCGATACCATCGTAGTCAACGGCAAAGTCTGGCCGTACCTGGAGGTGGAGCCCCGCAAGTATCGTTTCCGCGTGCTGAACGGCTCCAATGACCGTTTTTACCGGCTGAGCCTGAGTACCAAACAGGCGATGCAGCAGATCGGCAACGACGCCGGTCTCCTCGAATACTCCAGTGCCGTTTTCCAGCTGGTGCTGGCTCCGGCCGAACGGGCCGACCTGATCATCGACTTTAGCGGCTATAAGGATCAAACGATCACGCTGTTGAATGACGCCGCCAATCCCTTCCCGACCGGCGCGCCGGTCGATCCCGAGACCACCGGCCAGGTCCTGCTCTTTAAGGTGACCAAGCCTTTATCCTGCAAAGACTACTCTGCCATTCCCGATTATCTGTATCCGGTGCGCCATCCCCAGAAACTGGCCAAGGTGAAGCGGCAGCTTCCTCTGGTCGTCACCCAGGACCAATACGGCCGGCTCCTCTTCGAGTTGGACGGGAGAATGTGGCATGATCCGGTGACCGAAACGCCGCGGCTGGGCCAATATGAGATCTGGAACATCATCAACCCGGGCTTCGGCGCCCATCCGATTCACCTCCACCTGATCGAATTCCAGATCCTCGACCGGCGGCCGTTTGACGTGCCCGTCTATAACCAGACCGGCAACCTGCAATTTACCGGGCCGGCGGTGCCGCCCGACCCCAATGAACGGGGCGGCAAGGACATCGCCCGGGCCAATCCGGGCATGGTCACCCGCATCTTGGTACGGTTCGAACCTTACACCGGCCGCTACGTCTGGCACTGCCACATCCTGGAGCACGAGGACTACGACATGATGCGCCCCATCCAGGTGCTGGGGCCGGATGAGGAAGACTATCCGCCGGTGCCGCGCACCCCGCTCGTTCCGGGCGAGCATCCCGCGCATTAACAGCCACGATAGCATCGGAAAACGTTGTGAATACCCTGGCCAAAGGTCAGGGCATTCGCATAAGCGCAAGAAATAGCCAAACCTTTTCGTATTCCAAAAAATAATTCAACGATTTTGTATTGGAAAAATATACTACAACATCCATTGTGTTACAATACACATTCCTGTGTAAGGAGCGACGAACATTCAGGACGCAAAATACCAATACCTTCAGCGTTTCAATCCACGCTCCCGTGCAAGGAGCGACCGGCCGTCGCGATTGGATTACTGGAATGCCTTGTTTCAATCCACGCTCCCGTGCAAGGAGCGACCTAAAAAACTTGAGGAAATGGTTTTTGAAAAGCCCGTTTCAATCCACGCTCCCGTGCAAGGAGCGACGTTCGATCGCTGATATGATGCGCACTCCGCCCGGTTTCAATCCACGCTCCTGTGCAAGGAGCGACCTTGAGGAAGGGGGCAGGAGGATGGTTGGCCGCAGTTTCAATCCACGCTCCTGTGCAAGGAGCGACGCCAATTAGACCTTGGATTGACTTAGAGACTACGTTTCAATCCACGCTCCTGTGCAAGGAGCGACGCTGACGGAGTACATTAAGAAGATGGGACGGAAGTTTCAATCCACGCTCCTGTGCAAGGAGCGACCCAAATCCGTCCACGATGCTGTAAAGAGCCCGTCGTTCCAATCCACGCTCCCGTGCAAGGAGCGACTGGGATTGCACCTCCAGCAGCTCGGGATTGTCGTGTTTCAATCCACGCTCCCGTGCAAGGAGCGACGTCGACAGGACCCAATAGTGGTTCACAACTAATGTTTCAATCCACGCTCCCGTGCAAGGAGCGACTAATGCCCTATAGAACCTTTGAACGGGTTATATTGTTTCAATCCACGCTCCCGTGCAAGGAGCGACGGCCGGAACGCAGGTAACCGCTACGGCGTCCCAGTTGTTTCAATCCACGCTCCCGTGCAAGGAGCGACACCGGGAAATTACAACTGGTTTTTCTTCAGATTGTTTCAATCCACGCTCCCGTGTAAGGAGCGACGTATGGACCGGTCAAAGTGTTCTCTGATCACCGTGTTTCAATCCACGCTCCCGTGTAAGGAGCGACATAACTCAATCTATCTCTTATTGCTTCCAACAAATGTTTCAATCCACGCTCCCGTGTAAGGAGCGACTTTATGCTCGAAATCCATCGTCATGAACCTTGAGTTTCAATCCACGCTCCCGTGTAAGGAGCGACCATCGCCGCTCAATGTTTCCATGTGTCCTTCGCTGTTTCAATCCACGCTCCCGTGTAAGGAGCGACCTATTCCGCCGAGGGCAAAGCCAAAATGTCGCGTGTTTCAATCCACGCTCCCGTGTAAGGAGCGACACCGACGATCCCTTGCCCAAATCGCGCAGACCCGCGTTTCAATCCACGCTCCCGTGCAAGGAGCGACCAAACTTCTGCTTATCGGTGCAGTTTGCTTTGACATGGTTTCAATCCACGCTCCCGTGCAAGGAGCGACCGCTGCATAGTTTTCAGTTTTTATGGAACCGTCAGTTTCAATCCACGCTCCCGTGCAAGGAGCGACGCGCTCCGATGTCAGGATTTTGCAGCATGGCCTGTTTCAATCCACGCTCCCGTGCAAGGAGCGACCTGCAGCTTTTTGTTGTATGCTTCCAGCCACATCGGTTTCAATCCACGCTCCCGTGCAAGGAGCGACATTTTAAACTCCTATTGGTATACAACTTTATTTTGTTTCAATCCACGCTCCCGTGCAAGGAGCGACAATGCTTTGCCGCAAAGCCCAACCCTTGCCGCGCAGTTTCAATCCACGCTCCCGTGCAAGGAGCGACACTACCAAGTTCAAGCTGCAATCCGTCAAGCCTGTTTCAATCCACGCTCCCGTGCAAGGAGCGACAAAAAAGAGTTGGAAGGGATTTCGTGTTTAGACCTAGTTTCAATCCACGCTCCCGTGCAAGGAGCGACGATATTTAAGATAATAACCGAAGTAGGCAATAAGTGTTTCAATCCACGCTCCCGTGCAAGGAGCGACCATGGGTGGGTAAAGCAAAGGTTCGTAACGCCGGGGTTTCAATCCACGCTCCCGTGCAAGGAGCGACGATATTGATCTTGTACCATTCAGCCCAGTGCGTTGTTTCAATCCACGCTCCCGTGCAAGGAGCGACATCAGCGGATTTTTCGAAATCATATGCTAAAGGGTTTCAATCCACGCTCCCGTGCAAGGAGCGACTGCTTGCAAGAATGAATTTGTTCATTTCTTCGGTAGTTTCAATCCACGCTCCCGTGCAAGGAGCGACAAGAGGTCACAAAGTCAATAATATCAACGTTTGCAAGGTTTCAATCCACGCTCCCGTGCAAGGAGCGACGACTTTCGCTTTATAAAACAAACAGTCTTTCCCGGTTTCAATCCACGCTCCCGTGCAAGGAGCGACATTGTGGTAAAATAAATATAGACGTTGATTCGTGTTTCAATCCACGCTCCCGTGCAAGGAGCGACGCAACGATTGTTACTTGCTCTTTATGTGGACAAGTTTCAATCCACGCTCCCGTGCAAGGAGCGACCTTTCGGTTCGGCTGGTCCGTAATTGTCAGCGCGGTTTCAATCCACGCTCCCGTGCAAGGAGCGACCGTGTTTGCTCAAGAATAAGGACTGTACGCTCGTCGTTTCAATCCACGCTCCCGTGCAAGGAGCGACTTGGGGAACACAAGCTATGGGAAATCGAAAACGCGTTTCAATCCACGCTCCCGTGCAAGGAGCGACTTGAGCTCATCAAGTCGGGCCGTCAGGTTGGCAATAGTTTCAATCCACGCTCCCGTGCAAGGAGCGACGTCACGCTTCTGTTCGATCTCTAAGTCTTTATAAGTTTCAATCCACGCTCCCGTGCAAGGAGCGACATCAATAGATGCGTCCGCGAGTTTCTTATAAATGTTTCAATCCACGCTCCCGTGCAAGGAGCGACGCGGGTCCACAAAAGTCAAATCGGCGCCTCTCATGTTTCAATCCACGCTCCCGTGCAAGGAGCGACGAACTTTCTTTCCTCCGCACTCGCTGAAGCCCAGTTTCAATCCACGCTCCCGTGCAAGGAGCGACTTAACAATATGTATTGAATGCTGTTGATTACTATGTTTCAATCCACGCTCCCGTGCAAGGAGCGACAGGCATTGGTTGAACAAGGCATTCCCGACGAGGAGTTTCAATCCACGCTCCCGTGCAAGGAGCGACAGTACTGCCGGAAAATGCTTATCCCTATTGGGCTCGCGCCCTGATTTCCGCGAAGGTGCTTTGAGATGGGTCTTTTTTTGACGCCAAACATGACATCAACGCCTCAAATCCAGCAATATCAACACCGCGAACCTCCCAGGGAAACCATGGGCGCTTGGGGTTCGCGCTAAACCATCAGCACGCCTTGGGGATCATACGAAGCCTTGGCGCCCACATGTTCGACCCGGTGTTTCCAATTGTCTCCCAAGAAATAATAACGCAAACTATCGTTCTCGGCATCAATAATCTCTTCCAATCGCTTGCGGAGTTTGGCCAGTTGCACCGGGTCCACCAAGCATTCGAAGACCGAATTTTGCACCCTTTGTCCATAGTCTTTGCATAGTTTGGCCACTTTGCGCAGGCGTTTTTTACCCGCTTCCTTCTCCGTGTTTACATCATAGGTTACCAAGACCATCATCGCGATTCACCTTACTTCATCAAAAATGGCGGATATGCCTCCAGATCGCCTCGCAAGTGGCGGGCCAGCAACAAAGCTTGGGCATAGGGGATGAGCCCGACGGCGATCTTCTCTCCCAGGAAAGGATGCATGACCTCTTCCTGCTTGCGCTTCTGCCAGGCGGCGATCACATTCTTGCGGACCTCGTCGGTCATGAGGACGCCGCCGGATTCCTTGGTCACAAACCCGGCGGCGCCGATCTGGCGGTTATTGATCAGCGACAAAATAAAACGGTCCACCAGATACGGCCGCAGCTCTTCCATCAAGTCCAGGGCGAGGCTAGCTCTGCCGGGCCGCTCGCGATGCAAGAAACCCACCTGTGGATCGAGCCCGACGGTCTCCAAAGCGGCTGCGCAATCGTGTCCCAGCAGGGTGTATAAAAACGACAACAAAGCGTTTACTGGATCGAGCGGCGGCCGCCGGCTCCGCCCGGAAAACTTGAAAGTGTCCTTGGCCTCCAATATCAAATGATCGAATACACCATAATAGGTCCGCGCTCCTTCACCCTCCACGCCGCGCAGCATCTCCAGCTGAGGGCTATCGGCCACCTTTTGCAATTGTCCGCTTAATCCGTCCACGGCAGCTTGCAGCGCCTGCGGATCGCCCCGTTGCTCGTGATCGCGCAGGAAGCGTTGCAACACGCAACGGCAATTGAATAGCTTGCCGATGATGAAGTTTCCCGCCAATTGCAACGCTTCATCCGGACTGTCCGTCAGACGATACTGGCGACGGCGCAACAGGACATTGCCATGGACCGGACCGCTGACCCGGGCCAGAAACCGGCCGCTCTCCGAGAGGAACGAGAGGGCCACGCCCCGCTCGGCGCAGAGATGCATCAAGGCCGGACTGGCGCCCGTATATCCGAAGCAGACGATCCCTTCCAGGTTGTGAATGGGGATCCTGAACTTAACCTCCTCATTCATCAGGACCAAAACCGTTTCGCCTTCCTTGCCGAGGTAAGCCTCGGGAGAAGTAATATACAACACATTCAGCAGTTTTCGCAAAACGTTGTCCAAACCTCCATCATTTAACTCGTCGTTTACCGTTCGTCGTTGTTGGCTTTTGATTGTTAGTCGCGAAAACCCGGACCAGGAACTTGAATCCGCATTCAAAATTAATACCAACAACCAAGAACCTGATCAGCATCCTGAATCAGCATCAACGCAATGCCTCGTCCAGGTAGCGCCGGACCGAGCGCCGCGAGCCGGCCTTGGGCAGGCAGATCTCCACCAGCGAGCAACTTTGGCAAGCCGCGCTGGATTCGGCCGGCGGAGTGACGCCCTTTTCGAACAGATCGTGCATCGCGGCGGCCAGCTCCCGCACCCGGTCCCTCAGGGTCTCATCAAACTCCACTGGCTGGCGGCGACGGGTCCGGCCGTAGAACAGATCGCCCGTCGCAACCGGCACGCCGAACATCTCCGCCAGACAAATCCCTTGCGCGCAGAGCTGAACGATGTCGCGGTCGTCACTTTTCGGCTGGCCGTACTTATACTCCACCGGATGCGGCCGCCAGCGGCCCGGGCGGCTGTCCAGAGCGATTCCGTTTTCGTCGCGCTGGAATTCCACCACATCGGCTACGCCGTACAGTCCCAAAGTCCGGGAGACCAACGGCAGGGAACGGGTGACCAGCACCGTTCCCCGCGATTCGGTGAAGAAAGGGTCGTCCGCCCGCTCATGCATCTCCCGGCCGCTGAAGGTCAATACATTCTCCTGCCACTGCTGCTCGATATGGATCAAGGCCCACTGCCGGCGGCAGAAGGCGAAGTGCTGGATGCCGGAGAGGAGCAGGAGATCGTCGTCTGAATAACTGCCAGCCATCTCACAAGCGCTCGATCAAGGTTACACTCGCCGGGATCTTCTCTTTGTCAACCGAAACCGTATAATCGCTTAAATCGCGGGCCGGTTTGCTGTCATCTTTGCGTCGGACTGTAATTGCGTCGAAAAGTTTTTGAACCGGGGCATCACCCATCTTGGATGTATGTTCAAAGATGAATAGCTTTCTCGTCCCCATGAGGCCGCGAGCCGCGGAATGATCGTGCTCGAACATATTTTCAAGGGCTTCCCAGAGCAGCTGCAAATCCTCCTCGGAAAAACCGGTCTGGTTGGCAAGCGGCGCCGAAATAAACCCGTGCGCGCGATAAAGGCCGTAAGGAACCGTGAATTTCCGGCCCATCGTGCGATTGTCCCCGCCCTGTTTTTCGGCTTCCGCCTCGGTCGCCACGGCCATCCGGGTGATGCTGTGCTCGAGCGATACTATCGGATCCACGGAGCGGGCGAAAGTAAACTGCGCCGGGCCCCGGACTTGACCCGCATTGGCCCCGGTGGACAGAACGGCGCCAAATGTCCGGATATCATAAAAATTCTGGCATAAAAACTGCCTTGCCCGATCGATCTCTCCTCCCTGGCCCTGTCCGGGCTTGTTGCGCTTTTTGCCGTCCGCCGGATCGCTGGGCGGTCCTTGTAAATCGATATTTAAGCTGAGGTAAGCCTGTTCGATCGTATTGTTTAAAATTGCCCTTTCTTTAATAAAGATCCCATAGGGAGCTTTATCCGCTTCTTTCAGCCCTACATAATTTCGGACTTTCCTTTTTAGACAGACGTCGGTAATCAGGCCATGCCCAGTCTCGGCGTCGACGCGCGGCAAATTGCCGGCGTCCGGATCACCGTTGGGATTGCCATCCTTGACATCAAACAGAATAACGAAATCATACCGTTTTTGGATTGCGCTCATGTTTATTCCCCTTTCGAAAGGTTATTTTTCATCGCCAATCATCGGTTATCTTCGTTTTTGGTAAAGAATGCCTGTCTCTGGTGATAATAGCCGATCGCAAAACGGCCCTGTTCATGCAGCGTGAGATGGGCGGGGAAGTCGCGCACGTTGCTCATGATCTCTCCCAACAAGCGCTCAAAATTAACCACTCTTCCCTTATTCTCAAGCTTGGCGAGATGATGATTTTTCAGCCGAAGCAGATTCGTAAATACCGTTACCGGCGTGGTAGACGCGGCGCCGTAAAAGCGTTCGCGAATCGTGGCGTTGATCCCGGGATTCGCCTCTTCCTGAATCTTTTCCAGCGTGGCGAAGAGCCTTCCCAATTGATATCCGATCGATGGTTGAGCAGTGTCCAGTTCCATGACGACCTCCCTTTGATTTTGATCGGGATAAAATTGATGATACCGGTTTAAGTAAGCTTTAATCAGCGCCGCCCGCACCGGCTTGACCCGGTTCTCCACATCGCTGCGGATCCGGCGCAGCACCGCCTGAAGCAGTGTAGCCGGATAAGGGGTCCCCTCCAGAATCGACCGCATAAAGTCACCCGCCAGGTTCGGAGGAATATTCTCGCTCTTGTCCTGCACCGCAATATTCACCAAAATCCGCCAGATCGAATAGTACTCCGGTTCGCGGGGCGGCTTGACGATGGCGAAGTCCTCGAAATATCGCTTGATCCGCGCGGCGAAATCGGAAATGGTTCCGACTTGCCAAAAACGGACCGCGATTCGCGCGGCATTCGGGGCCAGCCCCAAAATATAAAATCGGTTATCGCTGTTATCGTCCGTATAAGCTCCGCTATTCACCGATTCGAACAGCGCTTTTATTTTTTGGGTCCCCGCATCCGGGTCGTCTTTCTCCGGTTCTTTGAAATAAAAGGAGAAATCGGCTTCAAAGGATGATTGTTTTTCCGACCAAAATACCGTGGAGGCATCGCCGATGGACATCCTCTGCCTCGAATCTTTGCCGAGCAACGTGTTGATGGCTGTCGTATAAGAAAATTCAGCCGCGACGCCTACCGGAGCATTGAATCCCTGCTCTTTGTCGTAGGATCGGAACGCTTCCAGATTAAACGATACAATGTTGGCTCCGGAACTCTGGGCCCCATAAACCCCTTTGATCGCCGCATGCAACGGCTTGATCCGCGTTTTCTGCCCCGTCACCAAACAAATTCCCAAACCATCGTCGCCCGCCTGATCCATTAAGGCGGAGAGCTTGGCGATAACCTCCGGATGACGGCAAACTAAAAACGAATCCGCAGCCATTCGGAACGAAAGCAGCGCATTGGTTTCTAAGATTTCTTGCCAGCAATCTTCCTGAGACAATCTCGCCTCGGTAATGGTTGCAAGAAAACGGATGACCGTTTGAACGGCTCGGATCTCGCCGAGTTCGTTGGTCAAGCGACTGACAAAGGTTTGCTTCTGCTTCATGGCGCGTTCGGGGTTGCCTTTTGCATCGAGTCCAAAGACGTATCCGGCGACATCCCAGAGCAGATTAGCGGCGATGCCCGAGGTCTTTTTTACTCCCTGGGGCACCAGAAACGTCTTGCCCCGTCTCTTCTTTCCCTCTCCCTCGCGGGTATTCTCGATTTGAACCAAGGAGCCGTTCTCATCAAGGACAATGATAAAAGGGATCTCTTTCTTCTCCCAACCCTCCGGCGCAATATCGCTGTCCGGATCGGCCGCTTTCCGGTCATAATACTCCTTCAATGCCTGCAGGATCATCCGCGCACCTCCACTTCGCCGCGAGCGGTGTTCATGACCCCGTTTTCGAGCCGTGCCCGGAAAAACAGTGGCGGCGGATTATGGGTATCCTGCTCGAAATCCATGTCATACAACATAAAGCCCAAATCCCGCGTTTCATGAATGAGTTCCGCCGGTTCCGCGGCGGGGTTAACCAACTTGAAAAAACAGGCGAATTCACGGCAGCCCAAGTAGGGGCGGTGAAAGCATTGGCCCTTTTTGGCCCGCCGTTCAAACATTGCGGCATATTTGGCCTCCGTCTCGTCGAGCCGGAGAATTTCTGTCGCTTCCGGTTCGTCCGCCCAGAATTCCGGCGAGATGGAACGGTTTGCCCCTCTTTGCTCCGGGGGAATAAAATCAAAGTACCCGTGAATGCGATACCTGACATCCCGCAAGAAAAGTCCGGCCCGCTGCTGCCGTTCGTCTTCAATAAAAATACCCATGGGTTCGCCGAGCGCGCCCGAGAGCTGTTTGGCGGTGGGATTGGATACCTTTTTGCCAACCTCATTGCGGCGGACGGAAATCCATTGAATCAGATTAAGCACTTCAATTTTGGTTACATTCCAGCGGATGGCTGGCTTCCACAAGATCGCCTCAAAAATCGCTCGGGCGGCCGAGGGGGTCATCACATCGTAACTTACTCGTTCCACTTTCATTTCGGGACGGGTAAAACAAGCGTAATCCCCCCATACTTCCAAACACCAATCGTGCAATTGCATCATCTCCTTTCTATTGAATCAATCGTTCCGGATCATAGAGGGTTTCATCGACCAGGAGGCCGATATCCGCTGAATAATCGAGAGCTGTCGCCAGCGCAAAGATGTTGGGCTGCACCTCTTCGATAGCGCCGCGTCGTCGCATTTGCTCAAAATCGTCATGATAAACATTAACCGTATATCTTTGTAACTTTCGCAGCAGCGATCTTTCCGGGCCGCTTGCTTTCAATAACGCGATCAATTTTTCGCTTTCGCCGTAACGGACAATGATGGTTTTTTGACGAGAATCGTCAATCATTCGGAACTTTGCGGCGGCGGTTCGAAAATAAATGCCACATTCCTGATCGGGGTTTAACAGGGAAATAATGTTTTTGTCGTCTAACGAGTTGGCTTTCCAGTACAATTCGGTAAAATATTTTTCGAATAATTCATATTCTAAAGGCTCTTCCGGACGGACCGCAAAAATACTGTTCGTGGTCTCTGCCGCCTTCCGGAGGATGCCCAAGGGTGCTTTTTTGGGAGCAATAAACACAATGACTTTTCCGAGTCCGGCTAATTTACCTTCCCGGTTGCACCGCCCCGCCGCCTGCGCAATGGAGTCCAACCCGGCAAGCGCCCTATACACCACTGGAAAATCGAAATCCACTCCCGCCTCCACCAACTGCGTGCTAATCACCCGGACCGGTTCTTTCCTTTTCAGCCTTTGCTTGATCGTTTCAATGATCTCGCTACGATGCTGCCCGCACATCAAGGCCGACAGATGAAACGTTCCCTCCGGCATCATGCGATGCAATTCACGGCAACTTTTGCGGTCGGAGACGATGCACAAAACTTGTCGGTACTGTTTCAGCTCTCTCGCAATCTCTTCCCAGCTTGATGGCGCATAAAGATCTTCTGGGAGCTGAACCCGAACCCGTTTTAACGAATCATAGAGTTTTTTAACCTGCTCCCTGTCGCCCATGATCTCTTTGACATTTCTTAGTCCCTTAAATAATTTCCCATCGATCATACGCTCTCCGAATGCCGGCTGGGTTGCGGTGGAAATCACAAAAGTAACCTGATAATGATCGACCAACAGCCGCATGGTTTCGAGAATCGGACTCAAATATGCCACCGGCACCAGTTGGGCTTCATCCAAAACGACGACCGAATTTGCGATATTGTGTAGTTTGCGGCAGCGGCTGGATTTGGCCGCGAACAGCGATTCGAAAAATTGGACCGACGTCGTGACAATCACCGGGGCGTCCCAATTCTCCGAAGCCAGGCGGGATTGGGGCGTGGCGTCATCCTCGTCCAGGCTGGAATGATGCTCCACCACTTGGTCATAGCCCACGGCGGACCGGAACACATCGGCGTTCTGCTCAATGATGCTGGTATAAGGGATGACATAAATGATCCGATCCAGTTCGTACTTGTCGGCATGTTCGAGGCCAAACGCGAGACTCGAAAGAGTCTTCCCGCCGCCCGTCGGTACGGACAGGGAAAAAACTCCCGGCGCTTCATGCGCCATTTGCACGCATTGGTTCCGAATATCCCTGCGAATCTGATTAACCGGCGTAGCTTCGGATGTTGCATCCAATTCTTCGCTGAACCGGTTAAACCGTTTGAGGAGCTCCGCGATGGAACAGTAACCGCCCCGGTTGTCGGCCTGCTCATGGTCCATATAGTTTTCCGTGTCCAAAAAATCGGCATCCACCAGGCTCGAATATACCATCCTTATCCATAAGGACAGATCCAAATCCCTCGCAAACTTCCATGGCGGTGCGCCCGGCTTCGCTGACAGCAATCTGTCCGAAATGAATGGCGCTATGTCAGCCAGCTCCTTTACCTGCGCTTCCTGAAACTGCAGCGCGGACTGTCCCGCCCCTTCGGCGCTCGACCAGTCCGGCAGACCCGCATGATGCCCGGCAATGCAATAGGCCAGAACCCGGCCGATCCCTCTGCCAAACAGTTCTTCACCCAGTTTGGCTCCGTGAACGGCATGAGGCATTTTCCCCGGCTTCCCTTCCAAATGGGCTGCTTCGTCATAACCATAACCGCTTTTCAAGCGCAGATAGTTTTGCCAGGCGATTCTTCCCTTGCCGGCGTCATGAGCCAATCCGGCCGCTTCGCCCCATTCTCCGGAATGAAACTTGGCCGCAAAAGCTTTTGCTAATTTGGCCGTTCCTTCCAAGTGTTCTGATAGCCAATGGGGAGTCGCCCAAGTACCATCGGCGTTTTTTCGTACATGGGCGATAAATTCACGGTCCATCTTTTGGGCCACCTTCTTCCGCTTTTTTATGCGCGGAGGGTTCAGGCGATTGGTTATTGTTTCATCGTCCATTCGTCTGAACCTTGATTCGCATGATTACCCGATTCCCCGCTCCGTGCAAGGAGCGACGTGATCACGAGTTTCATGAGTGGGCCTCCTTTCGTTTCAACTCACGCTCCCGTGCAAGGAGCGACGGCCGCAAACGGATTTACATCGCCAGGCGAAGTCCTGTTTCAACTCACGCTCCCGTGCAAGGAGCGACTAAAGCTCATCGTCGAAATTCACTTTATTGCCCGGTTTCAACTCACGCTCCCGTGCAAGGAGCGACGCATGGAAACAATCCCGTTGGACCGCGGCGCCCAGTTTCAACTCACGCTCCCGTGCAAGGAGCGACCCGATAAGGTCGTTATATAAATCATGATTCTTCGGTTTCAACTCACGCTCCCGTGCAAGGAGCGACGTGTATTCGGAAGTCGTTAATATTGGTGGCCAACGGTTTCAACTCACGCTCCCGTGCAAGGAGCGACAGTACCGCTAAAAAAAGCTCCCGCTTAGTTTTCCACCCCCCATTCCGCGAAGCGGCTTTCAAGCCGTCCGATCCTTCCCGTCAAAATGAATAAGAAAGCCTTAATGCCAGGAATATCAACTATCGCGAACCTCCCAGGAAAACCATGCGCGCTTGAGGTTCGCGCTAAACTATCTGCTTGCCTTCCTTCAATCATCTCATATCCATAATATATTGTCTCTATTTCCAGCCATTTTCCGTTTTTCCTCCCATAAAAAGGGTAATTCTTCTAAATTTATAATATATCCGGTATCTCTTGCTTTCCCATCCTTTCGCCTAGAAAGAGACCCGGCCGAAGGCCGGGTGGTCTGACAAAAACTCAGGCAATAAGCGGATCGATGTTTTTCAATGATACCATTGTATCACCGGATTTTGAATTGAAAGTATGGAATTGATATTGATTTTGTATGGAACGAGTCTATAAACGGGCCCACCATTTATTCTTTTTATTCTTTCAACATAGCCGCCAGCGTTTCTTCTCCCCGCCCCACCCGCTCGATCCATAGGACCAACCGCACTCCATCCAATAACCCCTGGCCATAAACCAATTCGTCCTGGCGGTTCAATTGCATCGTCCGCCCGGCGTCATACTCGTCCAGTATCTGCCGTTCTTCCGGAGGCAGGCCGGCAAAGAGCTTGTTAAGCAGCACTCCGGGTTGTTGACCCAATTCCCGGTATTCCCGATCTTCCGGCAGAATCTCCTCGTAGATTTGAAAGAGACGATCGAAGATAAACCTCGTATCCCCTTGCTCTTGTTACTCAACATGGCGGAACCTCCAAAATTGATGAAGATAAATGAGAATTGTGATTCATATTCACATTATATTATAAATAAATGATAGAAACAACTATTTTGGGATTAAATTTCACAAATATAGCGTTTAACTCTCCTCTGATATATGCTATAGGATATTGGAGTGTGAAAAATGGGCACATTCGGAGAACGTTTAAAACAATTACGAAAAAGTAAAGATCTTACTCAGAAAGAATTGGCGGATAAGCTCGCCATCAACCGTGACGCTTTGGCGAAGTGGGAAACGGATCGTGCTTTTCCGGATATCATCATTCTCGTAGAAATAGCGAATTTTTTTGATATCACCGCAGATGAATTATTAGGAAGAGAGTTGGATAGTTTCCCGGTACAAATTATGACAATGCTTAGACAGGATGAAGACCTGTTAAACAAGGAAGAAAAACAATTCTTGATGGAAATGATCAGTCATTATGTCGATACTGTTCGAACTAAAAAAAAGAAAAAGAATTAAAGATTCTAATTAAGCCTGGTGTTTGAATTACGGCATTATTAAAGTACTTTAGTAAATCCAGTCAGGATAATTTTCAAGAGTCGTTTAATAAGCAGCCTAAAACAATTTTCGGATCTTCGGCCTCTATTTCTGTTTAAACTAATATTAGAAATAGTTTGTTATTAGTTATTCGAATCATTGTCTTTTGTTCTCGGGTCATTGTATAACCTCTTTTCTTTTCTTGCTTACTTGATCATATTACCTCCTACCTATGAATTATGATGCTTTTCTAATTATAAGCATAAGACACCAGTGAACCTTAGTTTGAAAGTTTGAACTCATTACTGGTCTTCAAAAATTTGGTTTATTGTTAATTAGGTAATGTAGCGACATACATCAGCCTGTCAGGTTAACAAGATTAGTAATCCCTTTCCGCGAAACACAAAAAATCGGTTTCAGCATTGTGATCGCTTGAAACCGATTCGTTATTTCCTTATGCTAAACAGGCATATAACAGATTATTAGACTTAATTCCACCCCCCTGCAAAGACAGTGCTTTTTCTCCATTATGAATGCCAAGACACCAGTGTTTCAATCCACGCCCCTTATAAAATGGAGCGACCTCATGCGGGAACATTGCACATTCCATTGTATGTCTTGGCATGCGTTCCTATGTCAAAAATGACTGAAGAAGGCAGTTTATCAACCAGACGTAAAAAACTCCCTGCGATCCATGTTTACCGGATCGCAAGGAGTTTTGGTATAATAAAAAAGATAACTATCACCAAAAGGAGGAATATCCCATGCCGTTCATCAATACCCAAACCAACCAGACCATCGCGCCGGAAACGGAGCAAAAACTCAAACAGCAATTGGGACGGGCCATCGAATGCCTGAAAGGAAAAAGCGAGTCCTGGCTGATGCTATGCTTTGAATCCGATCAAAGAATGTGGTTTCAGGGCACGGATGCTCCCGCCGCCATGGTCCAGGTGGACATCTTCGGCAAGGCTTCCGATAAGGAATACAATGAGTTAACCAAGGAAATTTGTACGATTCTCCATTCGGAGTTGCAAATTCCGCCCAACCGGATCTATGTGAAATATTCGGAAAACACTCATTGGGGATGGAACGGCGGCAATTTTTAAGTTTTCTCAATCCTCCCGTGGCGTTACCAACCCGGCCTCCGGCCGGGTTGTCTACCAAGCTTCAACGCTACCATTGTATCACCGGATTTCGAAATAAAAGTACCGAATTCGTATCGATTCCGTAAGCTTTGCTCATTGATCCAAGGCTCATAACCACCCGAAACAAGAACCCGAGTAAGTCCGGAATACGTTTTGAGTTGCACTCTACCGATAAATGTAAGCGAATAAGCTATCCCTTATTTGTATCTTAAAACATAATCCGCTGCGTTGGAAGTATTAAATTGAACTCCCAAATTCTACAATAATAATATGCCAGACCACTGGTGTGGTTCGGCATACGGGTCGCCTTTCCCTCAATCCTCCCGTGGCGTTACCAACCCGGCCTCCGGCCGGGTTGTCTGCTAAGCTCAACGCTACCATTGTAGCACCGGATTTCGAATGGAAAGTATCGGATTTGTATCAATTTTGTACGGCCCCCGCTTCCGTATGCGACACTTCCCGGCACCAAAGCCAAATAACGGTCGCCCCGCAAAAAAGACTTCGCCAGGCACGACCTTCACCTGGCAGAGCGGCCAGGGCTGTGACGACGAAACGGAGATCCAAGATGGGCCCGCCCCCACCCTTTTGGTCTACAATTTGAGTCCCAACCGCCCCGTGACTATCAGCGCCGAAGCAACCAAAATCTCAAACCCTGACTTTATATGATTTTAGCCGGTATTCCCCGACTTATCCACAGTCAAGATCATTAATCCCGTTCAACGGAACCGTTTATCCACAAAAACAGATCACTTATTCACAAAAAGATCTCGCTTATTAACAAAACAAGCTCACTTATTCACAAAATGAGCTTGCTGAACGACTGAGAGAGCTCTTTTATTCACAAAACAAGCTCGCTTATCCACAAAATGAGCTTGTTGAGCGACTAAAAAAGCACTTTGATTAACAAAAAGAGCTTGTTCAGTGACTGAATGAGCTCTTTCAATCGCAAAAAGAGATCCGTTATTCACAAAAGATCCCGTTCGGCTCCTCAACACCCAATTTTCGCAGCGGAAAAAGCTGTCGCACCGCGGCGATATGAGCATCGGTTTGGGAACCATTGCCGTCCGGAAGCGCAGCGGCGAAGCTTACCTTAAAAAGTTGCGGTTCCTACCGGCGATCCTCAAGTTATCCGGTTCAAGACCTCGAGCAGCCGTTGGATATCAAAGGGTTTGGCGAGGAACGCCCGAGCGCCGCGGTTGAGGCAGCGTTCCTGCAATTCCTCCTGGAACGGCGCGGACATCATGATCACGATCGCCCGCTGATCATAGGCCCGAATCGCTTCCAGGGCCTGCAAACCGTCCATCTGCGGCATGACCAGATCCATCAGCACGATATCCGGTTGGAACTCGCGATACAGGGCCACCCCTTCCGCGCCGTTGGCCGCTTCGCCGACGACCCGAAGCCCCATTTCCGTTAATGCGCTTCGCAGAAATTCCCGGATCGCGGCGATATCATCAACAATCAGAACGGTCTTATTCATGCTGTAACCCCTCTCCTTGGCCTAACCCGCACGACACCGGCCGATCGACCGTTGCCGCCAGAACGGCTCCGAAATAAAAGCCATAGACAAGAAAGCCTGCAAAGCATAGGCCCTGCAGGTAAAAATAAATTCAGGAACTGGAACTCCTTACAACGGCTCCCGTCATCCGCAATGATGCGGATTCAGCCGATAAATGGATAAATGATATCAAACCAACGGATTTCAAGACGGTCGAATGGCTTTCCGTCATTTCTGTTTGAATAATCTAAGCATATCATAATCAGATTTTGATCAAAAATGAACAGGACAAATCCGCTATTTTATCCGAAAAATCAGCTGACTTTGCCATTGATGGCCGCGGTTGACCGGATTAGGACCCGATCCCGCCCCACGGCCGGCGCCAGCCGAAAAAGTTGCTCAGCTCAAGGTAAATCCCTGGAACGCTTCCTTTTAACGCCTGAAGCGACGCCAAAAATTGGCCACCAATCCCGTCCAAAGCAGAGCTCACGAGTCTCTTCCCTGTTTCTCGTCAGGGTCTGGGAACGCCAAAATTTTTTAAAAGTTTCTCTTTACATCCGAACAAATGTGTATTAATATTAAAAATGTAATAATTACAAATTTAAAAACAGGAGGCCATTATCCATGAGTTTGAAAGGTAGCCGCACGGAAAAGAACATTTTAACCGCTTTCGCTGGAGAGTCGCAGGCCCGGAACCGTTATACTTACTTTGCCGGCAAGGCCAGGCAGGACGGTTTTGTCCAGATCGCCGACATTTTCGAGGAAACTGCCAATCAGGAGCGCGAACATGCCAAACGTCTATTTAAACTGTTGGAAGGCGGCGAGGTGGAGATCAGCGCGGCATTTCCGGCCGGAGTCATCGGCGACACCGCCGCCAATCTGGGCGCCAGCGCTGCCGGCGAGAACTACGAATGGTCGACGATGTATCCGGAGTTCGCCAAGGTTGCCCGGGAAGAGGGCTTTGAGATGGTTGCCCGAGTTTTCGAGGCCATCGCGGTTGCGGAAAAACAACATGAGAAACGCTATCTGGCTTTGCAATCCAATGTTAGCGATGGTAAAGTCTTCAAGAAAGATCAACCGGTGGTCTGGCGCTGTCGAAACTGCGGTTACCTGCATGTGGGCACCGAGGCGCCGGCGGCCTGCCCGGCCTGCGCCCATCCGCAAGCTCATTTCGAAGTGTTAGCCGAAAATTGGTGAACTGTCGCGCGTTGTCCGCATAAAAAACGGGCGGCCCGGCAAACTGATGGCTGAGGAAAGAACGGGGAATGAACCATGGAAAAACCGTTAGACCATGAGATTAGCCACCTACTGCTGGAGAAGGATATTCGTCCGACTTACCAGCGGCTGGAGATCATGCGCTATCTCTATGAACACCGGGTCCATCCCACCGCGGAGATGATTTACGCCGAATTGAAGGAAACCATCCCGACTTTCTCCAAAACCACCGTTTACAACACCTTGAAACTGTTTCAGGAGAAAGGTTTGCTGGCGGCGTTGGCCACCGCCGAGGATCAGGTGCGTTATGAGGCGAACCTGATCCCGCACGGCCATTTTCAATGCGTCCGGTGCGGCCGCTTGTTTGATATCGATATTCCGGAGGCTTTCCCGGGCCAGACCAGTCTGGCTGGCCACCGGATCCTCGAATATCAGATCATCCTCCGGGGTATCTGCCGGGACTGCCGGCAACTCGATTAGCCTGCCCCAAATGATTTCCGTTTCAGGGAAAAGGGACTGCCCAAACCGGCAGTCCCTTTCGTTTTACGGAAGAAATTCCCCGAGACGCGGGGCCAAACATTTATTGGAGAGACCCGTCCGCACGCTTTGGCTCAAGCGTCCATTCCCAAAGCCTTGGCAGTGGATCGGCCGGCCGACGACTGATGGCTATAATAATCCACGATATATTCGAGCAGCCGCTTGCTGACCCGGGCCTTATTAAGCTTCAAGCCGATCGCCCGGATCTGCGGTTCGAGCTGCTCCAAGAACTGGCGCTCCAATTCGTCGCCGCTATGCTGCAGCGCCAGATATTTCCGTTTTAAAAAAAGCGCCGACAATCTGGCCTCCAACGAGGCGCGCCGGTAAGTCTCCACTTCCAGCTGCCATTCGCTGTAGTCTAATTGCGCCCCTTGGGACGCATCGTCCTCTTCGGTCCGCTGGTCCGTTTCAACGGCCGGCCGCGCCTGCAATGCCGTGAAAGCCCTTTCCAGCTCGACCGCACGCGCTTCCTCCTGAGCCACTTCCGCCGCGGTTACCGCGGGAACCGCAACGATCGCGGATCGATCAAAAGCCGTTTCTGGCTCGATTTCCGCCGGCAGCACCCGGATCGGGGCCTCCCGGTTCAATACCGCCAAGGAAGCCGGCGCCATTTCCAACTTCAGCGTCACAATCTGTTTCGGCTGAATCGTTAGGTGGAGGGTCTGGTCTGCCGCAACCGCAATCGCAGTCCTTTCCGTTTCATTGAGATCAGCGTAAGCAGCCTTTTTTATCCTTAAGAAGCTGGTGAGCGTGGCCTCCAGCGGTTTTTCCGCCGGATTATGCAAGCGCACGACCAGCGCCGCGCCGTCTTCCGAACGCTTCAAGGCGGTCGCTTTGACGGCCCCGTCCGGGGATTCCACATCCAGCCAGCCGAGCCTGACCGGCCAGCTTCCCGGGTGCCGGTCGGTCCTGACGACGCAGAGCTGGTGATTGAATTCGTCGGCGGCCTCGAGTACTTTTCCGGTCTGCCAATCCCCCGGATGCGGATAGAAAGCGTAGTCAAACTCCGTCGTCCGTAAGCATTGGGCGTCGGGAACGGCGATCATCGGTCCGGCGTCTCCGATCCGGGTCAACAGATCGGGTCTGGCGACCCAGCCCACGCCGCGCAATAAGGTCAGGGCGATCGTGTTCTGCTCCGGTACGATCTGGTACTCCGGCAGGCCTTGGTTGAGCACGGCCGCTCCCACCCCCGCGCGCCGGTCATGAATGTCGACGAAAGTGCGCTGCGGAAAGAAGGTCGTCGGTTCCGGCTCCCGCGCCCCAATGATGATCCGCCGCACCGCGGGGGAAAGCTTGGAGTCATCGAACGGCGACGGGACGATCGGCCGCCTGACCACATCAAATTGGGTTTCCGCTATCGAACAATCGCTGGACAGCCGGGTCGGAAAGAGCACCCGTAAGCGATGATCTTTGACCGTATTACAGACCACGGTCCGGAATTTCAAAACTGCCGAATCGGCGCTGACCGTCAGCCAAGTGACCAACGGCAAGCGGCGGCTTGCGGCGCTGCGGCTCTTCCGGTCGGGAGTCAGACTTTCCGGCACTTCCAGTTCGGTACGGATACGGATCCTGGCTTCCAGCGGTCCCACCGCGCAACATTCGATGACCGCCGGATGACCCTTGCTCGTAATCAACCGATCCCGCTCCGGGTAGGAATAATTGTACTCATCCCCCGCGTCGGCGCCGTCCTCGAAGACCAGCAGGTCATGGTAGGTGGTTCCGGTCAATTTATCGGTCACCTGCAGCGAACCGTCGTCGCGGACAGCTACCCGCAGATAGCGGTTTTCAATGATCCGGGCCGCGGCATCGACCGCAACCGGAAATTGCGGTGCCCCGCCGGCGTCATGCTCCGCCGCTCCGGGCAGCACATAAAGGCTCTCATAGCCCAGCGCCGGAATCTCCGGCAGCCCGATCCGCAAATCGCTCCCGCCATCTCTTTGGAACGACAGGACGTTGCCCGCGCTGTCCCGGATGCTGATCGCCGCCGGAAACTCGTCCCGGATGGCAATGACCCCGCCGCGCTTGCGGAACGAGGTATTGACGACGATTAAGTTGGCGAGGGCCGATTCGTAGCCGCCGGTATCGATATTGGCCGCCAGTTTCCGCAGATCGTCATAGAACAGTTCCAGGGCGATCCGCTCGCAGCGCGCCAGCCTTTCCTCCATGTCGGTATGCACATCGTCGACGCTGACTCCGCAGATGCTATCATGCGGATGATTCTGCAGCAACAACTTCCAGGCCTCGGTCAGGCGTTCCCGGCGGTACTCCTCGCCGAGGCTCCAGAGGATGGTCTCCAATGGCTCGGCGTATTTTTCGAGCCGCTTTTGGTAGCGATCATTCTGGATCTTCAAGTACATCCGGCTGGACAGTACTCCGGGAAATACCGAAATATAGCGGCCGCTGTAAAGCGCCCCGCGCAAAGTCGGCAAGCGGGGCTGCTCCTTTTGGACAGCCGCCAGATATTCCTCGGGAACGCTCTGAATCACTTGCAAATCGTCGCTGCTATCCATCTTCCCTTGGATAAAAGGCAAAATGTCATCCGGTTCCATCTCTTGATCGTAACCGTTCATCAGCAACACATTCGAGGTGGTCGCCAACGGCTGGAGCTTCGCCACTTCGTTTCGGATCCGCCTGGCCATGATGTCGTTCCGTTCGGCCAGCCGCATCGCATTGCGGTAGCTGCTTACCAAATAGATCGCCAAGACCCTGCCGCCATCCGCTCCCTCCCAGCAAAACTCCGACCGGATCTGCTCCGGTTCCAAGGCTACGCCGCGCCAGACGAACAGTCCCGGCAGATTGAAGCCCCGGTGGATCTGGACCGTCTGGGAGATCTGGCCGAAATTATCCAGCAGCCAACCGGCACGCATCGGTTCGCCGAACTCCCGTGCCACTTCGGTGCCGATCAGTAGATTCCGGATCAGTGCCTCTTCGCTGACCAATTGCCAATCGAGTTGCAAATAATACGGACCGATCAGCAATCTTTTCTGGCCGACATATTTTTTTAACAGAAAGCGCGCGCGCTCGACATCCTTCCCTTCCAACTCCAACTGCTTCAAATAGTCCTCGATGATTAAGGTCTGTCCATCTAAGACGAACCGGTAAGCCGGCTCCTTCTCCAGCATGCCGAAGAGCGCCTCGAAGAAGAGGACCAACCACTCGTTCGTATATTTGCTGTTTAAGTACCATTCACGGTCCCAATGGGTATGGGAAATAATATGGGCGGTTTTCATCGTGCTCATCCATAACTCCTTTTACAATTCCGCTGCGAATATCGGGCATCGTTCGCCCTCAACCTTTCACGGCTCCTTCGACCAGCGCCGCGACGATATATCTTTGTAACAAAACAAACATGACCACGGTCGGCAAGATCCCCAACATGCAGGCGGCGGCCAGATAGTGAGTGGTAACGGCCTCGGTGGTGGATTGCAGGTTCACCAGGGCGACGGAGATCGGCAGCTTACTGCCGTCGTCCACCAATATGAACGGCACCACAAACTGCGACCAGGCGTTCACCGCGATTAGCACCGCCACTGAGATGATGCCCGGGATGATTAAAGGGATCAGTATCCGGTGCAAGGCTTTCAGCCGACCGCAACCGTCGATGCGGGCCGCCTCATCCAGCTCCTCGGGGATCGTATCCAGGTACCCTTTTAAATACCAAACCGCAAAAGGCAGATTAATCGCGATATAGACCAGAATTAGTGCGGCATGGTTATTCAAAAGTCCAATCCGGCCGAAGTAGCGGTATAACGGAATGACCACCACCAACGGCGAGATCATCTGAAAAGTGAGAATCCCGAAGAGCAGGCACTTTTTGACCGCGAACTTGATCCGGGTAAACGCATAAGCCGCCGGCAGAGCGATCAATAAAGTGCCGGCCACGGTAAACAGGACGATGTAGGCCGAATTGAATAGATTCTTGAGGATCCCCGTATTTTGGAGCACAAACAGATAATTGTCGATATTGAAATGCTTCGGCAGAAGCTGCGGCGGCAGCTCAAACAGTTCCGGCACCGTCTTGAATGAAAGCGACAACAACCAGATCATCGGATATAGGAAAAACAAACCGATTAATAAATAAAATCCATAAAGAACGGCTCGTTTCCCAGTATCGGCTTGGCCTCTCACCATTTTCCTCACGCCTCGCTCTTTTTCATAAAGTAATAATAAACGGCGGCCATCACCGTGTTGATTGTCAGCAAAAAGACAGCTATCGCCGAGCCCCGTCCCAAATTGAGCATTTGGAAGATCTGCGAGTAGGCGCTGAGCGCCAGCACTTCGGTGCTCCTTCCCGGACCGCCTCCGGTCAGTGCCATGATCATGTCAAAAGTATTAAACGTGTAAATCGTATTGAGAATCAAATTGATCAAGACCACCGGCATGATCGTGGGAATCGTCACATGGGTCAATCTTTGCCAGGCGTTGGCGCCGTCGACCTTGGCGGCTTCCATGATCTCCACCGGCACCGTCTTGAGTCCGGCATAAAGCAGGATCATGCTTTGGGCCGTACCGCGCCAAACATTAGCCACTGTGGCTGAGATGACCGCGATAACGGGATCGGAGAGAAAGCGGATCGGACCCGCGCCAACCATAGTCAGCAAGTAGTTTAACAACCCTCCGGGCGCTTCGTTGTACATCATCCGCCAGATGATACCGATGATCGCTCCCGGTATGACCATGGATATCAACACAATCGTGCGGATCAACACTGTGCCTCTCAGTTGCAACTTTTCCCCTTCCGTGACCGAAAACGCGATCAAGAAACCTAGCAGCAATTGGCAGAGTACGCTGAACGTTACAAAAATGCCGGTAACCCTGAGCATATCGGCGAAACCCTGGTCATGAAAGAAGGCCAGAAACGAATCGAGGGTATAACTGTAACTCAATTGCCCAATCCGGGCATTGGTGAGGCTAAACCGGATTACTTCAAGCAAAGGATAAATAAAGACCAATAGCAACATCAAGAACAGCGGCGCCGTCCAGAGGACCGGGCTTTCGCCCAGTCCCGCCGGACCTTTCGCACTGCTATTCCGAAAGTCGTCGTTCGCCAGTTTCATCTTCTATCAACATCCTTACTTCCGAGAGTTCACATTGCGCCATGCGTCGTCCACGGCTTGTTCCGGAGTGACTTTACCGGTTAAGACGTTGCTGATGGCAATCTGGATCTCCTGAGAGATGGCGGGATAGATCGGAGCCGCCGGACGGACCCGAGCGTACTGCAATTCCTTTTTGAACTTTTGCGCAAAGGCATCCGAGTTAAAGAATTGCGCCTTTTCGAAGACACTCTTACGTGTCGGCAGATATCCGCCGACCTTGCACCAGCCTTCCATCCCCGCATCGTCCACATACAGGCTGATAATGAAATCGGCCGCCAATTTCCGTTTTTGCTCATCCTTGGTGAAAATCGTCGATACCCAGCCGCCAGAGGCGCTGACCCGCACCCCGCGCTTGGGCATGGGAATGGGAGCGACATCCCATTGTTCGCCAAATCGATCGCCGATCACCGAACGCAGTTGGTTAGCCATGTTGCTGACACCCACAAACATCGCCACTTTGCCGATGGCCAGTTCGCCCAGCATCTCGGGATCGCTTTTATAGTTCAGCACGCGAATAGGGGTGATCCCCGTGTCCACCGTACTTTTGAGGAATTTTAAGTAATTAATCATGGCTTCCCGGTTTTTACCCTCGCCAAAGACCGGTTTCCCGCTCTCATCGACCAATTCGCCGCCGAGTCCCCAGTAATACGGCAAGGTGTTCATGGTGACATTCTCATCCCGGCCGGCCGAGTAGAGCAGGGCGTCATACCCTTTGTCCTTCAATTGCTTTCCCAGCTTGAACAGTTCCGGCCAGGTCTTGGGCGGATTCTTCACTAGATCCTTGCGATAGAAAAGGATCCGGACATCGGTGGTGTACCACAGACCCAGCGTCTTATCCGCCGGTTTCATCACCTTTTGGGCGAAGGGGAACCAGTCTTTCACATTCAGATGTCTGGCTTTCAACACATCGTCGATGGGTTGGGCATACTTGATGAAATTCGGAAAGATGTACGAATCGATAGCCGCCACGTCCGGTGCCCGGCCTTCCGCCGCCTGGACCAGAATCTTGGCCATCGAGTCGTTGATGGCAATGGTGGTTTGAATCGGAGTAATCTTGACATCCGGATGCTTTTCGGCCCATTCTTTCGCCTTCTGCATCAGGTACGCCACCTTGGCCTTGTTGGAATCCCCCAGGGAATGGGCGGGAACCGGTTGCCAAGTGATCTCGATCTTGGCATTTTCATTCCCGATCAGTTGCGGAGTGACCACGATTTTGTCATTGGGAGCTCCATACCCGACTACGCCCAAACTGAGTACGAATAACAATAACAACCCGATCAGCAACATTTTCTTCATCGTCTTTTCCTCCCTCTTCGATACCCGATATCTTGACCAAGTAACACGAGAATGCCTTGTATCTTCCGTTTCATCAACTCCTCTCCGCCGCACGATTGACCGCGTAATCGTTCCCGCATTCCTCAAAAAAATTAGCGGCTGCCGCAAGAATTACGGATGATCAACTGCGGCCTCAGATTGATATATTCATAGTGTTTTGCCGGCGCCGCTTCATCCTTGTCCTGGTTAA
The DNA here is from genome assembly GCA_023400055.1 of Bacillota bacterium. Taxonomy (GTDB): domain Bacteria; phylum Bacillota; class UBA4882; order UBA8346; family UBA8346; genus Hydrogenispora. The sequence continues at coordinate 96,890 of JAEXFN010000003.1, forward strand.
TCCGTTTCAATAATAGCTCCATCGCTTTTTTGCCCATCTCGTACTTGGGTTGCAAAACGGTAGTCAGTTGAATATCCAGATATTCATCGATCTCATCGTTGTTGTAGCCGATGACGGCCACATCTTCCGGGACCTTTAGATTGCGCTCCTTTAAGGCCTTGAGCGCTCCGATGGCCAAACTGTCATTGATGGCGAAAATGGCCGTATCCTTGCTCTCCGTTTCAGCAAGATATCGTCCTATCGCCAAATAACCGTATTTCCGCTGATTGATCATTTTCTCAGTAAAAGAGATGATTCTTTGGTGCTCCAAACGATTATCTCGCAAAGCCTTCCGATATCCCTCAAGCCGTTTCTCAATCGTACTGCAGGGATATTCCGGCCCGATTAAGATCGCGATGTTGCGGTGGCCCAACCGGATCAGGTGTGATACGGCTTCGTAAGAGCCGAGAAAATCATCGGTGGTGACGATATCGGTCTCGATCTCCGGAATATATTTATCAATGAAAACGAAAGGGATCTCCTCTTTTTGCAGGCGGCGATAGCATTCGGTATCCACGCCGTAAGTGGGGGCAACGATAATCCCGTCCACTTGCCTTTCGGCAAATAAATTCAGCAATAATTTTTCCTTGTGCGGATCGCCGTTCGAACAACCCAGGATTACGCCATAATCGTTCTGAATCGCGCAGTCTTCGATCCCGTTAAAGATATCGGAGAAAAAGTGCCCCGAAATTAAATCGTTAAAGATCAGCCCGATCGCCATGGAACGTTTGGAACGCAGCCCGCTGGCGAGTTTATTCGGAAAATAGTTTAATTCCTGAGCGGTTTGGATGATCCGGTCATAAGTATCCTTGCTGATGCGCGGTTTATTATTTAACGCACGATACACCGTGGTTTTGGAGACTCCGACCTTATCAGCGATATCATTAATGGTTACAGCCATGGCGGTTTTCCTTTATCTTTATGGTAGAATTGCTTGCGGAATATGCTTTAACCAAAAAGCTATTTCCAGCGAGCAAAAAGCTTGAGTTGTCAATTGCGTTATCGGTTACGCATTTAAATTATAAACCGCTGTCCCGATCGCTGTCAATGTTTTTCTGAATACCCAGACTTTTCTCAGGAGTCATACTCCCCGCTTGAGAGTTCACCAGCCTCTCAAAAAAGGAGCCGCCTTTATCGGCAGCCCCTTTTGGATTGCATGGGATCGCTTTCGATGACAACCCCTTAAAATGCGCTCAAGCCGCCGGTTTTAACGCAGCCGCGGCCGCTTCCGCCGGACGCTGGCAGCCCCGGTAGACCGGAGCGATTACTTTCAGACGCTTCACATAGTCGATCATCGCATCTCGCACCGGAATGCCGGTGTCCTTGATCTGTTGCCCCTTCTGGAGGGCGGTGTAATTGTCGCCGCCCGCGAACATGAAGTCGTTGGCGACCACCGAGTAAAGTTGGTTCGGATCGAGCGGCTGGCCATTCTCCAAGGTGATGGTCACGATGCGCTGGCCGAACGGTTTGCCGAGATCATAGGTGACCAACAAGCCGGTAACCTGACCGAAATAACCGACCTGCGGATTGCCCAGGCCATTCTCGACGGCCGCGCGGATCTGGGCGCCGGTCAGATCGGCAGTGACCAGCGTGTTATCGAAAGGCATCAGTCGGTACAGGTCGCCGACGGTGAGGTCCCCTTTGTCCAGGGAGACCCGCAAACCGCCGCCATTCTGCATGCCGATCTGTGCGCCGGTCAACTGGCGCATAATGTCGCAGGCCCACTCACCCATCAGCGACGGCCCTTTGGTATCGTGCACCAGGTCGACCCGGGCTTCGCCGATCTTTTCGGAGAGGATCGGCTTAACCTGGTCCAGATATTGGTTGAAGATGGTTTTGGTGACTTCGTCTTCTTGCAACGAATTCTGCCGCAGGAATAAATGATCCAGTGACGCCTGGCTGGCGACCATTTTCGGCTGGTCCTTGGCGACGATGAAGCTCAACCGGCCGACGCTGCGGCCATTATAATACGCCATGACATAGGGGACGTTCCCCGCTTTGCCGACGATCATGTCGTGCGAGTGGCCGGCCAGGATGCCGTCCAAACCGGGGACCTTAGCCAGTTCGGCGGCTTCGCCGCTGATGACGCCCGCTTTGTCCTGCGCCCCGCCCATGTGGGTCAAGGCGATCACGATGTCGGCGCCGGCCGCCCGGACGATCGGAATATACTGCGCCAGCGTCGCCACCGGATCCCGGAACTCGACGTCCTTAACGTTCTCGGGATTGGTCTTCCAGGCCGTCTCCGGCGTGGTCAGGCCGATAAAGCCTACTTTCACCCCGCCGATATCGACGATCTGGTACGGTCTGGCGTAAGTTACCGGTTGATTGGTCTGGCGTTCATAGATATTGGCCGCCAGGAAGGTAAAACCACCGTCCGCCGCCCAGCCCGGGATCCGTCCGGCGCCCCAATCGAACTCGTGGTTGCCGATGGCCGACAGAGTCACGCCGGCCTCTTTGAAGCAGGCGCTGACCGGCTTGCCGTAGAGCAGATTAGATTCGGCGCTGCCCTGGTAGTTGTCGCCGGCGCTGACCAGGATGGTATTCCGGTTGGCGGATTTCAGCTTCTTCAGCTCGCCGACCAGGTTGGCGATGCCGATGTTCTTGCCGCTCTTCACCAGCGAACCATGGAAATCGGTAATCTCCAGCACGTCGATAATCCGGTAGTTCAGGACGCCGCTATCGCAGAGTTCATAGACGTTAAGCGCTTTCACGTTGGGCGTCCGGCCGTCGAAGGAGGTCGGAATCTTAAGCTGGCCGGAGCGGACTTTCTGATAAACCTCTTCCTTCAGCGGATTATCGAAGTTGACGCCGGTCAGCTTCCAGTTGTTGTCGAGCTTGGGGGCGACCGTGCCCATCTTCTGGACATAATCCACGATCAGGTCGCGCAACCGGCCCTTGTCGCCCATCTGCTCGTAGGAATCGTAGATCTTATCGGATTCGTTGAAAATCTTGTCCTTGACCATGTTGCCGTAGCGGTAATTATTCACCGCCAGGGTGAAAGTCATATCGTCCGTGACCGGCTTGCCCTTGAAGGTCAGGTTCTCGATGCGCTTGCCGGACGGCGCAGCGATGTCGATGTCATAATTGACCCCGGCAAACACATCATAGTTATAACCGCGGATATCCGGGTTGAAACTCACGGTGACGTCGCCCGGTTTGGCCTGGTTGTAATAGGCGGCCGACCATTCCATATACTGTTTCAGCTGTTTGCCGGTGACTTTCAAGGCAATCAGCGTATTGGTGTACTTATAGATGTTGGCGACGTCTTTCTTCTTGAAATCGCCGGGGGTCAGGTTGGAACTGTTGCTGAAGAGCGCCGCCGCCGAAATGTCGGCCTTGGTATAATAAAGCTGCACTTCATTGATGAAATCCATCAACGCGGTGTCCTGGACCTGGGCGGTGGGAATGCCCGGCAGCACTTCCAGGCTCGGCAGGAAGTTGCCGGAAACCTTGCCGATGACCGTGTTGACATCGGCTTCCGATCGGTCGTGGACCCATTTGAACTTGCTCAGGATGACCGGATCGGCCGCCACTTTGGCGGTATCAATGTTGGTGCTGGTCTTTTCCTTGACCGTCCACTGGCCCTGCTCCTTGGCGACGGTCAGGTCGATCCGCGAAACCTTATTGCCGCTGACCTTGGGTTCCACCACCAGCACCCCGTTGATGGTGTCGCCAGGGATGTCGGCGTGGGCGTGGCCGCAAACGATCGCCGTCAGCTCGGGATTGGCCGCGGCCACCGCCTTGACGCCCGAAGTTTCGACGCCGTACTCGGGATCTTCCCCGATATGCATTACGCCGATCAGCACATCGGCTTTGCCTTTTAACTCGGCGATGACTTTCTTAGTCTCGGAGACCGGATCGGTAAAGACCAGTCCTTTGAAGTTGTCGGGGGTGCTGGCCTCGAAGCGCGGCACCAGCGGGTTGGTCATCCCGATGATCGCCACCCGGACGCCGCCCTGATCGATGATCTTGTAGGCCTGGACCAGCCGCTGGCCGTCGCTCTTATACAGGTTGGCCGCCAGGACCGTGGCCTTGGAGCCCTTGATGCAGCGGTTCAGCACATCCAGTCCGAAGTTGAACTCATGGTTGCCCGGCGTCCAGGTGTCGTAGCCGATCTCGTTCAGCGCCTGAATCATCGGATGGACCGGTTCGTCGTTGAAGAGCTCGGCCATATTGTCCTGGATGGTATCGCCGGCATCCACCACGATGGTGTGAGGATTCTGGCGGCGCGCCTCTTTGATGACCGTTGCCACCTTGACGACGCCCGATCCCGGTTCCTCGGTATCGATGGCATAATCCCAGGAATAGAGCCGGCCGTGGAGATCGCTGGTTCCCAAAATAGTGATCTTCACTTGATCGGCGGCCTGGACCGCGCTCAGCCCCAGCATCCCCAGGACGAGCACCAGGCTGAACAACAACGCCAGTACCCTTTTGTTCCGCATGGAAACACCTCCATCATTTAATAATTGCAATATGTATTCCGCTGCGACCCATATTTTCCCTGCCCGAGTAAACGATTTAAGAAAATTTAATACCCGGCCGGCGGGCTTTTGCCGTCCCGAGCGGGTTGCCGGGGAGCGGGCGGGCTGCTTGATTAAGAACAATTTAAAGAGGAGCGGTCCGGCATTCCAAGCGGGGCGCATGAAAACGCCGGACTACGGCAAGCTAGTCCGGGAGGGGCGGGCATGCCCAATGAACTCACGGATCGTTTCATCGTCTACCAGCGGGGGCTGGCGGGCCGCGCCTATCTGGTGGCCCTGATTCTCTATCTCGCCGCGCCGACCATCGCCGGCGGGAAACCGGCTTCCTTGCTGAATTTCGGCCCGGACCGGCGCCGGCTCGACCGGCTCTGGCGCGATTACCGCGGCGATTTCCAGCGGGAACTGGGCCGGAGTTACGGCCTGTCGTTCTGGGAAATCCCGCGCCGCGGGGGTGGGACGGCGGTCTTGTTTTACCACCGCTTGCGGCTGACCGCCGTCCTGGCGGAACCGGAGAACCGCTTATTTCTGGAGGAACTGGGGTACCCGGTCCGGCTGGGCGTGGCCGCCTGCCTGGAGCGGTTAAAGCTGCGGTTCCGCAATGAAACCTTCCCCCACGAGGCCGGCATCCTGCTGGGAATTCCCGCCGCCGACGTGCGCGGCTTCATTGCCAACCGGGGCAGGAATTTCCTCTTGAACGGCTACTGGAAGGTTTACCAGCGGCCCGAGGCCGCCACCGCCCAGTTCGACCGGTTCGACCGGGCCCGGGAAACGGTGCTCCGGGCCCTGGCTGACAATGCGAAGCGCCGGGCGCTCCCTCCGAACGCCCCGGCGGATCCGCCGAAGCTTCCGGAGGAACCGCCATGGCCTCCGGCGGATCGTCCGAACGGTTGGGCGGAACTTGCCGAGGCTCCGGACGATCGTCTGAACGCTGCGGCGGGCCTTGCCAAGGCCTCGGAAGATCTTCCGAAGCGCTCGGCGGCTCCGCACGACGCCCCGGCGGTCCCGCCGGATGAAATTCCCGGAAAATAAAAGACGCCCCATCCGCGATGGATGAGGCGTCTTTATTTTTGGTTACGGATTCAATGGCCCAAAACCATTGCTCAAGGCAGGCTGGTCTCGCCCATCAGGTAGCGGTCGCATTCGCGGGCCGCCTCCCGGCCTTCGTGAATGGCCCAGACGACCAGGCTCTGGCCGCGTCGCATGTCGCCGGCGGCAAAGACCCCCGGGAGGTTGGTGGCGTATCGGCCCTCGGCGGCCTGGACGTTGCTGCGGCTGTCCCGGGCCACGCCGAGCCCGTCGAGCAACGTATCCTCGGGGCCGAGGAAGCCCATGGCCAACAAGACCAATTGGGCGGGCCAAACCTTCTCGCTGCCCGGAATCGCCTTGGGCGCATAGCGGCCGTTGGCGTCCTTCTCCCAGCCGACCGCCACGGTATGGACTTCTTTCAAGCGGCCTTCGGCATCGCCGGCGAACTTGACGGTATTGATGCAATAGACCCGCGGGTCGACGCCGTAAAGGGCCAGGGCTTCCTCCTGGCCGTAGTCGACCTTGAGCACCTTCGGCCATTGCGGCCAAGGGTTATCGTCGGTCCGCTCCAGCGCCGGCTGGGGCACGATCTCGAATTGGACCAGGCTCTTGCAACCGTGGCGCAGCGCCGTGGCCACGCAGTCGGTGCCGGTGTCGCCGCCGCCGATCACAATGACGTCCTTATCCTTGGCCGAAATGTACTGGCCGTCCCGGTGCTCCGAATCGAGCAGGCTCTTGGTGTTGGCCTTCAGAAAATCCATGGCGAAATGGATCCCCGTGAGATTCCGGCCCTCAATCGGCAGATCGCGGGGTTTGGTGGCCCCGCCGCACAAGACGACCGCGTCATAATCCCGGCGCAGTTCATCGGCGGAATAATCCTGGCCGACCTCGACTCCGGTCCGGAACTCCACCCCGGCGGCGGCCATCAGCTCAACTCTCCGCGTCACCAGGTCCTTATCCAGCTTCATGTTGGGAATACCGTACATCAGCAGCCCGCCGACCCGGTCAGCCCGCTCAAAGACGGTCACCTGATGGCCGGCCCGGTTCAATTGGTCGGCGCAAGCGAGGCCCGACGGACCGGAACCGACCACCGCCACGCGCTTGCCGGTGCGGACCGCCGGCGGTTCGGGCTTAATCCATTCGGCCACGAAGGCCCGGTCGATGATCTCGCATTCGTTATTCTTGATGGTCACCGGCGGTTCATGGATGCCCAGGGTACACGAGCCCTCGCAGGGTGCCGGGCAAACCCGGCCGGTGAATTCCGGAAAGTTATTGGTCTTGTGCAAACGTTGCAGGGCCTCCTGCCATAAGCCCCGGAAGACCAGGTCGTTCCATTCGGGGATCAGGTTGTTCAGCGGACAGCCCGAGGCCATGCCCTTGATCAAGATCCCGCTATGGCAGAACGGTGTGCCGCAGTCCATACAGCGCGCGCCCTGGATCTGGCGTTGCTCGGCGCTGCCGTGCCGATGAAATTCCCGCCAGTCTCCCAGTCTTTCCCGCGGCGTCCGGTCTGGCGGCACTTCGCGTTGATATTCCATAAATCCGGTAGGTTTACCCATTGTACTTCCTCCAGTCAAGATCGGGGTTCCGTCCCTCTATCAAACAGCGGCGAGCCGCTCCCGAAAATCCGGTCAACTGCCGCTGACCCGTTTCAGATCGCTCTTGTTGGCCTCGAAGGCCAGCATGAAGGCTTCCTCGGGACTGACGCCCGAGGCTTGCAGATCCTGCAGCGCTTGCAGCACCCGTTGGTAATCGCGCGGCATCACCCGGACGAAGCGCGGCAGGTACTCCGGCCAATGAGCCAGGATCCGCTGGGCCCGCTCGCTGCCGGTATACTCGGCGTGCCGGGCGATCAGCGTCTTTACTTCCTGAATCTCCTCCGGATCGGCCAATCCTTGCAGTTCGACCATTTCCGGATTGCAACGGCTCTTGAAATCGCCCTTCTCATCCAGTACGTAGGCCACTCCGCCGGACATCCCGGCGGCGAAATTCCGCCCGGTCGGTCCCAGAATGACCACCCGGCCGCCGGTCATATATTCGCAGCCGTGATCGCCGACGCCCTCGACCACCGCCTTGACGCCGCTGTTGCGGACGCAGAACCGCTCGCCGGCCAGGCCCCGGATGTACGCCTCGCCGCTGGTGGCGCCATAGAAGGCCACGTTGCCGATAATAATGTTGGTCTCCGGCTGGAACGACGCTTCCTGGGGCGGCTGGACGATGATCTTGCCGCCCGACAAGCCCTTGCCGAGATAGTCGTTGGCGTCGCCCTCCAGGCGCATGGTCACCCCGGCCGGCACGAATGCCCCGAAACTCTGGCCGGCCGAACCCTGGAAATGCAGCCCGATAGTGTCCTCGGCCAACCCTTTGGCACCGTGACGCTTGGTGATCTCGCTGCCCAGAATCGTGCCGACCACCCGGTCCGTATTGCGAATCGGGACGGTCAGCCGGACCGGAGTGCCGTTTTCTAACGCCGGGGCGCACTTGGCGAGCAGGGTCTGCTGATCCAGGGCCCGGTCGAGCTGGTGATTCTGCGCGATCTGATGGAAACGGCCCACCTCGGGACCAACTTCCGGTTGGTATAAAATATTGGAAAAGTCCAGATATTTGGCTTTCCAATGCCTGATTTCCTTTTTGGGCGCCAGTTTGTCGGTGCGGCCGATCATCTCGTCGATGGTCCTGAAGCCCAGTTGGGCCATGAGCTCCCGCAAGTCCCGGGCGATAAAACGCATCAGATTAACCACGTATTCGGGACGGCCCTGGAACTTCTTGCGCAACTCGGGGTTCTGGGTGGCCACCCCGACCGGGCAGGTATCCAGGTTGCAGACCCGCATCATGACGCAGCCCAATGCGACCAACGGCAGCGTGGCGAAACCGTACTCCTCGGCGCCCAGCAGCGCGGCGATGGCCACGTCGCGGCCGGTCATCAGCTTGCCGTCGGTCTCGAGCACCACCCGGCTGCGCAGATTGTTCAAGAGCAGCGTCTGATGGGTCTCGGCCAGACCCAGCTCCCAAGGGAGTCCGACGTGACGGATGCTGGTCCGGGGCGATGCCCCGGTGCCCCCGTCATAACCGCTGATCAGGATGAGATCGGCCCGCCCCTTGGCCACCCCGGCGGCCACGGTGCCGACCCCGACCTCCGAGACCAGCTTGACGCTGATCCGGGCCTGGCGGTTGGCGTTCTTCAAGTCGTGGATCAATTCGGCCAGGTCCTCGATGGAATAGATGTCATGGTGCGGCGGTGGCGAGATCAGGCCCACGCCGGGCGTGGAATGACGGGTCCGGGCCACCCACGGGTAAACCTTGCGGCCGGGCAGTTGCCCTCCCTCGCCCGGTTTGGCGCCCTGTGCCATCTTGATCTGAAGCTCCTGGGCGTTGACCAGATATTCGCTGGTCACGCCGAACCGCCCCGACGCCACCTGCTTGATAGCGCTGCAGCGCGAGTCGCCACCCGCGTCCGGCCGGAAACGGGCCGGATCCTCGCCGCCCTCGCCGGTATTGCTCTTGCCGCCGAGCCGGTTCATGGCCACGGCCAGACACTCATGGGCCTCCTGGCTGATCGAGCCGTAGGACATGGCGCCGGTCTTAAACCGTTTGCAGATCGACTCCTCCGATTCCACTTCCGCGATAGGAATCGGCTGACAATCCTGGAAGTCCAACAATCCCCGCAGCGTGCTCTGCTGCTGAGATTCGCCGCTGATTAGCGCGGCGTATTGTTTATACAATTGATAATCATTATTCCAACAAGCTTGCTGGAGGGTATGAATGGTCTCCGGGTTATACAGGTGGTATTCGCCATCTTTGCGCCACTGGTAGACCCCGCCGGTTTCCAACGTATCGGAGCTGATCTGGCGGCGGTTGAAGGCGTCGTTATGGCGGAGCGCGGCTTCCAATGCGATCACGTCCAGCCCGATGCCGCCGATCCGCGATGGCGTGCCGCTGAAATAACGGTCGATCAGCGCCGGGTTCAAGCCGACCGCTTCGAAGATCTGCGCCCCCTGATAACTCTGGATGGTGGAGATGCCCATCTTCGACAGGACTTTGACGATGCCTTTGACGACCGCCTTGATATAGTTCTTGACCGCTTTGGCCGGGTCGATCCCGGAAAGCAGGTTTTCGCGGACCAACTGGTCGATGGTCTCAAACGCCAGGTAAGGATTGATCGCCGATGCGCCATAACCCAACAGCAACGCGAAATGGTGCACCTCGCGCGGTTCGCCGGACTCGATGATCAGGCTGACCTGGGTCCGGATCTGCTGGCGGATCAGGTGGTGATGCAGTCCGGCCACGGCCAGCAGCGCCGGGATGGGTGCCATTTCCCGATCCACGCCCCGGTCGGACAGGATCAGGATGTTGGCTCCCGCGGCGATCTGCCGGCTGGCTTCCTGGCAAAGCTGGTCCAGCGCCCGTTCCAATCCGGAGCCGTCCTCACTCACCTTGAAAAGGGTCGGCAGGGTCACCGCTTTGAAGTCGGCTTGATCCAACCGGGCCAGCCGCGCCAGCTCATCGTTGGTCAGAATCGGGATCTCCAGCTTGATCTGGTGACAGCTCTGGGGCTGGGGGTCCAGGATATTGCCTTCCGAACCCAGGTACGTCTCGGTGCCGGTGACGATCTCCTCGCGCAGCGCGTCAATGGGCGGGTTAGTTACCTGGGCGAATAATTGTTTGAAATAATTATAAAGCAATTGCGGCTGATCGGAAAGGACCGCCAGCGGAATATCGGTGCCCATAGCGCCGGTGGGCTCCACTGCGTCCTGAGCCATCGGCGCTAGAATCTTGCGGAGTTCCTCGTAAGTATAACCGAAGGCCCGCTGGCGCCGGAGCAATGTCGCGTGATCGGCCTTGATCGGCGTGGGCGCCTCGGGCAGGTCGGCCAGGTTGACCAGGTAACGATCCAGCCATTCCTGATACGGCAGTGCGGTGGCCAGGCCTTGTTTCAGTTCTTCATCGGCGATGATCCGGCCGGCCACCGTATCGATGAGCAACATCCGGCCCGGCTGCAGCCGGCCTTTATAGGCGATCTCCTGCGGCGGCAAGTCGACCACGCCCACCTCGGAGGCCAAAATTACCAGGTCGTTTTCAGTGACATAATAACGGGCCGGCCGCAGGCCGTTCCGGTCGAGCACCGCGCCGACGATCTTGCCGTCGGAGAAGGCCATCGCCGCCGGGCCGTCCCAGGGCTCCATCAGGCAACTGTGATATTCGTAGAAAGCCCGTTTGGCCGGATCCATGCTCTCATGCTTGGACCAGGGCTCGGGAATCATCATCATCATGGCGTGCGGCAGCGATCGTCCGGACAGCATCAGGAACTCCAGACACTCGTCGAACATCGATGAATCGCTGCCGTCGGGGCTGATCACCGGCCGCACCTTGTCGATGTCCGCGCCGAATAGGTCGGACTGGAACATCGATTCCCGGGCGTGCATCCAGTTGATGTTGCCGCGTAGGGTATTGATCTCGCCGTTATGGATCAGATAACGGTTGGGATGGGCCCGCTCCCAGCTGGGGAAGGTGTTGGTGCTAAAGCGCGAATGCACCACGGCCAGCGCGCTCTCGACCCTTGGATCCGAGAGATCGGGGAAGAACTCGATCACCTGTTCCGGGGTGAGCATCCCTTTGTAAACAATGGTTTGGCTGGATAAACTAGCCACATAGAAAAATTGACCGCCATTCATTCCCGAATAGCGGATCGCTTTTTCCGCACGCTTGCGGATCACATATAACTTACGCTCGAACGCCAGATCGTCATGTAGATCGGAGCTACGCTGGATAAAAACCTGGCGGATGAATGGCTGGCTGACTTTGGCGGAACTGCCCAGGCTGGCGCCGTCGCTGGGCACGGTCCGCCAGCCCAACAACTGCTGGCCTTCTTCCTGGACCAACTGGCCGAACAACTGCTCACAGTTCTGGCGCTGCACCGGATCCGGAGGCAGAAACACCATCCCCACCGCGTACTCCCTGGCGGCGGGCAGTTCAAACCCCAGTTCGGCACAGGCCTCCGCCAGAAAGCGGTGCGGAATTTGCATTAAAATACCGGCGCCATCACCGGTATTGGGTTCGGCGCCCCGGGCGCCGCGGTGGTCTAAATTGCAAAGGACCGTCAAGCCTTGCTGGACGATCTGGTGGGACCTTGCGCCTTTGATGTTGACGACAAACCCAATGCCACAGGCGTCGTGTTCATGTTGCGGGTCGTAAAGACCCTGTTGTTGAGGAATTCCGCATTGTTTCATTTCCGTTCAACCTTTCTACTCTTCTAAAGACAATTTGCGACCCGTCCGGGTCGTATCGCGCTGCAGCGCCTCGCAGGCTTCCATTCTTCGCAAACTCATCGGAACGAGTCGGGTCGTTGCCTATGATAAAAACGGTTTGATTTCCGTATTGCGGAAATGATTTCCGTATTTCGTGATAGTTACTTAGAATTTTATAATCTGTTCTCGTGAGTGTCAATATGTTTGATAAAAAATACAATATACAACGTTTGTAACATGCCCTTAATATTTAAATTCCCGCCTATAAAGGGCGGTTTGGCAAGGCCTGCGCAACTACAGCATCTTTACCAAAATTTATTTTCCAATAATTGCTTTGGATGTTTATAAATAGTATGATAGGTCCTTTATCGGTCGGAAGGAGGGGCCAAAATTGGGGAGCAACTACTGAGCCAAGCCAATGACTCAATGAAGTCTTCAAGCCTCGTTTGAAAATCCAGGGGGTCCGAAGAATTTTAAATGGGCGCCACCAAATGCGCGGAAGCCAGCGTGGCATAATCGGCCCGGGCATTCTCGATCACCAACCGGGCTTCAGCGGCGTCATATACATCGGAGATCTCGATATGGCGGGACGAATAAAGCGAATCCTCCGGCGCTTCTTTATAAGTAAGAAAATAGTGTTTCAGCCGTTCCAATAAGCCCCGGGGAATCTCACCCAAGTTGGTGCACTCGCCGAAGACCGAATCCTGCAAGAGTACCGCGATGATCTTGTCGTCGACCTCATCCCGGTCAAATACACGGAATCCGCCGATCGGCCGGGCGGTGACCAGAATGCCGCTCCGGGTAATGGTGCTTTCGGTTAACACGCAGATGTCCAGCGGGTCCCGGTCGCCGCGATCCACCGGGCGACCGGCGCGTTCTGCGGCAAAAGCGGCCACCGCCTGATTGCAATAGGTCCGGGGAATAAAACCATAAAGGGTCGGACAGAGGCTGGAATATTTGTGAGGCCGGTCCAGTTTCAGATGACCGGATGGCTTATCGATCTCATATTTGACGGTATCGAACGGCACCGTTTCGATGAAGGCGTTGACCTCCGCCGGAGCGGCCGCTCCGGCGGAGATCCCATGCCAGGGATGGGCCTGAATCATAAAACCGGCGGAATCGAAATTCATAGTCTCTCCTTGCGCGGGCGAATAAGAATCGTGCCGGGACTCAACCGGCGCTGACTATAGTTTTTAATTCCGCCCGTTCAGCTATACATTTCTTTCATGCCTTCGTCCATCCGGTTCCCTGGATGATTTAATTCAACTTATATTCAATGATTTATGACATATATTTAAATGGAAAAATTTTGGGAGCCGGATGAACTGTCATGAAGCTGATAATGTTAGTCGTCAAACCGGACCGGAGAAGACTCATCCTCTGCCTGGCCGGGTTGGGAGTGATTCTGGGAGTATGGATCGGGGTTACGGCAAACCGGCCAGCGTTCGATAGGCATTTGACCCTCCGCGGGATTCCGCCCATCGGCATCGATCCCGGCCACGGCGGAATCGACTCCGGAGCCTGCGTGGGAGACTGCTCCGAAAAAACGGTGAATTTGGAGTTCAGCAAGCGCTTGGCCGTTTGCCTCGGCCAAAATGGTTACCGGACTGTTTTATCCCGGGACAACGATCAGCTGCTGAGCCCATTCGCCGAATACCAGAACCGCTTTCAGCCCTATAAACGGGACGACTTGGAACGCCGCCTCCATAAGTTGGAAGACGCCGGCGCCTTTTTGATCCTGAGCATTCATTCCAATTGGTCCGGCCAAGCTTACCACCGCGGACCGGTAGTTTTCTTTCCGGCTCAGTCGCCCCGCTCCTCGCAGCTCGCCGACGCCATTCAGGACGAACTCAACCGGATCCAGCCCTACCGGAAACTTCCCCGACCCGGCGCTTATTATCTGTTCAGTCACGCCCGGGTGCCGATCGTCCTGATCGAATTGGGCTTCCTCTCCAACTTCAGTGATCGCTGCCTGCTCAACGCCCGGCCTTATCAGGAACAGCTCAGCCAGGCCATCCGGCGCGGCCTGGACCGTTATGTTACCGCGTGGATGCACAGCGAAACCAGGGAGATTATCAATCGTTGAAAAGGCCCGGCCGACCATCAAGGCGCGCTGCCTTGTGCCAACCGGGCCCAGAGAAGGGAGTCCTTCAATGAAGCGTTATTTTACTTTGAAGACCATCTGGGTCGGGCTGACGAACTTCAGGGCCACCACCAGACAGGCCAGAGCGGTTATGAAGTAAATGACGGCTAAAGCGTCGATCGATTGCGCCGGCCGGACACCGGCGGCATAAGCGTCGGCATACAGAGCAACGATTAAGGTCTGCGATTTGCCGCCGGCCACCAGATAGGTCAGCTCAAACATGGAGATCGTTTTGACGACCGACAGAATTCCGGCGGTCAGGATCCCCGGCAGAGTCAAGGGGACCAGGATCTTCCAGAAAGTCTGCATTTTACTGGCGCCAAGCATCTTAGCGGCCGATTCCAGATTGGTTCCGACCTGCTCAATAAAGGGCGTCAGGATTAAAATCATAAAGGGCACGATCGGCACCAGGTTGGCTAAGATAACGCCGCTAATCCTGCTGGCGAGATGGAACTTGTAAAGCACCGTCGCCAGCGGAATGCCGTAGGCCATCGGCGGGACGATCATCGGCAGCAAGAATAAGGACATCAAAAAGCCCTTCAATTTGAAATTGTATCTTGCCAGGGCGTAAGCGGTCGGAAAAGAAATTAGCATCGAAACCAAGACAACTACCGCAGTGACTGTAAAAGTAACCATCAGTAAGTTGGGAATGTCATGGTCAGTCGCAACATATTTATACCACTCGAAAGTATAAATCTTCGGAATGAGTCCTGAGAACCACTGCTTGCTGAACGAGTTGAGAATAACCGTCAAAAGAATCCCACAGATATTAACCACATAAATAATAATCGCAATAAAGAAAACAATACCGGAAACATTCAACTTTTTTTGCATGGAAACACCCCCACTTTCACTAGAAATCCCATCGGCATCAACCCTTACCCCCGCTGATCGAGGCGCTCTTGTAGATCTTCGACCGCCAGAAGAGCACCAGCATGATGACGATCAATTCGATTCCGGCCATAATCATGGAGATCGCCGAACCCATATTGAAATCGAATTTTTCGAACGCCCATTGATAGGCGGCAATCGAAATGACGCGGGTCGGGCCGGACGGCTGTCCCAACAAGACCGCCGAAGGATACACCGAGAACGCCATCACGAAATTCAGGCAAAAGGCAATGGCGATACCGGGCGCCAACAACGGAAAGAGAATCTTCCAAAAGGTCTGCATTTTGGAGGCGCCTAGCATCTTGGCGGCTTTCTCCAAGTCGGGGTTGATTCCGGATATATAGCCGAGCAGCATCAGAAAAGCGAAGGGAAATCCTTGAATCACCAGTGAAATCATGACTCCGAGATAATTATGGGTAAACCGAAACGGCTCTTTGACCAGATGCGCCGCCAATAAGAATTGGTTGATCCAGCCGTTGGGGCCCATGAAGGTGAGCATGCCTTCGGAAATCAGCACGGTTCCCAAGGTGATCGGCACGATCAGGAAAAAGGTGATGAGCTTCTCGCCTTTCATGCCATGCCGCATGACATAGGCAAACGGGATCGCCAGGATGACATTGAGCAAAGTGGCCGGCACCGCCAGACCCAGCGTGACGCCGATGGTCCGCGATTCCCACTGATCGGTGAAGAAACGCAGGTAGTTGGCCATGGTAAAGGCGCCGTTGCCATTGGTGAAACTCAAATACAAACCGTTGATGAACGGGTAGATAAACAAGGCGACAATGAAAACCAGTGCCGGCAACAAACTCAGAAACAGCGTCCGATCCCATTTATTGGTATTGTTCATTGCCTTTAACCTTCTTTCGTAAAGACCAGAATCTTCTCCGGCGCCACCGCCATGCGAATGGTCTCACCATGTTTGACGCGGCCTTCGGGACGCAGATCGATGCGGACGCCATTGTCGAAGCTGGCCGCCACCTGGCTGGTCTGGCCCAGATACTCGACCACGTCGACCTGGCATTCCTGTTGATTGGGGCCGTCGCCCAGGATGATGTCTTCGGGGCGGATCGCGGTCGAGATGGTTTGTTTGTTTTTGAAGGCCTCCGCCAAAGTGGCCCGTTTTTGCTGAACCGCCGCTCCGGTGACCCGGGAGACGAAACGCGCGCCCTGGACATTGAGTTTGAGTTCGATCGCCGAGTCGCTCTCCGTCATTTCCTCGATCGCGGCGTCCCAGATGTTCCGGAAGCCCATGAAGTCGGCGACGAACAGATTGGAAGGCTGGGAGTAGACTTCCTCCGGGGTCCCGATCTGCTGGATATTGCCGAGCCGCATGACCACGATCCGGTCCGAAAGGGCTAACGCCTCCTGTTGATCATGGGTGACGTAGATCGAGCTGATCTGCAGCCGCTCATGGATCGACTTGATCTCATAACGCATATCGATCCGCAGCTTGGCGTCGAGGTTGGATAACGGTTCATCGAGCATCAACAACCGGGGTTCCATGACGATACAACGGGCGATGGCCACCCGCTGCTGCTCGCCGCCGGACATCTGGCCGGGGAATTTCTCCTCGTACCCTTCCAGGTGCACCATTTTTAGGGTGTTTTTGACCCGTTCCCGGATCTTCTGTTTATCGAGCTTCTTGATGACCAAGCCGAAAGCGATGTTATCGAAGACGGTCAGATGCGGAAAGAGCGCGTAATTCTGGAAGACCATGCCGAATTCGCGTTTCTCCGGCGGCATGCTGTGCACACCATCATCGATGCATTCGTCGTCGATGAACATTTCGCCGCTGGTAATGGGGAGCAGGCCGGAAACGCAGTTCAACGCGGTGGATTTGCCGCAGCCCGATGGCCCCAGGAAGGTGATAAATTCGCCCTTCTCAAGTGTCAGATTGAAATTATTCAGCGCTTGTTTGGCTCCGAAAGCTTTGCAGACATTTTTGATAGTAAACTTTTTAAAATCTCTCATTCATTTATCACCATCATATCTTTTTAGTTTTTCAGCCTTGCGATAAAGTCTTGCGAAACGAACCGCTTCTTGCAAATTAGGGCCGAAATTTCAACCGACTTTATCCCCTGTTTGGTCGAGATCCCTGACCGCTCCGGCCTTTGGGCGAGATCGGTCCTTATCTTTTCGATGCAATCCTCATGAAAAAATTATTCATTGTTTTTTCAATATATGCATAGGCAACGGCACGAATCTTCACGATGAATCCAAGCGACATTTTAAGGTTTTTGCCCATTCTGCAATTCGGTCACCCTATTCCAAGCGCCAAAGTTTTTTTGCTTCCGCCGCCGGCCGGTTTTGTCACACTCTTTGATATCAATGAAGAGACGTTAAGCCAACGTCTCTTCATTGTGTTGCAGCTTAAACCCTTTTATTTCGTCTTGGAACCCACCAGACGGTCCCACATGTCGAACGCTTCGACCATCGGTTTGGAATCGAGCTGAGCGGTAGACGGGAACGATTTGACGGCTTTGTCGTAAGCCGGACGCATCGCGCCTTTGACTTTCTCTTGGCTTTCCGTAGGAGCCATGTTGATCGTCACGCCTTTAACCGACGGACCGGGGTAGAAATAACCGCTGTCGTAGGTGATGGCTTGGTTTTGCGGTTTCATTAAATAGGCCATTAATTCCAGGGTGGCTTTCTTGTGGGCGTCGTCCAGGCCCTTGGGCATTGCCATGAAATGGGCGTCCGTGACCCAGGTGGTATTCTTCATGAAGAAACCTTGGAAGGTGTTGGGGATAACGCCGAGAATCCGTTGGTTCATATCCCAGCCGAGATGGCTGGCGACCATATAACGGGTGCCTTCGCCCAACTCTTTGAAGACGATGGCGGTGCCGGTCGGATAGTAATCGATATATTGGTCGAGCTCTTTCAGGAATTTCCAGGTTTTATCCCAGGTCTTCGGATCTTTCGGGTTTTTGTCGCCCAGGATATAAGGCAGTCCTTGCAGGAACGCACGGCCCGGGCCGGAGTTGGCCGGCCTGGCATAGCTGAATTTGCCAGGGTTGGCTTTTGCCCACGCTAACAGCTCAGCCGGAGTGGTCGGAACTTTCTTGACTTTGTCCGGATTGTAGGTGAACATCGGGCCACCGGGGCAGAAGGTGTAAGCGATTCCGTAACCTTCGAACAGTTTGTAGGCTTGCAAAGCGCCCGGGACGTAATTCTTCTCCAGGTTCGGGAAGTACTTGCTGTAGCTCGGCATCAGTTTCTCCCAGATGCCCATTTCGGTACCGGCGGCCATTGCGTCATAGCCGGTCAGAACCATGGTGGTATCGACATTGCCCGCTGCTTGTTGCGCCTTGATCTTGGATGGGAGTTCAGGAGCGGTCGCGCTGATGAATTCGATGTCCGAGACCAGGCCGGGGTTCGAGGCCTTAAACGCCATGATCGCGTTCTTGGAGAGCTGCAAGTTGCCGGCGACGTCGATGATGCTCAACTTGACGGGCTTCTCCGCGCCTTGAGCGATCGAGAAGACGCTCAAAGCAGTCACGACTACGAGAATGAGACCCAGAAGCTTAAATCTTTTCACTGTGTATTCCTCCCCTAAATTTTTGGCGTAGAAGCTTTCGCTTCATTGTCTATTTATGAAATACAAGAAAAGTGCCTTAACTACCTCTATACAAAGTTGTCAATTATAGCACAATCTTGTAATGGGAAAGAAAGGCTGCGTTAACCGAATTGTAATCATCATCATTTTAAAACCCGGCCGCCCATTCGGCTCAATCCCATGACCGTAGAGGTTTCCCCGAACTTATCCGCCCGTTGCAAACGTTGCGAAAAGCGACGGTTTTTTCATAATTTTCAACCCATACGACCGGATCATTCCAGTCACTCGCTTATCCCCAAAAAGATCGATCTTTTGTGAATCAAGATCTGTCTGCGACGATTCCAGATCGATCTTTTGTGGATAAAGATCGATCTTTTGTGAATAAAGATCTTCCTTTTGTTAATAAAGATCGATCTGGAATGATTCCAGATCGATCTTTTGTGACTTAAGATCTGATTTTTGGGGATAAAGATCTTGCCAATAAGAATTGCGATCCGCGCGGGTAATTATGAGGAATTAAGAGGCCAGCATCCCATCATTGATAGGACGCCGCTAGTTGGTTTACCGTTGCAAACTGGCCTTGTATTCGGTCGGCGTGATTCCGCAGCTTTTCTTGAAGACCCGAGCGAAATAGTTAGGATCGCGGTAACCCGCTTGGAAGCAGGCATCCTTGACATTGCACAACGGGTCGGCCAGAATCTCCTTGGCATGCTTGATGCGGATGCCGGTCAGATAATCGAGGAAGGTGGTGCCCAACTCTTTCTTAAAAAGCTTGCTGAGGTAGAACGGGCTGATCCGGATGGCCTCGGCCACCTCTTCCAGCGAGATCTCCTTGCTGAAATTCTCCTCCAGATAAGCGACGGCCTTAGCCAGCAGGGCGCCGGCCCGGGAGATCTTGATCCGGTTGATCTCGCCGATCTTGGCGATCAGGAACTGCTTGGCGAAAGCCTTGAGCGAACGGGCATTTTCTTGCAAAAAGACATTGTGGCGCAGATCGACGGTGTTCTCGTCGAATTCGGCCAGATTGGTGCTCAGGCCGGTCTCGCGCAACAGCACCAGCAACAGCTGGTAGCTCCGTTCCTTCAGCGTCTCCAGGCTGGCACTGTTCAACGAGAACCATTCCAGGATCTCATCCAGCAGCGACAGGGCCTGTTGCTCGTCGCCCTGGATCAGGTGCTCGCAGAGCGAGCGCTCCTTGTTGAAGGGATAAGCCGAGTGAGCCTCTCCTTTGTGAATGTCGCCGTAGCTGTTCAGGGCGCCGGGCGTCGCGTCGTAGCTCAGGGCGAACTTGGCCTGCAAAAAGGAGGCGTAAATTCCGGCGCTGTCCCGGCAAATATCGCCCAGGCCGACGTTGACCGTCAGGCCGAACTCCTGATCGATGGCCTCCTTGATATCCGAAAGCAGTTCGACGCCGATCAGCCGCGCCTCGTACTCGTCCAGGCCCTGATCTAGCAGCAGCAACAGGTCGATCTCCTGGCCGATCAATTCCACCAGCGAGTCGTAGCCCCGGTCCTCCAGGATCTGCTTGACTCTTTCCAGGGCGTTTTTGCGCTTGATGGTCCAACCCAGCTCGGCCACGCCGGCCGCGGCGTGCAGCGTGCCCAGGGACAACACGGCGAAGAGAAAGGAATGGCGATCCAAGTTGACGATGCTGAAATACTCGCGGATGACGCTCTCTTCCGCCTCCCCGCGCACGATCAATAAGAGCAGCTCTTCCTTGAGGTACTGCGTGACCAGCTTCAATTTTTGGGCGGTCTCCTCCTCCTGGCGCAGGCGGGAGCGGTTATCGTCAATGATCCCGGTGACCTTCTGCAGTACCGCGATGATCTCGGCGGCGGGCGCCGGTTTGGTGACATACTCGTCGGCCCGCAGCGATACCGCGTCTTTGGCGTAATTGAACTGGTGATAGGCGGAGATGACGATCAGCCGGCAGTCGGGCAGCGCTTCCCGGATCCGGGCGGCCGCCTCCAAGCCGTTCAACCCGGGCATCTTGATGTCAAAGAAGATCAGATCGGGTTTGAACTCGAGCGCTTGAGCCACCGCTTCCCGGCCGTTGGCCGCCTCGCGGATCGCAAAGGCCCCGTCGAAATGCTCCCGTACGATATAGCGGATGGCCTCCCGCTCCAGCGCCTCGTCATCGGCGATCAGCAGTTTATACATGGCTGTAGTTCCTTTCTTTTCAAACGCAGCGTAACCACGGTTCCGAAATTGGGCTTGCTCCGGATCCGGAACGCCCGCTCGTCTTTGCTGTAAAGCACCAACCGTTCCTGGACGTTGTTCAGGCCGATGCCGGTCGTATGTCCCTGATAGCGGCCCGTTCCCGCGCCGCTCAACAATTGTTGCAATTGATCCGGCGGGATCCCGATGCCGTTGTCGATCACTTTGATCAGGACCTCGGTGGCGGTTTCATAGATTTTGATGCGCACCCGGCCGCCCTGTTCTTTGGGTTCCAAGCCGTGGACAATCGCGTTTTCCACCAGCGGTTGCAACGAAAGGCGGGGGATTTCCAGCTGTTCGGTGGGACAGCGGCTGACCAGACTGAATTGGATCCGGTTGCCGAAACGGGTCTGTTGAATGTTCAAATATTCCCGCACGATGGCCAGCTCCTCCTGGAGCAGCACTTCCTTGTGGGTCGAGCCCAGATTATAGCGGAAGATCCGGGCCAGCGCCTCGATGATGCCCGTGGTCTTGCGGGCCTTTTCAAACATGGACAAGCGCATGATGGTGTTGAGCGTATTAAAAAGGAAGTGCGGATTGATCTGGGACTGCAGCGCCAGCAGCCGGGCCTCGTTGAGTTGCTCGGAGATCTTCAGGTTCTTGTACTCTTCCTCATGCAGCTTGCGTTCCAGGTCGGATTTGGCCGTGATTTCCTGGATCATCGCTTCAATGCTCTGGGCCATCTTATTGAAGGCGAAGGCCAGGATGTTGATGTCTTCCGACGCGTCCAGCGCCAGGCGGTCGGTCTTAAAATTGCCGCGGGCGATATCGCTGGAGAACCGGGCCAGTTTGCGCAGGGGTTCGGTGATGCTGCGCGACAGGACCAGCACCACGATCAGGCTGAAGACGGTGATCCCGATCACCGAGCCCAGATTGAGCAGGCGGATGAATTCCACCCGCTTGTTCAGCCGCTGCTGGTACCATTCCCCCTCGGTCAGCTTGGTGTCCAGCAGTTGTTTGATATAACTCTCCAGGTAATTGGAGATGGTCTTCAGGGCCGCATAGTCGTGCGAGAACTTGGCCGAACCCGGCGTAGCGGCTAGCAGCTCGGTCACTTTCTGGTCATAGGCCGCGACACTGTTGCGAATCGATTTGCACCACAGATAGGTCTCCAGCGTGGTGGCTTTTTGATAAATCTCCCCGGCCAGCTGGTCCACTTGGCGGCGGTAACTCAGAAAATCGGTCAGATAGGCGCGATCCTGGGTCGTAATGTACTGATCCAGACAGTCCCGGCCCTTGATCAAGCGCAGCGACAGGGTGTTCACCTGAGTATAGTCCTTGAGCATCGCGTTGAATTCGTCCATGGCGATATAAGCCCGGTAATAAAAGTACAGATTGACCAGGCTGGTCAGGCCGATCAACGCGGTCATGAAGATGATCAGCTTGGTGCGGATCGGCAGTTTATTGAATTTGCTCTTCCATTGCCAATCGGTCATGTTCTTCCTCGCCAACGCGGCGCCCGGCCCGGGTTTCATTCGAGTGCCCGGATCCGGTCGATCAGACCGCTGTATTCCCGGCCGTAGGTCTGGTACAGCGGTTCCACCGCCTTCTTGAATTTGGCCTTCTCCGCATCGCTCAGATGGATGACGATGCCCCCTTTGGCGCGCACCTCCGCCTCCAGGCCCGCTTCCTTGGCGATGGAAGCCCGCCATTCCTTCGGGACCGAATCCCGGGCGGCCCGCTTAATCAGCGCCTGATCGGCCTTGCTCAAGCGGTAAAACACGGTCTGATTGGCCATCAGCACCTCGGGCGTGCGGGTATGGGTGTCCTCGATATAATACTTGGCCAGCTGATAATGCTTGCCAGCGTAATAACTGGCCCAGTTGTTCTCCGCGCCGTCGACCTTCCCCAGCAGCAGCGCGTTATAAACGTCATTGAAGGTGACTGGCACCGGCTCCGCCCCCAGCGACCGCACCAATTCCATATAAAACGCGCTCGGCAATTGAACCCGGATCCGCAAGCCGCGCATGGCGGCGACGGTCCGGACCGGCTTTTTGGTGTAAAAGCTACGGGCCGCCGAAGTATAATAGGTTAAGCCGACGATGTTCTTCTCGGCCAGCCCCGCCAGCAATTCGTCGCCGACGGGGCCGTAAAGCACCCTCCAGAGATGGTTCGAATCCCTGAATAGGTAGGGCAGCGAGAGGACGCTCATCGGCCGGTAAATGTCCTGCATCATCGCCCCGTTCAGCCGCGCGAACTCGATCCCGCCGAACTGGATCTGCTCCAGCACCGAGGATTCGTCGCCCAGCTTGGCGCCGTAGCAAACGATGATCTTGATCCGGCCATGACTGCGCTGCTCCACCAGGCGGGCGAATTCCAGATCGCCGACGGTGGCCGTATAATCGCCGGGCATGGCCTCGGCCAGCCTGAAAACCAACTGGCCGGAGCGGGGCTTCGGGGAAGGCGCCGGCAATAAATCCTTGCCGCTGGCGACCGTACTCAGACAGCCCGAACTGGTGCCGCCCAATAACATAATCAGGAGCATCAACCATAATCGTGCGCGCATCGCCTGTCGCCCCCTCCTTTACCGCGATTTGCTATTTTTATTTTTATTGGCGATGCCGCCATGGATTCCTGCCTGAACTTTAAAAATTAAGTTGGATGGGTTGGCAGATGGTTCCTGGCGGTTGATGCCGATTCCGGAGGTCGGCGCGGTTTTCGGTCCCTGGCTTGCGCGATTACCAACCACCGACTACCAACCGGGACGGGAGCGCCAAACGGTTTCGACGATCTTCCGGGGGGTTCGGCGGTTTGGCCGCGGGCTTGGGCGGATCTTCGGGAGAGTCTGCAGGATCTGCTGGGTAGTTTGAAAGAGCTTCCGATGGGTCTGGCGGATCTTCCGGAAGGTTCGGAGGATCTGCTGGATAGTTTAAAAGATCTTCCGAATGGTTGGGCGGATCTTCCGGAGGGTTTGGAGGATCATCCGGGGTTTTTGGACGGCCCTGCGCGCCGCTCGGCGTTCGGATTCGACGTTCGCGATTTAAGCCAAGCGCCTAACCGCGAACATCGAATGACGAACCAGAACCGAGCGACGAATGACGGAACGCTAGGGCCTGGCCAGTTGCTGGGCCCGGTCCCGGCCGAGCCGCTCCGGGGAAGACAAAATATCCACCCGGCGGTTATAGGCCCAGGCTTTTTGATTGTGGCCGGCCTGACCGGGACTGTCCTCGCCGAAGATATAGACGATGATTCGGGCTGCGGCGATCCCTTTCCGGGTCAAGTAACTTTGGACCGCAGCAGCGCGCCGGGCCGCCAATTGCCGGTTATAAACCTGGGAGCCCCGCTCGTCAGTATGCCCGCAGAGGATTACATTCTCCTGGGGATGTTGCAGCAGATATTTGACGTTCTCATCCAAGGCCGCCAACTGGTCCGGACGGAGGTTGGCCTTGTCAAAATCGAAAAACACCGGTTTCAGGCGCCGGTCGGCCGGCTGCGGCGGCGTTGCGGCGGAGTTGCTTGGGACCGCCGCCGGACCCTGTTCATTGGCGGCGGGAGCCGCCTCGGCCGTCGTCAGACCCGTGGCTCCTTCTCCGGGTTGCGGAACTGGGACGGGCAAGGGATTCGCGGTGCCAAGCAAGGATTTTACCGCAAATGCGCCGCGGAATACCTCCCGCTGGCCATCGTCCCCGCTGACCTGCAGATCATAAACGCCGGCCGCCAGCCCCGCGAGGTCAAAACGGCAAGCCATGATGCTGTCGGAAACGACCACCACTTGGGCCGCGCCCCGCATCACTTGGCCATTGACAAGCGCGACAGCGACGCCGGGACGAAATCCGGCACCGGTGATGGTGAGCCGGACGTTCGCTTGATCCAGGCTTTCGCGCGGCGCAATCCCGCTCACGGCCACCGCCGGATTGGTGATGGTAAAGCCCCGTTCCACCACGGTCGCACGGGTAAACTTCAACAATAAAAAGCGGTAGTGGTTAATCACCTTAACGTCCCAAGTTCCGGGGGCTTGGCCCCGCAGATCCAAAAAAGCGGTGATCTGATCCTTGCCGATCAGCCGCAGATTGGTGGCGACGATATCCGGCTGGCCCGATTTTTGTAACCGAATCTCAACCGCGTTGCCGAGCTTCGCGGCGCTGACCTGGAGTTCCACCTGGCTGTTCCCCCGGCCCTCGTGGATCGAAAGCGTCACATCTTGCGGCCGGTTCCAAAAGCCCAAAGCCGGCCGGCTCAGGCCACCTCCCAGCAACAACGCGGCAAACAGCAACGACAGCAATCTTTTGCGCATCCAATCGGCCTCCTTTATCCCATGAATATTTTAAGTTTTCAAAAAGGGATTCTTCATTCAGTGTTGCCAATAATTACCGTTCTTATAAATAAAATCAGCGATTAACAATCCTTCCCAAAAAGGAACCGAATGATTGAAACGGGCCGGTTCAAAATTACGGTTAAATTATACCAATTTTTAGCGAGAACGCCAATCAGGACTTGTCCGTTAACGGCGCAGGGCGCTTTCCATTGCAGCTCTTAGCCTTAAAAGTTTTTCTGCGGATCAAAAAAGGACTGACTTTGGGTCAGCCCTTTGCTGATCGTTTATATTGAAAATAGTTAGGATAGAAGTTTAATGCAATACGTTCCAATATAAACTATTGTCCCCTACCCCTTTCACAAGGACGTAAAGATCATTCCGGTAAACGGCGGTTGCCGGATTCGCACTGGTCATGCCATTATCCGGCAGTTGGGTCCAGTTGTCGAAGCGACCGTCGGGACTGCTGGTGTTGGCATAAATCCGGTTATCGGTGCCCCGGACGATCAGCCAGAGCCGGTCCTGAAAACTGGCGATGCTCGGGCCGGAAGTGGTCAAGCCGCCGCCGGGCACCTCGTTCCAGTTGTCCCAGCGGCCCCGGGAAAACGACCGCAGATAGATCTTGTTATCCGTCCCGCGGATGGCTAAATAGAGCCGGTCCTGATAGACCACGGCGGTCGGCTCGGACGGAGTCGAGCCGCCGATCGCGTTCCAACGGCCCCAGCCTCGGTTATCCATCTGATTGACATAGATCCCGTTGTCGGTACCGCGGACGATCGCATACAGGTTGCCGTTATAAGAGACCAGCGTCCCGCCGGAAGCGGCCGCCCCGAGGATGCTGGTCCAGCCGCGCCAGGAGCCGCTATAACGGTTCACGTAAACCTTGTTATCGGTGCCACGGATTAAGGCGTACAGCGAACCTTGGTGTTTCTCCAGCGCCGGACTGCCGGCGGTCGTTCCGCCGATTTCTGTCCAGCCGCTGCCCAGACCGATCTTTACATAAACATGATTGTTGGTGCCGCGGGTCATCGTAAAAAGTTGGCCGTTATACTCCAACGCCGCCGCTCCCGATGGCGTTTCGCCGTCGGGGAATCGTTGCCAGCCCTGCCAGGCCTGGACATGATCCGGCTCGGGCCGGCCCGGGCCCGGATGGTTCAATTCGGGTCGATTCGGTTCGGGCCGATTCGGTTCGGGACGGATCGGCAGCGGTTCCGGGCGGTTGGGGATCCGCCGGTGCCAGCCGGTGCCAGCCGAGAACTGATTGACATAGATGCGGTTATCCGTGCCGCGGACCATCAGATACAACTGCTCGTCAAAAGCGGCGATCCCCGGTGCCGCCGAAGTGGCGCCGCCGATCTCCGACCAGCCCGACCAACTGTCCCCATTGCGTTCGCGCGAATTGACAAAAATCCCGTCGTTGGTTCCCCGGACGGCCACATACAAACGGTTCCGGTATTCAGTGAAAACCGGCGTATCCAGCGTCCGGCCGTTGCCCGGGACTTCGCGCCAGTCATCGTTGCGGAACGGCCGCAACGGATTGGCATTGATCAAAATACGGCTGTCGGAAGTGCGGACCGCCACCAGCAAATCATTTTGATACGTCCCGATGAAAGGCGCCGAAGGCGTGGCCATGCCCAGATTGCGCCAGACGCCCCAGCGGCCGTTTTCAGCGACTGTGTTCAGATAAACCAGGCCGTCGGAACCCCGGACCACCACATAAATCTGGTTCCGGTAGACGGCCGCCGCCGGCTCGGAAGCGATCCGCAACCTGTCGTCCTGCTGCCAGAAAGTTTGAAAATCACGCTCCGCGCTATTTACTTTGACCGGCCGGCCGGACCGGCTCGGCACCGTTGAATAAAGATTGCCGTCGATACCGCGCACAAACGCGTAGATCCGGCCGCCGAAGGACACCAGCGCCGGTCCGCCGAAGCTGCGGAAACCGTTGTTCTTCCACGGGCCCCAATCATCGTTCCGCGACAGGGCCGCGCTATAGAAGTTCGAATCGGTGCCCGCGATCGCCGCCACCAGCCGGTTACCATCCGCCACCAGCCAAGGCCGGGCCGCTGTCTGGCCGGCGATGGCGTCCCAATTATCCCACTGGGGAGCGGCCGCCGCCTGTTCCAAACTGAATAACCCCGTAAGTAAGATGAACGAGCAATAAACGACAAGCATCGCCAATTGTATCTTGCCTAATCGTCGCTTCATGCGAAAACACTCCTCTCTTGATTTCAACTCCTTAGACGCTTCCGGGCTTCCAAATGTTCCGAACCAGTCCAGCAGATTTTTCCCCCGGCATATCCTGAGTAATTTGAATTTCTTCGACTGCCGACCCATCCGCTACCCCTTCAAATGTACCAAATCCTTACATACTTCACAAGTATATTTACGGTTGGCAACGGCGATCGCAATTATCTGGCAACGACTCCGGGCCATTTTTTCGGAATATTCGCCCCAAAATAAAAAACACCAGATTTACAGGTGTTTATAAGCGGTAGCCCATTGAAAAGTCAGCGACATCAAATTTCCCAATCCGATTCAATTGATTTTCCGATCGACCCGGACCGACTTATCCGGCTGGGCCGACAGTTGCGCCGAGAAATCGGCCATCACTTTTTTAATGTGTTGATATTGTTTAATCGCGGC
This sequence comes from Bacillota bacterium, assembly GCA_023400055.1. Classification (GTDB taxonomy): domain Bacteria; phylum Bacillota; class UBA4882; order UBA8346; family UBA8346; genus Hydrogenispora. Next base: position 124,383 of record JAEXFN010000003.1, read on the forward strand.
AATCGTATTGGCTTTCCGATTGAAAGCCTCTACCACCGCATCGTTTTGAACCGCCATGTGATCACTCCATTTCCAGCGCCGATATATCCTTTCACTGAGTCACCTGAGGACGAACTTTTATCCATCAGGGAACTATGGCAAGCTGCCGTAGTTCTCCTTCAGTCACTCAACAAGCTCTCTCAGTCACTCAACAAGCTCTCTCAGTCACTCAACAAGCTCTCTCAGTCAC
>JAEXFN010000048.1 GCA_023400055.1 Bacillota bacterium
TGGTTCCTAATCTTTATCATGATGGGATGGTCAAAACTCCGTGGAGCATGGAGATTTTGACCATCCCATGGATAGTAAGGTAATTAGGAACCACACTTGACCCGGCATTTACCTTTACCAAACGCACAGAATGAAGTAAAGAATCTATTCTGCCAATCGCATCTCTGCTTGAAAGTGATTCCCGTTGGGCAACGGCATGCGCTCCATTCGCAATGCCGTGCCGGTCTACCTCCCTGTAGACCGCTCGGGTGGATACGCTAGTCTAAAAAAAAATCCATCTTACATTTTCGCATTCATACAGCCGTCAGGGATGGCGGCTGCGCGGCGTTGCTGCCCGGACGAAAGCACCGCCGTCGGCCTGGAACCACTATAGAGAAGACGCCGGCAAGGGAGGCCGGCGGCAAAACTTAATTGTCCATTTACCTTGCCGGTTCACGGATGAACCGGACATTGGAGGGGTTCTAAGGGGAAGCAGCGTCCCCTTAGCGGCGGGGTCGCAAGGGGTTTGCCGCTCAAACCCCTTGACCGCCCGCAGGCGGAATCCTGGTTTTAGATCCAAAACTTAAAACCATAATACTCAAAAACTTTAGCCTACAATTCAAGTCAAACCGATCTCCTATCGAAAACCAACTGCGTCTTTGCTGAGCAAACTCGATAATCGGAAATAAGCTCATTTTGTGGATAAGTAAGCTTGTTCAGTCGCTCAGCAAGCTCTTTTTGTGGATAAGTAAGCTTGTTTTGTTAACGAAAGAGCTCTTTTTGTGGATAAACGAGCTTATTTTGTGAATAAATGAGCTTGTTCAGTCGCTCAACAAGCTCCTTTTGTGGATAAGTGAGCTCTTTTTGTTAATAAAAGAGCTCTTTTTGTGAATAAGTGATCTATTTTTGTGGATAAACGGTTCCGTCGAACAAGGTTAACGATCCTGTCTGTGGATAAGTCGGGAATGTACCCGCTAAAACCGTCAACCGGAACATGGGCGCTTCTTGGAGTTATGGAGAAAGGGAAGAAATAACCTTACTTCAATTCCGCTTGCATTTTTTGAATCGTTTGAATCAGTAACGGCAATCGCTCTTTACAAACCGAAAAAATAATCTCCGCATCCACATCGAAATAATGATGACTAATAATATCGCGAATACCCTTTGCGCCTTTCCAATCGACTTCAGAGTAGTTCCCAAACAATTCCCCGCTTATACATAAACGGCCTCTGCCTGAATCCGTTCTTTTAGGTATCCATTCATTTTGTCCCGGTAATGGACAATATCCACTGGCCGCTGAAATTCGTTTTCCAGTGTCTCTTTCATATGAACCATATAAAAAAGATCGGGCTTTTTCATTTCCACCACAATGTCGACATCGCTGCCGGCTTTGGCTTCACCCCGCGCCACCGAACCGAAAATACCGATTCGGGTCACTCCATATTGTTTTTCAAAATCACTTTTATATTTTTTTAGCGCATCCAGCACCAAATCTCGGTGAATTAATGTTTGGTCCATCTTCCCACCTCATCATCAACCGCGGGATATTCGGTTTTTCTGCAAATTATTATATCCCAATGATTGTCGGATCGCTACCGGTTAAAAAGCCGGATACCCATGGCAACTATTCGCTGAAACGCTTTGAATTCCTGCTTCATCGATTATATTTCCCTCACCGCACGACCTCTTCCCTGCCGGCCAGCACTTCCATCATAATCAACGCGCCCAGTTTAAAGCCATGCGCGAACGCGGCCGTGGCTTCCATGTCGTCGGAATGAGAGTGCAGATTCATTAATGCTTCAAGTTGCTGATAGTCTGTTTCCGAAAGTTTCTCGCGCCAGATTTTCATGGCATCGGATATTTTTTGGCTTAACGGGCGGTATTGCGGATCTTTGGGCAAGATCAGTTCAGCGGGGAAGATCCGACCGTCATAGAGTTCTTCCAGAATGGGTTTCATGGTTCCGCCTTCTTTCCGGTTTGGTCATCCAGCAATAATTATAGCGGATAAAATCTTCGCGATTGAATTTTAGCGAAAATATCGCTAACAATTTTATAAGATGGAATAAAAACAGATTTAGGAAAAACATGCCGAACTCACCCCCAGTTAATTTGGTGTTTTTTGATTGGCCCCAGTTCCCCCCTCTCTTTCTGACAAGACGGCCTGGCAAATCGCCCAAAAAGAGAGGGGGAGCCAGGGGGTGAGTTCAGTTTCGAAATCTCAACTTGAATCCCGCTGTTATCATTTTGAGATACAGCCCGACCCCTAATCGTGCAGTAAACTCATTTGCGCAGCCGCTGATTTCAAAAGTCGATTTTCGGGATGCGGGATGATATTTTTCGAATACAAAAACGATACTTCAGGCCCGGCTTTTCGCGATATAATATCAATCATAGAAGTGGAGAGTCCGTCGGTGATACCGACGGACTTTCCGGAGACACTATCGCGCGGATAAACTCTCCAGTATTCACGGATGACGGCAGAATCATTTCATCCTTGAGTTTATCGGAAACATAAAGTTTGACTGATCCGTAGCACCTTGGCTTCCAACTCTTCTAACGTCCTTCCCAGCACCAAGATCAGCTTCTCCAGATTCAACCGGTCGGGAATCGCGATGACATCCGGCAACGCCGCGCAGCTCCGCAGCACCGTTTCCAAGTCGCGCGCGAAATCCTCATCCGACTGCAGGTATCCTTCAGGAACGGGCATTGCGACGATCCGGTAACCGCCTTCCCGGCAGGCCCGGCGGATGACTTCGTTATTCCGCAGATTGACCACGCAACGCGCTTCCGGAAAATATTTTCTCACGGTGAGCAGCGTGTTCCCCATATAGACGCTGGCCCCCAGCTCCGGCGCGGTGCTGGAAACCGCCGCGCCCTTGACCCGGATGATTCGGCCGGGAATGCCGGCCACTTCCGCGAGGGTCGCGCTGTCCGCGGCGGCATAGGCGATGTTGGCGCCGATCTCCGGAATGAGCGGAGCAATATTCTCCCGGCATAAGGCGGCGACGGTATCCCGGAGCTCCCGGCAGAGCTCTGGATCGCTTCGCTGTCCGGGGGGCTGCGCCCGGTCCCGGATGACGGCGGCGGCGTTAAAGAAGACCTCCCAGAATTGATCGATGGCTGGCGGCGTCAGGCTGAAACTTTGGCCATTTTCCGTGAAAACGCAGCCTTGCTCCGGCGCGGTCACCTTGCCGATGACCCGGGCCGGGATTCCGGCCTCGCCGTAAGCGGCCAGCAGTTCCGGCGTATGCTCCGGCGCGCAGGTCAGGACCAGGGTCCCCTCGCTGATAACTTCCCAGGGGTCCAGTCCGAAGTAACCGCAAACGGCTTGAATGTCCTCGGGAATCAAGATGTCGTCCTTGCGGATGGCGATCCCTTGCTTGGAAGCCTGGGCGATCTCCCACAGGCCCCGCTTCAGTCCGCCCTCGGTGGCATCATGCATGGCGTGGACGCCGGGGTTGCCGGCCGCGATGGCGGCGTCCCGGACCACCGATACCTCGCGCAGCCGGGCCGCCGACCGGGCCACGCTCTCGGCCGGCAGGCTTTCGAGCAGCAGCTCCTTTAGTTCGTAAGCCAGCAGCGCCGCCGCTTCCACGCCGGCCCCCTTGGTCATGACGATGTCATCGCCTTGCCGCGCCCCTTGGGGGGAAACGTACCCGGCGCCGGTGCCCCAGACCGTGATCCCGCCGATGGTCGGAACGGTTACCGCCCCGTAGAAACCGGTGTGGCCGCCCACGATGGTGATCCCGAGTTCCGCCGCATACCGGCTGATGTTGGCGATGAGCGCTGCGAGGTATTCCTCGGCCGTTCCCGGCGGCAGCAGCAGCGAGTAAGTCATGTAGCGGGGTTCGATCCCCATCACCGCCACGTCGCTGGCGCCGATATGGACGGTAAGAAAAGCGAAATCCTCCGGGGACATATTCATGCTCGGGAAGATCGGATCCTCGGCGACGGCCATATAACCGTCGTCCACCCGCAGGATCGCCGCGTCCACCCCCATGGCCGGCCCGATCACCACCCGGGGATTTTCATGGCCGACGCTCGCGATAATGTTGCGCTGAAAAAAATCGTCATTGACTTTGCCGATCATTGGTTGGATTCCCCCTTAACGGTTTGATTTTGGAATCGCTATCAAATCGCAATGGTTCAAGCTTACCCTTCATGGAACCGGCCCGTTTTGATCCCGTCGATCGAAATAAAAAAGCTATACGCGCAACGAAGGCGTATAGCTTTGATCACCTGTTTTCCCTTCGCCGGCATTATCCAGATCAGGTTCTATGGGTCGGAACAGAAAAACAGTTCCCTCTCAGCCGGACTCATCCAGCTCCCCGTAAACTTGGCTATGCAATTGTTCGAAATCCAAGTTCAGTTTAGTCTTTCTGGCGGCGGATGTCAATCTTTTTCATATCAGATCCCGGCCGGTCGGCAACATCGGTCCATATTATGCCCGGCATCAGATTTACAATGAAACTTGAGTCGATTCCCGGTTACAGATACATTCCACCGGAGGCCTCAATGCGTTGGGCATCGGCCCATGCCGGACAGACCGCCTAGAGTCGACTCTGAGTCAATATTAATTTGTGTCATAAAAAAGCTATCCGCTCAAGAAGGCGCATAGCTTTGATACATTCTTTCGGTGAAACATTGGCTTCAATCCATTAGGGATGTTTTAGCCATTCTGCTTTTCACAGCTTCTTTTAATCTCAGAGCCGCCTGATAGGCTTCTTGGATATCCGCTTCGTCAAGCTGGTTCCAATCACCGGGATAGCGTACTTCAACTCCGAAATCTTCTAAAATCTCAGCCGTCGCATATAAACTGTCCGGGACATTCTCATGAACCGCTAGTAAGTCTAATAAATAAATCAAACTATGACTTTTCTTAAAATCTATCTTCAACAAGACTAAATATGCTTTCAAATATTTTTCAGCACACTGTTGGCAATGAAAACAAATAAGGTCTTTATATTCCGGCTTATTAGCAATCGCTAATTCCGCCATTCCCAGATCATGCTCGGCTTTGATAATCCACTCATCCACCAATTGTTTGCTTTTATCCATGTACAACCTGACCTTGGGCGATGATCTGGGTTATAAACGCAGCTTTCGTATCACGCCATTCTGCGACTTCTTGGGGGGTATAGACCAGTAAGTCGATGGGGATCCCGGTTCCCCGTAAATATTTCCGTATCTCACGGCCTCTTTGATGACGTTTTTGAGGCATGTCTTTAATGACTAATAAATCCAGATCGCTGTCTTCCCTGGGGTTGCCATTCGCATAAGAACCAAATAAAATAACTTTATCAGGGTGAACGTTTTGAACAATTATCTCAATAACCCGATCGATCTGTTCTTTGGTAATCAATGGATTCACCTCCGTTGATAAACTATCATATAGGTTATTTCGGTTAATTATATTCTATTCTTTGGTCACTATCCCTTCTTTGGGAGCACCGACATTCATAGTTTTCGGCCTTTTTCACTGCCAAAGTTGAGTTGAGTATTTTACTATCCGGCAGGAATATCCTCCCGGACATCCAAATAAACAACATCATTCCGTCATTTCATTCCGGGGGAAAATCATGCCGAAAAAACTGATCATCATCAATGGTCCGCCCGGCGTCGGCAAAACTACCGTCTGCCGGGAACTTTATCGCCGCCTGTCGCCCTCCGTCTGGCTCGACGGCGACTGGTGCTGGATGATGAATCCCTTTGCCGTGACCGAGGCGAACTGCCGGATGGTCGAGGACAACATCAGCCACTTATTGCGCAATTTCCTGGCCAATCCGTCCTTTGAATACATCGTCTTCAACTGGGTGATGCACTACAAGTTCATCTTCGATCTGATCCTGGCGCCGCTTCGGGATATCCCGATCGAGCTGTTCAAGATCTCGCTGGTCTGCTCCGCCGACGCGTTGCGGCAGCGGATGACGCTGGACGGCCGGACCGAGGAACAGATCGCCCTGAGTCTGGAACGTTTGAAACTATATCAGGCCTTAAACACCACCAAGATCGATACATCCGATCTTACCGCGGAGGAAGTGATCGCCAAGATCCTCCCCATGATTCCGCCAGCCGGAAGCGAGCCTTAATGTAAAAGCCGCCGCTCGCGCGACGGCTTTTTGCGAACCACTCGCTCAATCGACCCGTGGCAGGCAGGCCAGCCCCTCTTCCAGCATGGCTTCGGAGTAAGCCACGTCTTCCAAATGGTCGTGAAGATACTCTTCGTAAGCCGCCAGATCGAAATGGCCGTGGCCGCTGAGACAGAACAGGATCACCCGCTCCGCGCCGGTCTCCTTGCAACGTTGCGCTTCTTCGACGACCGTGCTGATGGCGTGGGCCGACTCCGGGGCCGGCAGGATCCCCTCGGTCCGGGCGAAGAAAACCGCGTTCCGGAAGACATCCCGCTGGAAAACCGCCCGGGCCTCGATCAAGCCGTCGTGGTAAAGCTGGCTCACCAGGGCCGAATCGCCATGGTAGCGCAGGCCGCCGGCGTGGATCCCGGGCGGCACGAAACCGTGACCCAGCGTATACATCATCGTAATCGGCGTCAATTGCGCCGTGTCGCCATAGTCATAGGCGAATCTGCCCTTGGTCAGCGTCGGGCAGGCTTTCGGCTCCACCGCGATGGCCCGGAGCTCCTTGCCGTCCTTGAGCTTGTCGCGCAGAAAGGGGAAGCTAATCCCGGAAAAATTGCTGCCGCCGCCGCAGCACCCGACGACGATGTCCGGGTATTCATCCACCTTCTCCAGTTGCCGCTTGGCTTCCAGTCCGATGATCGTCTGGTGCAGGATGACATGGTTTAAAACGCTGCCCAGGGCATAATTGGTGTCCGCGTGGCTGGCGGCGTCCTCCACCGCCTCGCTGATGGCGATCCCCAGGCTGCCGAGGGAGTCGGGCTGTTCGGCCAGGATCCGCCGGCCCGCCGCGGTCGACCGGCTCGGGCTGGAAATTACCTCGGCGCCGTATGTCTCCATCAACAGCTTGCGGTAGGGTTTCTGCTCGTAACTCACTTTCACCATGTAAACCGTGCATTCCAAGCCGAACAGCTTGGCGGCGATGCTCAAGGCCGACCCCCATTGGCCGGCTCCGGTCTCGGTGGCCAAGCGCCGGATCCCCGCCTGCCGGTTGTAATAGGCTTGCGGCAGCGCGGTATTGAGCTTGTGACTCCCCGACGGCGAATTCCCCTCATACTTGTAATAGATGCGGGCCGGAGTCCCCAGCGCCTTCTCCAGCCGGTACGCCCGGTACAACGGGGACGGCCGGAATGTCCGGTACAATTCTTGAACTTCATCGGGGATCGCGATCGACCGTTCCGTGGCGACCTCCTGCTTAATTAGTTCCAAAGGAAAGATCGGGGTCAGATCGGCCGGACCCAATGGTACTTTGGTCTGCGGATTTAACGGCGGTGCCAGGGGCGTAGGCAGGTCGGCCTGGATATTATACCAGGCGGTGGGGAGTTCCTCTTCACTGAGGTAAATCTGGTACGGCACTTTACTCTGCTTACTCATCAGACTCATCTCACCTTTCTCGATATGTCGCAATAAGTTTTTTAAACGCCCAATCAATTGCGACCTATTTTCCTTGATTCATAAGTTGAAAAAAGTTCAATCGTTTACTCATTCACAGCCGGCTTTGGGGATGAAATGCTTATTCAAAAACTTTTTTCACCTTAATTTAGCGCTGCTACGATAGCGAATGCCTGCTCGCAAAAATGCGTCACCAAAATATTTTATGGAAAAACCGCCCCAGTGACAAGGGCGGTTTCGCTTCTCCCGTTCCAAATTATTCCATTTTTGGCGCTATTGCGCCGTCAAACAGCGCGAGGCGCAGGATTCGTTCATTCAAGGCTAACGGCCCATAAAGCCGCCGTCCACCGGAATGACTACCCCGTGGATGTAGTCCGAGGCTGCCGAAGCCAACAATAGCGTAATCCCTTTGAGATCCGCCGGCGTACCCCAGCGCCCCGCCGGAATCCGCTCCATGAGCGAATCATAACGGACCGGATTGTTCTTCAAGGCGGTATTCATCTCGGTATCCATATAGCCGGGGGCGATGGCATTAACGTTGATCCCTCGGCTGGCCCACTCATTGGCGAAGGACTTGGTGATCTGGGCCACTCCCCCTTTGGCCGCGGCATAGGCCGGGATCGTCAGCCCGCCGCTGAAACTGATCAGCGAGGCGATATTGATGATCTTGCCCTTCCCTTTCTCCAGCATGATCCGTCCCGCCATCTGGCAGAGATCAAAGACCGCCGTCAGATTGGTCTCCAGCACCCGGTCCCAGTCTTCGATCGGGAACTCCTCGCAGCGGTGTCGGATCTGGATGCCGGCGTTATTGATCAGAATATCGACGGTCCCCAAAGCCTCGACTGCCGCGGCGAAAACGCGTTTCCGCTCCGAGCGGTCGCCCAGATCGCCCCGGACCGGATAAACCGGGCCCAGTTCCTTCAAAGATTGCGCGGCGCTTTCGACCCGTTCCGAACGCCCGATGATCGCCACCGCGGCGCCGTGTTCCAGCAGGGCCTCGGCCATGGCCCGGCCCAATCCGACCCCGCCGCCGGTGACGATGGCCTTTTTGCCGCTTACGTCGAATAAATCGTTCATGATAGCCTCGCTTTCCAAAAACGTTTTTAAACATGCCCTCATATTCGGGGCTATCGCTAGCCCGAACCGCTGTGGTTCCAGTCGTAAAAATACTGGCTTGCGCCAGTATTTTGTGTAAATCACTTATCGGTTGACCAAGTGACAGGCTACCCAGTGATTGGACTGATCGGCCTGGAAGACCGGTTCCTGCTGACGGCAGATGTCCATCGCCTTGGGACACCGGGTATGGAAACGGCAACCCGAAGGCGGATGGATCGGACTCGGCACATCGCCCGTCAGGATGATCCGTTCCCGCTTGGCCAACGGATCCGGTTCGGGAATGGCTGACAATAGCGCCTGGGTGTATGGGTGCAACGGATTGCTGTATAAGGCGTCCCCTTCGGCCAGCTCGACCATTTTGCCGAGGTACATCACGCCGACCCGGTCACTGACGTGTTTGACCACGTTCAGGCCGTGAGCGATGAAGAGGTAGGTCAGGCCGAACTCCTGCTGCAAATCCTTGAGCAGGTTCAACACCTGCGACTGAATGGAAACGTCCAACGCCGAGACCGGCTCGTCGCAGATGATCAAACGCGGCCGGGTCGCCAAAGCCCGGGCGATTCCGATCCGCTGCCGCTGGCCGCCGCTGAATTCATGGGGATAACGCCGGACATAACTGGGATCCAGGCCTACCAGCGAGAGGATCTCCGCCACTTTGGCGCGGCACTTGGCGCCGCGGGCCAGCCCGTGCCGGATCAAAGGTTCGGCCACGATCTGGCCGACCGTCATCCGCGGGTTCAGCGAACTATACGGGTCTTGAAAGATGATCTGCATCTGGTGGCGAAGCCGGCGCAACTCCCGGGCCGGGACCCGCGCCAGATCGGTTCCGGCGAACTGGATCTTGCCGGAGGTCGGCTCGATCAACCGCAGCACCAGCCGGCCGACCGTCGTCTTGCCGCAACCGCTCTCGCCGACCAAACCCAGGGTCTCGCCTTCGCGAATCGTAAAACTGACGCTATCGACCGCCTGCACGGTCGAGAGTACCTTGCCAAAAAGGGTCCGATTGACCGGGAAATGTTTCTTTAGGTTTTCGACTACCACTAAATCGCCCATTTACGCCACTCCTCCATTCCGCAACCAACAGGCCACCCGGCGCCGTTCACTCAGATCCAACAGCTCGGGACGTTCCTGCCGGCAACGCGGCCCGGCCTCGGGGCAACGCGGATGGAACGGGCAGCCGGAAGGCAGGCGGCTGAGATCCGGCACCGAACCGTCGATCACGTAAAGCCGCTCTTTATTTCCGGACAACCGGGGAATCGAACGCAACAGACCGACCGTATACGGATGCAACGGATCGGCGAAGATCTCCTGCACCGGCGCTTCTTCCACGATCCGGCCGGCGTACATCACCAGCACCCGGTGGGCCATTTCGGCGACCACGCCCAGATCATGAGTGATCAACATGATCGCCATTCCGAACTCCTCGCGCATCTTGCGCATCAGGTCCAGGATCTGGGCCTGGATGGTCACATCCAAGGCGGTGGTCGGCTCGTCGGCAATCAGCAGGTCGGGATGGCAGGATAGCGCCATCGCGATCATGACCCGTTGCCGCATCCCGCCCGAGAGCTGATGGGGATAATCCATGACCCGTTTTTCCGGGGAAGGGATGCCGATGGTCCGCAGCAAGCCGATGGTGTTCTCCCAGGCGGTTTTGCGGTCCAGCTTCTGATGGAGGATGATCGTCTCGGCGATCTGATCGCCGATGCGGTGGACCGGATTTAAGGAAGTCATCGGTTCCTGAAAGATCATCGAGATTTTATTGCCCCGGATCTGGCGCATTCTGGCTTCGGACAGCGCCAGCAGATCTTCGCCGTGAAAAGTCACCTGGCCGCCGACGATCTTGCCGGGCGGGTTCGGGACCAGCCGCATGATCGAAAGCGAGGTGACGGACTTACCGCTGCCCGACTCGCCGACGATCGCCACGGTCTCTTTCTCCTGCAAACTAAAGCTGAGATTATCCACTGCCCGAATCAGTTTCCCGTCGGACAGAAATTGCGTCTGCAAATTTTGTACGTTAATCAAATCCGGCATTTCAATCTCCTACTGTTTCATTCTGGGATCGAGCGCGTCCCGCAGGCCGTCTCCCAACAGATTAAAGGCCAAAACCGTGATGGTGATGGCGATTCCCGGGAAAGTCACGATATGCGGCGCCGAAAAGATGGCCGACCGGCCGTTGCCCAGCATCGCGCCCCACTCCGCTTCCGGCGGCTGCACGCCCAAACCCAGGAAGCCGAGCGCGGCGGCGTCCAGGATCGCCACCGAAAATCCCAGGGTGGCCCGGACGATGATCGGCGCCATGACATTGGGGATCACATGATGAAAAATGACTTGGAAATCGTTGTTGCCGATGGCCCGGGCAGCTTGCACATAATCGTTTTCCTTGACCGACAAGACCGAGCCCCGGACGATCCGGGCGTATTCCGGAATGGCGGTGATACCGATGGCGATGATGGCGTTGTCCAAGCCGCGGCCCAGCGCGGCCATGAAGGCCACCGCCAGCAGCATCTGTGGGAAAGCCAGCATAATATCCATCAGCCGCATGATGATGTTATCGATCCAACCGCCGTAATAACCGGCGGCCGCCCCGAAGATGATCCCGATAATCAAGGAAATCAGGACCGATTCGGTGCCCACTTTCAGCGAGATGTGCGTCCCGGAGATGATCCGGCTGAGCATATCCCGGCCCAGCTCATCGGTTCCCAGCCAGTGGGCGGCGCTGGGTCCCTTGAGGCTTTCCGGCATGTTGCTGGCCCGGTAATCGTACGGCGCCAACCACGTGCCGAAGATCGAAACCAGGATCAGAATGACCAAAATGGCCAAGCCGATCATGGCCGCCTTGTTACGGCTGAAACGCATCCAAAATTCCCGCCACGGCGAAGACTCTTCCACTTTGGCGGTCTTGAGTTCGGTTCCTAATTCCACCGACATTGAAATTCTCCTTAAAAACTAATGATAATGAATCCGCGGATCCAAATATGCGTAAAGCAGATCGACCAATAAGTTAACGATGACAAAGACTCCGGCCACCAGCAGGACGCTGGCCTGGACCACCGGAAAATCCGAGGCCAAAATGGCATTCACCGTATAATTGCCGATTCCTGGCCAGGAGAAGACCGTTTCGGTGAGGATCGCTCCGCCCAATAAGGAGCCCAGTTGCAGCCCGATGACGGTGACCACCGGAATCAGCGCGTTTTTGAGGGCATGATGGTTGATGACGGTCTTTTCGTCGAGCCCCTTGGCCCGGGCGGTGCGGATATAATCTTGTTTAATTACTTCCAGCATGGTCGAACGGGTCATCCGGGCGATGATCGCCATCGAATAGGCGGCCAGGGCGATTCCCGGCAGAATCAAATGCTGCAGGGCGCTCCAGAAGGCATCCCAATTGCCGGTCAGCAGGCTGTCCACCAAATAAAGATTGGTAATCGCCGTCGGCTCCATGCCGATATCGATTCTACCGGCCACCGGCAACCAGTGCAGGTTGACCGCGAAGACAATAATCAAAATCAGGCCCAGCCAGAAGATGGGCATCGACACTCCCAACAGCGCGCCGATCATGCTGAGATAATCGAAGAACGAATAACGCTTGACCGCCGAAATTACCCCCACGACCACGCCCACCACAGTCGCGATGAGCAAGCTGAATAAGGCCAGTTCGATGGTTGCCGGGAAACGCGCCAGCAGCTCGCCAGTGACCGAATCGCGGCTCATGAGCGAACGGCCCAGATCGCCGTGGAGCAGCTGCCAGAGGAACCGTCCGAACTGCACCCAGATCGGATCATTCAAGCCCAGTTGCTGGCGGAGCGCTTCGATCTGCGCCTGGGTCGCGTGCTGTCCCAGCATCAGCGCGGCCGGATCGCCGGTAAAGAGGTGCATCACGACGAAGACGAACAGGCTGACCCCCAGCAACACCGGAATTAACATCAATAAACGTTTGATAATATATTTCAGCATCTCAAATCTCCCTGCTTTGCCACGAAGTGCGACTCCGGCAAAACTTTGGACTAAAAATCAGTTCAGAGCACAGGAAGGGATGCGCCGAAGCGCATCCCCTGGTAACCATACTGATACCGCACCGCAATTTATTTGGTGACGCCTTCCAGCCAGGTTACCCCGGTCGGATGGGGGTTGAAGCCCTTCACGTTGGGCCGGTAGGCATAAAGGTCATTGGCGTGGCTGATGAAAACCCACGGAGCCTCGTCAATGACGATCTTCTGCATGTCGGAGTAAATCTTGGCGCGTTCCTTGACGTTGGAAGTCAGGGTGCCTTTTTTCAACAGTTCATCCACTTTGGGGTTCTTATATTTGGCCGAATTCAAGCTGGCGTCGATCTGGCCGCTGTCCAGCAAAGAGAGGAAGTTGTCGGCATCGCCGTTGTCGCCGATCCAGCCGTAGAAGAAGGCGTCGCCTTCCTCGCCCTTAAACAGGACGTCTTTGTATTCTTTCCAGGGGTAAACCTTGATGTTGGTCTTGACGCCGATCTTCAGCAGTTCGGCTTGGACCGCCTCGGCCAATTTCACGCCGTTGACCGGATTGTAAGGCCGGGCATTGGAATAGGTGATGAAATTGAAGCTGAAGTCTTTGTAACCGGCCTCGGCCAGCAATCTCTTGGCCTCGGTCGGATTGTAAGCCAACGGTTTCAAGGTCGAATCGTAACCGGGGATGAAGCTCGGCAACGGGCCGTTCGCTACCTGGGCGTGGCCTTGGTAGAGATACTTCACCAGCTCGGCGCGGTTGATCGCCATGGAGATGGCGCGGCGCACCCGGACATCGTTAAAGGGTTTGCGGTGGCAAAGGAAAGCCATATAGTTGATGTTCATGCCGGGTTTTTCCCAGATTTTCATGCCGCTGGATTGCAGCTTCTGGACATCGTTCGGATCGACGCCGTCCATCATGTCGATGGCGCCGGTGATCAGCTCGCTGGCGCGAACCGCGTTCTCTTTGGTCGTCTTGAAGACCACTTTATCGGCGAACGGCTTCTTGCCCCAATAGTTCTCATTGCGGGACAAGACGATCTGTTGATCCTTATCCCAACGCTCGAACTTGAAAGCGCCGGTGCCGACCGGATGCTGGTTGTAATCGGCGCCGTATTTCTTGACCGCGGTCGGGCTGACGATCGGGGCCGCCATGCACATGGCCAGGTTGGCCAGGAACGGCGCATACGGATGGCTCAAGGTGAAACGGACGGTGTAATTGTCGACGACGTCGACCTTCTTCACCGGCTCAAAGGTGAACGAGGCATAAGGCATGTCGTCGGTGGCGTTCGGCGGCAATTGGCGATCCACGCTGAACTTGACGGCGGCGGCGTTAAACTGCGTGCCGTCATGGAATTTCACGCCTTTGCGAAGTTTGAAGGTCCAGACCAAACCATCCGGGCTTTGGGTCCAGGAAGTGGCCAGGCACGGTTGGACATCGGTGCTGCCCGGTTTGTAACGAACCAGGTTATCATAGATATTGACGATGATCTTGCCCGATTCTCCATCATCCACATAAGCGGGGTCTAAACCACGCGGATCAGCGCCTTTGGCATAGACCAGAATCTTTTGGGATGCCGCGAAGCCCAATCCGCAAATGGACACGAGCAGCAACATCACCATCACAAGCAATAAAAACTTGCGCATCAATCATGTTCCTCCTTTTATTTTTTCTTTTTTATTTGGTGGGGAACAGGCCCCCATTCCGACGGATCCCGCTAATTGCAGAAAAACCGCCCGTCCCACTCTTACTTTCGGTCGTAGCGGTTACCAACCATTCCATAAAACAGTCGTATAATAGTGTTAAAACAGTCGCAAAAACGATGATAAAACAGTCGGCAATTCCCTGATATCGATGAAAAAAGCTTTGAATAAGCATTCACATCCCCAAAACCGGCTGGGATGGGTAAACGATCGAACTTTTGTCATCTTAGGAATCGCGGAAAATATATCGCAATGGATGCGGGCGTTCAAAAAACGGATTGCGACATCTCCAGAAACAAGAATTGTTATGTTTGATTTCCAAAAAAACCAATGATGACACTTGTCTGACATTCATTTTATCACTTGGAAACTTTGGTGTCAATTCAGGAATTGATTTCCTTTAGCCAGCTTTATGGGGAAAAATCTTCCTCAAATCGCGCCGTCGAATCTTAACTCCCATTATAGATGGGAATATATAGGATTCCGAACATTAAGTTAATTTTATTGCCACCGCCGCCCGGCATCGCCAGGGTCGCCCACTGGGCCGAAACGGCGGCGCGGCGGGACAAAGCGGCCGATCCGCCCCCCTGATATTTGGATTTTCCAGTAAAAGGAGGGTTCTTTTCTTAGAAAAACTAATTTATAATAAAGCTTACCAAATTCAATCAATCCATCCTTAAATCGCTTAATCCCCTCGCCAGTCCGGTAAAGACCGCCGAGGGGAACGGGGGAACCAATTTTTTGGGGTGAATCACCGTCGTGGCCGCTTTCCCAGTAAGCCTTCCCGGCTACCGGCCGCCGCGGTGTAGGGGTACTCTTCATTCCGAACCCGCCAGCTAACCTCGTCAGCGTTGAAAGAGAGGTGACGTGGACTCGCATTCTTGATAACCATGGCTTCCTCCATGGTTTTTGTGATCTTTAGCGATATGTGGACAACTTTAAAATTTCAGGCGGCTTTCCCGTTGCACCGCCGACGGAGCCGGTGTGGCGCGAAAGACCGGATAAACGAGGTGAAAATGATGTTGAAGACTTGTTTATTGGGATTGGGTAGGACCGGAGCGGTCGTGGCCGAGCAGTTGCTGAACGCGCCGGAGTTCGACTTGGTATCGGTAGTGGGCAAGCCCGGCAGCTCCAAAACCGGGTTGCGGCTCGCCGAAGTGATCAAAACCCCTAGCGACCTGGTGATCGCCGATGCCGCCAGTTTAGCGGCGGAGATTCGCCAGAAAGGTTTCAGAGTGGCCATCGATTTTACCGCGCCCGAAGCCACCTTGAAAAACGCCAGGATCCTGGCTGAAAACGGCGTACATATGGTCATCGGGACCACCGGTTTTAACAATATGCAACTCTATGAATTAAAGAGTTTGGTCCAGCAATACAAAGTCGGGCTGGTCTACGCCCCGAACATCTCGGTCGGCATCAACCTGCTGCTCTCGATCGTCAAAACCGTGACCCGGCTGATCCCCAACTATGATGTGGAAATCACCGAGTCCTGCCACAGAGATAAAAAGGATGCCCCTTCGGGCACCGCCTTGAAGATCGCCAATGAGATCAACCAGATCAAGCAAGTCTCCCCGAGCGCCAAGATCAGTTGCGGCCGTAAAGGCAACAAGCCCCGCAACGCCGAGGAGATCGGGATCCACTCGATCCGGGCGGGCGGCATCGTCGGCGTGCACCAGGTGCTCTTCGCCGGGGAAGCCGATGAACTGGAGATTACTCACCGCTCCTACTCGCGGGCCATCTTCGCCGAAGGCGCCCTGAAAGCCGCGGCCTTCATCGCCAACCTCAAAGGGTTCTTCCACATGGAAGACGTCTTGTTATCGGACCGGATGGAACGGGACATCCGGGTGGCGGCCAACCGTTTATACCTTAACTTTAACTGATACGCTCCGCCACAGCGTATCACGGGATAGAATTGATGAAGCCGGCCTGGGATGCAAATTCCCAGGCCGGTTTCGCATGAAGCGGCCGATTCAAAATCGTTCTCATGTCCTTGGGGATGCTTCCCCGGTTACCGCAAAAGCTCATTTTGGTGCCGAAATATCCGCGCGGTTGCTGAAAGAGCGTTGATGAGTGACAGAAAGCTGTATTCTTAGAGAAAGTCTTGTCAATCCAGCTTAATCCTGTGCGATGTGTCCAGGGGTTGAACGGCCAACCCCAACACCGTGGACCTACCCCTCCGCAGGGCCTCATGCCGGCCCTTGACCTGGCATTTACCTTTACCAAACGCACCGAATGGCGCTAAGAATTTAATTCTGCCAATTGTAACTCTGCCTGAAAGTAATTCTCGTTTGGCAACGGCATGCGCTCCATTCGCAATGCCGTGCCGGTCTACCTCCCTGTAGACCGCTCGGGTGGATACGCTAGTCTAAAAAAATCCCATCTTACATTTTTGCATTCATACAGCCGCCAGGGATGGCGGCTGCGCGGCGTTGCTGCCCGGATGAAGCACCGCTGTCGGCCCGGAACCATCATCGGGAAGACGCCGGCAAGGGAGGCCGGCGTCTAATTTAATTGTCCATTTACCTTGCCGGTTCACGGATGAACCGGACATTGGAGGGGGTTCTAAGGGGAAGCAGCGTCCCCTTAGCGGCGGGGTCGCAAGGGGTTTGCCGCCTAAACCCTTTGCCCGCCCGCAGGCGGAATCCTTGTTTTATACCCAAAAACTCAAAACCTTCGTACCTCAAAAACTTTATCTTACAATTTAAACCGATCTCCCATCGAAAATCAGCTGCATCTTTGCTTGAGCAAACTTAATAATTAGAAGAGAGTTATTGAATGACCGAAAGAGCTTCTTCAGTTACTGAAAGAGCTTCTTCAGTCACCGAAAGAGCTTCTTCAGTCATCGAAAGAGCTTCTTCAGTTACCGAAAGAGCTTCTTCAGTTACCGGAAGAGCTTCTTCGGTTACTAAAAGAAGAGCATGCACAGAAACTGTGCATGCTTTTTCAGTAACTAAAGATACTTGCCCGGCTACCGCGCGGGCTCGCGCAATTGCCAGACATGCTTATATCATTACGGTAATTGCTCATTGATTAATAAAGAGAAAGCGCCGCTCGATCACTGCCGCTTGTTCTTCCAAAACTCCACGAACGCATCCAGCGACTGGATGGCCGACCGGATGTTGCCGTACACCGGCAAGCCGTTCTCCTCCATCACCGCCACAAACTCCTGATAATAGCGGCCGGCGTTCACCGAGACCACCATCGGCTTGGCGTAACGCCGTTTCAGATCCACCAGCAGGTTGGCCAGGCTCTGCGGATCGCGGCAGGTGTCGGGCGTGGTCTTCAGCGAAGCGGCGTGCGGTATCACCGCCACAAACACGCAGTCGACATTCTCGTCCTGGAGCAGCGTTTCCACATACGCGGCGTACATCCGGTCGTCGGCCATCGGCGTCACGTCCAGGAACGGCGTGCTGGTATCCACCAGCCCATAGGGGTTGATCCGGTTCAGCTTGGCGATGGTCGCCGCATTGAGGCGGGCCTGCTCCAACTGGCGCAACTCATCGGCGCCCACGGTGGACTCGAACCCGGCGTTGACCACGCCGGCCACCCGGTTGCCTCCCGAAGCGTTGGCCGCCAACAGTGAAAAGACCCGGGTCAGATCGTAAAGCTCCTCAATGTTCTCGGCCAGGATCACCCCGGCTTGGCGGCAGGCGGCCCGGAACACATCGTAACTGCCGGACATGGAGGCGGTGTGCGAGGCGGCGGCCCGCGCCCCGGCCTCGGTCCGGCCCGATTTATAGACGATGATCGGCTTGGCGGTCTGCTGGGCCAGTTCGAAGAAGCGGCGCCCCTCGCCCGGATCGAGCCCTTCCACGTACAAGGCGATCACCTCGATGGCCGCCTGGCCCGCCAAATAAGCCAGCAGATCGGTGATCTTGACATCGTATTTGTTGCCGAAACTGACGATGGCCCGGAAGATCCGCGATCGCTGCAGCTTGTCGAGGGCGGTCACCGAAAAGGCGCCGCTCTGGGTGAGCAAGGCCGTGTTGCTGAAGGGGGAGGATCTGATCTCCAGCCGTTTCTCCTCGACAAACAAGGTGTTCAGGCCGGGATCGCTCCCGTCCGGGGCAAAGTAGACCCCCATGCAGTTGGGGCCGATGATGCGCAGGCCCGGCGGCAGCACCGCCCCGATCCGGGCGGCGAATTCCGCGTATTTGAGCTCGGCCGGGATGCCGGAGATCAGGATGACCGACTGGACGCCGGCGGCGGCCGCGTCTTTCAGAAAGTCCACCGTATATTGGGCCGGCGCGGCATAAACCGCCAATTCCACCGGGCCGGGGAGCTCCGCCAGGCTCTTGTATAAAGGATACTCCCGCCCCGCCAGCGTGAGCGCTCCGCCCCGGGCGTTGACGAAGTAAAGGTCATTCCGGCCCAGGTCATGCATTACGCCGGCGATCTCCCGCCCCAGGCTGTATTTGGCCATGTCGCCGGAGACCCCGACCACCGCCACGCCGCGCGGCCTGAAGAATTGCTCCAGATGCTCCAGCCGGAGCGGCGGCACCGTCAGCGGGTTCTCCGCCGCCGGCTGAAACTCGGCGAAGCCGTCGATCGCCACGAACCGGCCGTCCTCGGAGAAGACGAACGGGTTGACGTCCAGCGTTTTCAGGATATAGGGCGTTCCGGCCGGGGCAATGAAGGAGTAGGCATAGGCCAGCGCGCTGATCTTGGCGATAGCGTCGGCCGCATATTCCAGATATTCCGGGCGGCCGATGGCTTCGAACTTATGCCGGATATGCAGCGAATCCACCAGCCCCCTGGCGGCGGTCCGGTCAAAGGGCGGCATGAACAGGTTGGCCGGGTCGAAATACTTGGCGAAAAACTCGGCGTCATCGCCGCCTTTGCTCAAGGCGAGCACCGGGCCGAAGGCCGGATCTTCCTTGAAGCCGATCAGGGTTTCATAGCCCAGGGCCTGCGAATGGGGGATCAGCTCCACCAGCAGGAAGCCCTTGATCTCCGGCTGGGCGTCGGGCGGATAATGGCTGAGCACCGTTTCGCGCATCCGCTCCAGCACAAACTGGACGAACAGCGGATCCTCGTTCTTGATCCGTTTGACCCCGCCCACTTTCTGTTTATGGGCGATCTGCGGGGAAACGATCTTGACCATCAGTTGCCGGCCGAAACGTTGCAACAGTCGTTCATCGACGGTCCGCGGGTCGGTCACGAATTGGAAGTCCGGCACCCCCAGGCCGAGCCGCTCCAGGATCCGGTATACTTCGAATTCATACAGAACGCCGCGCCCCTCGGCCCAGGCCTCGGCAAAAACCCGGTTGATCCGGCCGATAGTTTCCAAACTCAGCTTCATCCTCGCCATCCTCTCCATTCGGCAGCGGCCGCCGGCCTCACTGCCACGCTTTCCAAATTTCCGGCTGGTATCCCACGGTCGCCTGCCGTCCGTTCCGGACGATCGGCGTCTTGAATAGCAGCGGATCATTCAACAATTCTTCCGCCACATCGTGCACCAGGTATTGCAACTGGCGTTCCCGGTATCGTTTGCCCGCGATGTCGATCAACTTGTCGAGGCCCACCGCGCGGCTGACGCTCTCCAACTCCCCCTTGCTCAAGCCCTTGCGGGTCAGATCGACGAATTGGTAGGGAATGCGCCGCTCCTTGAAATAGCGCTCGGCCTTGCGGGTATCCTGGCACTTCAGCGTGCCGAAGATCTGAATGTTCATCGTTCCTCCTCGCCGGGGCTCATCGGCCGCCGCGTTGTACAAGGGTCTACCACAACGCTTCTAGACCGCGGCGAATTGCATGATAAGATATTGTACGCCGGAGCCATAATCTCCTGCCGGTCGGGGCCAAATCCGGCCCGGATCCTAAATCTTTCCGGCCGGGAATCGGGTCGTCGGGGCCTCCGTTCCTTTTTGCCGATAGGGGTTCCCGTCGCCCCGAATCCTTTGTGGATAGCGATCGCGGCAACGATTTTTGGGGTTCATCCAATTTTAACTAGGATTTTGCCGTTTTTTGTCGAAGGATGTCCCAATTGATTTTGATGGGGGAGGTTATTGGCAATGAAGATCGAATGGACTCCGGATTTGGCAGTCGGTTCCGCGCAGATCGACGATCAACACAAAGAACTCTTCCGCCGCGTCGATCAACTGTTGGAAGCCTGCAACCAGGGGAAAGGGCGGCATGTCGTCGGCGACCTGCTGCAGTTCCTCGAAGAATATGTGGTCACCCACTTCGGCAACGAAGAAAGTTACATGACCCGCTTTGCCTATCCGCAACTGGCCGAGCACAAAGCCCAGCACGAACAGTTCATTCAGAGCCTGGCGCCGCTGAAAGAGTCGTTTGAGAAAGAAGGCCCCGGCCTGAATCTGGTGATTTTGACCAACCGGATCGTCATCAACTGGTTGAATTCGCACATCCGCAACGTCGATAAACAACTGGGCGCCTTTTTAAAGGACAAACTCTGAGGAAAGGCTGTCGGGAGTCGGGATATGATCAATGAGCTGAAGGTAGCGCTGGCGGACCTGGTTTTCTGCCTTTCCGGCGCGATCGACTTAATCAGTCCGAGCATCGCCAATCATCATCAGAGAGTCGCTTATATCGCGCTCCAGCTGGCTCAGGAGTTGAAGCTGCCTGCCGAGGAGCGGAACCGGCTGATCATCGCCAGCCTGTTGCACGATTGCGGCGCCCTGTCGCTGAAAGAGCGGCTGGAAGCCCTGGAATTCGAAGTCCAAAAACCGTATCTTCACGCGGTTCTGGGCTATCAGCTGCTGTCACAGTTTCCGCCTCTGGCTCATTTGGCGCCGATCATCCTTTACCATCATCTGACCTGGCGCGAATACCGGAACGTGCCGTTTCGCGAAATGATCCCGTTTTCCAGCCAGATCCTCTTTCTGGCCGATCGCATCGACGCGCTGACGCTTCCGCATTCCGAGGGCCTTCCGCCCAAAAAGCAAATCATCGACCGGATCCTGGAGGGTCAGGGGAGCATGTTCGCCCCGCAACTGGTGGGGGTCTTCCAGTCGCTGGCCGTCCGGGAATCCTTTTGGCTGGACCTCTTTTCCCCGTGGCTCCGGGCCATTCTGGCCGATGAAGCCGGCCTGACAACGGTCGAACTGGATCTGCAACGGTTGCTGGCCCTCACCAAACTCTTCGCGCAACTGGTCGATTTCCGGAACCGCTTTACCGCCACCCATTCCAGCGGCGTGGCGGTTTGCGCCGAAAAGATCGGTCAATTGTGCGGCTTTTCCCAACGGGAAGCGAAATTGCTGCGGGTCGCCGGTTATCTCCACGATTTCGGCAAAATCACGGTCCCGGAAACGATCCTCAATAAACCCAGTTCCCTGAACTCCGTCGAGTTCGGGATGATCAAATCCCACCCCTATTATACCTATCGCCTGTTGCATTCGCTGACGGGGTTGGCGACGCTCAATCAATGGGCCGCTTTCCATCATGAACGGCTGGACGGCAAGGGCTATCCCTTTCATCTCCCCGCCAGCGAACTGTCGTTGGGCTCGCGCATTGTGGCGGTCGCCGATTTTTTCACCGCGCTCTCCGAGGACCGGCCCTATCGCCACGGAATGCCCCATCAAAAGATCATCCGCCTGCTGAGCGAACAGGCCCGCAATGGCGGACTCGATCCCGATCTGGTCGAACGGGTCATCGGCCAAGCGGCTGACCTGAATTCGCTCCGCAGTCAAGCGCAGCACGAGGCCAACCGGGAATATGAACATTTCATGGAAAGCGCTTATTTGGATGCCGCCCGCTTCCCGTTTCCGCCCCCGCCGCCATCGGTGGCGGCGGGTCTGATCCGCCCGGTGGCGGAAGCCCTATAGTCGACGACCTACGGGGACTCATAAAATAAAAGTAAAAGGTCAACGAGGTGACCAGCGATCAATACCATCGATTTACATGGCTATAGCGCGGCCGAGGCCCAGCTCCGCCTGGAACTTCATCTCCAAAACGCCTTGAAATACGGCGACCGGCTCATCCGCATCATTCACGGCCAAGGGAAACACAGCGAAAATTTTCCGGTCATCAAGTCCCAGGTCCGGCACTGGCTGACCGATTCCCTGTTTGCCAAGGAACATATTGCCGCGGTCTACCGGGGCGAGGACGGTTCGCCATATACATTGCCCAATCCCGGGGAGACCATCATCGAACTGATCACCGAAACCGCTGCGCCGGAAATCGATCCCGCGCTGGACAGCGATGCGGAAGAAGAACGCGAGGCGCGGCGCAATGCCAAGGCGCTCCGTTCCGACCGGCTGCGCACCGCCCGGCGCCACCCGCCAAACCGGCGTTAAATTTTTGCCGGGATGCCATTCGGATCCCGGCCGCTTTGCGGATCACCCCATAATTCGCAATGGATCGGTGCAGACTAATCCCGGAGGTGAGGCCATGACGAGCCCGGCCCAAATTCAGGAATGCATCGATGCTTGCACACAATCCGCCCACCAGTTGCGTTCCACCGCCAATACGCTCCTTTGCGCCATGGAACGGCAGACCGCCAGTCTGGGTGCGGCACACATCGAAATGTGCATCAACGTCTGCGTCGAAGCGAAAACAATCCTTTCGAAAGGGTGATCCGCGTTGTCGGTAAATCTGGTTAACGAATCCGCCGTAAGCTGCAAACAAAATGCCCAACGGTTGCGGGACTTGGCCCGCTCCGCGTCGGACGCCGATGTTCAAAAGATGCTGCTGGTGGCGGCGCATCATTTGGATGTCGCCGTAGCCGAGCTCGACTACATTCTGACCGGCGCCACGGTAGCGACCTGATTATTTCTCCCGCAGGCAATCGGTTTAGAGTAGACATGCCGTAAGCAAATTCGTTTAAGTATTTTCCATCCGAAGTTCAGGATGGAAAATTTTATTGTCGCGACATGACACGGATATCAAAGGCTTATTTCAGTGCGCCAATCCATTTTCGATATAAGAAGAAAGTGAGCTTCCTTCATTAATATATTCATGCTTCTGCCGGTTCAAAATTTTTCGTCATTTGATATGAAATACCCAAAGCTGCCAAAAACTTTAGTCCGGCCCCAATGTCCCGTCGTCCCGCATTCCGGGCTTACTTTTTGGTTAACCCCAGCGGACTGCTGTTGACATATTTCCTTGATAATGATAGCGTTAATACGATAGGCACGATATGATTAAGATTAACATGTAAAGGCGAAGGTGCAAATGAAAAAGCAACTTAATAAGATATTGCTCTTGCTGCTGGTGGTGCTGGTCGCCGGGGCCGCTTATTCGCAAGCGATGCAAAAACCCAGCAAGGAACAGGTTATCTCCGATGCCCTGGTCAACTCCTTGGAAACCTGGCACTATAGCCCATTGGCGCTGGATGATAAGCTATCGCAGCGGGTTTTCGACCTTTACCTAAAGTCCCTGGATCCCAACAAACGGTTCTTTCTCAAATCGGATATCGAGCAACTAAAGGTTTATCAATTCAAGATTGACGACGAACTGAAACAGGGGACCCATCAATTCCTGAATGTCTCGAACGCGCTCCTGAAACGGCGGATCGCCGATATTCAGGGGGTCACCGGCGAAATTTTAAAACAGCCTTTCAATTTCAACAGCGATGAAACGTTGGAGGTCGATCCCGACAAACGCGATTATTGCAACGGAACGGCCGAGTTGCGGGACCTCTGGCGCAAGACGCTGAAATATCAGACCCTGATGCGCTACATCGACCTGGTCTCCCCGGAAGAGCACGGCAAAAAAATGCTCCCCGTCAACCGGGCCTTTCAGCCCGAACTGGAAGCTCAAGCCCGCGAATATGTGGCGAAGAGCTTGAAACGCGCCTTTGACCGGTTGCTGGACGATGCCGACGACCGCGACAATCGTTTTCTGGACGCGGTGGCGACCAGCTTTGACCCGCATACCAACTACTTCCCGCCCCAAACCAAAGCCGATTTTGACATCCAGATGAGCGGGACGTTGGAGGGAATCGGCGCGGTATTGCAAGAGGACGGCGAGTATATCAAGGTCGTCGAGGTCGTGCCCGGGAGCCCGGCTTGGCGCCAAAAAGGGTTAAAGGCCGACGATTTCATCCTGAAAGTGGCCCAAGGCGACAATGAGCCAGTGGATATTTCATATATGCCGGTGGAAGATGTCGTCAAACTGATCCGTGGCAAAAAAGGCACCGAAGTCAAACTGACCGTCAAGAAACCGAGCGGCCAGATCACCACCATTCCGCTGATCCGCGATGTGGTGGTAATCGAGGATACCTACGCCAAGTCGGCGCTATTGACGGACGGCAAAACCAAACAGAAATACGGCTATATCAATTTGCCGTCATTTTATCATGATTTCAACGGCGGCACCCGCAATTCGGCGGATGACGTCCGTCGCCAGGTCGAACTGTTAAAGAAGGAGAATGTCTCCGGAATCATCCTGGATCTCCGCAACAACGGCGGCGGCGCCCTGGATGACGCCGTGAAGATGTCCGGGCTTTTCATTAAATCCGGCCCCATTGTGCAGGTCAAAGACAAGAATAACCGTCAAGTGCTGCAGGATCCCGATCCGGGCGTGATCTACAGCGGGCCGCTGGTGATCATGATCAACTCTTACAGCGCCTCGGCCTCGGAGATTCTGGCGGCCGCGCTCCAAGATTACCGGCGGGCGGTGATCGTCGGCGGACCGACCTCTTTCGGCAAGGGAACCGTGCAGACCTTTGTCGATCTGGACCGGCTGGTCTCCAACGATTATGCGGCCTTCAAACCGTTGGGTTCCCTGAAGCTGACGGTACAGAAATTTTACCGGATCACCGGTGCCTCGACCCAATTCAAGGGGGTAACCGCCGACATTCCGTTGCCGGATCCCCAGAGCGTGCTGAAGGTCGGCGAGAAGAAGCTGGATTACCCCTTGCCGTGGGATACGATCCAGAGCACCTCCTATCACCGGTGGCAGAAAAACGTAGCCAATTTAAAAGTGCTCAAACAGAACAGCGCGGCCCGGGTGAAGAACGACCCCGGATTCAAGCTGATCATGGATAGCATGGCCAGCCTCCGCACCAAACAACAAAACCCGCAGAGCTTGAAACTGAGCAAGGTTTTGGATGAACAGAACGCGTTGAAAGTGGAGTCCGAAAAACTGAAGAACCTGCCGGGCGAGAAGAATATCAAAGTCAGCGGTTTGCGGAACAATGGCCCCGGGGAAACTGATTCCGAAGCCCTCCAGCGCACCAAAGACTGGTATTCCCAAATCGCTTCGGATGTCTATATCAATGAAACTGCCGATATTCTGGACGATATGGCCAAGTAAAGCGGGTTCCACAAGGTTATCGCAAAGGTTCGATTGAGAAAAGGCTACTGGCTGTGCGCCAATAGCCTTTTCTCGTATTCGCGAACTCCCGGCTCGCTTACATTCCATCCGGTCCATGCATAAAAAACCTCATCCCAAAAGGATGAGGCGAAATTTAGTGCGATAAAATCACTTTCATAACGGCCGCGCCGCGAGCGAACCGAGCTTCCTCAGCTCACGATCTTGATGCAATAATCGGTATGGCATTTGGCAGCCAGCTTTTTGCGGTAGGGCCGGTATACCACCAGCTCGCCGCCACAGATCGGGCATTCGATCACTTTATTGTCGCCGTGCTTCATCTCACTGACTACTTTGGTGATTACGCTCAGGGCCTTATCATATTTGGCCTTTTTCTCTTCGACAGTTATCTCCGCCAACTTCGCTCCCCCATTATCTTTGCTTTTGAATGATTGGTATCCTGATGGAAATATTCGCCATAAAGTAATAAAGTCCTACCGCTTATCCCTGGAAATCAAAAAACATTTTCTCCCCGCAGAGTATTTCGAGAGAATAACCTCGCCGGTCTTCCAAACACTCAACCATTCGGCGGCTCCCGCCGGAAAGCTTATCGTTTTCATGCCGGGAATTCAACTTTACTCTGTTGAACGCGGCGCCCAATGACGATATTCATATTGAAAGGAGGGCTCCCGGTGAACCGCAATGATGAGAAAGATCTGAACGCTTCGCTCATCGAAGCTTTAAAAAAAGTCGGTCTCGAACTGAATCTTTCAGTAGGTGAGCTGCTCCGAACCTCCCAGAATCCGCGACCGCCTCGTCCTGCTCGCGAACGAACCGACAAACGGCGGGATAACAAGTAGCCATCAAACCACTGAATCAAACTTGAAACAATTCAATTTTACAGCTTCCCCGGCCGTATATTCAAGTTCAAGTGGTATCTTTTATTCGGCCGTTCATCAAAAAATGTTTTAAAAGCGCTTTGTAACTTCATTTTAACTTATCGGGAAATTTCTTCATCCGATAATATAAATATAGCAGATCTACGATATTGTTAATCGCTAATTAAAACGTTTAGCGAGAACTTTTTCAAGTTTTAACGAAACCTACTATATAGAGAGAAAAAATTAACGACGGTTGGGACAGGGGTTATTAAAAATGCACAAGTTTGTAATCATTGCGGGCGAATATTTCCGGGTGAGTTGTCTGGTGCCTTTAGCGAGCGGTTATTATAAAGTCTCCTATTGGCTGCCGAACCAAGCGGCCGGTCCGGAATTAAGGGAAGTCACCGGAAAGCTGAACGAGATCGCTCCTTCCTGGTATGAGCTGGTCGAGATCAAGCAGGCGGCCTGTTGAATTTGCTTTTTTAGTTGGCAAAACAGCGAGAGCGGTTTTGCTTCCCCGCTATGCTCCGGCCGACAATTCATTTTTCCGAACTTCATGGCGGTTTCGCTGTTACGTAAGCGCCTCAGTTTGCCGACGGCAAACTGAGGCGCTTGTTTCCGACAACCGCTAATCGCGCGCTCAGCCTCAATACTTGCCAAATTCGCCAACAGGACTTTTTCCCATTGTAATTCGCGGAGCGGCTACGCCCGCGGCTCGAACCCGGACTCGCGGACCCGGCTGAACCACCGGCTCCTGGACGGAAGAACGCGATTCGTTTTTCAGCTGGAACCGTTCCACCATGCCCCGCAAGATCTCGGCCTGACCCGCCAGTTCCTGGCTGGCCGATGCGCTCTGTTCCGAAGTGGCCGTATTGGTCTGAGTGGCTTCGGCCACTTGATTGATTCCCTGATTCACCTGGGCAATCCCCGTCGCTTGCTCATTGGAGGCTACCGCTATCTCCTCCAGGAGCCGCGCCGTGTTGGACGAACCTTCGCGGATCTGTTTCAGCGAGACGGCAGTCCGGTTGGCGATTTGGGTCCCGGCTTCCACCCGTTTCAGCGAGCCTTCGATGAGTGCGGTGGTCTCTTTGGCCGCATTGGCGCTGCGCACCGCCAGGCTGCGGACCTCTTCGGCGACCACGGCGAATCCTTTGCCGTGTTGTCCGGCCCGGGCGGCTTCCACCGCGGCGTTCAGGGCCAGAATATTGGTTTGGAAGGCGATCTCCTCGATTACTTTAATGATTCTGGAGATGCTCACCGAAGCTTCGCTGATGCCGGCCATGGCCGCGAGCATCTCTTGCATCTGGGCGTCGCCCTGAATGCCCTGTTCCTTGGAGTCGGCGGCGATCCCGCTGGCCTGGGTGGCGTTGAGCGCGCTCTGTCTGGTCTGCGCCGCGATTTCGACCATCGTGGCGGTAATCTCCTGGACCGTGCTCGCCTGCTCGGTGGCGGCCTGCGAAAGAACCTGGCCGGAATCGGAGATCTGTTTCGCTCCCGCGGCCACCTGATCGGCGGCGTTGCCGATCTCCGCCAAAACCTGGTTGAAAGAACGGATGGTCCGGTTTAACGCCTCGGCCAGCGAGCCATGATCGCCCTGATAATTGCCATGGACCTGCACTGTCAAATTCCCTTCCGCCATCGCCTGCAGGACCTGTGAGGCTTCGTTGACCGGTTCAATGACGGCGTCCAAGGTCTGATTCAACCCGGCGACGATCGTTCGATACTCGCCCTCGAATTTTGCGACGGCGCCACGAGCCTTCAGATCGCCGCTGGTCGCCGCCTGCGTCAACCGCTCGATTTCCTGGATCAGGTCGCTGATCACTGCCATCATCGCAATGAATGACGGCAGCAGTAGGTCGTTTGCGGAACGCTGCCCGATCTGCTGCAATTCCGGCAACCGGCTTAGGTCGCCTTTGCCGATCCGGACCGCGATATCCTGTAGGCCGAGCAAGCGCTCACGGACCGTATTGATCTCCTCGCCGAAATCCTTCAATGCCCCTTGGTATTTCTCGCTCTCCAGCTGCACCGTATAATCATTTACGGCCAGTAATCGCAATACTTGTTGCGCTTCCTCCAGCGGTTCGACGATGGCAGCCAGGGTTTGGTTGAAACCTTCGATGACCCGGCGGTATTCCCCGCTGAAACGTTCCGCCGCGCCGCGGGTCTCCAGTTGCCCGGCGACCGCCGCGCCGGAGAGCCGCAAGGTCTCGCCGACCATGGCCTGGATCGTCTCCATCACCCGGATCAAGGCGGGCAACGCTTGATCGTTCTCGCTCCGCTTCCCGGTCTGGCGCAACACCTCCAGCTGTTGAAAATCGCCGGCCGCGATCTGATTGAAGATCGTTTGCATTTGGAGCAATTGGACTTGCAGTTCCTTAATGGCTTCGGCCATCTTGCTGTAGATCCCCAGGCCCTCTTTGGCGAACGGCACAGTAAAGTCGTAGACCGCCAGGGATTGCAGCACCCGGTTGCAGTCGGTGACCGCCTCCAGGCCGTCGATACAGGCATTGATGCTCTGTTTTAGCTCATCAAAATCGCCCAGATAGGTTTCGCTGATCCGTTCCGGAATGTCGCCGCGGCCGATCCGCTCGACATACTGGGCGGCGGTATGCAACGGTTTGACCACCCTATCCAGGGTCTGATTGATTCCCGAAACGATCTCCGCATAGACTCCTTTAAACCGGTCCACCTCGCCCCGGGCGCTCAATTGGCCGGCCGCGGCGGCATGGGTCAGGTCATTGGTCGTCTCCGCCAGTTCGCGTAAGGTGTCCACCATCTTCTGCATGCTCCGGCCTTGCTGGTCATGTTCCGACTTGATCGGGACATCGACCGTCAGATCGCCATCGGCGATCCGGTTGGCCAACTCCGTCTGTTCCCGGATGCTTTGCGCCAAAACCGCGAATGCCTCCGCCAATTGCCCAATCTCATCGCGGGTATGGATCCGGATGTCCACCGCGGTGTCGCCCATGGTCAACTGTCCGGCGGCCTGAATCAAGTTCCGGATGGGCCGGATCAGTTGACCCACCAACAGCCAAGCCAGGATAAACGTCACCGCCAGCGAGACGGCCAAGGCAATCAAGAATCCGATCAGCAGCCCGTTGAGTTTGCCGACAAACTCGGCCACCGGCACCGCAAAGCCGAAAGTCCAGTGGACCGCGGGGATCGGCGCCATCACCAAATATTTCTCGATATTGTCATAATCTTTTTGGGTGGCGATGACCGGTCGCTGCTGCGCAAGCTGCGGACTCAACGGCCGGAAACGGCCGTTCAGGACGGTGCCGAGCTTGCTGAACCCCTGCTCTTTGGGTTGGAAATCAGCGCAAGGATGGACCAAAAAATCCTGGGCCGCGTCCAGTAAGAAGGCGTATCCGGCCTTGCCCAACTTGGCATCTTTGACCAGATCGGTCAGATAATCGACATAAATGTCCACCCCGACCACTCCGACCACCGTCCCGTTACGGCGCAGCGGTTTGGCGACGGTCACCGTCATCTTCTTGGTAATGGCGTCCTGATAAGGATCGGTGTACGTCAAACCGTTATTGGAGATGGTCTGGAGAAACCAGGGACGTTTGGAGGGATCGTAATCCGCCGGCGGCACCCAACCGGTGCCGTTAATAAACCGTTTATCATAAAATGCGGCGTAGACGTTGCCGAAAGAAGGATTGCCTTGCAATTTCAGCTTGAAGAAATTCGCCAGATCCTGCGGGTCCATGTCTTTCCGGAATTCCAGATCGGCAGTGATCTCATCCACCACTTTCCCCTGCTGGCCGAGCCAACCGTTGATGGTGGCCGCGAATTTGCCCGCCGCTTCGGTCAGCGTTTGGCGCGATTCGGCCATCATCGCCCGGTATGAAAGATAGTAGCTGATCACCGAGGCGATCGCCAGGCAGAAGAGCGAAACCAGACACACCACCAAGATCGCCCGGGTCCGGAACGATTTCACCTTGAAAAGATTCCTTTTCATTATCGAGTTCCCCCTTGTTGTTATCGAGGCATTTCCTTTGCCCGTCTTTTAACAAACGCGCCCGCCAGAATATTGGTAAATATCCCCATGAATTCCCAAGCTATGAACGCCACATTGGCTGGCTCCCCCTTCACCAGCCCGGCGAAACTCCGCTTAAGAACCGCATTGTGGAATAAATAACTAAACTGACTGCGCGTTTTCAATAATAACCCTTGTGATATTATCGGGCTGGGCCAAATTGTTCTAAAGAATTAAAGCTCTTTTTTACACGATTGCAAATTGAGTTTCCTCCGGATATCCCCATTTCATGGAACATTCTCCCGTGACAGCGCTTTTTGCGATGATCCCAAAGCGGATTGCGCCTCTCATGAGAGCGGAAAATCCACAATTCGTGGCAGCGCCAAGAATCGAATTTAGGCAAAAAAAATCGCCCCGTCTGTCAAGACGCGGTGATTTATTAAAAAATGTGCCGGCAATCATGAGCGCCCCCTCAGAGTGGCGTTTTATTCAAAGTATCGATGCATGTCAAACAAACATTTTTGCCGTGAAAGGCCGTAAGCCGCTCGGCGTTGCCGCAAAAGACACAGGCCGGTTCATACTTTCGCAAGATGATTTTATCGCCGTCGATGAAGATTTCCAAAGGATCGGCCTCCCAAATCTGTAACTTTTGACGCAACTCCATCGGGATCACGATTCTCCCCAAATTGTCAACCTTCCGGACGATTCCAATCGATTTTAGCATAGTTCCTCCGCCATTTTTCAGTCGATATCCCAGCGAAAACTCGAGGTAAGCCGGCGATTAATTGAAATCCAGCTGCGTTAGCTTCAAGGCTTTCGCTACTTCCTGCAAATACTGCTCCACATCCATAGTGCCGGGATAATCCAGTAGCGAAACGCGCAACATAAACAATATTACCTGTTCATCGGACCAATCAGCCAATGACATGAACGGACAATCCGTTTGGTCAAACAGTTCCCGGATCTTCCGGATCCCTTCCTTTTTCACCGCCATCATCGCGTTACAGCCTCCCGATTCTATTCCCATCGAAAGACTCTATTAGAAATTGATTAAGCCAGGAAAAAAGTCCGTCGGACCAAGAAATCTTTGTAGCGCTTTAGCGTTTCGTCGATTTTCAAAGCGTTTTCCAAAGCGGATTCAAGGAATTTCAAATCACTTCCCGGGCTTGACAGCCGATTGTATCCATGAGAACGAAAAACGGCAAGCGAGGAGGAGAAGATGAGCATTCATCCTGTGAGCAGTATCCCTGCGGGCCCTGCCCAAACCAATCCCACGGAGCTCCGTAGCGCCAACCCCAAATTCGATGATAAGCTGGATATCAGCATGAAAACTCAGTTAAAGTCCTTGCTGACGAAGATCAGAGCCGGAACGGTCACCGAACCGGAACTCAAAAAGGTCCAATATCTGCTCAACAATTTGCCCGGCGATACGCTGAATTCCAATGATAAAATGGCCGTTTTGCTCGGTAAAATCAAAGACGGTTCCATCACCGCCGCTGAGCTTAACGCGCTCTCAAAATAATGCCAAGGCCGAGTCCCTCGGCCTGAGCCTCGCTGTTCCAATGGCCCTTTCCGCCGGGATCCCGGCCACTGGCCGGACTCTCCCCGCTCGCCCGTTCAGACGGTAAGATCCGGCAAGGATTTTCCAAAGATTATTAAAGCCATTTCCAATCAGACGGGGCCCAGTTATGCCGATGAATGGAGGGAATTAAAAAATTTACAGAAACGAGGAGAAAAAAATGACTGTTCAAGCGGTCGGCAAATCCACCTTTACCCCCAATATTCAAAAACAGAAAACTCATGCCCGTCCCAATACCGCCAGCGCGCCATCCAGCGATCAATTGAATATCAGCACGGATGCGCAACTAAAAAGCTTCCTGGATAAAGTCAAAAGCGGCACCGTTTCGGATCAAGATCTGAAGAGTATGAAAACGGCCCTGGCCAACTTGCCGGACAATGCCCTCAATACCACCGATCCCATGGGGGCATTCCTTGCCAAAGTCAAAAAAGGCACCGTAACGGATGACGATCTCAGCCTGATGTGGAGCCAGTTGAACGCGGCGAAACCGACCGTGTCGGAAACCAGTGGCACCGGAGGCGCTTCAGCGAGTGCAACCGTCGGGATTTAAATTAGAACGTTGCTATAAAAACCCGACCCCGGCATCGCATTGAAAATTCCGGCAGTGAGACGGTCCGCTGGGACTGACTGGGACTGCCGGATTTGTTTTTAATAGCCGCGCCGGGAAAAAATGAACCGGTGACGCCAAATTCATGGACCGCTTCATCGGACAACGCCCAAAATGAGGCGTTTTCTTTCACTTACTCAGACTTAGCGCACTTCTTTGAGCCAAACAAATTGATAGTCCGGCAAAATCCCCATATCCGGATTCCTCTGAATTCGGGTCATCCTAAATCTGCGATTGTCGGAGCAGCGGATCATGTAAATGCGGGCCGGCTTGGTGCTCAGATGCCAATAATAATGTTTCCATTCGCCGGCCACCTTGATGCCGCTGCCGGGATCCTCGTTCTCCGGTTGATAATAGACTTTGATTTTTTCTTGCGGAAAAATACTGATGATGAATTCTTCGCATTGGTGCTTCTTAATTGTTGTCACGATAAATACCCGCCCCCGCTAGTCCAGCTTTTAAAAAAGCCAGTGACAAAGTCAGAATGATGACTTTATCACTTGGCGATCAAAAAGAACGCTGACCACTCCAGTCACACCCGGGGAGTCATTGCCGATCGGGACCGTGGCTTTCCGGGCCGTCCGGCCGCGGTTGAATCCGGTTTTCTTTCTTTTCTTTCATTTGGCTCAACTGTTCGGGCGTCAGCACCGAGTCGATCTGGGCGATCATGGCCCGTTCCAAAATCCTGATCTTTACCCGGTTGGTGGCCATGGCAATCTCCCGGTCGGTGATAGCCCGCTCGTCCAGATTGGCTTCGCTCCACAATTGCTCCAGTCGCAACTGCTCCTGCTCGATCAGAAAGCGCAGGGGCTGGGCGGCTTTTTCAAAGTTTTGGCGAATCTCCAGCATTTTTTGGCGTTGTGCGACGGATAAATGGAGATCGGCCGGGAGAGCGATCCGCTCCGGTCCCCACTCCGCTCCTCCCGGCAACGCCGGCGGAGGAGTGCCCGGTCGCTCCGGCGGCGGACTCGCCGACTCCGGAACGGTTTGATTGTCGGGGGGAGCGCCCATCGCCAACGCAGGAAACGAAATCGTGCCGGTCAGCAATGCCAGCGCCAGAATCATGAAACATCCTTTCTTCATTGGGTCCAACTCCTTTCAGGTTTCGTTTGAAGTGATGCTATATGTTGCAATAAGTTTTAATACCTTCAAAATCATTGCAACATATTTCCTCGATTCATAAGTCGAAATAAATACCGCGCTTCGTCCTTTTCCAGCCGTGCTTTACGGATGGAAAAGCCTATTCAAAAAATTTATTTCAACTTATCTAGCTTTAGCATAGTCCCAGAGTGTGTCCGTTGGGTGAGGAGTTGAAGGAAAGTTAATGTTTTATCGGTTGGGAAGGCCCTGAAAAGTCAGAGCGCCCTGTCGCGGATGTCCTTGCCGGCTACGTTACGCGGTTCTTTGCCGATCTCGTCATGTCTCGTCCCGGTCCTGGCAGAATTCCGGACTCCTTGCCGCGGATCCTTTCGGGTAATCCCCGGTTCCCGGCCTTCCCAAGCTTTGGGCAAGCATGCCCAAGACCCAGGGCTTCGCCATTATACAGCAAGGCCGATCCGGGCGGATCGGCCTTTTTTATGATCAAACAATGGGTATTGCAATTAAACTACAATTTTGATACATCCTTCCGTTTTACAGCGAGCCGCTACCTGCGTCAGATGAATCCGGGATATCACCAGTTCGCCGCCGCAGACCGGACATTCGACGATTTCCGTTTTGCCGATGGGCATTTTGCGGGTGTCCTGTTTCAAAAAGCTGCGCAGCGTCTCTTCGGCTGTTTTCCGTAGCTGCTGTTTGCGGAATGCCGCGATTTCCTCCGGCGACGGTTGGGGCTCTTTATGCAAACGCTCATCGATGGCGGTAATAATCTCAATCAGTTCCTCAACCGCTTTGACCGGTAATTGGTCGATCGAACTGCTGCCAGAGGCCAAGGTAATGTGAAACTTCCCGGAAGTGACCAGACGCTTTAACTGGCGCCTTTTTCGTAAATCAGCCAAATCATCTTCCATGATGCTTCCTCCGTATCGCGAATCGTTTGGCCGCATGATCCTCCCAGCGGTTGCCGAAGCTGAGCCGGCTAGCCGAATTTCCCCAATCATGCTGCTCACTTTCATTATATCGAACGCAAACCCGATCGAACATAAAGAATTTTATTTTTTTATGAAAGAATTTAATTCCTCGGTTCTGCGTGCGCGAAAAACATTCGCGTCCATAGACGGACGAACCGTTATCAAGCCGAGCATCGAGCGCGTCCGCAAAAAATAACCCGGCGGATGCCCGCCGGGAATAAAAAGGGAGGTTATTTGAATGAAAAAGAATGATTGAGTTCAGTATATAACAGCCATTTGTAGAAGTCGTGGAGGAATCGTGGAATTTCGGTTAACAAAAAACGCATCATCGTACCTAAGGTTTATCACTGCCCATTCATCGCGGCGTCCCCGGTTTGTCAAACCTATCAATGGCTGCGATTATCCTGGGATAATCATAAGGATAACTCTCCTTGATGAACTGGAGCAATCTTGCGGATGCATCCGCAAGCATTTCATCTTGGCGAGTCGCGACATTGAACACTACCGCACTGGTATACATCGAACCATCTCCGCAATAACCGATTTCTACTTTCTACCAGTTTTCCCATTTGCAATCGTTTTTATCCCTATTCGCTCGGCTCGACATACGCGCAAATTCATCCATCAGCAATCCCAATCCGGCTCAGCCAGTCCGCGTTCGCCGGATTCCATCGCCAGAGTGCCCCATTCGCACCGCCAACCAGCGTAAGATGGAATTTTCTTATTTGACAAATCCTTAATTTGTGATTAAACTAAATAATGTATTTTTGAACCGTTTATAATATTATTCAAAGTCGTTTAATACTTCTATTCGTTTATCGGATCGCGGCGATAGGATAAACCTTTTCCAATCAGCCTCTCGGATTGAAAGAGTTTTCAGCGGCTTTATTCTTTGTTTCCCTGAATTTTTGCACTAACCCTGACCTTCGGGACAGGATTCATTATAACGTTTCTGCTAAGGAGGGTTTTTCATGTCTCAAGCGCGGCATTATCACATTCTGGTTTCTTCCCGCGAAAAGTTTTTTACCAAACCGAAAATCAGTTTCTTATCCAAAATGGGGATCGGCTTCCTCGGCTGCGCCTTACTGGCGGCCTACCCATTGTGCAAAATCTTACCCCGCTCCTTTGGCTGGGAAAACGGCGTCCTCGAAAATACTCAGGCATTTGTCCTGTTCTTGGGCTTTGGGTTCGCCTTGTATTTTGCTTATCGAACCCGGAAATCGCTGCTCGCCAAGTTGTGGCTGGCGGCGACGCCCTTTTGGTTCTTCCTTTTCGGAAGAGAATTAGCCTGGGGAGCCGATTTCCTGCCGCCGTTGCGGATCGATCTTTCCGGACCGGTCCTGCCGTCTTCGAATGCGTTATGGTACAAACCGGCAGTCTATCCCCTGCTCGCGGTGTTCTTGCTGTGGGGATTGTACCTCTTCTTTAAAAACCGGCTTTACCGGATCCTGTTCGAACTGATGCGCGAAAAGCGCTTCCCGTTCGCGGAATTCGGCATCGCCGTCCTGGCCTTTTTAATTTCGACCTCCGCGGAACATCACGGCTTCATTCGTTTCGAAATCGCCAGCGGCCGCAATCAGCTTCTGGAGGAACTGACGGAACTCCTTTTCGATCTGGGCTTGTTCATCACCCAGCTCAACGTATTTTTTCAAACTTCCTTGGCCTTGAACAAATTTCAAAGATCGCGCTAGTCCGCGTTGATCGGCCACCACAATCATCAATTCTCATGGCCGCTCCTCCCCGGTTCGCCCGATGGCGCAACCGGGGAGGAAGATGTTCTCTCCCCCACTCCTGTCTGGATCAAGCGCCTCTGGATTTACCCGTTTTCAATCGTTTCAGCCAACGAAGATATCCTATTTTATTATCTTGCCAAAAGCCATCCTCAATTTAACATCTTATAATAAAAAAAGCGCCGGCCTTCAATCCAAGGTGTCGTGAAACGTCCTTTCGCCGGGCGGAAGAACGGCTGTAAGGCGATGACCGCTTGGCCGTCCGTTGGTCCGGCTTTCCGTTCATCCCGGGTGCGCCATTCTCATGTCAGGGATGGCCGCCGGTCTTTTAGGGATGCTCTTCGTCCATGTTAGGACGGACGATATCCTTGTCAGGGATGGTCCGCTCCGTTCAATGCCTCCTGTTATCCGCGTCAGGGATGTCATGATCCGTGTCAGGGATGCCCTTCGTCCTGTTAGGGATCGGCTAATCCTTTCACGGGATCTCCTCGTCCTTTCTTCCCCAAAGGCCATCCCTCCTTCCCCGCGCCCTGGGGAAGCAATCCCGGCCCTCGGAGAAACTATAGCGAGGTCCGGGGAAACCGGATCGCGGCCCGGGGAAGCCGTCCCGTAGATTAAGGAAGCCCATCCGCTCCCCGGGGCCGATGGACCAAGCCGCGGAGAAGCCGCCCCGCGGCTGCGGGAAGCAGGACCCACTTCGCGAGCAGGAGCCAAAAACATTCTCGCAAGATCGCGCGCGAATCCAGGTTACCCTACGCCGGGACGGGTTCCGCTTCGCTTTGAAACATAAGCGCACCTCGAAAGCCGGGCCGGCGATCCGGCTTGAATATACATAAATAAAAGAAGCGTTGAAATAATATACCCTTGAAATAAAATCCCAATGGTGAAAAGATTGATCATCAATAATCTCATTTTCTGGGCGGGACTGGTTATTGTTTTCGCAGTTCCGACGCTAATTTTTATCCCGCGTCCGGAATATAAGAAATTTTTCATTTTCGGCTTTATTCTGGGCGGTTTGGTCGATGTGCTATCGATCGTCATCATCGGCGAGCTGTTGGGGGAATTTTCTTATTTGGCCGGCCCGCTGATGGTATGGGGCATTCCGATCTTGGTTCCCGTTACCTTTACTTTTGTGTGGATGCTCTTTTTCTATTTCCTGCCGCTGCGCCTGGAGTTCTTGATTCCCTATATCATCGGCTTCGCCGGATTTGCGGTGCTAATAGGGTTTGTCGAACAAAATCTGGGTTATTTTAAATACCATCACGGAGAGACACGGGGCGCTTTGATTACCCTGATCGTTTTTCTGCTCTGGTTTAGCGCCTCCGCGGGGATTTATCGCTATTATTTGCCGAAATTAGCCGCACCGAAAATGTAAACTCCGCCGACGCAATTCCGGGAAGAATTGGCGCCGA
Organism: Bacillota bacterium; assembly: GCA_023400055.1. GTDB lineage: Bacteria > Bacillota > UBA4882 > UBA8346 > UBA8346 > Hydrogenispora. The sequence continues at coordinate 37,771 of JAEXFN010000048.1, forward strand.
AAACAGGAAAGACCGTGGCTTTCCCGCAAATTAAAAGCCCCCGTTCCCGAGGAACGAGGGCTTTCTGCGCATTTGGAAGGATGTAGGAGGTAAGAAAAAAAGCTGTCCGGCAAGCCGCATCCGCGGACGCTGCCGTAATTTCAATAAAAAAGTCTTGGACTTAAAAAGCCGTAGCTTCCCTTGATTCACCCCAGGGAATTTTTTATTGCCATAAGCCCGATTTTGCTGGCCAAACTGCGATCGCGGCTGTCTTATCATGTTATTTTCGCCCCGGCGAACACCCGTTTTCCCAGCCTCGCCGTCGGCCCCGCGCTGGCCTGCTACGGCAGCGGATGAAAGATTCCCAAATCATCATGGGCAAATCAAACTTGTGTCATCGGCTTAAGACCAATTTCTTTATAAGCTCATAGACTGTTACCAAAAGGAGTGAGGTGATAATACCATGAATGAACCGTTTTACGAATTTTTTTATGAACCGTTTGACGAAGAGTTTGCCGAAGAGTTTGACGAACCGTTTGACGAAGCGTTCGAAGAATCATTTGAAGTGCCGTATGCAGAATCATTTGACGGACCGATCGACGAACAACTTCGCAGAAGACCCGAGCAACCGAGATATCGGGAACCGCGACGCCGGGAGAGGCCGAGGTCTTGGGAACGACCGAGATACCGCTATCAACGGCCCGGTTATTATCGTCCGTATCGTTATGGACCACTGTATTATCCCGGTTATCAAGCCGGCTATTGCCCTTATGGCGGAACAGCATATACTTTGCAAGGCAACACCGATGTCTTTACGTTAGCCAATCAACTGGGTGTTACCCAACGGGACATCGTTAACTATAACCCCAGCCTCGGTGTCAATTCGGTCCTTTACAACGGGCAGACCGTCTGCCTCCCTTAACCTCGCACGGGCACTAAAAGAGCCGCATTTATTCCCTGGCTCTTTTAGTTTATGTATAATTTTTAATATGTCTACTCCCAGCGCAATTTTCTGACGATATCACCGGGCAAAACAAACTGGAGGCGTCATTCGAACCGAATCCAACCGAAAACCGTTCCCGCTTGCGCGAGCGGCACTCATTCTCACGCCGTCCGGAACGTATTACTGACAAATCTTATCGCAAGGCCGAATTCCTTCGGCCTTGCCCGTTTTTTATATACGCCCGTTAAATGAAGAATCGGTGGGGAATTTGTGTCTGCGGCTCATGCCAAATCTCATTATCACCCCATAGGATGTAAAAAAATTATGAGGTGAGAATAATGGGCATGAATCAACCGCGCGGGCCCGGAAGGCCGGCAGGGCCGGACCGCCAACCCTATCCCGGCCCGCTCTATCCCGGTTCCCGGCAACCGAACTATTGCCCTTACGGGGGAACGTCCTATTCCCCGTCAGCAAACATCGATGTTCCGACCTTAGCCCGTCAACTCAATGTTTCCGTTGCTACGCTTCTAGATTATAATCCCGGGCTAAGCATTGCCGCGACAGTTTACGGTGGACAAATTGTCTGTCTGCCAGAATCACGATAAATTCTTGCGTAAAAGAGCTGGTCCGCTAATGGAGCGGCTCTTTTGATTCGGCACAAAGATCCAGCCCGCCAAAGCGAGGGGAGCGGCAATTCCCCTCGGCAGTTCCTAGCAGATAAAGGCGAGCGCCACAACCTTTTCGCTACAAAATAAATGCCATCCTCGTGGTGACGGCAAGCGGAGCATCCAACCATTTTGATAAACAAAAAGCACCCATCGTGCTTCTTATTAAACGACTTCTCTCGTCAGCGGATTAAACATTCCAACCTTTACTTTCTCAGCCAGTCCCCATTTGGCTAACAGCATTTTTATTTTACGAACGGGGTCTTGCGCATTGGCATTGGACGCAGCACAATGCTTGGGAACGATGATCCAGCAAACTGCCGGTTCTTCTGCAAAGGACTTCAATTCCTTTTGGGTATATTCCTCGAAATAGGTCGAAGCGGTTTCCACCTCAATAATGAACTTCTCGTCCTCACCGGTAGCCAAAACATCAGGGATGTGGCCATTGATATTCGGCGGCGGTCCGTTGAACCAGTCGATATGGTCGGCCCTTACGTCATAATTGAGTTTTAATAACCCATCAGCCAATTTCTGGATTACTTCTACATGGACCAATTCTTCTTGGTCCTCTCTCTTTGAATTTTGAGCCACTATCCCCAACACCCCCAATTAAAAATCTCCGGAAATATATTCGGCATAAACCTAAAATCCCCTTTCATTTTTTACCAGCACAAACCTTCTTTCCCACTTCACAAGCTTAACTTAAGCACAAAAATAAATCCTGATTTTATAATCCAACGTCGAGCGAGGGATTTTAACCCTCTTAAATGGGAGACTTTCTGATTATCAGTTTGCTCAGCAAAGACGCAGTTGGTTTTCCATGGGAGATTCGTTTGAATTGTAGCTAAAATTTTTGGGCATAAAACAAGGATTCCGCCTGCAGGCGGGCAAAGGGTTTGAGCGGCAAACCCCTTGCAACCCCGCCGCTAAGGGGACGCTGCTTCCCCTTAGAACCGCTCCAATGTCCGGTTCATCCCTGAACCGGCAAGGTAAATGGACAATTAATTAGCCGCCGGCCTCCCTTGCCGGCGTCTTCTATATGATGATTCCGGGCCGACGGCGGCGCTTTCATCCGGGCAGCAACGCCGCGCAGCCGCCATCCGTGGCGGCTGTATGAATGCAGAAATGTCAGGTGAAATTTGGGATGTCCATGGATTCCGCTTGGTTTTTTAGGCTAAAGTATCCACCCGAGCGGTCTACAAGGAGGTAGACCGGCACGGCATTGCGAATGGAGCGCATGCCGTTGCCCTACAGAAATTACTTTCAAGCAGAGATGCGATGGGCATAATTAATTCTTAGCGGCATTCGGCGCGTTTGGTAAAGTCAAATGCCGGGTCAAGGGCCGGCATGAGGCCCTGCGGCAGGGTAGGTCCTAGGGGTTGGCCGTTCAA
>JAEXFN010000027.1 GCA_023400055.1 Bacillota bacterium
GCCGGAGGATAACGTCTGCTACTGGGATCTCATCTTTACCGCGGGGAATGAGGAACGGGACAGCTCGGCGGCGGCGATCGCCGCTTGCGGGCTGCTGGAATTCGCCAAAACCTTGCCGTTAACCCACGAATATCACACCGTGTATGAAAACGCCGCCCTGGCGATGGTCCAATCGCTGACCGAGTCCTATACCACGGCCGAGTTGAAACACTCCAACGGGATCCTGCGCCACGCCGTTTACAACAAACCCGCGGGCGAAGGGGTCGACGAATGCAACATCTGGGGCGATTATTATTACGTTGAGGCGCTGGTGCGGTTGTTGAAGGACTGGCGGTTATACTGGTAAGCTTAGGTCCGCGGAGAAGCGACCTGCGATTAAAAAGCGGTCCTTTGGCTTATTGAATTAAAAGATGTAATGTTATCTACTCCTGCTGCGGCAGGAGTTTTTCATTGAATTTCGTCGGGATAGATAAATGAACTTGCAATTCCGATAACTCAACTTAGAAAAAACGGCGCGGGACAAGACGGGTGAGTCCGGTAATGAACTCGTTTTGTGGATAAGTGAGCTTATTTTGTCAATGAAAGAGCTCTTTCAGTCATTCAACGAGCTCATTTTGTGGATAAGTAAGCTCATTTTGTTAATAAAAGAGCTCTTTCAGTCATTCAACGAGCTCATTTGTGGATAAATGAGCTATTGATTTGATATTTTTTGCCATACAAAAACGATACTTCATTGCCGGCTTTTCGCGCTATAATATCGAGTATGGAAGGGTCTTTCATTGGGAGTCCGTCGGTGATACCGACGGACCTTCGGTCCTGTGAAATTGAAATTCTGGAGATGGCGATCGAAATTTAGGGCTGAAAAGATCTTAAAAAAGATTCTATCCGTTCTTCATCGATTCTTTACGGGAAGAAAATCTCGCTAAATTATAGTAAAGACAGGATTCCAGCAGTTTTTTCATACCTATCATACCTCCTTTTTTAAATCCGATGCGCATCGGATTTATTTTTTAATTTTTGGAGCCGCGGAGTCCGGAAGCCAATGAACGTTAAATATTATGGGTTAAGCTGTCTGGAAAACCTCACCTTGTCCTTGGTGGAGAACAGTTCCACCCGGAACAGGCACTTATCGCTCCTCGCCACCGAGCTGGTATACTCAAAAGCGGTTCCGTTGTCCAGGTAAGCGACGCGATGGATGGTAAAGGCGGCCGCCTGCGGCCGGCAATGCAACAGCCGGGCCGCTTCTTTGTTTAACTTAGCGGCTTCGTAGGTTTCGGTCGCCCGGTACAGCGCCAGATGGTAACGGTTCCGCAGGAGCGCATAAAGCGACTGCGCGCTCAGGTCCTCATTGAAAATATCCGGGCAGAGCCGGAGCGGCAGATAGGTCGTTTCCAAAAGCAGCGGCTCATCATCGGCCAGGCGCAGCCGGACCAGTTTGAAAACTTCGCCGGCCTCCGGAAGGCTCAAAGCGTCGGCAATGAAGGCGGCCGGCCGCAAAACCGCTTTTTCGAGAATTGAGGAACGCGGCGTCCGGCCGTTGGCGATCATGTCCTCGCTGAAACTATAGAGATGGTTGATATGGCGATTCAGTTTCGCATCGGCCACAAACGAACCACGCCCTCGGCGCCGGATCAACAGCCCCGCTTCGGTCAATTGACTCAGTGCCTGGCGGACCGTGGACCGGCTCAACCGGTACGTGGCGCACAATTGGCTCTCGGAGGGGATCAAATCGCCCGGCTTTAAGATTCCGGAGTGAATCTGCCTTTTAAGCAGGGACGTAAGTTGCGAATACAGTGGGGTATCGCTCTCCTCCGATAAACCGCCATGCAATGGTTGCTCGTCTTCTGGCATTGGCAAGACACCTTTCATCGATTCTACTCAAAATTATAACAAATTTAAGACATCGGGATCAACGGACTTGTCTGATACATTTCGGTCCAAAATAAAATTGGAAAATTGTATCCGGGCGATAGATTGAGGAATCTAGAAATTAAGAGGGCCAGAATTGCAGTATTATCGGAGTGTATCAATGTTGACGTCTATATTCCCGATGGGATATAATTCCATTGAAATGTATCATACATTTGATACATCATTAATCTTCATCGGGGAGGAATTATCATGTTGTCGGTAAAGGATATTGCCAAGATGATCGATCATTCGTTGCTGCGGCCGGATATGACCATCGCGGAGATTCGGGAGGGATGCCGGATCGCCAGGGAGTATGACGTGGCTTCGGTCTGTGTCAAACCCAGTGAAATCGGGATTTGTGTGGCGGAGCTGAAGGGCAGCCCAGTGTCGGTGACCACGGTGATCGGGTTTCCGCATGGCGGAGCGACGACTGCGGTCAAGGTCTATGAGGCGCTGCAGGCCATCCGGGAAGGCGCGGTGGAACTGGATATGGTCCTGAACATCGGCAGGCTGGTCTCGCGGGACTTCGATTATGTTGCCGGCGATATTCGGGCGGTGGTGGAGGCGGCTCATGCCGAAGGGGCGGCGGTGAAGGTCATTCTGGAAAACGCTTATCTGACGGACGAACTCAAGGAAGTTGCTTGCCGCAGCTGCGAGAAAGCCGGCGCGGATTTCGTGAAGACCTCCACCGGATACGCCAAGAGCGGCGCAACCATTGCCGACCTGCAATTGATGCGCCGGGTTTGCGGCAGCGCAGTCAAGATCAAGGCGGCGGGCGGGGTGCGGACCCTGGATCAGGCTTTGGCGGTGCGGGCGGCCGGGGCGGCGCGATTCGGCGCCACCGCCACCAAAGCCATTCTGGATGAAGCCGCGCTGCGGGCGGCCGCGGGGACGCTGACGGAAGTGGAACTCCAGCCTATTCAATAAAAATCTGCGAGAGACGTTGCCGGTCAACGTCTCTTTGGTTGAGCGGAAGGCTTCGGCAGTTCTTCCGCGCCTTTTTCGCGGCCTTTTCATTTGTTTGGAGCCAAAGACGCCAATTTTTGGGCCGATGGGCCGGATCACTCGCTGTTCTTTTACAAAACCCCGTATACCGGGGCCATCAAAAGATAAAATTAATTAAAAGAAGGAATAATTCCCTTGCTGGTGAATAAATACCGTATCGTTTTTTCCCATTCCCATAAGGAGGAAATTAATGAATATTAAAGAGATTAAGGAACTCGTGAAGATGTTGGATGGGACCGACATCAGTGAATTTTCTTTTGAGAGCGAAGGGAATAAGGTTGTTATTAAAAAGGGTGCCGTAACCGTAGTGCCGCCGCAAGGGCTTTCTCCGATAATTCCGATGATGACGAATCCGATGTATAATCCGATAAATACTCCGGGTCAGGCCGCTCCGGCCGCCGCGCCGGCGACCGGCGCAGCCGGCGAGGAGAAAAACGAGGGCCTGGGACCGAATCAAGTCTTAATCACCGCGCCGATGGTGGGAACTTTTTACCGTTCCGCCAGCCCCGATGCCGATCCGTATGTGCAAGCGGGTCAGATTGTCAACGTCGGCGAAGTGGTCTGCATTATTGAAGCCATGAAATTGATGAATGAAATCGAAAGCGAATGGCGCGGCAAGATCGTGGAGATTTTGGTCGAAAACGCACAGCCGGTTGAGTACGGTCAGCCTCTGTTCGTGCTGGAAAAGATCTGAGCGATCACATTCCATAACATTCCGTGAGAGCAGAGTTGGCCAAAACTTACAGTGTAAGTTTACGGCCAACAATCGTATTGGACGGAATGTGTTCCGGCACGATCAGCGAGCAAGTGAGGACCAAGCAATCAAACGGAGGTGCGAAAAATTCGATGTTTCAAAAGATATTGATCGCCAATCGGGGCGAGATTGCGCTCCGGATCATCCGCGCCTGCAAAGAGATGGGCATTGGAACCGTGGCGATTTATTCCGAGGCCGATCGCGACTCGTTACACGTCCATTATGCCGATGAAGCCTTCTGCGTGGGTCCGGCGCCGGGGAACCGCAGCTACTTAAATATCCCTAATATCATCAGCACGGCCACTATCGCCGGGGTGGACGCCATTCATCCCGGATATGGCTTTTTGGCGGAGAATGCCCGTTTCGCCGAGATCTGCGAGACCCACCATATCAAGTTCATCGGGCCGCCCGCCGCCGCCATTGAGAAAATGGGCGACAAAGCCGTGGCCAAACAGACGATGAAAGACGCCGGGGTGCCGGTGGTGCCCGGTTCCGACGGGATTATCGAGAATGAGGCCATGGCCGAGGCCATGGCGGCCGAGATCGGCTTCCCGGTGATCATCAAGGCCTCCGCCGGCGGAGGCGGCAAGGGCATGCGGGTCGTCCATGAAACCGCCGAATTGTTGAATGCGTACCGGATGGCCCAGGCGGAGGCCGAGGCTTCCTTTGCCAGCTCCGAGGTCTATATGGAAAAATATATCGAGGAGCCCCGCCATATTGAGGTTCAACTCCTGCTGGACGAGCACGGCAACGGTGTATACCTCGGTGAACGCGATTGCTCGGTGCAGCGTCGCCATCAGAAAGTGATCGAGGAGTCGCCCTCGCCGGCGGTCTCCCCCGAGAGCCGGCGCCGGATCGGCGAAGCGGCGCTCCAGGGCGCCCAATCGGTCGGCTATACCAATGCCGGCACCATCGAGTTTTTGCTCGATAAAAACGGCCAGTTTTATTTCATGGAGATGAACACCCGGATTCAGGTCGAACATCCGGTGACCGAGATGGTGACCGGCGTCGATCTGGTCAAGGAACAGATCCGGATCGCCGCCGGCGAGAAGCTGAGCATCTCGCAGCGGGATATCAAAGTGAAGGGCCATGCCATCGAATGCCGGGTCAACGCCGAGGATCCCGATAAGAATTTCATGCCGTCCCCCGGCCGGATCACCCTGTATCACCTGCCGGGAGGCCCGGGGATCCGCATCGACAGCGCCGCCTATCAAGGCTATTCGGTGCCGCCGTTTTACGATTCGATGATTGCCAAACTGATCGTCTGGGAGGAGGACCGGGAGGCCGCGATCTCCCGCATGCTGCGGGCGTTGGAGGAATTCGAGATTCAAGGCGTCAAAACTACGATTCCCTTTCATATTAAAGTGCTGAACAATCCGTACTTCCGCAGCGGCAATTTTTATACCAACTTTATCCAGGAACACATTTTTGGCGATAAAACAGACATAACTGACGCAGACTCCGATTAAGATGAGATAGAAATCGATGGGGGTGGCTCGGTATGGAGCAGGTTGGTCGGTATGAGGGCGGCAGCATCCGGATTGCCAATGAAGTGGTGAAGATCATCGCCGGACTGGCGGCGACCGAGGTCAAAGGGGTCGCCGGGATGAGCGGCGGCGTGGTGGATGGCTTTGCCGAGTTATTGAAGCGGAAGAATCTGGCCAAAGGCGTCAAGGTCGAGGTCGGTGAGAAACAAGCGGCGGTCGACCTCTTTCTGGTGATCGAATTCGGGGCGAATGTCCCGGAGACCGCCATGCTGGTTCAGGAGAATGTGAAACGGGCCATTGAGAGCATGACCGGCCTGGACGTAATCGAGGTCAATGTCCATATTCAGGGCGTCGAGTTTAAACAGGAAGAAACCGAAACCAAGGTTCTTTAAAGATAAGCGCGGCTAAACCCGTCCCGTCAACGGGAAAAACATAGCGGACTGACGATGCAGTGCGAGATCGGGCGAAAAGTTCTTGACATAGCTTTTAATAAGGAAGGTGTTTCGAGCGGATGAAAGTCTGGGAACGATTAATTAGTCTACTAGCGGGAATTATCCTTATTGTCGTGGCGGTCACTCTGGCCCTGTTGGCTTTCGGACAGGCCGGCTCGATCCTGGATGGACTGAGTTGGGTCAATGCCAACTCGGTGAACCTGTGGGCGCTGGAGGTCGCGGTGATTGCGCTGGTATTGGCGATCTTTCAAGTGCAAATGGCCCTGCGGATGCGGCGCGAGGAAAAGACCGTGATCTACCAGACTCAGTTCGGCGAGATCCGGATTACGGTATCCGCCATTGAAAACCTGGCCTTGCGGGCCTGCAAGAAAGTGCGGGGCGTGCGCGACGCCCATGTCGGAGTGCGGGCCGACAAGCTGACCGGGTTGGACGTGTATATCGAAGTCACCGTCAGCCCGGATATGGCCATTCCCCAAATTAAATCGGAGATCGAGTCCAAAGTGGGGGATTATATCTTTGAGACGGTCGGGATCCACGTGAACACGGTCAAGGTGCTGGTCACCAAAATTGCAGCCGAGACCCGGACCCGGGTCGAGTAGAAAGGAGTAAATCGGGGTGAGTGAATTTCTAAAAGACATTCTGCCGAAACTGGCCGATTTCAAAGGGCGGATCTTCGGAAGCGCCATTGGACTTATTGCCGGTTTACTCTGGGCTTTCATGGGCTTTTGGCGGGCATTGGCTTTCGTTTTTTGCATCTTTTGCGGTTATTTTCTGGGCAAGCGGATCGATCAGAAGGGTTCGCTGCGGGAGATTCTGCGCAAAGTTATTCCACCCAACGATTGAAAGGTGATTGAATGAGTCGACATGAAGCCAGAGAATTGGCGTTTAAAATCCTATTCCAAGCCGATGTCGGCAAAAACCCCTGGCAAGAGGTTTTGCCGCGCACTCTCAAGGAAAATCCGCTGCCCGAATCGTCCCAGGCCTTCTTGACGGACCTGGTGAAAGGGACGATCAAGAATCTAAACGGGATTGACGCGGAAATAAAGAAATACGCCCAGGATTGGAAGCTGGAGCGGATGGCCAATACCGACCGGAATATCTTACGGATCGCTGTCTATGAGCTGAAATATTCGGATGCCAAGATCCCGGTCAGCGTCACGGTGAACGAGGCGGTAGAATTGGCCAAAACCTATGGCGATCAGGACTCCGGCAAGTTTGTCAATGGCATATTGGGCAATCTGGCCCGACATCTGGCTGCCGATGCCGATGCGGCGGAACCGGTTCCCGTACCGGCGGCCGAGCCGAAACCAAGCGAAGAGAGTTGAAAAACCGAGGGCATTCCCTCTTTTTTTATGCAGAAACCGTTTATTCTCGGAATTGACACCAGTTGCTACACGACGTCGCTGGCGCTGATCGACCCGCGAGGCGGAATCGCGCTGGACCGCCGGATCTTGTTGGCGGTAAAACCCGGCGCGCGCGGCTTGCGCCAGTCGGAAGCAGTCTTTCAGCATCTGCAAAATTTGCCCAAGCTGCTGGAAGCCTCGCTCGATCCGGAGCAGTCCGGGATCGGGTTGGTCGCGTTTTCGGCGCGGCCCCGGCCGGTGGCAGGAGCTTACCTGCCGGTATTTCAGGTGAGCGCGTCGTTCGGCGAGACCGTGGCCAAGCTGAGGGGGGTTCCCTGGATCGGGCTATCCCATCAGGAAGGCCATATCCGGGCGGGTATGCACGGAGCCGAGCCGTGGCTCGATCCCTTTTTGGCCTGGCACATCTCGGGCGGGACCACCGAATTGCTGCGGGTGCGACCCTTGGCGCATGGCTATGACATCGAGAAGATCGGCGGCTCTTCCGATCTTCAGGTGGGCCAATTTGTGGACCGGATCGGTGTGGCGCTGGGGATGGAATTTCCGGCCGGACCGGCTCTGGAACGCTTGGCGCAACGAGCGGAGCGCGCCGAACCCCTGCCCGTCGTCACCCAGGATCGGACCATCAGTTTTTCGGGACCGCTGAGCGCCGCCGAACGGAAGCTGGCCGCCGGGAGCGGCCGGCCGGAGGATTTAGCCCGCGGGGTCTTTCAGGCGATTGCCGCCGCTTTGGCACGGGTGACCCGACAAGCGGCCCTTGATTACGGGATCGGCCGGGTGCTGCTGGTCGGCGGAGTCGCTTCCAATCAGCTGATCCGGGAGCAGTTGACGGCGGCCGGCGCCCAGGACGGCATTGACTTCCGTTGCGGCGCCAAGGGCCTATCCAGCGACAGTGCGGTGGGGATCGGACTTTTGGGGTATGATTATTATACGGAATGTATTGGGAAAGGATTAGCGTGAATGGAAGGAAAGCTGGTCATTATCGATACTTATAGCCTGGCCAACCGGGCATTTTTCGCCTTGCCGCCCCTCGCCACCAGCGAGGGCCAGGTCACTAACGCCGTTTACGGCATGGCCATGATGATGCTACGTTTGCTGGAGGAGACCCGGCCCGATTATTTTCTGGCCGCCATGGATGCGGGGGTTCCGACCTTCCGGCATCAGGAATACGACGCCTATAAGGGCCAGCGCATGAAGATGGAGGATTCGCTGCGGACCCAGATCCCGATCATCAAGGAGTTGCTGGGCCGGTTGAAGATCCAGGTCTATGAGCATCCGGGCTACGAGGCGGATGACATCATCGGCACCATGGCCAAATCAGCCGCCCGTCAGGGCTTGCAGGTGGAGATCGTCACCGGGGACCGCGATGCCTTTCAATTGGTGGAGCCCAACATCAGTGTGCGTTATACCAAGAGAGGCATCACCGAAATCGACCGGGTCGATGAAGCGTATGTGCGGCAGCGTTACAACCTGCAGCCCGCGCAGTTGATCGACTTGAAAGGACTGATGGGCGACGCGTCCGACAATATTCCCGGCGTGCCGGGGTTCGGCGAGAAGACCGCCCTCAAATATCTCTGCGAATATTCAAGCCTGGATCAGCTTTATCAGAATCTGGAGCGGATCACCCGCCCACGGGATCGCCAGTTGCTGACCGAATACAAGGATCAAGCCTACTTGAGCCGCAGGCTGGCGACTATCGTCACCGATCTGGATCTGGGGATAGGCTTGGCGGACTGCCGCTATCAAGGCTATTCCGACGCCGAGCTGCTGGAATTTTGTCAAACCTATCAATTCAAGAGCCTGGTGAAAAAGCTGGCCGGCGAAGAACAAGCCGAAGCCGTTGTCGCGCAGCAGAATATCCGGTTTACGATCAAGACCGTGACTGAGCCGGAGCTAGAGCGGGTAGTGGCTGAGGCGGATGCCTCCCAGAGCGTGATTTTACAATTTTTAAGCGCCGGAGCCAACTGGTCCCTGGTGCGTTGGCTGGGGATCGGGCTGGGCGTGGCGGAAGCGAATTACTTTTATCCGCTCCGGCCGGATCAGGAGCTGCCGCCGGTACTCACCAAGCTCTTGGGCGATCCCAATATCCGCAAAGTCGGCCACGACCTGAAAAAACAACTGCAACTGGCGGCCTACCATGGACTACCCATCGCCGGTCCGCTGGATGATGTCTTAATCCAGGGCTATCTGGTCAATGCCGGCGTCGGCGGGATGGAACTGGAAAACCTCTGCGAAACCTATCTCCATACCAATTTGCCGGTCTGGCAAAATGAACGGGGCACCAAATTCTCCGTCTTTAACCTGCCGGATCAGCTGACCGCGGAGGTCTTGGCGGATTTGGCCGGCGCGCGGTTGGAGGCCATCCGGCAGTTGCATCAGAAAATGCCGGCCTTGCTGGAGGAGGCCGGCGTCGCCGCCCTCTATCGCGATGTGGAGCAACCGCTGATTCGAACCCTTTTCGAGATGGAGCGGGCCGGCATCCGGGTCGAACCGGAGCCGCTGCGCGCCTTCGGGAAGGTCTTGAGACTGCGCCAGACCGATCTGGAACGGGAGATCTACCAGTCGGTGGGAGCGGAGTTTAACATCGGTTCCCCGAAACAGCTGGGGTCGATTCTTTACGAAAAACTGGGTTTGAAACCGCCCAAGAAGACCAAAACCGGGTATTCCACCGATGCCGAGGCCTTGGAGAATCTGGCCGAGCTCCATCCGGTGATCCCCTTGATTCTGGAATACCGTCAAAATATCAAGCTGCAATCCACCTATATCGATTCGCTGATCGCCTTGATCAATCCGCGCACCGGCCGGGTGCACACCACTTTTAACCAGGCGGTCACCACGACCGGCCGGTTGAGCAGCACCGATCCCAACCTGCAGAATATCCCGATCCGTTCCGAAGAGGGGCGCCTGATCCGTCAGGCCTTTCTGCCAGCGGAGGGGACCCTGCTGCTGGCCGCGGACTATTCCCAGATCGAGTTGCGGGTCATGGCCCATTTCTCCGAGGATCCCGGCTTTATGGAAGCTTTTATTCACGGCGAGGATATCCACAAGTTTACCGCGGCTGCGGTGAACGGCGTGCCGGTCGAGGAAGTGACCAAGACCATGCGCGACCAGGCCAAAGCGGTGAATTTCGGGATTATCTATGGCATCAGCGGTTTCGGGCTGGCCAAGAATATCGGGGTCGGCCGGAAGGAAGCCGACCAATTCATTGCCGCCTATTTCGAGAAGTATCCCGGGGTCAAGGTTTATGTCGAGCAGTTGATCGAAACCGCCCGGAATACGGGCGAGGCCCGGACGCTTTTCGGCCGAGTCCGCAAACTGCCCGATCTTCATTCCCGCAACTTCACCCAGCGTTCCTTCGCGGAGCGGATGGCCCGTAACACGCCGATCCAGGGCACCGCGGCGGACATCATCAAGCTGGCCATGGTCCGGATCGCCCGGCGCTTATCCGAACGGCCCGAATTGGGCAAAATGTTATTGCAAGTCCACGACGAACTGGTTTTCGAGGTCCCGCAAGCTTCCTGGCGCGAATTGGCGCGCCTGGTGCGGGAAGAGATGGAGGCAGTGGTCGCCCTGCGCGTGCCGCTGGTCGTCGACATCAAAACCGGTTCCAACTGGGACGAAATGACCGCTATCAAACTGGAGGACTGACTCATGCCGGAATTACCGGAAGTCGAGAGCATTCGGCTGACCATCGCGCCGAAGCTGAACGGCAGAACCATTCGATCGGGCGCGATCCATCATGCTAAACTGGTTCAGAATACCACGTCGGAGGAGTTACTGCGGCAGATAGCGGGGAAAACCGTTAACGGCCTGGAGCGACGCGGTAAATACCTTTTAATAAAGCTTACGGGCGATTTAACCTTATCGATTCACTTGCGGATGACCGGGCAATTGACGGTGGCTCCCGGCGTCGAGCCGCTGGCGGACGCCACCTATCTGCAATTGTTGCTGGATGACGGGAGCGAGCTGCGTTTCCGGGATCAGCGCAAATTTGGCCGGATCGCCCTCTTCCCCAGCGGCCAGGTCCCGGCCAATCTGGCCCACCTGGGCCCGGAACCGCTGGCGGGTGACTTTACGGTGGCAGTTTTATCCGAGCAATTGGGCCGGCGGAAATTAGCGATCAAAAAGGCCTTGCTGGACCAGAGCATCATCGCCGGAGTCGGCAATATCTATGCCGATGAAGCGCTTTTTGTCGCCGGAATCCATCCGGCGCGCCCGAGCGATTCCTTGACCGAAGCGGAGCTCGTCAAACTGCACGCCGCGATCCGCCAGGTGCTGGCGGAGGGGATCGAATACCGCGGCACCACCAAACGGGATTATCGCGACGGCGAAGGCAATCCTGGCGGCTACCAGGACCGGTTGCGGGTGTATGGCCGCAAAGGCCTGCCTTGTCCGGTCTGTCAGGCGCCGATCGCCAAAATGACCTTCGGCGGGCGCGGGACACATTTTTGTCCGTTGTGTCAGGCTTAATGCTGCTTGGCTTCCCTTATTTGAATTAAACTTGCGCAAATGGGGGTGAAGGCGATCATCAGCATCGGATTGACCGGCGGCATTGCCACCGGCAAATCAGCGGTATGCCAGATCCTGGCCGAACTGGGGATCCCGGTGATCGACGCCGATCGCCTGGCCCATCAGGCCATGGAGCCCGGCGCGATTGGCTATCGAAGCGTGTTGGAGCGGTTTGGCCGGTCGATCTTGGGACCGGACGGCAAGATTGACCGCCAGGCCCTGGGAGCGATCGTTTTCGCCGATGCGCAGGCCCGCCGCGATCTGGAGGGGATCATTCACCCATTGGTAATCGAAGCGATCCGGGAACGGATGCGCGCCGCCCGCGAAGCGGAAGAACGGGTGCTGGTGGTGGAGGTGCCCTTGCTTTTCGAGGTGGACTTGGCCGGCATGTTTGACCGGGTCTGGGTGGTCAGCAGCGGGGACGCCATCCAGCGGGAGCGGCTTAGCAGCCGGAATCATTTCAGCGCCGCCGAGGCCGAGCGGCGCATCGCCGCCCAAATTCCGCTCCCCGATAAAGAAGGAAAAGCCGATCGGGTAATTTATAATAATAAAGGATTTTCCGAGTTAAAAGGCGAAGTAATTGAGGCATTGCAGTCATTGGAGTGATCGTCGGGTGGGTAAGCCTCGGATCATCTGGATCGCCGCTTTCCTGTTGATTATATTTTTTCATAAACCGTTATTGCGCACCTATTTCGTTTTGGAGCATCGGGAACTGATCATCAATTACAGTCGGGTTCACCAGATGAATCCGGCTCTGGTCAGCGCGCTCGTTTTTGTGGAGAGCGGTTTCAATCCGATGGCCCAGTCGCACAAGGGCGCGGTCGGTCTGATGCAAATCATGCCGGCCACCGGCCAATGGGTGGCGCGGCAATTAATGTGGCAGAATTACTCGTCGGTCGATCTGCACGATCCGGAGAAGAATTTGCGGATCGGCATCTGGTATCTCGCTTACCTTAAGCGTTTTTTCAATCAAAACGACAATCTGGCGCTGGCCTCCTATAATGCCGGCTCCAGCTATGTGCGGGACTGGATGGAACGGGGCGTCTGGAAGGGCGAGATGGTGAAGATCGAACAGATTCCTTTTCCCGAGACCAAGAAGTATGTCCTCAAAGTATTGATGTTGAAGAAAGTATATCTTTATCTATATCCGGAACTCACCTGAAAGCGTTGCGATAAACCCTCCCGCAGGAGCGGGTGAGCGTCGGGATAATTCATTGGGAATAAGGAAGTTGGACCGAGATATTTAGCCAAAAAGTTCTGGTTGAACTGCTGAAATCCAAACCAGAATTTTTTTGTTTATTTTTTGGCAGCGAAGTGCTCCGCGGACAGACGGAGCGGGAGGTAAAACGAAGCGATGGGTAAATTGGGAGTGGTTTCGCTGGGTTGCTCCAAAAACCTGGTGGATACCGAGATAATGCTGGGACAACTGATTGGGAACGGCTGGGAGCTGACCCGGGACCTCCGCGAAGCGGAGCTGATGCTCGTGAATACTTGCGGCTTTATCGGTTCGGCCAAGGAAGAGTCGATCCAGGAGATCCTGAAGGCCGTTCAATACAAGGAACCGGGCCGCGGCAACTGCTCCAAAGTCGTGGTCACCGGATGCTTAGTGCAGCGTTACGCGGCCGAACTGCGAAAAGAGATTCCCGAGGTCGATTTGTGGATCGGGCTGGGCGAGATCGCTGAATTGGCCAAGCTGGTCGCGGGCGACGCGGCGAGCGTCCACCGGCCCGACCTGGCAAAACAGCCATTCTTGAATGATGGCAACCTAGAGCGATTCCGGGTTACCGTGCCCCATCTGGCCTACGTCAAAATCGCCGAGGGCTGCAATCACTGTTGCGCCTATTGCGCGATTCCTTTGATTAAAGGCAAGTTCCGCAGCCGCACGCCGGAGTCGATCGTTCGCGAGGTGGCGGAGCTGGTCCGGTCCGGCGTTCAAGAAATTAATCTGATCGCCCAGGATATTACGATGTATGGACGGGATCTTCAGCCGCGCACCGATCTGACCGAGCTGTTGCGGCAGATCATCGCTCAAGCCAATCCGCCCTGGATCCGCCTGTTATACGCCTATCCCTCGGGGATCACGCCGGAATTGCTGAGGCTGATGGCCGAGCAACCGTCCATCTGCCGCTATCTGGATTTACCGATCCAGCATATCAACCCGCGGGTTTTAAAGCTGATGAACCGCCATGATTCGCCGGAGCTAATCAAGGAAAAGCTGGCCCAGATCCGCGCCGGCCTGCCCGGCGTGGTGCTGCGGACAACCCTGATCGTCGGATTCCCGACCGAGACAGTGGCCGAATTTGAAGAACTGCACCAATTCGTGGCCGAGGCCGGCTTTCAGCATCTGGGCGTTTTCACCTACAGCCGCGAGGAAGGCACCGCCGCCTTCGCCCTGAAGCCGCAGATCAGTGAGAAAACCAAGGAAAAACGCCGCCAGATCATCATGGAAACCCAGCAGGCGGTGACGGGCTGGTTCCTGGCCGGACTGGTCGGGACCGAGCAATTGATCCTGGTCGATCACGTGCTGGGAAATGGCCGGGGCATCGGCCGGACCGCAGCGCTGGCGCCGGAGGTGGACGGGGTGGTGGAGCTGGCCGGGCTGGCGGGCGCGCCGGGGCGTTTCGTCCGGGGCGTAATCACCGGCTATGAAGGGTATAATTTAAAAGCGAAATATTTAGCCGAAGGCTGACAGGATTTTTTTAAAAGACGCCGAATCGTTCATTGAAGCCAATTTGTCGAATGGAGCGGTTTTATTCAATTTATTACCGCCGGAGGATCAATTGTTACAGGTTGGCATATTGGAGGAAGAACCCTGATGAGCCTCGCCAATTGGATTACCGCATTACGGATCGTTTTAGCCCTGGTCTGCGTCGGCATCTTGTTTTGGAACATTCCGGGGCGCGATCTGCTGGCGGCGATCATTTTTATTATTGCCGGACTCACCGACGGATTGGATGGTTACGCGGCGCGGATCCGCAAGGAGATCACTACTTTCGGCAAATCCTTCGATCCGTTTGCCGACAAAGTGCTGATTATTTTGACGCTGGTGGTCTTGGCCAACCTGGCCCGGGTTCCCTGGCCGGCGGTCTGGATCATCATCCTGCGCGAAGTGATGATCACCATCATCCGCTATTTCGCCGGGAAAAAGGGACTGGCTATCGCCGCCTCGCCCTGGGGCAAGCTGAAGACCTTTGTCCAGATCGTGGCCATCGCCCTGATTATGTTGAAGATCCCTTTCAGCTTATGGTTTCTCTGGCTGGCGGTGCTCTTGACCATCTGGTCGGGACTGGATTATCTGTGGCGCTGGCGCGCCGCTTTCGATTTTACAGGAAAAAACCGCTGATATCAGCGGTTTTTAATTAGTTTTTGCAACGCTTCGATCAAAACTTCGACTTCCTGCGGCTGGTTATAGCAGCCGAAACTGACCCGAACCATCCCCGGCGTCTGGGGTTGCTGCCGGATGATCTGGGTTTGGGCGTTTTGGATCGCGGCCGGGTCCAGTTGCAGCAACCGCTGGACATAACTGCGCGCGCAAAAGCAGCCGCTGCGTACGCCGATTCCCCACTCGTCCGCCAAATACCGCGCCACCTCCAGATGGTGAATTCCGGCAATATTAAAGCTGATGACGCCGACCCGGTTATCCGGCTCCGGGTTGTAAAGCGTAACCTCGGGCATCTCCCGCAACGCCGCGATGGTCTGCTTGATCAGGCGGTTCTCGTTATTGATTAAAGTGTCCCAACCGAGTTCCGTCAACACCCGGATCGCCTCGGCCAGCGCCACGGCGCCCAAAACATTGGGCGATCCGGCCTCTTCCACTTCGGGTGGCTCATTCCAGATGATGCCGGCCGGACTGAGCCCTTTGACCGTCCCGCCTCCGACCTGGCTGGGTGGGGTATGGCAGAAAAGGGTCCGCGGACCGATTAAAACGCCCACTCCGAACGGGGCATACATTTTATGGGCCGAAAAAGCGATGAAATCTAAATGGCGGGGATCGGTCGGCGGCAGGATGTCGATGGGGCGATGCGGCGCCAATTGAGCTGCATCCACCAGGATCCTGGCACCGACCCGATGCGCCATCTCCGCCAGCGTGTAGATGGGCGGAGTATACCCGGTAACATTGGAAGCCCCGGAGACCGCCAGCAGTTTGATCCGGCCGGCATTAGCGCGAAAGAAGGTTTCGGCCTCGGCCAGATCGATCTGATAGCCAGCCAATCCCAGCCGGTAGCTGTGTTTTTTGGCCCACGGCAGTTCATTGGAATGATGCTCTACCCCGCTGTAAACAACGATTTCTCCCGGCAGATAGGGAAGGTAATGGGTAATTTTGTTCAAAGAATCGGTCGTGTTTTTGGTGAAAATAACTACATCGTGGGCCGGCTCGGTTCCCACGAAGGCTCCCACGATTTGCCGCGCTTCTTCGTAAATCCGGGTCGAATATTGCGATTTATACCCGGCGCCCCGGTGCACGCTGGCGTACCAGATCGCCGCGTCGTTCAGTGACTCCATCACCCGCGCGAACGGCGGCGTGCTGGCGGCGTTGTCGAAATTGATGTAGGGAGCCGGCCCATTCCGGGTGGGGACTTCCTGCGATTGGCCATAAATTAAATTCGTCGATTCCAACAGTGACGCACCTCTCTTCCCCATTGTATGGGGAAGAGGGACTTTTGGCTACTTCTGAAGCGACTCGACCGTGCGATTCAGCGATTGATTCTGTTCAAAGCTGGAGAAGGGCAAACGCTCAATAATAAATCTGCCGTTAGCCACCTTGGCGCTGAAATGCGCCCCGGCGTGCAGGCCCAGGTCGGCGACGATCGCCTCGGGCAGGGTTAGCTGATTGGCGTCGTTCAGCTCTAAAATATATTCCACCTTCCACACCTCCTCGAAAAGGATCGATCCATCGCTAATAGTTTTTGTTGCCGCCGGTTGTTTAACCGGAAACCGGGCCGATTTTTAGTGGAATTAATGTTAAAGATTCGCCCCGCGCTTTCGGGAAAGCGTCCTTGCTGGTATTAATTGTTAGGCCGAGGAGCTTATTGGCAAAAAAAGTGAGCCCACGGTCGGCGTCGCGCGGGTTCGCCGCATTCCGGGCCGGCGCGCTGCTGGAACTATTGGTAGTAAACATGAAATATTCCAATCATTAATCGTTTTTTAATCGCCTATAGCTGGGCAAATTATTCTCAGACCAACGAGAAAGGGGGGTTAATCAATGGGTACTGGTCAAAAACGAAATTCTTTAGTTGTCAAAGAGGCTTCCAACGCGCTTCACAACATGAAGTACGAAATCTCCAAGGAGTTGAACATCGACACGACTCCGATCGTCGGGGATTACTGGGGCTACATGACCTCCAGGGACTGCGGTGCAGTCGGTGGTCATATGGTCAAACGGATGATTGAGGCGGCCGAGCGTTCCATCGCCGAGCAGGCGCTCTCTAACGTTCAAGCCGGATTTAAAGCGGGTTTGCAGCCTGGCGCTTATCAACAGCAACAACAGCAAGATAAAGTGCAAACCAATCCTTCCCTCAATCTGAACAGCTTGGATAAGATCTACTAAGCAATTGAATACTTACCCCAAAACCGCCCGGATCATCCGGGCGGTTTTTTTATTGCGATCCGGGCGGCCCTTTTTTGCTTAATTTTCGCAATTCAAATTTGCGGTTAAACCTTAATTTAAGTGACTGAAAGTGAATGAGGGTCGATGGGAATGGGACGATTCGACTTAAGCAACTGAGGGTCAACCGAGGGTCGATGGGGGCTATTCCTGCCCCCACCCCATCGGCTTTATTCGCCGTCCTGGCTAAGCCGATTTTGGACTTCCATGTCCTGACCCAGGACCAAAGGGTGTAGTGGGACACCCTTTGGAATCCGCCCACTTGGAACCGAGGTTCCAAGGCCTCCTGATTCATCCGGGGTTTTAGAATGCCGCCGCCATCCATGGCCATTTGACTGGCAATAGGGTTATGGCTTCCGTCCCCGACCGCTGTTTTTCTTCCTGAAAAGAAGCGGCGCCGTCTCCCTCCTTGGAGACGGGTTCCATTTGAACCTCAATGCCTTTATTCGATGGTATGTACGGGCCACTTAATTTACAGATACCCGCCGCCTTCAGGGATGAAGGCGGGCGACGCCTCTTTTCGAGGATGAAAAACGGCGGTCGCCCAGCGAAGGGGACATCGAAAGCAAGACCAAGTAGCCAGACAGAAGGCCAGGGATGGCGAAGACGGTTACCGGATGCATAAGGGAGGCTTGGAATCCGTAGGTTCCAACGGTTTTTTGGTTACTTTTTTGCCGTCAAAAAAGTAACCCGCCGCCGGAACCGTGGGCCAAAGAAACAAG
>JAEXFN010000031.1 GCA_023400055.1 Bacillota bacterium
AGCTTGTTGAGTGACTGAGCAAGCTTGTTGAGTGACTGAGCAAGCTTGTTGAGTGACTGAAAGAGCTTGCTGAGCGACTGAAAGAGCTTGTTGAGTGACTGAGCAAGCTTGTTGAGTGACTGAAAGAGCTTGCTGAGCGACTGAGCGAGCTTGTTGAGTGACTGAGCAAGC
Source organism: Bacillota bacterium (assembly GCA_023400055.1). Lineage (GTDB taxonomy): Bacteria > Bacillota > UBA4882 > UBA8346 > UBA8346 > Hydrogenispora. The sequence continues at coordinate 172 of JAEXFN010000031.1, forward strand.
TTGTTGAGTGACTGAAAGAGCTTGCTGAGCGACTGAAAGAGCTAGCGCAGTAACTGAGCGAACATCCTGGGTAACCGAGCGAGCATCCCCGGCAATTGGGGATGGTTAACTCCCGTTATAAGCGTATTGTGGGGGAACGGCGCAACGCGTTAAATATAATCAAATACAATTCCGGGTCTAAAAGCGTTATGATAAATCCCGGCCCAAGGTCGGGGCGATCACCAAAGCTCAGAGAAGCAAGGGATAAAGTCGTTTTTTTGATCTATTGAGGGTAAATTTCCGATTTGAAAGACTTTATCTCATGGCTGCTAAAAAGCGGAAAACAGCCCCAAGGCTGTCTGCAAGTTTCGCAACCGGAAAGGGTCCTGAGACCCTTTCCTTTTTCTATGATTAGAGCGCAGCGATCATACCGGGTTTTGGAATCAAACTGCGTCGTACGGAAAAGGAAAAAAGCGCCGGTTGCCGGTATAACCAGCGCCAACGCGGGGCGCGTTGCCATTGCGAAATCCGTCGTTTTCGAATCGGCTGCCCCGTAATTCTGACGCAGCGTATTCTGATTCATCTCGTTCCATTACATTCATGATCTCACTCCGTTGAAAATGATAAACTTTAAGGAATTTGCAACCAGTCAGGACGCGGCAAAATCGGCTTTTCCACAGCGGATCCACGGGTTTGCGCCAGCCGTTTCGAAAGGCACGATAATTCTGAAAAGTTACGAATAGTTACGAAACGATTTCGGAAATATTGACAATTAAAACAAATCGATATAATATATGGTTATAAATGAAACTTAATGAAAGGGGTGTTGAACATTCTCACGGAAGAACGCAAACGGGCGATTCTGGATATTTTACAGGAAAAGACCTCGGTTTCGGTGGGGGAACTGAGCGACATATTCAATGTGTCGGACGTAACAATTCGAAAGGTTCTGAACGAGCTGGATGGTTTCGGTTTCCTGAAACGCACCCGGGGCGGGGCGATCAGCCTCTCCAACTCGATGCGCGAGTTTGAGGAGAAAGAGAAGGAAAAACGGAACATCCGCGAAAAAAAGGCCATCGCTCAATGCGCCTACGACTACCTGAAGGACGGCGACACTGCCTTTTTCGATGCCGGGTCCACGACCCTGGAACTGATTCGACTGATTAAGAACGGCAACAAACGGAATATCGTGGTCGTCACCAATGCCATCAACCTGGCGGTGGAGATGATCGACGCCGAAGACATCGAGCTGATCCTGATCGGCGGCAATGTCCGGCACCGCATTCTTTCCTGCGTCGGCGGGATCACCGAGAAGGCGATCGAAGGATTGTTCTTTGACAAGGTCTTCCTGGGAACCAATAGTTTCGATATCGAGCACGGCATCACCACCCCCAACGTCTATGAGGCCCAAGTGAAACAGTGCATGTTGCGGTCCGCCAAGAAGAAGATTCTGCTGACCGATTCCAGCAAGTTTCATGAAACATCCCTGGCCAAGGTCTGTCCGGTGACCGGTATCGATTTGCTGATCACCGACTGGCATGCGCCGCTCGAATATGTGCAGCAGCTTCGCGAGCTCGGGGTCAATGTGGCCGTCGCTGAGCCGACGGAATGACGAATAGCGAAACATAACGAAAGTTTTCGAAATCCGATCCTTTCAATATTATACACAGTTCGTTGCTGGGACTGATTATTCAGATAGTGAGGACGACGATGAATAAAATCATTAATTCGCCCGAGGCCATGGTGCGCGAGATGCTGGAAGGCTATTTGTGCGCCAACCCGCAAATGTTTGAGAAGGTGCCGGATACCAACGGCCTGGTTTTGAAGGAGCGCCTGGACAAGGTGGCGATCGTCACCGGCGGCGGAGCCGGCAATGAGCCTTGGAATATCGGCTATGTCGGCTACGGCCTGGCCGACGGAGTGGCGCTGGGCCACGTCTATGCGGCGCCGCCCGCCCGGGCGATTATGAATGTCACCAAAGCCGTCAATCACCGCCGCGGAGTCCTCTTTTTAGCGACCAACCATGCCGGCGATGTGCTGAATTTCGAATTGGCGGCCGAGCTTTTACAGCTGGAGGGGTTTCAAGTCCGCTGCGTCTACGTGACCGACGACATGGCCACGGCTCCGCCCGAGCAGCATACCGAGCGGCGCGGCGTCGCCGGGGTGGCTCTCGTGCTCAAGATCGCCGGCGCGGCGGCGGCGGCCGGACTCGATCTGGCGGAAGTGGCCCGGGTGGCTGAAAAAGCTGATGCCAACCTGCGGACGTTGGGCGTGACCACCTCTCCCGGTTATCTGCCCAGTACCGGCGAGGCGATGTTCGAGATGGAGGAGGGGACCATCGAATTCGGCATGGGCTTTAACGGCGAACCCGGCATGTTGCGGATGAAACTGCAACCGGCGGATCGGATCGCCGACCTCATGATGGAGAAACTGCTGGCCGATTTGCGGCCGGCTCCGGAGCAGGAATTGGCGGTGCTTTTGAACGGGTTCGGGTTCACCGGCCTGCTGGAGCTGTGCATCGTCAACCGCCGGATCAAGGCCATCCTCGACCGCCAAAATCTCAAAACGCATGACATGTTCATCGGTACGCTGCTGGCGCCCCAGGGGACCGGCGGCTTCTCCATCTCGCTGCTGCAACTGGATGACGAGTTGAAACGATATTACAATTGCGCCGCCGATTCGCCTTTTTTTCACAAGCGGGCAATTTGAAGGCTGGTGATAGATTTGAGCGATACTTTAACTGTGAATGAACTCCAGCGGATGTTCCAGCAGGTGGCCGAGGGGGTCGTCGCCAGCGAAGCCGAACTGACGGCGATCGACAAGCAGATCGGCGACGGCGATCACGGAACCAACATGGCCCTGGGTTTCCGGGCGGTCCGCAACGAACTGGCGGCCAAGACCTTTGACAGCATCAACGCGGTGTTCCATTGCGTCGGCATGACGCTGTTGGATACCATGGGCGGAGCGTCGGGAGTGCTCTTCGGCACGCTTTTTATCAGCGGCATCGTCGGGCTGGAGCCGCTGCGGGAGATCGATCTCGCCGGGCTGGCCGGGCTCTTTCAGAAGTCGTTGACCGCGTTGAAGCAGCGCGGCAAGGCCAAGATCGGCGACAAGACGATGGTGGATGCGGTGGAGCCGGCCGTGGCGGCATTGCTGGCGGCGGCGGCCGCCGGAAAGCCGCTGGCGCAGGGGCTGGCTGACGGCGCCGCCGCGGCCCGGGCCGGAATGGAGTATACCCGGCAGTGCGTTGCCCGGTTCGGCCGGGCCAAGTCCTTCGGCCAGGCTTCGCTGGGAATCGAGGATGCCGGAGCGGTTTCGGCCTGGCTCATCTTCCGGACCATGGCCGAATGGGCCCGGGAAAATCGGGCCGGGTAACTCCGCTCGCTTTCAGGAATCCGGCGCTGCGGACGTTTTAAAATGAGGCTCTCACAATAGCGGCGCCGGCGCAACACCAAGGGGGAGATTTTTTTGATTACCACATTGACCTTGAATCCCTGCATCGATCGGACCATCACCATCCAGGGTTTTCAATATGGCGGACTCAACCGCGTCATCCATACCCGCAGCGATTTTTCGGGAAAAGGAATCAATGTCAGCATCGCAGTTCATCAGCTGGGCGAGGAAACCGAGTGTCTGGGTTTTAATTACGCGGATGACAGCGCCTTCGTGAACGAAAGCCTGGCGCGGCTGGGCATCCGGCACCGCTTCATCGATATCGCGGGAAGCCTGCGGACCAATATCAAGGTCTTCGACGAGCAAAACAGCATCATGACCGAGTTCAACGAGAACGGCCACTATGTAGAGGCGGAAGCGCTGGACCAGCTCGACCGGTTGGTGCGGGAGCGGGCCCGGGCAGCGGGGATCATCGTTTTTAACGGCAGTGTTCCCGAAGGCGTGCCCAAAAACATTTACCGGTCCCTGATCGCGGCCGTCCAGGGAAACGGCGTCAAAACCGTGTTGGACGCCGACGGACAGTTGCTGCTCGAAGGGCTTGAGGCCCGGCCTTATTTCGTCAAACCCAATCTCTATGAGTTCGAGTCGGCTTTCCGGATCAAGGTCCAAAGCAAGCGGGATATCGTCCGGATCTCCCGGGAGATCATCGCTACCGGCGTCAGGCTGGTCTGCGTCTCGCTGGGCCAGGAAGGCGCGGTGCTGGTCAGCGGCGACGAAGCCTGGTTTGCGCCGGCCATGGCCATCAAGGTCAAAGGCGTGCAGGGCGCGGGAGATTCGCTGGTCGCCGGGATCTGCCTCGCCATTCAGCGGGAGCTGGATCTGGACCAGATGCTGCGCTACGGCGTGGCGGCGGCCAGCGCCTCGCTGATCCGGGAAGGCACCTTGCTGTGTACGGCGGCCGATTTCCAGGCGATGCTGCCGCAGGTCACGATCGAAAAAATTACGGGATAAAAGGATGGGATGCCAATGCCCTTAGTGACGAGTAAACAGATGCTGGCCGACGCGCAGGCCGGCAAATATGCCGTGCCGGCGTTCAATATCGAGAACATGGAGATGGTGCAGGCGGTGCTGCAAACCGCCGCCGAGCTGCGCTCCCCGGTGATGTTGCAGACCACGCCGTCGACGGTGAAATATGCCGGTGTCGCGATGCTGGGGGCGATGGTCCGGGCCGCCGCCGCGCTTTGTCCGGTCCCGGTGGCGCTCCATCTGGATCATGGCGAGAGCTTCGCGCTGGCGGTCCAGGCGCTGCGGGCCGGCTACACTTCGCTGATGATCGACGGCTCCAAGCTTCCCTTCGCTGAGAACATCGCCATCACCCAAAAAGTGGTCGAGCTGGCCCGGGCGGCGCAGGTCCCGGTCGAAGCCGAGCTGGGCAAGGTCGGAGGCAAGGAGGATAGCCTCGAGGTCAGCGACAAGGCGGCCGCCTACACCGATCCCGAGGAGGCGCGCCAGTTTGTGGCGGACACCGGCGTCGATTCGCTGGCGGTAGCCATCGGCACCGCCCACGGTTTTTACAAGGGAGAGCCGAAACTGGATTTTGAGCGTCTGGCCAAGATCCGGGCCACGGTCGACGCCGCGGTCATTCTGGTGCTGCACGGCGCGTCCGGAGTGCCCGATGAGTCGGTGCGGCGGAGCGTCGCGTTGGGGGTCAGCAAAGTCAACTTCGCGACCGAATTGCGCGCCGCCCTGACCCAAGGAGTGCGCCAAGCCCTGACCGATCCGGGGATCTTCGATCCCAAGGTCTTCATGACCCAGGGCAAAAAAAGCGTCCAGGAGACCGTCCGCCAGAAGATCATCCTCTGCGGCAGCGACCGCAAGGTCTGAAGCGGATCATTCCCACGGTTTAAAGGGGTCCAACCCTCTTTGAAATAAAAAAAAAAGTGGAGGAGAGAGAACATGCAAAAATTGTTCAAAGCAGGTTCGGTATTACTGGTTATCCTGATGATTTTGGGAATCGCGGTCAGCGCGGCCCCCAAAAAGCAGGTGGTCGTGGGCGTCAGCCTGCTCACCCGGGAACACGTTTTCTATAACAACATCGAGTCCGCCCTGAACAAGCGGGCCAAAGAACTCGGGGTCAAACTGATCGTCCAGGATGCTTCCAGAGACTCCAATAAACAGCTCAGCCAAGTGCAGGATTTTATCACCCAGAAAGTCAACGCGATCATTCTCTGCCCGACCAACTCGGCCGGCAGCAAGACCATGGTCGAACTGGCCAATAAGGCCAACATCCCCGTCTTCACCATGGATATCTCCTCGGACGGCAAAACCGTCGCCCATGTCGCCACCGACAACTATAAAGGCGGCGAGCTGGCCGCCGAATATGTGGCCAAGAAGATGCTCCCCGGCGCCAAAGGCGAAGTGGCCATCGTCACCTATTCCGAGGTGGAAAGCTGCGTCAACCGTGAGAAAGGCTTCAAAGATTTCCTGACCAAGAACTATCCGGACATCAAAGTGGTCGACACCCAGAACTGCTCGGGCGACCAGGCCAAGGCCGCCGACGTCACCCAGAACATGCTGTTGAAACACCCCAACCTCCAGGTGATCTTCGGCGTCGGCGATCCCTTCGCGATGGGCGCTTTATCGGCCATCAAAGCGGCCAACAAGAATGTCCAGGTGATCGGCTTCGACGGCAACCCCGAAGGCATCAACGAGATCAAGAGCGGCGGGCTCTGGAAGGCTGACGTCGCCCAAGATCCGGCGGCGATCGGCGCCAAGACCCTAGAGGCCGTCATGGCCAAACTGAGCGGCAAAAGCGTGCCGAAACTGATCCCGATCGCTCCGAAGATCATCGACAAGAGCAACCTCTAAGATGGACCGGAGACAGGCGCGGGGGACGGTTGCGGCCGTTCCCCGCCCGCGTTTTGCGATCCGACGGTAGCGGTAAACACAGGGCTGGGAATGGCCGCGGCCGTTTCGTGCCCGGGCAAGGAGGAAGGAACATGCCTCAAGCGCCATTGATCGAGCTGACCGGGGTCAGCAAGTCGTTTCCCGGGGTGAGAGCGTTAGCGGATATCTCGTTAAACATCTATCCCGGACGGGTGCATGTGTTGTTGGGGGAGAACGGCGCCGGCAAATCGACGCTGATCAAGATCATCTCCGGCGTCTATACCCGGGACGCCGGGTCCGTCAAACTGAACGGCCGGGAAGTGAACTTCCAGAATACCCGGGAGTCGCTGGCGGCCGGGATCAGCGTCATTCATCAGGAGCTGAGCGTCATTCCCGACCTGACGGTGGCCGAGAACATTTTCCTGGGCCGGGAGCCGAAGCTCGGCAAGGGCGGTTTCATCGACCGCCGGGGAATGGTCCGTGAGGCCGGAAAGATATTGGCAGCGATCGGAGTCAAGATTAATCCCAGAGCGGTGATCCGCAATCTCAACAATGCCGACAAACAGATGGTGGAGATCGCCCGGGCGGTTTCGCAAAACAGCTCGCTGGTGATCATGGACGAACCGACTTCCTCGCTCTCGGAGCACGAAGTCGAGGCGCTTTTCAAAGTGATCGAAAGGCTGAAACAGGAAAATGTGGCCATTATCTATATTTCGCACCGTTTGAAGGAGATCGCCCGGATCGGCGACACCGTCACCATCCTGCGCGACGGCCAGGTGGTCCAGACCGTGGAGCTGGCCGATATTGACGAGAGCCATATGATTGCGTTGATGGTCGGCCGCGAAATCACGCAATTTTACTATAAATCGCAAGTTCCGCCCAGCGACCAAGTCGTGCTGGAGTTGAAGCATTTCACCCGGAAAGGCGCTTTTGAAGATGTCTGCTTCGCCTTGCGGCGCGGCGAGATTCTGGGCGTGGCCGGGCTGATCGGGGCGGGCCGCACCGAAGTGATGCGCGCCCTCTTCGGCGCCGACCCGGTGGACAGCGGCGAATGCATTTTGAACGGCCGGCCGGTGCGCTTTACCGAACCGCAGCAGGCGATCCAGGCCGGGATCGGCCTGATCCCCGAGGACCGGCGCAACCAAGGGCTGTTGCTGGCCAAAAGCGTCAAAGAGAACACGACGCTGGCAAGCCTCTACGCCAATTCCAAGAACGGTTTCCTGGATTTCAAGTGGGAACGCCAGGCGGCGCTCGCCTATATCGATAAGCTGCGCACCAAGACGCCGAGTGAGAACACCCTGACCCGCAGCCTCTCCGGCGGCAACCAGCAGAAGGTGGTCATCGCCAAATGGCTGGTGGCCGAGTCCAAGATCCTGATCATGGATGAGCCGACCCGGGGGATCGACGTCAACGCCAAGGCCGAGATCTACCTGCTGATGAAGCAGTTCGTGGAGGAAGGCGGCAGCATCATCATGGTTTCGTCGGAGCTGCCGGAGATCCTGGGCGTGTCGGACCGGATCATGGTGATGCGCGAGGGGCGGGTCGCCGGATTCATCCCCGGCCCCGGCGCCACCGAAAAAGATATCATGCAGTTGGCCAGCATCAGCGGGCAGTAAACGGAGGAGGTTGTTTTTGCTATGAGTACGAACTCAGCCCAACAGATCGGCAAATATGCCAAGGAAAACTCGATGGCCCTCTTTTTTGTGGCGTTGATCCTGATCGCGGCCGTCTTTGTGCCGCGTTTCATCGAGCCCACCAACCTGGTGAACGTGATGATGCAGATCGCCATCAACGCCTTGCTCGCCACCGGCATGACCTTCGTGATCCTGACTGGCGGCATCGACCTCTCGGTGGGCTCGGTGGCGGCGCTGGCCGGCATCGTGGCCACGGTGACCATCAAGTTCTTTCCGAACGCCAACATCTTGACCGGACTGCTGGTGATCCTGGCCACCGCGCTGGTGGTCGGCGGCCTCTGCGGCGGGATCATGGCCTACAACATCGCCAAGCTGAAGGTGTCGCCCTTCATCGCCACCCTGGCCATGATGAGCGTGGCTCGGGGGCTGGCCTACGTTTATACCGAGTCGCGGCCGGTCTTCGGCCTGCCCGACTCCTTCAGCTGGCTCGGGATCGGCTATATCGGCCCGGTGCCGGTGATGGTGATCCTGATGGCCATCGTGCTGATCGTCGCCCACATCGTCCTGACCCGCACCTGTTTCGGACGCTATGTCTTCGCGGTGGGCAGCAACGAAGAGGTTTCCAAGCTCAGCGGGATCAATATCGTCAAGATCAAGTTCTACGTCTACACCATCAGCTCGGTCCTGGCCGCCTTGGGCGGCGCGGCGCTGGCCTCGCGGCTGCAGGCCGGACAGCCCAACGCCGCGCAGGGCTACGAACTGAACGCCATCGCCGCGGTGGCGATGGGCGGCACCAGCATGTCGGGCGGCCGGGGCGGCATCATCCAGACCACCCTGGGCCTGGTGATCATCGGCGTGATCAATAATGCCCTGAGTTTGCTGGGTGTCTCCTCCTACTGGCAGACCATCACCATGGGCGTGATCATCCTGGTGGCGGTGATCTTCGACCAGAATAAAGACTAACGGGCGCCAAACCGGCCGGCAATTGAGCGCCGGCGGGATCGCCCCTTCAAGTTCAAATGAAAACCTTCGCATCGCAACGGTGCGAAGGTTTTTTGTCGAGGCGAAGCGACGCCTCCTAGTCGGACCGAGTTCTCCGGGTCTTCAGACAGCTTCCCCAAAGCTGGCGGAAGCCTCCCCGGCCTTTGCGGAGGTTTCTTCGCGTCCCGGTTTGCCATCCCCGGGGATGGGTCATATATCTCCAATCATCGGGGCAGTATCCCCGAGGATTGATCATGCTTCCCCAAACCTTGGTCCTGCATCTCCGAACCTTGGTACTGCATCCTGAAGCCTTGGATCAGCTTCCCCAAGCCTTGGGAATCTGGGGACGGTCTTCGAAGATGTGGGGATGGTCTTTGGGGATGCAGGGATGGCATGGTCCGTTGAACGGACCATCGCGTACCTTACAAGGACGAAGACCATCCCTGACACGGATCGCGGCATCCCTGACACGGATACGAAGGTCCTTGCAGGGGCAAAGACCGTCCCTAACACGGACGTGTCTCATCCCTAAAGGGATGATGACCATCCCTGAAGGACCAAGGAGCATACCTGACACGAGGGCGACGATCCCGGGATTATGGATGCGAATCCGAAAATGGTGGGCGAGGATCTAGGGTGGACGACGTGATGATACGGGACGGATGCGTTTAAAAGTTGTTCGGAAAGGGGATGGATATATAAGTCGAATTAAATTTTCAATATACATTGCTGGCTATCATGGAATTATTAAGAAATTTATAGCGATTGAGGGCCGATGGGGGCTATTCCTGCCCCCACCCCCCCGGACCAAAGGGTGTAGTGGGACACCCTTTGGAATCCGCCCACTTGGAACCGAGGTTCCAAGGCCTCCTCATTCATCCGGGGTTTTAGAATGTCGCCGCCATCCATGGCAATCTGCCTGGCAACCAGGTTATGGCTTCCGACCCCGACCGCTGTTTTTCATCCAAGAAAAGAAGCGGCGCCGTCTCCTTCCTTGGAGACGGTTGCTATTCAAACTTTAGTGCTTTATCCGATGGCTATGCAAGGGCCACTTAATTTTCAGATACCGCCGCCTTCAGGGATGAAGGCGGGCGACGCCTCTTTTCGAGGATGAAAAACGGCGGTCGCCCAGCGGAGGGGACATCGAAAGCCAAGGCCCGGTTGCCAGACAGAAGGCCAGGGATGGCGAAGACAGTTACCGGATGCATAAGGGGAGGACGGGAATCCGTAGGTTCCAGCGCCTTTTTGGTTACTTTTGGGGCGGTCCAAAAGTAATCCCGCCGCCGGAAGCGTGGGCCAAAGAAACAAGCATTCAAAAGCTCTTTCCGCTGCATTCCATATCGGGGATGTTAGGCTGTTTATCCAGGTATCTTTTAATTTTTTTTAATGCTTATGTATCCTAGCTTCGGCATCTGTGTACATTGATCCGTATCGCCCGGAATCTCTCTCACGGCACGCTGATCCCGCTTCAAAAACCGGTGCGCGAAGCGGCGAGTTATGCTACAATGGATCCATCCCGACCCCTCACGAAACTTTTTGGCGGGGTTTGCGTTTCAGTCTGGTAGGAGGGATGATTTTTGAATAAATGGTGGATTGTCCTGGCAGTGGTCGTGGTCTTGATTATATTGATCATGATCCCGGTGAGCATGTATTTTGGCTTTTATAACAGCGTCACGCTGCTGAAGAACGACGCCGAGGCCCAGATGAAGCAGGTTGACAACCAGCTGCAGCGGCGCTACGACCTGATTCCGAATCTGGTCAACACCGTCAAGGGTTACGCGGCGCATGAGAAAGAGATCTTCACCAATATCGCCGATGCCCGGGGCCGGATGATGCAGGCCGGCAACGTCCGGGAGAAGGCCGCCGCCGACGGCGCGTTGACTTCGGCGTTGAGCCGCCTGATGCTGGTGGTCGAGAATTATCCGCAGTTGAAGGCGAACGAACAGTTCAACCGGTTGATGGATAATCTCGAGGGCACCGAGAATCGCCTGGCGGTAGAACGGAAACGCTATAACGACCTGGTGAAAGAGTACAACAATAAGATTCAGCTCTTCCCGGGCAGCATCTTCGCGGGCATGATGGGACTGCAGAAGATGGATTACTTCGAGGTGCCGCAGAGCGCCAAACAGAATCCGACCGTGAAGTTTTAATCGGGACGGACGGACAGATTTGGATGGCGGCAGGCTGCTTTGACGGGAAAAGAAGCTCGTTTTGCTTGTCACAATTGGGAGTCAGAGAAGGTTTTAGGAGGCATGGGAATGGTTAAGCGATGGTTCTCTTTGATCATCGCCTTTCTTTTGTTGGTCGGCTGCGCCGGCGCTACGTTGGCGCTGGAGCCGTTTCCGCTCAAGGCCTATGTGACCGATCGGGCGGGATTGCTCAGCGAGAGCGAACAGCAGCAGTTGGGCGGCGAATTGGCGCAGTATGACAAGGCCACCGGCAACCAGTTGCTGGTGGTGACGGTGCCCAGTCTCGAAGACCGGGAACTGATCGAATTCACCGAGGCGTTGTTTCAATTGAACAAGCCGGGCCAGAAAGGGAAAGACAACGGCATCATTCTCCTGGTGGCCAAAAACGAACGGAAGCTCCGCTTCGAGGTCGGCTACGGACTGGAAGGCGTGGTGCCGGACGGCAAGGCGGGCGCGATCATCCGCGAGGAGATCAGTCCCCGTTTCAAGGCCGGCGACTATTACGGCGGGATCCAGGCCGGAATGTTCGCGGTCATTCACGCGATCTCGCCCGATTATACCATCGCCGGCCAGGATCAGCCGGCTCCGGTCGCCGAAAAACAGCGAGGCGATCATTCTTTCCCGGCCGCGCTGGTGGTGGGGTTGATCATCTTCGGACTGGTCAGCATGGCCGGCAACCGGGGTAATAGGACCCATCAGGGCCGGTTGCGGCGCGGTTACAGCGAGCCCTGGTATTGGGGCGGTGGGGGTGGTTTTGGCGGCGGATCCGGTGGTTGGCCCGGCGGAGGCGGCGATTCCGGCGGAGGCGGATTCAGCGGCGGCGGCGGCAGCTTCGGTGGCGGCGGCGCCAGCGGCGATTGGTAGGAGGGAGCGGCGATGATTCGGATTCATAAGACACGGCATTTCTTCTCGCCCCAGGAGAAGGAGCGGATTATGGCAGCGATTCACCAGGCCGAGCGGGAGACCAGCGGCGAGATCCGGGTGCATGTCGAGAGCACTTCCGGCGGCGATCCCCTGGCCCGGGCCAAGGAAGTCTTCAACCGGCTGGGCATGGCCCGGACCGCGCTGCACAATGGGGTCCTGATCTATCTGGCGGTGGAAGACCACAAGTTCGCCATCATCGGCGACGCGGGGATCGACGCGGTGGTGCCCGCCAATTTTTGGGAAGAGACCAAGGAAGCGATGGGGCGGCAGTTCCGGGAGGGCCATTTCGCGGAAGGCGTCTGTCAGGGGATCCTCTCCGCCGGCGACCATCTGCAAAAGAACTTCCCCTGCCAGGCCGACGACGTGAACGAGTTGCCGGATGAGATCTCGGAAGGATATTAACGGCGTTCGGCCGACTCGGCCGCTGGGCGAGTCCGTCATCCAAATTTTTTAGCATGTTTTGCTAGCGTAATGTCAATGATCACTGAGCGTAAACCAGCCGGGAGGGAACCGGCTGGCTTTTTTATTTGCAGGATGGTGTACTGTAACGGGCCAAAAATGGGAATATAATCAGGGGAGGATCCCGACCCGGCTGACGCCGATTGGTTTGCGATACGATATCCGGATGGGCGATGGAGGCAATCCCCGAATGACAACGATAGTGGAGGCAAAATCATGAGCAATCCGTCCAAACTGCCGCAAGTGGCTTATTTCTGCATGGAATACGGCCTGCATGAAGAATTTAAGATCTACTCCGGCGGCTTGGGGATCCTGGCCGGCGATATTTTAAAAGCCGCTTACGATGGCGGGTATCCCGTGATTGGGGTGGGAATCCTTTGGAGCCAGGGTTATACGGACCAATTCATCGGGGCCAACGGCCGGCCGTATGACAGTTATCCCGAGCCCAGCTACAATTTTTTGGAGGAGACCGGGGTGACTGTCAAGCTGCGGATCCGGGGCAGGCAAGTCAGCTGCAAGGTCTGGAAATGCAGCCGTTTTCAAAACGCTCCGCTGTACCTTCTGGACACCAATCTGCCCGAAAACGAGGACCGCCTGATCACCGGCCAGTTGTACGGCTGGTTTGCCGAGGAACGGATCGCCCAGGAGATGGTGCTGGGGATCGGCGGAGTCCGGGCGCTGCGGGCCTTGGGGATTGCGCCCGATGTCTATCATTTTAACGACAGCCATCCGCTATTGGCCGGGACCGAACTGATCCGCCAGAAGATGGACGAGGATGGTTTGACTTTCGAGGAAGCCTGGCGGCGGACCCGGGAGCAGATCGTTTTCACGACTCATACGCCGGTGATGGCCGGCAATGAGGTTCACCAACACGAGCTGTTGCAATACATGGGGGCTTATAACGGGTTGACTTACGGGCAGATGCTCGCGCTGGGCGGGACGCCGTTCAGCATGACCGCGGCCGGGCTGCGGCTGGCCCGGAAGGCCAACGCGGTGGCGGAGCTCCACGCCGCGACGGCCCGGGAGATGTGGCGCGAGGTGGGCGGGGCGGCGGCGATCATCGCCGTGACCAACGGCGTTCATAACGGCACCTGGCAGGATCTCCGCATCGCCGACGCCTACCAGCACCAGGCCGACCTGTGGCCGCCCCATCAGGAAGCCAAACGGGAATTGCTGGCGGAGATCGCCCGGCGCAACGGGGTCGTCCTGAATGAAAACTCGCTGACCATCGGGTTCGCCCGGCGAGCCGCCCCCTACAAACGGAGCGATCTGATCTTCCGCCGCCCGGAACTCATCGACGCGCTGCTGAAATCCGGCCAGCTGCAATTGGTCTTCGCCGGGAAAGCCCATCCCAACGACGCGATTGGCAAGGGCATCGTGGCCAACCTTTACGCCATGTCCCGGATCTACCCGGCCAGCGTGGTCTTTCTGCAAAATTACGAGATGGGGATCGCGCGGCTGTTGACCCGCGGCTGCGATGTCTGGCTGAACAATCCCGTCCGGCCGATGGAGGCCAGCGGGACCTCGGGCATGAAAGCCGCGATGAACGGCGTCCTGAACCTCAGCGTACTGGACGGCTGGTGGCCGGAGGGCTGCCACCACGGCATCAACGGCTGGCAGATCGGCGACGGCAGCCAGGCCGAAGATCAGGACGCGGCCGACGTCGAAAGCCTTTATCGGGTGCTGCTCGGGGAGATTCTGCCGCTTTACCGCGAAGAGCGCGGCCGCTGGACGGAGATGATGCGGGCCAGCATCGAAATGGCCCATTGGCGCTTCTCGGCCGCGCGATTGCTGGAGGATTACTATCAACGGCTGTATATGCAGTCGCCGGATCAACCGGCCGTCGTTCAAGAGGTAAGCCGATCTTTCATGGTATAAATCAGCGGGACGGTTGAATGCTCAATCGTCCCGCTGCCATAGCGCTTGTTCTTATCGGAAACGTTTACATTACATTTTGGCGCCGCCGGCCTTGGCGAGGATCTCCGGATTCACCATACCGAAGATCATGGCCACGTGGGCGACGACCAGAAACACCGTCAACAGGATAAAATGCAGCCGCATCTTTTCTTCGGGAGTCTTTCCCTTCGCGATGAACCCCATCTCCAGCAGCGCCAGCCCGGCCAGAGGCACCACGCCCAGCAGATAGGACCAGACCGCGATGAAATCGACTCCGGTACGCCAGTGGATGGTGGGTATCACCGTGAATAACAACCGGAAAAAGATGGCGAAGGTAAAATAGAAACCGGCGATGATGCTCAGCACCTTGCTGGTGGTCTTCAACGGACCCGTCGTTTTACGATAATAAACAATGATGAATTCGATAGCCACCAGCACTTCGGCCAGCACTACCGGAACCGCCATATAGTACAGCAGATTCCAAGGCTGATTGGTGGCCAGCAGTTCCATATAATGCGTCATATTGTTCATTGGATCCAAGCCCCCTTCGTTAAATTTGGCGCGTTTATCATATCAGGAGATTATGAAGATTTTATGAAGAAATCCCAGGGGGGCATCTTCATAAAATCTTCACAAACGGCCGGTATACTGAAATTTAAGTAGCCTTCGTGAGCAGAGGCTCGGGAGCCGGCCAAACTTCGGACGGACTATCGAAAGGGGAATGATCGATGAAATGGAAGAAAAATGTCGCTCCGGGAACGGCGGATCGTCAAACGGCTTGGTCCGCCGCAGCTAAAATCTGCGGACTGGTTGCCGTTTTCACCGTGGCGTTCACGGTTTTTAAAAGCGGCAGCATTCGCGGGGAAGCCTCGAGCAATCCGCTGGTGATCGATAAAAGCAAAGTGACGAGCATCGCCCGATTTTATCCCTATAACGCCGGCGGAACCAAGTTGGAGGTCATCGCGGTCCGCGCCAGCGACGGTACGGTCCGCACCGCCTTCAATACCTGCCAGGTCTGTTTCGATTCCGGCCGGGGCTTTTATACCCAGCAAGGCGACGAGTTAGTCTGCAACAACTGCGGCAATCGCTTTAAAGTAGACCAGATTGAAAAGATTAAATACGGTTGCAATCCGATCCCGATCCTCAAGGAGAATAAGAAGGACAACGGGAAAACGATCACCATCGCCGGGGATTTTCTGGCGAAGAACGCCAAGTATTTTGCACGGTGGAAAAAGAACTGATCCGGTCCGGACGAAATCCTTTTCCTCAATATAAGCGATAATTAAATGTGGCCGGCTTCGAGCGAGCAACGCAAAGGTAACGCAAGCGAGCAGCCGGTCATTTTTTTTGATCGTTCTTCATGATTTCTTCACAGAGATTGGTTAGAATGCTTTTAGAAACGATGTGAAAAAATCATGGGCTGGCTTTTCACTCGTTCTTTAAGCAGTCAAGGGACAGGGCAGGAGGGATCGCATGGCACCGCAGTGGTATTCCAAAGTTTTTCAAGTGAAAGGCATGTCTTGCGCCAGTTGCGAAATGAAAATCGAGAACCGGCTGCGCAAGCTGGATGGCGTCAAAGAAGTCAAGGCCTCCATGGCCAGTTCGAGCGTGACGGTTACTTATGATCGTGATATGATAAAGGCGGAAACACTGATCGCGACCATTCAGAAACTCGGCTATGAGGCGGGCTTTCCCGGCGAGCTGAAAACGGCGAAGCGCAATTCGGTCAATCAAATGATCGGATTGGGAATCATTATTTTCGCCTTTTACATGATTATTAAGTCGACGGTCGGCTTCAATTTCATCCCGCAGGTCGACAGTTCGGTCGGCTACGGAATGCTCTTCTTCATCGGCCTGCTTACTTCGTTGCATTGTATCGCCATGTGCGGCGGCATCAATCTATCGCAGTGTATTGTGGCCGATCAACCGGGGTCGGCCGAATCCAAATGGACCAAATTTCGCCCCAGTCTGCTTTATAATACGGGGCGGGTCATTTCATACACTTTGATCGGCGGCATCGTCGGCGCCATCGGCTCGGTAGTCAGTTTTTCGGGGACCGCCAAAGGCATCGTGGCGATCATCGGCGGCTTGTTCATGGTGGTGATGGGCTTGAACATGCTGGACATCTTTCCGTGGCTGCGCCGTTTCCGGATCAGCATGCCCAAGTTCATCGGCAATAAGCTCGTCAATCATCAGAGCCAGCGGGGACCCTTCCTGGTCGGGCTGTTAAACGGCCTGATGCCCTGCGGTCCCTTGCAGACCATGCAGCTGTACGCCTTGGGGACCGGCAGTTTCTGGGCGGGCGCCGCCGCCATGTTCCTTTTCAGTCTGGGCACGGTCCCGCTGATGTTCGGCTTTGGGGCGATCAGTTCCATGTTGAGCAGCAAATTTACCCACCGGATGCTGAAGGTCAGCGCGGTGCTGGTGATCGTCCTGGGCTTCACGATGTTGGGGCGGGGCTTGAGCCTGTCCGGTGTCTCCTGGGCGGCGGGCAATCCGTTGACCAATGCCGTTGCTGCCAATAGCAACATCGCCACGATCCAGGGGAACGAGCAGGTGGTGACCACAACCTTCACGTCGGGCCAGTACCAGCCGTTCATCGTCCAAAAAGGAATTCCGGTGCGCTGGATCATCAAAGTATCGGCCGCCGATCTGAACGGTTGCAATAACCCGGTGACCATTCCCAAGTACAATATTCAGCAGAAACTGGCTCCGGGGGAAAACGTGATCCAGTTTACGCCGCAAGAGGAAGGGACCATCACTTACACTTGTTGGATGGGGATGATCAGCAGTACCATCAAGGTCGTGCCCGATCTGGCCAAAGTTTCGGCCAGTGATTTGCCGGGCCCCGATCCCAATGGCGCGGCGGGTCAGAACGCGGGCGGCGGTTGCTGCTCGGTCGGCAGCGCCACCAAGTTTCAAGGCGGCCGGATTCCCACCGACGATATCGTGGTGGCCAAAGTGGTGGACGGGATCCAGGAAGCGACGATCACCGTCAATGACGAGGGCTATGCCCCGGCCGTGGTCATCCTGCAACGGGGGGCCAAAGCCAAGTTGAAATTCAATCCGGAGAAGCTGAACTCCTGCAACAACGTGGTCAGTTTCCCCGAATACGGCGGGCAATTGAACCTCAGTGACGGCCAACTGGAAACGCCGCTCTTGGAGGTCACTCAGGATTTTACCTTCCAGTGCTGGATGGGGATGTTGCATGGTTATGTGAAAGTGGTCGATGATATCAACCATGTCGACCTGGAGGCCATCAAGAAAGAAGTCTCGGCTTACCGGCCGGCCGCCGGAAGTGGCGGTTGCTGTGGCGGGTGATGGCGAGCGTGAATAATGCCGGAGATCGATATGCGCTTGAGAAACTGGATGAAAAAGTTATTAGAAGCCGGGTGATAAGTCTTAGGAAAATTGAAAACAACCTTATCACTAGCTTTGAGCAACCGCTGTGACTTTCCGGCTTATCCGCGCCGGGTTAATCACAGCTCTTTGAGGAGTGGTGTAGATGGAAAAGAAGGAAGTCTTACGGATAAGCGGCATGTCCTGCGCGGCCTGCGCCGCCAGGATCGAAAAGGGATTGGCGAAGCTTCCCGGCGTCAAGCAAGCCGCGGTTAACTTCGCCACCGAAAAAGCGACCGTCGCTTATGACAGCGATCTGGCCTCAAGCCGACAGTTGGCGGAGACCGTCGCCAAACTGGGCTACGGTGTGATCGAACCGGCGCCCCCGGCAGGAAAGGTAAGTTTAAAGATTACCGGGATGACTTGCGCGGCTTGCGCCGGCCGGATCGAGCGCAAGCTCAGCAAGACCAATGGCGTGAGCAAAGCCGCGGTCAATCTGGCTACCGAGAAAGCCACGGTCGAATACGACAGTGCGCTGGTGAAGGTCTCCGAACTGGTGGCGGCGGTTACTGCCCTGGGCTATGGCGCTGAATTGGAGCAGGAGTTGAACGAGGACCGCGAAAAAGCGGCGCGGGAGAAAGAGATCAAGCGGCTGCGCTGGGAACTGATCATCTCGGCGGCCTTGAGCTCGCCGCTAATCCTGGCGATGCTGCTGACCCTGTTCAATATCAATATTCAGTTGCTGCATGATTGGCGTTTCCAGCTCATTCTGGCGACCCCGATCCAGTTTGGTATCGGCTACCGATTTTACAGGAATGCCTATCATGCCTTGCGGGCCAAGAGCCCCAATATGGATGTGCTGATCGCCATGGGTACCAGCGCGGCCTATCTGTACAGCGTTTATAACGCCTTTTTCCAGAAGCCGATGCCGGGAACGATGATGAAAGACCTGTATTTTGAGGCGGCGGGCACCATTATTACCCTGATCCTGCTCGGCAAGTACTTCGAAGCGGTGGCCAAGGGCAAGACCTCCGAGGCCATTAAGAAACTGATGGGCTTGCGGGCCAAAACGGCGCGGGTGATTCGTGACGGGGTGGAGGCCGACATTCCCATCGCGGAAGTGGTGGTCGGCGACGTGGTCGTGGTTCGCCCCGGCGAAAAGGTTCCGGTCGACGGGCGGATCGTCGAGGGCAACTCGGCGGTGGATGAATCGATGCTGACCGGCGAGAGCCTGCCTGTGGAGAAGCAGGCCGGCGACACCGTCATCGGCGCGACCATCAACAAGTTCGGCACCTTCAAGTTCGAAGCCACCAAGATCGGCAAGGACACGGTGCTATCACAGATCATCAAGATGGTGGAGGATGCGCAAGGCTCCAAGGCACCGATCCAGAAGATCGCCGATCAGGTATCCGGCGTCTTCGTCCCGATCGTGCTCGGCATTGCCGCGGTGACCTTCCTGGTCTGGGCTTTCGGCGATTATAACTTGAAAATGGGCATCGTCAGTGCCGTGGCGGTGCTGGTTATCGCCTGCCCCTGCGCTCTGGGTCTGGCGACTCCCACCGCCATTATGGTGGGAACTGGCAAGGGGGCGGAGAACGGCATCCTGATCAAGGGCGGAGAACACCTGGAGAAAGCTTATAAGATTAACGCGGTGGTTCTGGATAAGACCGGCACCATCACCAAGGGACAACCGGAGGTCACCGACACCATCCCGCTGATCGAGGGGTTGGAACCGGGCGAGTTGTTGCGGCTGGCCGCGGTCGCCGAAAAGCAATCGGAGCACCCTTTGGGAGCGGCCATCGTGGCCCAGGGCAAAAAGGCCTTTGGCGCGCTGGACGATCCCGAACGGTTTGAGGCCATTCCCGGGCAGGGCATTGCTACCGTCATCGGGGGCCAGCAGATCTTGATCGGTACCCGCAAACTTATGGCTGAGCACGACATCGACTGCCAAACGAACGAAGCGAAGGCCACTGAGCTGGAGAACGCCGGCAAGACCGTGATGTTCCTGGCGCGCGACGGCCAATTGGCCGGCTTGCTGGCCGTGGCCGACGTGGTGAAGGAAAGTTCGGCGGCGGCCATCGCCGATCTGCAAAAGCTGGGGATCGAGGTTTATATGCTGACCGGCGACAATCAGCGGACTGCCCAAGCCATCGCCAGACAAGTGGGAATCACCCAGGTACTGGCCGAGGTGCTGCCGGAACACAAGGCAGACGAGGTCGACAAGCTCAAGCGGGCCGGAAAAGTGGTGGCGATGGTCGGCGACGGGATCAATGACGCGCCGGCGCTAGCCACCGCCGACATCGGCATGGCCATCGGCACCGGCACCGACATCGCCATGGAGGCGGCGGACATCACCCTGATGCGCGGCGATCTGCAGGCGATTCCCACCGCGATCCGGCTCTCTCGCAAGACGATGCTGAAGATCAAGCAGAACCTCTTCTGGGCGTTCTTCTACAACTCGATCGGCATTCCCTTTGCCGCCCTGGGGCTGTTGAACCCGGTCATCGCCGGCGGCGCGATGGCTTTCAGCTCGGTATCGGTGGTCACCAATTCGTTGAGCCTGAAACGGTTTAAAGGCTGAATTCGGTTTTAGATTATCGTTTCCGAATGACGTTTGACGTTACAAAACGAACCCAATGACAGGTATTGGGTTCGTTTTTATTTTTTGGGTTGTAAATGGCCAAAATGGCAAGAAATACGCTGGCTGGCTTATGGATGGCACGGCAACAAAAATTTTAAGGAATTGACAAAGAAATGAAAAAGACTTATATTAAATGTAAGCGCTTTCATGAAAACGCTTACAAAATGGTCGGCGTTTATTTTTCTTTTAAATCGGTTCCGAAAGGAAGTGAGAGCCAAAGCAAATGGCAGGAAGTTTAAAGCAGGCCATTAATCCAAAGAAGGGGAGAAGAAAATGAAGAAAAGATCAACATTGCTTTTTTTGCTTGTTTGCGGTTTGATCATCTGGTTAAGCGGCAGCATCAGCATGGCCGGCCCGACCGAGATCAACTACTACATGTGGCAGGATCCCACCTATCAATCGATCGTCGACGCTTATAACGCCAGTCAGAAAGAGGTCGTAGTCAAACCGGTGATCGTGCCGTCCGCCGATTATGAAACCAAGATCGTAACCATGCTGGCCGGTGGCGCCGATATCGATTGTTATATGCAAAAACGACAAACCGATATGTTCCCGCAGTTCAAAAACGGCTTCATCGAACCGTTGAACAATTATATTAAGACCGACAAATACGACCTGAAATCGATCAAAGCTTATGCGCCGCAAATCACCGTCAATGGAAAGGTGCTGGCCATTCCGTTCCGCGGTGCTGGCTATTACACCTACTATAACAAGAAAATCTTCGCCAAGGCCGGCGTCCCCACTCCCGATCAATATGTGAAGAAAGGCGAATGGACCTGGGATAAGTTCGCCGAGGTTGCCAAGAAGATCTCCTCGGGCGACGGCAAGATCTACGGCGGATCGCTGTACAGCTGGCCGATGTTCGGCGCCTTACCGATGATTCAAGAGAATAAACAGTTCATTACCAGTAAAGGCAAAATCGATATCGATCCGAAAGTGTTGTCCTATAGCATTAAAATGCGCCGCGATCTGGAGAAAGCCAAGGCGATCATGTCGCTGGCCGAGCTGAAAGCCACCAAAGTCCATTATTCCAAGGGCTTCTACGACGGTACTGTCGGAATGCTGATCATCGGCGAATGGTTCCCGGGAATGATGGTCGCCGGAAGAGATCAAAAACTCTACAAAGATTACGGCTGGAATGACTGGGCCATCACCCGGATGCCCTGCAACAGTTCCAAGTATGTCACGGTCGGCGCCAGCACTTTCAACCATATCTACAGCCGTTCCAAGAAGAAGGCGGCCGCCTTCAAGTTCATCTCCTGGATGGGCAGTTCCGAAGGCGCCAAGATCGTGGCCCGCAATGGTTTCCTGCCGCCGTTGGTCGACGCCGGCGTAAAAACTGAACTGGCCAAGGTCGTTCCGGATACCGAATCCCTCAACTATCTGATCGAAACCGCGCCGCGGATCGCGCCCTGGTATACCCCGGTGGGTTCGCAGGTCGAGGCGGCCCTGGGCAACGAGCTGGAGAAGTACCTTTCCTCCGATATGACGGAGGCCGCGTTTGTCAAGGAATTCAGAGCCCAATTGGGCGAGATCGCCAAGTCCAATCAATAGGATACGAGCATTGGCTCACTGATTTTGCTTCCGCGACGGAGCTTCGGCCCAGCCGAAGCTCCGTTTTGAAGAAAGGTGATGATGATGGCGGGTAGCGACTCTAAATCCAGCCCCTGGCTGGTAGTGGCGGCATTTTTATTGCCCAGCTTCATTGGCTTTTTCCTCTTTGTGTTGCTTCCGATGCTGGCGACGGTGGGGTTAGCTTTCACGGACTACTCCGGAGGGTTCACTTTCCAATGGATAGGACTGAAGAATTTTTGGCAGGCCTTCGGCAGTTCCGATTTTCTCCACGCCATGATCAACACGGTCGAGTTTACTGTGGTTTCGGTGGTGGCTCAAATCGTGCTCGGTTTCTGCTTCGCGATCTTGTTGAACAAGAAGGTCATCGGCAGGAATTTTTTCCGGGCGGTAATCTTCCTACCGGTGGTCTTGTCGATGGTCGCCATCTCGCTGGTGTTCATGGTGATCCTCCATCCCACCAAGGGACCGGTCAACGGGTTCCTGGCTTCACTCGGGATGGCGCCGATTCCCTGGCTGACCAGTCCGAAAACGGCTTTGCTAACCATCATTCTGGTGACCATCTGGCAGTCCTTCGGCTATTATATGATTCTCTTCCTCAGCGGCCTGCAAGCGATCAATCTCGAGCTTTATGAGGCGGCCGAGATCGACGGGGCCAATAAATTGCGGCAATTATGGAATATCACCATTCCCATGCTCAGCCCGACCACTTTTTTCTGTGTGATCATGGCGATCATCAATTCCTTCAAGGTGTTCGACCCGGTCTTCGTGATGACCGGCGGCCAGTTGGGCGGCGGCCCGGGCGGGTCCACCACGGTGATGGTCTTTGATATCTATAAAAATGCGTTTTCTTACTATAAGATGGGCTATGCCTCGGCGGAAGCCATGATTTTGTTGCTCATCGTTCTGGCCGTGACGATCATTCAATATCGGGGGCAGCGGAAATGGGTTACCTACGATCTGTAGGCCGCGGCGCGGCGTCTCCCGTGAAGCCCTTTGTGAAGGAGGTTTATAAGCGCTATGACGCAAGCGAATGCGAATAGCCCCGGGAAAAGATTGGACCGGCGCCGGACCGACGAGTCCGCCTTGAGCACCGTGGCGATCTATGCGGCGTTGATCGTGGCCGCGGCCCTGATCATCCTGCCGCTGCTGCTGATGATCTCCGCCGCTTTTAAGACGGAGTCGGAAATCTTCGATTATCCGGTGAAAATGATTCCGGAGCATTTTATCTGGGGCAATTTTCAGCAGTTGCTGAAGACATTCCCAATTTATATCTATAACTCGGTGAAGGTGACCGTTTTGATCACCGTGGTCCAGGTGGTCACCGCGACGACCGGAGCCTATGCCTTCGCCAAGCTGCGGTGGAAAGGCCGGGACGCGCTGTTTATGATCTATATCGCCTCGATCATGGTGCCGCAACAGGTGACGATCATCCCGCAGTTTATCATGGTCCGCAACATGGGACTCTACGACACGCACCTGGCGCTGATCCTGTTGGGTTCCTTCACCGCGTTCGGCACGTTCTTAGTAAAACAGTACTTTATGACCATCCCCGATTCGTTGCTGGAAGCGGCGCGGATCGACGGCGCCAACGATTTCGTAATCTTCGGCAAGGTCATGCTGCCGCTGGCCAAGCCGGTCATCGCGGCGCAGATCATCTTTTCTTTCCGGTTCTTCTGGAATGATTTCTTTACGCCCATGATCTACCTTTCGAAAGATAATCTGAAGACGATCCCCTTGGGGATGTCCGACTTTATCACTCAATATACGACCTATTACGGGCCACAGATGGCGGCCTGCGTTATCTCGGTCATTCCGGTGCTAATCATATTCCTGGCGGCCCAGAAATATTTTGTGCAAGGGATCGCCGCCGGCGGGGTCAAGGGTTGAGGCGGGTCCGGCTCTTCCCGGTTCGAACGGCCCCGGCCTTGGCGGCCGGATGACTGTCGCCGCATAAATCATTGCGGTTATCACATCGCTTCGGAAAAGGAGTTATCTCATGCAAACACTGCCCTCCGAGAATCATCAGGATAATATTCATAACGAAAATTATTATAAGAAATATAATCTGCAAAACCTGAACCATCAGACGCTAATCTTCACCGAAAACCGGCCGGCGCAGAGTCTGAACGGGACCTGGAATTTCACCATCGATCCATACGATACCGGACTGCGGGCCGATTGGAACCGGCTGACCCATCGGGACGCCAACGGCCGGCCGCTGCCCTGGGATTACGATTACGACGGCGGCGAGCCGGTGCCGGTGCCCTCTTGCTGGAACGTGCTGCAACCGGAGTACCGTTATTATGAAGGCAGCGCCTGGTACGCCAGGGAGTTTACTTACCGGCCGGAAGCCCGGGACGAGCGGGTGTTTTTACGGATCGGCGCCGCCAATTACGATACCAAGATCTATCTGAACGAAGCTTTTCTGGGCAACCATTACGGCGGCTCGACCCCTTTCTGCGTGGAGCTCACCGGCAGCTTGCGGGAGCATAATGTGCTCCAGGTCTGCGTCAACAATGCCCGGACCACCGACCGGGTGCCGATGCGCAATACCGACTGGTTCAACTACGGCGGGATTTACCGCGATGTCGCGCTGTACCGGGTGCCGGCGACCTTTATCAAACGATTCAAGATCTATCTGGCGCCGGACGATTCTTACCGCCGCATCCGGGCCGAAGTGACCCTGGACGGTCCCGCCGCCGCCGGAACGCTGCGTCTGGAACTGCCGGAACTGGGCGTCAGCCGGGAGATCGCCATCAGCGCCGGCCAGGGAAACCTGGAGTTCGAGGCCGCGCCCGAGCTGTGGAGCCCGGATCATCCCAAGCTGTATACGGTGCGGGCCGAGTACGGAAACGACGCCATCGAATTGCGGGTCGGTTTCCGGCGGATCGCGGTCCGGGGCAGGGAGATCCTGTTGAACGGCGCACCCGTCTTCCTGAGGGGCGTCTGCGTTCACGAGGACGACGTAAACTTCGGCAAGCTGGCGGATGAAGCCGATCTGCAGCGGCGCTTCGCCGACGCCAAGGAACTGGGCTGCAATTTCCTGCGGCTGGCCCATTACCCCCACACCGAACGGGCGTCCCAGATCGCCGACGAGTTGGGCTTCCTGCTCTGGGAGGAGATCCCGGTTTATTGGGCGATCGACTTCGAAAACCCGGCGACCTTCCAGGATGCCCAGAACCAGCTGCTGGAACTGATCCGGCGCGACGAGAACCGGGCCAGCGTGATCATCTGGTCGGTGGGTAACGAAAACGCGGCCACCGCGCCGCGGCTCTCTTTCATGAGCCGCCTGGCCGAGACCGCCCGGGAAGCCGATCCCAGCCGGCTGGTTTCCGCCGCCTGCCTGGTCAATGAGAAGAAAATCAAGATCGAGGATCCGCTGGCCGATTGCCTGGACGTGATCGGCCTTAACGAATATTACGGCTGGTACAAGCCGGACTTTGCCGAGCTGGCCCAACTGGGCCGCAACTCCGATCCCGGCAAACCGGTGATCATCACCGAAACCGGCGCCGACGCCTTGGACGGCTACCATGATGACGCCAGCGTGCTTTTCACCGAGGAGCATATGGCCGAGGTCTACCGGAACCAGGTCGAGTTTGTGAAAGCGACCGATTACATCAAGGGCATGACGCCGTGGCTTCTTTACGATTTCCAGACGCCGCGCCGGATGAACCGCTATCAGCGGGGCATCAACCGCAAGGGCCTGATCGCGCTGGATAAAAAGACCCGCAAGGCCGCCTTCTATGTGTTGCAGGCTTTTTACCGCCAAAAGCGGGCGGAAAAGGAGTAAGACGATCCGGTGGCGCCGCGGATCGCGCTATGTAAAGGTTTTTCTGTCGTGGCTTCCAAGAAAATGTTATAATGGGAAGAAAATATTTTCGGGTGTAATAAAACCATGAAGATGCAGGATGTCGCGAAATTGGCCGGAGTCTCCACCGCCACCATCTCCCGGGTGCTCAACCAGCCGGAGATGGTGCGCGAGGAGACCCGTTGTAAAGTCCAGCGGGTGTTGGAACAGACCCAGTATGTGGCCAACGCCTTTGCTCGGGGTCTGGTGGTCAGCTCGATGAAAACCATCGGGGTATTGACCAATGACATCACTAGCGCCTATGTGGCGTCGATGTTCCATACCATCGAACGCCGCTTTACCGAATTCGGATACAATGTAATCCTGGCCAATACCGGGATGGAGCTTGAAAACAAGAAGAAAAGCTTGCGGATGATCCTGGAACGGCAGGCGGACGCGGTGGTTTTGCTCGGGTCGATGTACAAGGAACGGACCGGCAACGATCACATTCTGCAAGCCGCCGCCAAAGTCCCGGTGCTGATCATCAATAACTATATTCAGGCCGCCAATGTTTACTCGATCCTCTGCGATGACGCCCACGGCATCCGCGCGGCGGTTCAATACTTGGTCAAGCTGGGGCACCGCCATATTTATTACTTTATCGACTCGCGCACTCCGAGCGCATTGGCGAAGTTGAAAGGGTTTCAACAAGGGATGACCGCCAACGGCCTCGACCCGGCCAATGTGGTCACGATTGCCTGCGATATGGAAGGCGCCGTGAGCGGCCTGTTCGAGCTGATTGCAAAAAAGGTCAAGGTAACGGCGGTGATCTGCGGCGAGGATGTGACGGCCATCGGGGTGATGAAGGCCTGCGCCAAATTGAAACTGCGGGTGCCCGAGGATCTGTCGGTGATCGGATATAATAATACCTTCCTGGCGGAGGTGGCCACGCCTTCGCTCACCGCGGTGGATAACGACCGGATGCGAACCGGGTTGGCGGCCGTCCAGAAACTGTACGATATTTTCCAGGGCAAACCGGTCGTTAAAAAAACCGTGATTACTCCGACCCTGGTGCTCCGGGAGAGCACCGGACCGGCGCCCGAGCGTTAAAACGCGAGGGATCCGGCGCCCTGATGCCGGTCTCCCGATTCAATCGCAAATTTTTTTCAAAAACCGCCGCCATCGCCGCGGTTTTTTTATGCCGGAAACCGCCTGAAATTCCCCGCTTCCGCCCGTTAATCCCCGGAAAGCGCCGCACCCGTCCGGCCCGCGCCTCCTTTTGAATGAAAACGGTTCTTTTTTCCACCCTAGCTGCCTTTTACCCGGAAAGTCTAGGAAAATTTTTGAAGGAAACCCAGCAAGTGTAGAGAACAACTGAGTATATCAACATTTTAGGAGGTTGAAATGGGCAAACGGATAAAAATCCCGGGACAGCTGGCGTTGGACCTCGATTTAAGTTACTTCAGCCGGCTCAAAGATTTCGAAGAGCAGATGAGCTGTTACGAAGAGTCCACCCGCTACTTTTTGAGTGGGGCCGACGCCATCCCCGAGCGGCCATCCGTTCCGGAACGGCGCGTCCGCAAACCGGAAGTGGCTTGAAGATAATCGGCGCCGCCGGCGTCGTTCCCGTTCCCGTCAGCCGGTCTTGGACCGGCCGCGCCGCTTGGTCGCTTTGGCCGGGTCCGGCTGGGCCTTCTCCGTCGCCGCCAGACTGGCCCGGAGCGCCTCCATCAGATCGATAATCTTGCCGGTCTCGGGGGCGGGCGCCTGGGCGATCGCGCCGCCGGCGATCTTGGTCTGGATCAGCTGCATCAGATTCTCGCGGTAATCGTTGGTGTACTTGGCCGGGTCAAAATGGCCCGAGAGATTGGCGATGAGGCTGTTGGCCATCGTGATCTCGTTTTCCTGCAGATTGGGCTCGCCCTGGACCCCGCTCAGCCCGGCGGTGGAACGGATCTCGTCCGGGTAAAAGATCAGCGCCATCAACAGCACGTTTTGGTAAACCCGCAATACGGCCAGGGTCTCCTTGGTGCGGATGGTCACCTTGGCCACGGCGATCTTGCCGGTCTCCTGCATGGCCCGCCGCAGCAGGGCGTAGGCTTTCTCTCCGCCGGGGCTGGGCTCCAGGTAATAGCTTTTCTCGAAATAGACGGGGTCGATCTCCGTCAGATCCACGAAGTCCAGGATATCGATGGTCTTGCTCTTTTCATCGGGCAAGCGGTCGAAATCCTCTTCCTTCAAGACCACGTACTGGCCCTTCTGATATTCATAGCCCCAGACGATCTCCTCATTCGGCACCACCACATCGCAAGTAGGGCAGCGCCGTTCGTATTTGATGGGCGTGCCGCATTTCTCGTGCAGATAATGAAATTTGATCTCCTTCTTCTCCGTGGCCGTATACAGTTTGATCGGCACATTCACCAGCCCGAAACTGATGGCCCCTTTCCAAAGCGTCCGCATAGTCCATCACCTCTGGAAATAGACTGCCCGGAAGCGGGGATTTCTAGCCCGGCGGATGCGGATAAATATTCAAATGCGGATAAATTGAATAAATTTTCGGAGAAGAGACATTTTTAGCCGACTATTTTGATTTATGATCCGGATAATTGAAATTTCCGATCGGAGAAATGTATTTTCGAGCTGAATAATTAATTTTTTGATCATGATAATTGAAATATTGATCCGTAAAAATGATCTTTTGATCTGGATAATTGAAATATCGATCCGGATAATTAATTTTTCGATCCCGATAATTCAATTTTCGATCATGATAATCAAATTATCGATCCGGATAATTAAAATTCCGCGATCGAAAATAAAAATATCGCGATGGAAAATGATGATTCGGGAGTAATTGTCGATTTTGCCGATTCCTTTGCCGGTTAGATATATTGGAACCCGGGGAGCATTATTTTCATAGCGCTGAACAACTGGCTCACTTCCGACAATGGCTGAGAAGGAATATCAAGGAATATCGTTGAGTCTTAAACAAATGGGGGGCGGCGCTAAATCGCCGCTCTGGTTATGGCGGGATGCCGAGCTCCCAACCGAGCTCAATGAGCATTCGGTTGCTTGCGATCAATAATTTTGAAAAATTTCGTCTCAAACTATTGCATTAGTGGAACGGTTTGTGATATTATATCAATGTAACGGAGTACTTACCCGGGTAAATGTAATTCCGTCCAGTCCAAGCCAATTGAAAATGGAGGGAATTTAGCCATGAAAGAAGATCATACCCTGGCCACGGAATTGACCCAGACCAGCCTGCTTTTGACGGGACTGGCGGCTCATGCCGAGGTGTTGTCCAAACGCGGCCTCGACAGCGCATTCATCACCCAATTCAACGCCAAGTACGATGAGCTGATCGAAACCTACGCCGCCCAACAGGCCTTTAAGGCCCGGATGATGGAGAAGACCGACGAGCGGGACACCAAACGGAGCGAGGTGCGTCACCTTTACCGGCTGTCCCGCAAGCTGGTCAAGCTGGAGTTGCCGCCGGAGACCTGGCGGGAGTTCGGCATCACCGATCAGCGTTAAGCGAAGACTCCGCGTTGAAACGGCCGGCGCCGAACGACGCCGGCCGTTGCGGATAAGCTAAACTCAATTCCAACAATCGGCCGCGATAACCTCTTTACCAACAGGAGGACGTGGCGAAGATGACAGCGGCGGAGAAACGATTTGTAGAAGGCATCCGGGAACTGTTCGAGCGCGAGGATTGTCCGTTTAAGTCGCTCGCCGCTTTATCGGACGAACAGGTGCTATCCTTTGCGAGGAGGCTGTCGTTTTTCGATTACCCCCGCAAAATCAATGCCGACCAGTTTAGCTTGGAAATTGAGAAAGCCATGAGTCTGACCGAACTGGATTTTAACTGACCGCGCCCAGCGATTGAGATCGGTTGGGCGCAGAGAGCAGCGGTATCAAACCTTAATCCATGGCAATGGAATTTTGAATTTTGAGCGGAGGTCGAAGGGCTTCCGCTCAAAGTATGTTTGCGCGCTGGCTAAGAAAAATTAAAAAAATTTTAATTTCAAGAAGGATTTTTGAAAATAACTTATAATATATTACTGTGAAAAAACGATTCAGCAAAAATCAAACCGTTTTTGATGACCAGGAACGATCGAGGGTACCATCAAGCGATCCCTGGCTCGGATCATTTTTAGCAGCCGATGGTATTGAGTTGGTACATAATTGGCGGAAGAATACGGGGAAAATCAGGAAACTGTTTTTGAAATAAAAATTGCGTTTTGTTGCTGGCGATGCGGAAAGTGCCAGCAGTTATTTTCCACTTTTGATGAAACGTTTCATCAAAAGCGGCAAGATAAATTTTATATTTGCGATTTATGAAATTGTTTACTCGGAAAAATATTTATTTCACTAGCATTTTATTATGATTCTGGAATATCATTATGGTTATTTTGATAAAACGTTTCATCATAAATGATGCGGCTTCAGAGTTAAACTATTTTAATGAGCGGCGGATCCAAGCGATATTCGCCAAAAGATTTTGGATGAAAGGATCGGTGATTAATTTTAGCGACTCACTTTGGTGGCTTTTGAAAATTATCCGTAATATGGGAGGCGTTGGTTGAATGAACATGATTCAAAGATTGGCCGCTTTGGAAAGCCAGGGAAAACCGATCCAGGTCGGCGTCGTAGGTACGGGCGATTTCGGGCGCAGCATGATCTGTCAGTTGCATGCGATTCAGGGCGTTGCGGTCCCGATTTTAGCGGATATCCACGTGGAACATGCGGTTGAAGCGCTGGAAATGTGCGGCTGGAAACGGGATCAAATCGTTATTGCCAAGCAAAAAACGGCACTGGCCGAATTTTGGGGGCAAGGCAAACCCATCGTAACCGCGGATTACACTTGGTTATTCGATGCTCCAATACATATTATCGTCGATTGTACCGGCGATCCGGACGCTGGAGCCAAGATTGCTTATTACGGGCTGCTCAATGGCAAGCATGTCGCTTCGGTGAATAAAGAAGCGGATGCGGTGATCGGTCCGCTGCTGGGACGGCTGGCCAAACGAATGGGATTAGTCTACACCCTGGTAGATGGGGATCATCCTTGCGCCGTCAATTCGTTGTACCAGTGGGCGGTCACTCTGGGGTTAAAAGTGATCGCCGCCGGCAAAGGCACGCGATTTTATCGCGAACAACCCCAAGCGTACAGCAATTCTCAGATCGAAATGACTTCCACGGCCAACATGACCGGGCTGATTCCGGATGTTCCGGGAATGCATTTTCGCCGCGCTCGTCTGGAGGAGCTGCCCGACCTGTTATGCCTGGAGAAAGATGGCGGCATTCTCAAGCACGAGGGCGTCATTGAGGCCATCAACTGTCTC
Source organism: Bacillota bacterium (assembly GCA_023400055.1). Lineage (GTDB taxonomy): Bacteria > Bacillota > UBA4882 > UBA8346 > UBA8346 > Hydrogenispora. The sequence continues at coordinate 31,203 of JAEXFN010000031.1, forward strand.
GATTCCGAAGAGCGGGTGGTGGTGGATCCAGTGCTTTTAAACTCGGTATTTATCGTTGTCACCAGCGAATATCGGGAAAGCTTGCGGATCATGAAAGAGAAAGGTGGAGTCATGAGCAAGAATGGCGATCGGGCTCTGCTGTATCGTCCTTTCCATCTCTGCGGCATCGAAGCTCCGTTCTCCATCCTCCAAGCAGCACTGGACGGTTGCGCCGCTGGGGAGATGCTGGAAAAACCGGTCGCCGATGTCGTCGCCGTGGCCCAGCGGGACATTATGGCGGGAGAAGTCTTGGATGGACATGGCTATGGCAAGAAAATGGTAAGGGGAATTATCGAAAAGGCGGAGGTCGCGGTCCCCAATGGCCATCTGCCTTTGGGACTGGCCTGCCAGGTTGCTGTAAAAGAGTTTGTTCCGGCCGGTACGATTTTAACCTACGACATGCTGCAATCCAAAGATACGACATTGCTTTGGAAACTGCGAGCTTTGCTGGAAGAGGGCATGTGATGCCCAGCGCTGCCAAAGCTTATGAGAAATAACTTTGGACGTGGCAGGGGCCAAAGGAGGTGGAATTCGTCAAATCTGAAAATGAGCTCGGAAATTAACCAAAAAATAAACAAAAGGGAGATGTGGAGATTGATTAAGCAGTCAAGAAGTCACAAATGGATCTTCATCGGTTTTATGGTTTGTTTGGTCGCGCTTCTGGTTTTCCCGGTTTTTGCCGCTGAGAAAGTAACGCTGCAATTCATGATCTCTTCCTATCAAGAAGAAGGGCTTAAACCGGTAGTCGATGCTTTTAACGCCAAAAATCCCGACATCAAGGTCGAGATTCAGTTGGCCGCCGGCGATTGGGATAAATTAAACCAGAAGATACTTACCTCCGTCGCCGCCGGGACCGCCCCGGATATTTGTCCGGTTCAGGACAAAGCCATACCCGCCTTCGCATTAAGAGGCTTTTATCTAAACCTTGATCATTACATTAAAACGGATCCCGAATTCAAAAAAGCCATGAACGATCAAGTTGCCCACAGCAACGATCCTTGGAAAATGAACACCAAGACCGGACAGATGGGAGTGGGCAGCCAGTATGCCTTATCGTTTAACGGTGGCGCGCTGGTCTTGTACTACAATAAAACCCTCTTCGATAAAGCCGGGGTCGCTTACCCCAATGCCAACTGGACCTGGGACGACTTTTTGAATGCCGCCAAGAAAACCACGGTCACGGATGACAAAGGCAGAGTGGTTCAATACGGATTAACCAGTTCCAACTGGTGGTATCATGATTTTCCGACCTGGGTGTGGAGTGCGGGCGGCGATTTTATCGCTTATAAACATGGCGTGCCTACGAGCGCCTTTAATACGCCGCAAGTTTTGACAGCATTAAAGTACATGCAGGATATGGTGCTGAAATACAAGGTAGCCCAATCGTTGCTCAAAACCGACGATATGGTTGCCGCCTTCGGCAGCGGCCGGACCGCGATGTACGCCGCGCTCACTTCTTTTGTGGGTTATATCAAAAATGCCACGACCAATTATAAATGGGGGATTGCGGATTGGCCTCCCATCAACCCGAAAGCGGGAGCCAAATACCGGAGGACCCGGAGCACTTTTGACGGGGTAGCCATCCTTAAAAGCACCAAGCATCCTGATCAAGCCTGGAAGTTCATAAAGTTCATGGCGGCGGGCGAGGGCCAGCAAGCGATCGCCAAAGGAGCCGGATTCCAACCGGTGCTGAAATCGGTGTTGCAAAGCGATCTCTGGCGCGATCCGGAGATCCCGCAGAAAGCCAATTTTGCCGGTTATGGCAGCATCGGCAAGAACGTTCCGGCGAACGTCATGTGGCCCCAAATGGTGACCCAGGTTGAGAAGTATTACCAGTTAATGATCAATGGCGATCTGTCGCCGGAAGATGCTCAAAAACAGATCCATGTTACGATAAATAATCTTTTGAATGACGGCCAAAAGCTAATCCAAGAAATGAAGTCAGAAAAGAAGTAAGCGAAAGCTCAGGGAGAAAGAATCGCAGGATGGCCTTATTCCGCTCGTCCGCAGACGAGGGCGGGCGGAATAAATAATCGATGTCCGTTTTTGCGGCATGGATATGGTTCCACGATGACATGAGGTGAGAAACGATGATCAAGGTAGGATTTATCGGAGCCGGCGGAATTGCCGGGGTGCATTTCGAGGCGTTACAAAATATTGAGGGAGTTCAGGTAACCGCCGTGGCGGATCCGGTGCTGGCCCGCGCCCAAGCAATGGCCGAACAAAGCGGCGGCAAAGCGTTTACGGATTATCACGATTTCTTGGCCGATGTAGACGCAGTGTATATCAACACGCCGCCCAGCATGCATCGCGAACAGGTTGCGGCCGCCGCCAAAGCCGGCAAGCATATTTTTTGCGAAAAGCCGCTGACCACAACGCTGGATGATGCGAGGGAGCTGGTAAAGGCGGTTCAGAACGCCAATATCTTTATGATGACCGCGTTTGTTTTCCGGTTCCAGCGGGCGTATCATTTTATGAAAGAATTCGTCACATCGGGCCAGCTGGGCGACATGGTCTCCTATTATTGCCATCGGGTGGGCCTGCGGGTAGCCCGGCCGAACCACTGGGCGACGGATCCCAAACTGTTATGCGGCATGACCATCCAGTCCTTCAGTCACGAAGGGGATATATTGTGCTGGCTGTTGGATACCGAGCCGGTGGAGATTCATGCCACGGTATCATACCGCGAGGGGCTGCCCGGTTTTGACGAGCATATGCTGGCGACCATGAAACTGGCCAACGGCGCTCTGGCGAATTTCGTGCTCAGTTGGTCATCGCAGCTGGAATCCAGTCAACGCGCGATCGTCGGGACGTTGGGGGCAGTCACCGCTGAAGGCCTGGATATGTGGCACGTGAACCGGATGCTGTGGCGGGAAAACGCTTCCCCCGGCGACCGGGAGCTGATCCTTCCCGCGGAAACCGCTTATGATCGCGGTTTTGTGGAGGAAAACCGTTATTTTATCGAATCGATCCGGCGCGGCCGTAAGTCCGCTTGTACCGCCGAGGACGGGCTAAGGGCTTTGCAGATTTCGACCGCGATATTGCTCTCGGCTCAGCAGGGTCGGACGGTTACCATGGAGGAAGTCCGCAATCTCGCCTAGCGCTTTTAAAATGAATGAAAAACATAACTCGTTGCGATCGGGGTGGTACTTGTGCTACAAATCGGTTTTATCGGGTCAGATCAGATGGCTCAAGCTTATTTGCAGGCTTTCCGGAGAATTGCTGATGTACAACCAGTTGTCTGTTTTGACGCCGCGCCGGAAGCGGCGCTGGAATTCGCCAAGACGAATCAGCTGACCGCCGAACGTGAATATAATTCGGTTATTGACCGGTCTGATTTGATCTATGTGGGGAATATCCAATCGGATTTGAAAAAAGCAATCTTAATGGCCGCGTTGGAATCCGGGGAAAAGTTGATCATTTGTGAACCGCCGTTTCCATTTGCCGCAGGGGAAGCGGAATCGTTAATTGCCAAGGCCGACGCAAAGAAGAGCCGTTTGGTAATCGGATTCACAAGCCGTTTTAAAAATCCATTGCGTCAGTTTCGCTATCAATGGACCTCCGGCAGAATCGGGGAGGCGGTAACTTACTGGTCTCATATTTGTGAAGACTGGAACTTAGAATCGCTGGAACGCTATTTGCAAGAAGAGATCGATTTGATTCGCTGGTTCGGAGGAGAAATTACCCGGGTATTTGCCCAAGGCAACCAGATCCCCACCGCTGCACGGCCCAAAGGCGCCTTGAGTATCATTTTAGGATTGGAAAACGGGATGAACACCAGTCTGATGTTGAATTGGGATACCCGTCTGAAGGTGGTGCGGCGCGGTTTGATCGGCCGGGCCGGGACTGCGATTCTGGAGCAAAAAGGCTGGTCTCTGCCTGAACGGATGCGATTCCAATTTATTGGCTTGCAATCTGAACAAGTGGTGCAATTTACCGAGGCGGACAGACTGGATTCGGGAATCTTGGAAATGGAACAGGTATTGCTGGGGAAACTTATCAAAGATGATACAACGGTTGCAACGCTGGCCGATGGCTTAAGAGCGGCCACAATTGCGCAACAAATCTTTCAACAAGCATTTGGTTTAGCCGATAACTAACTACTGTGGGTGGTGGATATATTGCGGAACAATTCATTACAGCGCCGGGAGGCAGTTGCGGCTTATTTATTCCTGTTACCCAATTTAATAGGCTTTTTGCTGTTTACCTTTTTTCCAGTGCTCGCTTCGCTGGCACTTTCCTTTGTCAAATGGGATATGATCACTCCCTGGAGATTCGCCGGATTGGCAAACTTTGCGAATGTTTTCAGCGACGGTTTGTTCTGGACTACCTTGAAGAATACCGCTTATTACACGTTTTGCGTGGTCCCGTTGGAGATCGGCGGCGCTTTGGTGCTTTCACTGGCGTTGAATCAAAAAATCAGGGGACTGTCATTTTACCGTTCCATCTATTTCCTGCCGACGGTCTGTTCGACGGTGGCCATCGCCGCAATTTGGAAATGGTTATATGAACCACAGTTCGGACTGATTAATACTTTTCTGCAGTATCTGGCGATTAAGGGACCCAATTGGCTGAATAATATGGCGTGGGCAATGCCGGCGGTAATCATCATGGCCGTCTGGAAAGGCATCGGTTTCAATATGGTGATATTCCTGGCCGGATTGCAAGGAATCCCCAGAATGTATTATGAGGCGGCGGAGATCGACAGCGCCAACGGTTGGCAAAAATTTCGCCATATTACGCTTCCCTTGCTTACGCCGAACATCTTTTTTGTATCGATCACCTCGATAATCAATTCATTTCAGGTCTTTAACATCGTTTATATCCTGACCGAAGGCGGACCCGGCGATGCGACCAGGACGTTAGTCCAGTATATTTACGATGTGGCCTATAATTGGCTGCAAGTGGGATACGGTTCAACCCTTTCGTGGATCTTGGCATTGTGCGTATTTGCAATTACACTGATTCAATGGAAGGCGCAAGGCCGGTGGGTTAATTATGACTGATGGTTTTGGGAGGCGAATAGAATGGGGATCAAGCAAAAAAAGATAGTTGGCAAGACCCTGTTGCATCTGGTTTTGCTGCTCGGCGCTGTTTCGCAGGTAATGCCGTTGCTGTGGGCGTTATCCACCTCATTGCTGCCGGCCAATAAATTATTATCGGTTATGCTTGAGTTGTTTACACCGCCGTTTGAGTGGAGCAATTATTTGACAGTGTTTCAAAAAGTTCCTTATCTGTTATATTATTTTAATAGTATAATTGTGGCAGTATTTCAAACGCTGGGCGTGATCCTGGTCAGTTCGATGGCGGCCTACGCTTTCGCGCGGTTGCGTTTCCCGGCCCGCGATAAATTATTCCTGTTATATTTGGGGACGCTGATGATCCCTTCCCAGGTGAAGATGGTGCCGACCTTCATCTCGCTAAAGCTGGTCCATTTGCTCAATTCATATGCCGCTTTGATTCTGCCGGGAATCTTCACCGCTTTCGGAACGTTTTTGCTGCGCCAATTCTTTCTGACGTTACCGAAAGATCTGGAAGAGGCGGCGTTGGTCGACGGTGAATCGTTCTTCGGGATCTTTTGGCGGATCGCCCTGCCGTTATCGCGGCCGGCCATCGCCACCCTGGCCATTTACAGCTTTTTGCAATCGTGGAATGACTTCATGTGGCCGCTGATCGTGGTCTCGCGCCAGGAATTGATGACGATCCCGTTGGGAATTTTCTCATTCACCCAAAACTATATGACCAATTGGAATCTGATGATGGCGGCTGTAATCTTATCGATCTTTCCGGTGTTGCTCGTTTTCTTTTTCGCCCAGAAGCAATTCATCGAGGGAATCACCCTGACCGGAATAAAGTAAGGCAATTCGCCGGCGGGGATTCAATAAAAATTTATGAGGGTATCAGACATGGCAAAGTTGATTGATGTGGCTCGCAAGGCCAACGTGGCGCCGAGCACGGTGAGCGGCGTAATTCATAATAAGGTGAGAGTCAGCGAGGAGACCCGGCAACGCATCCTCGACGTCATTGAGGAATTAAATTATCATCCCAATCAACTGGCTCGCAGTCTGCGAATTAATCGCACCAAAACGATCGGGTTAATCGTCCCCTCGATAATCAACCCATTTTATCCGGCGATAGCCCGGGGGATAGAGGATATCGCCAACCGCGAAGGTTATAGCGTTCTTTTATGCAACAGTGATCGCAATGTGCATAAGGAAAACCAATATATTCAAACTTTATTCGATAAACAAGTCGACGGCTTGGTTCTGGCCGCGCCGGTAATCAAAGAGGAGCAAATCGTCGAATTTGTCGAAAAGTCCGGCAAGCCGCTGGTGGTGATGAATACCGACATCGATCACGAAATGGTCGATGAATTATTCATCAACTTTCGCCGGGCTTCCCGTCAGATGACCGATTACCTTATCGAACTCGGTCATCGACAGATCGCTTTCATCAGCGGTCCGAAGGAACTGGATCGGGCCGAGCAGCGGCAACTGGGTTATCGCGACGCTTTGAGCGCGCATGGCATTCCTTTCAATAATAAGCTGTTGATCTTCGGTAATTTTGATTATCAAAGCGGTTACAATGCCGCCTGTGAATTGCTGAACAGCGACCTCGCTTTTTCGGCAATCTTCGCCAGCAATGACTTGATGGCGATTGGCGCGATCGCCGCGCTGCAAGAGGCCGGTAAAGCGGTGCCGCAGGATATTTCGGTGGTCGGCTTCGATGACATCGATCTGGCTTCTTTCATTCATCCCAAATTGACCACGATGTATCATCCCACCACGGAACTCGGCCAGGCTTCCATGCGCTTGATCCTGGAGAGGCTGCGCGGCGAACGCAATATCAAGGCGCGGCAAGAGTTATTGATGCATAAAGAGATACGGGAATCCACCCGGACGATAATTTGAAATTCCGGTTGGATTTATAGCAGCAACCTGAAATTTCTCAATTTTAAATACTTAAACCGTTATTTTCGCTTGAAAGAATAAACGCAAAACAATCAGGAGGGATAGCAAAATGGCTTATGTGATTGAACATGTGGGATTAAAGGCGAAAGATCCGGAACGGCTGGCCGAGTGGTATCAAAAGGTTTTCGGCTTTGAGATCGTTTCCCGGAATGACCGCAATCCGCCGACCATTTTCGTGGGTGGACCGGAAGGCTGTCTGATGGAGATTATGCCGAAGCCGGCTGATAGCGAGCTGCTTTCTCCGCTGCAAAAGCAAGAGGCGCACTTGGCGATCAAAGTGGACGATTTCCCCAAGGCGATCGCTGACTTACGCGCCCATGCCATTGATGTCGGCGACGTGGAGTACCGGCCCGGAGTCCTCAATATGGTCTTTTTTGGCGATCCCGAGGATAACTGGTTGCAAGTCGTATACCGCCCCACGCCGTTGCGGTAACCCCGGCGCCGCTCCCGTTTCCGTCATTGCAAACAGTGGCGAAAGCGGGAGCGGATCACCGCATCAAAATCCGAATATCATCAAAGATTTTTGGGGGCAAAACCGATGAAGCTTTCAGTTGCCGTAGCGGCGGAGAACGCTCCGCCTTCGGCCTTTGTCGTTTGGAGAGGATTCGAGGACTCGGCCCGCAAGGCGGCGGAGCTGGGCTATGACGGGGTCGAACTGGCTTTGAAAAACGCCGCGGAAATTGATCCCGACGAGCTTGTGAAATTGTTGGAACGCTGGAACCTGGAAGTAAGCTGCATCAGCACGGGACAGATATTCGCCGCGCTGGGACTTTATTTTACCCATCCCGATGCCGAAATGCGGCAAAGAGTGGTGGAGGTCTTTGCCGGCCTGATCCGGCTGGCCAAGGATTTCGGGAAAACCATCAATATCGGACGGACCCGGGGCTTTATCGGAGCAGGTCAGTCGCGGGAAATGGCGGAAGCGCTTTTTCTAGAGATGGCCGACCGGCTTTGTGATATCGCCGGTCCCTTGGGAGTCTCGCTCATTATCGAGCCGGTGAACCGTTATGAGATCAATTTCGTGAATAGCTTGGACGAGGGCCGGGAGTTGCTGCAAAAGCTGGGCCGTTCCAACGTCGGACTGATGCCGGACGTCTTTCACATGAATATCGAAGACGACCGGATCGACGCCAGCCTCATCCGTAACGCCGCCTGGATCAAATATATCCATCTGGCCGATTCCAACCGGCTGGCGCCGGGATGGGGCCATCTCGATTTCGACCAGATATTTGGGGCGCTTAAGAAAGCGCGCTTTGACGGTTGGGCTTCGGTGGAGATCCTGCCCCGCCCCGACCCGGACGCGGCGGCCCGGCAAGCCGCGGCGTTTATCATTCCGAAGCTAAAACGTTACAATCAAGAACTGTGAATCTAAGGAGGGGGAGCGCGGATGAGTTATCAACGGGAATTTAAACGTAGGATCAATGTTGGTATCATTGGCATCGGTTCCCACGGTTATCGGAACATCCTTCCGGTGATGAATTATTTGCCCGTCAGGATTAAAGCGGTTTGTGATCCCGACGGCGAGCTGGGAAAGGTCACCGCCGCCCAATATGGCTGTTCCTATTATCAAAACGCTCAGGCGATGTACGATAACGAAGAAATTGAGGCGGTGTTCATCTGCGTCGGCCCGCGGCTCCATCCGCGCCTGGTCAGCGAAGCCCTGAACGCCGGGAAACATGTCTGGGTCGAAAAGCCGGTCGCAACCCGGGCCCATGAAGTCGCCGAGATGATCGACCAGCGCAAAGAGCAAATCGTAGTGGTGGGGCTGAAGAAAGCCTTCATGCCCGCCACCCGAAAGGCGATCGAGATCGCTGCTTCGCCGCAATATGGCAATCTCCGCTCGATCCTGGCGGTCTACCCCATGACCATTCCGGAGAACGGCCAGGCGATCCTGGCGGCCGGGGATACGCCCAACTGGCTGCTGAACGGCGTGCATCCGCTGGGCTTCATGATGGCGGTCGGCGGGAAAGTGGCGGCGGTCACCGCCATCCGCAATCCAGCGGGCCATGGCCTATTGGCGGTGCAGTTCGCCAATGGCGCGATGGGCAATCTGCATTTGGCGTCCGGACCCCAGCCCGCGCTGGAGAGCTACGGAGTGTACGGCGATACTTGGCAACTGGAGATCCGGAACACCCAAATAACCCTCCACCGGGGCATTCCCTTTGTTTATGGAACGACCACCAATTACGCTCCGGAAGGCGACGACAGCGGGGCCATCGTCTGGGATACCTCGAACTGCCTGGCCACTTTGGAAAACAAGGCGCTGTTCACCCAGGGTTTTTACGAGGAAACCCGATATTTCTGCGAGTGCGTGCTGGAACGCAAGCAACCCGCCCAAGGAACGCTGGAGTTTGCCCTGGAAATGATGAAAGTGTACGAAGCGGGCCTGCTTTCGGGGGGGAAGACCATCTATATCGATAGCGACGGCCCGGTTGCGTGATTCGAAAGAGCTCCATGGAGGCTTCCCCTCCGTGAGATCACGTCGAAAGGAAAGACGGACATGGACTACAAAACCATCTGGATCGGCAACGATCACGGCGGATATGAACTGAAACTGGAAATATTGGAGCATCTCAAGCGGAAGGGCCTGGACTATCACGATGTCGGGAGCGATTCCACCGCGATCGTGCGTTATCCCTTCTTTGCCGCCAAGGTGGCGGGGGCCGTCAGCAAAGGCGAGGCGGAAAGAGGCATCCTGATCTGTTCGACGGGAATCGGGATGAGCATCATCGCCAACCGTTTCAAGCGGGTGCGGGCCTCGCTCTGCACCAGCACTTATATGGCGAAAATGACCCGGGCGCACAATGACTCCAATCTGTTGTGCCTGGGCGGCAAAATAACGGGAGCCTTCGAGGCCTTGGATATTCTGGAGGCGTGGCTGGAAACCGCTTATCAGGGCGGACGGCATGACATTTCCCTGGAATTGATCCGCGAGGCCGAGAACAACCTGTGCGTCGGCAAGGAGCCTGTTTTCGTGAAAACGGCATCTACATAAGCGTAAACCGGACCAAAGGGCGACCATTTCGGGTGAAGCAATTTATCGCCATAGTTATCCTTATGAAAAGGGGGACTTCGATGCCTACCGTTCAAACATTGCAAACCCATGCCCAGGAGCTGCGGCTGGCGATCATCGACATGATCCACCGGGCCGGGAGCGGCCATCCCGGCGGGAGCCTATCCTGCGCGGAGATATTGACGGTGCTCTATGAACAAGTTATGAATGTCGATCCGCGACAGCCACAGTTCCTCGAGCGGGATCGTTTCATCTTAAGCAAGGGACACGCCGCGCCGGCGTTATACGCCATCCTGGCGCGGCGGGGCTTCTTCGATCCGCGGGAGCTGCAATCCTTGCGCCAGCTCGATAGCTGTCTGCAGGGTCATCCCTGCATGTTTAAGCTGCCGGGGATCGAGATGTCCACCGGATCGCTGGGCATGGGCATCTCCGTGGGAGTCGGAATGGCGCTGGCCGCTAGGCAGTTGCGCCAAAACTACCGGGTGTTCGTGCTCTGCGGCGACGGCGAGCTGGAGGAGGGGCAGAACTGGGAAGCGATGATGGCCGCCGCCAAATGGCAGCTGAGCAACCTGGTGATCATCATCGACCGGAATCATGTCCAGCTGGACGGCACCGAAAGCGAGGTAATGCCGCTCGGAAGGCTGGAAGATAAACTGGCCGCTTTCGGCCTTCGTCCGCTGAGTTGCGACGGACACAGCGTCCCCGCGCTGCTGGCCGCGCTGGAGAAAGCCATCGAATACCCGGGACCCTCCGCCGTGGTGGCCGAAACCGTCAAGGGCAAAGGAGTCTCCTTTATGGAGGGGCAGGCGGCCTGGCACGGCAAGCTCATCAATGACCAGGATTATCTTCAGGCCATCGCCGAGTTGAAGGAGGAGCGCCAATGACGACAGCCAAACCGATGCGGGTCGTGTTCGGGGAGACCCTGGCCGAACTGGGCGAGGAATATCCCGGTCTGACGGTGCTGGATTGCGATGTTTCGAGCAGCACCCAGACCAGGCTCTTTGGGCAAAAATACCCCGACCGTTTCTATAATTTTGGGATCGCCGAGGCCAATATGGTCAGCGCCGCGGCGGGGATGGCGGTTTGCGGCCTGATCCCGGTGGCCTCGACCTTCGCCTTTCTGATCGCCCTGCGGGCCGGCGATCCGGTCCGCAGCCTGATCGCTTATAACCGGCTCAATGTCAAACTGGCCGGCGGTTACGCCGGGTTATCCGATTTCGCCGACGGCGCCAGCCACCAATCGGTGCTGGATCTGGCGGTGATGCGGTCCATGCCCAACCTGACCGTGCTGGTGCCGTCGGACATCGAGACCACCCGCGGCGCGATCCGGGCGATGCTGGATTACCGGGGTCCGGTTTATCTCCGTTTATCGCGGGACGCCGTCGCCTCCTGCCATCAGGGCGATGAGCGCTTCAGTATCGGCAGCGCCAAGGTATTAAAGGATGGCCGGGATATCACCCTGGCGGTCAGCGGCACCTTGCTGCCCCGGGTGCTGGCGGCGGCCGCCGAGTTGGCCGCAGACGGCATCGATGCCGCGGTGGTGGAATTTCCGACCTTAAAGCCGTTCGATGCCCGGACGCTAACCGATTACGCCCGCCGGACGGGAGCGGTCGTCAGCGTCGAGGAGCACTCGGTGCTCGGCGGACTGGGGAGCGCGGTGGCCGAAACCCTTTCCGAGCAGAGTCCGGTGCAGCTGCGCCGGGTCGGCCTGGCGGACACTTTCGGCGAAAGCGGTCCGTATGAGCAATTGCTCGAGAAACACGGGCTCACCGTGGGCCATATCGTCAGAGCCGCCCGGCAACTGCTCGGCCGGGCCTGATTCGGGCAACCGTTATTTTATGGAGCCTGCTTGACGGCTGGCGGGATGATCTTGGGAATGAATAACGGAGCCGCAATTGATTTGGGGTTTCGAGAAACGGAGGCGCTAGCGATGGGAGGAACAGCGATGGATACAAACCGGGGAGAACTTTTCAACAAAGTATACGGTTGTCTGCTCGGCGGACTGATCGGGGACGCCATGGGCGCTCCGGCCGAGGGATTAACTTACCAACAAGTGGCGGAGCAGTTCGGCTGGCTGGACGATTTCGAGGGGGCCGGCACCGACGATTCCGCGATCAAGCTGATCTTGTGCGAGGCGATCATCGAAAACGGCGGCTATGTGACGGCCGATGAATTCGCCGCCGCTTTCCTGCGCAATAAGCAGCAATATTACGATTTGTTTTACATTCCGGTCCAAAATATGTTTCACAAAGTGGAAAGCAAACTGGCGCTTCCCGTTTATGCCGGGCTCGGCAACATGCACAGCAGCAGCACGGCGATGTCCATCGCCCCGCTGGGCCTGATCAACGCTTGCAATCCCCGGCAAGCCGCCATGGAAGCCTTCGACGTGGCCGGCCTCATTCACGCCGGCGACTCCGGCTTCTGCAGGGACGGCGCCTGTGCCATCGCCGCCGCCATCGCCGAGGCGATGAACCCCGCGGCCACGGTCGATTCGGTTCTGCAGGCCGCCACGGCTTATCTTCATCCGACCAGTTCCGCCGAGATGATCGGCTGGATTCGGCGGACGCTGGAGCTGGCGCAGCGGACGGGCGGTTATGAGCGGTTCCGGGAGGAGTTCTATCGATCGAATCTCGGCGATATTATCAGCGATTCGCGGGAGACCGTCCCGTGCGTTTTCGCTCTGTTCTACTTATCCCAGGGCGATCCCGAGCGGGCCATCATGGCTGGCGCCAATTTCGGCCGGGACGCCGATACCATCGGCACGATGATCGGTGCCCTGAGCGGAGCCTTCAAGGGCGCCGCCGGCCTGAAGCGCGAATGGGTGGCCAGGATCGAGGCCGGTTACGGCAAAAAACAGAAGGTCAGCAAGGATTACGGCGTCGAAGCCGTCGCCGCGCCGGACCAGCTGCAACTGGCCGGGCAACTGATCGCCGTTCTCCAGCGGCGAATCGCGGCCCAGCGGGAATGCATCGCCGGCTTCGAAAGGCTCGCTTCCCAATAAGCAGTGCCCTAAAAACCCGGCTGTTGATTCAGCCGACACGATCAAGATAACCCGAAAGAGGTGTTAACGATGGAATTAATCGAAAAAGCGCGCCAACTGTTGCAGGAGTTCAAAGGAGACAGCTACGCCTTTGGCCTGGGCAAACTGGAGGAGACGGGGCGGTTCGCGGCCGGCTACGGCCAGTCGGCCCTGGTCATCGCCAACCCCGGCGCCTGGCTGAAACCGGTGGTCGACCGGGTGGTGGCCGCGCTGGAGCGGAACGGTGTGCGGCTGGCCGGCGCCAGGATCGTGCCCGACGCCGGACCCAACGCGCCGCGCGAGGACGTCTACCGGATCGAGAGCTACATCCTGCATTTTAAGCCCGATTGCATCATCGTCATCGGCGGCGGCAGCTCGATCGACGCCGCCAAGTCGGCCAACCTCCTGGCGAGTCTGGGCGAGTACAGCCCGGAGATCGATACCTATTTCGGCACCGGCCTGGTGACGGAGGCGCTGCAAAAGACCGGCCAGAAATTGCGGCCGCTGATCGCGGTGCAGACCGCGGCCAGTTCCGGAGCGCATCTGACCAAATACTCCAATATCACCGACCCGGTGGCCGGCCAGAAGAAGCTGATCGTCGACGAGGCGCTGATCCCTGCCAAAGCGGTCTTTGACTATGCGGTCACCCAGACCGCTCCGCTCAGCCTGACCATCGACGGCGCCCTGGACGGCGTCGCCCATTGCGTGGAGGTCTTTTACGGCATCAGTGCCGCCCAATTCGAGCAGATGCAGGAAGTCGCCCAGGCCGGCATCGGGCTGGTGGTCCGTTACGCGCCGCGAATCATCGCGAACCCGGCCGATCTGGAGGCCAGGGAAGCGTTGGGGCTGGCCACCGATCTGGGCGGCTACGCTATCATGATCGGCGGGACCAACGGCCCTCACCTGACCAGCTTCTCGCTGGTAGACCTGACCAGCCACGGCCGGGCCTGCGGCATTATGAATCCTTATTACACGGTGTTCTTCGCGCCGGCGGTGGAGCCCCAGCTGCGGGTCATCGGCGCCATTTACCAGGAAGCCGGATTCATCCAAAGCGATCTGCACGGCTTGCATGGCCGGGAACTGGGCGTGGCGGTGGCCGAGGGCATGACGGCGTTCGGCCGGAGCATCAACGCCCCGACCAAACTGGCTGATCTGCCGGGCTTCAGCGCCGAGCATATCCGGCGGGCCCTGGCCGCGGCCAAGGATCCGCAACTGGAGATGAAGCTGAAGAACATGCCGGTGCCGCTCGACGCCGCCCTGGTCGACGAATACATGACGCCGATCCTGGAAGCGGCCCAAAGCGGCGACTTCAGCCGGATCAAGAACATGGCCTAATTGTTTTAAAAGCAGACGGCTGTCCCGTACGTTGTGGGGCAGCCGTTTTTGATCTGCGGCAAGATCGGGAAGCGAAATGAACGGAATGAAGATGGGGAAGCCGCTCCGCTTCCCGGACGGTTATCCGGGGAGTTGGAATGTCTGTCCGGGTAACTAGGATCAGTGATGGTCCAATAGGGATGAACCATGAATAAGTAAGGATGACGATTCGGGCAACTTCTCCGGGTCTTGGTCTAACTTCCTCAAGCCTTCGGGAAACAAGGACACGGCTCGGGAAACTAGGGACGGTCTTTGGGGAAGCAGGAATGGGACGATCCTTTACAAGGACGCGAGGATCCGCTGAAAGGATGAACGGATCCCTTACAAGGATGAAGCGCTTCCTTATACGGATACGAACATCCCTAACAAGGACACGAAGATCCCTTGAAAGGATCATGACATCCCTAACAAGGATGAGGGGATCCCTTACAAGACCAAAGACCATACCCGATGGAACAGCGCGGATCCGGGATAGATTGCGGTGAGGAATGTCAGGTTTCTGGCGGCGGCTGACTGGTGCGGGGAATGGGGAAAATATTTAGCGGAAACGGCCGACGTCATCAGGCGTCGGCCGTCTTTAAGCAATCCGCTACAATCGAACGCTTGACTCGCTCAGCTTTTGCTCTGGAGCGAATCCGGACTCATCTGCATAAACTCGATCCGGTTGCCGTCCGGATCGCGGACCCAACACTGATAGTTGCCGTCCTTGCCCTGTTTGGGCTGGACATCCAGGGTCAGACCCTTGGCGCGGAGCCGGTCGGCGATCGCCTGAATGTCGTCGACTTCCAGGCAGACATGGGAATAGGTGATTCCCGCCGCGCCGCCCCGGGCCAGGGCTTCCTTGGCATAGAACAACTCGATGAACTGCCCCTGGCGGATCTTAAGATACTCAATCCAGGGGTTGCCCCCGTCGTCCCGGATCGCGAATACTTTTTGAAAACCCAGGACATCACAGTAAAATTCCAGCGATTTCGACATGTCCGTTACGTTAAAAGCCACATGAGCGATTCCTTTAATCATGATCGAGCCTCCGTTTTGATGGGATGATGCTTCTTAGTTTATCACGAAACGATACGATGAACAAATTGCCTGGTATCACCGTTAAATTTATATCAGGCCGGGCCGTTCGGCAGGGGGATCCGGATGCATACGGAAGTGCCAAAGCCCGCTTTGCTCCGGATCCGCAGGCTGCAGTCCTCGCCGTAGGTCAGCTTCAAGCGCTTGTTGGTATTGGACAATCCGATATGTTCGGCGAATTCGCCATCCAAGAGCAGGTGCTCCCGCAGTTCCCGCAGCCGCTCCCTGGCCATGCCGAGGCCGTTATCCGTGACCGTGATGCGGACGCCGTTCCCGTCCGGCAGTATTTTTATTTTGATGCAGCTTTTGGCCTCTTTTTCCTTAATCCCGTGGTAAATGCAGTTCTCAATCAAGGGTTGCAGCAACAGTTTCATGACCGGGTAGGCTTCGACCGCCTCATCGTACTGCCAGATGACATGAAACTTATCCTTGTAACGGATTTTTTGGATCGCGATATAGCTTTGGGTATTTTTAATCTCCTCGCCCAGCGTCACCGTTTTGTCCGGGTTGGCCAGCGAAAAATGGAGAATGTCCGCCAGAAACTCGATCATCTTGCTGACCTCGTTTTGATTGCCGGTAAGGCCGACCGCTTTCCAGAAAATGATCTTCAGCGTATTGAAGAGAAAATGGGGATTGATCTGCGACTGCAAGGCCACGATCTCCATGGCCTTCAGCCGGTACTTCTTCTCCGACAGCTGGACCTTGAGATAGTTTTGCTCAATAAAGGTGTTGATGATGTTCTGCTGGATGAAACCGTATTCGTCCTTGACCTTGGGCGGCGGGGGCGGCAGCGGCCGCCCTTGCTTGGCCGAATCGAAGGTCGAGACGATCTGGACAATATTATTATAGGTCCGGCGGGTCAGGTAATAGGTAAACGCCAATCCCAGCAAAAAGGAGACGGCCAGCAGCAAGACGGTGAAAAAGCCCAACTGGATGGGGACTTTATAAAGGACGCTCCGCGGCACGATCGAGATATACTTCAATGAATTGCGCGCGGAACGGATCTGGGAGACCATGAAGGAGCGTCCGCCGGATTGTAAGGCCAGGAATTTCTCGGTCCGGCCCTTGATTTTATCGAGAGCGATATTGTTCAGGCTAAACCAGTTGGTATCGGCGCAGATAATCCGGTCGCGGCTGTCGAGGATGAAGGTTTTTTGCCCGGGGAGGACGGTAAGGCTGTTTAGCAGCTGGTCGATATAGTCCCGCTTGAAATTCATGACAATCACGCCATCGGCCTTGGTGACCCCGGGGGAGTACAGTTTCTTATATACCGAGATCAAAGGGGTGGCCTTGGCTTCAAAGGGGTATAGTTTGACCCGGCGCGCTTCGATCCAGATATTGGTGGCGTCGCTGCTGGCGCAGAAGCTCCGGTACCAGGAGATATCGTTAAAATGATCCAGGTTGACCAGGCCCTCCCGCGAGGCCAGAAAATTGCCCTTGCTATTTTGGGAGTAGATGTAGACCGATTGCAGATACGATTTGGAATTGACCGGGGCGTCGGCGAAGTTGCGGAAGACGTTGGCGATTTCCAGCTGATTGTAACTCGAGTATTCGTTCTCCAACAGATCTTTAAAGCGCAAGCTCATATAAGGATTGACGTTGAAATTCAGGCTGATGGTATCCACTTCGTCAAAGAGCAGCTCCAGGGACTCTTTCAACTGGATTAACATCCGTTCGTTGCGTTTGTTGATGTCTTCCCTGATAAAACCCTGGGTAATCGAGATGGCGAACCCGCCGAGCAACAAGAGGGGTATCAGTAAGGGGATGATGTAGAAACACAAGTTTTTGATGAAGAACTTGCTGCGCATGGCCGGTCAAACGTCCTTTGCCTGGAATGGGTTTCCTTGGCGCCGGGTCCGGTATTCCCTGGGACTGACTCCGAAGAAGCTTTTGAAGGTCCGGGTGAAGTTATACGAATTGCTATAGCCGACGATATCGCTGATCTCGTAGATTTTATACTGGATGTCGTTCAAGAGTTCGGCCGCCTTGGCCATTTTGACCTCGATCAAGTAATCGGAGAAGTTCTGGCCGGTCTTCTGCTTGAAATATTTGCTGATATAATCGGGGTTCATATGCACATGGCCGGTCAGGTCTTCTAGGGTGACGTCCCGGTAATGGGTATCGATATAGCTTTTGATGGTATGAATCACTTTTTCGTCGAAGTTCATCGCACTTTCCCGGGGAAGACTGGGCTGCTCTCCGCCGGTGGGGGACGGTAGTTCCTGGTCCAGATCGCTTTTTACTTTCGAAAATACGCGAATCAAATCATTATAGCTGGTCGACTTCAGGATGTAACTTTTCACCCCGTATTCGATGGCCTGCTGCGCATATTCGAAATTCTTGTAACCGCTGAAAAAAATGAGTTTTACTTTATATTTCAAGGCGCTCAACTGCGCGGCGAGCTCAAGCCCGGACATCACCGGCATGATAATGTCACAAAGAACGACATCGACCGGATGGGACTGGATGAACGCCAAGGCTTTCTGGCCGTTTTCGGCTTGGCCGGCCACTTCAAAACCGATTTCATTCCAAGGGAAGAATTTGCACAAACCGTTTCGTAACTCATATTCGTCATCCACAATTAACAGTTTGTACATCATTGTCGCTCCGAAAAGTTATTTTACTGACTGTAACGTTGCCTCGCAATGAATCAAGATCATTATATAATAGGGAAGAAAATAAGTGAACAATCGGGGGAATTTTAAAAATATCCATCCAGAAATGATTATTTATGTCAATTCATGATATGAAATGATGAACCGCCGCTGAAGTGCTCAA
This sequence comes from Bacillota bacterium, assembly GCA_023400055.1. Classification (GTDB taxonomy): domain Bacteria; phylum Bacillota; class UBA4882; order UBA8346; family UBA8346; genus Hydrogenispora. Next base: position 49,474 of record JAEXFN010000031.1, read on the forward strand.
CTTAAGATAGTTTATCTCGGTTGGAACAGCTTTGTTAACAAAAGTTTCTTTGTTACAATCGAGCTAGGGTCCGGCCGGATCGAAAATTTAAAAAAGGGGGAAGTAGCTTGAATAAGTCTTTCCGTTGGCTGGGAACTTTCTGCCTGATCGCGCTGCTGGCCATGACGATCTCCGGTTACGGCCGACGCGATGCCCTTCGGGCGGAAGCGAAGCCGATAACGTTGCGTTTTTCCTGGTGGGGCGGGGACGCCCGGCACAAGGCGACCCTGGCGGCCATCGCCGCCTATGAAAAAAAGAATCCCAATGTAAAGATCGAAGGCGAATACCAAGGGTTTGACGGTTATTTGCAAAAGCTGATGACCCAGCTGGTAGGAAATACCGCTCCCGACCTTTTCCAATTCGACTACCTTTGGAAAGAGGACTTGGCCGCCCGCGGCGACAACTTTCTCGATTTCCGCAAGGCCAAAGGGGTCGATCTGAAACAGTTCCCGGCCAAAGTTCTAAAGGATTTTTGTTCGATCAAGGGCAAGCTGGTCGGGTTGCCGATGGGAACCAACGGCTTCGGGGTGGTCATCAACAAGCCGTTCTTCCAGAAGTTCGGCCTCTCGCCGGACACCGAATGGACCTGGGATAAGGTCATCGAGGAGGGCCGCAGAATTCACAGTCAGGACAAGAATGCCTACCTGATCGCTTTTGACCCGGGCGGCGCCGCCGGCGGCATCGGCGAATATGTGCTGGGCAACTACATCCGGTCCAAAACGGGCAAGTACTGGCTGGGCAATAATTTCAACATCGCCGTTGCCAAGAAGGAGCTGGCCGAGGCCTTCAGGGTCATGCGCGATCTGTATGGCAGCGGCGCCGCGCAACCGTTGGGCGAAGCCGCGTTGTTCGACGGCAAGCAGGAGCAGAATCCGAAATGGATCAACAACCAGCTGGGCATGTTGACGGTCTGGTCCGGTTCGGCGGGCAATTTCAAGCAAGCCATCAAACCGGAGAACTTTGCGGTCAACCAACCGATCTTTGTCAAAGGCGGCAAGGATCACTCGGTCAGTTTCAAGCCATCGCTGCTGCTGGGCATCTCCAAGGGATCGCCCAATGCCAAGGAAGCGGTCAAGTTCGCCAACTGGCTCCTCAATGACAAGGAAGCGGCGCTGATCCTCACCGATCAACGTTCGATCCCCACTTCCGAGGTTGCCAAGCAGACCATCGTGGATGCGAATAAAGTGGATTCGGACATCGCCAAACTGGTGAATTACGCCGTGAAGAACCCGGCCACCCCGCCGCCGGTAAGCGCCGGAAATACCCAGATCGCCGAGATCCTCAAGGACGAGTGCACTAAAGTGGTTTTTGGCCGATTAACTCCCGAGCAGGCAGCCGATGAATTGGTCAAACGGGTTCAACCCAGGCTGAACGAGTTAAAAGGGAAAAAATGAATTGACGCAATCAACTTCGTAAAGCTTTTCCATCGCTTGCGAATGCCAAATAAAATGCGAATAGAAAAAGGGTGAAGAATTTTGAACAGATTTTTCAGATCCATCGGGACCTTTGCTTTGGTGGCACTGCTCGCCGTGTCCTGCGTCGGCTACGCCAAGCATGACAGCGTTCGGGCGGAAGCCAAGCCGGTGACCTTGCGCTTTTCCTGGTGGGGCGGCGATTCCCGGCACAAGGCGACCCTGGCGGCCATCGCTGCCTATGAGAAAAAGAATCCCAATGTGAAGATCGAAGCCGAGTACCAGGGGTTCGACGGTTATCTGCAAAAGCTGATGACGCAGCTGGTAGGGAATACCGCTCCCGACCTCTTCCAATTTGACTATCTTTGGAAAGAAGACTTGGCCGCCCGCGGCGACAATTTCTTCGATTTCCGCAAGGCCAGGGGAGTCGATTTACAGCAGTTCCCGGCCAAGGTCTTAAAGGACTATTGTTCCATCCATGGCAAACTGATCGGTCTGCCCATGGGGACCAACGGCTTTGGGGTCTTGATCAACAAGTCGTTTTTCCAAAAATTCGGCCTTTCACCCGATACCGAATGGACCTGGGATAAGGTCATCGAGGAAGGCCGCAGGATTCATAATCAGGATAAGAATGCCTATTTGATCGCTTTCGATCTCGGCGGAGCCACCGGCGGGATCGGCGAATACATGATCGGAAACTATATCCGTTCCAAGACCGGCAAATACTGGCTGGGCAACAAATTCAACATCGCCGCCTCCAAAAGGGATCTGACGGAAGCTTTTAAAGTCATGAAGGATCTTTATAGCAGCGGGGCCGCTCAGCCGCTGGGCGAGGCGGCCTTGTTCGACGGCAAGCTGGAGCAGAATCCGAAATGGATCAATGGCCAGCTCGGCATGTTGACCGATTGGTCCGGCACGGCCGGAAAATACAAGCAGGCCATCAAGCCTGAGAACTTTACCGTGAATCAACCGGTCTTCGTCAAGGGCGGCAAAGATACTTCGGTCAGTTTCAAGCCGGCCATGCTGCTCGGGATCTCCAAAAAGTCGCCGAACGCCAAGGAAGCCCTCAAATTCGCCAACTGGTTCCTCAATGACAAGGAAGCGGCGCTGATCCTCACCGACCAACGCTCGATCCCCACCTCCGCGGTTGCCCAACAGACCATCGTGGCAGCGGGCAAAGTCGATGCCGATGTGGCCAAACTGGTGAATTACGCCGTGAAGAGCCCGGCCGCTCCGCCGCCGGTGACCGCCGGGAACACCCAGATCGCCGAGATCCTCAAGGATGTCTGCACCAAAGCGGTTTTCGGCCGATTAACTCCCGAGCAGGCGGCCGACGAGCTGACCAAACGGGTTCAGGCCAAACTGAATGAGTTGAAAGGGAAGCAATAACGAAGATAGAGAAGAGATAAAAGACGTTTTTCGAGCAAGGTGGTGTTTGTGGCAATCAGACACCACCTTGCTTGAAAAACCGAAAACCATCGATCTTGGGGTAGAGGGTGCTGACGAATGTCGAAGACGAAAAGTTATCAAACGAAAAACTCTTACATAGGTCTCCTGTATATCGCACCATGGCTGCTGGGATTCCTGGTATTTCAGCTGTATCCGTTGGTGGCCTCGCTTTATTATTCGTTTACCGATTATAACATTATCGATCAACCGTCCTTGGTGGGAATCGCCAATTACATCACGCTGTTCACCCAGGATGAGCTATTTTATAAATCGCTCGGCATCACGCTGAGTTATGTATTCCTATCGGTCCCGCTGAAGCTGATCTTTGCCTTATTCATCGCTATGCTCCTGAATTTCAAACTAAAGTTTGTCAACGCCTACCGGACCGTCTACTATCTGCCCTCCATCCTGGGAGGCAGCGTTACAGTGGCGATCCTCTGGCGGTTCCTGTTCATGGAGGACGGCCTGCTCAATAAGCTGCTCGATTTTTTCCACCTCCCGGCGGTGCAGTGGCTGAGCAGTCCGAACATTGCGCTCTTCACGATCAGTCTGTTGACCGTCTGGCAGTTCGGCTCTTCGATGGTGCTGTTCCTGGCCGGATTGAAGCAGATTCCTCAGGAGCTTTATGAAGCCGGAACCGTGGATGGCGCCTCCAAGATCAGAATGTTCTTTACGATTACCGTTCCGCTCTTGACACCCATTCTGTTTTTCAACCTGGTTTTACAGTTGGTCAACGCCTTCCAGGATTTTACCGGGCCTTTCGTCATTACCAACGGCGGGCCGATGAACGCCACTTATCTCTATGCGATGAAACTGTATGACGAAGGATTTAAGTTCTTCAAGATGGGTTACGCCTCGGCGCTGTCCTGGATCTTGTTCATGATTATTCTAGGGTTCACCCTGTTTATTTTTAAATCGGCGGCCTCATGGACGTACTATGAAGACGGAGGGGACTTCTGAAAATGCAACCGCAGAAAAAGATCGCCCACCAAGCCGGAATGCATCTCTTGCTGCTGGCCGTCGGAATCATCATGATTTATCCGTTGATCTGGTTGTTCTTCTCGTCTTTCAAACCGAATGAGGAGATTTTCGGGTCGGTCGCGTTGCTCCCGAAACACATCATTTGGGATTCCTACCTCAAAGGCTGGCAGGGCAGCGGACAATTCAGCTTCGGCGTGTTTTTGCTGAACTCGTTGGAGATGGTGGTTCCGGTCGTTTTCTTTACCATCGTCTCGAGTACCTTGGTGGCATACGGTTTTGCCCGTTTCAAATTTCCGGGCAAGAAAATGTTATTCGGGCTGATGATCTCGACCCTGATGCTGCCGAATGCGGTATTGATTATCCCGCGCTATCTTTTGTTCAAAGAATTCGGCTGGCTGAACAGCTATCTTCCCTTCGTCGTGCCGGCCGGGTTTGCCTGTTATCCGTTTTTCATCTTCATGCTAGTGCAGTTCTTCCGGGGTTTGCCGCGGGAGCTGGATGAATCGGCGACCATCGACGGCTGCAATTCGTTTTTGATCTTCTACCGGATCTTGCTGCCGCTGTGCAAGCCGGCGCTGTTTTCGGTGGCGATTTTCCAATTCATCTGGACTTGGAACGACTTCTTCAATTCGATGATCTATATTAACAGTGTCAAAAAGTATACGCTGGCGCTGGGGTTGCGGATGTCGCTGGATAACACCTCCGCCGCCAATTGGAACGAGGTCATGGCCATGTCGATGCTGGCCATTATCCCGTGTGTGTTGATCTTCTTCTTTGCGCAGAAGTATTTTGTCGAAGGCATTGCCACAACCGGACTGAAAGGATGAAGCAGCAGATGATTATCGAAAAAATACGCAGCGAACTCGAAAGGCTCTCCGGCCGGATTTATCAGCAGCCGACCGACGTCACCGGCTGGCGGATGAAACGCTGCCGTTACCGGGGCCCCGGGGAGTATGAATATCTGGATGCGGACTGGCGTCCGATCGCTACCGGAGCGGAATGGGGCGGCGAGCGGGTCACCGCGTTCCTGGAGAACACCATTACCCTTCAACCGGATTTCAAAGGGGCCAGGGTAGTCTTGCAGCTCGTCACCGGCGGCGAAGGGCTGGTTTCGATCAATGGCCGACCTTATGCCGGCCTGGATTCCAACCGCAGCAACATCGTGCTGACCGAAGCCGCGGCCGGCGATGAGACCTTCCATATTCAACTCGAAGTATATTGCAAAGCCATCAATGTCTGGGCCTCGCCGACTTTGGGGACCAAACTGCACCGCAGCGTGCTGGTGACCGAGAATCGGCCGGCCCGCAGTTACTATGCCCTGGCCAAGGCGGCTTTCGATTGCGCCGTGGAACAGCCCAGCGCTTATCTGAAAGAATCGTTGTTGGACGGCATCTATCGATCGCTGTTGACGGTCCAGTACGAACCGGAGCAATTCCAGGAAAGCCTGGCCGAGGCGGTTGCGTTGCTGCGGCGGAAACTGGCGGAGAATTCGTTTAAGCTTCCGGTGGAGATGGTCTTCGCCGGACATTCGCATATCGATGTCGCCTGGATGTGGCCGCTGGAGGAAACGGTCCGCAAATGCAGCCGGACCTTCTCAACCGTCCTGCGGCTGATGGAACAATATCCGTTCTTTCAGTACACCCAGAGCATGCCGCAGTTGTACGAATACGTGAAAGAATATTATCCGCAGATCTACGCGCAGGTGAAGGCGCGCATCGCCGAAGGCCGCTGGGAAACGGTGGGCGGCATGTGGGTCGAGCCCGATTGCAACCTGATCAGCGGAGAGTCCTTTGTCCGGCAGATTCTCTACGGCAAACAGTTTTATCAGGCCGAATTCGGCACCGATACCGACGTCTGTTTCCTCCCGGATACCTTCGGCTTCGCCGGAAGCATGCCGCAGATCCTGAAAAAAGCGGGTTTCAAATACTTCTTTACCTCCAAGCTGGCCTGGAATGAGAATAATACCTTCCCGTACAGCGTCTTCCATTGGGAGGGGATCGACGGCACCAAAATCCTGGCGGCGATGATCGAGATGGGCTGCGACCTCTATAACGGCATCGGCACGCTGCAAAGCATCTTCCAGACGCTGGACAAATTCCAGCCGAAAGACGGCAGCGCCGCAATTTTGTATACCTACGGTTTTGGGGACGGCGGCGGCGGGGTAACCCCGGAGATGCTGGACACCATCGCCTGTCTGGACGACATTCCGGGAACCCCGCGGATCAAAACCGGTTCGGCGCGCGATTATTTCCAGGCCCTCGAAGCCAAGGACGCCCAATACCCCGTTTGGAACGGCGAACTCTATTTCGAGAAACACCGGGGAACCTATACCACCCAGAGCCGGAACAAGCGCTTCAACCGCAAGGCGGAGTACTTGTACCGGAATGCCGAGATTTTGGCGGCATTGGCCCGGATTCAAGCCGGACAGTACCCCCAAAGCCAGCTCAGCCGGGGTTGGAAGAAGATACTCTTGAACCAGTTCCATGATATCCTGCCGGGAACCGCCATCACCGAAGCCTATGAAACCTCCCGCCAGGATTACCGGGAAGTGTTCGCCTTGGGAGACCAGGGCGTGGAGCGGGCGCTGTCCCTGCTGGTTCAAAGCGAAACTGCGACGGACACGCTGACCGTGTTTAACACGCTTTCCTGGGAGCGGACCGGCCCGGTCGAATACCTGCCGGAGACTGCGGCGGACGGCTGGGAAGTGCGCGATCGGGACGGCCGGGTCGTTCCCAGCCAGGTTTCCCAGACCGATGCCGGTCGGGCCAAGCTGGTTTTCCTGGCGGAACAGGTTCCGGCCATGGGCTATAAGACCTTCCAAATCAGCAAGACCGGCCGGAACGACAACCCGGCGGCGGATTCGCTGGTCAGCCTGGATAACGGCTACGGTGTGGAAAATCAGTACTTGAAGGTCCAAATGGACTCCGAAGGCTGCCTCACCGGCATTTACGATAAAAAGGCCGGGCGGGAGGTGCTCAAGCCGGGCCGGCGGGGCAACGTCCTGCAAATCTTCGAGGATCTTCCGGTGGCGGGCGTGGCGAAGGACGCCTGGACCGTGGACCGCAAACGGGAAGACCGCGGTTACCGTACGCCGGAGACAACAAGCATCCGCGTGCGGGAGAACGGGGCCATCTATACCCGGTTCACCATCGAGAAAAGATTTCAGGAATCTAGCTTCCGGCAGGATCTGATCATTTATCACTACGCCCCGCTGCTGGAGTTTAAAACTACGGCCGACTGGCACGAAGACCATAAGATGTTGCGGGTGCTGTTCCCGGTGGATGTCCATGCCACCAAGGCCACCTACGATATCGCCTATGGGACGGTGGAACGGCCGACGCACCGCTCAACCTCCTATGACCAGGCCCAGTTCGAAGTGAGCGCCCACAAATGGGCGGATCTCTCGGAAGGGAATTATGGCGTCAGCCTGATGAACGATTGCAAATACGGCTACAGCATTTTGGATGGCGAGATGCAACTGAGCCTGCTGCGGGCCACCGTTTTCCCGGATACCGTCGCCGACCGGGGGACGCACGAATTCAGCTACTATTTGTATCCCCACGGCGGTCAGTGGCGGGGCGGCCAGGTCGTGCAACGCGCTTTCGAAGTGAACGTCCCTTTGCTCAGCAGCCCCGGATGCAGCGCGTTCCCGGATTATTCGCTGATCCGGACCGACCGGGAAAATGTCATCGTCGATTGCCTGAAGCGGGCGGAGGATTCGGAGGATCTGATCCTGCGACTCTACGAGACCTACGATCAACATGACCGGGTGCAGCTGAAGCTGGGATTCGCTCCTGCCGCGGTCTGGGAGTGCGACTTGCTGGAACGCCCTTTGCGCCAACTGGAACTGAAGGAGCGGACGCTGGAATTCGCCATCACGCCCTATGAGATCAAAACGTTCCGCTTAAAGATATAAGTTGCAAGCCAATCAACTCCGGCAGCAATGCCGGAGTTTTTTCGGTGCTGATTATCAAGTTAGCTCAGCATAGGAAAGCGGGGCATGAGCAATGGGAGCTTTGCCCAATGACCGAAAGTCCGTCGGTTTCACCGACGGACTCTCCAATGAAAAACAACTTTCATAATTGATATTATACCGCGAAAAGCCGGGCCCGGAGTATCGTTTTCGTACCCGAAAAATATCATCCGTATCCCGAACCATGATTCGCAGGATTCAAGGATTACCATGATTCAATTCGGCCGAGGATCCCAAGGAATCCTTACATTCTTGGCTTCCTCTTGGTTTTTTTAGGCTAGAGTATCCACCCGAGCGGTCTCTCGCACAGGATTAAGGTGGATAGCAAGACTTTCTCCTAAGAATACAACTTTCAGTCACTTAACATGGTTTTAATCGGTTATTAAATAAGTTTCGGCGGTAGGCGCCGGATCGCTTATACGAAAAAACCCCGCGTTAGGACTGCAAGAGAGCCAATGGCCGGGCTTCCGACACCGCCATTGCAATCGGATTCCCAATGGTTTAGAATGGAAGTAGGTCGGCACGGCGTTGAACACTTGTTTCGACGACGGGTTGAGGCTGGGAAAGTTCATACGATAAATCGCTAAATCGATCGATTGGGAGCGGATGGTGAAGATGGAACGGGCAGTTGTGGACCGGGAGCATTTGCTGGCGGAACTAACCGCATATTATCAACCCCAAGCCGAGGTGCGCTTCGGTTATTTGTTCGGTTCCTACGCCGCCGAGCGGAACGGCCCGGGTAGTGATATCGATATCGGAGTCTACCTGAGCGACGCTGATCCGGAATCCCTGCTTAAATACAAAATTTCCGAAATCGCGCAGCTCCAGGAGCGGTTTAAACGAACCGTCGATCTGGTGCTCATCAACCAGGCCCCGCCGTTACTGCGGCACGAAATTTTCAAGCGCGGCATCCTGTTTAAAGATGGGGATCGGCCGTTTTTGGCGGAGTACCGGACCGCCAGTTTTTATCAATATTTGGATCAATCTTATATCATTAACCGCTATTTTGAAGTGAATAAAGCAAGGCTCCTGGAGGATAACTAAGTGGTAAGCCTGCCGATTATTAAAAAGAAAATTAATGCCGTTCAGCATCATCTAGCGCGAATCCACAGCCGCCGACCGGCTTCTTTGGACGAGTTCTTAAACGATGACGATTTGAAGGATATCATTACCCATAATCTCTTTGTGATGCTGCAAAATGTGATCGATATCGGGACCCACCTGATTGCGGACGCGGGATGGGCCGAGCCGGACTATCTGGCCGAAATTCCGGAGATCCTGCGCCAAGAAAAGGTGATTCCCGAAGGTTTGACCGGGCCGTTAAAAGCGATGATCGGGCTCCGGAATCTGATTGCCCATGAATACGGGGTTCTTGATTACCGGATTATTTACCGGATCGTCAGCGAGGATTTGGGTGATATCCAGTGCTTTCTGAAAGCAATTATCGAATATTGCCGGCTTTGAATGGATGAACGGACGCTTTTTGAAGCGTATCGACCCGGGCGCCGCTGCCCGAACGGCCCGGTTTTGGCCCATGAGGCGGGAATCTCAGACGACGGAAGTTGACGGGCGCCGAAATATATATTATACTAAGAATGTTTTAGCATGATGTTCATGATTTGCACAGGCGTTGAAGGAGAAGAGTACCGTTTTTAGCGGAAGCTGCAGAGAGCCGGGGTAGGTGCGAGCCGGCGCTGGACCGGGAAACGGGAAGATCGCTCCGGAGCCGCGTTCCGAAAGGTAGCCTTCAGGACCGTGTAGGAATGGCCGGATGCCGCCGTTAACGGCAACGAGCGGAAGAGCGTTTGTCTCTTCAAGCTGGGTGGTACCACGGGTAAAGTGACTCGTCCCTATGAACTGGATAGGGGCGGGTTTTTTTATTTGGACCCTAATTCTGTACGTTATTGAAGCAAAAGGATTTGAAAGGAGTAATCCGATGGGCAAGTTTTGGGACGTTGCGACCAAAGTTCCCGTGAACCAGCGGGAAGAAACGATGTTGCAAAAATGGCAAGCGGAAAAGATCATCGAACGGAGCGTGAGCGAGCGCGAGGGCGCGCCCCGGTTTATTTTCTACGAAGGGCCGCCGACGGCCAACGGCAAGCCCGGCATCCACCACGTCCTGGCCCGGACCCTGAAGGACATGGTCTGCCGTTACCAGACCATGCAAGGTTTTCAGGTCCACCGCAAAGCCGGCTGGGATACCCACGGGCTTCCGGTCGAGCTGGAAGTCGAGAAGCAGTTGGGCTTCTCCTCCAAACAACAGATCGAGGCTTACGGCATCGAAGGCTTCAATACCAAATGCCGCGAGTCGGTCTTCACTTACGAACGGGAATGGCGCCGGATGACCGAGCGGATCGGTTACTGGATCGACATGGACCATCCCTATATCACGCTCGATAATAACTATATCGAGTCGGTCTGGTGGATCCTCAAACGTTTCTTTGATGAGGGCATGATCTACGAGGGCCACAAGATCATGCCTTACTGCCCGCGCTGCGGAACGCCGCTGGCCTCCCACGAGGTCTCGTTGGGCTATAAGGATGAGACCATCGACTCGGTCTATATCCGGATGAAAGCCGTCGACCGGCCGGGCGAATATTTCCTGGTCTGGACCACTACGCCGTGGACCTTGCCGTCCAACGTCGCCTTGGCGGTCAATCCCGAATTCACCTATGTCCGGGCCCGCCGCCCCGAGGATGAGGCCGTCTACATCCTGGTCCGGGAACGGGTCGAGGCCGTCCTGGGCAAAGAGGCGGAGATCCTGGAGGAATTCAAAGGCGCGGCGCTGTTGGGCCGGGCCTACGAACAGTTTCTGCCGTTTATCCGGACCGACTCCACGACCGCTTTCAAAGTGTACGGCGCCGATTTCGTCTCCACCGAGGATGGCACGGGCATCGTCCATATCGCCCCGGCCTTCGGCGAGGACGATTATCAGCTGGGCAAGAAATACGACCTGCCGATGCTGCAGCCCGTCGACAAAGAGGGCAAATTCACGGCGGCCATCACGCCGTGGGCCGGGCGCTTCGTCCGCGAGGCCGACAAGGACATCACCCGTTATCTGAAGGCCGAGGGCAAACTCTTCTCCAAAGAGCGGCTGACGCACTCGTACCCCTATTGCTGGCGTTGCGACACGTCGCTGCTTTATTACGCCCGGAAATCGTGGTACATCGCGACCACCAAGTATAAAGACCGGCTGATCGCCGCCAACCAGAAGATAAACTGGTTCCCGGAGCACGTCGGGAAAGGCCGCTTCGGCAACTGGCTGGAGAACATGATCGACTGGGCGATCTCCCGGGATCGCTATTGGGGGACGCCGCTCAACATCTGGCGCTGCGAAACCTGTAACAAACTGACCAGCGTTGGCTCACGGCAAGAGCTGGCCGAGCGGGCCATCGAAAATGTCGACCCCGCTACCATCGAGCTGCACCGACCGTATATCGACGAGGTCCATCTCCGTTGCGAATGCGGTGGCACGATGACCCGTACCACCGAAGTGATCGACTGCTGGTTCGATTCGGGATCGATGCCCGTCGCGCAGTGGCATTATCCCTTCGAGCACCAGGACGATTTCGACCAGCTGTTCCCGGCGGACTTCATCTGCGAGGGGATCGACCAGACCCGGGGCTGGTTCTATTCGTTGCTGGCGATCGGGGCGTTCCTCTTCGGCGAGCCGCCGTATAAGAACGTGCTCGTCAACGACCTGCTGCTCGACAAGAACGGCCAAAAGATGTCCAAGACGCGCGGCAACGCGGTCGACCCTTGGCAGATGCTGGAGAAGTACGGCGCCGACGCCACCCGCTGGTACCTGCTGGCGGTTTCGCCGCCCTGGACGCCGACCCGCTTCGACGAGGACGGCTTGAAGGATGTCTCGGCCAAGTTCTTCGGCACGCTTCAGAATGTCTATTCGTTCTTTACCTTATACGCCAACATCGACGGGGCCGATCCGGCCCGTTACCAGATTCCCGAAGCGGAGCGGCCGGAGATCGACCGCTGGATCCTCTCCAAGCTGAATTCGTTGATCACGGAAGTTCGGGAGGATATGAAGGAATACGATTTGACCCGAGTGGTCCGGGCGATCCAGACCTTCCTCATCGACGAGGTTTCCAACTGGTATGTGCGGCGGACCCGGGATCGCTTCTGGGCGTCGGAGATGGACCGCGACAAACAGGCGGTCTACCGGACGCTCTGGGAAGTATTGCTGGCGGTCGTCAAATTGATGGCGCCGTTCGCGCCGTTCCTGGCCGACGAGATTTACCGCAATCTGAGCCAGGGAGCGCCGGGAGCCAAGGATTCGGTCCATTTGGAACTGTATCCCGCGGCGAACCCGTCCTTGGTCGATAAAACGCTGGAAGAGCACATGGGCCTGGTGATCGATCTCGTCTCGCTGGGCCGGGCCGCCCGGAATAAAGTCCAGATCAAGGTGCGCCAGCCGCTGGCGGCGATGCTGGTCGACCGGAAAAACCAGTCCGAGCTTACGCCAATGGTCGAGCTGGTCAAGGAAGAGCTGAACCTCAAGACGCTGGAGTTTATCGACGATCCGGACGCCTATGTCGTCTATACGGTGAAACCCAACTTCCCGGTATTAGGGCCGAAATACGGCAAACTGCTGGGAGCCATCGGCGCGGCGCTGGGGAAGAGCGACGCTCCGGCGCTCGTCAGGGAGTTGCGCGGCAGCGGGTTTATCAAGCTCGATGTCAACGGCACCGCAGTGACCCTGGGTCAGGAGGACCTGGAAGTACGGGTTCAGGACCGGGAAGGCTTCGCGGTGGAGATGGACCACGGCCGTTATATCGTGCTCAGCTTGCAGCTGGATCAGGCCTTGATCGAGGAGGGTCTGGCCCGCGAGGTCGTTTCCAAGGTGCAGAATATGCGCAAGACTCAAGGGCTGGAAATGACCGACCGGATCCAGTTGAATTTTGTCAGCGATGATGCGGTGGCCGCGGCCATGGAGCATTTCCGGGAGTATGTCATGGCCGAGACGCTGGCCCTGGTGCTGGAGCGGCAGCCGGCGGCGACCGATAATTTTGAGAAGTGGGATATCAACGGCCATCCGGCGGAGATCCGGGTGAAGCTGGCAACGCACGAATAGTTCTTCGCTGAACTTATAAGGAAAAGAAAGGGGCTGTCGCAAAATGAACCTGCAAGTTCAATTTGGCAGTCCCTTTTGATGATTCCGGACCATCGAAAACCTCCGCCGGATCCTCCCAAACCTAACGCACTTCTTCCGAAGGCCTTGGTAGACCTTGCGAAATTCCCGGACGATCTTCCAAACCCTCCGGCGCGCCTTCCGATGGCGCGGCGGTTCTTCCGGAGTCTTTGCCGGTTCTGCCGAACGTTTCGGAAAGACCGCCAAAGTTTCCGGAAGAACGTCCAAAGACTTCGGCCCGGCGCGCGGGGACTTGGGCGACCCCTTTTGCAGCGGAAGACCATCGCTATTTTTATAAAACAAAACACAAAAGCAACACCGTTCATTGCCGGGTGTTGCTTTAGCCTGTCGATCGAATTCGGATATAAAGATTTAAGAAGCGTTGACCTCAAACTCCTCATCCTGTAAACCGCGCCGGACCACCATCTGATGAACGGTCTCCGGCTGCAGGGATTCTTTCAAAAATTCGATGGCCTTTTGCGTCATACCGCCGCCGCAAGTGTAAACATCGATCGCGGCGAAGCCCCGTTCGGGGTAGGTGTGAATCGAGATATGACTCTCCGAAAGCAAAAGGAGACCGGTAAATCCTTGCGGTTCGAACTTGAAGGACTCCTCCCCGAGGATTGTCATCTTGGCGTTGCTTGCGGCGGTCCGCAAACAATTCATCAGGAACTCTGCATCATTGAGCTTTTCGAACTGGCAACCCCAAAAGTCCGCCAGAACGTGAGCACCTACAGTATCAAAAGTTTCCATTCCCCTCAACCCCTTCTTCGAAGTATCTTCTGGTCAGGAAGAAGAATTTTGACCCATAAGCACCCTGATTTCCCTTTACCCGATGATGCACTAAGGCTCGCCTCGGGATATATGTTAGATCAGGAGTATAAAATTGTGGACTGGAACGAGAATTCTCACGCTCCTCGCTTATTTTACAAACAAACCTATAATAGCAAAAAACGAGGGGGCTGTCAATGATTTAGCGTAACATTTTCGGGCCGCGATTCCGTGAAGAAATTGGATAAATGACCAGTTAAAACGGATAAATTCTCTCGAATGCCGTTCCGCCGTCCCGTAAAGTCGGGACAAGATCGCAAATCATCCACTGCGAGCTGGGCCGGCCCGTTTCGACACATTTCGACGAGGAACTTTTTGGATCGATTTCCCAGCGGAAATCGTTCCCGTATGTCCGTACCCGCGCCGGGCCAATTGGCGGCGGTTCGGACGATCGTAATTTAAGCGAGCTACGCAGAAATTTATTGATAGTTCCCGTTCCCGCTGAATATCTTGAAAATGTGCGGAAGGTGCGGCGTAGTTTTAAAATGCCAATGGCGCCGGGCCGGAGAACCCGGGAAAAAGAAAGGGCGGGTATGGCGGTGGTTCGAAAACGGTTGTTCGTGCTATGGTTGCGGGGCGATCATCTCTACTGGATGGCATTGGCCCTCAGTTTGCTGGCGGGGCTGTGGCTATATTCCCAACCGGCGGTCTGGACCAGCCTGCCCTCCTCATCGCTAGTTTCCGGCAAAAAAGTGGTGATCGACGCCGGTCACGGCGGCGGCGATCCCGGCGCCCGTTCCCGGGAGGGTTTGCAGGAGAAAGAACTCAACCTGGATGTAGCGCTGCGCCTGAAGCGGCTGCTGTCCCAGCTCGGCGTCTATTGCGTGATGATCCGGGAAACGGATTGCGACTTTAGCACCGGTCCGGAGGGGCTGAGTCATCAGAAAAGGCAGGATCTGATCAACCGGGTGCGGATGGCCGTCCAGAGCGGCGCCGATATTTATTTGTCGCTCCATGCCAATAGTTTTCCGGAGAGCCGTTACCGGGGGGCGCAGACCTTTTACCGGCCGGACGATCCCGCTTCCCAGCAATTGGCCGAGGCGATCCAAAACCAACTGGTTCAGCGGCTCGGCCCCAACAACCGGCGGATCAAACCGGGCAATTTCCGGGTTCTGCAAGACAGCCGGATGCCGGCGGTGACCATCGAGATGGGCTTCCTCTCCAACCCGGAAGAAGCGGCGCTGCTCGGCCAGGCAGATTACCGCGAGCGGGTGGCCGAAGCGATCTGCCAGGGGGTAATCGCCTATTTCAGCGGCGCGGCAACCGGCCATGAAAATTCCCGTTGAGTTTCGCGACGAATATTGACGGGTATCCTAAAAAATGACTGCGGCATCCCGGATCGACTGAAGAATCCAGCGGATCGAACAGGATTTTTCGAAGAAGAGGCGAAAATATACAAAAACCCTTTTAAGGCCTTGGCTCCGGCCAAGTGCCCATCATGAAGCGAGTAAGGCGGCGAAATCATTGAAAGCGGAGCTTATTTGCATTGGCACCGAATTGCTGTTGGGCCAGATCCTCGATACCAACGCGGCGTTTCTGGCACAGGAATTGGCCGGGTTGGGCATCGACCTGTATCACAAAACCACGGTCGGCGATAATTTGGAGCGGGTCGTCGCAGCATTGCGCCAGGCCTGGGAGCGGGCCGATCTGTTGATCCTCTCGGGCGGCCTGGGACCGACCCAGGATGATTTGACCCGGGAAGCGGTGGCCTTATTGCTGGGAGAGGAGCTGCAGTTGCGGCCGGAGGCCTGGGAGCAAATTGTAGCCCATTTCCGTAAGATGGACCGGGCTTTTCCGGAGAGCAACCGCAGGCAGGCAATGTTTCCTGTCTCCGGCCAGGTCATCGCCAATTCGTTCGGAACCGCTCCCGCGCTGTGGGTGGAGCGGGACCGGCACGTGCTGGTCGCTTTGCCGGGCGTGCCGTATGAGTTGAAAGGGATCTGGAATGCTACCGTCAAGGAACGTTTGCGGCGCGTTTTGGCCGCCGAGGGCAATCCTTTGTTGACCTCCCGGCTCATCCGGATGGTCGGCATCGGCGAATCGGCCATGGAAGAACAGCTGCTGGACCTGATCGCCGGACAAGGCAATCCGACGATCGCGCCGTATGCCGGCCGGGGCGAGGTCTCCCTGCGGATCACCGCCAAGGGGTTTCAGGAAGCTGAGAACGGACGGCTGATCGACGTCTTGACCGAACAGGTTCGGGCGCGGCTGGGCCAGTATATTTATGGTTATGATCAGGACAACCTGGAGGCGGTCATCGGCCGGTTGCTGCGGGAGCGCGGCTGGCGGCTGGCGCTGGCCGAGTCCTGCACCGGCGGATTGATGGCCCACCGGATCACCAATGTCGCCGGCAGTTCCGACTATTATCTGGGCGGGGTCAATTCCTACAGCAACGACTTGAAAATGGCGTTGCTGGGCGTTCCCGAATCGACCCTGGCGGAGCATGGCGCGGTCAGCCCGGAGACGGCCCGGGCCATGGCGGCGGGGATCCGCAGGGCCACCGGCGCGGAGGTCGGGCTCTCGGCCACCGGGATCGCCGGTCCCGGCGGAGGGACGGCCGAGAAGCCGGTGGGCCTGGTCTACCTGGGGGTGGACCTGCCCGGTTACAACCAGGTGGAACGGCGCATCTTCCCGCTGGACCGGATCGGCAATAAGGAATCGGCCGCCCAAGCCGGCCTGACATTGCTCTGGCAAGCGTTGCAGCGGACGAGCCCGAACCGGCCGTAAACCGCAATCCGTTTCATGACTCTTTGAGTTGTTGCTGGCGTCGTTAACTCGCGAACGGAACGGGAATAAGCCGATTTACCCAGAGTACGATAGGATTGGGATGGGATCAAGCATGCGGCTTTTCATCGGAGTCTGGCTTTCCTCCGGACAACGGGAGGAGGTCGCCGCGCTGATCCGGCAGTTCAGCCGGGAGCGTTCCGGCTGGAAATGGACCAGCCCGGAGAATCTTCATTTTACGTTACGTTTCCTCGGCGAAGTCGCTCCGGCTGCCGTCGCGCCGTTGGGTACGCGATTGCAGGAAGTCGCCCGGGCCACGCGCCCCTTCGTAATGCGCCTCGGTCCGGCGGGCGTCTTTCCGGCGGCCGGTCCGTCCCGGGTGCTCTGGTTCGGCCTGGCTGAGGGAGTGGCGGAGCTCAGCGGCTTGGCGGGGCGGGTGGAACAAGTCTGCCGGGAATGCGGTTTCGGCCCGGCCGATAAACCATTCCGGCCCCACCTGACCGTGGCGCGGGCCAAGACGGATTCGCCGGGAGCCGTTCCTTTGACGGATCATTCCTGGGGCGCCCAGACCTTAGTGACCGGCTTCTCGTTGATCGAAAGCCAATTGCGGACCGGGCCGGTCTACCGGTCATTGGCCGATCTGACCTTTTCCAGCCCATAAGCGACGATTCTTAATTTGACATCGGGGGCCGGGTTTGATATACTGAATCAGAACATATGTTTGGGAAGTTCCCGTTCCATTGAAAAGCGTTGTGATAAATCCTGCCGAAGGCCGGGGCGTTCACCAAAAGCTCACCAAAGCAAGGGATAAAGTCGTTTTAAATTTGCTTCTCAAGTCGATTGGATCGGAAAGATACTTGGTCACATGGCTTTTACAATAAAGCGCGAATGTTACTCACCGCAGTAACCAAAGGGGGTTTTTAGCTTTGTCTGATAAACAAAAAGCGTTGGAAGTCGCATTATTACAGATTGAAAAGCAGTTCGGCAAGGGTTCCATCATGAAACTGGGCGAGAGTGCCGACAAGCTGAATATCGAAGTCATTCCCACCGGCGCGCTCACCTTGGATCTGGCGTTGGGCGTGGGGGGCATCCCCCGGGGGCGGATCGTGGAGATCTATGGCCCGGAATCGGCCGGTAAAACCACGGTGGCTCTGCACATGGTGGCCGAGGCGCAGCGGATGGGGGGGATCGCCGCCTTCATCGACGCCGAGCACGCGCTGGACCCGCTCTACGCCAAGAAGCTGGGCGTGGATATCGACAACCTGCTGATCTCGCAGCCCGACACCGGCGAGCAGGCGCTGGAGATCTGCGAGGCCCTGGTGCGCAGCGGCGCGGTGGACGTAATCGTCATCGACTCGGTGGCGGCCCTGACCCCGCAAGCCGAGATCGAGGGCGAGATGGGCGATTCCCACGTCGGACTGCAGGCCCGTCTGATGTCGCAGGCGCTCCGCAAATTGACCGCGGTCGTCAGCAAATCGAATACCATTACCATCTTCATCAACCAAATCCGCGAGAAAGTGGGCGTGATGTTTGGCAATCCCGAGATCACCCCGGGCGGCCGGGCCTTGAAGTTTTACGCCACCATCCGGCTGGACGTCCGCAAGATCGAAACCTTGAAACAGGGTTCCGACATCATCGGCAGCCGGACCCGGGTCAAGGTGGTCAAGAACAAAGTCGCCCCGCCTTTCAAAGAAGCGGAGTTCGACATGATCTACGGCGAAGGCATCTCCAAAACCGGCTGTGTCCTGGACATGGCGGTCGATCACAATATCATCAACAAGAGCGGCGCCTGGTTCTCCTACGGCGAGACCCGGATCGGCCAGGGCCGCGAGGCGGCGCGGGAATTCTTAAAGAAAGATCCGGCCGTGTTCGCGGAGATCGAAAAGAAAATCCGGGTTGCCATCGGCTTGCTCAATGAAGCCGGAACCGAAGCCGCCACGACGGCCGAGGCGCAGCCGGGAGCGGCACCGGCGAAAGGCAAGTAACCCGCCGTGGCGGAACGGAGCGTCATGGATGCCGCGCTCAAGCTGGTCGGCAGACAGCCGTATTCCGAGCGCCGTTTGCAGGAGCGCCTGCTGAAAATGGGCTTTGCCGCGGCGGAAATCGCCGCCTGCCTGGAACGGATGAACGGGTGGGGTTACCTGAATGACCGCGCCTACGGCGTCGCCCGGATCGAGCTCTTGAAACGCAGGTTGAAGAGCCGCGCCTACGTGGAAGCGGATCTGGCCGCCGAGGGGCTCGCCCGGGAGCTCATCGCCGAAGTGCTGAGCGAGCAGTATTCGGCCGCCGAGGAGATCGCCATCGCCCGGAGTTTGCTGGCCAAGCTCAAACGGCCCGGCGCGGGGCCGCCCGGAGTCAAAGAATGCCAGAAATTAGCCCGGGCCGGATTCGCCGAGCACACGATCCGACAGTGTTTGCCGGAGATATCTTCCCCTTGACACACTATCTAAAAATGTTTACAATGATCTATTGAGGACAGAACAAAAGCCGAGTTCTTACTCGGCTTGTTTTGTATTTATTTTTCGTTCAAAATCTCTGCTCAAAATTCCGATCATTAGCGTAAGGACTTCGCTTTAAGAAGTCTGTTTTGAAAGAGCCAAAATTATAGGAGGTGATTAGCATCCAATATTTCCTGGGAATTATTATTGGCATCGTCCTGGGGTTTGCCGCCGCATATATTTATGGAAAGATCCAAGTGCAGTCCGCCAAGGAAGAGGCGCGCAAGATCATTGAGGAAGCGCATCGGGAAGTCGAATCCATTAAACGCGAGGCATTACTCGAGGCCAAAGAGGAAGCATTAAAAGTCAAAAACGAACTCGAGCGGGAAAACCGCGAGCGTCGTGCCGATATTCAACGTTTAGAGAAACGCCTTTTGCAAAAAGAAGAGTCCCTTGATCGGAAATACGAGGTTTTAGAGAAGAAAGAGGAAGCCTTAGCCAAAAAAGACGCAGAGGTTGAACGGTTAAAGAACGAAGTCCAGGAGATCCATCAGAAACACCGTCACGAATTGGAACGGATCTCTGGTTTGACGAGCGAGGAAGCCAAGACGCTCCTGTTGAAGGACGTGGAGGAAGAGATTCAGCAAGAAGTGGCGATCAAGATCCGCGATCTGGAAGCCCGGGCCAAAGAGGAGTCCGATCGCAAGGCCCGCGAGATCATCTCGCTGGCGATCCAGCGCTGTGCCGCCGATCACGTGGCGGAGGCCACCGTCTCGGTGGTGGCGTTGCCCAACGACGAGATGAAAGGGCGGATCATCGGCCGCGAAGGCCGGAACATCCGGGCGCTGGAGACTTTGACCGGCGTCGATCTGATCATCGACGACACGCCCGAGGCGGTCATCCTGTCCGGCTTCGATCCGATCCGCCGCGAAGTGGCTCGGTTGGCGCTGGAGAAGCTGATCGTAGACGGCCGGATCCATCCGGCGCGGATCGAAGAGATGGTCGAGAAGTCCCAGAAGGAAGTGGACGCCATCATCAAGGAGGAAGGCGAACGGGCCACCTTCGAGACCGGCATTCACGGCCTCCATTTTGAACTGGTGAAACTGCTGGGACGGTTGCGCTATCGGACCAGTTACGGGCAGAATGTTTTGAACCATTCGATCGAAGTCGCCCATCTCTGTGGCCTGATGGCCGGGGAGCTCGGCGCCGACATCACGCTCGCCAAACGGGCCGGACTGCTCCATGATATCGGCAAGGCGGTCAACCACGAAGTGGAAGGCCCCCACGTATCCATCGGGGCGGATCTCGCCAAGAAGTACCGCGAGACGCCGCTAATCGTCAACGCCATCGCCGCTCATCACGGCGACGTCGAGCCGGCCTCGGTCGAAGCGGTGCTGGTTCAGGCCTGTGACGCGGTTTCCGCGGCCCGGCCGGGCGCCCGCCGCGAGACGCTGGAGACCTATATCAAACGCCTTGAGAAGCTGGAGAAGATCGCCGATTCCTTCGAAGGAGTCGAAAAGGCATACGCGATTCAAGCCGGACGGGAGATCCGGATCATGGTCAAACCGGACCGGATCGACGATCTCAACGCGGTGCGCATCGCCCGCGAGATCGTCAAGCGGATCGAGGATGAGCTGGAGTATCCCGGTCAGATCAAGGTGACCGTCATCCGCGAGACGAGGGCGGTCGATTACGCGAAATAACTCAAGGAACTTGGGAATAGCACCAATTATTATGTAAAACGCTATAATAACGAAGAGGTCTGGAAGGGGGAGGAAACATGAAAGGCATCTTCTGGAAAGAAGGCGAGTCCTTCTCCAATTCCATGAGTCTGATAGCTTTCTTGCTGGTGCGCTATCCGGAGATCGGAACGGTACGCTATGATCCGGACGGCAAAACCTTGCAGTTCTCCTTTATGCTGATTAAAGCCTTAAATGAAGAGGAATTCGCTGCTTTTAAAGAGCGGATGACGTTGAGCCTGGATGCCATTTCCGACCTTCAAGGCAAAAAACCGCTGGAGACGGAGATCAGTTTTACCGAATGTGAGAATTTGACTTTTCTTGAGATTTTACGGGATATTGATTCACTGAGCCAAGAGGAGATAGGTTTGATTATCGGCCTGGTGCAGCAGTTCTTCGAGGGAAACCTGCTGCTGGATCAGGAAGAGGCTGTTCAGGACGAGGATGTTTTGCTCCAGGAAGAAATGATCGACCACATGTTGGAGGATTTGAAAGATTCGCATCAGGAAAAACGGTTGATCGGCTTCCGGGAAGAAGGGCGGGTCCTGGTTTTTAACCGGGCCAACCTGCACAAGTAGTTCGAGCCTGCGAGTCGCAGCGGTTGTCTGTCGCCTTTCATCGGGGCCAATCAAACCATCGCGCGACGGCGTTCAGCGCTTGGCATAAGCTGGGAAGTGACGGGGGGTGCTGGAAAACAGTGACCCCCGTTTGCATCAGCGGCTGAATTTTTCGCCCGGATCGGGTTTTCCGGCCGCAGCGGCATGATGCGGCGCCGGCCCGTGGAAACTTGCCATTCCGGGTATAAAAAGCAAAATTTAGGGAAAATCTGAAACGATGTGCCGTTTCGGGTTTGTTCCGATTTCAGGGAGGACCGTTTGCTGAAGTTACTGTTTATCGGGGACATCGAGGGCCGGCCGGGACGCCGGGCGGTCAAAGCCTGTTTGTCGGATTTGATCGCCGCTGAAGCGCTCGATCTGGTGGTGGCCAACGGCGAGAACGCCGCCGGCGGTTTCGGGATTACCTCGGAGATCGCCAGGGAGCTCTTGAATTACGGAATCGATGTCATTACCATGGGCAACCACACCTGGGATAACCGCGATATCTACAACGTCCTGGAGAATGAGCCGCGGGTCATCCGGCCGGCCAATTATCCCAAGGGCACGCCGGGACAAGGCTATTATCTGGCGGAGAGCGCCAACGGGATGCTGGTGGGGGTCGTCAACCTGTTGGGACAGGTCTTCCTGGACCCGTTGCGCTGCCCGTTCGAGACCGCCGACGAGCTGGTCGCGCAGTTGCGGCGCAAGACCGATTTGATCCTGTTGGACTTCCATGCCGAGGCCACCTCGGAGAAGATCGCCCTGGGCTGGTATCTGGACGGCCGGGTCTCGGCGGTGCTGGGGACCCATACCCACGTCACCACCGCCGATGAACGCATTCTTCCCCAGGGGACAGGGTATATTACCGATGTCGGCATGACCGGCCCCATCGATTCGGTGCTGGGAATCGACACGGAACTGGTCATCACCAAATTCAAG
The DNA here is from genome assembly GCA_023400055.1 of Bacillota bacterium. Classification (GTDB taxonomy): domain Bacteria; phylum Bacillota; class UBA4882; order UBA8346; family UBA8346; genus Hydrogenispora. Next base: position 71,741 of record JAEXFN010000031.1, read on the forward strand.
ACCAAGCGGCCGGTCCGCTTCGAGGTCGCCGCCGGGCCGGTGGCCTTTAACGCCGTACTGTTGGAGCTGGACGAGTTCGGCAAGGCCACCCATATCGAAAGGATCCGCCGAGTGGTCGAAGTTTGACAATGGATGGAACTGGAATGATTCGCGATAATTCACGCCAGCCTCGCGATACGGGCCATCGCGGCCGCAACCGAAGTCGGCGCGGCCCAATGTATCGAAAGGCAGTCAACGAGTTTGGCAATTGTCGGAACTAATAATCATATTATTAATAGCAGCAAATAAATTTACAATGAATACGTACCAAGTACGGAACCTAGCAAAGTATGGAGGGACAAAAATGGATGTGTTGAAAGTATCGGCGAAATCCAGTCCGAACGCGGTAGCCGGGGCATTATCAGGAATCATTCGTGAAAAAGGCATTGTTGAAATGCAAGCGATCGGCGCGGGCGCCATCAACCAAGCCGTCAAAGCGGTGGCGATAGCCCGTGGTTTTGTAGCGCCCAGTGGCATCAATCTTGTATGTATTCCGGCTTTTACTGAGGTAACCATCGACGGCGAGGAACGGACGGCGATCAAGCTGATTGTTGAGCCCAAATGATCCGGCAATGATCGTATTATCCTACCTCCACAAGCGCTTGTTTTTAAGAGATGGAGAATTTCTCCATCTCTTTTTATTATGGGCTTTAGCCTGTTGAGCGAGCGAAGCATCTTCGGGCGGATCGTATAGCAAATTTAGCAAAAAATCCGGTTTTCGCAAAGGCTGCCAAAAGAGCTCGTTATCCGCAAAAAGATTTCTTTCTTCCCCCAAAAAGAGCTTATTATTCGTAAAAACAGCTTGCTGAGCGACTGAAATAGCTTGTTGAGTGACTGAGCAAGCTTGTTGAGTGACTGAAAGAGCTTATTGAGCGAGTGAAAGAGCTCGCAATTTTTTGAACGTTAAAAAGATTTCCCGTTTGACCGAATATTTGGTGATGCGCTTGGCTTTAACCGCTTCAGTCCCGGCTGCGCGGGCAGGTCCAATTAAACTTTTCAAGCGGTTTTTCATCCTTAAAGCATGTGCCCCATCGATAAAACGCCCAAAAACGGTTGACAAAGGAGCAGCAGTGGCATAATATTAAGTTATTAAATCCTATTGGAATAGTTGAATATACGAGCGGGTTTAGTTGACCGGGAAACTGGAGGCTAAGTTGTTCGCCCTCGCGTGGGGTGAAGCTTAGCCTTTTTCGTTTTTCGGGCCGCCGGAGCCTCCGCCGCGGGGGCCTAAACCCGGACATAAGGTGGATTAAGATGACGCTGACTGCTGCCAAGCCGGGCCAAGAGGCCCATGAATTGAGCCTGAAAGAAGTAATCGCTAAATATCCCGACGTATCGCCGTTCGTGATCATCAAGTCGGACGTGATCCGGCGCTCGGTCGTCTATACGGAGCGGGCGCTCGGCGCGCTGGACCCGCGCCGGCATCAGGTCCGGCAACGGATCCTGATCGGCTCCAACGAGGGCCAGGACGCGCTGGTTCCGGTCTCGCTGCTGTTGCGGGACGGAACGTCGCTGATCATCATGCCAGTGCCCGGCGCCGGGGATCCGTATGTGGTGGACCGGATCGACGGACAACTGTACCTGACCGACCGGGGCGAGATCGTCGAGGCGGTGGAATATTGGCCGAAACCGGACTACTACGACCAGTTCACCAGCTCGGGCCGGCCGATGTGGCAGGTGGCCTCGGCCCGGCCGCAGAGGCTGGATATCGATCCCTACAGCTACTGCCATTTTTGGGACACCGGGAACGGCTGCAAGTTCTGCAACATCGTGGCCAACTCCAACCGCAGCAAGCGGACCAGCAACATCGCGGTGAAGCTGACGGCTCAGGATGTCTACGAAACGGTCCGGGAAGCGCTGAAGCAGCCCGGCGCCTTTACCAACCTCAAAATGAGCTCGGGCTCGATCCTCAGCGGCGCGGCAGTGTTTGACGACGAGGTCGACCTGTACATCGAGATGCTGCAGGCGGCGGGCGCCAATTTCCGGACCAAGAAATTCCCCAGCCAGATCGTGGCCTCGGCCTTCAGCCGGGAACAATTGGCCCGGCTGTACGAGAATACCGGCTTGACGACTTACACCGCGGACATGGAGATCCTCAACGAGGCCAAATTCGCCTGGATCTGTCCGGGCAAGCATCAGTTCGTCGGCTATCAGGAATGGAAGCGACGGATCCTCGATGCGGTCGCCATTTTCGGGCCGGGCCACGTCAGCACGGGCATCGTCGGCGGGGCGGAACTGGCCAAACCCCACGGCTTTCCGTCGGAAGCCGAGGCCTTGGAGCATACCCTGGCCGAGGCGGAGGACTTCGCCAGCCAAGGGGTGAGCGTAGTCCATTGCGTCTGGGTGCCGCTGCACGGCTCGGCGTTTTACGGGCAGAACCCCCCGTCGCTGGAGTATTTTGTACGGCTCGCCAAGGGATTGACCGACCTGCGGCAAAAATACCGGCTGAACATCGATATGGATAATTACCGCAAGTGCGGCAATCATCCGGATACCGATCTGGACAGGGTCCGTTAAAGGAGGGGTAAATTTGGGCATCGCGTTGAATGAAGAAGTCAGCGCCTTATTAAACGACCCGGAGACGGTGAAGGCCCTGGCCACCGTCGACCGGAGCGGCGAACCCCATGTGGTTTTCAAGGGCTCGTTCCGGGTCGACGCGGCCGGCCGCCTGCTCTACCTGGAGCTCATCGAGTCGTCCCGGACCAATAACAATCTGGTGCACAGCCTGTGGTTCGGCCGCAAGGTAGCGCTCAATGTCGCGCGGCCGGCCGACGGCCGGAGTTTTCAGATCAAGGGCTTGCCGATCCACTGCATCATCAGCGGACCGGAGTTCGAGCAGTATTACCGGCAGGTCCGCGCCGCCGATCCTCAGGCGGATCTGTCCAGCGTCTGGGTCATCCAACCGGAGGAACTCCGCGAGGAAACCTACGCCCGGCGCCGGCAGGTCGAGGAGGCCGAGCATCCGCTGCTGTTGCACCTGGACCGGCTGGCCAAGTAGGAAGGATCATTCATTTCCGGCGTTGCGGCGGCGGGTGCGGCCGCCGGCGATCGCTCATTCCAAACGATTCGGAGGCTGCAAACGATGAAAACGCTTCAAAAGTCGCGCTGGTTGAGCGCAATACTCGGGATCGTCGCTTTCTTGGCGCTGCTGGTCCCGGGCACCAGCCAGGCCAGTGAGAAGGAGATCACGGTTAATTTCCTGACCCAATGGGTCGGCAAAGACTCCAAGACCCGGACGATCGCGGAAATCATCCATGATTTCAACGCCCAAAACCAGGGCAGGATCCGGGTCGTCGCGGAAGGAATCTCCGATTACGACGCCTATGCCAGCAAGATCAAGACCAGCATCAGCTCGGGAACGGTCCCCGACGTCTTCTCGTTCAGCGACATCGCGTCCGGGCCGCTCTATTACAAGTCGGGGCAGCTGCTCGACCTGACCAAGTATTTCAACCGCGGCTGGAAGAAGCAGTTTCTGCCGGGCGCCTTCGCCGACGTTACCTATAACAAAAGGATTTACGCGGTGCCCTTCGAATACGGAGTGGCGCCGGCGCTCTATAACGCCAGGCTCCTCGCCAAGGTGGGCTTCAAGGAATTCCCCAGGACCTATAGCGAATTGTTCGACCTCTTTGCCAAGCTGAAAGCGGCGGGGATCACGCCGGCCGCCCAGATGACCAAGGACAACGCCTGGACCTCGATGCTCTGGTATTCCCAATTGCTCTCGGCCATCGGCGGGCCGGGCGTCTATAAGAAAGGCCTGAACGATCCGGCCTTCGTGGAAGCGGCCAAGGTCCTGAAGAAGCTGTTCGACTATACCAGCGGCGACGCGATCGGCGGCAACGCCGGCCAGGCGGCGGCGCACTTCCTGAACGGTGACACGGCGATCCTGCTGAACGGGCCGTGGTTCATCGGCCGGATCAAGAAAGAAGGCAAGGACAATCTGTATGACGACATCCGGGTGGCCCCGCTGCCGACCTATGAGGGCGGCAAAGGCAAGCCGGGTCAGTATATCGGCTTCACTCAGTCGGTTTTGGCAGCGGCCAGGCAGTCCGACCCGGCCAAGGAACGGGCGGTGGTCCGATTCCTGACCTTCCTGACCCAGCCGGCGCAGATCAAAAAGATCTCTCTGGACTCCGGCGCGATGTTCGTGGTCCAATTCGATGTGGCGGCCAATGATCCCCTCGACCGGCTGCAGGCCGAGATGCAACGGCAACTGAGCAAGGCGCCTTATGTATTGCCCCATTTCCACGCCGCCCAAAAAGCGGCGGTGCAGACCGAGTTCCCGCAGGCGCTGGAAGGACTGGTGCTGGGGAAATATACCCCGCAGCAGTTCGTCGAGCAGCTAAAGAAAGCGGCGGACCAATAAAATAAGCGAGCGCTGCCGAGGGGGAGCCGGCCCGGGCCGGTTCCTCCCGCCGCGGCATTGCCGCTCGATTTGAATGGAAACGGACCGAGGCCGAACATGAAAAGCTTCCCCCAATCAGCGCAGCGGACGGGCAAGATCCTGTTCCTGGCGCCGGCATTGCTGCTCTTTGCGGCATTTTTCATTTACCCGATCGGGCTGGTCGGCGTCACCAGCTTGACGAGCTGGGACGGGCTGAGCAGCCCGGTCTGCGCCGGCTTGAAAAATTATCAGCGCCTGCTGAGCGACGAGGTCTTCGGGACCGCGCTCCGCAACAATCTGCTCTGGGCCCTGGCGGGAATGGTTCAGGTCGCGTTGGCGACCGGCGTCGCCCTGATCCTGGCCAAGAAGCCGAAAGGCTGGAAGATCCTCCGGACCATCTATTTCTTTCCGAACGTGATCTCCGGAATCGCGCTGGCCATGATGTGGACCGCCATTTACAACCATGAGTACGGCCTATTGAACACGCTTCTGAAACTGATCGGCCTGGGCGGGTTGCGCGCCAACTGGCTGGGGGATCTGCGGGCGACGCTGCCGGCGTTGTTGATCTACGGCGTCTTTTATATCGGGTATTACTTGATCATTATCCTGGCCGAGATCTCGGCCATACCGGAATCTTATTACGAGGCGGCCAGCATCGACGGAGCGAACGGCTTTAAAAGAGACTGGTACATTACCTTGCCGCTGATCCGGGGCGCGGTGCTGACCTGCGCCACCCTGGCCGTGATTTATGGCCTGCGTCAGTTCGAGCAGGTGCTGCTGATGACTAACGGCGGGCCAGCCAACAGCACGGCGGTGGTAGTGCTGTATCTCTACAATAAGTTGCAGGACTTTCAGTACGGCCTGGCCAACACGGCGGTGGTGGTGCTGATGGGCCTGGGCTTCCTGTTGATTCTGCTGCTCCGGAAGTTGCTGGGCGGTCACGAACGCGCTGCCTGACGCCTTGGCGCGGCGGTGCGCCGTCGCGCCGCCATCGCGGACGCGCCGCAACGGCGCGACGACACCGCAGAAAGGAATGGATCGAGCTTGGAGGATCGGTTTCGATGGAGCGCGATACGGCGCGGGATCACCCAAACCGCGGCCGGCGCGGTATTGGCTTTCTTTTTGCTGTACACCCTGCTGCCCATGCTGTGGCTGCTGATATCCTCTTTGAAAACCAATCTGGAGCTGTTTCGCGAGCCTTTTAGGCTGCCGCTGCACCTGCAATGGGTCAACTACGGGAATGCCATCCGCGTCTCGGGGTTGGCGATCCTGTTCGCCAATTCGTTGCTGATCAGCGCGGCGGCGACGGCCGGCAACATCCTGATCGCGGCGATGGCCGCTTACGTGATCGCCCGGTACCCGTCCCGGCGGATGGAAGGGATCCACAGTCTATTGGTGGCCGGGATCCTGGTGCCGCTGACCGCGCTGATGGTTCCCTATTTCACGCTGATCAAGGCCTTGGGCATCTATGACACCAAATGGGCGCTGATTTTGACCTACACCGCCATCGGCCTGCCGGTCTCGGTCTTCATCATCCGCGGCTTCATGAATTCCATCGCCAAGGAGATCGAGGAGGCGGCGGTCATCGACGGCTGCAATTTTTATGCGCTGTTCTTCCGGATCATCTTCCCCCTCTCCAGACCGGGGATCGTCACGGCGCTCACTTTTGAGTTTCTGACTTGCTGGAATGAATTCGTTTACGCGATGCTGTTAACCTCATCGTTGTCCACGCGGACGATCCAGATCGGGATCCGCTATTTCAAGAACCAATTCACCACCGATTACACCTCGATGTACGCCGCGGTCGTTTTAAGCATCATCCCTAGCATTTTGGCGTATATCTTGTTTCAAAACCAGATCATCTCCGGACTCACCCAGGGCGCCGTCAAGGAATGAGCCGTGCCAAAACGGCGAATGCCGCTGCTTCGGTTTTTAATAACCGGCGGCGGCATTTTCGATGGCAATGATTCCAATCATAGCATAGCAGCCACGGCTCCGGAGAATTAGGCGTCGGCCCAATAGACCTTCAACGTCTGGATCTCGAAGGGGCCGAAATCCAGTTCGCAATTATCGTGCAAGGGCGACTGGTCGCAACGCCCTTCCATCAGGTCCACCAATTCCATGGCCCGGCAGGGGCCTTGAATCCGGAAAGGGGTCTGACAGGCCCGGCCGGCGCATTCGTAGAGCCGGATGATGAAGGCGGGACCGGCTTCGGCCTGCTTCACCGTGTCCACCACGATATTGTCCAGGCCGACCTCGATCAGCCCGAAGCAGCCCGGCAGGTCGCCCGGTTGCACGGCCAGCGGGAAGACCATGAGCGGCACATTCAGCTCGTAGCCGGCCCGGACCACCTGGCCAACGACGTGGTCACCGAGATGAGGATACAACGAATAGGTGAAGGAATGCTGCCCCAGGTCGGCCGCGGGATCGGGATACTCCGGACTGCGCAGCAAATTGAGGTCGAGGACGTTTTCAAATACCTTGTGCCCGTATTTGCAGTCATTCAACAGTGCCACGCCATACCCGGCGTCGGAAAGATCGACCCACTTTTGGGCGCAAACTTCGTATTTGGCCATCTCCCAGGCAGTGTTGCGTTGGGTGGGCCGCTGGATGCTGCCGAACTGAATCTCGCAGGTGGCCACGGTGTTGCGGACCTGGACGGGGAATGAGGTCCGCAGCATCTTGTGGCGTTCCAGCCAGTCGACATTGGTCACGAAATCAATGCGCCGGCTGCCGTGGGTCAGGATCACCGTCTGTTCCAGCGTCGACTTACCGTAACGGTAAAGCTGTTTCAGCGAAGCCTGCGGACCGTCCACCCAGCTCTCGACCTGCTGCAACTGAAAATATTCCGGTTCCCGGTCGGCGTAACCGATCGCGAAGTCCCAGGCGTCGCCGGAATCCTCATAGACCGCCAGCCGGTTGCCGGGGCAACCCGAGGCCAGCACCGTCCGTCCGGCGGCTTTATCGAGGATCGTCCGGAGCGAGCCGTCAGCGGCGAACTCCACCGCCAGCAGGTCATTTTCGAGCCGTTGGTCGCCGGCGGCCATCCCGGCAGGCAAGGCCGCCGGAGCGGCGGTCTCCAGGACCCGGTAGCCCATGGCGGGAGCCTGGGCCCGGAACCACTGCCCGTTCAGCTTGAGCCAGGCGGCGCGCTCCCAGGAAAGGGTATTGGCGACGAGTACCGGCCGCAGCGTGTCCCGGGTGTCGACCCGCCCGGCCAGGGCGGCGAAGGCCCGCTCGTTCAAGGCGGCCACGGTCTGCCGGAGCTGCTCATAGCGGGCGTAGCATTCCTGGTAGACCGGATGGATGGCCGAGCCCGCCAGAATATCGTGGAACTGATAGAGCAGGATCTCCCGCCAGATCGCCGCGACCGGTTCGGCCGGATAGGCCTGCCCCGCCAGGAGCAGGGCCAAAACCGCGCCGAACTCCAAATCCCGCAGGCCCAGCTCCATCTGGCGGTTGTAGCGCTTGATCCGGCCCTGGGTGGTGTAGGTGCCTTGATGCCGCTCCAGATACAACTCCCCATCCCAGCTGCGGAGCTGGGGCGCGGCCGGGGCGATCTCCCGGAAGAACTCGGTAACGTGCTTTTGGACCACCGGCGCCAGTCCGGCCGCGCCGCGTTCCCGTTTCAGCCATTCCAGATGCTCCTCGCCCGGCCCGCCGCCGCCGTCGCCGATGCCGAAGACCAGCAGGCACTGGTCGGAGAGGCCTTTATCCAGGAAATCATGGGTCGCCTTCAGCACCGCCCGGGGCGCCGCCGAACTGTTGTAGGTTCCCTCCGGCGGCAGGTGGGCCAGGATCCGGCTGCCGTCGATGCCGATCCAGGTGAAGGTGTGGTGCGGATACTGGTTGTAAAGGTTCCAGGAAAGTTTGGTGGTGCAGAAATAGCTCACGCCGGACTTGCGGGCGATCTGCGGCAGGGCGCCGTTGAAGCCGAAGGAATCGGGCAGCCACAATAGCTCCGGATCCCGGCCGAACTCGCGCCGGAAAAATTGTTTGCCGTAAAGCATCTGCCGCACCAGCGACTCGCCGGACGGCAGGTTGGTATCGGACTCGACCCAGAACCCGCCCAAAGTTTCCCAGCGGCCCTCCGCCACCCGTCGCCGGATCTTTTCGAACAGCGCCGGGTAGGCGTCCTTGACCCATTGGTAGAGCTGGGGCTGACTGGCACCGAAGATATAATCGGGATAGCGCTCCAGCATCAGCAGGGCAGTGGCGAAGGTGCGGGCGCCCTTCTGCACCGTTTCCCGCAAGGGCCAGAGCCAGGCCAGATCGATGTGGGAATGGCCGATGGCCGCCACCGCCAGGGCCGGCGCGCCGGCCGACGGGCCCAATTCCGGTTCGAGGATGGCGCGCGCCTGTTCCAACTCATCCGGGGTCAAACGTTCCAGCCGGTTGGCCGCTTCGTACAACCGGAATAACAGCGGGTCGGAGCCCAGGCTCTGCTCCGGCAGGTGCAGCAGCAGATCGTTTAAGAAGGCAAAATCGTAATAGAGCGCTTTGATCCGCTCATCACAGACGGCGACGGCCGCTTCCTGCAGCCGGCCGTGATCGCGGTACTTGCCGAACAGATCGTTGGTGGTCGCCTGGACCCAAAGCTCGATGGGCATCCCGGCCGGAGCCCGCTCCGCGAGGTCGACGACCCGTTTCCCCGGTTGGCCGAGTGCCCGGTCGAATCCCGAAGTGACGTTGGTCAATCCCTGCGCCGGACAGCCGCAACGGTCGAAGACACAGCCTTCGCCGCCGACGTCGATCAGCGCCACCACCTTCCGCCCGGCCGCCGCCGGGGGAACCGCCCCGCTAAAACGGAACCAGGCGTATTCGCCGGGTTGGCCCCACTGTTCCCCGACGGCCAGTTCGCGCGGGGTCCCGTTCATCCGGTCCGCATAGGGAACCGGTCCGGCCGGAGTCGGCCAGACCGCGACCCGCAGGGGAGCGACCGTTTGATAAATCGCCTTTTGCAGCTGACTGGTGACGGTATCGACCCGCTTCTTCATGGCGTCGCGGTAATAGGGCATGATCGAATCCTCCGGCTCCTTAAAGATAAATCGCAAAAACAATTCTGAATCCATCATATGGCCCGGATGGCGGGGTTATGCCCGTCGCACCCAAACCGCCGCCCCGTTCCGCCCGGAATCGCGACGGAAACGGCGAGCGAACCCGGTTATGAATCGGCCCGCCCCCGAATAAGATGCACTGGAAGCGATTTGCCGCTGATTAATCAGCGAAGAAAGCGGGTGCGGGTGATGATGCAGAAACGATGGCTGTTTCTGGCCGGTCTGGTTCTGGTGGCGGCGATGGTGGCCTTTCTGGTGGCGCGGGCAGTCGGCGGGCCCGGCCCGTCGGTGCTGTCGCTGGATGAGCCGAATAACGCCAGGTTGCCGGGGAATTTCCGGATGATCACGGCCGGCATCCTGCATCCCGCGCCGGGAGCCCCGCTGATCATTCCGACCGGTCTGGCCGATTTGAACATCTCCGGCAGCGGCCAGTTTTCCCAGCGCCAATTGCGACGAATGAAGGATGAGATCGATCGCAGGCGCGTCATGGTCGTGGATCTGCGACAGGAATCGCACGGTTTTCTGAATGGCATGGCCGTCAGTTGGGTGGGGAAGCATAACGCGGCCAATCAGGGACTCTCCTTGCCGGAGATTCTCCGGGATGAGCGGCGCAAGCTGACCGGCTTGATCCGCGCGGACGGGGTAAAGGTCAGCCGGGCCGCGACGAACGCCAAGGTTCAGCCGCTGGTGCTGCACCGGCCGTTAACGGTCTGCAACGAAGCGGAGCTGGTCCGCTCCGTCGGCTGGAGTTATGCGCGGCTGCCGGTGACCGATCATCAACGGCCCAGCGATCCGGTAGTCGATCAGTTCATCAGCCTGGTGCGGGGGCTTCCCGCCGACGCCTGGCTGCATTTTCACTGCCGGGCCGGGATCGGCCGGACCACCATTTTGATGCAGATGTACGATATGATGCGCAATGCCAAACAGGTGCCGTTTGAGGCGATCATCAGCCGCCAGGCCTGGCTGGCCAGCCGCAGCGTGGTCCACGACGTGCAACGCCGGATGAGTTCCCGGAGCAGAGGAAGTCTGGAGATCAAAGATTTTTTGCAGCGTTTTTATCTTTACTGCCAGTCGAACCGCGACCAATACCGTACCAGTTGGACCCAGTGGTTAAAAATGCAGCGTCAGCCGTAGCCGGGCCGTTTGGGCCAGATTGGCCGGGGTCAAGCAGGTCCGCTTCAGCTCGATCGCTTCAACGGCTGACAAGATCGGTTTTTCGGCGCCCGCTTTCCCGGGCGCAATCATGAACGAGCGCATTGGCACTTCCCAGGCTTGGCGGAATAACCGCCGAGCCTTTTGTTTTATTTCGTGCCAAAGGCACAATCGGTTGTGCCAAAAGACCCAATCTCCCGGAGCGGACATATGATATTCCAAAAGCATTTTTGGCTCGAACGGTCCCCATGCCAATATTTAAGCGTCAGCGAGGTGTCGAAATGAGTTATTATCCCTGCCCTGCCGGGACATTTGCTTATGCCATCCAACCGGGCGATACGTTCTATTCTTTGGCGAACCAGTATAATGTGCCCCTGGATGGGCTGCTCCAGGCCAATCCCTACGTCGATCCCAATAACCTCCAGATCGGCCAGGCCATCTGCATCCCCGGCTATGGCCAAGCCGTTCCGTATGGCTACCCGTATTCCGGGGCGGCTCCCGGTTATTTCTATGCCCCTTGGGCTTGGCCCCAAGGGTCCGAGGCGTTGGGCGATCCGCCCCAGGGTCCGCCGCCGCAGCATCAAGGGCCTTCGCAACAGCGTCAAGGTCCGCCGCGTTCGGCGCCGCCGCGCCACGTTCCCAACGAGCCCGCTTTACGTGCGATTGATCCTGGCGCGATCCGCGGCTGCCTGTACCGTTTCACCTACATCTGGCTGCAGAACCGCCAGTCTTTCTGGGCTTATCCGGTATTTGTCGGACGGAATTCGCTCGCCGGGTGGCGTTTCCGCAGAGGCCGTTGGGAATACTTCGGCATGGATCTGCGGGACATTCGCTCGTTCAGTTGCTAGCCGGTGCCGGAATATGCGGCCGAGTCGATGGATTAACCACGGCCGGACGCCCTGACTTCAAACCGGCGCAACGGTCCGGATTTGCAAAAAGGCATAACCCAAAGTTATGTCTTTTTGCGTTAGGAAGATTCAGCAATTCCTCGGTACGATTTTTCGCGAATTCCCGCGGCGAATAAATCTTGACATGACCGGCTGAAATATTGTATTGTTAGACCGTCTTCCGGTCCTTCACGCGCTTCAATGCGCAGGGGACTGATACCGGCTTCTTTGCGGCCGGAGGATCGCCAACGGCTGGACAAACTGAGGCGCAAAAAAACGGAGCAATGAAACGAAACGTCGCAAGCAACCGATACGATAAATATTTCAGGAAGCTGGAGGGAAGGAAATGGCGATTTTAATCACGGGCGGCGCCGGTTATATCGGCAGCCACACTTGCGTGGAATTGTTGCAAGCAGGACACGAACTGGTTGTCGTCGACAATCTGGTCAACAGCAAGGAAGCGTCGTTACGGAGGGTTCAGGAGATCACCGGCAAGAGCCTGCGCTTTTATAAGGCCGATTTGCTCGACCGGGACGCTTTGAACGAGGTTTTTGACCATTCGGCCATCGAGGCGGTGATCCATTTTGCCGGACTGAAAGCGGTCGGCGAATCGGTGGCCAAACCGCTGCTGTATTACCACAATAACCTTACCGGCACCCTCAACCTGTGCGCAGTGATGCAAAGCCACGGCGTGAAGAATCTGGTCTTCAGTTCATCGGCCACTGTCTACGGCGACCCCGAGCGGGTGCCGATTACCGAAGATTCGCCGCTTTCGGCCACCAATCCCTACGGCCGTTCCAAGCTGATGATCGAGGAGATGCTGCGCGACCTGTACCGGGCGGACAGCGCCTGGAATATCGCCCTGTTGCGCTATTTCAATCCGGTGGGCGCCCATCCCAGCGGCCGCATCGGCGAGGATCCCAACGGCATCCCCAACAATCTGGTGCCGTACATCGCCCAGGTCGCTGTCGGCAAATTGAAAGAACTGACGGTCTTCGGGGCCGATTACCCCACTCCCGACGGGACCGGAGTCCGGGATTACATCCATGTGGTCGATCTGGCGATCGGGCACCTGAAGGCCCTGGAGAAACTGCGATCCCAGCCGGGGCTGGTGATTTACAATCTGGGCACCGGCCGGGGCTATAGTGTCCTGGAGGTGGTGGAGGCTTTCGCCAGGGCGGCCGGACGGCCCATTCCCTACCGCATCGCCGAGCGGCGGCCGGGGGACATCGCCGTTTGTTATGCGGACCCGTCCAAATCGCAAATGGAGCTGAACTGGACGGCCCAGAAAGATATCGCCGCGATGTGCGCCGATGCGTGGCGCTGGCAGTCCAACAATCCGGACGGTTACGGCGCTGACGAGGCCTAACCGGGCCCCGGGGAGAATATCGTTCATCAGGAGGACCGACCCACGGCGGGTCGGTCCTCTTTTTAAAAAGAAGCGCGCGTTTCAGGCCGAAAGATAAAAAACCGCGCCGGTCCAGCAACCGTTTTAGCTAACCACAAATAGCGGGCGCCGCTCGTTTAAACATCGCTTCTATCTTGTCAGCCGATCCGATCTGGATTATAATAAGTATAACGTTTTCGTTGAGCCGCCGGGCATTGTTATGCTCGCGCACCCGAAGGGCGCAGCGGCAAGGATCCTAGATCGAACGGGAAAACAGTCCATCAGCGTTGATGAACTTTTTTTATTAATGGCTCAACTTTCGCAGCGAAAAGATAAATTACAGAAATTGCGGCTTAAGAAATAAATTGCGGGCCAAAGATTGTATTTTTAATGACGAAATTGTACTTTCGATCCGTATAAATGAATTTTTGATGACGAGAATTGAAAATCCGATCCGGAGAATTATTTTTTCGATCGTGAAAAATGACTTTTCGATCATGAGAAATGATTTTTCGATCAGCAGAATTTAAAATTCGATCCGTATAGGTAATTTTTCGATCATGGAAATCGCAATTTCGCTCCGGAGAAATAATTTTTCGCTTCCGAGAAATGATTTTCTGGCCCCGATAAATGAAAATTCGATCTGGATAATTAAATTATCGGCCGTTAAGATCGAAATTCCGGCATGAATAATTGAATTTGCATTTTTTAATAGATAATAAATCCGGTTTCGCGACAGCGGGATTCCGATGGAGGTGACATTCGATGACTATAACCATTAAAGACTTGGCTGAACTGGCCCAGGTCTCCATGGGAACCGTCTCCCGGGTGATCAATGACGGACCGGGGGTGGGGGAAGAGACCCGCAAACGCATCTTGAAACTGGTCAAGGAACTGGACTACCAGCCCAATGCCTCGGCGCACGGGCTGGCGGCCAAGCGTTCCGGCAATATCGGGCTGATCATCCCCCATACCAGCAGTTATTCGATGTCCACCGCCTATTGGCCGAACCTGCTGACCGCCATCATCGAGCAGGCGGCGGCCAAAAACTATAATGTGCTGCTCTCCACCTCCCGCTCCGAAGAGGATGTGGACTCCGCCTACAAATCGATCTTGAAAGGCCGGCGGATCGACGGCCTAATCATCGGTTCGGAACAATTCGGCGATAAACAGCTGGCGGAGCTGCTCCTGAAAGATTTCCCCTTTGTGATGGTGGGCCAAAGCATGAGCATCTCCCATTATTATGTGGACGTCGACAGCGCCGGCGGCGCTCAGCGGATGACCGAGCACCTGCTGGCGCTGGGGCACCGGCAGATCGCCATGCTGGCCGGGCCGGAACATTATCCCAGCGTCATCTCGCGGGTGAGCGGCTTCAAACGGGCCATGGCAGAGGCCGGCCTGGATCCGTCGCGCGTGTTTCACTGCCCCTATTGGACCCGACGGGCGACGGAGATCAGCCGGGAGATTATCCGCGGCCCAGAGGGAGTCACGGCCATCTTTGCCGCGGCCGGAGACCTGGTTACCGGCGTGTTGCAGGCGGTCCGTGCGGAAAAACTGCGGATCCCCGCTGATCTGGCCCTGGCCGCTTTCGACGATCATCCGTTATATGAATACTTCTCGCCGGCGATTACTGCGGTCAGTCAGCCCACCGGCTTATTGGGGGAGGCGGCCGCCAAGCAACTGTTTCAGCTCATGGAGGGCAAAACTCCCGCAGCGAAGGGAGAAATCCTCCCCACCGCGCTGATAATCCGCGAGTCCTGCGGCGGGCGGCCGGGTTCCGCCGGATGACGGGGACGGGGATTCCCCCAAGTCCCGCTAGCGGTTCTTCATCTTTTCTTGCTGGTATTGCAGATACTTGGGAAAAGCCTCTTTAAATTGTATTTTGAGCCAGCCGCGCCTATCGCAATCGTGATCGTGCCACAATTCCTTTAAATAGGCAATCATCAAGTCCAATTCGGCATCCTCGTCTTCGCCGGCCGCCGCGAGAGCGGGCGGCACCATTTTCTGAGATATATTTATCTCATTGCCGAATAAGATCCAATCGATCGAAACCCCGAATCTTTTGGCCACATAAACCAAATAATTTAAGCTTGGTTTGGCTCTTCCCTGCTCAATGCTTCCGATATAACTGCGATCGACGCCAAGTTCCTTAGCGACCTCAAGCTGGGTTAAAGAGCCTCTGGCGCGCTTGAGTCTGGCTCCGAGTTCTTTTAAGCTATAAATAACTATCACCTCGATTGACACGACACTAATAAATGTCATATAATAAAATTGATCCGGTATAAAGAAGTCCAATGTGATACCTATAATATACCCGTGGAAAGCATGGCTATCCATATATCACGTTGCAATCGGTTTTTGCATGTGCCGGACGAACGCCGTCGCTATGCGCGACATCAATTCCCGGGTATAGTGATTTGCGAATTTGCGAAAATCAGCGAGGCTGCACCGTTTTTTCGCAAATCAGGCGCTTTGAAAGCCATGGGATAAAGTCTTTCAATTAAGAATCGCCTTGCCAAGCGTTTAAAACGACTTTATTCCTTGCTTTTCTCAGCCTTGGGGATCACCTGACCTCCGGACAGGGTTTATCGCAATGTTTTTGAATCATGTCGTAATAGCGTCGCATCGGTCGGCTGACGCGACCGCCAAAAATTAATTTTCGCAATAGCGCTAGCGATCGGAAGAACCGCGCCGGGAGCCCATGAAAAAAGACATAGTAAACCAAAGCGACAATAAATTGCTTTATTGCCAAAATAATTTCCGATTGAACTCACGCTTAATCTCTCTTCCGAGTATTATCGGTTCGATGGATGCTTTAATTGATTTAGGAGGGGATTGCGTATGACCCCAAAGGGGTTAAGCCATATTTGACTTGCTGCTAAAGATATTTTCCCAGCATGAAATCGCCAAGGCCGAGGCCCCATCCGGAGTGAACCAGCGAGTGGACGCGGTTTATCAAAAACCCTGGTATGATAGATGGAAGCAATCGCTGAGCCAGCGATGCCTCTCGTATTGAACGGCAGCGGCATCTGGAACTCCTGGGAAAATCGCCGTTGGTGGCTTGATACTTGTTTTTGCTGAGTTTCGATGGTTGCTCCGGACTTGGGCCGCCGTTGCCGCGAGACTTCTGTCAGAATCACAATAAAGATAGCTAAATAAACAAACGTTTCCATCCTCGCGGTTGGTCGAGCAAAATGATCGGCCCATGATCAATTAAATATTTTGTAACCATTTCGACACTAATCATTTCGATACGGTAAACGAGTCTTTGTTAGTTAAGTATACTCCAAACCGGATAGTGAACGCAATGCCAAACCAAAGCGGGGAGAACGGCTGGATTCGTGACTTCGGGGTCGAAAGCAAAGGAGGCGTTGCCGGGCGGGCTGAGAATGGCGAGAGAGCCGGATGTTTCAAGGACAGGGATGGGTTGGCGAAATAATTTTCATCCAGATATGCGCGATGACAAGGAGGTTTGGTTCGGTGGAAGGACGCAATGCTACGCGGATTCGACCGCGGCTTTGGACGGGAGCGGCAATGGTGGCTCTGCCGGCATGGCTGCTCGGGATGCTCGGTTACTGGGCGGGGTTAACCAAGGCTCTGCCCGGGGTGATCGTTTATGGCGGCGGATTGGCCCTGGCCGGGTTGAGCGGAATAATTATCGCTCGGTTGCATGATCGTTCCCTGGTACCCCTGATCGAATCCGAAAATGCTTTCCAAGCCAAAAACAATTGGGATGCGCTGGTCATGGACGCGTTACCGATTGCTTTTTTTGTTATGGATTGCGATTTGAAATGGCTGCATATGAATGAAGCTTTTGCGCAATTACTGCCCGGCCAGGGAGCGTTCACCGATCGGGAGTCGCGCTACGGCACGAAATGCGCCCAGAGCGACGAAGCCCTCGATCACGAGCTGGCTCGGACCGTTCAGCAGCTGCAGAACGGCCGGACGGATCGCCTGAAAAAGACCTTTGAATGGCGGGGCCGCCGTTTTGAACAGCAACTCTCCTGCCTGAAGGATGAACAAGGGGGGGTCGTCGTTTACCTGGGCTGCCTGACCGAGCGCGCGGCGGAAAACGATGGCCGGGAATGGGCCGAAGCCGCGGCCCAAGTCGCCGCCAATCTGAAACGGCTGGCCGAAGGGGACCTCCGGAGCGACCTGCAATGGGATGCCGCCGGGCCGGACGCGCCGGAGATCGAAACGCAGTTCGAACCGATCCGGCATTCCCTTTCCCGGCTCAAGAGCTTATTGGAGGAGCTGCTCGCCGATACGAAGCAGTTTTCGCAGGCCGCGGCCGCCGGCGATCTGCACCAAAGAGCGGCGGCCGCCAAGTATCCGGGGGATTTCGGGTTGATGATCGAAACGCTGAATCAAACGCTGGATTCGTTGCTGCAACCGTTGGAGGGGATCTTCGGAAGCTTGCAAAGGCTGGCCGAGGGAGAAGCCCCGGCAATACTCGATGACGTTTCCCCGGGATGCTGTGGCGCAGCCATCGCCGCTGTGAACCGGATCGCTACCATGTTCCGGACTCTAAGAGCTGAAATCGGCGAATTGGCCGCCGCCGGCCGGCGGGGTGATCTGGCCTTCCGCTGCGATATCCGCCAGTTGCAGGGCGGTTATGGCGAGATCGTTCAAAATGTCAACCTGGTGCTGGAGGCGGTGACGGAACCGCTCGGCGAAGCCTCGCGGGTCCTGGAAAAAATGGCGGTCAATGATTTTACGCTGACCATGAACGGTGCCTACCAGGGCCGGTTCGGTGATCTGGCCGAAAAAATCAACCAGGTGCATGCGCGGATGCTCAGCGTGGAGGATGCTTTCGTTAAGGCGGCGGACGGCGATATCAGCCGGCTGACCGAACTGCGGGAGATCGGCAGGCGTTCCGCCAATGACCGCCTGGTGCCTTCGATGGTGGCCATGTTGACCGAGGTGCAAAACCTGCTTCAGGAGGGCAATCGCCTGGCGGAGGCCGCCCTCTCCGGAAACTTAGTGGTGCGGGGCGATGAATCCAAGCTGAAAGGGGAGTATCGCCGGATTATTCGCGGTTTCAACCGGACGCTGGATGCCGTCACCGCTCCTATCGATGAGGCGGCACGGATCTTGCAGGAAGTGGCGCGCGGAAACCTCAGCCAGTTGATGCGGGGGGATTATCGGGGCAGTTATGCGGCGATTAAGGATTCGCTCAATCAAACCATTGAAGCGTTGAATGGGATCTTAAACGAGATCCGCGAGGCTGCGGACCAGGTCGCTGCCGGTGCGCGGCAAGTCGCCGGCGCCAGCCAGAATCTGTCCCAGGGTGCCACGGAGCAGGCATTATCCGTGGAAGAACTTACATCGTCTATCACCCAAATGGCCGCCCAGACGCGAGAGAACGCCGCCCACGCCGGCCGTGCCGATGAACTGGCGTTGCTCGCCAAGCAGAGCGCTGAAAACGGCAACACTCAGATGCAAACGATGGTGAAGGCGATGAGTGAGATTAACGAGGCTTCCGTCAGTATCTCCAAGATCATTAAGGCCATTGACGACATTGCGTTTCAAACCAATATCCTCGCCCTGAACGCGGCGGTCGAGGCCGCCCGCGCCGGCCAGCACGGCAAAGGCTTCGCGGTGGTGGCCGCGGAGGTAAGAAACCTGGCCACCCGCAGCGCGGATGCGGCCAAAGAAACGAGCGCGCTCATTGAAAGCTCGATCCGCAAAGCTACGGCGGGAATGGAGGTTGCCCGAGAGACTGCCCGGGCGTTGACGGCGATCGTGACCGAAGTGGCGCAGGCCGCCGATTTGGTGGGGGATATCGCGACTGCCTCCAATGAGCAGGCCAACGCGATAACCCAGATCAATCAGGGCATCGAACAGGTAGCGAATGTGGTGCAGACCAATACCGCCACGGCCGAGGAGAGCGCGGCGGCCAGCGAAGAGCTTTCCAATCAGGCGACCCACCTCCATATGATGGTGGGCCAGTTCGAATTAGAACTGGCCGAAACGTGAGAAATACCGCCGTTCCCAAAGGCGGCAGGTGCGGTACCTGCTTTTCCGGCGCCGATTTCAAGCCGGTGATCAGCCGCATTCAATCTTTTGATGAGACGGCTCCCGGTTCGAAAGAATTTATCCGATGACTTTTAAGGAAACCGCCCCTTGACGCTGGGGCGCGGGTGTGTTAAAATTAACAGGAATTACGGATAAATTCCATTGTCTTAGTATGTTTTCCAATTGAATAATTTCAAGCTAAGAAACTCTTATCGAGAGAAGGGGAGGGACCGGCCCGATGAACCTTCGGCAACCTTGTGACACTGATCCAGCAAGGTGCCAATTCCGACAGGGAAACCTGGCAGATGAGAGAGGACACGCGTTTCAGCAGGCCTCTTTCCATCGGGAAGAGGCTTTTTCATTTTTCATATTGAGAAACGAAATAGAGCAGGGAGATTTGCGATGAAGATTGAGACGGTACTGGCCCATGCGGGACTCTGCAGCGATTCCACCACTGGCGCAGTGAGTACGCCGATCTATCAGACCGCCACCTTTCGCCACCCGGCGTTGGGAGTGAGCACCGGCTATGATTATTCCCGGACCGTCAACCCGACCCGCCAGGTTCTGGAACAGGTGCTGGCCGAGCTTGAGCGGGGTGAACGCGGTTTTGCCTTCGCCTCGGGGATGGCCGCCATTACCGCGGTATTAATGGCGTTCGCCGCCAATGATCACATCGTGGTCTCCGATGATCTTTATGGCGGGACCTACCGCCTGCTGGAACAGAACTTCAGACAATTCGGACTCGCGGCAAGTTACGCCGACAGCACCGTCCCGGGCGCGATCGAGCGGGCGGTATTGCCGGGCCGGACCAAGGCGATTTTCATTGAAACTCCGTCCAATCCGCTGATGAAAGTGACTGATCTGGAACAGGTGATCGAGCTCGGCCACAGGCTGGGCCTTTGGGTCATTGTGGACAATACCTTCATGACGCCTTATCTGCAACGGCCTTTGGAATGGGGAGCGGATCTGGTGGTGCACAGCGGGACCAAGTTCCTGGCCGGCCATAACGATCTGTTGGCCGGAGTCGTGGTCGCCCGGACTGCGGAACTCAGCGAGCGGATCAAATTCATTCAGAATTCCACCGGCGCGGTGCTGGGACCCCAGGATAGCTGGTTGATGCTGCGCGGCCTCAAGACGCTGGCCCTGCGGCTGGAACGGCAGCAGCAGAACGCGGCGCGGATTGCCGAGTGGCTGGCGACCCACCCCGCGGTCAAAGCAGTAAATTACCCCGGCCTCGCCAATCATCCCGGTCATGTCATTCAAAACCGACAGGCCTCGGGGTTCGGAGCGATGCTCTCCTTCACCGTGAAGGATCCGGCGCTGGTGGAACGGATCATCAACCGGGTCCGCCTGATCACTTTCGCCGAGAGTCTGGGCGGGGTGGAAACCTTGATTACCTATCCGGTCCGGCAGACGCACGCCGATATTCCCGAGGCGATCCGGGAGCGGATCGGAGTAACCCCGGATTTGTTGCGATTATCGGTGGGCATCGAAGCGCCCGACGATCTGATCGCCGATCTGGAACAGGCCATGCAGTAAAAGCTCGCATGAGTGAGAAATTTATTAGGAAGAACGAAGGTCAGGCAGCTGGCGCTTCCGTTCGATTCCGAGGAGTGAAGCTTCATGAAATATGCCACCCGAATCCTGCATAACGGCAATGAGTTGGATCCGCGCACCGGGGCGTTGAGCATCCCGATCTATCAGGCCTCCACCTTTCACCAGCCCGACGTGGAGCATCCCGGCGCATACGACTATTCGCGTTCCGGCAATCCGACCCGGGAGGCGCTGGAGAACGTTCTAGCCGCGCTGGAAAACGGAACCAAAGCCTATGCCTTCGCCTCGGGCATGGCCGCCGTATCGTCGGCATTGGCCATCTTCGCGCAAGGCGACCACATTGTGGCCACCGAAGACATTTACGGCGGCTCCTATCGCATTTTGACCCGGTTCTTCAAGAAATTCGGGCTGGAATGCACCTTCGTGGACATGACCCGGCCCGAAAATATCGCGGCGGCGCTCCGGCCCAATACCAAGGCGCTCTTTCTGGAGACGCCCTCCAACCCGTTGCTGAAGATCACCGATATCCGGGCCGTGGTGGCCCTCGCCAAAGAACACGGCTTGCTGACCCTGCTCGACAACACGTTCATGTCGCCCTATTTCCAGCAATCGCTGGATCTGGGGGTCGACATCGTGATCCACAGCGCCACCAAGTTTCTGGGCGGGCATAGCGACGTGATTGGCGGCGCGGTGATTACGAAAGCAGCGGAGCTGGCCTCCAAAATTTATTTCGTCCAGAATGGCTTCGGCGCGATCTTGGGGCCGCAGGACTCGTGGCTGCTGCTGCGGGGCATCAAGACCCTGCGGGCCCGGATGGAGCTCCAGCAACAATCGGCCTTGTTCATCGCCGAATGGCTGCGGCGTCAGCCTTGGGTCAGCGCCGTTTATTATCCGGGGCTCCCCGATCATCCCGGTTACGCCATTCATCATGGCCAGGCCACCGGCGCAGGCGCGGTGCTTTCCTTCAAGACCGATACCGTCGAGCGGGCCCTGCGCATCATGAAAGCGGTCAAGCTATGGTCGGTGGCGGTCAGTCTCGGCGGCGTCGAGTCGATCCTTTCCTATCCGGTCAAGATGTCGCATGCCTCGATCCCCGCTCCCGAACGGGAAAGACTGGGCATTACCGACAACCTGATCCGGTTGTCGGTCGGCCTGGAGGATCCACAGGATCTGGTGGACGATTTCGGCGGCGGGGATTCGTAATCGGGACGGCGCTGCAAGCCGTCAATAAAATTCCCCGCGCGGGATCAGGAAACAAAGCAGGTTTACTACCGGGGCTCGTTGCCGCAGCTTTCAGCCGCGGGGACGCAGGCCGGTTACAGCGGTGAGCCGCTGGGAGGAAATGAGAATGACGGATTCGATTATCGAGTTTCAGAAGGTTACCAAGATTTATCAGCAAAAGGACGTGCAAGTGGTGGCGCTGCGCGATGTCGATTTACAGATTGCCCGGGGCGAGATCTTCGGCATCATCGGGTTGAGCGGCGCGGGCAAAAGCACCTTGCTCCGCAGCATCAACCGGCTGGAGGTTCCGCAGTCGGGAACGGTGACGGTGGACGGCAACGACATCACCAAACTGAGCGGCAATGATCTGCGGCAGGCCCGCCGCAAGATCGGGATGATTTTTCAACACTTCAACCTGTTGACGTCGCGCACCGTCCGGGACAACATCGCTTTTCCGCTGGAAGTGGCCGGAGTCGCCCCGGACCGGATCGAAGAGCGGGTGCAGGAGCTGGCGGAACTGGTCGGCCTGGCCGACAAGCTGAATGCCTATCCGGCCCAGTTGAGCGGCGGCCAGAAGCAACGGGTGGGCATCGCCCGGGCGCTGGCCAACCAGCCCCAGATCCTGCTGTGCGATGAGGCGACCTCGGCCTTGGATCCGCAGACCACCGGCTCCATCCTTGAGTTGCTGCGCGATGTCAACCAGCGCTTCGGCCTGACGATTGTGTTGATCACCCACGAGATCCAGGTCATCAAGGCGATCTGCGATTCGATGGCGATGATCGAGGACGGCCGGATCGTCGAGCACGGCCCGGTGGTGGAGGTCTTCGCCAATCCTCGGACCGCCATCGCCCGCCGCTTCATCGCCAGCGCCCTGCATGGCGAAGTCCCCCGCGGCTTGCTGAGCAGACCGGACCGTTCCCGGGAGGGCGAGGAAGGAGAACTGGTGCGCATTTCCTTCCTGGGCGAGGTGGCCCGGGAACCGATTATCGCTTCCTTGATTCGCCAATTCGGAGTGAACGTCAACATCCTTCACGCCAACCTGGATTTCATCAAGGATACTCCGTTCGGGTCGCTGTTGATCGAATTGACCGGTCCGTCGGATAAGATCGCCCAATCCTTAGCATACCTCACGAGCCAGGGGTTACGAATCGAGGTGATACGCGATGGGGAACCCGCAACTCTGGATGCTGCTCCTTAACGCCTTATGGGAGACCGTTTACATGGTGGGAGTGTCGCTCCTGCTGTCGGCGGTATTCGGCCTGCCGCTGGGGATATTGCTGGTGATCACGGCCCCGGGTCATATCCGGCCCAACAGCGCCGTCTACAATGCGCTGGCGGTGATCGTCAATATCGGGCGCTCGCTGCCCTTTGTCATCCTGCTGGTGGCGATCGTCCCGTTTACCCGGCTGGTGGTGGGCACTTCGATCGGGACCAATGGCGCGATCGTGCCGCTGACGGTGAGCGCTATTCCTTTTCTGGCGCGGGTGGTGGAATCGGCCCTGCTGGAAGTGGACCGGGGCGTGATCGAGGCGTCGCAAGCCATGGGCGCGACTACCTGGCAGATCATCTCGAAGGTATTGATCCCGGAAGCCAAGTCCGGCTTACTGCTGGGCCTGACCATCACCGCCGTCAGTCTGGTCGGTTATTCGGCCATGGCCGGCGCGGTGGGCGGCGGCGGTCTGGGCGATTTGGCCATTCGCTACGGTTATCAGCGCTTTCAGCCCGAGGTGATGTTGGCCACGGTGATCGTGCTGGTGGTCCTGGTGCAGGGCGTCCAGTCGCTCGGCGATTGGGTGGCGCGCCGCGTGAAGCGACGCTAGCTTTCGGTTTTGCTAAGCCAATCTCAATATGAGTAAAAAAATAAGGAGGAATTTTCGATGTCCAAGAAATTTACCAGCCTGTTCGTTCTGGCCCTGGCCGTTCTGGTCCTGGCCGGCAGTTTCGCCCTGGTGAGCGCGGCCACCGTCCTGAAGGTGGGCGCTTCGCCGACGCCGCATGCCCAGATCCTGGAGCAGATCAAGCCGTTGCTCGCCAAAGAGGGAATTACCCTGCAGATCATCGAGTTCCAGGACTATGTGCAGCCCAACATCGCTTTGGCCCAAGGCGAACTGGACGCCAATTATTTTCAGCACATTCCCTATCTGACCCAATTCTGCAAGGACCATAACCTGGATCTCACTTACATCGCCAAAGTCCATATCGAGCCGCTCGGCGTCTATTCCAGCAAGATCAAGTCGCTCAACCAGCTGAAGGATAAAGCGATCGTGGCGATCCCCAACGACCCGACCAACGGCGGCCGCGCCTTGTTGCTCCTGCAACGGGCCAAGCTGATCGAGTTGCGCAAAGACGCCGGACTGTCCGCCACCGAACTCGATGTGGCCAAGAACCCCAAGAACCTGCAGTTTAAAGCCTTGGAAGCGGCGCAACTGCCGCGGGCTCTGGCCGATGTGGATATCGCGGTCATCAACACCAACTACGCTTTATCCGCCAAGCTGGTGCCGACCAAGGACGCCTTGTTCATCGAGAACAGCGAATCGCCGTACGCGAATGTCCTGGCCGTCCGGACCAAAGACAAGAACGATCCGGCCCTGCAAAAGCTGGCCAAGGCTCTGACCAGCCCGACCGTGAAAAACTACATTGAAAAGACCTACCAGGGCAGCATCGTGCCGACTTTCTAAACGGGATGCCGGTCCTTCGTTTATCCCCAAAAGAGCGATTTTGTGTGAATCAAGGAACTATGGCGGTCGCCGCCATAGTTCCTTTTTTAGATAAAGGTCTTGATTTGAAAATAAACTTATGAAGCCAATGGAGGATTCGAGCTTGTTGAGCGATTGAGCGAGCTTGTTGAATGACTGAAAGAGCTTGCTGAATGACTGAAAGAGCTTGCTGAATGACTGAAAGAGCTTGCTGAGCAACTGAGAGAGCTTGCTGAGTGACTGAAAGAGCTTGCTGAGCGACTGAAAGAGCTTGCTGAATGACTGAAAGAGCTTGCTGAGCGACTGAAAGAGCTTGCTGAATGACTGAAAGAGCTTGCTGAGCGACTGAAAGAGCTTGCTGAGCGACTGAAAGAGCTTGCTGAATGACTGAAAGAG
>JAEXFN010000032.1 GCA_023400055.1 Bacillota bacterium
CTTGTTTCTTTGGCCCACGGTTCCGGCGGCGGGTTACTTTTTTGACGGCAAAAAAGTAACCAAAAAACCGTTGGAACCTACGGATTCCAAGCCTCCCTTATGCATCCGGTAACCGTCTTCGCCATCCATGGCCATCTGACTGGCTACTATGCCGAGGCTTCCGATGTCCCCTCCGCTGGGCGACCGCCATTTTTCATCCTCGAAAAGAGGCGTCGCCCACCTTCATCCTTGAAGGCGGTGGGCAATCAAAATTTAGTGCATCCATCAAATATTAAGCTTAGTAGCCATAACACAATAACGAGCACCCGTCTCCAGGGAGGGAGACGGCGCCGCTTCTTTTCAGGAGAAAAAACAGCGATCGGGGACGAAAGCCTACACTTAGTTGACAGTCAGAATGCCATGGATGGCGGCGACATTCTAAAACCCCGGATGAATGAGGAGGTGTCGGAACCTCGGTTCCGGCTGGGCGGATTCCAAAGGGTGTCCCACTACACCCTTTGGTCCTGGGTCAGGCATGGAAGTCCAAAAATCGGCTTAGCCAGGACGGCGAATAAAGCCGATGGCGTGGGGGCAGGAATAGCCCCCATCGACCCTCATTGACTTAAATCATTACTTCTTTTTTGCTTCTTAAATAGTTGTTTTGGGGATAAGTTATCTGGTTGAGTCATTGAATGAGCTTATTTTGTTAATAAAAGAGCTCTTTTTGTGAATAAGTGAGCTCTTTCAGTCACTCAACAAGCTCTTTTTGTGGATAAATGAGCTCATTTTGTGAATAAAAAAGTTCTTTTTGTGAATAAATGAGCTCTTTCAGTCGCTCAACAAGCTCTTTCTGTGGATAAATAAGCTCATTTTGTTAATAAAAGAACTCTTTTTGTGGATAAGTGATCTATTCCCGTGGCTAAACAAAATTATTAACCGACTCAACCCGCTCCGGCGCAAAAAATATTTCCGTGCCAAACGGGCAAAGCTAATCGAAAAGATGCAGGCAGTTGAAAAAAATGTTCGAGGGGGATATCTTTTGACCAAGGATTTGATCGACGCCATTAAAGAGCGCCACAGCATCCGCGCCTATGAAACCACCGCGATCCCCGAGGCGACCCTGGGCCGGTTGCTGGAATCGGCCCATCTGGCGCCCAGCGCCGGCAATCTGCAACCCTGGAAGTTCGTGGTGGTGCGCAGCGAAGCGATTCGCGCGGCATTGGCCGGAGCCGCTTACGGGCAGAATTTTGTTGCCGCCGCGCCCGTCAACATCGTGGTCTGCGCGGAGCCGGAACGTTCGGCGGCCCGCTACGGCGAACGGGGCGCGGATCTCTATTGCATTCAGGATACCGCCGCGGCGGCGCAGAATATCTTGCTGACCGCCACCGCTTATGGTTTGGGCAGTTGCTGGGTGGGGGCATTCGACGAGGAAAAAGTCCGCCAGGCGCTGGGAATCGGGCCCGAACTGCGGCCGATGGCCATCATCCCGCTGGGCTACCCGGCGCAGGAACCGGCGGAAGTCGCATACCGCAGCCTCGATGAGATTACCTTGATTATGTAGGCGCGCAATTGGCGGAATGCTTCACAAGCCCTGTGAACTTGCTTCGCTGAGTTCGGCGATCGCCCTGGCCTTCGGCCGGAGTTCGATACCGCGCTTTTAGCGGCTCGAACAAATCTCGGCCACCGTCAGCTCCAGTTCCAAGCGGGGCTCCCGCTGGCCCGATTTCATGCGGTAATCGGCAGTAACCAGCCGTTCCGCGATCCAGGCCAATTCGGCCAGGCCGAACCGGGCGGCTTGCGCAAAACTCTTTTCGGCCACATAGGGGTTGATTCCTAGCATTCCGGCCAGGGCCTTAGCGTTCACTCCCGAGGAACGGGCCGTCTGGGCCGCGGTGATGTTGCGGAACTGCCGGCTGAGCGTGGCCAGGAGCTTCGTCTCATTCTCGCCCGCGTCCAGCAGTTCTTCCAGGCGCGGCAGGCCCAGCCGGGGGTCGCGTTGCGCCACCGCGTCGATCAGGCCGAAGATGTCCGGTTCCGGCTCGCCCGGGATCAGCGCTTCCAGCTCCGCGTCGCTGGGCGCCGGACGATCGCCGAGGAAGGTCCGCAACTTCTCCAGCTCGGTCCGGATGCGCAGCAGATTGGGGCCCAGCCGCTCGCCGATCCGCCGCAATTGGTGCGGCGGAAGCCTCAGGCCCATCTGCTCGGCGCGCTGCTTCAACCAGAGCGGCAGCTCATTGGCCTTGAGCCCCGAACAATCGACCACGTTCAGGTGCTTGGTCAGCTCCTGGTGAACCTTCTTGCGGCCATCCAGTTTGGCGGCGGAGACGAACAGATAGACCCCGTCCGGCAAACGGGAGAACCCCTTCAGCAACGCTTCATCCACCCCATGGGCCGACTCTTCCAGCTTTTCCAGGCGGATCAGCCGCGCTCCGCCGAAGAACGGCGGGGTCTCCAGGTTGTTCAGCAGGTTTTCCGGGGTCGTCTCCGCGGCAGGCAGCCGGATCAGGTTGAACGGCAGATCGGCCGGAGCCACCAATTGGGCGCTAGCCGCCGCGAACAACTCCTCGTGAAAAAGTTGCTCCTCTCCCAAGAAGAGATAGGCCGGCAACAGCCTGGCCTCAGCCACCTGCTTCAGAAACTCGGCGCGATTCATCATTTACCTCCTGGCTTGGCGACAGCCACTGTCAAACGGTTTTGATAGAGCCGCAGGTCGATCCGGCCGTCCCGGTCGGTGCGGTACACGGGTAAAGCCATGGAACGCAGCCGGTTCAGCGCCGCTCGCCCCGGCAGGCCGTACTGATTATGGGCGCCCACCGAAATCAAGGCCACCACCGGCCGCACCTGCGTCAAAAAGGCTAAGGTCGAGGCGCCGTTGCTGCCGTGGTGGCCCACTTTTAAAACGGCGGCGCGCAACGCGCGGGGATATTTGCGGCTCAATATTGCTTCGCCTTCGGCGCTGAGATCTCCTGTCAACAACAGTTTATTTTTCCCGAAATTCAGCGAAAGCACCAGCGAACGGTCGTTCTCCGCCAAATCCGCGCCGCGCGCCTCATAGACCAGGCCGCCGACGCTCCGGCCCAACCGGACCGGCGTGCCCGGACCGGCCTGGCGGCAACGGACGCCCAAAGCTTCAGCGGCCCGGCGCAGCCGCTCCACTTCCGGCGCAGTGGTCCCGGCCGGCAGGAAAAGCGTCCCCACCGGCAAGGCGCTCAGCACTTCCAGCATTCCGCCGCGGTGATCGCGGTCGCCGTGGGACAGATAAACCTGATCCAGCCGGCCGATTCCCTCCCGGCGCAGGACCGGCAGTACCGAACGGCGGCCCCGCCCCGGATTGCCGGCGTCGATCAGCGCGCTGCGGCCGTCGGGCGTTTTGAGCAGCAAGGCATCCCCCTGGCCGACATCGATCACCGTCAATTGCAGGTATTGATGGGTTAACCGGTAACCGTAGCGCGTCCAGCAGGCCAGGTTTGCCACCAGCAACAATGCCAAAACGGCCGGTCCGGGACGAAGGTCCCAATGGGGCCGGCCGGTCAGCCGGTTCGGCCGCAAGCCGTCCAACAGCAGTACCAACCCCAGGTAGTAGGCGATTAGCCACGGCCACGGCCAGACCGGCGCGTAACTGGCGGCCCAGGGCTGGCCGGCCCAGAAATGAATGATGGCGCGGGTCCCATCCAAGATCCGCTCCATCCCGGCCATGGCCAGCGCGCCGGCTGCCGGGAAAACCGCCCCCAGCGCCTCGCCCGCCAAACCGCCGACTACGATCAATTCCGCCGGAACCAGCAGCAAGAGGTTGACGAGCGGACCGGACCAGGAGATTTGTTGAAAATACTGGATCAGGATGGGAATGAGCGGTAATTGGGCGGCGACCGAGATCAAAAGCCCGTCGCGGAGCGGCTTCAGCCAACGCCGGCTCACCGGAAGGCTCTCGCGCAGCAGCGGAAAGATCCCGACCACGCCCAGGGTGGCGCCGCAAGAAAGCTGAAAGCCGATCTGAAACAGGCTATACGGGTCACCGATCAGCAAGATCCAGGCGGCCAGCGCCAGGCGGTTCAAGCCGGCACGGCTTCCGGAGCCCAGCCAGTCTCCGGCCAGATAAAACAGGAGCATCAAGCCGGACCGCAATACCGGCGGCTCCATCCCGGTCATCAGGATATAAAAACCGATGGCCGCGGCCAACGGCAAGAAGCGCCACCGTTTGGGCACTCGCAATCCCTGCAGCACCAGGCTCAGGAAGCCGACCACCAGTCCGACATGCAACCCCGAGACGGACAGCAGGTGAATGGTTCCGGTGCGCTGCAATTCGTCCTGTAAGCGGAGGCCCGCCGCCGTGTCGCCCGGCCGGTCCCCGAAGAGCATGCCGTGAAACAGTTCGAGATTCAGCCCGCTCAGCGTCCGGGCGCCCACCGCTTTCATCCGGAGCCGCCAGCCATTGGCCCACGCCAGCGGGATCCGCCAAACCGGGCCGCTGCGCCGCAGTCCTTGCGGTTCCCCGGCCAAACGCAGATAACCGGCGACCCGCTGCTGTTCGGCCAACCCGGGCCAACCCGTTTGAGGAAAGAGCGCCGCCCGGAAGCGGCCCTGGCAACGCAAGGTCCGACCCAGCCACTCTTCAGGCAATATCCGGGAAGACTCGATTCGCACCGTCCCGGTCAACCCCTGGCTCCGGGCAGGATCCAGCCGCACCCGGCAATTGAAGCCGAACTCGTCCCGGCGCGGCCGTTCGATGACGGTTCCCTGAAAGACCAAACTTTGCCCGTTCCAAGCCTGGTTATGTTGAATGGCCCAGCGGTAGTCCGCCCGGGAATGGCTCATCCAAAAACCGCCCAGGCCCAATAAGGCCAAGCCGATCAGCCAGACTTCGCCGCGCCGGTTGAACAGCAACAGCAACGCCGCGCCCCCGCCCGCCGCGCCGGCCAGGCCCAACCAGAGCAACGGCTGAACCTCCAGACAAACGGCGACGACGACGCCGGCCGCCATCCCCAAGCCACCGCTGAGCGCCCAGGTCATTGGACATACAAGGCGGTACGGAATTTCTCCAGCTTGACCGGACCGATCCCCGCCACGTTTCCCAAGTCGTCATAAGCGGCAAAAGGACCGTGCTGGGTCCGGTACTCGATGATCTTGGCCGCCAGCACCGGCCCGATGCCCGGCACCGCCTCCAATTCGGCCGCGGTGGCCCGGTTGAGGTCGAACGGTCCCTGGGGTTTCGGCGTTCGAGCGGGTCCCTTCGCCTTGGAACCGCTGCCGGTTTTGCGGGACGCCGTGCGTTTGGCGCGCTGGGCGGCGGGCAGAACCTCACCTTGCTTGGGGACATAGACCTGCTCGCCATCTTCCGCGTACTCCGCCAGATTGATGCGGTTCAGATCGGCCTCGGGCAGTGCTCCGCCCGCCAGTTTCAACAGCTCGAACTTGCGAATGGGGGCTTTCACCTTGATGATCCCGGGATTGCGGACCGCCCCGCAGACATGCACGTAAATCGGTTCATCCTCGGCGGGGATCGAGTAGGTCACGGCGCGGGACTGCCCGCCGTCGATGAAGAGCAGGGCGCCACCGATGAGCAACAGCATCGTCAACGCCAAAGCGGCAATTCGCTGGGGCACCGTCAGGTAAAACAAATTCCTCCCCGCCTTTCATAAAGACTAAGGAGGAATTCGTCGATTCGTGCCAAATACCTTCTAAATTTTACATATATTGTAACAATTTAAAACTTGTCACAAGTTTAATTTTAAATAACTCGACTTTCGCAATTCAAATTACCAGTAAACCCTTGAAACATAAGCTATAGGAGCATATCAACAAGTATCCTTGACATATTTAAATAAGTAACTCAATTTTCCATGTGAAAAAGTAAGCAATGATTTAAGTCAGAGGGCCGATGGGGGCTATTCCTGCCCCCACGCCATCGGCTTTTTTCGCCGTCCTGGCTAAGCCGATTTTTGGACTTCCATGTCCTGACCCAGGACCAAAGGGTTTAATCGGAAACCCTTTGGAATCCCCCGACTAGGAACCAAGGTTCCTAGACCTCCTCATTCATCCGGGTTCTAGCATGCTGCCGCCATCCATGGCCCTCTGTCTGGCAATTGGGCTAAGGCTTCTGTCCCCGACCGCTGTTTTTCGTCCAAGAAAAGAAGCGTCGCCGTCTCCCTCCTTGGAGACGGGTGCTTTAGCAAGTTTGTGCTTCTAAGCCTAATTTAGGATTAAAAATTATGACTTTCGATCGCGGATTTAACGGATGAAAGGATTCCACGGCCGAGAGATCGGGAAGTGGGTTTTTCCGCCAAATCCTTAAATCCATTCATCCGTGATCGACTCTTTTTATAGATAGAAATTCAAAAATATCAGGATTCCCTGAGATTCTAGGCCGAATTGAATCAGGTTAATCCTTGCATCCTGCGAATCATGGTTCAAGATGCGGATGATATTTTTCGGATACGAAAACGATACTTCAGGCCCGGCTTTTTGCGGTATAATATTCATCATGGAAGTTGTCTTTCATTGGAGAGTCCGTCGGTAATACCGACGGACTTTTGGTCGTGGGTCACTTGCATTGCTCATGCCATGGGTTCCCAGGCAGGGCTAACTTGATAATCATCATTTTTCTTTTTACGGCATCTTTTTCTCCGCGAAGTTGGGTAAAACATTGTGAAAGTTCAATGTCCCAACAGGTTCTCCGGATTCCAGCCGCCGGTGAGCCGCATCAACCACGACGAGAAGGCCGGCATGCTCCCAGTCAACAGAAACAGCCCCATCAGAATCAGCAAAGCCCCAGCCAGCCACTCCAAGTACTTGAGCAATGGCTTCACCCGGTTGAGACGGCGCAACATTCCCTGAAACCCGACGGCCAACAGCAAAAACGGCAGCGCCAGACCGGCCGAGTACACCAGCAACAGGCCGAGCCCCTTGAGCGGCGTCCCCTGACTGCCGGCCAACGCCAGAATCGAGCCGAGGATCGGTCCGACACACGGCGTCCACCCCAAGGAGAAAGCCACTCCCGTGAGAAACGCCCCCGCCGCGCCGAGCGTCGGCCGGACTTGCCAGCGGTATTCCCGGTAGAGCCAAGGCAGTTTCAGCCAGCCGCCCTGATGCAGCCCGAGGATCACTACCAAAACTCCGCCCAACCGGGAAAGGAGGATCCGGTTGGCCCGCAACAACGCTCCCAAATAGGAACTGGTCACCCCCATCAACAGAAAGACCAGGGTGAAGCCGCCGACGAAGATCAGGGTCGCCCGGAGCACTTTGGCGCGCGAAATCGCTCCGCTTTGCAACTCACTGAGCGACGCGCCGGAGATAATCCCCAGATAACCGGGGGCGATGGGCAAGATGCACGGCGACAAAAAAGAAAGCAGGCCGCCCAAGAACGCCAGTGTCAATGAGACGTCCATGGTTATTCCCGCAACAACGGGAGAACTTTTTCTCGCAATACCTCTCCCGTAGTGCTGCCTTCGATCTTATCGCGGATTTTACCGTTGCGATCCAGGATAAAGGTCGTCGGAATGGCGTAAATCTGGTAAAGGTTGCCTACCGTACCGGCGGTATCCGTCAGCACCGGAAAACGCATGCCGTTCTTCCGGGCGAACTCCCGGACCTCGTTGGGACTTTGCTGCAGATTGACCGCGACGACGGTCACGCCCCGGCCGGCATAGGCTTTATAAAACGCCACCAATTCGGGAATCTCCGCCCGGCAGGGCGGGCACCAGGTCGCCCAGAAATTGAGCAAGGTCGCCTTGGACTTGGCCGTGAATTGTTTGAGATCCGTTTTTTTGCCGTTCAGGTCGGCCAGGGAAAATTCGGGGGCCGTCAACCCCACGGCGGGGCCGGTTTTAGCGGCCATCGCCCGCGGCAGGCTTCCCGCGGCAACCGCCATGAGGATGGCCAACAATATCCAGCCGGACACTTTGCGCATCGCTACGCCTCCATTCGCTTGACTTTCAATTTATCGAAACGACATTTCCTTCTGTAACGAATTGCGCTCCGATAAATTCCCATCATCCTACCCCATCTTATTCCGTTGCGGTAGGTGTAATTATAAAAACCCAGACATCGAGAGTCTGGGTTCGATACGTTCAACCTAAGCGGCCGTCAGCCTGAAACATCCGCGCGGTTCAAGCGGCGCCGCTCCGCCAGGAGCAACATCTCCCGGGCGTGGCGCCGGGTGGTGTCGGTGACCTGGGCGCCGCCGAGCATCCGCGCCAATTCCTCCACCCGTTCGTTGGCGTTCAGGGCGCGCACCGTCACGGTGGTCCGCTCGCCACTGACCTGCTTCTCGATGTAGAAATGCTGCTTGGCCATGCTGGCGATCTGCGGCAGATGGGTGACGGAGATCACCTGGCGGCTGCCCCCGATCAGCAGCATCTTTTCGGCCACCGCCTGCGCGGTGCGGCCGCCGATGCCCACATCGATCTCGTCAAAGACCATGGTGGGGATCTGGTCCAACTCCGCCAGGATCGCCTTGAGCGCCAGCATAATCCGGGAGAGCTCGCCGCCGGAAGCGATCTTGCTCATCGGCTTCAAGCCCTCGCCGGGATTGGGCGCCACCAGAAACTCGATCCGGTCGGCGCCGTTCGGGCCGGCCTCCACGGTTCCAGCGGCGAACGGGATGCCCTCGGCCGACTCCGTCTGGGTCAGGCCGATCTTGAACTGGGTCTTGTCCATGTTCAACTCGGCCAATTGGGCCATGATCGCCCCTTCCATCCGGCCGGCTCCGGCTCGACGCTGGGACGAGAGCCCTCCGGCCAGAGTGCCCAGCTCGGCGCGGGCCTCGGCCAATTCCTCGCCCAACTGGCGGGAACGCTCCTCGCGGTTGGTGATCGTCGCCAACTCGCGTTCGCAATCCGCCCCGAACTGCAGGATCGCGGCGATGGTCGAACCGTATTTCCGTTTCAAACGGGTGAGTTCGTCGAGGCGTGCTTCGATCGTCGCTAACCGTTCCGGCTCGAACTGGATTTGATCCTGATAGCCGCGCAGATCGCGGGAAACTTCCTCCACCCCGCAGGCCGCCTCGTGCAGCGACTGCAGGATCGGTTCCAGCCGGGGATCGATGGCGGCGGCGTGTTCCAGAGTCCGTTCGGCGCTGCCCAGCAGCTCGACGGCTGCCGGGCCGCTGCTGTTTTCGTATAAAGCCTGGTACGATTCGCTGGCGGCCTGGTAAAGTTTCTCGGCCGAACTCAAAATATCGCGCTCTTTGGCCAAATCCTCGTCCTCGCCGAGCACCAGTTTGGCAGCGGCAATCTCCCCGGCTTGAAATTGCAACAGATCAACCTTGCGGGCCAGGTCCGCTTGGTTCTGGCGCAACTGCCGGTCTTCGTCCACCAGCCTGCGCCAGACTTGATAAACCCGCTGATATTCGGCTTTGAGCTCCAGGCACGGGGCGCCGCAATACTCGTCCAGCAATTCCAGTTGCTTTTCGGGAAAAAGCAGCGATTGGTGCTCATGCTGGCCGTGAATGTCGATGAGAAACTCGCCGATCTTGGCGAGAGATAAAACCGTCACCAACTGCCCGTTGACCCGACAGCGATTCCGGCCGCTGGCACCGGCTTCGCGCTGGACGATCAGGCTGCCGTCGGCCTCGACGGGTATACCCAGCTCATCCAGGAAATGTTCGAAATCCGGCCGCTGTTCCATGGTGAACACCGCTTCCACCGAGGCGCTGTCGGCCCCGGCCCGAATCATCTCGGTGCTGAACCGTCCGCCCAAAGCCAGTCCCAGGGCGTCGATGATAATGGACTTTCCGGCGCCGGTCTCCCCGGTCAGTACGTTAAAGCCGGGATCGAATTCCAGATGGATCTCGTCAATCAGCGCAAAATTTCTGACCCGGATTTCTTGCAACAAATCGCTTACCTCCTCAGCAGCTGTAAACGGTTGATCAGTTTCTCAACATGTTCCTGATCGCGGACCACCATCATAATGGTGTTGTCGCCGGCGACCGAACCGACCACTTCCGGCCAGTCCAGATCGTCCAGGGCATCGGCCAGGCCATGGGCGGAGCCGCTCATCGTCTTGATCACAATGATATTGGCGGCCGAATCCACTGCAACCATGGAATCCTCCAACATGCGCTGGGCGCGACGGGTCAGGTCGCCCGGCGCCCGATCCTGGGGCAGCGAGTACCGGTAATAACCCTCGGGCGTGGGTATTTTGATCAACCCCAGTTCCTTGATGTCCCGGGAGAGCGTGGCCTGGGTGACCAGCACCCCGCGGGCCTTCAGCGCTTCGCCCAAGCCCTCCTGGGTGCCGATGATCTGTTCTTTGATAATGGCAACGATCATTGCGTGACGATTGGCTTTCATGGTTGCCTCCGCATCCGATTCAGATTCTGCCTTCCTGCAGGCGGGTTTTCAGCACGTCAAAAAAGCCTTGGCCCTTGAAGCGCAACAGCTTGGTGACGTGAGGCGCCTTGCCAAACTCAATCGCGTCGCCGGACTGCAGGGCCAGGGTCTCCTGCCCGTCGGCGGTCAGGCTCACTTCGCCGTGACCGAGCTCGGCGTGGAAGACCGCCCTGATCCAGGCCTCCTCGCTCAACACCAAGGGCCGGGCGTAAAGCGAGTGGGCGCAGATGGGGGCGACCACCAGCGCCGCCAGCCGGGGATCGAGGATCGGCCCGCCGGCCGACAGGGAATAAGCGGTCGAACCGGTGGCGCTGGCCACGATCAGTCCGTCCGCGGGATAGGTCGTGAAGTATTCGGCATCGATCCAGGTTTCGATCCGCAACATCCGGGTGAAGGAACTCTTGGCCAGCACCAGATCGTTCAAGCCGATCAGGCGCCGGGTCGTCTGCCCTTCGCGGATCACCGCGGCCTCGATCATGGTCCGCTCATCGAAATCATACAGGCCTTCCCGCAACTGGCAGCAGGCCTCCTCCAACTGGTTGCTCTCGACCCGCGTCAAAAAGCCCAGGTGGCCGAGGTTTACGCCGAGCAACGGGATCTGGCGCGGGTAGATCCGGCGGGCGGCATTCAGCATCGAGCCATCGCCACCCAAAACGATCACCAAATCCACCCCGCTGAAAAGCTCGGCTTGGGAAGGGGCCTCCGGCGCGTCCGGGACCGGATTCGTCCCGGCGACTACCATTTCCAAGCCGTACTTGATAAACAGTTTCTCAACCGGTTCCGCCAGCGCCAACGCGGCCGGCTTGAGCGGATTCGGCAGCAATAAGATCTTCTTCAAGTATAGGACATCCTTATTTATTTTCTATAATTATTCCTTATAAATTAACGGTTTCCTGCTTGCACGCAAGCCAAAATTCGCCTTACCGGCGATCGCTCACTCATCAATCATTATCCCAACGGTTGGATTCCGGCATACCACCGGATATATTTTTCGTTCGGCTTGACGGGCGGCTCGGCTGAGAGGGAGGGATTTCAGCGGCCGGCGGAAGTGCGCGGACCGGCTCCGTTATTCAAACAGCTTCAATTGCGGCTGCTCCGCGGCAGGCGGCGACGGTTGACCCGGAATGTCCGCCGTTTGGTCGAGGGAACCGCAGAGCAGCGGGGCATCGGGATGATAGGCGGCAGTGGCCCGGGCCACGCTCTTCCGGCTGGTGTTGGCGTAACAATATAAGCAATCGTGGCGGCAGGTATTATAGACCCCGATGTCCACCCCGGCCACACAGCCGCAATACTCGCGCTGCCCACTCGCCTTGCGGAAACGGACGGGACGGGGGCTGAGCCGCGCGATCAGCCGGTCATCGATGCAGCGGCCGCGGCGAATGCCCAGCCGCTCCAGGTCCAACCGTTCGCAACAGGTCTCCAGCGTCAAGCCATGGCTCCGGGCGATCGCCGCCAGTCCCGCGGCCAGCTCGGTCAGTTGGGCGTCGCCCGGATCGTAGGGAGCGATGGCGGCCATGTTGCGCACGGTCTTCTGATAAAAATCCAGGAAACTGACCATGCAACGCTCGGTATACGGCCCGAGCCGTTCCGCCAGCGAGGCGAACTGCTCCAGATGATATTTCAGGCTGTGAGCCGCGCTGAATAAGATCGGATCGTAGCGCCAGACCACCCGTTCCTTGCCGATCCGCTCCGCCAGCGTCCGGAAGGTGGCGATCCGTTCGGACTGTTCCGGCAGGCCGGTCTCGATCGTCCGGTCGTAAGGATTCAACGTAAAATGAAAATAGTACGTGTAATCCGCCAGGCGATCCAGCTTGGGCAGGAGCGGCGCCGGATTCTTGGTCCAGAAAACGAAGCAATCCACCGCCGCGGGAGACAGCTCCACCCGCCGGATCTGCTGCGGAAAGAAAGGATTCGGCACCAGGACGAAGCCGGCCGCGAGCCGTTTCAGAAACCATTCGCTGTAAAAGGCGGGGATATCCGTCCGCCGGCTAACGCTGATGATCAAACTAAGGCTCCTTCCGCTCCGGCCCCGGTTGCGGTCCGACCACGCTGAGCACATAATGGCTGAAATATTTCTGGGCCATCCGTTGAAGGTCCGCCGCGGTCACCCGGTCGATCAGCTCCGGATAACGCTGGTCGTAATCGTAACCGAGACCCAGCAGCTCATAACGGCCCAAAAAATCGCCCTGAGCGGCGTTGCGCTCATGGCGCACCAGATAACTGCCGCGCACCGCTTTTTGAGCGGCCGCCAGCTCCGCGGCGCTTACCGGCTCGGAGCGCAATCGCTCGAACTCGGCGATCAG
Organism: Bacillota bacterium; assembly: GCA_023400055.1. Lineage (GTDB taxonomy): Bacteria > Bacillota > UBA4882 > UBA8346 > UBA8346 > Hydrogenispora. The sequence goes on from JAEXFN010000032.1 coordinate 12,608, forward strand.
ACCGGCTTTCGCCGCCGCCAGATTGGCGGGCGCGGTCGCCATGAAGGCGAACAGGTTGGACGGTCCCTCGTTCGGGGCATACTGGGTGCTGACCGTATAGGCGAGGCCCTGCTGGTCGCGGAGCCGGCTGAAGAGGCGCGAAGCCATCCCGCCGCCGCCCAGGATCCAGTGGAGCACCTCCATGGCCGGTTCGTCGGCGCTGCGCAGCGCGGGAGCGGGATAACCCAGAATGATGAAGTAAGCCTGGGTCGGTCGGGCCGTAAAGATCTCCCGCTCCCGTTCCAGCGCCGGAGCGGCCGGTTGGGCCGGAGGCAAGGGTTGGCCCGCCGGCAGGCTCCCCAGGTTCCCGGCGATCCGGGCCATGAGCGCCGCGGGATCGACCTTGCCCACGATGGTTAAGACCATGTTGTTGGGAACATAGACCTTGCGGTACCAGTCGTAAAGTTGCGCGCGGCTCAGGCCCGCGATATTCTTGGCATAATCCGCCGGAGTGGTGCCGTAGGGCAGATCGCCATAAAAAAGTTTAATATAGTTGGCGTAGGCGCCGTTCGCCGGCTGATCGCCGGAAGCCGCCAGGCGATCCAGGGTCATCCGGCGCTCCTTGGCCAGCTCCGCTTCGGGGAAAGTGGGGTTCTGGACCGCATCCAGGAAAACCGCCAGGCTCCGGTCCAGACCGGCCAGGGTGGTGCTGAGCGTCACCGCCCCGTAATCGTTCCCCTCCGTGCCCGCCTGGAGAGTAGCGCCCACCGCCTCGGTCTGCTCGTCGATCTGCGCCGCGGTCCGGGCGGCGGTGCCCCGGGTGAGCAGTTTTTGCATTAAAATAGAAATGCCCCGTTGTTCCGGGGGCTCATAAAAGACGCCCATCCGCAGGAAGAGTTTCACCGCCACCACCTCATTGGCGGCATTCGGCTTGACGAGGACCGTCAATCCGTTATCCAACACCTGCCGGAATACTTTTCCCGGCTCGGCCGCGCCATCTGGCAGCGCGGGACCGGCGCCGGCCGCTCCGATCGCTCCGGCACTCAACGCCAGCCAAAGACAGGCCGCCAGCGCTCCGCCGATCCAAACCCGCCTCCGGCTGGAGCGGCGTTGCCCCGTTCCGCCGTATAAATATTCCCGTCCGAACCGCTTCATGGTTTCACCTCCGGCCCCAACACCGCAAAGACATAGCCCGCCGGATTCAGGTAACGGCGGGCGACCCGCCGCAGGTCGGCGGCGGAGACCTTGGCGATGGCCTCCACTTCCCGGGCCACGTCGCCGGCGTCGCCGGCCAGTTCCGCCCGGCCGAGAATCCCGGCGATATCGCGCGCGCTCTCGCTAGCGTGCGCGACATAGCTACGGAACTTCATCTTGGCCCGTTCCAGTTCGGCCGGGGTCACTTGCTCGTCCCGCAGCCGTCGGATGACGTCGGCCACCGTTTGGCGGATCGCGGCTGGATCACCCTGTTTGGTCTGGGCGTAGATCCCCATCATGCCGATGGCCTCAAAACTCTGATAGCCGGCCCCCACCTCGTTAACCAACTGCCGTTCCTCGCGGAGTTCCCGGTAGAGCCGGGATGTCTTGCCGTCGCCCAGAATGACGCCCAACACTTCCAGCGCCGGCAGATCGCGGTTCGGGCCGCCCGGCCCCGGAAAGCCGAAATAGAGGTAGGTCTGCTCCACCGCTTTGGTGAGGCGGATCTCCCGCACCGTTTGGAAGACGGGCGGCTTGACCCTGGCCGGCGCCGGCACCGCTTGCGGTCGAAAATCCCGGAAAAGTTCCCCCACCCGGCGGGTCACCGCCGCGGCATCCACGTCGCCGGCTACCGCCACCACGATGTTGTTCGGCCGGTAGTAACGGCGGTGATATTCCCGGAACGTCGCCTGGGTGAATCCGGCCAGCGACTCCGCGCTGCCCAGCACGTCCTTGGCGTAAGGCGTCCCGGCGAAGACCGCCTGGTAGGCCACCCAGCCCAGCTTCTGGCGGGGATTGTCCTCCTTCAGCCGGCCCTCCTCCAGGATCACCTGGCGCTCCCGTTCGATCTCCGCCGGATCGAAAGCCGAATTCATGATGGCGTCGGCCTCGACATCCAGCGCCAGCTCCAGATCCCGGCTGGGCACCACCACGTAATAATGGGTCGTATCCAGGGAAGTAGCGGCATTGAGATAACCGCCGGTGGCCTCGATCGCCCGGGCGATCTCGCCCGCCGGACGCCGCGCCGTCCCCTTGAAGAGCATATGCTCGAAGAAATGAGAGATCCCCGCTTCCTGGGGCGTCTCGTTTTTGGCGCCGGTCCCGACCCAGATGTCCACCGCCACAATGGGCGCGCTGTGGATCTCCTTGACGACCAGCGTCAGTCCGTTGGGATAGACCGTCTTGGAATAGGACGCCAGCGGACTGTCATAGGGAACCGCTCCGTAAGCCGGCGGCAACAGCATCAGGGCCAGCCCGAGCAGCGCCAGCAACGGCCGCCGCATCCAACGCAATTTCATGGCAACCTCCTGTCGTACCTCGTGATATTGGACGTCTGCAGCAAACTATTTTAAACTATACTGCACCGAATTTGCCAGAATAAACCCGCTCATCCCATATGAGGAAGTCAAACAATACGTTTTAATCCCATTCTCCGCTACTTTCGCTTTCAACTCATCCATATCCGCGAATTCCAATGGCCAACCGTACTCCTGATGCTCCAGGAAATAGTCCTCTCCCAAATAACTTATTAAATCGTCGATCTCCCATTCCTCAATATCCAAAAGGACGCAGCCCATGATCGTATTTTCGAGAAAATAGGCCGCGACGCCCCGGAAAACAATATCGACCGACCGTCCCTCCCCGTCGCGGGTATTCAAAACCAATTCTCGCCCGGCAAAGTCGACACTGTACTTCAGGACGTCATTATCATGGATACTCATCGATTCAGCCAACTTCAACTCTCCTTCACGCCTTTGAATTTGGAACCCCCTGCCGGAGCCCCTTATCTCGCAATATCTCATCCAATATATTCCAACGAATAACTTTAACAATTCGCGATCACAACGATCCGTTCCTGCCAGCGACGATTAAATTCATAAAATCATCAAAATGCGTTCGGGCATCGTTCAAGCGGTGAGCCAAAAGGTTTTTGAATGCTCCGCAATCGCCTCGGCGCAATTGAAAACCGATTTTCCAGCGCCGCTAATTGCATTTCCGGTCCGTCGAATTGCAATTTCGATCGCCGAAAATGCCATGGCCGGCTGTCGGATTGAATGGGCAACCCGCCAAATTGTAATCGCGGGGCGCCAATCGGAATTGCGCCTCGCCAAATTGAAAAAACCATGTTCCAAATCGTCATTTCATGCCGCCAAATTAAATTTGGAAGGTTGCCCATTGCCATATCGCCTTGGCAAATTGAAATTGGCAGATCGCCAATCGACATTGCCGGATCCCAAATTGAAATTGCCGGGCGTCAAATTCCCATTGGCGGATGGATATTTCAAAGCGATCGGTTGCTTATGAAAATTGCCAAGCGACGAATCGCTTTTGGCGGGAAGAAGATTGCAAGCGGGGAAGCGCGGAACGGAAATTGCCGGACGGTAGGAAACGCGTTTTAGATTTCGAGGCCGTAAGCGCCTTCGACGAGCTCGGTCAGCCGGGCGACGAACCGGGCGGCGGGAGCGCCATCCATCACATCGTGGTCGATCAGGATCGTCATCTGCAGATACTCCCGGGGCTCGATCCGGTCCTCGCAGACGCCGGGTTTCTTGACGATCGAACCCAAGGCGCAACAGAGCGGTTGCAGGCTCACCGGAATGATCCAGCCGCTCACTTTGCCGATCATTCCCACCGAGGTCACCACCACGGTGCCCGACAGCTCTTTCAACAGAAAGGGGCGCTTGAGGATGAACTTCCAGACCAGCAGCCGCAGGAACTGCGGCAGGGCCAGGTAAAGCCGCATCACCTTTTTGGAGGAATTTTCGCCGAGCACATAGTCTTGAGCGTCATGGACCGGCTGCTCCTTGGCGGCCTTGATCTCCTCCTGAATGGCGGCGCAGCTTTTTTCGTTCACCTTGCGGAGCACCACCGGCAGCGGGACCTTCTCCGGTCCGATCTCTTTCTCGACCAGCAGGGAGATGTCGACGTCGTCGAAGAGGACCAGCCGGTTGCGGCCCAGGCGGATGGCGTGAGCCGTCTTGTGCTCGCTGACGGCCTGGGCGATGCAACGCAGGATCCAGGCGGTAAACGACAGTTCCGCCTTGGTTTGGCGGCGGTACTCCTTGATCCGCTGCCGGGCCAGGGTGACATCCAGCTCGATCAGCGCCTTGATATGGTGCTTGCGTAAGCCCAGGTAACCGACGTCCAGCGTGGCCTGGCGGCTGGACGGGAATTCCTTGATGGTGTGCCTCGCTCGTTCCGCCATGAAACCACCGCCTTCCCTTCCCGTTCCATTTCGCCGCCGCCCGGCAATCTCCTGCCGGGCCACGCCACGCCGCGTTAGGTTGTTCCCTCAGGCCGGCAATCCCTCGGCCTGGCTGTCGGCCGCGCCGTCTTCCTGCCGGACGTATTCGTCGATGGCTTCGGCCGTCCGTTTGGCGATATTCACCGCTTCCACCACCGTTTTGGCGCCGGTGACCACGTCGCCCGAGGCGAAGACCCCCGCCCGGGTGGTCCGGCCGACCGCGTCGGTGATCAGCAGCCCGTAATCGTTGGTCTTCAGCCCCTCATTATGGTCCACGATGTTGCTGCGCGGGTTCTGGCTGATGGCGATGATCACCGAATCCGCCCTGAACAACTCCACCCGATCGTCGTTGACGTAGGCCTTTTCGCCGTGGGCGCCGACGGTTTCCTTCACCCGGACGTATTTTACCCCTTCGTCGACGATCTCAACCGGCGCCGCGAAATACTGGAATTGGACCCCGTCCATCTTGGCGTACTCGAAATCGAGCAGGTTGGCGGTGATCTCGTTGACCCCCCGGATGAACAGGATATAGACCTCACGGCCCCCTTTGCGGATGGCGGTCCGGGCTACATCCATCGCCACGTTGCCGGCGCCGATGATCACCACCGTCTTGCCCAGGTCGTAGACGTCGGGATTCTTGAGATAGTTGATGGCATAATGGACATGGCCCAGGCTCTCGCCCTTGATGCGCAGGATGCGCGGCTGCCAGACCCCGGTGCCGATGAAGATGGCCCGGTAGCCGTCGCGGAACAGGTCATCCAGCCCCAGCAGCGGGCCGATCATGATATTCGGCCGGATCTTGATGCGCATATGGAGCAGGGTCCGTTTGAGCTTCTCCAGGATGATCTTGGGCAGCCGGAAGTCGGGAATGCCGTATTGCATCACCCCGCCGATCTGCTCCTCGGCCTCGAAGATGGTGATATCGTAACCCTTGAGCGCCAGCATCAAGGCGACCGTCAGCCCGGCCGGCCCCGAGCCGACGATGGCGATCCTGCGGTAGCGGCGTTCCCCCGCTTCGGGCAGCACCTTGTCCAGGTAATACTCGGAAATGTAATTCTCGATGGAGCTGAAATGAATCGGGCTGCCTTTGCGGCCTAGAATACAGTGGCCCTCGCAGAATTTCTCGTGTGGGCAGATCAGCGAGCAGACCACCGATAACGGGTTGTTCAAAAAAAGCAGCTCGCCGGCTTGGCTGATATCGCCGTCCAGCAAGCGGCGGATGACTTCGTTGATGGGCGTCGCCACCGGACAGCCCGCCTGGCATTGCGGCTTCTTGCACATCAAACAGCGTTTGGCTTCCTCGATAATGTGTTGGCTCATTCGGATACTCCTTCGACCTCCCGGCTGACCCGCCGCCGTAAATCCGCAGCGGCGCCATCCTATGATTGAGCGACTGATTTTTTCGCTAGCGTTATTATAATTCAAAACCGATCACAAAACTATCGATTTTCGATTTTTTCTACTATTTTTAACTTCATTGTGCAAACAATCACAATTAATTTTATTTTAGCAATTGTTCCGAAAATCACAAACAAAATCGATGTTTGTGTAAAAAATCACAACTTAAAATATACGAAGCATAATCCAATCGCTTAATCATGTTGCGTTGAAGCCAAACGGGTGCAAGACGATTCTTCCCAAATAAAAAACCCGGCCGAAGCCGGGTTTTTTACACTTAATTTTAAGTTGCGGGTATTGCTCAGTCCATACCCATTCCGCCGGGCATACCACCAGGCATGCCACCGGGCATGGGTTTATCTTTCTCAGGAATATCGGTGACCAGGCATTCGGTGGTCAGGAGCATTGCCGCGATACTGGCGGCGTTTTGAAGCGCGCTCCGGGTAACCTTGGCCGGGTCGACGATACCGGCTTGAATCATATTGACGTACTCGCCGGTTAACGCGTTGAAACCTTTGCCGGTCTCCAAAGCGCTAACTTTCTCGACGATAACCGAGCCTTCCACACCGGCGTTATTGGCGATCTGACGCAGCGGTTCGGACAAGGCTTTCTTGACGATCTGAACGCCCGTGGCGACATCGCCGCTGGCCTCGACCTTATCTAATGCCGGGGCAATCTGCAGCAGGGTCACACCACCACCGGATACGACTCCCTCTTCTACTGCGGCGCGGGTCGCGGAGAGCGCGTCCTCGATCCGGTGCTTCTTCTCTTTCATTTCGGTCTCAGTGGCTGCGCCAACTTGGATGACGGCTACGCCGCCGGACAATTTGGCCAGGCGTTCTTGGAGTTTTTCCCGGTCATAATCGGAGCTGGTGTCATCGATCTGCAGCTTAATTTGACCGATCCGGTTCTTGATCTCTTGCGCGTTGCCGTGGCCGTCAACGATGGTGGTCTCTTCTTTGGTGATCTTAATCTGACGGGCGGTACCGAGCAGTTCCGGCGTGGCGTTCTCCAGGGTCATTCCGACATCCTCGGAGATGACCTGGCCGCCGGTGACGACGGCGATGTCGCTCAGCATGGCTTTGCGGCGGTCCCCGAAGCCGGGGGCTTTCACGGCGACGACGTTGAGGACGCCGCGCAATTTATTCACGACCAAGGTCGCCAGGGCTTCGCCCTCGACATCCTCGGCGATGATGACCAACGGTTTGCCGCGTTGGATGATCTTCTCCAGGATCGGCAGCAAGTCTTTGATCAGGGAGATTTTCTTATCGGTGATCAGGATGTACGGCTCGTCGAGCACGGCCTCCATCCGGTCGGAATCGGTCGCCATGTACGGGGAAACATAGCCGCGGTCGAATTGCATGCCTTCGACCACTTCCAGATTGGTCCCCATGGTCTGGGATTCCTCGACGGTGATCACGCCGTCTTTGCCGACTTTCTCCATGGCTTCGGCGATCAGTTTGCCGATCTCCTCATCCGCGGCGGAAATCGCGGCGACGTGGGTGATATCTTCTTTGCTATCCACCGATTTGCTGACTTTCTTAATCTCTTCGACGACCGTGGCGACGGCTTTCTCGATGCCCTTCTTGAGGATCATCGGGTTGGCGCCGGCGGCGACGTTCTTCAAGCCTTCGTGAACCATCGCCTGAGCGAGCAAGGTCGCGGTGGTGGTGCCATCACCGGCGATATCATTGGTTTTGGTGGCGACTTCTTTGGCCAACTGGGCGCCCATGTTTTCAAAGGGGTTTTCCAGTTCGATCTCTTTGGCGATGGTCACGCCGTCATTGGTGATGGTCGGCGAACCGTATTTTTTATCCAGGACAACATTGCGTCCTTTCGGGCCGAGGGTGACTTTAACGGCATCGGCTAAGGTATTGACGCCGCGTTCCAGGGCGTGACGCGCATCTTCTGCGAATAGAATTTGTTTGGCCATTTCTTTCCCTCCTTAATTAGGTATTATTGAACGATAGCCAGAATATCGGACTCTTTCAATACCATGTATTCCTCGCCGTCCAGTTTCACTTCGGTGCCGGCGTATTTGGCGAATAAAACGCGATCGCCCTCTTTGACGTCCAAAGCAACACGTTGACCGTTGTCGAGCACTTTCCCGGCGCCAACCGCCAACACCTTGCCCATTTGCGGTTTCTCTTTCGCGGTATCCGGCAACACAATGCCACTCTTCGTCTTTTCTTCACTCTCTAAGACTTTAATAACGACTCTCTCTCCCAAAGGTTTGATATTCATTATTTCCCTCCTCTCAGAATATTGGAACTTGTTATTAGCACTCATCGATGGCGAGTGCTAACTCTCAAAATCGATTTTATATAACTCTAGGCAGATTGGCAAGATTGCCTAATCGCCATATATCCTAATATACCTTAATCATGGTTAATTTATCAAAATTAGCTAGTTTATTCTTCACCATATTCTATTTTACTCAAAATACCGTTTTACTTCGTCCGATATCCGGGCATTCTAACTGCGGGAGAAGAAATATGCTGCCACAAACGCTGAAACCCATGCTGGCGACGCTGGCCGAACCTTTCGATTCACCGGATTATCTTTACGAGATCAAATGGGATGGTTACCGCTGCCTGGCTTTTATCGATGGTTCGACCCGTTTGCAAAGCCGCAATTCCAAAGCGATTACCGCTATCTTTCCCGAATTACAGCAGATTCATAAAAAAATTCGCCGCTCCGGAGTCATCCTGGACGGCGAGATCATCGCCCTGCGCGATCAGAAGCCGAACTTCGCCGAACTCCAAAAAAGGGCGCAATTGCGGAACGAGGACCAAATCCGGCTCGTTTCGCAAAGGATCCCCGTCGTTTATGTAGTGTTTGACTTGTTGTACCTCAACCAGCGATCCGTTTTACAAAAGCCGTTGCTGGAACGCCGCGCGCTGCTGGAAGAAGTCTTGCTGCCGACCGATGAGCTGATTTTGACCAGCCCAGTGGCCGGGCAAGGCCGGGCTTACTTTCAAGTCACCCGGGAACTCCGACTGGAAGGGGTCATCGCCAAGCAGCGCGACAGCCTGTACCATCCGGGGAAACGGGTCAAAAACTGGCTAAAGTTCAAACATAAGCGCACCGGGGTCTTTATTATCTGTGGCTACGTGGAGCATTCCAGCGGGCGGGGCGAGCTGAGCTCTTTGCTGGTAGGAGCTTACCGGGATGATCTTTTAAAACCGTTCGGGTTGGTCGGAACCGGATTCACCGTCAAAGAGTTGGAATGGATTCACCGGGAACTCCGGGCGATCCGGACCGAAATCTGTCCGTTTAATAGTAAACTCCAAGCGCTGAAGGGCTTAACCTGGACGCGGCCGATTATCGTTTGCGAGGTCGAATACCTGGAACTAACCGATGAGGGCAGCCTCCGTCAGCCGCTCTTTCTCCGCTTCCGGCCCGAATTAAAGGTGGCGGACTGCCGATTTGAGGGATAAAAATGACAACGCTGGTCTTCAACAAATACCATATTCCCGTCAAAAACTTGGATAAAGTATTTTGGCCCGCAGAGGGTTACACCAAAGCCGATCTGATGAAATATTACGCGGCCGTCTGGCCGTTTCTAAAGCCGCATCTGACCGGGCGGCCGGTCTCGTTGGTGCGCTATCCCGAGGGGATCAGCGGCAATTTCTTCTACCAGAAGGATGTCCCCGAACCGCCGGTATGGGTGGAAACCACGCCGATCGAATCGGACGAACGCATCATCAATTATGCGCTGATCAACAATCCCGAAACCTTGATCTGGTCCATCAATCTCGGCTGCATCGAAGTCCATCCCTGGTTGTCCCGGGTCGGACAGCTGGATTATCCGACTTATATCATTTTCGATCTCGATCCGATGGAACCGGCTACTTTCAGTGACGCCGTCCAAATCGCCTTGTACGTGAAGATTCTGCTGGATGAGCTGAACTTGCAAGCTTTCCCCAAAGTATCCGGCGCCACCGGAATCCATATTTACCTGCCGATTCAACCCCGCTATTCCTATAAAAAGACCAGTACCTTCGTGAAACGCCTCGGTGAAGTCATTATCCAGGCCTTTCCCCAGCTGGCGACCAACGAACGCAAAGTGCAAAACCGGGCCGGGAAAATCTATATCGATCACCTGCAAAATCTGAAAGGAAAGACCATTGCCGCGGTTTACAGCGTCCGTCCTTTTCCCGGCGCTCCGGTTTCCGTGCCGGTTCGTTGGGAAGAACTGCGCGATGTGCATCCGGGCATGTATAATATTCAAAGCGCGCCGCAGCGCATTGAAAAAATCGGGGACCTTTTCCGGCCGCTGCTTACGCTGGAGCAAACTCTGCCCGACAAATTCTTGAAATGACCGTGCGCTTATTTATTGGAGGAAGACCGGCTCGCCGGCGATGTTTTGATTGCTGACGGTCAGTTGGAGATCGGCGACCAACGGCAGATGGTCGGAAATATAATTCTCGTCGATCCGTAAACTATCCACCGCGAAATCCGGCGAAGCGAAAATATAATCCATCCGCGGAATCAAGCTACCGTCCTTCACCCGGAAAGTGCCCTGCTGCTTCAGGCCGCACTGATCCTGAACATCCAGGAAATTGCCTTGAAAGACCGAGACCGCGACATCGCCGTCGCTGCCGTTGAAGTCCCCGGTGATGATCAACGGGCCGCTCACTTTGCTGATGAATTGGGCGATCGCCGTGGCCTGCTGCCGCCGGTCCGATTCGGACAAACCGAGGTGGGTGGTTACGAAATTGACCCGGACGCCGTTCACCAGGATCTGTACAAAGCCAAAACTGCGCCGTTCCAGATCGCCCGGCATCAGTTCGGTAAAGACACTGAGGATGGGGTAGCGGCTCAGGATCAGATTGCCGAAATTGCCATTGCTCCGTTCCAACGAAGCCGAATAGGCATAGGACATATTCAACCGCTGCGCCAGATCTTTCGGAATGTCCTCGAACCGGCTCTGGCTGGACCAGCCCCGTACCACCTCTTGCATTCCCACGATATCGGGGTGAACCGCTTCGATATAGCGGGCGATGCCCTCGAGATCATATTGGCCGTACCAGTTAACTCCGCTATGAATATTCAGAGTCATCACTTTTAAGGTTACGGTTTGGCCGCCCTCGGCCGCGCCGATTGCTTCCGCCTTCACTGCAGTAGACACCCCCAGGGTTAAAAGCATGAGCACATATACCATGTATATTTTCAAGCCCCGCGATGGTGCCAAAAAAATACCGGATTTTTTACCCACCAAAATATGGCCTCCAAATTATTTCGCTAAAATTAACAGCCGCCGGGGATACGCGATCAGTAGCAACTTGGAAGCTTGGGCGCCGCCGCGATCGTCGATAGCGACATCGATGAAACTGCTGCCGAATACCCGCTCTTTTTCGACCGGCCTCAGTCCGTTCCGATCGGGATCCCAGGCGTAAACATTCAACCGGCCGGTATCGGTCGCCGTAACCAGCCGGGAAGCTCCGGGCTGGCTGCTGATTTTCATCCCATAGATTACGCCCCTCACTGGTCTTTTCAGGTGAGTCTGCTCCACCAGCTGATTTTTATCATTGAGGGCGAATACGTGCAAGTCGCCGGGCCTGTTGCTTGTGCCTTCCTCCATCACCACTTCCGCCCGGCCATCATCATTGAGATCGCCCACGGCGAGGCTGCGGATGTTGCCGACGGTCCGCTCCGTCTCGGCCAGCAATTGAAAACCGTTCTCCTTCAGCTGCCAAACTTGCAGGAGGTCATCGTATTGCTGCGCCGTGACCCGGCCGACCTTGGCCACCACCAATTCGGGGACACCGTCCCCATCGACATCGCCGCCGACCACATTCAAAGGCTGCTGAATGTTATGCGTTCCCTTGCGCACCAGTTCAATCTGGCCATTGACCCATTGATAAAGGTAGTATTGGGTATTGGTCACCGCCAGGATCTGATTCTGGCCACCGCTAAATTTGCCGGTCGCGGCCCAAATCACGCTGCGATCTTCAAACAGGTTCGGGCTACGCCACTGCACAACCGGTTTGTTGTCGGGACCCAGGGTAAACCAGGCCAACAAGAGTTCACGGCCGGTATAATTCTTTCCGGCAACCACGTAATCGCTAATCCCGTCGTTATTAAGATCGGTCGCCTGAAGCTGAAACAAGCCCTCCATCAAAAAGTGATTATCCTGATAAACCAATCGGGAATCATTAAATGTCGCTCCGGTCTGCATAATCAAGAGCAAAACGAGCAAGACTATCCAATTGTGGGATATAGATTTCATGCGTATCCCTCCTTTAAATTGAAGTTGGATAGGTTTTCATCAAATAGCGGCAATTGCGCTAGGTATAGAATTCGCTTTTCCGGGCGCGGTTTCCTTCCCCGACGATGCAGATCCTATTCCCATCATCGCAACCGCGCATCGCCAGGCAATGTTTTCCTGACCGACTCGTATAAGAGCCTTTCGAGTCGGCAATATTAATATAGAAAATTCGGCTTTCGAAAGGGGGATAGTAAATGACCCGAGAGGAATTGGCGGGAAAAACCAAACAAAAGCTGCTAGAGATCGCCAAATCTTTGGGTATCAAAGGGATATCGAAACTGACTCGGGATGATCTGATCGAGCATATTCTGTTATTGGACCCTCCATTCTCTGCCAATCCCGAACAAGAGATAGAGGTCGCAAAACATCTTTCCAGAACACTGATTCACGCTGATAATTTGACACCGCCACCATTGCCGGAGCATTTATTAGGGGTCAATGTTGCTGAGGAACGGGAACAAGCCATTCCCCAGGATTATAATGTAACCAAGATCGTCTTAATGGTGCGCGATCCATACTGGTTGTATACTTACTGGGGGACGAGCCAGGAGACCCGGGATTTAGTTTCCAGGCACAAGAATTGGGATCAGATATCGCTTATTCTGAGAGTTTACGATGTTACCGACATTGTATTCGACGGGACCAACAGCAACTTCTATTTCGATGTGAACGTCGGTCCATCGGCCAATAACTGGTATATCCATGTCGGCGGTCCAAATCGGTCCTTCTTGGTGGATTTGGGTTTCATCATGGACAATGGTGCTTTTTATACCATTGCCCGTTCCAACCCGGTCACTACGCCCAGAGATAATGTTTCGGATATTATCGATGAAGAATGGCTATCGATCGAGGAAGATTTTCGCAAGCTATACCGCTTGACCGGCGCCGGTTTGGGAAACAGCTCGGCGGAACTGGTCGAGTCGCTCATCAAGCGGCTGGAGGCGGAGATGAGTTCGGGCGGGGTCAGCAGCCTGTCGAGCCCCGCGCCCTACGCCCCCAAAGAACGAAAATTCTGGATGGTAGTGAATACTGAGCTGATCGTATACGGGGCCACCGAGTCCGACGCTCACGTCACGGTGCAGGGCCAACCCATCGAGTTGCGCCCGGATGGGACTTTTACATTGCGCTTTGCCTTGCCGGAGGGAACTCAGTATATTCCGGTAGCTGCTCAATCCGCCGATGGCATCGACACCATCACCATCACCCCAATCGTCTCGAAACAGACCCAGTAAGGAGTGATACTCATGGAACAAGGCTATCTGGCCTTGGTACTGCATACGCATTTGCCCTATGTCCGGCACCCGGAGCTTCCCGAATTTCTGGAAGAGAATTGGTTTTACGAAGCGATCACTGAAACTTATATTCCCCTGCTGCGCGTTTTTCAAGGCTTAGTCGCCGACGGAATTCAGTTTCGAATCACGCTGAGTCTCTCCCCGCCTTTACTATCGATGTTTAAGGATGACTTGCTGCAGAGACGGTACCTCCTGAAACTCGAGAAGATGATCGAATTAGCTGAAAAGGAAGTGGAGCGGACCCGGTGGCTACCCCAATTTCATGAGGTAGCTTTGATGTATTTGGAGCATTTCCGTTTTTGCCATTACTTTTTCGCCGAAAAATATCATTGCGATCTGACGCTGCCCTTCAAGGAATTGCAGGATTCCGGGCATCTGGAGTTGATCACCTGCGCGGCGACACACGGATTTCTGCCGCTAATGACCAATGACGTCGCGGTCCGGGCCCAAATCAGGCTGGCCGTCCAATACCATACCAAAGTGCTGGGCCGGCCGCCGCGGGGAATCTGGTTGCCGGAGTGCGGCTATTATCCCGGCATCGATCAAATTTTGCGCCAGGAAGGTTTGCGCTTCTTTTTCACGGACGCCCACGGCATCCTGCATGCTTCACCGCGGCCCAAATACGGCGTTTTCGCGCCGATTTACTGCCCCAGTGGCGTGGCGGCCTTCGGACGCGATCTGGAGTCCTCCAAGCAAGTCTGGAGCGCCAACGAAGGCTATCCGGGCGACTATGAGTACCGGGATTTCTACCGCGACGTGGGCTTCGATTTGGAATATGAATATCTGCAGCCCTACCTTCCCGAATGCGGCTTGCGAACCTTCACCGGCCTCAAATATTACCGGATCACCGGGAAGACCTCCGACAAACAGCCCTATAACGTTTGGGCCGCCCGGGAGAAAGCCGCCGTTCACGCGGGTAATTTCATGTTTAACCGGGAAAAGCAGATCGAATATGTCGCCTCGGTGCTCGACCGCCGGCCGATCATCGTTTCGCCCTATGATGCCGAGCTGCTCGGCCATTGGTGGTTTGAGGGGCCGCTCTGGCTGAATTTCCTGATCCGCAAGATCACCTACGACCAGAAAACGTTGAAGCTGATCTCCCCCGGCGATTACCTGGAGATTTATCCCCGCAACCAGGTCTCCACGCCGTCGATGTCGAGCTGGGGCTACAAAGGCTATAACGAAGTTTGGCTGGAAGGCAGCAATGACTGGATTTATCGCCACCTTCATCAAACGGCCGACCGCATGGTCGAGCTGGCCGCGTCCTTCCCGCAGGCCCATGGCGATCTGCGGCGGGCTCTCAATCAGGCCGCCCGCGAATTGCTGCTGCTGCAGAGCAGCGACTGGGCCTTTATCATGAAGACCGGAACCATGGTCAACTATGCCGTGAAACGCACCAAGAACCATATCAACCGGTTCATTACGCTGTATGACCAGATCAAGAACAACCGGATCGACACCGATTATCTGGCGCAGCTAGAAGGAAAGGACAATATCTTCCCGGAGATTGGGTACGAGATTTACGACCCCAACCGGGCAGCCTCCGATCCGCTTTCCGAAGTGGCGGCCGCTCATTTCTGAGGCAGCATCGCGAACCGCTTGCATCTAAAATAGCTTCAGCGGCCAAAACAGGCGGCGTGACGCCAGGGCGAGTGCGTACAGTGGTTGGGTGACTGTTCACAGGAAGTGCGCAAGCTCATTCAGTAACTGTGCAAGCTTACTCAGTGACTGCACAAGCTCATTCAGTGACTGCGCAAGCTTACTCAGCGACTGTGCAAGCTCATTTAGTGACTGTGCAAGCTTATTCAGCGACTGCGCAAGCTCATTCAGTGATCGCGCGAGCTTACTCAGTGACTGTGCAAGCTTATTCAGCGACTGCGTAAGCTCATTCAGTGATTGCGCGAGTATTTCCGGTAACCGAAATCGAATTCTCGGTCGCAACGGCAGTGGATTCAATGATTTAAAGAACTCTGGGAAGTTTCGCAGCAAAAAATTGGGGATGAAAAGAAGCGGATTCGACGGCCTATGAAGAAAGGGAAATCACCCTTTCTTTTTTTGCTGCCCGGCGGAGGTCCGGCCAGAAATTTGCCCTATGATTGCCGCGCTTCCAAGCGCGACGTTATTCCGCAAGAGGCTTCGTTGAACCCCTGGCTCGTTAATAAAATACCTCTTCCAGGCAGAGTCCGCTGGCCGGGGCGGTGGGACCGGCTTTGCTCCGGTCTCGGGCCAGGATCAGGCGCCGGAAGTCCTGGGGCGTCATCCGGCCGTTGCCCACCAGCAGCAGCGAACCCACGATATTGCGGACCATATGGTACAAGAAGCCGTCGGCGTTGATGGACAGCCTGAGCTCCGGCCCGCTCCGGCTGAGCTGACACCAATGAACCGTCCGCACGGTGTGGGCCACCGCCGAGCCGGCCGCCTGAAAGCTACGAAAGTCCTGGGTGCCGACCAACAGCTGGGCCGCCTCGGCCATCGGCTCATCCTCCAGGTCATATTTGTAAAAATAAACAAAATGCCGTTCGAATACCGGCCGGACCGGCCCGTGGTAAATCCGGTACGAATAAGTCTTGCTCTTGGCATCAAACCGGGCGTGGAAAGACTGGTCGACCTGGCTGACCGCGAGAATGGCCATATCCCTGGGAAGCAGCCCGTTGAGCGCCTTCTGGAAGGTATGTTCCGGCAGAGCGCTGGCGGTGTAAAAGTTGACCACTTGGCCCCGGGCGTGCACCCCGGCGTCGGTCCGGCCGGCGCCGGTGACGGTGACCGTCTCGCCGGTAATCTTTTGGAGCTCTCGCTCCAGCACACCCTGGATGGTCCGGTGCGGCTCCGCCTGGCGCTGAAACCCGGCATAAGCGGTGCCGTCGTAGGCTAGAATCATCTTCAAATTGCGTCGTTCGGAAGTCATGCGCCTATTCTCCAAACCAGCCAAAATTGCTCCGATGCCATCGATTTTCCGCGTAATGAAAAGACGCTCATCGATAAAATCTGAGCGTCCCAAAAATAGCGAAAAATGGAGCTGATATCATTGACCAAACTCCAGATTTCAGCAAAGGTTTTGGATCAAACCAGTTCCAAGATGGCCATCGGAGCGGCGTCGCCGCGACGGGGTTCCAACTTAAGGACTCGGGTATAACCGCCATTGCGCTCGGTGTAACGGCCGGCGATCGTGTTGAACAACTTCTGCAGCACCGCCGGATCGGTAATGACTTCAGCCGCCAAACGGCGCGAATTCAGATCACCCTTTTTAGCGTAGGTAATCATTTTCTCCGCTAAAGAGCGTGCTTCTTTTGCTTTTATTTCCGTGGTGGTAATCTTCTCATTTTCAAACAATTCGGTTACCAGACTCCGAAACAACGCTTTACGATGGGAAGATGAACGTCCTAATTTCCTCTTAAGCATATCCTTATCCTCCTTACTCCAAAAATCTGCCTATAGCGAATCGTTTATTCCTCGGACTTCCGCAGTGAAAGGCCGAGGCTCTCCAGTTTTTGCTGTACTTCTTCCAATGATTTCCGGCCGAGGTTGCGGACTTTCATCATGTCTTCCTCGCTCTTGCGGGTCAATTCCTCGACGCTGTTGATTCCGGCCCGCTTCAAGCAGTTGTAGGAACGAACCGAGAGATCCAGTTCCTCGATGGTCATTTCGAGGATCTTGTTCTTCGACTCTTCTTCCTTCTCGACCATGATCTCGGTCTTGCCCGCCGTCTGACTCAGGTTGACGAATAACATCAAATGCTCGGACATTATCTTCGCCGCCAGGGAGACGGACTCGATCGGGCTGATGCTGCCATCGGTGAAGACTTCCAGCACCAACTTGTCGTAGTCAGTAATCTGCCCGACCCGGGTGTGTTCAATGGTGTAATTCACCTTTTGGACCGGTGAGAAACGAGCATCCACGGCGATGACGCCGATAATGTTCTCCCCTTTGTTGCGGTCGGCTGTAACATAACCCCGACCCCGGTCGAGGGTTATCTCGGCATTCAGCGTACCACCCTCGGATACCGTGGCGATATAGAGATCCGGATTCAGAAGCTCGACATCGCTGCTCACCTGAATATCCGCGGCAGTGACAGTTTTGGGACCTTTAACGTTCAGCAACACTTTTTTGGGACAATCCCCATGGATCTTTACCAGCAAATGTTTGATATTCAAAACAATATCAGTGGTATCCTCAACAACCCCCGGAATCGTTGAAAACTCGTGAAGTACCCCGTCGATCTTAACAGATGTTACAGCAAAACCCGGTAGGGATGAGAGGAGGATCCGACGAAGCGAGTTGCCCAGTGTCGTCCCATAGCCCCTTTCCAAAGGTTCGATGACGAAAACTCCGTGACGTTCTTGGTCAGTCGTTTCCTCTATGGTGATTTTGGGCTTTTCGATTTCGATCAAAACTTAACCCTCCTTCTCGCGTTAGCGATTGAAAAGAATCCGGTATTATCTGGAATACAACTCAACGATAAGGTGTTCCTGAACCGGGATATCAATCTGCTCCCGAGTCGGAAGGCTCTTAACCTTGCCGCTAAAGTTGGTTTTATCCAATTCGAGCCATTCCGGTATGGTACGTCCACCGGCATCTTCCAAGTTTTCCTTGATCTTGGCAGAGCTCAAACTAGCTTCCTTAATTGTTAATATGTCCCCCGGCCGTAACAAAAATGAGGGAATATTCACTTTTTTTCCATTGACGAGGAAATGACCATGACGGACCAATTGACGAGCTTCTTTCCGGGATGCGCCCAAACCGAGGCGAAATACCACATTGTCGAGACGGCTCTCCAAAACCTGGAGCAAATTTTCGCCGGTAATACCCTTTTTACGTTCGGCAAGGGTGAAATATCCGGAAAATTGACGTTCCAGGATGCCGTAGATGCGGCGCAGTTTTTGTTTCTCACGCAACTGTACGCCATACTCGGAAACCTTCTTGCGATTTTGACCGTGTTGGCCCGGAGCATAGGCACGACGTCCTATACTACATTTTGGCGAATAACAACGGTCGCCTTTCAAATAAAGCTTTTCGCCTTCACGGCGGCATAATCTACAAACAGCTTCTGTATACCGTGCCATAGAGTTCTATACACCTCCAACTTATACTCGACGACGTTTGGGAGGACGGCAACCGTTATGCGGTATTGGGGTGACGTCCTTGATTAAATTAACAAACAAGCCAGCAGCCTGCAACGAACGAATAGCGGCTTCACGACCGGCGCCGGGTCCTTTGACGAAAACCTCGACGTTTTTCATGCCGTGATCCATGGCTACCTTGGCGGCCTGTTCGGCGGCCATACCGGCAGCAAACGGAGTGCTCTTACGGGAACCCTTAAAACCCATATTTCCGGCGCTGGACCAGGACAAAACATTGCCAGTCGTGTCGGAAATGGTGACGACTGTATTATTAAATGTGGAATGGATGTGCGCCACTCCATTATCAATATGTTTGCGTTCTTTTTTACGGGTACGGACAGTCTTTTTGGCAGCGACCTTTGCCATCAAATATTACCTCCTCTTATTATTTTTTGCGTTTGGCGCCGACAGTCTTCTTGGGACCCTTCCGGGTACGGGCATTGGTCTTGGTCCTTTGACCCCGGACCGGCAGTCCGCGGCGGTGACGCAACCCCCGATAACTACCGATATCGATCAGCCGTTTAATGTTCAACGACTCTTCGCGGCGGAGATCGCCCTCGACTTTGTAATCCCGGTCGATCACTTCACGAAGTTTCGTAATCTCTTCTTCGGTCAAATCACGAACGCGGGTATCGGGGTTTACGCCGGTTTTCTCCAGAACTTCGTTCGCGGTGCTACGCCCCAAGCCATAAATATACATCAAGGCAACTTCAACCCGCTTATCTCTTGGTAAGTCGACTCCAGCTATACGTGCCATCTCGTTTCCTCCTCAATTAACCCTGTTTCTGCTTGTGCTTCGGGTTATCACAGATTATCATTACACGGCCTTTCCGCTTGATTATTTTGCAGTGTTCACAAACGGGTTTCACTGATGGTCTCACTTTCATAACGAATCCTCCTTAAAAAGCTAAAATAATTATATCAAAACTGGACAGAGGGAGGTATAAGAAATTATTTATATCGATAAATAATTCGGCCTCTGGTTAAGTCATACGCCGAAAGCTCGACCGTCACACGATCCCCGGGCAATATCTTGATGAAATTCATCCGCATTTTTCCGGAGATGTGAGCCAAAACTCGATGGCCGTTTTCTAATTCCACCCGGAACATCGCATTGGGCAAAGGCTCAACGACGGTTCCCTCGACTTCGATGACATCCTGCTTACCCATGAAACCGCTCCCCCTCCTCAAGTTCATTTTTCATTCGTCGAATCGCCTTGATGATATCGGAATCCGTCACTGCTTCACCTCTTAAAATCGCTTCTTCAATTTTTTTATCAACCATCATCGTGATCTGCAGGTGTTTGATATTCTTCTTTTTGGGTTTGCTCCGGGGGTGGTAATGTCCGTCGGACACCCACAAAAACTTTTCGCCGATCAAACCCATGATGAGATAATAATGATTCCGATCCCTGCCGGCTAGGGATTTCACATATTGCCCCGGCCTTAAACCGTCTACTGTGGTGATCATCTTTATCCAGCCTCCGGTAACAACTCCGGTCGCAGAATCGTCAAGATTTCCGGGTCACCGCCCGTTACTGCCACAGTGTGTTCGAAATGAGCCGAATATTGGTTATCCTTGGTTCGAACCGTCCAATTGTTGTGCTGGTCGACATCCACTTCATAGGTGCCGATATTGACCATCGGTTCGATCGCCAAAGCCATTCCGGATTTTAATTTCGGATTATAATCATTTCCGACGAAATTCGGAATTTGCGGATCCTCGTGCATTTGTCTACCGATACCGTGACCGACAAAATCCCGGACTACCGAAAAACCATTCGTCTCGACATGATTTTGAACGGCACCCGATATATCGAATAAACGATTGCCCGCTCTGGCCTGCTCGATCCCCAAAAATAGCGCTTCCTTGGTTACGCGGAGCAACTTATCGACTTCCGGAGCAACTGGATCGATTGGGACCGTAATCGCTGAATCAGCGCAAAAATCCTCATAAAAGACGCCGAAATCGATTCCGATAATGTCTCCCTCTTTGAGCACCCGACTGCCGGGGATCCCGTGAACAACTTCCTCGTTAACCGAGGCGCAGATGGAAGCGGGAAAACCATTATAACCTTTGAAAGCCGGCTTGGCGTGATAAGCCAGCGTCATTGCTTCCGCCTTACGGTCCAATTCAATCAATCTCACTCCCGGTGCCGCCATTTTGCTTAATTCGGTGAGAATTGCTGCTACGATACTCCCAGCAGTCCTCATGACGGCGATCTCACGGGGAGATTTGAGAATGATCATTATTTTTTACCCTCCAATGCCCGGCCGATCTTTTCAAAAACTTCCGGTATGGAGCCCTGGCCATCAAAGGTAAGTAATAGGTCCTTCTCTTGATAATACCGGATCAAAGGCTCGGTCTGTTCTTGATAAACCTGCAGGCGCTTGCTGACTGTCTCCGGAGTGTCATCAGCGCGCTGATATACTTCTCCGCCGCAGTGATCGCAAACATCAGGCTTTTTCGAAGGTTTACTTTCGATATGATAGACATAGGCGCAGTTGCGACAGACCCGCCGCCCGGTCAGCCTCTTTAATAGAATATCGAAATCGACCTCGATGTTAATGACGGCTGTGATTTGCCGACCATTTTCAATCAAAAAACTGTCCAAGGCATTGGCTTGAGGAACGGTTCTGGGAAACCCATCCAGCAGGAAACCGTTTTGACAATCGGCTTTTAACAACCGTTCCTTCACAATGCCGACGACCACTTCATCAGGAACGAGTTGACCACTATCCATATAACGTTTGGCCTCAACGCCCAAAGGAGTTCCTTCCTTTACGGCAGCTCGAAAGATATCACCGGTCGAAATATGGGGGACCCCAAAACGTTTGACCAATAATTCCGCTTGAGTCCCTTTTCCAGCTCCGGGAGGTCCAAGTAAGATGAGATTCATGGTAACCAGTCTCCTTATTTTAAGAATCCTTCATACTGACGCATGACCAACTGCGCTTCAATCTGCTTCATGGTATCGATGGCCACACCGACGGCAATCAATAACGCCGTGCCGCCGAACTGAACCGAGAGACCACGAAAACCGGGGATAAAGTTCATTAAATAAGGCAATACGGCAACAACCGTTAGGAAAAGTGCACCTGCTAAAGTAATTCTTGTCAAAACACGGTCCAAATATTCAGCCGTAGGCTTCCCGGGCCGAATTCCCGGAATGAATCCACCGTATTTTTTCATATTGTTGGATACTTCCAAAGGATTGAAAGTTACCGCCGTATAGAAATAGGTAAAAACAAAGATAAATAAGGCATACAAAAAGAGATAGATGCCGCGTCCCGGCGAAAACAGGTTCAAAAACTTATACAACCAGTTGGTATGGGACAAAAACTGCGCGATCGTAGGCGGAAAGGCCAAAATGGAAGAAGCAAAAATGATCGGGATAACGCCGGCCTGATTCACCCGCATCGGAAGATAGGTTGAACCTCCGCCGTACATTTTCCGCCCCACCACTCGCTTGGCATACTGGACCGGGATCTTCCGTTCGCCCTGGGTGACAAAGACGACTCCGGCCACGATCAAAATCGCCAACACCAAAAAGGCGACGATGCTGAAGACCGAGGTTCCTACCCCTTTGCTCCCGACCGTGGTTAAGGTGCTGACCGCACTGGGAATAATCCGGGCCACGATACCGCCGAAGATCAACAACGAGATACCATTGCCGATGCCCCGCTCGGAAATGACTTCGCCCAACCACATTAAAAACACCGAACCGGCAGTCAAGGTCGCGACGATCAAAATAAAGTCCCAAACGGTCGGGCTATTCATCGCTGAACGAAGACCAAACGCCATCGCCGCACCTTGAATAATCGCCAAAACAACCGTGCCATGCCGGACGTATTGGTTGATTACTTTGCGCCCTTCGACGCCTTCCTTGGAAAGAGCCTCCAGTTGCGGAATTACCATGGTCAACAATTGCACGATAATCGACGAAGTAATGTACGGGTTGACGCTCATCGCAAACACGGACATTCTGCGCAAAGCACCGCCCGCTAACAAGTCCAACAAGCCAAAAAGATTATTGTTCCCCCCGAACAATTGTTCCAAGGCTTTGGCGTTCCATGGCCCGGGCACCGGAATCAAGGTTCCGACCCGGAAGATGCCCAACAAAACCAAGGTCCAAATGATCTTTTTCCGTAAGTCCGGGAGTTTAAAAGCGGTTCGAATAGCTTCCAGCAATTAAATCACCTCTGCTTTGCCACCGACTTTTTCGATCTTTTCAATTGCGGATTTACTGAAACTATGACTTTTGACGATCAACGACTTGGAGAGTTCACCGTTACCGAGAACTTTGACGCCTTCGCCGAGTTGTTTAATGATGCCCGTTTCCAACAACAACTCCGGAGTTACTTCCGTGCCGTTTTCGAAACGATTCAATTTTTCTAACGATACTTCGATCCATTCATGACGAAAATGATTGGTAAAACCCCGTTTGGGCAATCGCCGTTGCAAAGGGGTCTGACCGCCTTCAAAGGCTGGACCTTTTCCTCCACCCGACCGGGCTTTTGAACCCTTGTGTCCTTTGGTAGAGGTCTTTCCCATTCCAGAGCCAATGCCGCGACCGACTCTCTTGGGAGCTTTTTTGGCACCTTCAGCCGGCTGAAGCTCGAATAATTTCATGAAAAGACACCCCCTAGGCCTCTTTAACTTCTACTAAATGCTGGACTTTGCGAATCATACCCCGGATAGCCGGGTTATCCTCTTTGGTCACGGTCTGGTTTAATTTTGTAAAACCTAACGCTTGGATCGTATCTTTTTGAACCTTGGTGCGGCCAATGGCGCTTTGTTTCCAAGTAATCGCTATCAACTTGCCGCTTTGTTCATTTTTCATCGCCAAATTCCCTCCTAACCGAGGATCTCATTTAAGGCTTTACCGCGAATCTCGGCGACTTGTTCCGGGCGTTTCAATTCCTTTAAGCCGGTCATCGTCGCGTTAACCATATTTAAGGCATTGGAAGATCCCAGCGATTTGGTCAGAATATCGCGGATACCCGCGCTTTCCAATACCGCACGAACCGGGCCGCCGGCGATCACACCCGTTCCGGGTGCAGCAGGCTTCAGCAATACTTTACCGGCACCAAAATTGCCTTCGATTTGATGCGGAATCGTCGTACCATTCATCGGCACTTCGATCAGGTTTTTCTTGGCGTCCTCGACGCCTTTCCGAATGGCTTCCGGCACTTCGGCAGCTTTTCCAAGCCCCATACCGACATGGCCCTTGCCGTCACCAACGATCACTAAAGCGCTAAAGCTGAAGCGACGTCCACCTTTAACGACTTTGGCCACGCGGTTAATATGAACAACTTTCTCAGATAATTCAAATTCACTTGGGTCGATGCGTTTCAATTCAATCCCCCCTGCCTTAAAATTCCAGGCCACTCTCCCGTGCTGAACTGGCTAAAGCTTTTACACGGCCGTGATAAATCTGGCCGCCACGATCAAAAACCACTTGTTTGATGCCTTTGGCGATAGCTTTTTGGGCAATCGCCGTTCCGACAACTTTGGCAGCCTCGATATTGCCGCCCTTGCCGTTGACTTGCTCGCGAAGCTCCGGATCTACCGTAGAGGCTGCAGCCAACGTAATCCCTTGCGTATCGTCGATCACTTGAGCATATATATGATGCAAGCTTCGAAACACACTCAATCGCGGGCGTTCCGGAGTCCCGGAAACTTTCGCGCGTAACCGCACATGCCTACGCAAGCGAGCCTCACGACGGTCGGGTCTATGAAACATAATCGCTCACTCCTTCTTTACGACGTTACTTCTTGCCAGCTTTACCGGCTTTACCGGCTTTGCGGCGAATAACCTCGTTTTCGTAACGAATCCCTTTGCCTTTATATGGTTCAGGTTCTCGAACCGCACGAATTTCAGCAGCCATTTGTCCGACTGCTTGTTTATCAATCCCTTTGACAGTAATCTTAGTGGGCGCGGGAACTTCAAATTCGATACCATTTAACGGTTGAATTTCAACCGGATGGGAATAACCGATGGTCAATACCAGGTTCTTCCCTTGCTTCGCGGCACGATAACCTACTCCAGTAATATCGAGCGACTTGCTAAAGCCTTTGGTAACCCCTTCAACCATATTCGCGATCAAAGTCCGGGTGAGCCCATGCAGCGAACGATGTTCTTTCTCATCGGACGGACGCTCGACTTTGACCGTATTTTCCTCAAGGACAACCTTCATATCCGGATGCACAACTTGAGAAAGCTCGCCTTTGGCACCCTTGACAGTCACAACATTGCCTTCGAGCGCAACTTGCACTCCCTGGGGTATTGCAATCAATTTTCGTCCAATTCTTGACAAATTTTACACCCCCGATCTCAACATCAAATTACCAAACGTAACAGATAACTTCGCCGCCGATTCCTTCAATCCGGGCTTTCCGGTCGGTAATAATCCCCTTCGAGGTGGACAAAACAGCGATTCCTAGGCCACCCAACACTTTGGGGATCTCTTCTTTTTGAGCATACACTCGCAAACCGGGCTTACTGATCCGTTTAAGACCGGTAATGACGTTCTCTTTGCCGTTATACTTTAAATAAACGCGAATACGCCCTTGGCTGCCATCCTCGACAAACTCATGGTCCAATATATAGCCTTCCTCTTTCAAAATCTTAGCCAGTTCCAGCTTGATTTTGGAGAAAGGAATCTCCACCACTTTATCCTTCACGATCGTCGCGTTACGAATTCTCGTGAGCATATCCGCAATTGGATCTGTCATAACCATAGAAATCAGACCTCCTTCATTTACACGGAGCTATACTTACCAACTGGCCTTGGTGATGCCAGGGAGTTCGCCATGGTGCGCCAGTCTACGGAAGCAAATACGGCACATGCCAAATTTACGCATATAGCCGTGAGGTCGACCACAAATTTTACAACGATTATGTTGACGGACCGCAAATTTGGGAACTCGTTTCGAGCGGATAATCATCGATGTTTTAGCCATACTTCACACTCCTTCTGGTTTATGCCCTAAATGGCATCCCCATTAACTTTAATAATTCGAGAGCTTCTTCGTCATTTTTCGCCGAGGTTACGATAACAATATCCATACCCCGCGCTTTGTCAACTTTATCGATGTTGATTTCCGGAAAAATTAATTGGTCTTTCACGCCTAAGGTATAATTACCCCGCCCATCAAAGGATTTGGGAGATATCCCCCGAAAGTCACGAATCCTCGGTAAGGCGATATTGAAAAGTTTATCCAGGAAATGATACATCCGCTCGCCGCGCAAAGTCACCTTGCAACCAATCGGCATTCCGGCCCGAACTTTAAAGGCGGCAATGGATTTTTTGGCTTTGGTGACCACCGGTTTCTGACCCGCGATGGTCGTCAGGTCAGTAAGAGCGGCGTCGATTGCTTTGGCATCGGAGGTGGCATCACCAACTCCCATGTTAATCACGACTTTTTCTATTTGAGGGATTTCCATCACATTGGAATACCCGAATCGGCTTTTAAGACCGGAAACAACTTCATTACTATACTTTTCTTTCAGCCGCGACATTGATCGCACCTCCCTCCATTAATCCAAAGTTCTACCACAATGCCGACAAATCCGGACCAACGCGCCATCGACCGCGCGTTCACGGCGAATCCTGGTAGGCTTATTGCAACCCGAGCAAATAACCATAACTTTCGCGATATTTATCGGTAAAGCCTTGTCAATGACGCCGCCCTGCGGATTGGCCTTGGTAGGCTTGGCATGCTTTTTAGCGAGATTGATACCTTCGATGATAACCGAACTTGCCTGGGGTAACACTTTCTGAATCTTACCATGGCGGCCCTTATCCTTTCCCGATAAGACCACCACTTCATCACCCTTCTTATAATGAAGAACAGCCATTGGTTAATCCTCCTCTCTTTGGCCTATAAAACTTCCGGGGCGAGTGAAACAATTTTCATATAATTCTTATCACGAAGTTCCCGGGCGACTGGTCCAAAGATACGAGTACCTCTTGGATTCAATTGGTCGTTGAGGATCACTGCGGCATTATCATCAAACCGAATGTATGAGCCATCAGGTCTTTTGATCTCTTTGGTTGTGCGTACTACGACTGCCTTAACCACATCTCCCTTTTTGACGCTAGCGCCGCCGGCCCCTTTCCTGGCAGCTGAAGGGGGAAGTGCATCCTTAACGACCGCTATGATCAGGTCCCCGATTCGGGCGTATCTCTTTTTGGATCCGCCAAGGACTCGAATACACATAACTTGTTTAGCACCGGAATTATCAGCGACATTCAGATAGGTCTGTGCCTGAATCACGGTCGACTCCTCCTTTCGTAAGGCATTTCCAATTTATTTAGCTTTTTCTAAGATATTGACCACGCGCCATCTCTTGTCTTTGCTGAGGGGACGGGTCTCCATGACTTTAACTTTATCGCCCACCCGGCACTCATTGGTTTCGTCATGTGCCTTCAACTTGGTGGTAAGCTTGATGATCCGACCATACAAAGGGTGTCTAACCAAACGTTCTACAGCGACGACCACGGTTTTATCCATTTTGTCGCTGACTACCTGACCAATCCGGGTTTTTCGCAGTGCACGATCAACCATTTTGTAATTCCTCCTCTTTCACCAACCAGTTAGGCCCTTTGAAGTTTTAATTCGCGTTCATGCAATATGGTTTTAACTCTGGCGATGCTGACCCGAACGTCTTTCACCCGCATCGAGTTATCTAATTGGCCCGTAGCTAGTTGAAACCGCAGATTGAAAAGTTCTTCTTTCAAACTCGTCAATTTTGACTGCAATTCATCATTGGTCATATCTCGAATTTCTTTAGCTTTCATGGACTTCTCCACCCGCTTCCTCTCGTTTTATGAACTTGCATTTGATCGGAAGTTTATGAGCAGCTAAGCGACTTGCTTCGCGAGCTAATTCTTCTTCAACGCCGGTAATCTCAAACAGAATTCTCCCCGGTTTAACCACAGCGACCCAGTGTTCCGGAGAACCTTTACCGCTACCCATACGAGTCTCAGCCGGTTTCGCAGTGACTGATTTATCCGGGAAAATCTTGATCCAAACCTTACCACCGCGTTTGATATGACGGGTCAAGGCAATACGGGCGGCCTCTATCTGAATGTTGGTAATCCAACCCGGTTCCAATGCCTGGAGGCCGTAGTCACCCAGAATTAACTGAGAACCTTTGATGGCTTTGCCATTCATACGACCCCGATGCAATTTACGATGTTTAACACGTTTTGGTACTAACATCTCAACCTACTCCCCCTTCGGCTTTGGGAGTTGTGCGCCGTTTGGCCGGGAGAATCTCACCTTTATAAATCCAAACCTTCACGCCAATCTTCCCGTAAGTCGTATTGGCCTCGGCAAAACCGTAATCGATATCCGCCCGCAAAGTGTGCAGCGGCACTTTCCCTTCGCTGTAACCCTCGGTACGAGCGATTTCGGCGCCCATCAAACGCCCGCTGCAAGAGACTTTTACGCCCTGCGCGCCCAGTTTCATGGCCCTGCCGATTGCCTGTTTCATGGCCCGACGGAAAGAGGTTCTCCGCTCCAATTGGAAACCAATATTTTCAGCAACCAGTTGCGCATTCAGCTCTGGTACCTTAATTTCAGCAATATTGAGTTGAACTTGCTTGCCGGTGAACTTCTCGATTTCTTTCCGAATCACTTCGACTTCGGTTCCCTGCCGTCCGATGACCATTCCGGGTCTGGCGGTATGAATCGTGACTTTCACTCGATTGGCCGCCCGTTCAATTTCAATTTTGCCGATGCCCGAAGCATAAAGACGCTTCTTGACATACTTACGGATTTTAATATCTTCCAAAATCAAATCGGCATAATCTTTTTTTCGGGCAAACCAACGGCCTTCCCAGTCTTTAATAACTCCGATTCGAAAACCGATTGGATGGACTTTCTGACCCATGAATTAGCCCTCCTTTTCCGCAACAACGATAGTGATATGACTGGTTCGCTTATGAATCGCGGATGCCCGGCCTTGCGCCCGCGGCATGAATCTTTTTAAAGTCGGACCTTGATCGACATAAGCTTCGGAAATAACCAGGCGATCCCGGTTCAGCTTGAAATTATTCTCGGCATTCGCAATCGCGGAGTTCAATACCTTACCGATAATCTCAGCGGAGAACCGCGGTGTAAACTTTAAGATAGTTTGGGCATCGGATACCCGTTTACCACGGATCAAATCCACCACTTGACGTGCCTTTCGTGGCGCAATCCGCACAAAACGAGCCACTGCTTTTGCGTCCATACTTATCCCTCCTTATTCGAGGTAATACTTCATTTATTTTGCACCGGTAGTTTTCTCGGTATGAGAACCATGACCTCTAAAAGTACGAGTCGGTGCAAATTCACCCAATTTGTGACCGACCATATCTTCGGTGACATAGATCGGAACGTGTTTACGGCCATCATGAATCGCCAGCGTATGACCGACCATCTCCGGGAAAATCGTCGAGCTTCTCGCCCAAGTCTTAACGACTTTCTTTTCCCCTTTGGCATTCATGTCTTCAATTTTCTTAAGCAAACTTTCTTGTACAAAAGGTCCTTTTTTTAACGAACGCGCCACTTAAATCTCCCCCTTCCCTTAAGACCGACGTTTAACAATCAGACGGTCAGAGGCTTTATGCTTGCGGGTTCGGTGACCCAAAGCAGGTTTACCCCAAGGAGTAACCGGAGCTCTTCCAATCGGGGAACGCCCTTCTCCTCCACCATGGGGATGGTCAATCGGGTTCATAACCACACCACGGTTAGCAGGCCTAATTCCTAACCAACGCGACCGTCCTGCTTTACCGATGGAGACATTTTCATGTTCGATATTGCCAACTTGCCCGATCGTCGCCATACAATCGATTCGAACCAAACGCATTTCGTTTGAGGGAAGACGCACATTGGCGAACTCGCCTTCCTTCGCCATCAATTGGGCGCCGACTCCAGCGCTACGAACGAGCTGAGCTCCGCCGCCTTTTTTCAGTTCGATATTGTGAATGACTGTACCAACCGGAATATTCGCTAACGGCAAAGCATTTCCGGGTTTAATATCGGCTGTCGGACCCGAAAGAACCGTATCGCCGACATTAAGTCCCAGAGGCGCTAAGATATATGCCTTCTCGCCATCGATATAATGAAGCAATGCAATCCGCGCCGAACGGTTCGGATCATATTCGATCGCGGCGACCTTAGCGGGAACCCCAAACTTGGCTCTTTTAAAATCAACTTTACGATACATCCGCTTGTGCCCGCCGCCACGATGACGAACCGTTAAACGGCCCGAAGAATTGCGGCCGCCGGACTTGCTCAGCGGCTCTAGCAGCGATTTTTCCGGTACGGTCTTGGTAATCTCCGCGAAGTCGGAGACTGTCATGAATCTTCGACCAGGTGAGGTTGGCTGGTATTTTCTAACCGGCATCTTGCTGACCTCCCTAAAACTTTATCAGAATTTGAAATTTGAAAAGCAAAAATCAGACACCTTCGAAGAATTCGATCCGACTGCCACTCTCAAGCGTGACGATCGCTCTTTTCCAACTGGGGCGACGGCCTTCGTAACGTCCCATCCGCTTTACCTTGCCCAGCGAATTAAAAGTATTAACGGCCTTAACCTTTACTTTGAAAATTTCTTCGACGGCTTGTTTGATCTGAGTCTTATTGGCACTCGGATCGACGATAAAGCAATATTTGTTAGCTTCCATTAACTTGGTGGTTTTTTCGGTAATTACCGGGCGTTTGATTAAAGAGCGAGCATCCATTAGGCTAACGCCTCCTCTACCTTACCGATGGCATCTTTCGTAATTACCAGGTGATCATGGGCCAAAATGTCATAGACGTTCAGGCCCGTCGAAACCATGGTCTCGACACCCGGGATATTCCGAGCTGATTTATCGACTGTTTCCTCATATTCAGAGGTCACAACCAAGGCTTTATTGACTTTCAAGTTACCCAGGACTCCCACCATCGTCTTGGTTTTGACCTCGGTGAACTTGAAGTCGTCTACCACGATGAGTTCGCCGGCTTCCACTTTCGCGGAAAGCGCCGATCTCAAAGCCTGACGCCGAGCCTTCTTGGGGAGACTGTAATCGTAATCGCGCGGGGCAGGGCCAAAGATGATCCCTCCGCCGGTCCATAATGGAGAGCGTCGGCTACCGGCTCTAGCCTGACCAGTTCCCTTTTGCCGCCATGGTTTTCGGCCACCGCCTCGAACGGCAGTCCGATTTTTGGTTGCGGAAGTACCTAATCGCCGCGAAGCCAATTGCATAACAACCGCTTCATGCAGTAAAGCTTTATTGACCTTGGAACCAAACACTGTATCATTCAAGGCAATTTCGCCCACTTGCGCGCCTTGTATATTAAAGATAGGTACGGTCGGCATTTCATTTCCTCCTTCCAAAGTAACTATCCCACAAGCTTATTGTTTAGCCCGTTTTACGGTTTGACGAACAATTACAAACGAACCATTCGCTCCGGGGACAGCACCTTTAATCAGTAATAAATTACGGTTCAAGTCGATTTTGGCAACTTGCAAGCCTTGGGTCGTCGTCCTCACTCCGCCCAAACGGCCGGGTAACTTTCTACCCTTGAACACCCGGGCCGGGTCCGTAGCGCATAACGAACCGGGACGGCGGTGGTACATCGAACCGTGAGCCATCGGCGCGCGATTGAAATTCCAGCGTTTGATGACACCGGCGAAACCTTTTCCCTTGGATGTCCCAGTGACGTCGACATATTCACCTTCGGCAAAAATATCCGCTTTGATCTCTTGCCCCAAGTCATAATTCTCAGCGGAATCAACCTTAAATTCGCGCAAGAATTTAACGGGTTTCACATTCGCCTTTGCAAAATGACCGAGCAGCGGTTTGTTGGTCAAACGCTCTTTTCTATCACCAAAGCCAAGCTGAACCGCGTTGTAACCGTCATTTGCATCGGTCTTCTTTTGAACAACATAACACGGACCAGCCTCAATAACAGTTACCGGAACGGCGCGACCTTCGGGAGTAAAGATTTGAGTCATGCCGATTTTCTTTCCTAAAATTCCTTTGGTCATATCTTGCACCTCCTAACTGACAACCTTTTGCCTTACTGATTATAATTTGATCTCAATGTCAACCCCAGCCGGAAGGTCGAGCCGCATCAGGGCATCGACCGTTTTGGAACTAGGGTCCAGGATATCAATCAGCCGTTTGTGCGTTCTCATTTCGAATTGCTCGCGCGAATCCTTGTCGATATGAACGGAACGCAAAACTGTATATATATTCTTCTCGGTTGGAAGTGGAATCGGCCCGGAAACATATGCTCCGGTCCGTTTCGCCGTTTCCACAATTTTTTCCGCGGATTGATCCAATAGTTTATGGTCGAATGCCTTGAGGCGGATCCGGATTTTCTGAGTGGCCATAATCTTTCCCTCCTCTATCTTGCCAAGCAAGCTCTGTATCAGTGCCTGAGATTACTCGATAATCTTGGTGACGACGCCGGCGCCGACGGTCCGTCCGCCTTCGCGAATGGCGAACCGCAGTCCTTCTTCCATCGCAATCGGGGTGATTAACTCGATGCTCATCTTGATGTTGTCCCCCGGCATCACCATCTCCGTCCCGGTCGGCAGGTTCGCCACTCCGGTCACGTCGGTCGTCCGGAAGTAAAACTGCGGACGATAGCCATTGAAGAACGGCG
>JAEXFN010000051.1 GCA_023400055.1 Bacillota bacterium
AGCTTGTTGAGTGACTGAAAGAGCTTGTTGAGTGACTGAAAGAGCTTGTTGAGTGACTGAAAGAGCTTGTTGAGTGACTGAAAGAGCTTGTTTAGTGACTGAAAGAGCTTGTTGAGTGACTGAAAGAGCTTGCTATTTTTTTTATATCAAGGATTTGATCGCGGATTTAGCGGATGAAAGGATTCCACGGACTGGCGATCGGGAAATGGGCTTTTCCGCGAAATCCCCAAATCCATCGATCCGTGATCGGCTTTTACCCTTCGGCTTACAATTTCAAATGTTATTTTTGGACCTTGAGCATCTCGGCGCGTCTCATCCGGCAAAGGGACTGCTGCCGTCATTTCTTATGTCTCCTCACGGAGAAATGCCTTTCCCGTTTCCAGCAGTCTGATATCTTGGCGATAATTACTTAGAGGTAAAAAGCGCGCCGAGCCGAAATTCTAAGTACGATGAAATGAGAATCCCCAAGGTTTATTGAGCTCTCAGGAAACGATGTGTTGCACGGGGCGCGAGGCACGGCGGACGGGTTGCAACATCTATCATCGATCAACCGAGCAAAATTCGCAGCTTTCAACGGAACAACAAACTGGACCGGAGGGGTTATGATGGAATTGAAAGGCAGCATTATCCGGCTGCGGCCGCTGGCCGTGAGCGATCTGACGGTCATGGCCGGCTGGAATTGTGACCCGGAATTGCAAAACTTCGTCGACTGTGATCTGCCGGGCGACCCTCAGCAATTAGAACGCTGGTATCACGCCAATGTTCCCGACCGCAATTATCAAATATTTGCCATGGAGGCGGCCTCCGGGCAGCTGATCGGCGATATGGAGCTCGACCATATTTGTTGGAACAAGCGCGAGGCCGAATTGCGCATCCGCATCGGCGACCGGCGCTTCTGGGGCCAGGGTTATGGCAGTGAGGCCATTCAGCTGATGCTGAACCATTTCATGACGGAACGGAATTTTAACCGCATTTATCTGCGGGTTTACGAGTTCAATCACCGGGCGATCCGCTGCTACCTGAAGAACGGCTTTCAACAGATCGGCATTCTGCAGCGCCGGCGGAGCGGCTGGAAAAATATTATTCTGATGGAAATTACCAGACAGAAATTCAACCAAACCTTTGCCTGCCAAAGAGCGGGCTAGCAGCAACCCGACCGGACAAAGTTATGTTGACAATCTAAAAAGGATTTGGCCCCTCGCCGTCGAATTACTAGCAAAAAGTGGTTATGTTATGAAGGAGGGGGATGTATGTCAAAGATCCGGATTATTGTGGCCGATAACAATCGCGAACTGTGCTCTTCCTTATCTGGTCTGATCGGCCTTCAGGACGATATGGAGTTAGTCGGAGTGGCTTATGATGGGATTGAAGCGTTGCAGCTGGTCGAAAGCGTTAAACCTCAGGTTTTGGTTCTGGACATCACCATGCCCTATTTGGACGGAATCGGCGTGCTGGAAAGGCTGGGCGAGCTTCCGGAACGGCCCATCGTGATCGTGT
Source organism: Bacillota bacterium (assembly GCA_023400055.1). Lineage (GTDB taxonomy): Bacteria > Bacillota > UBA4882 > UBA8346 > UBA8346 > Hydrogenispora. The sequence goes on from JAEXFN010000051.1 coordinate 1,498, forward strand.
TGACCGCTTTTGAGCAGGAATCGATGATTCAACGTTTGATCGCCCTGGGAGCCACTTATTATATGGTCAAGCCGTTTGACGCGCCGACGCTTTTCGAGCGGATCCGCCAATTCGCCGCCGGCGAGCCCTCGCCGTTCAAACCGGCCAAAGCAGCGCTCGGCGACCGGCCGCTGATCACCAACAACACGCGCCGCGAAAAGACCGAGAGCGAGCTGGAACTGGAAGTGAGCAAGCTCTTTCACGAGATGGGGATTCCCGCTCATTTCCGCGGTTACGCTTACTTACGGGATGCGATCATCATCGCCACCAAAGAGGTCGAGGTCCTGGGCAATATCACCAAGAACCTCTATCCCAGGATCGCCGACAAGTACCGTTCCACTCCCAGCGGCGTCGAGTCGGCCATCCGGCACACGATCGAGATCGGCTGGGAGCGCGGCAATTCCGATTACATGGAGAACTTTTTCGGATTCGACAATAAGAAAGGCCGCTTTCCGACCACCGCTTCCTTCGTGGCGAAGATCGCCGACAAGTTGCGGCTGGAATCGAAGATCGTCTGAGAACGCCGACCGGACCTTAGGAAATCCGCAGGGATTTCCTTTTGTTTAGCTTTAAACGCCGGACCGGCGGGCGAATCATTCGGGAAACTTCGGCGGCGAGCAATAGATTTGCCGGCTCCGGGTTACGCTAATATTCCAAGGATTGATAGGCGTCGGAATCTTTTGGGAAAGCGGCGCCGGATCCGGAGCATTCGGGACGCCCGCGGGCGTTGAATTGAGGCTGAAGCATTTTTGAATATCAAAGGGTTGGAACTGGCAGAACTACAAGCTTTCTTGCAGGCATATAATTTACCGAGATACCGGGCGGAACAGATCTTCGACTGGCTTTACCGGAAAGGGGCGGCCGATTGGGACGAGATCAGCGTTTTACCCAAGGAGATGCGCCAAGAGTTCCGGGCGGCCGGAGTCTCGCTGGGCTGTCTGACGCCCATGGCGCTCGAGGAGGATCCCGACGGAACCCGCAAATACCTTTTTCAACTGGAAGACAGCCGGCGGGTCGAGAGCGTTTACCTGCCGGATGGCGAGCGCCATACCGTCTGTTTTTCGACCCAGGCCGGTTGCGCGATGGGGTGCCTTTTTTGCGCCACCGGGCAACTGGGTTGGGCCCGCAACCTGACCGCCGCCGAAATTGTCGAGCAGCCGCTGCGCATCGGCCGGCTGACCGGAGTGCGGATCAACAGCCTGGTGGCGATGGGCCAGGGCGAACCCTTGGCCAATTACGAGCAGCTGCTGAAAGCGATCCGGATTATGAACCATCCTCATGGCTTGGGGATCGGCGCCCGGCATATTACCGTCTCGACCTGCGGCATCGTTCCGGGAATCTGCCGGCTGGCCGAGGAGCCCCTGCAGCTAAATCTGGCGATTTCGCTGCACGCCGCCGCTGACGACTTGCGGAACCGCCTGATGCCGATCAACCGCAAATACCCTCTGGCCGAGCTGCTGGAGGCCTGCCGGGCCTATCTGGAGCGGACCAACCGGCGGATAACTTTCGAATACACGATGATTGCGGGCATCAATGACCGGCCCGCGGACCTCCGCAATCTGACCGGGCTGCTGCAGGGGCTGCTCTGCCACGTCAACCTGATTCCGTTCAATCCGATCCCCGGCCTGGATTGGCGGCGCTCGGAACCCGCCAAGGTCCGTCAGTTTGCCCAAGCTTTACAGCAAGCGGGAATCGAGGCGACCGTCCGCAAGGAACGGGGCGCCCGGCTGTCGGCCGCTTGCGGACAACTACAAGGGAAGTATCAAGATCATGAATCTGCGACGCCTGTTCCATAAGATATTGCGGCCGTCCTACGGCGCTGCCGCCCTGACCAAGGCCAAGGCCCCTCCCGGGCGGAGCGTGGCGACGTTTTTAAAGGAGATGGGGCTCGGCTGGCTGGATTCGCCGGAGCAGACCAACCGCTGGCCGGCCCAGGGCGGTCCGCGCCAACCGGTACAGGAGAGGACCGGCGCCACCCAGCAAACCAAGATCCGCCGCAAACTGCAGGAATTGCCCGAGGAACAATGGGTTTTTACGGTCAATTCGGGAATGGACCGGGGCCGGCGGTTCATCGGGGCCACGCCCGAGATAAAGATGGGCCGTCAACCGGACAATCATATCCAGCTGCGGGATCCGAAGGTCTCCCGTTTTCACGCCGTGATTCACCAGCGCGGCTCCCAGCTTTACCTGGAGGATCTACGGAGTACCAACGGCACGTTTTTGAACGGCGAACCGTTGGGCAAACAGAAGCGTTTAATGCCCGGCGATCAAATCAAGATCGGTGAAACGGTCATTGAGGTTTCCCGGGATGGCCGCGTGAGCCAGTCGAACGCCAACCGCAAGACCGGCCGGTAGGTTTCCCTTCCATGAGTTGCCGGCGGCGCTGTCGGTGACTTGGGCCTGACTTGGCTGGACTTGGTTCCGCAGCGGCGATAGTAGTAATTGAGACCTGTGAGGATAAGAAGATGCGAATTGGTTCGAAAACGGATAAGGGCCGAGTACGGGAGCAGAACGAGGATAGCTACGGTTATCGCGCTAATCTGTTCGTGGTGGCCGACGGGATGGGCGGACACGAGGCCGGCGAGGTCGCCAGCGGTATTGCGGTGGAGACCATTCTCAAGGCGGCTTTGCAACCGGATATCGCCGCGGCCCTGGAGCAGGCGGTGCTGCAGGCCAATGAGGCCATTCTGGAAGAGACCGACCGCCACCCCGCCTACCAAGGCATGGGCACCACAGTGGCGGTGCTGGTTCTGGAAGGAAGCCGGGCTTATATCACCCATGTCGGCGACAGCCGGATATACCGCTGGAGCGCCGGCTCCGCCCAACTCGAACAACTGACCGACGATCATTCCCTCGTGGCCGAGCTGGTGAAGAATGGCGGCCTGACCGCAGCCGAGGCCCAAACCCACCCGCAACGCAATATTCTGACGCGGGCCCTGGGAACCCGCGGCCTGGCCGAGATGGAGATCAAGCGAATTCCCGCCGATCCCGGCGATAAGTTCCTGCTATGTTCCGACGGGCTTTCGGGGCTGGTCCAAGAAGACGAACTCCGAGCACTGATCGGCGCCGCCGAGCCTCCGCAACAGATTGTCGAACGGTTAGTGGACCTCGCCAATGAGCGGGGCGGCAATGATAATATTACCGCAATTTTAATTGAGATTTAATCTCAAGTCGGCTTCCCCGGCAGGAAATGCCGGGGCGGCGGGCGAAGAGTCCAATGCGATGCACGAATATACCATGAGAATGAGGTGGGACAGTGGTCGGCAAAATATTGGGGAATCGCTACCGTTTGATCGAGTTGATTGGCGAGGGCGGAATGGCCTTGGTTTATCAAGCCGAAGACTCCTTGTTATGCCGTACTGTCGCCGTGAAGATATTGAGGCCGCAATACGCCAACGATTCCGACTTCGTGGAGCGTTTCCGGCGGGAAGCCCGGGCAGCCGCCAGCCTCGCCCATCCCAGTGTGGTGAATATCTTTGACGTCGGGCAAGAAGACGGCATGGACTACATTGTGATGGAATATATTCCGGGGGACAATCTGAAGAATATCATCAAACAGGAGGCGCCCCTGGCGGTCGAGCGGGCGCTGGAGATTACCCGGCAGATTGCGTCGGCTTTAAACCACGCCCATCAGCGCAATATCATTCACCGCGATATTAAACCGCATAATATCCTGATCACCCCGGACGGCCAGGTGAAAGTGACCGATTTTGGCATTGCCAGGGCGATCAGCGCCAGTTCCTTTACCCAGACCGGCATGGTGGTCGGCTCGGTTCATTATGCTTCGCCGGAGCAAGTCCGGGGCGGTCTGGTGGGCCCGCAGTCGGACCTGTACTCGCTGGGCTGCGTGTTATATGAGATGCTCACCGGCCAGGTGCCGTTTACCGGCGATACTTCGATCGCCATTGCCCTGCAGCATCTGCAGGGCAATGCCGTTCCGGTCCGGCAATTGCGGCCGGAGGTTCCGCCGGAGGTGGCGGCGTTGGTGGAGAAGACCATGGCCGTGGAGCCATCGGACCGTTATCCCACCGCGCTGGCCATGCTCAAAGAGATCGCGGTGGCCCAATTTAAAGTGCAACGCCAGCCCCAGGCCCCGGACGCCATGGAGATGCCCACCGAGATCTGGACCGGGGTGAGCCCCGAGGAGGCCAAGGGCAAGGAGCGGCCGTGGCTGCCCTGGATCATCTTGGGCTTCGGAGGCAGCTTTTTGCTGGTAATCATCCTCTCGCTGTTCTTTTTCAATATTTTCACGCCCCCCCGCCCGGAAGTGCGGGTTCCGAGCCTAGTGGGCAAGGAGTATAACGCCGCCCGCCAGTTGCTGAGCGAGCAAAAGTTGAAGATCAAGATTCTCAACCGGATTTATAATTCCGATTATCCCGCGGGATACGTGGTATCGCAGCGGCCCGAGGCGGGACAGCCCAAACGGATCAACACCGAGATCGAGGTCGTTTTGAGCAAGGGGCCGCAACTGGTCCGGGTGCCCCGTTTAATCGGCAAGACGCAACTGGAAGCGGAGTTGGCGCTGGAAGAGGCGGGGCTAAAACTGGGGGAGATCCTTTCCGACTCCAATCCGGACGCTTCCCAAGGGACGGTCATTAAACAGCTGCCCGCCGAGAACACCCAGATCGAGCAAGGGGCCAGCGTCTCGATTACCCTGAATATCATCGCCACCGACCTGGTCCAGGTCCCTAATTTCATTGGCCGTCCGCTTTCAGAAGTCCGGGCCGAATTGGGTTCGCTCGGGCTGATTTATAACCAGGCAACGCTGGCTCCCAGCAATATTTATCCCGAGGGCGTGGTCATCGATCAGAAGCCGGTGCCGTTTGAAAAAGTGGCGACCGGCACCGCGATGAATTTTATCGTCAGTTCCGGGCCGGCTCTCAATGATAGCAATAAGCCCAATCCCTAGGAAAAACATTCGATTGGTGGAGGCAATAGCATCGTGTCGTTGGGCAGAGTCGTCAGAATTATCGGCGGGTTTTACTTCGTAGAATCGCAATCCGGAACGGAAATTTTCGAATGCGCGATCCGGGGACGGTTAAAATTAGCGACCGGAGGAATACTTGTCGGTGATTTGGTTAAATATACCATTGAAGCCGATGGCCGGGGCGTCATCAACCAGATTGAGCCGCGGCAGTCCATCCTGACTAGGCCGTATATCGCCAACGTCAATCAATTGGTGCTGGTCTTTGCCCATAGCCATCCCGACCCGATTCCGTTATTAATCGACAAATTTTTGGTCTTGACGGCAACGAGCGGGATCCCGGTTTTGATTGTTTTTAACAAATCCGACCTTGTCGGAAAAGGAAAAGCAGATAAATTAGCGAATAAATATCAGTGTTATGGTTATAACGTTTTGTGTACCAGTGGCCGGACTCATCTTGGCAAACGCCGATTATTGCAAGCGATCAAAGGCAAAGTTACGGTTTTTGCCGGGCCTTCCGGCGTAGGAAAATCGGCGTTGTTGAATATGATCGCACCAGGTTTGGAATTGCAGACTGGAGCGATCAGCGGGAAGATTGGCCGGGGCAAGCACACGACCAGGGAAGTCCAATTGCTGAAGATTAACCCGCAAAGTTATGTGGCGGACACGCCGGGATTCTCGCAAATCGCGCTGGATTTCTTGCAACCGGATGAGTTGGCTGATTATTTTCCGGAATTCGCCGCGCATCGTGATTGCCGTTTTGCTTCATGCTTGCATGATTCGGAACCGGATTGCCGAGTCAAACAAGCGGTATCCGACAGGGCGATCGCTCCGGAACGATACCAATCTTACCTGGGATTACTGGCGGAAGTAAAAAGCCATTGGGAGAAGCGTTATCGATAATTGCACAGATAGGAGTTTCAGGGATGGTGGAGATCGCCCCTTCGATATTGAACGCTGATTTGTTGAAATTGGGTGAGGAAGTAGCCAAAATTCGGACAGCGGACTGGGTCCACTTTGATGTCATGGATGGTCATTTCGTTCCAAATTTAACCTTTGGACCGATGTTCGTCGAGGCTTTGCGCCAGGTCACTACCGTACCGATTGAGGCCCATTTGATGGTGGAGAATACCGCTTTTTTTATTCCGCTTTACGCCCGAGCCGGGACCCAGCGGATTATCATCCATGCCGAGTCCGGCAACCATTTGCACCGTTTAGTGCAGACCGTCAAGGAACTCGGTTGCCAGGTGGGGGTCTCGCTGAATCCGGCGACTCCTTTGAATTGCCTGGAGTATCTTCTACCCGAACTGGACCTGGTTTTATTGATGACGGTCAATCCGGGCTACGGCGGGCAGCAATTCATTCCGGCTATGTTTGATAAGATTAAACAACTGCGGGCCACGATCCTTGAAAAGCAGCTATCCTGCAAAATTGAAGTGGATGGCGGAGTCAATATGGCCAATGCCCGGCAACTCGCAGCGGCGGGAGTCGATGTGTTGGTTGCGGGGACGCTAATTTATCGTGATCCGGACCCGGAGGCGGCATTGAAACGATTGAGAACGCTGGTCAACTCCGATTGAGTCATGAGGTCCGTTGAGATAGAGTGAGCTTTTTAAATTAAGAGAAAATATGTTCGAAATGTTTAACTATATTTGAAACTTGCGGAGGGTTGGAGCAACCAATAGTACTCGCAAGTTTGTCCGTAACGATAATAAACTTCAGGAATGATTGGTAGAGGTGAGTTTATGATGGGAGATCTTTCCGAGAACACTAGACGTTTCTCTCCCAAAGAAGAAAATCAATCGGAAGTTGATTTAATTCTGAATGAAGTTTGCCTAGCCCTGAAAGAAAAAGGATATGATCCTCTGGACCAGATTGTGGGTTATCTCTTATCCGGGGACCCGGCCTATATCACCAGCCATCGGAATGCCCGGGTGTTGATTAAGCGCCTGGAGCGCGATCAGATCCTGGAAGAGTTGGTCCGCTCTTATCTGGTAAAACACGGCATCGGTTAATTGCGCTAGGACAGGGTGTTTACAGTTCTAAAGCAGCCACACACTCCATAGTTTTAAATGAAAATCTTGAGATAACGGGGTGGGAGTATGTCTGTCTTGCTGGGGACTGAATTAAACCCGGCGTTAACCGATTTGTTTGATAAACGGATTGGCACTGTTATTGTGGCTACCATCGATCAAGAATTCCATCCCCACACTGCTCCATTCAATTTTGTAGTGGTTCGAGACCCAAAAAATATCCGAATCGCGATCTCCAGGGACCATCAAACGTATCAGAATATCGTCAATAATGGTTACGTAGCCGTTGCCGCTCTCGATGAAGGCGATATTGCCGTATGCATCAAGGGAGTCGGGCATATCATCCGAAACGCCATGGATATCGATTATAATATAGCCGTGGTGGAAGTGGAGATTACCGAGATTAAAAAGGACAATTCGATGCTCCATTTCGTAACGCAGGGAATTCGGATCCGTCATAAGAACGAACCGTCGTTGTTGCTTTCCCGGAAAATCTTTCAGGAATTAAATCAAATTGAAACTCGATAAGGAGCTTGCCATGAAGAAGATCCTATCATTGTCGTTGATAATCGTGATAGCCGTGTTATCAATGGGTTTCTCCAACAAACTGCCATTGCCGGAAGAGGGGGTATATCCGCTTAAACTTCGGACGCTGACCTATTTTGACTTGGCCAGCAAGGAGTTCCCGCTGGGCTCGAATCTCGCCGAAGTGATGGAGGTCAAGCCCGACTATCTAACGGTTCATATCGACAACCAACTGACCGCTATCCAATACGGCTTTTTTAAACTCGGCAATCATGATCAAAAGGTCTGGTTCTGTTTTGGCAAGAATCCGGCCAACGGCCAAATTGAGTTTTATATTGATCAAAATGCCGATAATCAGCTGGTAAGTAAAGAGAAAGTCGAAAGTATGGAGACTTTTAATCAGAAAAGTTCCGGTTTTACGATTGAAGGTCATATTTCATTAATCCCGGTGGGAATATCAGTCAGCTACCGGGGAATCAACAACGATTATCTTAAGAAGCTGTTTTTCTTTATCTCGCTTGAATACCTCACCAAGAAGGGGAATACCGATTTGAGGGTGGAAGCCGTTACCGCCAGCTTTTTAGAAGGCGAGATGACCGTATTGGCCGGGAAAACAGAGAAACAGATGAAAATCCGGCTGATGGATATCAATGGCAACGGCTGTTTTAATGATTATGGGAAAGATTTGATCTATATAGATATCAATGCCGATGAATATTTCCGAAAACGCGAATCGCAACCGATTACCGAGTTTTACGATTTCCCGGGTACAAATGCCAATCGGCAGAAACGGCAGTTACGAATGATCGTTCTGCCCATGCCGGCGAAGATAGCAGTAGTCGGGGCTACCGCCGATTTTGACCGGTCCAGTTTGGAGCCGGCCTCCGATCCGGCCGTTGCCAACGATGCTGCAACGAACGAGACCGCCGTTGCGCCTAATCTCAAGCCGACCGTTCAGACGGATTCGGTTCCGGCGGCAAGCCCGCAAAAATAAGTCAGCCGCAAGTTGAAGTGCGGTATCCGGCATTAGCAGTGTTAACCGGTAAACTCATCGATAGCACATCAGGGCATTGCTCACAATGCCCTGATGTGCTGATTGGCCGCCTTCCAGGTGTCATTACGGAATCCTAAACGCAACGCTTCCAAGGCCAGGCTTTCCGATAAGGGAATATTTCCGAGGTTCACATTGGGTCCGAATCGATTGATGAGGTCCGCTTGCTGGTTCTTGAGAGGCGCTTCCCAGATCACCCGGTGTTGTGGAAGCTCCCGCGTCAGCAGCGAAAGTTTGGCCGCGATGATTTTGCCATCAGCGTCATAAATGCCGACGCCATGGCCGGATTCCCGTGCCTCAATGATTACCCACCGGGCTCCAAGCTCCAAATCCCGCTGAGCTTTATCGGCCAAAGAGGCTTCATCGGGCTGTTGCAGCAGATTCTTTTTGCCCACTTCGGTAATGACCTCAAGCCCTGCTTCCCTTGCTTGAATTATCGCCTGCGAACGTTCCACGTCGTTCAGCTCAATTGTTCCATCGGAAATTTCCACCCAGCGAAAACCGGACCGGCGCAATTTATGAAAATAAGAATCGGCCTTTCCCTGCCAAAAATGCAATTCGAAAAGGGTTCCACCGGGGTATAATGCCACACCGTACTCTTCCGTCAGAGCTATCTTTTTCTCAAGCAGCCGCGACGGATACAAAGCAGCGGTGCCGAAACCCAATTTAATCAGATCGATATAGGCTGCGCTTACTTCAAGCAAGTCTCGGGTCTCCGAGAGGGAAAGCCCTTTATCGATCAACATGGTAATTCCGGTCTGGCGCGGTTTAGCTAAACGCCCCTGCTGTGGCGGTTCCACCCATAATTCTTCCATTTTGATCACTCCCGGATCATTTTATGCTTTGGGCCGGAATCAGTTCATGACATGAAAGACTCGGCCAGAGAATAAAGATAAACGAAGGGGTGAAACCCAGTGGTTCAAGATAACCTGCTTTTACTGGTGATTTTTGCATTGGGAATGGCCTTTAACAATAATTTGATTGCAGCGAGCGCCGGAAGCTTGCTGGTTTTAAAATTAATTAAGTTACGGACAGTGTTATTGCTCTTCGAACGCCGGGCGGTTGATGTGGGGTTGTTATTTTTGTTGATCGCTGTTTTGGTGCCGTTTGCCCTCGATCGTGTCGGATTGCAGGAAATTTTGAATACTTTCCGGAGCGTCAAAGGTCTGGCGGCCATCGCCGGTGGAATTGGCGCAGCTTATCTCTGCGGCCAAGGACTGCTGTTGCTGCAGGTGGAACCCGAAGTCGTGGTGGGATTGGTGGTCGGAACCGTACTCGGCGTATCCTTATTGAAGGGGATACCGGTCGGGCCTCTGGCGGCGGCGGGGATTACCGCTATTTTATTCAATCTGTTGGGTCTCGGTAAAAGGTAAGAAAAACATCAACGGGGCGACAATTGAGAGGAGCATGGACGGGTGGAACAGGCGACCGTTAACAATATGGCTGTATTGCGGGTGATCTCGGGTTTGTTGGAGATCGGAGTGGCTATCGTTTTTTTTAAGGCGGGGCGGGTCGATACCGCACTACGACTCAACGCATTTCTGGGACTCATTGGTCCCATCGTTTTTATCCTGGTGAGTGTGTTGGGTATCGCCGCCATTGCCGTGAAATTGTCCTGGTATAAGGTGCTGTTGCTCAGCATCGGAATGTTGCTGGTGCTGCTCGGTACCAAAAGTTAGAATTGCAGGTTCCAGCTGGCAAAGAGAAAATTATGGTTCGAATTGCGGTTTTGATTGACCTCAACCCCAAATTGCACTTGATTCAGCGGGGAGAGGATTTTGGCGACGTCGCCGCGCCAACGGTAATTGGTTCCCGATTGATCCACATCTTTAACCGGATTGGTTACCAACAACCGGTTTTCTAATAAAAAATTATTCTCTAGTTTGTTTTGGAGGGATAATTCAAGCCCATAGTTGTTCGGAGTAAACCACTCGCGCATATCGTCCGGTGCATGATTCAACGAAGTAGCGGTCGGCTGAAAATTTTGGGAGATATAACCCAGCTTGGCTTGGAAATAAGCATTATCTTTCAGCTCGTGCCCGAAACTGATCAAGACGCCTGGTGTCCAACCTGTACGGAAATCTGGGTATCGGGGCGAATCAAACGAATACCAACCTACTTCCGCCGCGATCTTTCCGGCGGACAGCGTGGTCGATAGATCAAGACTGAAGGCCTTCTCGGCAGCCATTCCCTTGGGAACCAGATTTAGGCCGATAATGGTCGATTGGTTGGACCATCCCAGCCGAGTGGCGAAATAATCCTGCGTGGATTGGAGTTGAGTGGTGCCGGGGACGTATTGGGTATACATCCGGGAATACAGTCCGATAACGTGAAAATCTTTAAAAGCATGCTGCAAGACAAGGCCCTCAGCCGGATTATTAAAAAAATCAGAGATCAATCCCAGCGGGCCAAAGGAAAATCGGAATCTTCCCAAGTAATTGGAAGTATGAGGGTATTCCATTTTAATAAAGGCCTCATCGAGCTGGAGTGGAGCCGCGAGCGGATCGCGGCTGTAATTACCCCAGCCGCCATCATGAGATAGGTTTAGGGAAAAAGAAAGATTCTGGTCGATGCCGGCATTGAGATATAAACCCATTTTTTGCTCAAACGTCAACGGTTGAAATTGGGTGTAATGGTTTTCAAGTCCGCTGTCGGCCTCGATGGAGAAATTACCGCCGATCTGAAACCTCCCCCAGCTGGCTTCAAGAGAGTTGAAGCGGTTGGCCAGGTCATTTAACTGTCGACTTATTCCAGGCGGGCTTGCCAGCGGCGTTTGTCCGAGGACCGGATCGGGACGGAGGAACAGACTGCCCGCAATGAATAACAAAGTAATGAGTTTTTTCAAAGCCTACCTCCATATGATGATAGATAAGTTACAGTAAATGTTGAGTGAAATTTCCCATCGGTACAGCATGAGTGGGAAAGAGTAAATCGCTTAATGGATTAAGAAAAATCGATCAATAGCTTGTAGGCATCAGACTGGCCTACGCCAGTAAAAAATCAGATGGACTCCTAAGGATGAAAATTCGGCTGTTTTTATGGGATACCTGCAGGAGAAAGGTGTAAAAATAATGTCAGCAATGGCAAAAAAAGAAAGCCGATTGGGATCGGCTTATTTTCAATACACCACCATATTTTACCTTAACTTGGGTCAGTATCAGGTCAGCAGTGGACAGACACGTTGCCATTGAACCGGCGGGGATAAACCTTTCAAACTTGATGCTATATCATATGAAGGACTGCGAAACAGTGTGAAGGGTTAGGGAAAAATCCCTAACCCTGCCGAGATAATAATTCTTCAGCCTTTTGAATTAGACCGCGAACGATTAACCCGGCTTCGCGGGTGGTGATGTTGCCGTAGTCGTAGCTACCATTTTCGACCTGGATACGATCCGCAAAACCCAATTCCTTAGCGATTTCGTACTTGGTACTGTCGGAAACAATGCTGCTGCGACGACTCAAGATATTCACCCCCTTAACGGAGTTTCAAAGCGAAACTCCATCCATAGTATATACTGCGACTGCCATACTATGAGGTAAGGCGGTTTTAAACATCCACCGTGACCCTTGGACCGTCGTCGTGATTGAAACGGAAGATCTGAAAGCCAGATCAGTCAAGTTAAAAGATACGCGCGGGACAATGATTGGAAAAACGGCAGTCTTTTTTGAAAATTGTGCAATCGGGTATATTCCTTAAAAAAATAAACAAAATGGTTACGGAGTCCAAATCATACCAAATCAAAGGATAAAAATTTTTTGATGATGAATAGCAACTACATGACGCTGTTCGATCAGTAAAAATAAACATTGAATAACGGTAGTCGGATTTATACAGGGCCGCCGGAGATTAAAGGATCGCTTTTTCAAAAATGTGTTATAATGAACTGGTAAAAATTTGAGAGGGGCGTATTCGCTCAATGAAGCATCTCCACTTTGTTGGAATCGGTGGGGCGCGGTTAAGTGGTTTGGCAAAATTATACCACGATCGCGGTTTTTTAATTTCCGGTTCCGACTGGCAATCATCGAGGGTTACCCAAAGTTTAGCGGAACAGGGTATTCAGGTTTCAATTGGACATCAAGCGAAAAATATTGCCGGGGCAGATCTCGTTGTATATACCAATGCAGTGGGCAATGAAAACCCGGAGGTCTTGGAAGCGGCAAAACAGGGCGTGCCGCTGTTGGAAGGGGCCGAACTGCTCGCGAAACTAATGAGCGAGGTGGGCAAGGGAATCGCCATTGCCGGAACCCATGGAAAAACTACCACTTCAGCGATGACGGCCTTGATCCTTACCGAAGGCGGCATTGATCCGACCGTGTTAATCGGGGGCGAACTGGCGGCTTTCGGCGGTAATCATCGCTCGGGCCATTCCCCCTATATGGTGGCTGAGGCTTGCGAATTTAAAAGGTCGTTTTTGCATCTTAAACCGGTAATGGAATTGATCACCAATATTGATTGGGATCATCCCGACTGTTTTCCGACATTCGACGATGTCGTGAAGACCTTTGCTGAATTTGTCGATCGTTTGCCGAAAGATGGCGTTTTGGTGGTTTGGGGCGATGATCCCAATGCCGCCAATCTGATACAGCGGTTCCCCGGCAAAGGAATTACTTTTGGCTACCAACCGCAGTTTGACTGGCAATTATCGGAAATTCGACCGGAGCCTCCGGTGGGCAGTGTGGCCAAGTTACGATATAAAGGGAAAGATCAAGGTTTGTTAAGGTTGGCGGTTCCCGGCCGTCATAATCTGCAGAATGCCGCCGGCGCTATTGCCATCGCTGCGGAGTTAGGGGTCGATCTCCAGTCAGCCCTGACGACGGTCTCTCATTTTACCGGGGTCCACCGCCGTTTTGAGATCAAAGGCCGGATTAATCAGGCGTTGATCGTGGACGATTATGCCCACCATCCGGGAGCCATCCGGACCACCCTGGCCGCGGCCAGGCAATTTTTTGCCGGCCGGATCTGGTGCGTTTTCCAGCCGCATTTATTCAGCCGGACCAAATATTTGTTGCCGGAGTTCGCCCGCTCATTCAACGATTCCGACATTTTGGTATTGGCCGACATTTATCCGGCCCGCGAAATCGATCCGGGCGATATTTCCAGCGCCGATTTGGCGCGGGAGGCGGCCAAAAATCATCAAGACGTGCGTTATTTGGGAAATTTGGAGAATATCGCGGAATACATTCAAAAACACTTGGAGCCGGGCGACCTGGTTATCACCATGGGCGCGGGAGATATATGGAAAGTTGGCGAGTGGTTGCTTCAGAATGTTTCGGCGTATATTGGTTAAACCTGATGATAATATCGCCAGCCGTTGTGTTGCGGATAAAACCGTTATAAATTTGAAAAATTGACCGCGCGAATGATAAAAGGTCCGGAGCAATATTCAAACGGACCTTTTATCATTTTTTGCGTGCGGATGGAGCGCTGCCTATACGGAAACAAAGCCCGGGCAGTAACCGGCACTGATTGACTGAATAAAGTCTCGGGAGCGATAAAATCGGAACTATAATTGCACCACGAGCATGCCATCTTCATATTCGAAGTCATAACGCTTATCTTCCACCGGGATTTGAAAACGGTTTAAGAATTTTTTGGCGACGATCATCTTGGTGGTCTTACCTTGAACTTTAAAGGCATCGACTGACGGCTCCTGCACCGGAAGGATGCCGACTTTCTTGGCTTCCGGGTCAAAGAAAAGTTCTACATAATTTGAATCATGCAAATATTTTTCAACGACCGGCTTGTAGAAAGCAAATCTTCCTTTCCGGTTGATTCCGATTGTTTTGGCGGAAATCCCTTTTTTGTTTTTTTCCTTTTGATATTTAACAAAAGCCACCCAAAATCCCTCCTCTTTGTAATGAATTTGAATATTCTCTTTTTTTCTAGATTTTCCTGCAAGAGATTTTAAATAATTTATTTTCAGCAAAAAGTTAAAAAAATCGACATAAAACCGGGGTATTTACCTGGTATTAACGGAATATCCTTCAAACCCGCCGCAGCAACGCATAATCTTTTAATAATTTAAATCTGTCCGGTTTGTTTTAAAAAAGCAGCCACTATTTTGGAGCATGCAAGGATACATTAAATTATATTAGGCGGAATCGCGGCTGATGATAGAAATTTGATCGGAATTTGGAGTGCTTTCAAAAGAGGACCATATTCCGTACAAGACCGTAATTCCATAATGCAGGGAGCGGTTAACCATGAAAGATATTGACAGTCGCTGATAAGTCTATCATTATATTATTGTAGCGATAAAACGTTAGAACGCCGATTTGACGGGGTTTTATAGCAGAAAGGGGAAAAGGGATCAAGCTATATTGCGCACTATTTATTTGAAAGTATGGGTTTTAAGGGGTAGCGCTAGACCGGGGAACAGCAATTGTTTAAAGCGCTAGCGGATGAAATGAATCCCTTAATCTTCCACCAAGCCCGGTTTTAGGGACATAATGCATGCTAAATTCAATATAGATAGTAAAAAGGTTTATGAATCGACAAACGCTCCGCCAAAAATAAATTTAATTTTATTGATGGCTTCTCTGACCTTGACTTTCAAGGCAGGGCCATTACAATGCTTTTTAATTAATAGCTAATAAAGTTACCAAAACAGCCGACTTAAAAACTGCGCGGCTGGCCGGTGGAATCCTTGCAGGTGGATAAACTTGGCTGGAGCGGGTCGAAGTAGCAAACGGGGAACTGTAATCAAACCGATACCGTTTTAAAAGTTGGGAGGTTTTTGATGAATTTCAGATATTTGATCTTGGATCTGGATAATACGCTATATCCGCAGTGTTCAGGCATGCTGCAGATGATCGACCGGCGGATCGATCAATTCATCGCGGCCACTACGGCGATCCCCACGGAACGCATTCCCGAGGTCCGGCAGGAGTATTTGTGCGAGTATGGTACGACCATCGGCGGTTTAGTGATGCACCATCGGATTGATCCCGCTGACTATTTCGCATTTGCCTATGATATCGATGTAACGCAATTTGTAAAACCCGATTCCGAACTGGCCGCAGTCTTACAAAAGCTGGCATTGGCGGAGATCGTCTTCAGCAATAGTCCGTTGGAGTATGTGGAGCGGGTGTTGGCGGTTTTGGGGATTCGGCAGATCATTAACAAGGTCTATGACATTCATTTCAGCCGCCTGGTCGGGAAACCCAATCTCTCAAGCTATCAGCGGGTTTTGTCCGATTTGCGGGCGGAGGGGGACGAATGTATTTTCGTGGATGATGTGGCGGCCAATCTTAGCGGGGCCGCGGCGGCGGGGATGACCCCGGTTTTAATGCGCACGGTCCACGTTCACGGCCATGGCCCCGGGGACGGTTGGGCGGTTAGCCGGATTCACGACTTGAGCCAACTGGTCCCGGAGATCATTCGTGCCAGGCGCACGGCTTAATTGAGCGCGTCAAGCCCGGTCAAAGGCTCTTTAACTTTTTTACCAGCCGGGCGAATTTCCGTTGGTCCTTGTGATCGAGGGCCGCGTCGATCTGTTGCATTAACTCTTGCTTGGCGATGTCCCGCTTGATCCCGGAATTCAACAGTTTCAGTTCGAATTGAAACATGACCTGATCGGCGTAGGCGGAATCGAAAGGAGTCGGGCATTCCTCCATGACGGCCTGATAGGTCTCGCTGGTCGAACGGTCCGGGAAATAGAGAGTCAGATAGATCGCTTCCTCGGTCGAGGCTTCCAGCAACTGCAAGATGGATTGATAATCGGCGCTGCTTTGGTCGTCGGCGGAAATGAAAAGCAACGGCGGCATGCCGCTGCCGTCGGTCGACACCACCAACAGCGGCCGCAGGAAGCTGCCGTTCATGACGATATGAACCTTGGATAACAATTCTTCCGCGGCGGCCAGCTGATACAAGAAGTCCCTGACCCCGGGAGAAGGAAACGGATAGGTCTCAACAAACCAGTGCAAAAAGTTCTTTTTCGCCCAGTCGGTAATGGTCTTTTTGGTCATGGCTGTCCCTCGCCGTCTGCTTAACTTATTTATTAATATACTATCATAGTATTCGGACGAACGATAGCCGATGCTAAAAGTGAATTATTTACTCTCAGTTACCGCAGGGTTATGCCCGTTTGACCCGGGCCGGATCAGGAGACAATACGGATCGGGAGCCGGGGTAATCCAGATAGCAATGCCTAGGAATGAAACAAACGTTGAAGGAGTGATCGATTTGAAGGACCCGCGTTTACAGAAGATGGCGGAAGGCTTGGTCAACTACTCGGTGCAATTGCAGCCGGGCGAGAAATTATTGGTTGAGGTGATCGATTCCGGGGCGGATTTGGCCGCGGCGATCATTAAGGAAGCGTACCGGGTCGGCGGCGTGCCATTCATACTGACCCGGAACAAGCGACTCGACCGGGAGATTATGCTCGGCGCACGGCAGGAGCAACTCGCCAAGATGGCCGAGTATGAACTGGTCCAGATGCGGGAGATGAACGCTTACTTAGCCATCCGCGGGGCGGAGAACACCAGTGAGACTGCGGACGTTCCTGCGACCCAGCACCAGTTGTTCGGGAAGTACTACCAGAGGCCGGTCTCCGATCAACGGGTGAACCATACCAAGTGGTGCGTCATGCGCTATCCCAATCCGGCGATGGCCCAGTCGGCCAATATGAGCACCGAGGCTTTCGAGGATTTTTACTTTGACGTCTGCACGCTGGATTATAGCAAGATGAAGCAGGCCATGGAACCGCTCAAGCGCCTGATGGAACGGACCGACCAGGTGCGGATGGTGGGCCCCGGGACCGACCTGACCTTTTCCATCAAGGGCCTGCCGGCGATTCCCTGCGCGGGCCGGATGAATATTCCCGACGGTGAGATCTTTACCGCGCCGGTCCGCGATTCGATCAACGGAACGATCGCTTACAATACGCCCGCGGTCTATCAGGGCTATACCTTCGAGCAGATCCGCTTCCGGTTCGAACACGGCAAGATCGTCGAGGCCCACAGCAATGACGACCAACGCATTGACCACGTGCTGGATACCGATGAGGGCGCGCGGTACGTCGGCGAATTCTCGCTGGGCGTCAACCCCTATATTCTGCAGCCGATGAAGGACACCCTGTTCGACGAGAAGATCATGGGCAGCATTCATTTCACCCCCGGCCAGGCGTATGAGGAATGCGACAATCGCAACCGTTCGGCCATCCACTGGGATCTGGTGATGATCCAACGCCCGGAATACGGCGGCGGCGAGATTTACTTCGACGGGAAGCTCATCCGCAAAGACGGCCGCTTCGTCCTGCCGGAGCTGGAACCGCTCAATCCGGAAAATCTGAAATAAGCGCCGGTTCGGGAAACCGTTGGGCGCGGCACTGCGTTTTGGATGCCTACGGCCAACTTCCTTCCCGCAACCGGGAAGGGGTTGGCCGGCATTCAACCATGCCAAGCAGCGCCTCCGGCAAGTAAATTGTAAGCTAAAGTTTTTAAGTCCGCCAAGGGGACGCTGCTTCCCCTTAGAATCCCGCGGGTGTCCGGTTCGTCCCTGAACTGGCAAGGTAAAAGGTAAATGGACAGTAACTAACCGAAAGATGTATTGTTTAGGAGAAAGCAGAGGGCCAATGGGGGCTATTCCTGCCCCCATACCCCCCGGACCAAAGGGTGTAGTGGGACACCCTTTGGAATCCGCCCAGCCGGAACCGAGGTTCCGGCACCTCCTGATTCATCCGGGGTTTTAGAATGCCGCCGCCATCCATGGCCTTCTGACTGTCAACCAAGTGTAGGCTTCCGACCCCGACCGCTGTTTTTCATCCTGAAAAGAAGCGGCGCCGTCTCCCTCCCTGGAGACGGGTGCTGTTCGAACGTTATGTCATTATTCGTTGATTTACTTATGAGCACTTAACTTTCGACTACCCGCCGCCTTCAAGGATGAAGGCGGGCGACGCATCTTTTCATGGATGAAAAACTGCGGTCGCCAGCGGAGGGGACATCGAAAGTCAAGACCAAGTAGCCAGACAGAAGGCCAGGGATGGCGAAGACGGTTACCGGATGCATAAGGGAGGACGGGAATCCGTAGGTTCCAGCGGTTTTTTGGTTACTTTTTTGACGCCAAAAAAGTAACCCGCCGCCGGAACCGTGGGCCAAAAGAAGGAGCATCCAAAAGTTCTTCCCTTTTTCTCTGCGAAAGTTGAATTGGTAAAAGAGCTTGTTGAGCGACTGAGCGAGCTTGCTGAGCACTCGATAATCAGAATGTTGTTTATCCACCAAAATAAGAGTTTTAGTAATGAAAGCAGAACATTTATTCACAAAAGCGGGAACCGATTCGCAAAATGAGGATGGATTGTGAATAAGTTATCTGGTAAAGTAATGAGGAGAAGTTTTTGGGGCGATGGCAGTTTTTGATGCCCGGATCCCGCCCGGGCATCGGCAGCGGCCCGCTACGAAATGGAAGGAATTATTGATGGTTATTAAGACGAAATCTTTTTCATTCACCAAAGCGATTTATTTTACCATCCTCTTGAAAAATTCCTTGAAGAGCAACTGGTGGGTCCTGGTGCTCCTGGCCGGCTTGGCGGGTTACCAGTCCACCAAGGGCTGGTCGCCGGCCTTGGCCTGGTGCGGCGGCGGGCTGGTCGCCTTTGTGCTGTATTTGGTCTTCCGTTGCTGGCGGCACACCGCGGCCAAGCATAATCCGTTGTTTTACGCGGATCGCCATTTCGAAATCGACAGCCAGTTTTTGAACTGCCGGTTTGCGGACGGCACCCTCAATCAGATCAAGCTGGCCAGCATGAAACGGATCGTCCGGACGGCACAGCATTACGAGTTATACCTGAGCCGCAAGCAGTTCATTTATCTGCCGGTTACGGCGTTCGCCAGCCAACGGGACTTGAATCTGTTTCAAACCTTGCTCAAGGGAGTAAAATGGGGCTAGCGGCTGTCGGGGTTTTACCCGCCGGAATGATTGCCCATTCGGTGAGTTCCGAGCCGCAATTGAAACAAACATTTTCTGATCTCCCGCTGCGCCTCCGCGCCGCTCCGGGAGATTATTTTTTAAGGGAGTAGGCAGGGCAAATTCCACAGTGAGCTCACTCAGTTACTAAACAAGCTCTCTCAGTCGCTGAAGAAGTTCATTCAGTCACTGAAGAAGCTCATTTAGTTACTGAAGAAGCTCATTCGGTTACTGAAGAAGTTCATTCAGTAACTGAAGAAGCTCATTCAGTTACTGAAGAAGTTCATTCAGTTACTGAAGAAGCTCATTCAGTTACTGAAGAAGTTCATTCGGTTACTAAAGAAGCTCATTCGGTTACTGAAGAAGCTCGTTCAGAGCCAGCTCGATAATCGTTAGAAATCCTGCTTGACAGCAGGATTTCTTTTAGGTATTGTTACTCAGGTTGATCACCATAGAAAACTCGGTTCCGCCCTTTTCGGCTTCATGGTAGATCGCTTTGATTCCCTTCCAGATATCATCGGCTTTTTCACTGTAAAGATAGGTGCTCTGGTTGCCCACCTCATGCTTCACGCCGGTCTGTTTTAAGGCGGCGATCGACTGATTGATGATCTGGTCCGATTCCAGGGTTTCCAGCGGGAATAAAGACACTTCGCAGGTTAACAAGCGGATTCCTCCCTGTTTTTTTAAAAGTTTGCCCGCCGCCCGGGAAGTCAAACCCGGAGATTGTTACCAAGCCGGTTATTAAGCCCGTTACCGAGCCCGTTCGGCAGTCAGGTAGTTAAAGCGAGGAGGACGACGGGGCCGGCCCGGCATAATATCCCGCCAGGGGGTCGCCTGGCCTTCCGCAAAGCGCGGCGTGGGAAACCCCGCAGAATTCAACCGCAAATCGCGCGCTCCGGGAAAATGTGTTGCCGGGCGGCTTTGGCTGTGGTAAATCCGCAACTCAACCTATATAGTATATTAAGAACAAGCAGGCGGGGGATAATACTTTCTTAGACGGCAAGGGGAAGGGAACCGCCGTTTGAAAGCAAAAGCTGCTTTATACTGGTAATTTAAAAAAATTGCGTCCGATCAAGCAGGAACTTAATACGAATCTTGTTCGTTAAATGAAAAGTGTTGCAGGAAAATAGATCCTGTTGTCAAATTAATTTTAGGAAGCACCACCGTCAAACACTTGAAGGGGTGTGAAGTAGTGATTAAAGAACGCTGCGATATCCTGATTCTGTCCGCCAGCTTCGGCGGAGGTCATAACCAGGTGGCCCGAGCCTTGACGCAGGCTTTACATATGCAGGCCCCCGGTTTGCGGATTATTACCGTGGATTATTGCGATCTGTTGTACCCGTTATTCAACCGTTTCACGCAATTCAGTTATAACCAGAGCGTCCGGCATTTCCCGGTCGGCTACGCTCTTTATTACCAAGCCACGGGCAAGATCTCGCCCGACTCCTTCTGGCAACGGCGTTTGAACCGGATGGGCTATACGGAGCTGATTATGCTGGTGAACCGGCTGGCGCCGCGGGTGATCGTCTCGACCTTCCCGCTCCCGGCCGGGGTGCTCTCCGAGATGAAGGAGTCCGGCGATCTGGATGTCCCGGTGGTCACGGTGATTACCGACATCTGTGTCCACAGCCAGTGGATCCATCCTTACACCGACCTGTATCTGGTCGGTTCCGCCGAAGTGGCTCGGGGTCTGGAGGAGCGGGGCATTCAGCAGCAGAAGATCGCCGTGACCGGCATACCCATCCTGCCCACCTTTACCCGGGCGGTGGCCCGCGAACGGGTCAAAGCCGAGTTGGGCTACGCCCCCGATGAACGGCTCATTCTGTTTATGGGCGGCAACAACGGCGTTTTCGGAACGACCCAGTTCCACCATTTATTGCGCGATCTGCCGCCCAATATCAAGGCGTTGATTTTGACCGGCTCCAATCAGGACCTGTATGAGAAACTGCAGGCGAACTACGCCAAATGCCGGAACATGCGGATCTGCAAATATGTCGACAGCGTGCCCGATCTGATGAGCTGCGCCGATTTGCTGATCACCAAGGCCGGCGGCATCAGCATCTCTGAGGCTTTGGCCAAGGGACTGCCGATGATTATTTATAAGCCGACGCCGGGGCACGAGGAAGCCAACGCCAATTATTTATGGCGGCACCGGGCGGCCATCGTCGCCAAGAGCGAACGGCGGCTGAAAATCGCTATCCAGCGCCTGATCACCGATGAAGAGTTCCGCGAACGTTTCCGGAAAAATTGCCTGAAGATCGCCACGCCGGATTCGGCGCTGGTCGGCGCCAAATTGATTTTGAATTTACTGACGCCGCGGGCGCGTGGTACCCGGTATTTAAAAATGTCCATAAGGAGAGAAATCCGTGCCTGATCAGAAACAATGCTTCTTCGCTCATCCGGTGATTCTATCCTTTCTCGCTATCATCGCGTCGGTAGAATTTATCCGGATGTCGTTATTTTTGACCCTGCTGCCCAGCTTCCTGACGAACATCCATTTTAGCACGGTAGCGCTGGGAGTGGTGATGTCAGCCAACCTTTTGGCCGATAATCTTTTTAAAAGCGGCGCGGGTTGGCTGGTCGATCACAAAGGGCCATGGCCGATGCTGATCGCCGGAACCATCGGCGTTTTGGCCGGATTGCTGCTCATCGAGACGTTCCACCGGAATATTCTGGTGATGTGCATCGGCGCGGTTCTGCTGGGGTTGGGAGCCTCCCCGACCTGGCCGGCCACCATCTCCGGCACGATCCGGATCATCGGCGAGGAGAAACGGGCCACGATGATCAGTTTCATCTCAGTGGTCTGGCTGGCCGGTGGCGGCTCCGGCCCCATTCTGATGGGCTTTTTGATCGATACGAGGTTGCGGATGTTTCTGCAAAAACTGCATTTGCCGCTGATCGACGCCTATCGGACCGGTTTCTTTCTATTGACGGTCATTGCCGCTCTGGCGGTGGTCGTCGCCACCCTGGGCTGGATCGGCTGGAATCAGATACCCCGGCTGCAGCCGAACCGGAGCGGCGCGACCGATGTGAAACGGCACAAACTCAAGGCGGTGCTGAAACGTTTATGGGAAGTCAAGGGCCTGATCCCCGGGATGTTTTTTCAGACCATGTCGCTGGGGATCCTTTTCCCGAATATCTTGCGCTTCGTGGTGAACAAGATCGGCATTACCGAAGCCCAGTACAGCCTCCTGTTGTTAATCGGCGGCGCGGTGGTGGTAGCGTTTATGATTCCCGTCGGCCATCTGGCCGATCATTGGGGAACCAAAGGCTTCCTGGTGGCGGGTTTCGGTTTGGCATCCCTCTCGCTGCTGGTGTTGACCCAGTACGGCGATCGCCATAATGTCTGGTGGATCGGCGCTTTGGTCGGCCTGTCGTACTCGTTGATCCAACCGGCCTGGAACGCCTTGTTGGCCGGGGCGATCCCGCCCGAGCACCGCGGGGTACTGATGGGCCTGTTCATGTCGGTCGAAGGATTGGGATTCGGCCTGGGGCCGCTGGTCGGAGGGTTCCTGGGCGAAGTCACGGCCCGCATCGGCGGCCTGACCCTGACCGGCCTGACCACGCCGTTTTATGTCAGCAGCGTTTGTCTGGCCATCATGGCCTTGGTATATTTGATTTATCCATTCCATCAATATCGTTTGAAAGAAGAGACCTGACATGATCGGATATTTGGCCATTGGCGCCATCGCGGCCTGGGTTGTGTGTTATCCGGCCTGCGATTATTTCGTGCGTCTCCTGGCCCGGAATGTGCTGCGGCACGGACCGGCCGGCCCAGAACCGCTGATCTGTTTGACCTTTGACGACGGGCCGAATCCCGAAGTTACGCCGCGAATTCTGGATACGCTGAAAGAATTGCGGGTCCGGGCAGTCTTCTTCCTGGTGGGAACCAAGGCCCGCCAGAATCCGGACCTGGTCCGGCGGATGCTGGCGGAAGGGCATGAGGTCGGACTGCATACCTTGAATCACCGCCATGCTTATTCGTTGTTTTGGAAGGGAAGCCGAAATGTAATCCAGGAAGGCATCCAATGTATCACGGCGATTACCGGCCGGCCAGTGCACTGGTACCGTCCGCCCTGGGGCGCCTCCAATCTGTTTCAGTACCGGCTGGTCCGTAGCCTGCGGTTGCAGCTGGTCCTCTGGTCGGCCAATGCCCGGGACTGGCGGCTCGCGACCCAGCCCGAGCAGATCCTGGAGCGTTTGAAACGGCGCGTCAAACCCGGCGCGGTCATCGTCCTGCATGATTCGGGAGGCGAGGGCGGAGCGCCGCAACACACCCTGCAGGCTTTGCCGGAACTCATCCGTTATTATCTGGGCAAAGGATGGCGCTTCGTCACTTTAGAAGAATTTTCGGGAGGTTGCACGCATGAAGGGAGTTACTACACTCCGGCGAATCGGCCAGGCCATTGACAGGCGTTATCTTGAGCAAGCGGGGGCCGGCCCGATCCCCGGTTCGGAGCTGGGGCTGCTGTTGATCTGTTACCATCCCCACCATGGCAAAAAACTCATCGAACTGCCGGATCAAACGATCATTCAGCCCGGCCAGCTGGTCAGCGAATTGCATTTTTCAAATAAGCGGATCACCGAGATCGCCGATGAATCGCAACGCTCCCTGGAATGGCAACTGCTGGACATGCTGAAACAGGAGTTGGGGACGCTCGCCAAAGCCTGTGCCGACGGCTTGATTTCCGAGGAGATCCAAGCTTTTTACGGCACCAATGTTTTGGCGGCCGGCGCGCGCCGCCTGGGCTTCACCCTGATTCCGATGCCCAAGGGCTGGAACCGCTATTGGGTGGGTTTCTGGGAATCGATGCTGCGCTTAATTTATTATTCGTTTAAAACCAGCAAAAAAGTCAGCCTCAAACGGACGATGGACCCCTATGAGATTTGGATGTCCCGCAACCAGCTGGTTCAACGGTATCTGAAGCCCCGCAAGGAGGTCTAGCCGATAACAACCACTCGTTGATAGCGAGGATTGGATGTTAGCGTGGTCGTTTAATGGGCCGGGATTGACTCTTCGGTTGGATTTTGTTATAATAAAATTGCCTTTAGTTGAGCATAGAATAGTTTAGCCTGGATGAGTGAGATGAGCCGAGTGCCGGTATAAATTTCGTGTTGAATTTAAACCAAGCGCTGGTCGCTTGGTTTTTTTGTACCCTGATGCGCTGCATCAGCCGGAATTTACAGCTTTCGGGCATTCGGAACATCAGCTAACTTATGTCGTTCGTTCGGCGTAAGCCATACGATAAATAAACAAATTCAGGAGGTTGCAGAGATGAGTGTTGAGACGAGAGTAGTCGAGAAAAAAGGGTTAAAAGCGGTGGATGTGGCGATTGTGGCGGTGCTGCTGGCGGTGGGCGCGGTACTGCGGTATTTTACGCCGCCGATCGCCGGGATCACGCCGAACTTTGTCATTATCATGTATTGTCTGGCGATCTTATTGATCCGGCCCAGATTCGGCGCTGTTTTGGGAATCGGCTTGGTTGCGGCGGCCATCTGTCAGGTCACGACCAAATCGCTCTTTCCTTATCTGAACTTCATCAGCGAGCCGGTAGGGGCGATCGTGGTCGGGTTGCTGGCCATGATCCATCTGGAAAAAGGCTTTTTAAAGTATGTGCGGCCGTTTCTCATTACTTTGCTGGCCACGCTCGCCAGCGGATTCACTTATATCTCGATTTTCAAAGCAATTACGCTGTTTGTGCAGCTGGGACCGAATCGGCCCAATCCGGCTTATGCGGCGCTGGTGATCGTGGTACTGGTCACGGCCGTCGCCAATACGATCCTGGGCGGTATCCTGTACTTCCCGTTAAAGGCGGCGTTGGGCAAGAAATAGTCCGGACCGGCGCAAAGCATAGTTAGGAGTGGACCAGACCATGACCCAAAGCACGACCCCGACCATGGACCCGGTCATCGCAGTGGAGAACCTGAGTTTTACTTATCCCAATGCCGCCAGGCCGGCGTTGAGCGGCATTTCGTTCGCGGTGCGCGCCGGGGAGTTTCTGGGAATCACCGGACCGGCCGGCGCCGGAAAGTCCACTTTGACCCTTTGCCTGAACGGGATCATTCCTCATTTTCAAGAGGGCGACTTTCAAGGCAAGGTGCTGATCGACGGCCGGGACAGCTTCGCCGTCAGTTGCGCGGAACTGGCCCACAGCATCGGCAGCGTCTTTCAGGATCCCGAGGCGCAGATCGTGGCCCCCTCGGTCGAAGAGGAGATCGCTTTCGGCCTGGAAAACCTGGCGGTCGCTCCGGGCGAAATCGACCGGCGGATCGACGAGGCCTTGGAACTGATCGGCATCGCGACGCTGCGCCACCGCTCCACCGCCGAGTTGTCGGGCGGGCAGAAACAGCGGGTGGCCATTGCCGCGGTCGTCGCCCTGCAACCGCGGATATTAATCCTCGATGAGCCGACTTCGGAGCTGGATCCGCTCGGGACCAAGGAAGTTTTTGAGGTCCTGCAGGCTTTGAATCAGCGGCTGGGAATGACCATTATCATGGTGGAGCAGAAGATCAATATTATGATGGAGTATATTCAGCGCCTGATCATTCTGAATGCCGGAACGGTCATCGCGGACCAAAGTCCCCGGCAGATTATCGCCCGGCCGGAGCTGCTGCTCGATATCGGATTAAAACCGCCGCCAGTCAGCGAGCTGGCCTTCGGCCTGAAAGAGTCCGGCTTTTATACCGCCGAATTGCCGTTGACTGTGGATGAAGCCTATTGGGGACTGCTGAAATGTTTCTCCAAAAACGGAGGGCAACGATGATCTTCGTCAATGACTTGAGTTTCCGCTATCCGGACGGCCCGCCGGTCCTGGACCGGATCAATTTTACGATTCAGCGGGGCGAGTTTGTGGCGTTGATCGGCCAGAACGGGGCCGGGAAGACGACGCTGCTCAAACATTTTAACGGGCTTCTGAAGCCGACCTCCGGGAGTTTGCGCATCGCCGACCTGGATACCCGCAAGACGACCACCGGACAGTTGGCCCGGAAGGTCGGTTTTCTGTTTCAAAATCCCGATCATCAAATCTTCATGCCCACCGTGGCCCAGGAGATCGGTTTCGGCCCGAAGAATCTGGGCCTGACCCGGGCGCAGATCGAGGAGCGGGTCGCCGAGGCCGCCGCCGGCGTCGGTTTAACGGACTATCTGCAGGAAAACCCACTGTCCCTGAGCAAAGGCCAACGGCAGCGAGTGGCCTTCGCGTCGCTACTGTCGATGAAGCCGGAGGTGCTGGTGCTGGATGAACCGACCACCGGCCAGGATTACCGGGAGGGCATCGCGATCATGGAGACGGTGAGCCAGCTGCACCGGCAGGGGCATACCATCATTTTCGTGACCCACGATATGGAACTGGTGGCCGCTTACGCCAAGCGGGTGATCGTGCTCAGCCAGGGCCGGGTGCTGCTGGACGACGCCTGCCAGAAAGTTTTTTATCAGCCTCAGACCTTGCTGGCCACCAACCTGTTTCCGCCGCAGATCGCCCGGCTGGTTCAGAAGTTCGATCCATCCGCTTACAAGCTGCCGCCGGCCTTGACGGTATCCGAGTTCCAGGAAGCGATCCGAAGACGATGGGGCGGTGAGACCAATGTCGGTTGTCGCTAGTTATGTGCCGCGCGATTCCTGGGTTCACCGCTTGAATCCGCTCACCAAGCTGCTTTGGACCCTGGTCGTGATGACGATCAGCTTTTTCTGCGAGGACCCGCTGGCGTTGGCCGGGATCTTCCTCTCGATCGTGCTCGTGGCGGCGCTGGGCCGGATTCTCCAGGAGATGCTGCCGGCTTTTAAAGGCTTGCTGATATTCGTGGGGCTTTTCCTGATCCTCCAGGTCTTTTTCATCAGTGACGGCCAGACGCTGCTTAATCTGATCCCCGGCACCGACCTGCTGCGGATCACCGACCGCGGCTTGCTGGGGTCGCTGGCGATGGGCGGCCGGATGCTGGTGATCGCCGCCAGTTTCCCGGTGTTCATGGCGACGACGCAGATTAAGGACTTGGTCATCACCCTGGTGGAAAAATTGAAGATCCCTTACGCCTACGCGTTTATGTTTGTGACTTCGTTGCGGTTCATCCCTACCTTCATGGGGGAGATGGACCAGATTATCCAGGCGCAATGCTCACGCGGGCACCGCCTCGATGAGCGGAATGTCTTCAAGAAGATCGCGGCCCTTTGTCCGCTGGCGATTCCCTTGATGGTGACTTCCATCAAGAAAGCGGAAGCGCTGGCGATCTCCATGGAAACCCGGGGCTTCGGGAGCGGAAAGCGGACTTACCTGCATCAATCGGCCTTCAGTAGCCTCGACTGGCTGGTTTGTGTGGGATTGCTCCTGGTTGGAGCATTGAGCATAACCATTTGCCTGAAAGGAATTTCGCTATAGGTCACGAAATACTACATAAGTTGAATTAAATCTCTGATATGCATTATGTTCCCAAAGCCGGCCATGATGGAATCAAGTCATTAAGGAATTTAATTCAACTTATTACTGCCGTAATAGGATGAAATAAATTCCGCTTTGATGCTATTTGCATTCGGCCTTAGGAATGCAAATTTTAGTTAAGCTATTTATTTCATCCTATATACGTCATGGATTATTCGATACGAGGTGACCTCGGTTGGCTAAAAAACTATTGATGGGGAATGAGGCGATCGCCCGCGGCGCGGTGGAGGCCGGGCTGAATCTGGCGACGGCTTATCCCGGGACCCCTTCCTCGGAGATCATCGGAACCCTGGCCGAATGGTCCGGGGATTTCGACTATTATGTGGAATGGTCAGTCAACGAGAAAGTGGCCATGGAGGTGGCGGGCGGCGCCGCTTACGCCGGCGGCCGGGCCTTGGTGGCCATGAAACAGGTGGGCTTGAACGTAGCCAGCGATCCCCTGATGAGCTTGGCCTATATCGGGGTCCGGGGCGCTTTGGTGGTGGTGGTGGCCGATGATCCCGGGCCGCATTCCTCCCAGACCGAACAGGATACCCGGGTCTTCGCTAAATTCGCCAAGCTCCCGGTCTTTGATCCGTCATCGCCCGAAGAGGCGTTGGCGATGACCAAAGCCGCCTTTGAACTTTCTCACACCTATCAATTGCCGGTGCTGCTCCGGCCGACCACCCGGGTCTGCCACGCTACCTCCGGCATTGAGTTTTCCGAACGGGCGGCGCACCGGCCGGAAGGCTTCACCAAAGACCCCAAATGGGTCATCTTCCCGCGGCTGTCCTATCAGAAACATCAGCTGCTGGAAGAGACCCGCGTAAAACTGGCGGCCGAATTCAGCGCCGGTCCCTGGAATCCGCTGACCGCGGGGGACCGGATCGGTATCGTGGCCGGCGGGGTTGCTTATCTCTATGTCCAGGAGGCGGTGGCCCGGTTGGGCTTGCAGCCGACCATCCTCAAGGTGGGGACGCCGCATCCTTTGCCCGGAGCCAAGCTGGAAGAATTGCTGCGCCGGGTCGACCAGGTCTTCGTTTGCGAGGAACTGGATCCGGTGCTGGAAGAGGGAATCATCGCGCTGGCCGGTAAGGTCGGCTTCCAGGGTCCGATCTACGGCAAGCAGTCCGGGCATTTCCCTTGGGCGGGCGAGTATAGCGCCGACCGGATCCAGAGCATCCTGGCGCGGACTTTGAACCTCGCTTCAGCCGAGGCGGAAGTCCCTAAAAAAGATGTTCCGCCGGAGTTGCCGGTCCGTCCGCCGGTCCTTTGCGCCGGCTGTCCGCACCGCGCTTCTTTTTACGCGGTCAAGCGCGGCAGCCGGGGGAGCAACGCCATTTATACCGGGGATATCGGCTGTTATACCCTGGGCAACGCCCCGCCACTGTCGATGGTCGACACTTGTCTCTGTATGGGCGCCGGCTTGACCATTGGCCAGGGATTGTTGCGGATGGAGCCCGGTCGGCCGGTTTTTGCCTTTATCGGCGACTCGACTTTCTTCCATACCGGAATTCCCGGCATCCTTAACGCGGTCTATAACCGGCATCCCATCAAGCTGGTGTTGCTGGACAACAGCACCACCGCGATGACCGGCCACCAGCCCCATCCCGGCCTGGGCCGGACCGCTTGCGGCGGGGAAGTACCGGCCATCGATCCCGTCCCGTTGCTCAAAGCCTGTGGCGTGGAATGGCTGGAAGTGCTGGATCCGTTGGATCTGCCGGCCACCGAGGCGGCGGTCCGGCGCGCGCTGGACTTTCCCGGGGTGGCCGCCTTGGTGCTCCGCTCGCCCTGCGTGGCTACGTTCAAAGCGACCCGGCGCTTCCGGATCGACAGCGCGGTCTGCAGCAACTGCGGGCGTTGCCTCCGGGAGTTGGGTTGCCCGGCATTCTACCGCGAGGATAAGCCGCAAATCGGCCCGTCCTGTTATGGTTGCGGGCTATGTGCCCAGATCTGTCCTCAGCAAGCTATCCGGGAGGTGAGCCGGTCATGAAGCTGGATATTGTTATCGCCGGAGTCGGCGGCCAGGGCACGGTCCTGGCGTCGCGGGTATTGGCCCAGGCGGCGCTCGATGCCGGTTACCCGGCGCGCACCTCGGAGATGATCGGGATGGCCCAGCGGGAAGGCTCGGTCCAGAGTCACGTGCGGATCGGCACCGAATTCGGCCCGGTCATCGGCAGTCGCGCCGCGGATATCCTGATCGGCTTCGAGCCGGCGGAGGCGCAGCGCAGTTGCGATCTTTTGAAACCCGGCGGGATGCTGCTGGTGAATCGCCATCCGGTTCATCCGGTGACGGTGGCTTTGGGCAGTTCCGCTTATCCGCTGGAGGCCATCGAAAAATACCTGAACGGTCTGCCGGCCCGGGTGACTTGGGTCGACGGCTTTCAATTGGCGCTCGATAGCGGCAATTTTAGGACGTTAAACACGGTGATGCTGGGCGTTCTGGCCAGCAGCGGCGCTTTGCCGTTCGGCCGGGACGAGGTGCTGCGGGTGCTCCTGGCGATGTTGCCGGAGCGGGTCCGGGCCGTTAACGAGCGGGCCTTTACCTTGGGCTGCCAGGTCCTGAAAGCGTTGTAAAAAGGCTTAAATCCGGCTTGGTAAGCCGTTACATAGCAAAAAGGCGAGATTTTGGAGATGCCGCGTGCGGCATATAGCATAGGGGAGGCATAGCTGAGATGATTAATAAAGTGGTTTCCGAGGGTTTCGACGATCTGCACAATCAGGAATATTTGAAACTGGGCGGCCGGACCGACGAGTTTCTGAACCATTGGTTGCGGAAGCTCATCGACCGGGTGGCGCACCACAGCCCGTTTTATCAAAAGAAATTCGCGGCGGTGGGCGTCAACCCGGCGCACTTCGGCGGACTGGCCGATCTGGCGCAGTTGCCGTTCACCTGCAAGGAAGAGCTGCGGGAGGTCTACCCGCTGGGATTGCAGGCGGTGTCCGACCGGGAAGTGGTCCGGGTTCATTCTTCCTCCGGGACGACCGGCAAGCCGATCATCATCCCTTACACCGCCAACGACGTGCGGGACTGGGCGGAGATGTTCGCCCGCTGCTTTGCCATGGCCGGAGTGGACCGCGCGGATCGGGTCCAGATCACTCCGGGGTACGGGCTCTGGACCGCCGGAATCGGCTTTCAGGCGGGCGTGGAGCGCCTGGGGGCGATGGCGATCCCCATGGGGCCCGGCAATACCGATAAACAGCTGCAGATGATGGTTGATCTGCGGGCCACCGTGCTTTGCAGCACTTCGTCGTATGCGCTGCTGTTGACCGAGGAGATCGAGAAACGGAAGCTGAAAGAGCAGATCCGGCTGCGGGTGGGCATCATGGGCTCCGAACGCTGGGGCGAGAAGATGCGGGCCCGCATCGAACGCGAACTGGGCATCGAGAGCTTCGACATCTATGGACTGACCGAGATCTACGGACCGGGCATCGGCATCGACTGTCCCTGCCACCAGGGGATCCATTACTGGTCCGATTTCCTTCATTTCGAGATCATCGATCCCCTCACCGGGCAGCGCCTGCCCGACGGCGAACTGGGCGAGCTGGTCATCACCACCCTGTTCAAGGAAGGCGCGCCGCTGGTGCGTTACCGGACCCGCGACCTGACCCGGATCATCCCGGGCCGTTGCGCTTGTGGCAGCGTTTATCCGCGCATCGACCGGATCTTGGGCCGGAGCGACGATATGATCAAGATTAAGGGCGTCAACATTTATCCCGGTCAGATCGAGGACGTCCTGCGGGCGGTGCCCGGCGCCAGCAGCGAGTACCAGATCCGGCTGACCCGGCACGAGAGCCGCGACCAGATGCTGCTGCGCGTCGAAGGCGAGCGCGGCGTCGACCCGTGGGCGGTGGCCGAGGGAATCAGCCTGGAGTTCAAGAAGAAGATCGGCGTTCAGATCGAGACCGAGGTCCTGGCTATCGGCGAGCTGCCGCGGAGCGAGAAGAAGTCGAAGCGGGTCTTTGACGAACGGGATATTTAGGCTTTTGGCAGGAGAAAATCCTCGCTTACCCGCTGCGGCGGGTTTTTTCTTTTGGCGGCACTCTTTCTCCTTTAAACCCGAACCGGCAAGGCGGCGCGGGGTCCGGCGAGAACCGCGCAAGCTCCCGGCCATCCTGCCGCGTCTCGGGCAGGCTTGCCCAAGCCATGGGAAGACCTTCCGAAGCCCCAAGCGGTTCCGTTCCGCGCTCCGGAAGACCTTCCCGACTTCATGACGGACCCTCCCGGGTCGCGGGCTGACCTGTCCGGGGCTCGGGAACGTTTGCCGCATCCCCAAGCGGGCATTCGCGGCCTGAAGCGGGTCATTCCGGATGGGGGAGAATCCGTCACTGGCGGGGAGGCAATAGCGGAAGGGAAATCTTTTAGTAATAATTTTTACATCTTTATTAAAATTATTGCATGGCTTTTTTCGAAGCGTATGCCATAATAAAGGGGATGGACGACAATCATCAAAACTCCTTTCTTTCCCGCTACGGCGGGTTCTTTTATATCGTAGGCCGCGTTTCATCCGGACGGATTTTTAAACGATCGGTCGTCATTATAAAGGATAATGTAAAATTTCGTTTAAAGTTATCGATAAATGAAATGTTTTGGTTTGATTGCATGGGGAGGCTTATTTTCGGGGCTAAAGGAAACCGGAAATGAGAACCGACCGGAATGGTCCCTTTCTCATGCACTGGGATATTGCTGATGATTCGGCCAAGAAGGGGGATCACGCTTTCAATTTTTCGTACTCGTTCAGGGCCTCGTCCATCTCGATGCTCACCAGCAAAACCGCTTCGTCCGTCCCGCCAGTTGCCTCGTACAGGCGCTGCAACTTCTCCCGTAACACGGCAATCCGTTGTTCCAAGGCCCCTAATTCCTGATTTTTATCATCTCCTAAAATATGGGCAGCATAAACCATAATTTTATTCCTTATGGAAAAATGTTATAATAAACAACGCAACTTAAAATTAAAGCGCCGTAAAAACGGCACTTTATTCGCTATGCCCTCGTAATCTTCGGGACTTTGAAGTCATGCTGAGCTTTTACGGCGCTTCTTTTATGCACATTTGGCGAACGGTAATGAAAGTTAGCGTTTGCTGCCGGCCTGGTTACGCTAAGTTTGATGCCGTCCGACTGGCGGTCGCGATTGCGCTAAACAAATTACAAATGGAATAATATTGCAATGTAATTATATCTAATATTGGAAAAATGTCAAGGAGAATTTCAATATTGAAAGACGCTTCCACAACGATTGGCGCTCGGTTGAAGCTTGCCCGGAAGGGCAAGCGACTTACCATTCCCCAGGTATCTGCGCTGACCGGTATCGCCCAGGGGAACCTCAGCGTCATGGAAAATGATAAGACCAAACCTTCCGCCGACGCGCTGATCAAACTTTCGGACCTTTATGAAGTTTCGGTGGACTGGATATTGAAAGGCCCATCCGAAATGGCGTATAAGGAACCTCCCGCGCCTTTGCCGATAATGACGCATAAAGAGTTTAAAACTTTCCTCAAAGAACTCGACGCCGAATGGGCCGAGGCGGACCTCGAGACCAAAGGATGGCTTGTCGTGCAGCTTCGGAAGGCTTTCCCGGAGATTGCCGCCAAGATGGAGTAGGCTGAGGAGCATCAGGCTGAGGTTCGCTGCGAGAGATGATTCCGGAGTCCGGCAAAAAGCAAGCGATTGAGGCGACTCGATCGCTTGCTTTTCATGTTAACCGCTCAAAGTGGGCCGGGCGTGTTTTTGCTATGTACTTCCCGCGTCCATTTCCGCTATAATGGATGTATCCAAAATGAAATGTGATTTCCCGACTTTGCGATCGTTTGTCGAGTTTTTCCGCGGCCGGAGATCGGGAAGTCGTAATCCGGACGGTATTTTACGTTTTAACGAACTACTTAAATTGGATGAAGGAGTAACTTTGATGCGCAATCGCTTACCCGAATGGTTGCGCGGCCATTCGCCGCTGGATGCCGCCACCAATCCGGTCCGGGAGGTGCTGGGCGACCTCAAGCTGAACACGGTTTGCCTTTCGGCGCAATGTCCGAACCGGGGCCAGTGTTATGGCGAAGGAACGGCCACCTTTTTGATCCTGGGCGATGTCTGCACCCGCCAATGCCGATTTTGCGCGGTGGCCAAGGGCGAAGTCGGGCGGGTCGATCCCGAGGAACCGGCCCGGATCGCGACGGCCGGCCGGCGGCTGGGCTTGCGCCATATGGTGATCACCTCGGTGACCCGGGATGATCTGGCCGATGGCGGTGCCGAACAGTTCGCGGCGGTGGTCCGCCGGATCCGGCGCGAACTGCCCGGGGTCACGGTGGAGGTGCTGACCCCCGATTTTCGTGGAATGCAGCGCGCCATTGCGACTGTGGTCGAGGCCGGGCCGGACGTTTTCAACCATAATCTGGAGACGGTGGCCCGGCTTTACGGGACGGTCCGGCCGCAGGCCGATTACCAGCGTTCCCTGGAACTGTTGCGCCGGGTAAAAGAGACGGACGAGCGGATCTTCACCAAGTCCGGGATCATGGTGGGACTGGGGGAGACCGGCGCGGAAGTCCTCGGGGTCATGGATGATCTGCGCAGCAGCGGTTGCGATTTCCTGACCATCGGGCAGTATCTTCAACCCAGCCGGGTCCATCTGCCGGTAGCTGAATATATCCGGCCGGAAGTTTTCCGGGAATGGGAGGCGGCCGCTTATGAAAAAGGTTTTCGTTACGTGGCGGCCGGACCGCTCGTCCGAAGCTCTTTTCATGCCGGAGATTTTCAGCGGCTGCTTCGTTGACGGATCCGGAGAGTTGAATCAAACTCCGGCGTCTTTAGGGATGGAAAGCCTGGTTTAAGAAATTGGTTTCATCAGAGAACGGTTGCTTCCGGGAAAAAGGGTTTTCCCTTTTTTTGTGGAATAACATTCACTTGTTCCTGGGAGACCGATTTTAGGCTGGGCCGCCGGGAAGATGGCGGCGCCGGTTCCATAGCGTTGGATGAAACTGAAAGAAGTTGGGGGATTACCGATGAAAGCCTGGGGAGGCCGTTTTGAGAAAGAGACCGCGGCGGTGATGGATGATTTTCATTCCTCGATCCATTTTGACTACCGGCTGGCGGAAGAGGATATTCGGGGCAGCGTGGCCCATGCCCGGATGCTTGGCGATTGTGGGATCATCGGCCGGGAGGAGGCTGAGCGGATCATTGGCGGACTCCGGGCCATTCTGCAGCGGAGCCGGGACGGCGCGGTGGTCTGGGACCCCAAGGCCGAGGATATCCACATGAATGTCGAAAAGCTGCTGGTGGCGGAGATCGGCGCTACCGGCAAAAAGCTGCATACGGCACGGAGCCGCAACGATCAGGTGGCTTTGGACGCGCGGTTGTATTTGCGGAGCGCAGTCTATCATATCCAGGAATTGCTCCGGGAGCTTTTCGGGATCCTGCTGGACCGGGCGGAAGCGGAGCGGGAGACGATCCTGCCCGGCTATACGCACCTGCAGCGGGCCCAGCCGGTGCTGCTCGGCCACCATCTGCTGGCTTATTTTGAGATGTTCCGCCGCGATTACGAGCGGCTGGATGATTGCTTGAAACGGGCCGCCCTCTCGCCGCTGGGCTGCGGCGCGCTGGCCGGGACCGGCTTTCCCATCGACCGGGAGCGGGTCGCCGCGGAACTGGAACTGGCGGGCGTGACCGCCAACAGCCTGGACGGCGTCAGCGACCGGGATTTCGTGGCCGAATTCATCTTCGACGCTTCGCTGCTGATGATGCATCTCTCCCGCTTCTGCGAGGAACTGGTCCTGTGGTCCTCGATGGAGTTCCGGTTCGTGGAGATGGATGATGCCTACAGTACCGGCTCCAGCATCATGCCGCAGAAGAAGAATCCGGACGTGGCCGAGCTGGTGCGGGGCAAGACCGGCCGGGTCTACGGCGATCTGATGGCGATGCTGACCGTGATGAAAGGCTTGCCGCTGGCCTATAACAAAGATATGCAGGAAGACAAGGAAGCGCTCTTTGACGCGGTGGATACGGTGGTCGGGTCGCTTTCGATCTTCAATCCGATGTTGCGGACCTTAAGCTTTAACCGGGAAAGAATGCTGGCCGCCACGCGCGACGGCTTTTTAAACGCCACCGATCTGGCCGATTACCTGGCCGCTAAAGGCATGCCGTTCCGCGAGGCCCATGCCGTGGTCGGCCGGTTGGTCCAATACGGTATCAAGCACGGCAAGCGCCTTGAGGACTTGAGCCTGGAGGAGTTCAGACAAGCGTCGGAGCTGATCGACGCCGATGTTTATGCGACGCTCGATATGATCCAGGTGGTCAAGGTGCGCAATTCGGCCGGGGGCACCGCGCCGCAACAGGTGGCCAAACAGTTGGAGCGGGCCAGGCAATGGTCAGAGACGCTTGACCCGGCTGTGGAACGATAGCGAGTACTGATACGAGTACTGACAAAGGATGGCAATTGGATGCAGATTATCGTACAGAAATTCGGCGGCACTTCGGTAGTCACGGCGGAAGGCCGCGCGAAGGCAGCCGCTAAGATTATCCAGGCCAAAGAAGCCGGCCGCTCGGTGGTCGTGGTGGTCTCGGCGATGGGCCGCAAGGGCGAGCCTTACGCCACCGATACGCTGATCGACCTGGCCAAGGAGATCGAGCCCGGCGTCGCCCCGCGTGAGCTGGACTTGCTCATTTCCTGCGGCGAGATCATTTCGACCATCGTGATGGCCCAAACCCTCGAAAAGCACGGCCATCCCGCAGTGGCCCTCACGGGAGGCCAGGCCGGCATCCTGACCGACAATCATTTCGGCGAAGCGCAGATCCAGGGGATCAATCCCGATCCCATCCTGCAACATCTGGGAGAAGGCAAGATCGTCGTGGTGGCCGGGTTTCAGGGTCTTACCGCCGCCGGCGACGTCACCACGCTGGGACGGGGCGGCTCCGATACCACCGCTACCGCCTTGGGCTCGGCGCTCGACGCCGAAATGGTGGAGATCTACACGGACGTCGATGGCGTCATGACCGTGGATCCGCGGATCATTCCCGAGGCCAAGATCCTGCGCGAACTGACCTACCAGGAGATTTGCGAAATGGCCAACCACGGCGCCAAGGTGGTTCACCCGCGGGCGGTGGCCATTGCCCGCGATAAGAAGGTTCCGGTCAAAGTGAAGAGCACCTTCTCCGAGGATGGCGGGACCTTAATTTCCGAGGGCCATTCTGCCCGGGTGATCACCGGCATCGCCCACCAGGCCGGGTTGGGCCGGGTGCTGGTCAAGGCCAAGAGCGGAGCGCTCAACCCGGCTGACGAGGTGAAGATCTTTAAATTGATGGCCGAATCGGGCATCAGTGTCGACATGAACTCCATCTCCGGCGGGCAGGTCAGTTTCGTGGTCAGACAGGAACTGCTGGGGCAGGCGGGCGATCATCTGCTGGCCCAGGGCTTCCAGGTGGAGCTGGCGCCGCATTGTTGCAAAATTTCGTTGATCGGCGTCGGGATGCAAGAGATTACGGGAACAATGATGCGGGTGGTGGAGGCGCTCCATCGCCAGCACATCAAGCTGCTGCAGACGGTGGATTCGGAGATTACCATCTCCTGTCTGGTGACGGAGGACCAAATGACTTCGGCCATCAAGGTTCTGTACAGCGAATTCGGCCTTTGAGCCAAGAATCGGCCGTCGTCCGGTGTTGAACCGGCCGGACCGGACATATATAGTTGGGTGGAGAATTGTCAGCGTTGACAAAAGGGGGAATTAGGGATGGATTTGAAGCCATTAATCCGGGAAGTGCCGGATTTTCCAAAACCGGGAATCAGTTTTAAGGATATTACGACGCTGTTGAAGGACGGCGCGGCCCTGCGCCAGGTGGTCGACGAGTTCGACCATCATTTCCGGGCCGCCCAGCCCGATCTGATCGTCGGCGCCGAATCGCGCGGCTTTATCCTGGGGGCGCCGCTCGCCTACCAGCTGGGGATCGGTTTTGTCTTGGTCCGCAAACCCGGCAAATTACCGGCCGACAAAGAGCGGATCACCTATGATCTGGAGTACGGCCAGGATTCGCTGGAGATTCACCGGGATGCGATTCAGCCCGGCCAGCGAGTGGTGATCGTCGACGATCTGCTGGCAACCGGCGGCACCATCTCGGCCACGGCCGAATTGGTGAAACGGTTGGGCGGGGTGATCCTCGGTTTCGCCTTCATTATCGAGCTGGATGCCTTGAAAGGCCGGGAGAAGCTGAGCGGTTACGACGTGCTGAGTTTGGTGCATTACGACGACGAGGAATGATCATCCGGCGCTGCGTGGCCGGAGTCAGGCAGGCCCAAGGCCGCGTGTTGGCCAGCCATGGCCGCTCGCCTTTAGCCTTCCTGGCTCTGAGCTTGCGGGCGTCCGGGGATAGACCTCAGCCATAACGTCAGGGGAATTCCAGTAAAAGACTGCCGGGTCAATTTACGGCGGCCTTTTATTTATGGCCGGGAAACCGACGGGCACGGCAATGCCCACGGACGGGGACTGCCCAAGGATTTCAATTTAATTTCCAGAATCTATCGCCATAATATTACTTTACCCTTTAGATCTTTGCCAAAATTGCCGATATAACAATATGGGTTTTTGTCGGTTTTCCTGAACGCTCTAGAAGCGTTGTGATAAACCCTGGCCGAAGGCGGGGTGATCACAAAAGCTCAGCAGCGAGGATAAAGTCGGTTTCAAACTTTACAAAACGCTTTCCCAACGGGGAAAGACTTTATCCCATGGCTTCTAGTGACCATGACCTTGACTTCGCTATGCCAAGACCATGAACATGAAAGGGACTTTGAACGATGGATGTTTTCGTTGCCAGACAACCCATCTTTGATCGCCAACTGAAAGTTTTCGGCTATGAACTCTTGTATCGCTCCGGTTTCGAAAATTTTTACACCGCGACCGACGGCGATCAAGCGACTTCCACCGTGATTGCCAATAGTTTCATGCTGATCGGCATCGAGGCGCTGGTCGGCAAGAAACGGGCTTTTATCAATTTCACGCAAAATCTCTTGAAGAATGAAACCGCGACCATTCTCCCCAAGGACACCGTGTTCATCGAGATTCTGGAAACCGTCATCCCCGACCCGGAGACGGTCGCCGCCTGTCAGAAATTGAAACGACTCGGCTATTCCCTGGCCATGGACGATTTTGTGTTCAAACACGAGATGACGCCGCTGATCGAACTGGCGGACCTGATCAAGGTCGACTTTTTGACGACCTCGGTCGCGGAACGCCAGAACCTGATCCGCCGTTTCAGTTCCAGACCGCTGAAGTTCCTGGCGGAGAAAGTGGAGTCCCGGGCGGAATTCGAGGAGGCGGCGGACATGGGATACGCTTACTTCCAAGGCTTTTTCCTCAGCAAGCCGGTGATCATCAACGGCAAGGACGTGCCCGGATATAAAATGAACTACCTGCGGGTCTTGCATGAACTCAGCCAGAGCGTGCCCGATTTCGACCGGGTGGAGCAGCTGATTAAGCAGGACATCTCGCTCACCTATAAATTGCTCAAATTCATCAATTCGGCGTCCTTCGGGTTCCGGACCCGGATTTATTCGGTGCGCCAGGCCGTGGTGCTGCTGGGACTGAAGGAGGCCATCAAATGGCTTTCGCTGATCGCCGTTCGCGGCCTGGCCAACGATCATCCGGATGAACTGATCCTCAGCTCGGTGCTGCGGGCGCGCTTCGCGGAGCTGCTCGGGCCTTTGGCCGGACTGGAGAGCCGTTGCGCCGAATTGTTCCTGATGGGACTCTTCTCGATGATCGATGTCTTTATCGGCCGGCCGATGGCGGATGTCCTGGATGAACTGCCCATCTCCGTGGAGGTGCAGGAAGCCTTGTTGGGGAAGAAAGGCGTTTATTTTGACATCTTGAAACTGGTGCAATTCTACGAAAACGGGGATTGGGAGCAAGTGCTGATTCAGGCCAAGGCGTTGCGGATCGGCAATGACCAGCTGCCGCCGCTGTACCGGGATGCGCTGGAGCAGACCAAGATGTTCACCGCCATCAGCAGCGGCTATGCCTGAAAGGCCGGGGCCATCCCGTGCCCTTCCGCCCCGGGCTTTCCCGTTTCTCCATCGGCCCGCCGCCGCTACCGAATCCCCAGCAATTCCGCGCAATTGAGCCCCAGAATCCGTTCCCGTTCGGTCGCGTTCAGCCAATCCAGTTCGGCGAGGAGCTCCAGCTCCTGGCGCGGCGATTTCAAGGGAAAATCGCTGCCAAAAAGGATCCGTTCGGTGCCGTGTTTGGCGATGAGCCGCCGCAACAAACCGCGGTCGATATACGACAGGGTGCTGGAGGTATCCAGGTAGATCTCCCGGCCGGCCAGATCGGCCAGGGCTTCTTCCCAAAAGCAATAGCCGCCCATATGGGCAGCGATCACCCGCAGCTTGGGGAAACGGTCCAGAATCGCCGCCAATTTGCGCGGCGTGCTGAAATTGGCCTGGGTTTTAACCGGGTCGCCCATATGAATCATCAGCACGAAGTCGGCGGCGACCTCCTCGAAGAACGGCTCCAGGGCCGGATCGGCCAGATCGATCCCTTGAAACTCCGGATGCAGCTTGATTCCTTTGAAACCGGCCGCCCGCAGCCGGTCGATCTCCGTCCGCCAGGCGGGGTCCTCCGGGTGAAAGGTGCCGAAAGGAACGATCTGCGGCAGCTTGGCCGCGGCGTCGCCGCTAATCTGGCGCAGCTCGGCCGGGGTGAGCCGGGCGATGTTGAGGATCCAATCGTTGGCCGGCCGGACCTGTTCCGGTTTGGTGGCCGCCACCAGGAGCACGATGGCGTCGAGGCTGGCCTCGGCGGCCACGCCGAGCAGATCGCGCAATTTGCCCCCGAAATCGGTCGGGATATGGTAATAGTTGATCAATTGGGCTACCGCTTTGGCCGCGATTTTATCCGCAAACGCATGGGTATGACAGTCGATGCGCATCATTCAACCTTCTTCTGGACTATCCATTGTTATTCGTGCGATCCAAACCTTGACAAAGTTCGACGCCGGACGGGTCATTCCTGTCAAGGGAATGGGCCGCCATGTTAAAACAGCGTTAAACCCGGGCTTCGCTCCAAAGGGAATCCCGCCGCCGGGACCGTGGCCCGGAATAACAAGCACCTGAGGTTCCTCTCTTTTGTCAAATCTATCTTTCCGTTTTACTTTTGATGCTTAGCTAACCATGGTTTTGACATCTTTTTTCTCCTTGAAAGTTGAGTAAATAAGTATCTTCAGAAACTGAGCGAGCTTGTTGAATGACTGAGCGAGCTTGTTGAGTGACTGAAAGAGCTTGCTGAACGACTGAGCAAGCTTGTTGAGCGACTGAAAGAGCTTGTTGAATGACTGAAAGAGCTTGTTGAATGACTGAGCGAGCTTGTTGAGCGACTGAAAGAGCTTGTTGAATGACTGAGAGAGCTTGCTGAGTATTAAGTTAGCTCAGAAGAACCGGAAAGATAAACCGAACTCACCCCCCGAGCGACTTTGGTGGACTTTGATGGACCCGATAGGCCCCCTCTCTTTTTAGGCGATTTATCAGGCCGTCTTGTCAGAAAGAGAGGGGGAGCGAGGGGGTGAGTTTGATTTCAAAATTCAGCTTAAATTGCCAACACAATAATCAGTAGCGAGCTTGCTGATTGTTAAAAAGACTTGATCACGGATTTAACGGATGAAAGGATTCCACGGACTGGAGATCGGGAAGTGGGTTTTTCCGTGAAATCCTCAAATCCGTCCATCCGTGATCGGCTCTTTGGATAGGGACATTCGATTTTGCATTCATACGGCCGTCAAAAATGTTGGGATTCCTTGGGAGCCTCGGCCGATTTGAATCATGTTAATCCTTGAATCCTACGAATCATGGTTCGGGAGGCGGACGATACTTTTCGGGTACGAAAACGATACTTCAGGCCCGGCTTTTCGCGGTATAATATCAAGCATGGAAGTTTTCTTTCATTGGAGAGTCCGTCGGTTATACCGACGGACTTTCGGTCATGGGTCCAAACTTGCGTTGCTCATGCCCCGCTTTTCTATGCGACGCTAACTTGATAATCATCGGCTTGCTGAACGTCTGAAAGAGCGCGCTCGAAAAAATTTAACTTTCATGGAAGGAATTAGCAGAAGAATCGAGAATATTTTCTCAAACGTTTGCGTTAAAGGTTTACATTACATTATGATTAAATTACGGAGGAACGATTGACAACGCTAAAGGATATCGCGAGCCATTTGAACATCTCGATCGCCACTGTCTCGCGCGTTTTGAACAATAAGGCCGGCCAGATCGGCATCACCGACGAGACCAAGCAGCGGGTGCTGGAAACCGCCAAATTGCTGAACTATCAGCCGGACATCTCCGCGCGTAACCTGCGCTTGGGCCGCAGCCTGCGGGCGATCTTATTCATCTATACCTACCAGGAAAAAGACAAGTACGGCACGGCCGAGAACATGTTTTTCCCACACCCCTTCTTCAGCCATCTGCTGCACGGCGTGCAACTCGGCGTCCAGAAGAAAGGCTATTACGTCTCGTATCTGTCGGCGACCGAGCAGAAGCTCGAATCCCTCGGCAAGCTTTTGGACAACGAGATCAACGGGGTGATCTCCTGGGGCCAGCTTCCCGAGAATATCCGGGAACTGATCCGCGCCAAACGGATTCCGCTGGTGGGCATCGAGCCTTATCTGGCGCCCGAGGACATCCGGCCGGCCATTTACGTCCATAACGAGCTGCTGATGGCCCAAGCCCTGGACCATCTGGTGAAGCTGGGCCACCGGCGGATCGGCTTTATCTCGCTGAAGGAGGAATCGGGCGTAGAGTTGAGCCAATTCAAGGACCGGCGCGAGGCTTTCCTGAGATCCCTGCCCCGGTTCGGGCTGGATCCGCTCCGGCAATGGGAGTTGTTCGGCATCGTCCAACCCGGGGTGCACGAATACACGCCGGGGCAGGCGGTGGCCCGGCAGTGGCTGGCGGCGGACGCCGGGCAACGGCCGACCGCGCTCATCACCGGCAACGATCTGCTGGCGGTCGGGGCTATCCGGGCGTTGCGGGACGCCGGAATGGCCGTCCCCGGCGATCTCAGCGTCGTCGGCATCGACGATATCGATTGGTCCCAATACAATGAGCCGCCGATCACCACCGTCCGCATTCCCAAGGAACAAATGGGCGAGCTGGCCGTGACGCTGCTGGACCGCCTGATGAACGGCAAGCAACTGCGGCGGGATTGCTATTATATCAAGACCGGGCTGATCGTCCGGGCGACCACCGGGCCGGGCCGGAAGGAGGCGATGGCAACCGGAAAGCCGCTTTAACGGCATTGGGAAGCGGCCGCCGCGAATTAGCAAGGCAATCTACGACTAGAAAGGACATTAGCGATGGAAGTCCCACGCAACGAGTATCCGCGCCCGGACTGGGTCCGCCAGGAGTGGCTCAGTCTGAACGGCGAATGGTCCTTCGCCTTCGATGACCGGGATCAGGGCCTGAGCCAGGCGTGGATGATGCAATCCGCTGTTTTCGACCAACAAATCAGCGTGCCGTTTCCGTTTCAAAGCAGTTTGAGCGGGATCGGCGACCCGGCGCCGCATCCGGTCCTCTGGTACCGGCGCGGCTTGCGGGCGCCAGCGGCCTGGCTGGAAGCGGGCCGGCGGATCCGCCTGAATTTCGGAGCGGTCGACGCGCTGGCGGCGGTCTGGGTCAACGGCAAATACGCCGGCAGCCATCAGGGCGGCTACGTTCCCTTCGCTTTGGACATCACCGATTTTTTGAGCGGGGAGGAGAATCAACTGACGATCCGGGTGGTCGACGATGAGCGGCCCGATCAGCCGCGCGGCAAACAGAGCGCCAAGCGCGGCACCTGGGGTTGCTGGTATACCCGGGTCAGCGGCATCTGGCAATCGGTCTGGCTGGAGCCGGTCCATCCGGTTCATCTGCGCCAGGCCAGGCTCCTGCCGGATATCGACCGCGCGGAACTGGCGGTCCGGTTCCAATTGAGCCGATACGGGCCGGACACCCAGCTGCGTTTCAAGGTCAGCTTTCAGGGCAGCCCGGTGGCAGAAACGGAGGTCACGGCGCGACCGACCTTCGGGTATTTCAATGATCTCGAGCCATTGTCCGAGCAGACGCTGAAGATCGCCATTCCCGGGCCGCGGCTCTGGTCGCCGGAGACTCCCGATCTCTACGATCTGGAGATCCAGGTGCTGGACGCCGGGGCGCCGGTCGACACGGTGCGGACCTATTTCGGCATGCGCAAGGTGGCCGCGGAGAACGGGCGGATCTATCTGAACAACAAGCCCTATTACCTGCGGATGGTGTTGGATCAGGGGATCTGGCCCGACGGGCTCTATACGCCGGGCACGGTCGAGGAGATCAAGCGAGACGTGGAGCTGACCAAGGCGTTCGGGTTCAACGGCGCCCGCAAGCATCAGAAGATCGAGGATCCCTATTACTATTATTTCTGCGATCGGCTCGGCTTGCTCGTCTGGTCGGAACTGCCGTCGTGCTACAGCTTTGACGAGCGGGCGGTCCGGACCGCGACGGCCCAGTGGCAGCAAGCGATCGGCCGGGATTACAACCACCCTTGCATCATGGCCTGGGTGCCGGTGAATGAGAGCTGGGGG
Source organism: Bacillota bacterium (assembly GCA_023400055.1). Lineage (GTDB taxonomy): Bacteria > Bacillota > UBA4882 > UBA8346 > UBA8346 > Hydrogenispora. Next base: position 45,948 of record JAEXFN010000051.1, read on the forward strand.
ACGGAGGGGTTACACCATCCGGGGAATCCGGAGCTGTTCGGGCGGACGGTCGAATACCTGGAGACCATGTACCACCTGACCAAGGCGCTCGACGGCAGCCGGCTGGTCATCAGCAACGACGGCTGGCAACAGGCCACCACCGATCTGATCACCATCCACGACTACAGCCAGGATGCGACGGCCCTCGCCGAACACTACCGGCAATTCAAGGCGGATCGCCACGCCCCGTGTTTCCTGCCGGGATTGCCCGTTCTGTTGCCGGGTTATGCCTATCGGGGGCAGCCGATCATGATCACCGAGTTCGGCGGGGTTAAAACTGCTGAACAGGGAGCCTTCGGTTGGGGTTACGGCGACGCGGTTCCGAGCTACGCGGCGCTGGGGGAGCGCATCCTAAAATTAATCCGCACCATCCTTGCCGAGGCTGAAATTTGCGGTTTCTGCTACACTCAGTTGACCGACACGGAACAAGAAGTGAATGGTTTGATGAATGCGCAACGCGTTCCTAAACTTGACCCTAACAAGTTTAAGGAGATATTCAGCGCAAAGTAAGGAGGTGCGGAAAAGTGAACGACCGGTCGGATGCCAATACCAGTTGACAATGGAAAAGGATGATTCCCGATGGAAAGACTTCAGCACATGGCTTTTAATTGTTAATTATTATAATACGAAAGGGAGGAAAGTACAATAATGAAGAAATCGTTGATCGCGGCGGTATTGATCGCCGCCCTGGCATTGTTGTTGGTACCTCAAACTTTCGCCACCACCAAATTGACCTACTGGGATCTGTTCAGCGGCGGCGACGCCGATTTCATGACGGCGATGGTGAAGGAGTTCAACCAGACCCATCCCGATATTTTCGTCGATGAAGTCCCGAATACCTGGGCCGATTATTACAATCACCTGCTGACCGCCCTGGTCGCCAAGAAAGGGCCGGACGTCTGCATCATCCACACCAGCAACCTGCCGGCCTTCGCCTCCAAAAAGGTGTTAATGCCGTTGGACGCGGCGATCGCCAAATATAAATTCCCGGCGAAGGATTTTGGCGCCAAGCTCTGGAACGGCAGCAAGTACTTGGGCAAGCAGGTGGCGATTCCGCTCGACGTCCATCCCTTGATCCTGTATTATAACAAGGATCTGCTCGCCAAGGCCGGCTACCTGAAAGATGATAAGCCGCAGCTCCCGACCAATCCCGACGAGTTCCTGACCTTTTTGAAGAACATCAAGGCCAAGACCGGTAAGTACGCCTTGACGCTGGAGACCAACGGCTTCGGCGGCTACCGTTCCTGGTACGGGTTCCTGAATCAGGCCGGCGGCAGCCTGATGAGCGCCGACGGCAAGAAGGTGACCGTCAACAGCGAGGTCGCCCTGAAGACCCTCACCTGGTGGACCAATGTGCTGAAGGAGACCGGCGTCAACTCGATGAATTACGACGAATCCATCTCGCTCTTTGCGCAAGGCCAGGCGGCGTTGCACATCAACGGCGTCTGGGTGACCGGCGGTTTCGAAAAACAGAACGGCCTGAAATTCGGAGCGATGCCTTTCCCCAGCCTGTTCGGCAGCAAGGACGCCTGGGGCAATTCGCATAATTTTGTGATTCCCACCCCGGCCAAGGTCGATCAGAACAAGATTAAGGCCACCCTGACCTTTATCAACTGGATGACCGCCAACAGCGACAAATGGGCGCTGGCCGGCCACATTCCTTCCCGTTATTCGGTGCTGCAAAGCGAGAAGTACAAGAGCATGCCGTACCGGCCGGGCTATGCCGCCCAGATGGAGAATATCGCCTATCTGCCTTCCAACGTCCACATGTTGGAGATCGAGCAATTCGTAGCCGATGAGATCGTCGCGGTCTATTCGGGAGCGAGGACTCCGGCGCAGGCGTTGGCTACCATCGAACAGAAAGCCAACAAGGTGCTCAAATAAGTTCGCGTTCACTGCGACAGGGGACGCCCCGGGCCGGTTCGCGCCCGGGGCGCTCTTTCAAAGGAGGCTGCGGCCATGAGTGAGGCTGGCGCGCGAAACCGCGGTTTCGCCTGGCTTGAAAAGGACAATGTGATCGGCTATGTTTTTTTGGCGCCCTTTTTGCTATTTATGGTTCTCTTCATGATCTTGCCGATCTTTCAGGGGCTGTATATGAGCTTTTTCGATTGGAACGCCTTGACGCCGCCGAGCTTCGTGGGGCTCGGCAATTATCAGACGATGTTTCAGGACAGCGATTTCTGGTCTTCGCTGTGGCATACCGTTTATTTCGTGATCATCAGCACGCTTCCTCTGGTGGGGCTGGGTTTATTGATCGCGTTGGGCTTGAATAAGCCGTTCCGGGGCAAGACCGTCGCCCGCGGCCTGTTCTTTTTCCCTTATCTGTTGACCGTCTCGGTGGTGGCGACCATCTGGCGCTGGATACTCCAGGAGCATTTCGGGCTGCTCAATTACTACCTGGGCCGGATCGGCATCGCCTCCCTTAACTGGCTGGGCGAACCGAACCTGGCGATGATCTCGATCGCCCTGGCCACCCTGTGGTGGACGGTGGGATTTAACGTGGTGGTCTTTTTGGCCGCCCTGCAGGAGATCCCGGAACAGTTGTATGAGGCCGCCCGGATCGACGGGGCCACGCCCTGGCAGCTATTCTGGTACATCACCATCCCGCAGCTGAAAGCGAGCCTGATCTTTGTGTTTATCACCCAGATCATCGCTTCGTTTCAGGTATTCGGCCAGGTCAACGTGATGACGGGCGGCGGGCCGTTCGGTTCCACCCGGACGCTGGTGCAATATATCTACGAGCAAGGCTTCAAGTATTTGAAGATGGGTTACGCCTCGGCGGTGGCTTATATCCTGTTTGCGATCATGTTGATCGGCACGCTGCTCCAGTGGAAAGTTTTTACAACCGATAACGACGAGTGAGGGAAGAGCGAATGGCAAATGAAGATATCCTGCGGCATGCTCCGGTACGTTATACTTTGAAAGGCCGGTTCGGGTTGGCGCTCTTTTGGCTGGCGGCGATCCTGTGGATCGCGCCGGTGCTGTGGATGATCTCGACCTCGCTGAAACCGGAGACCTTGGTGATGACCCTGGTGCCCCAGTGGATCCCGCCGGTGGTGACCTTGGAGAACTATGGCCGTGCCTTGCAGAAGGCGCCTATCTTATTGTGGTTTTCTAACAGCGTGACGATCGCCGTGCTCAGCACCGGTCTGGTATTGCTGGCGGATGCGATGGCCGCTTACGCGTTCGCGCGGATCCGCTTCGCCGGGAACCGGTTGTTGTTCGTGATTACCTTATGCACGATGATGGTCCCCTCCCAGGTGACCCTGATCCCGTTGTATCTGTTATTCAACAGCTTTAATCTGCTCAATACCCTGGTGGCGGTAATCCTGCCCCGGGCCGCAGCGGCGATCGGCGTCTTCATGTTGCGCCAGTTCTTCCTGGGCGTCCCGGTGGAGCTGGAGGACGCGGCCCGGATCGACGGCTGTTCGCGCTATGGCATCTTCTGGCGGATCATCCTGCCGCTGGCCCGACCGGCCATGGCCGCTCTGGGCATCTTCACCTTTGTCTGGTCCTGGAACGACTACCTGTGGCCGTTGATTACCCTGTCGTCCAAGGAGATGTATACCCTGCCGATCGGCATTGCCACGCTGGTCGGGTATTTCGCCCGCGACTACGGCATGCTGATGGCCGGCGCGATCATCGCCTCGATTCCGACCTTCATCGTCTTCCTCTTCTTCCAGCGCGAATTCATCCAGGGGATCACCACCAGCGGGCTGAAGGGATAGGAGCGGAGGCGAGTTAGAACGGTTGATTAGGAATGATCGCATCCCATTAAAGCCAAGTTGATAGCGGATATCAGCCTGGCTTTCGTATTTTTGGCCGGTTCGCGGCCTGGATAGTGACATTCTTTGGCATATATAGGACAATCTTTAGATGTAATTTTTAACCCAAATTCAATATGCTAAAATAAGATGACACTGTTACAATGATTTAAAGAGGGTTTAATCAACTATCGGAGCATTTATTATGGGGTTTTCATTTCGAAACCGGTGAGTCGCCAACGGAATTTGGCGATTGGTTGTCCGCCGGGAAATGGAAATTAAAACGAACAAGGAACCGGTGAGAAAAAATGCAGCAATTGAGTTCAGCAATTATCGGATGCGGCGCCATCTTCGGGGTCCATGCGGAAGCACTCCGGCAGCTTCCGGCGGCGCGCCTGGCGGCGGTCGTCGACATCGATGCGGCCAAGGCGGCGGAGGCGGCGCAATGCTATGATTGCCGGAGTTACACCGATTACCGGGAGATGTTGCAAGACGAAGCGATTCAAGTGGTCCATATCTGCACGCCGCATTATCTGCACGCGGAAATGGCTGAAGCCGCCTTGCGCGGCGGCAAGCATGTTCTGACCGAAAAGCCGATGGCCATCGCGATCGCTGACGCCGAAGGAATGATTCGGACCGCCCGCGAGACCGGCCAGCAATTGGGAGTCTGTTTTCAAAACCGTTATAACGCTACCTCGGTCCGGATCAAAGAACTGTTGGATTCCGGCGCGGCCGGACGGCTCATCCGCGCCCGAGGCAACGTCCGCTGGCACCGGGATGAAGACTACTACCGCAGCGGCGCCTGGCGCGGAACCTGGGCGATGGAAGGCGGCGGAGTCTTGATTAACCAATCGATTCATACCTTGGACTTGTTACAATGGTTTGGCGGAGCGATCCGGGATATTCAAGGCACAATCGCCACTACCGACCTGGAGGGCGTCATTGAAGTGGAAGATACCGCCGAAGCGACGATCCGCTTTCAAAATGGCGCGACCGCCACTTTCTTCGCCACCAATTGCCACCCGACGAATGAGCCGGTGACGGTCGAACTCGAATGCGAACGGCTGACTCTGCGGCTGGCCGAAAGCCTGACCATCGAGTATCACGACGGCCGGGTTGAGCAAGTCGAGGAGATCAATGTCCGGACCGGTGAAAAATCTTACTGGGGAGCAAGCCATGCGGCGTTGATCGAAGCTTTTTATAATTGCCTCGGCACGGGCCAGCCGTTTTCCCTTGCCGGACCGGAGGGCTTAAACGCTCTGAAAATGGTTCAGGCGATCTACCGGTCGGCGCAACAGGATCGCGTTGTGACCTGGGATGAGCTGGCCGGCTGAGCGGAAACACTCCGTGTGATGGAAGATACCGGCTTGGCTTTGCTATTGGGGAGGCAACCGGAAAACACTATCGCGTCCTATATTTGGCTGCAGAACATATTGACAGTTATTTGGACATAGCATAAGATGATAAGGAAGGCTCCACTTTCTTGGAAATTCCTGACAGGGAATTCGCGTCACCGATTGAAAGCGCGATAGGAAGAGTAGTAAGTGGGGGAACACTTCATGATCATACCGGAAATTGAATAAGAAAGCGGATGCGGTTTTTCGCGTCAATTCGGGTGGCACCGCGGGCAAAATAAAATGCTCGTCCCGGAAATTAGATCGATGAATAATTTCCGGGATGAGCATTTTTGTTTTGGAGGGTTTATAATGTTGAGGACACATCACTGTAATGAACTCAGGGACGAGCACACCGGAACGAAAGCCACCCTGGCCGGCTGGGTCGACACGATTCGCGATCACGGCAGCGTGAAGTTTTTGGACCTGCGCGATCAGCACGGCATCACCCAGATCGTGTTCCATGACCACGCCATGCTGGAAGGAGTGAACCGGGAGACGGTCATCGCGGTAACGGGAGTCGTATCCGCGAGGGAGGCTGAAAACGTCAATTCCAAGCTGGACACGGGCATGATTGAGCTGCATGCCGAGCGCATCACGATTTTGGGCGCCTGCCGCAAAGGGTTGCCGTTTGAAATCCGGGACTCGGTGGCGACGCGCGAGGAAGTCCGTTTGAAATACCGTTTTCTGGACTTGCGAAACCCGGCGCTCCACCGCAATATCGTGTTGCGTTCGCGGGTGATCAGTTTCTTAAGAAAACGCATGGAGGAATTGGGATTCCTTGAGATTCAAACCCCGATTCTGACCGCGTCCTCGCCGGAAGGCGCGCGGGATTATCTGGTTCCGAGCCGTAAGTTCAAAGGCAAATTCTACGCGCTGCCCCAGGCGCCGCAGCAGTTCAAGCAGATGCTGATGGTATCGGGCTTCGAGAAGTATTTCCAGATCGCGCCCTGCTTCCGCGATGAAGATGCCCGCTGCGACCGTTCGCCGGGCGAATTTTATCAATTGGATTTCGAAATGGCTTTCGCGGAGCAAGAAGACGTGCTGAAGGTGGCCGAAACGGTTTTATACGATGGATTCGCCAAGTTTTCGGATCGCCGCGTGTCCCCCGCACCTTTCCGGCGCATCACCTATCATGATGCAGTCATGAAATATGGCAGCGACAAACCCGATCTGCGAAACCCGTTGACCATTTGCGACCTGACCGAATTTTTCGCCCGAGTCGATATCAAGGCCTTTAAAGGCAAGCCGGTGCGCGGCATCGTGGCGGACTGCGCGGGCCGTCCGCGCAGCTTTTTTGACAATTCGCTGCAATATGCCACCGGCATCGGCATGAAGGGCCTGGGTTACCTGACGCTCGCCGAGGGCGATTTCAAAGGTCCGCTGGCCAAATTCCTGTCGCCCGCCGAGAAAGAGCAATTGATCGACCAGTGCGCCATTCGAGAAGGCCAAACGCTGTTCCTGATCAGCGACCGGCCGGATATCGTCAATAAACTGGCCGGCCAGATCCGGGAATGGCTGGGGGAAAATCTCGGGCTGATCGACCAGAATGCCTTCGAGTTCTGTTTTGTCATCGATTTTCCGATGTACGAGCATAATCCGGAGACCCATAAGATTGACTTTACCCACAATCCCTTCTCCATGCCGCAAGGGGGATTGGAAGCCCTGGAGACCCAGGATCCGCTCCAGATCCTGGCGTATCAATACGATGTCGTCTGCAACGGGGTTGAGCTTTCGTCCGGCGCGGTGCGCAACCATTCGCCGGAGATTATGAAAAAGGCGTTTCAGATCGCCGGGTACTCCGAAGCGGAGCTGGAAAAGAGGTTCGGCGCGCTGTACACGGCGTTCCAGTACGGAGCGCCCCCGCACGCGGGAATGGCCCCGGGCGTCGACCGCATCGTCATGCTGCTGGCCGGCGAGGAAGCGATCCGGGATGTGATCGCCTTCCCGTTAAACGGCAATGCCCAGGACCTGCTGATGGGAGCGCCGTGTGAAGTCTCGGAGCACCAGCTTATGGAGGCCAATATAAAGATTCGCTGATATAGGGCAAGTAACTGTCGTTCAAAATGATTAGCCCCTACATGGGCGGCGAAGCATGGTGGTTACTCTCCCCGATTCGGGCCGGAACCAGGACGGTTCAAGCTCGGCGGTCCAGGGATGGAACACCGCCGGGGAGAGCGAGAGAGAGGTTTCCTCTCCGTTTAATGCCCGGCCCACGACAAAGAAGCCAAATTAAGTTATAATGGAAACATCGGAAAGAACCGGACCATCCGGCGAGTTCGTGATCGGAAGATTAGCGGAGGAGTTGAGCAAATAAAATGAAAATCGGATGTTGCGCCAATTTAAAGGCGGACCCGGAAATGGAGTACATCGAAATCATTGCCGAAGCGGGCTTCGACTATATTGAGCTCTCTTTAGCCAAGCTGATGACTTTTTCGGATGAGCAGTTCCAGCGGCTCAAAGAGCGTCTCCTGGCGGCGGGGATCCGTTGTGAAGCCTGCAACAGTTTCTTTCCGCCGGATCTCGGGCTGACCGGGGAGGCGGTGCTGGCCGAACGGGTCGCCGCCTATTACCGGGCGGCCCTGGAGCGCGCCCAGCAACTGGGGGTGGAGATCGTCGTTTTCGGCAGCGCCGGAGCCCGGAACGTCCCGGCCGGCTTCGCGCAGGAAGCGGCCTGGCGCCAGCTGGTCCAGTTGCTGCGGGACATGGACCCGGTGGCCCGCCAATGCGGGATCACCGTCGTCATCGAGCCGCTGAACCGCAAAGAAAGCAACATTCTCAACTCGGTCGCCGAGGGTTTGCAATTGACCACCGAGGTCGATCGCCCCAATATCCAGCTGTTGGTGGACTATTACCACCTGAGCCTGGAGAATGAAGATCCGGCGATCGTCGTTGCCGCCGGCGCCGCCATCCGGCACGTGCATCTTGCCGAACCGGAGGGCAGAGGATTCCCCGAACCGCAATCGCGGCCGGCGTATGCCGCATTTGTCGAGGAGCTGCGGAAGATCCATTATGCCCGGCGGCTCAGCATCGAGGCTTCCTCCGACGACCTGCGGCGCGATGCCCCGGCGGGTCTGGCCTTCTTAAAAGAGCTGACGCTTCCCTTGGCCGGGTTTTAGGACCCGGGCTTTGGGCAGGCGGATTGGCGAAAGTTTCGCGAGCGTGATTAGGGATTGATTGGGGCCAGGCCGATAGCGGATATCGGCTTGGCTTTGTTGTTTTGGTCCGTCCAATGATAGGATGAAGGCCGGGAAAGCTTCCCCCGGCCTTGGGCAAGCTTTCCCACGGTCCGGGAATGCTTGCCCGGGCCCCGGGAAGACTGTCCCAAGCCTCGGGACGGTTTGCCCATGCTTTGAGAAAGTCTTTCCAACCCTTGAGAGAGTCTTCTCAACCCTTGGGAAACCTTTCCCAAACGGTGGGACGGGTTGCCCGAAGGTTGGGCATGTCTTCCCAGGGCCCGGGCGGACCCATCAAAGGAAGCTCACAGAATTTTGGGTACCAGCAGAGAGACCGAGGTTCCTTGGCCCGGCTCGCTCTTTATCCGGCATTGGTAACCAGCGCCGTAATAAATCTGCAAGCGGCTTAAGGCATTTAAAATTCCGATGCCGTGCCGGCCATAGCGGAGATCATTCGCTATCGGTTGTTCCAGCTCTTCCAGCACTTCTTCGGCCATTCCGTGGCCATTGTCGGCAATCGTAATGCTGATGCGATCGTCTTCCCGGCTTTTGACGTCGATTTTGAGGATACCGCCGCCGGCAATGCCGGCAAAGCCGTGAATGATGGCATTCTCGATAAATGGTTGCAACAACAACTTATATATTTTACACTCCAACACGGTCTCCGGGATGTCAATCCAGCACTCAAAGGAGTGATCGAAGCGGTTTTGCTGGAGAAAGATATATTGCTTGAGCCATTCCGCCTCTTCCCGGAAGGTAGTGAGCTTATTACTGTTGCTGATGTTATAGCGCAAGATATTGGCCAGATTTTCGAGCATCTTGCTGATCTGGTATTCTTCCTTTTCGATCGCCATCCAGTTGATTGAATCCAGGGTGTTGTAAAGAAAGTGCGGGTTGATCTGGGCCTCCAGCGCCCGGATCTCGGCCTCTTTTTGTTTATGGGTGGCTTGTTTGACGTCTTCGACCAGCTGATTGATTTTGGCGATCATTTTGTTAAATCGGCTGGCGATCGCCGATATCTCGTCATGCTCATCCAACTCGATCTGTACCGAAAGCTCGCCGCCCTGGGCGATTTTCATGGCCTTCAGGATCAGCTGGATCGATTTTGAAAAACTGTTCGAGATGTAAAAGATGATGAACAGCGACATGGCTATGGCGACGGCCGCCAGGATAAGCGAGAGTTTTTGCAGCCAATAGATATCGCTGAAGAGGAAATCCTGATCGACCACGTTCACGATGACCCACTTCGTGCGCTTATCGACCAGTTTATTGATGATCACCCGCCTTCCTTTAAAAATGGCGGCTTTATCGAGCAGGTTGCTGTATTTTTGATCAGGATTGGCGTTTTGCTGCGCGGTTTCAAACTGATGGATGTTGGTACCGATCAGCTCTTTATTGGGGAAGGAAATGATATTTCCCGCCTGATCGTGAATGAGATTGATGCTTTTCAGGCGGTTTTTGTTTCGGGACGAGTCGCCGTCCTTATTAATATTATGATTCAGAATGGACTCATCGACGCTGATCACGATAGTTCCAATGCTGTTGAGGTCCATATTTCGAAAATCGTACATTTTTTTTACGACATGAAACAGATAATATTTTTGATTATTGATCCGGTCCACGAACTTGGCTGGCAAAAGAATGGTGTGATTGTTGCGGAGCGATTTGATCGTTGCCTTGGTCGACTGGAGCCGATCATTATCCCAGATGCTGACGACGGAAGACGGCGACGCCGCGTCGTAGAAGGCAATCCGGCCGTTGGCGGCGAAAATGGCGATGCTGCGGATCCCCTGGTTGGAATTGGCGATGTAGTTCAGTTTGCGGTTGATCAAGTTGAAGGCCAGGGCCCTTTCGGTTTCATCGCGTTCATTGATCCGGCGGACCGCATCGATCATCTCATCGTCGATGTAAATCTGGGTGATCGTATCGAAATAGGGATGCAAGGTGTTCTCGAGATTATTGGCGGTTTGTTCGAGATGCAAGTCCACCAGTTGGCTTACTTTTTTCTCGATCGATAACTTGCTGTTGTAAAATGAAAAAGATTGCAACAGAAACAGCGGGATAATCGAAACGAAGATCGAGAAGATCAGCTTGTTGCGAAACGTAAGCTGCTTGAATTTATTAACCGCCGCTGGGATCGGTCCTCGGCTGATCATTCGTTCACCTTTTCCGTAGCGGCTGCCTATTCCTCAGCCGCGCCCGTTTATTTTTTATAAACCTTTTGGTATTCGACGGGTGAGAAACCCGACAGCTCTTTGAAGATCCGGTAAAAGTACTTATGATCCTGGTAACCGAGTTTCTCGGCGATTTCGTAAGCTTTTAAATTGCTATTCACCAAGAGTTCCTTGGCCTTGTTGATCTTGTATTCTTTCAGATAAACGCTGAAATTTACGCCCAACTCCTTATTGAAAACGGCGCTGACATACTCGGGCGTGACATGCAACGAGGAGGCCATCTCCACCAACGTAATGCTCGGATAATGCTCGCTGATGAGATTCAGGGCCTTTTTGATCACCGGACTGACGGCCTTTTGTTCTTTCACGCCATATGAAGTGATTTTCTGGATAAAGCTGACGAAAGCGGTGGTCAGCTCGTCCCGGGTACAGGATTCCATGATTTTCTGCAGGATTTCTTTTTGGTTGATCTGGTTATACAATTCATAATGGACTTCCTTGATGACGTTGATGATCGAAGAGGTGAAACGGACCAGCGCCTCAATGATCTGGATGGGCTGATATGGTTGTTGGCGGCAATACAGGATAAACTTTTCGGCGATCTCATAGGTCTTGTCATTATCGAGCGAATAGACCGCCGTTTTGACATTTTTTTCGATATCCATCGGATAGCTGAAACGCTCGGTCCGGATTTCCGGGACCCTGGCGGGCACGATCAGAACGTCATCGCCGAGCGAGATCGACCATTTCAGGTCATTGGCGAGGGTCGCCAGCTGTTTTCGGAAGTTGGACAGACCGCTAAAGGGGATCATCCCGAATACCAGGTTGCCCAATTGCATGCTTTTCATATTGGGGATCAGGACGTTTTGAAAGAACCGTTCGAGGTAGTCCGGATCGAAGTCCTGGCAGAATAATAGCACCAGTTGATTTTGGGCTTCATGATGGAGCAGAAAATATTTGCCGCTATGGTAATGGTCCAGCGCGCTGACCAAGATCTGGGGCAACTGCTCCTGCAAAGCCGGATAATTTTGGCCCAAATAGACCGTAAGTACAATAAAATTGCGGTCCGGATCGATGCCATACCGTTCTTTCAAGTAATTGGTCGCGGCCGCGATATTATGGGTGTTGCCGAGCATGATATCCTGCAGGACCGATTCGGCGGAACTGAACGGCGCCAGTTGGCTCTTTTGAAGCTGTTTTTCCTTGTTAATCTCTTCTGCGATCGCATCCAACGAGTTTGCGAGACGTTCGACCGTAATCGGCTTCAACAAATATTCAAAGACGCCGATTTTGATGGCTTGTTGGGCAAATTTGAAATCGGAATAACCGGAAATAATGATCGTTTTATGGCGGATCCCGGCTTTTTTGACCCGCTCCAGCATTTCCAGGCCGTTAAATTCCGGCATGGTGATATCGGCGATGACCAGATCCGGTTTCGTCTCGGCAATGAGCTTCACCCCTTCGACTCCGTTACCGGCTTCGCCGACGACCTGATAGCCGGGATCGATCTTGCCGATCTGCCGGATGATGCCCTTCCTGGTTTTGACTTCGTCTTCAATAATTACGATTCTCACGGGCGAGCCTCCACAAGCGAAGGATATTGGCGAATAAACGTTCTTGCTTTGCGTTTCATCCCAGGCGGACTGCGCGGATCGGGTTCGGTGCGGTTTTGTTTATCGCGAGGGCAATCGGTTAACCGGTCGAAGCTGGCGGATGTTTTTTTAAGGTTTTTTTGAGCCATAAAAAACTTATTGCAAATCTATAGTAACTGGATTGTAAAGTTAAGTCAAAATATGATTTTATGCCAAATAGGTTTCTTAGCCGCAAATATGGACCGATTTCCAAAATGAGCCCAATCATTGTCGATATTTAGCAATGATTAAATTTCGCTGGAATATTTCGGGAGTTCCCGTAAGAAATCCAGTTTGATGGTTGGTGAATGAAGAAAGCGTTTATTCTCAGGAATAATGTGGCAATCATTCCAGCAATACGACGGTCCATCACGGGGCCGGGAATACGAAGGCCCCACAAGGATCGGTTCGTTTATTGAGTTTAAATTAACCTACCGATCTTAAAACTTTCGCATTTTTAAACAATTGTAACTTCGTTATAATGCAATTGTAACCTAGTTCGCCGCTTTTAGCACTGGAAATTTAAAAATGGGAGGCATGGTAATGAAAAAGACCGCTCTATGGTTAATGGTGTTGTTGTTCGTGTTCGGGGTTTATACGGTCTGCAGCGGCAAGACGCAGACCCGGCTGACGTTATGGCATTATTATGAGACCGACGCCCAGAAAATGATGATCAAAAAGCTGACCGAAGGTTTTAACGCTTCGCAGCCGGATATCAAAATCAGCGACCAATACGTTCCCTATGCCGACTTTACCAAGCAGCTTTCGATCGGCTTGGCTGCGGAAAAACTGCCGGATATTGTGATCATCAATAATCCCGATCATGCTTCATACGCTAAAATGGGTTTGTTCGCGGATATCACCAGATATCTGCGGGGGTGGAAGGATCAGAAGGAATATTTCCCCGGGCCATGGAAGTCCACCATGCTGGACGGGAAAAACTACGGAATTCCGTTCGTCAGCAACTGCCTGGCTTTGTTTTACAACGTCGAAATGCTGGAAAAAGCCGGTGTCGCCCCGCCTAAAACCTGGGACGAACTGAGAGCGGCCGCCAAAAAGCTGACTACCGCCGAGACCGCCGGTTTTGGCATAGCCGCCGCCAACCGGGAAGAAGGAACCTTCCAGTTCATCCCGTTCCTGTATTCCGCGGGAGCCAGCTATGATAAGTTGGATAGCCCCGCCGCTATCAAGGCGGTCAGTTTTATCACGGATCTCTACAAAAGCGGCGCGATGAGCAAAGAGTGCATCAACTGGGGGCAGTCGGACCTCTGCAAGCAATTTATGGTCGGCAAAGTGGCCATGATGGTGAATGGCCCCTGGCAGATGCCCCGGATTCAGAAGGAAGCGCCCAACTTGAAATATGACGTCGTCTTGCTGCCGAAAGACAAACAAAGCGCTTCTTGTCTGGGCGGCGAAAATATCGGAGTCGTGAAGAATAAAAATAGCGCCGCTTCGGTCAAGTTCTTGAAATACATCGGCCAGCCGCAGATCGTCAAACAGTACGCGTTGGATTACGGCGCGTTTCCGCCCCGGCGGGATGTCGGCGTCGACAAGGCCTTCTCGAATACTCCGCAAGAAAAAGTGTTTTTACAAGCACTGGAGATCGCCGTTCCGCGCGGACCCCATCCGAAATGGCCCCAATATTCCAAGATTATCTCCACCATGGTTCAGGAATCGTTGACGGGAATGAAAACCAGCGAAGCAGCGGCCAAAGACGCGCAAGCTTTAATCAACCAGATAAAATAGGTTTCCGAAAAAATAACTGGAGTACATCAGAGGTACTCCAGTTATTTCAAGCGAACTGTAAAGGCAGCTGAATACGATGAGAGTTAATAAAGCGAACTATAACAACGATAATATCGGTTATTATTTTATCCTCCCGGCCCTGGTTTTCATGCTGGTGTTCATCGCTTATCCGGTGATCAGCAACATCATCTTGAGCTTTCAAGATGTCAATGTAATGACGATTGCCAGCAAAGTAAGGGCTTTTACCGGCTTTAACAACTATCGCGAACTGCTGAAAGGATCGATCTTACGGATTGCTTTTATCAATACCTTTATCTTTACAATTTGCAGTTTGAGCATTCAGTTTACCATCGGGTTTGCCTTCGCGTTGCTGTTGAACCGCAATTCGCGCTTGGTGCAGAGGCTCAGAGGCATCATGATGATCGCCTGGATGATTCCGATTGCGGTCACCGCTTTGCTGTTCAAATTCATGTTTAGTGTTAACGGCGGCATCATTAATCAAATTCTGCTGGGTTGCCATCTCGTCAAGGCGCCGGTGGAGTGGCTGTTGCATCCGGCATCGGCGATGGCCAGCATCATCATGACCAATATTTGGGTGGCCATTCCGTTCAACATGATTCTCATCTCGACCGGTTTGACCAGCATCTCGGCGGAGATATATGAGAGCGCCAACCTGGACGGCGCTAACGCCTTCCAGAAGTTTTTCCAAATCACGCTGCCGTTGTTGAAACCGTCCCTCGAGGCGGTGTTAATCCTGGGATTCGTCAACACCTTCAAAGTATTCGACCTGGTCTTCGTGATGACCGGCGGCGGGCCGGTCAACAGCACCCATCTGCTTTCGACCTTTTCCTACGATCTGTCGTTCGTGCAATTCGACTTCAGCAAGGGAGCGGCGGTGGCCAACATTCTGTTCGCGGTTTTATTCGTGGTCGGCTTGGGGTATGTCAAGTTAATCAAACAAGAGGAGGAAGTGATGTAACGTGGCAACGGAAAAAAAGAACCATTTCTTACTCAACCTGGTTTCGATCATCCTGTGCATACTGTTCCTGTTTCCTTTGGGCTGGTTGCTGGTCACTTCCTTGAAAAGCGAATACGAAGTGTTTGCCACCCCGCCGACCTTCTTGCCGAAGCATTTTTATTGGGGCGCCTATCTTTCGCAGCTGAACGGGCAATACAATATCTACCGGGCTTTCCTCAACAGTACGGTCATCTCCAGCGCGACCATGGTTTTATCGACCGTGCTGTCTATACCCGCCGCTTATGGACTGGCGCGATTCAAAATCAGGGGCAAGAAGTTCTTTATCCTGACTTTCCTGGTCACGCAGATGCTGCCGGCCAGTTTGATTCTGACTCCGTTGTTTATTATCTTTAATAAATTGAATTTGATTAACACTTACGCTTCACCGATTATCGCCTGCGCCACGATTGCAATTCCCTTTTCTGTGCTAATCCTGCGAACCTACTTTCTGACGATCCCCAAGGAGCTGGATGAATCGGCCCGGATCGACGGTTGCAGCCCGCTGACGGCGTTCATCAAGATCATGGTGCCGATCGCCATGCCCGGGGTGGTGGTCGCCACGGTGTTTGGATTTCTGTTTGCCTGGGGCAATTTGATCTATGGCTTGACCTTTATCAATAAGGATGAATTACGGCCGATAACAGTCGGAATCTATAACAATATGCAACAATACGGTACATCCTGGAACGCGGTGATGGCCTTCGGGGCCATCGCGATCTTGCCGGTGGTGGTCATCTTCGTGTCATTGCAAAAATATATCATCAGCGGCTTGACCAACGGCGCGGTAAAAGGCTAGTCGCGCGATTTTAGGATGAGGATGGAGGAGTAAACGATGTCGGTAAACCGATTCGAAAGGATCCAGGGGATTACGGCGGCGGGGAGCCGGTTGGTTTGCAGCGGGGCGGAGCAAGATCTGCAAATCCGGCTTTGCAGTCCCGGGATAATTAATATCCGTTGCAATCCGGAAGTTCCTTACGGCGAGGTCGAGAAGATCATCTTGGATAGGGAAGACTGGCCGGAGTTTACGTTTGATACGGTTGAGGGGGACCCTTACCAAATTGTGACCGAGGAGCTGACCGTCAAAATCTATCGAGCCCCTTTCCGGATTGAATTTTGGGACAGGATGGGGAAATTGCTGCTCTCCAGCCAGGCTGGAGGAATGGCCTGGGCCGGGGAGCAAGCCACAACCGATGCGGCGGCGGTTCAGGCCGCCTTTGCGGTCGGTGCGGTGGAGCATTTTTACGGCTTGGGGGACGGCGGCGACGGCTTCGACCGCCGGGGAACCGAGCGCCGGATCTGGTCCGGTCATACGGCGCATATCGGATCGGAGATCCCCGCGCCGTTCGTCATCAGCACCAACGGTTACGGGCTTTTCTTTCATAATCCCTACGAAGCCAAGCTAAGCATCGGCGCTGATCTGCTCAGCTATGAGGCCCAGGGAGGCAACCTTGATTTTTATTTCCTTTACGGGCCGTCGATCGCGGCGATTATCCGCAACTATTACGAGCTGCTGGGCTATCCGCCGCTCTTGCCCAAATGGGCGTTTGGGTTTCAACAGTCGTTCCGGCACTTCATCAACAGTCAGGAAGTGATGGACTTGCCCAAGGATCTGCGCGCCCGGGGCATCCCCTGCGATCATCTTACTTTCTTGAGCACTTACAGCAAGATCCATGGCCGGGAACAAGGCTGGGACAGCCCGATCGCCCGCTATGAATTCAATCCGTTCTTGTTTCCCGATCCCCAGGCGATGATCGACGAGATTAAAAGCCAGCATTTTCAGATCATGTGCCATCAATATCCCCAAACCGGCAAGGATGCCGAGGGCTATGAGGAGTTCGAAAAGAACGGCTACGGCGTCAAGCTGGCAGACGGGAGCATGCTGATCTTCAATGAATGCAGCCCCGATTGGGATAACGCTTATGTCGATTTCACCAACCCCGCCGCCCGGGAATGGTGGTGGTGGAAAGTTAAAAAGATTTATGGGATGGGTGTTACCTCATGGTGGAACGATGGCGGCGAAGGTCCCGAGGCCGGCGAGCTGTATGAAGGTTCGTACCGGAAATGCCACAATGTTCACGATCTCTTCCGCGACCGGCTGATGTATCAGAAGATCCGCCAGGATTTCCCGGAGCTGCGGGTGGCGCTCCGCTGCCGCTGCGGTTATGCCGGCATCCACCGCTATGGCGTGATCATTCAGCCCGGCGACATGGACTCCGGCCTGGATACGCTGCGCGCCCAGATCATCAAGACGCTGAACTCGGCGCTGTCGGGGAACCCGTTCCGCGGGCCGGATATGGGCGGCCATTATTCGCAGATTCCGGGGGACGGGACGGTGCTGGGCTTTCATACTTATACCGGTGGCGAGTCCCGGACCGATGAGATCTATCTGCGCTGGATCCAGTTTTGCGCTTTCAGCTCGATCATGTGGGCCCACGGCCATCCCGAACGTTCAAAGCTGCCCTGGATGAGAGGGTCCAGGATCGAGGCCATCCTGAAACGCTATATCGAGCTGCGCTACCGGCTGCTGCCCTATCTCTACACCAACGCCTGGCTGGCCTGCAGCAGAGGCGAGCCGCTGATGCGCCCGCTGGTCATGGATTATCCGGACGACGAGAATGTGCACGAGCTGGGGACGGAGTATCTCTTCGGCAAGAACATGCTGGTGGCTCCGGTCCTGGCGGAAGGGGTCGGCGAGTGGGAGGTCTATCTGCCCGAAGGGAAATGGATCGATTTCTGGACCCACCGGGAATATGCCGGGCGACAGGCCGTGAAGGTGGCGGTGGATCAGGAGACGGTGCCGGTATTCATGCGGGCGGGATCGATCACTCCGTTAGGGCCAGCCGTTCAATACGTCGCTGAGAAACCGTGGGATGCATTGGAGCTCTTGGTGTACCCGGGGCCGGAAGCGGAATTCGTCTTATACGAGGACGACGGCGCAACATATGAGTACGAAAAAGGGGAATATGCCTTAACCCGATTCAACTGCGATATAAATGATGACGGGAGCATCGCGATCCGGCTCGGCAAAACCGAAGGGGACTATCGCGGCATGATTGCGACGCGGGACTACCTGATCCGGGTCTACACGCCGGCCGCTCCGGCGCGGGTCGCGGTGGATGGGGTGCCGCTGGGGATGGCGCCGGACGCCGTTGACGGCTGGTGGTTCGACGAAAAAGGATTTACCGTCCTAAGGCTTTCCCGGATTAGCCGCGCGGTGCAGGTGGATATCCAATTTCCGGGAACTTCGGGAACTGAAAAAATCGGTTCGCTGGCGTATTTCATATACCATAATCATTAGGAGGAGGAGCAAATGGGCAAGGATCTGAGTTCGAAAACACTGGGAATCATTCATGCGGCGGTTTTTACTTCGCAGGTGGTGCAGAAGTACATCGATGAGATCATCCCCGAAGTCCAGGTCATGCATTTCGGCGATGACACCGTGCAGCGGGATAATCTGGCCGCGCCGGTCGGCGTGATTCCCAAGGTCAACTTCTTTAAGTTTGCCACGTACGCTCATTTTCTGGAGGAGGCCGGAGCCGACCTGATCATGCTGGCTTGTTCGACCTTTAATCAAGCGGTGGAAGTGGCCCGGCCGATGATCAACGTGCCGCTGTTGCAGATCGACCGGCCGATGATGGACCTGGCGGTCCAGCAGGGCAAACACATCGGCCTGCTGGCTACTTTGCCGAGCACCGTCCCGTCCTCGGAACGGTTGTTACGGCAAGCCGCCGCCGACGCCGGAAAGGATGTTCAGGTAAAAACGGTACTGTGTTCGGAAGCGTTCAAAGTCCTCCGGGCCGGCGATCCTGAAAAGCACAATCGGATGCTGCTGGAGGCGATCGATTCCCTGTCCCGGGAGGTCGACGCCATCGTGATGGCCCAAGTGTCGATGGCGGCGTTGGAAGCTTCCCTGACCCGTCCGCGGGTGCCGGTGTATAACAGCGGTCGGACCGGTTTTCAAAAAGCGCGGGAAATTTTAGAGGCCTTGGCCTAGACGGGTGGGGGTGAAAAAATGAGAATCGGATATTGCGCCAATATGAACGCCGCCCAGCCGAACGGCCTGGGAATCGAGAGCATCGAAACCGTTGCCGATCTGGGCTTCGACTATATCGAGCTTCCCTTGGCGCAGCTGATGGCGCTGGCGGAGCCGGAGTTCCGGCAACTCAAAGAGCGCGTCCTGGCGTCGGGAATCCGCTGCGCGGCCTGCAATAATTTTTTCCCGGCCGACCTCCGGCTGACCGGGGAAGCGGTGCCGGCCGAGCGGGTCGCCGCCTATTACCGGGCGGCCCTGGAGCGCGCCCAACAACTGGGGGCGGCGATCGTCGTTTTCGGCAGTTCCGGAGCACGGAACGTCCCGGCGGGTTTCGCGAAAGAGCGGGCTTGGAAGCAGTTGGTCGAGTTGCTGCGGGACATGGACCCGGTGGCCCGGCAATACGGGATCACCATCGTCATCGAGCCGCTGAACCGGCAGGAAAGCAACATCGTCAATTCGGTCGCCGAGGGTTTGCAACTGGCCAATGAGGTCCGGCGCGATAATATCCAGCTGCTGGTGGACTATTACCATCTGAGCCTGGCCAATGAAGATCCGGCCATCGTCGTGACCGCCGGCTCCGCCATCCGGCATGTGCATTTCGCCGAACCGCAGGGCAGGGTATTTCCCAAAGCGGAATCGCGACCGGCTTACGCCGCATTTGTCGAAGCGTTGCGGCAGATCCATTATGCCCAGCGCCTCAGCATCGAGGCCTTCTCCGCCGACCTGCGGCGCGACGCCCGGACGGGGCTGGCCTTCTTGAAGGAGCTGACGCTTCCTTTGGCTGAGTTTTAGGATTCGGAATTCCGGAGAGAGAAGTTTGAGAAGTTTCGCGAGTATATTTAGGGATGGATTGGAGCCAGGCCGATAGAGGATATCGGCTTGGCTCCAATTTTATAGTTACACCTGGCTATTAATCTTTCCCAGTTGCGCCCGGTATTCTTCCAGGGATAAGTCGCCTTTGGCAAACTTGTTTCCCAACTGGGCAATTCTTTCCGTTTTGGTCAAGGGCCTTTCGCTATCGATATGGGCCGCGTTATTTTCGCCTTCAAGCGGCTCCAATATCGGCTGAAGCTTGTCAAAGGCCGCAAAATACCGCAGACCGAATATTCTTTGGGAAACCGCGTTGATGTGAATGCCGTCTGGATTGGCCATAAGACCGGAGGCCGTGACGAAATAGCAGTTTTCTTGGGTAGCGGCAAATCTTTTCAGTTCCTTATTCACCAGCGGGTAATCGGGAAAATATTCACCAACCCGGCCTTTGTCTAAAAAATCCCCCAGCCCTCCGATGATCAGCGATATGTCCGGTACATCCAGTTCACGGCGGAGCGCCTCGACAATGAGTAAAAACTTTTCATAGTAATGGCCGGCCCGTTCCGAGGCGCACTCATTTTCGCCTTGATGCCAGAGTATTCCATCCAGCACGCTGGTCCGTTGGGCGATTTTGGCCTGGAAGACCGCGTGTTCAAACAGCAATCCCCCCACCGCCCAATCGTCGAGGCTGGTGCCGCCATCCGCGCAGGGAATCAGCCCAATTTCCTCATGGCTGTTTTTGCCGCACCATGCCGCCGCAAAGGAGGCCGCGAGGCCAATCCCGGCAAAAGGCCGGTCGTAGTTGATCGGCTCGGTCATCATTTGCCAGCGGCCGTTGCGCAGCATCTTGATGCGTTCATTGCAGATCGGCGGGACATCTTTCAGAAATCCGCGCCCGGCCATATTGGACTGTCCAACCATTAAAAAAGAATGGATCATGAGCATTTAATTCCCCTTTATGTTAGCCTGGTCGCCGCTATTATTCATGAAAATCAACATTTTATCACGTAAAGTCTGTTCCCGCGGTTTATTATATATCATTTTAAGCCATGTGATAAAGTCTCTTTCTATTCCGAATCGTCTTGTGAAGCGATTCAAACGACTTTATCACTTGCTTATAACCTCTTCCTATTTTCTGTCCATCCAAGTAAATAATCGGTGCTAACTTTAAAGAAAGCGGCAATTTTGAGTAATGTCGCATATTCTGGTTCTCTTTTGTCTTTCTCGTACCGGTTAACGGATGAAACATCAATGCCAATCTTCTTGGCAATTTCTTCCTGGCTGAGATTCAATTCTTTACGAAGTTGTTTGAATCTTGCCCCAAATTCCGTTTTGATCTTCAAGATTCCCTCCAAAAAATATTAGAAAAATAATTGACATTTGCCTAATGGGCAAATATAATATAAAGTATAAATTGCCCATTAGGCAAATTGTATTTTATTTCTTAGCAGAACCAGGTGCACCTATCATTTAGCGTACATTTATTCGATGATGTCAAAAGTTAGTATATTAATTTATTTTATCAAACTTCGTCTCCCGACACAAGTGTTCCGCTTTTAGTATGGATATTGGAGCAATTTTGCAGTTATTATCAAGAAACTTAAAGCTAACTTAATCAACCCATAATCGATTTTCCCCTTTTCGCTTTAATTAACCAAGGAGGTTAATCCAATGCTCACCTACAAAGACACCGGCATCAAAAAATACATCTTCGAACGGATCTGCCAAATCCACGACGAAATCCTGGTGAACGACGACGAATACCGGGAACTGGGCCAGATTCCAACCGAACTGTTCCACCGGCTCTTCGCCAAACTGCCAACCGGTGACCGGCAAATCCTGGACCAATATAGTTCCGAATTCATGAAGCGACTGAATCGCCAGGACGAAATTCTCTACAGCCGTGGGTTAATGGATGGTATTTTTTTGTGCCGCTGGATCGATCGGATCGGGAGCGGCGAAGAGAAGAATATCTTGTAAGTGGGTGATTAACTATTATCTTTGAAAAACTGAAACCGCCCGATATAACCAGACGGTTATCATGGACTTGAAGGTAAATTTTTATAGACCTATCTTGATGAATTCTGCTATCGGTTCAATCGGCGATTTTGGAAGGTTATTGAATGCTTGTGCTTTTGGAAATTATTATATTGTTCCTGGAGCATGTACATAATCAAAACATATGTTCCAGTAAAGCTCTTCGGATCTAAATTTATAATTAGTAAAGAGATCGTTTTGTCAATAAGTGCTCTCTTTTTGGAGATCAATGAGCTCGTTAAGTCACTCAATAAGCTCATTTTGTGGATAAGTGAGCTCATTTTGTTAACGAAAGAGCTCTTTTTGTGAATAAGTAAGCTCTTTCAGTCGTTCAACAAGCTCATTTTGTGGATAAGTAAGCTCATTTTGTTAATAAGAGAGCTTTTTTTGTGAATAAATGAGCTCGCTCAGTCGCTCAGCAAGCTCATTTTGTGGATAAGTAAGCTCTTTTTGTTAATAAGTGATCTATTTCTGTGGATAAACGGGTTCGTTGAATGAGGTTAATAGTTTTGGCTGTGGATAAGTCGGAAAAGTGCAGTTAAAACCATGTAAAGTCGGGGGGCCAAACTTCCAAGTTTGAGTCAACCACACCGGAAGAAGTCCTGGCGATTGCTGCGGAAAAGCTGGCCCAACCTTTATCAGCGGCAAACCGGGGCTGTTTTAGAGCTGTGGCCGCACCTTTCATCCCTTCCTCTCCCCAATCTCGGGGAACGACCGCTTCAATTGCACCAACAACCAAGTCTTAATATCCTGGTCTCCCTCATGCCATAGCTTCAGAACATGCTCCAGATAAACCATGATTTCACGAGGAGTGTCGGCATTTTCCCGGCTGATGTTATTGGCTGCGATATAGGATTGGGCCTCGGCAAATTCGGGGTCTTTCAAAAGATTAATGAAGGCTGCGGCAACTGCTTTGGCTCCCAATAAACGCATGCCTTTGGTCAGATAATCGGTGGGGGAAGCCAGCATTTCGCCTTGGCCGGTTTTGATCCAATCGGGATTGGCTAAAAATTGAGTCATGACGGCGTAAAGAAACGTATCGGAGGGTTCCAAGGCATCCGCTTCAACTCGGGAAACAGTCGCTTGGCTGATCCCCGTTTTGAGAGTAAACTCTTTTCGCGATAAGCCAAGCTGCTCTCTGAGCGATCGAATGCGATTTCCAATTGAACTATTTTGCATAAATAAAAAATCACCTTGACATTTTTTCATCGTGAAAATATAATGAGACTATAAACAAAATTTGTAATATATTTCCTAAATAAAAGGAATAGCAGGACTAGACCCAGATCATGCTATATTGGGTCTTAAATTTTTGTGCCTAAGTCACAATTATATTGATTATACCATATTTTAACGAAACGTAGAAAAGGACCATGCAACAAACAGAGCTGAATCCAATCGACATTCTCAAACAACAGATCTCCGCCAGCCGCCGGATGCTCCATGATCTCTGGAATGCTCACGGCGCCAGCGACCCAATCGTCGTGGCCGCCAGCATCGAGCTGGATTGCCTGATCAACCAGTATCACCGGCTAAATTGGAAGCGGGCAGACGTTCCGGATTATTTAGGAGTCTTAAAATAGACCGGCAGGTACGGAAATATGATATATCGAAGTAAATAACAAAGGTCAGCGCCATGTGCGCTGGCCTTTTGCGTGTATCGGATAAATGTCTTTGGTAAGGTTCTTGGAGTTGCTTGGGAGGTGAAACTTCTAATAGTTATAAATCCATTATCGTTATTTATCGATGAAACCAATTGTAATATAATGGATTCATAGTATCTTTATGTAATCGCAAAGGGATCCGTTGAAGATAGATTACGACAGGGCGGAGTTATTGGCGGAGCATCTTTGAATCTTATCCCGGGCAATTTTTTTGATAAAAAAAGGATATTTTAATTTCGGGCAGAAAATACTTTTAATACGTGTGAATTTAATTTGATCCGGAAAAAGAATTATTAATCCTACTAAAGGAGTATATTTATGCCGCAAATAACCAGTAAAGATGTGGCGCGGTTGGCCGGTGTTTCCCGATCCACGGTGTCGTTGGTGCTTAATAAGGTTCCCAATATTCAGCTAGCATCGGAAACCCGGGAAAAAGTCTGGAAAGCAGCCCAGGAGTTAAATTATCAGCCCAATGTATTGGCCCAGAGTTTGAAGACCAATCGGTCCAAAATTATAGGGTTAATCATCCCGTCCATCACCAATCCGTTTTATCCGTCGATAGCGCAAGGAGTCGAAGATATAGCCATTGAAAACGGCTATAATATTTTTCTCTGTAACACTTTCAGAAATCAGGCCAAAGAAGAAAACTACATTAAAACGCTGGCCAGTAAACAAGTGGATGGGACGATCTTTGCTTCCGCGGTTTTGAACCTTTCCGGCCTGGAGGAGCTACACAAAAGGAAGATTGCCATTGTAACCTTTGACAAGCGGATCGACAATAATGATTTCGACTGCATCCAATTCGATAATGTCAAGGGCGGCGAGATGGCCGTAAACTATCTGTTTTCGCTGGGTCATCGGAATATCGGATTTATTTCGACTTCATTCGCCTCGGCCAGTCATATCGACCGGCTGGCCGGATATAAAAAAGCCCACGCTGAAGCGGGCTTCCCCGTAAATCCCAATTATATCCGGGAAGATAAAGACCATAATAAAGTCAATTTACAGACCAATTATGAGCAGAATATCGGTTTAAAACTCGCCTCAGAGCTGCTGGAGGAGTGCCCCGAGGTGACCGCGATCTTTGCGGTCAACGATGTGACGGCGATGGGAGTCATTAAACTCAAGCAGAAAGGGGTCAGAATTCCCGAAGACCTTTCGGTAATCGGATTTGATGATATTTTTATCGCGGAGATGCTCGATCCGCCATTGACGACCATCGTTCAACCCATCTATAAAATGGGGCAACAAGCGGCCAAATTATTAATTTCGATGATTGAAGGGAAGGAAAAAGATTCCAAAGAACCGAGGCACGTGTTGATTTATTCGCCAGAACTGATGATCCGCAATTCGTGCCGGCCGCTCGATAAGTAAAGCGGTTTCAGAGATCAGTCCCAGCGAAATTTTTTTATTATTTAACTAACTCGTGTTATGTATCGAGCTGCCGATCGAGCTAAGTGTGCGATCGGAGTAACCGGGGGTTTCTACGCAGCGATTATTAAAGATACCAAAACACAAGGTGCTGGGCGAAATAACCCCAGAATGCATACGGACCGAGAACTGCATGAAATTTTGGAGTCACTCGGCTGATTTTAACAATTTAGAAATCAACTTGACTTAATATTGAAACAAATGATATAATCAAATCAATCAACTAACACGTGTTAATTAATTGCCGGGAGAGATAGGGTGTTTGTATCAAAAATATCAAGAAAGGAGACGAAGTATTTAACTCGGTCCAACAATATTTTAGTCTGAGGAGGAATGGTAATGAAATGCCGCAAGAATGTCATTCTGATGGTTGTTGGCGTGATTTTTATCTTCTCCAGTTTTAGCCTCGGATTTGCCAGTGAAAAACAATTAATCCTAATGACCAGAGTCGGCCCGGAAAATGATGCGATTAAAACGGTAATTCCCGAGTACGAAAAATTGACGGGAATCAAAATCAAAGTGGATGAAACGGGCAAAGAGGGCTTTTACGATCGCCAAACTACCCGGTTGATGACGGGAAGCGAATTGGATGTCGCTTTCTATATGAGCGATTACGGCGCGTTGTACGCGGCTTCGAAATTGCTCACCCCGCTTTCGCCGTTTATCAATCGTACCGATTTGAAAAGCGATGATACGGACATCCGCGATTTCTTCGCCGGAACCCTGAACACTTTCAAATACAAAGGCGTCATCTACGGTTTGCCGACCGATGTCAGCACCTGGCTGATGAATTACAACACCAAATACATAAAGAACGCTCCAGAAACGTACGACGAGTATCTGGAACTCGCCAAGAAATTTAGCAAGCGTTATAATCCGAATTCGCCCACCACCTTTGGAACATGCATTCAAGCCAAGGTGGGAAGCGAGAGTCCGGTATGCGAATGGCTCCAAGTTTTCTGGGCGATGGGCGGAGAACTGTTCGATAAGAATAATAAACCCATTTTCAATAGTCAAGCCGGGATCAAGTCACTGACATACATGGCGGACCTTTACTTAAAATGGCATGTGGTGCCCGACGATACGCCCGCCGTGGACGCGGCCGCCGCTCAGGCCGCCTATCAGCAAGAAAACGCCGCCTTTATCGAGCGCTGGAATTCTGATACGGTCGTATTCAGAAACCCCGATCAATCTCCCAAGGTTTCCAGTAATCTGGGAGTGGCGTTAATCCCCGGAGTAAAGCAGCCGAATGGGAAGATCAATCGAGTGCCGATCACTCACGGTTGGGCGTTGGGCATACCGTCATCCTCTAAGAATAAAGAAGAAGCCTTCAAATTTATCCAGTGGATTACCGGAAAATACGCCGGAGAAAAATATTTCATGGCCGGAGGAACCCCGGCGCGGCGCTCGATCTTGTTCAATCATGCCAACGCCAAGTTCCGTCCGGAACTCCCGTTGCTCGGCCAGACGTTGGAACTGGCCCGGCCCAAGCCGGCGATCAAGGAATGGCCTCAAATCAGCAGCATTTTGCAACAAGCGCATTCCAGCGTATTCATTGGCGACAAGACCCCCAAGCAAGCCTTGAATGATGCCGCCGTCAAAATCAACGATCTGATGAAAAAAGCGGGTTATTACCAAAAGTAAGTTCAGCTAAGTTCGGCGAGGCAGTGGGCGGAGTCCCGCCCACTGCCTCGCCGGTCATTTTTCAAATGGCCAATGGACTGACTTACAGAGAGGATGAATAATCTTGATAAGTAACTTGCGTAAAGTTTCAGGAAAGAAAGCTACTTTTCTGGATGACCACTTCTACTTCCTGCTTTTGATTCCGACCATCGTGTTGACCTTGCTGATCGTAATCTTTCCTTTATTCTACTCGATCGGGCTTAGCTTTACCGATACAACTCTACTCAATTTTTTGACCGGTTCGGGCTTTGTCGGATTTAAAAACTATCTGGAAACGCTGGTTGATCCGGAGTTTCTGAATTCATTACGAATTGGAGTGTCCTTTTCGATTATTTCAACGGCCTTGGAGATTTTTTTCGGATTTGTCATTGCTTATTTTGTGTATTATTTTGTCCAGACCAAACGCGCTTTGATAATCCCCTGTATTTTGGCTCCGTTGATGCTGACGCCGGCGGTCGTCGCTTTGATGTGGCGCTTCATGCTGAACTATGAGATCGGCATTGTCAATTATTTCACTCAGCTCATCGGCTTGGGGACATATCCCTGGTTGGGCACCAAGACCTTGGCCTTCTGGAGCATTGTCATGTCTGACGTATGGCAACAGACGCCCTTCGCTTTCCTAATCATTTTGGCCGGATTGGAATCGATGCCCCAGGAACCCTTTGAGGCCGCCAAGGTGGATGGCGCGTCCAGTTGGCAAACTTTGCGTTACATCGTGTTGCCGTTTATTCGCGGCCCTATCTTTGTGGCGCTAATCTTCCGGACAATTGATTCGTTTAAAATATTCGATAAAGTAAGTATTTTAACCGGCGGCGGGCCAGGGACGTCCACCGAAACGCTCAATGTTTATATGTACCGGATCGGTTTCCAGTGGTTCAATTTCGGCCGGGCCGCTTGCATCGCCCAGATCATCATCTTTATCATTATGGCCTTGGCCTGGATCTTTTTTAGGGTCAATAAACTCGTGGATAGCGATGAATGAGGAGGTTCCGATGAGCAATCCCCGCAACCAAATCAATTCGACAATCGGTGCGCCCGTTCTGAAAGCCGTTCTGATCATGGTGATCTGTTTGATTTGTGTTTTTCCGATAATATGGACCTTTTTAACTTCGATCAAGAAACCGGTTGATCAGTTTGCCATGCCCCCGGTTTGGCTTTTCGCACCGACCGCTCAAAATTATATTAACATCTTTGTGAAACAATCGTTCGCCAAATATTTCATCGACAGTTTCATTATCAGTATCTTCTCGACTGCGATTATCATTCTGTTCGGCTCGTTGGCCGCCTATAGCATCAGCCGGTATAAGGCGAAAGGCCAGATGCTCGCCAACCTGGTACTGGTGTTGCGGATCCTGCCGCCGGTGGCGATTATCCTGCCGATCTTCATCCTATTTAAAACGTACGGTCTCCTGGACAACTATTTTGGAATGATTATGCTTTATTCGGCTTTCAACTTACCGTTTGGCATTTGGCTGATGATCGGGTTTTTTCAGGATTTGCCTGTGGAACTGGAAGAAGCGGGATTGGTCGACGGTTGTTCGAGGTTCAAAGCGATGTGGAAGATCATCTTTCCCTTGTCCAAGCCCGGCTTGGGAGCGTCAGCGATTCTTTGCCTGATTCAATGTTGGAATGAATATCTATTTGCGCTGGTTTTATGCTCATTCAATGTCAAGACGCTTCCGTTGGGGGTGGCCCAGTTCATTCAGGAACATCAGATTTTATGGGGAGAATTGACTGCGGCCGGAATCTGTATCATGTTGCCGATCTTTATTTTCGGCATGTTCATCCAGAAATACCTGGTGCGCGGCTTGACCGTGGGTGCGATCAAATAACGGCTTTGGATTTGGGACCCGGGCATGACAAATTACAATTTACAATATTTACAATAGGGTGATAAAAATGAGCGCAATATTGAGTGTGGGCGGTCTGTCCTACGACATGCTGGTGGTCATTCCGGAAATGCCGACCTGGGAAGCGATCGAATATGTCGAGGAGTATCAGGTGCAACAGGGCGGAATGGCCGCCACCGCTAGCGTCACCGCGAGCAAGCTTGGCGCCGACGCCGAGTATATCGGGGGGATTTCCGATGATCTGCCGGGGGAATTTCTAAAGGCTAATTTCCGGAAATATCATGTCCAGTGCGATCGGATCCGGGTTTTCGAAAAAGAGAACAGCCCCTATACTGTCGTCCTGATCCATAAAGCCACCAGCCGGAGAAGTTTTATTCATCAGAAAGGAGTCCAGGAACGGGCGGAGCTTTTGAAAGAAGATATCGATCTGACGGGAGTCCGGTTCATCCTCTTCGACGGTTTTTACTTTGAGACCGCCTGCCGCACTGCGGCCCAGGCCCGGCAGCTGGGGATCGTGAGCGTGACCGATCTGAGTCCGCGGAACCGCGCTCCCCGGATCCGGGACTATCTCGAGCTTATCGATTATCCCATCCTGTCGGAGCTCTTCTTAAAATCCTATCTGGAGATAAACGATCCGCTGGAAGCGGGAAAAAGGATGTACTCTAAGCGCAATAAAGCGTTGATTGTAACCT
Organism: Bacillota bacterium; assembly: GCA_023400055.1. GTDB lineage: Bacteria > Bacillota > UBA4882 > UBA8346 > UBA8346 > Hydrogenispora. The sequence continues at coordinate 75,090 of JAEXFN010000051.1, forward strand.
GTGGCGACCAGGGGGTTTATATCATCACCGCCGCGGGCAGTGAACACATTCCCGCTTTCCGGATCGAGCCCGTAGACACGACGGGAGCGGGCGACGTCTTTCACGGCGCGTTCCTGTTTTCCTTATGGAAAGGTTACGGAGTCCGCGAGGCGGTCCTCTTTTCCAGTGCGGTTTCCGCGTTGAAATGCACTAAGATCGGCGGTCAAAGCGGCATTCCCGATTTTGACGAGACCAGGAATTTTCTGCTCCGACACCGACCCGACTGTGCGGCTTGGCTTTGAAAAACGACAAAGAAAAGAGAGAAGGCGGAATAATGGATTTAATGCCAATGTTTCCTATCTTAGAAAATACGATCGGCCGGAATTATGCACAGGGAGCGTTCAATGTCACCAGCTTTCAGCAGGTGCAAGCGGTGCTTGAGGTCCATGACATGCTTCGGTCCCCCGCCATCATCGAGGTCGGGAGCATCGCCATGGGCTACCTTGGCAAGGCTGTCGACATGAACCGGGGTACGCTTGAAGAGAAACGGCGGGGAGCGAGAAATGTCCATTCGATGGTGCAAAGCATGCGGGAGCGGGTGGCAATCCCCGTCGCGCTTCATGCCGACCATGTCAAAGAGTTCGAAACGATTAAAGCCATGATCGAAGAGGGGTTCACTTCGGTGATGATCGACGGTTCCAGTCTCAGTTTTGAGCAGAATATCGAACTCACCCGCGAAGTTGTGAAATTCGCCCACCCGCGCGGGGTGACGGTTGAGGCGGAATTGGGGGTACTGGCCGGCGTCGAGGACGATCTCTTCTCCGAGAACAGCACCTATACCAATCCCGTGAAAGTGGTGGAGTTCCTTAAAAAAACCAAGGCGGATTGCCTCGCCCTCTCCTATGGAACCAAGCATGGCGTCAAAAAGGGTACTGACGTCAAGCTGCGCAAGGAGATTGTCATCGCGGCCATGGAAAACATGCGTCACGAAGGGATCAAGGCCGTGCTGGTCTCCCACGGTTCATCCACGGTGCCCGCCTATGTACTGGAGGATAATAAAAATCTCGGCGCCACCATCGCCAATGCCGGCGGAATTCCCATCGCAGAGCTGAAGGAGATTATCCGCTGCGGCATCGCCAAGATCAATATCGATACCGATTTGCGACTTTGCATCACCAGAAATATCCGGGAGTTCCTCCTGAATTCGGACGTAAAGAATTCCGACCCGGTTTTGAAGGAGATCTGGGCCAAAATGAACGAAAACCCGGCTGAGATCGACTTCCGGCTCTACCTCCAGCCCGTCTCCGAGCTGTTGCTCAATGCCTCGGCGCGAGCCGAAGGCAATGTCCGCAGCATCATCCGTTGCATGGAAAAAGGGATTTTCGAGATCGTCAGCAATTTAATCGTCCAGTTTGGTTCCGTCGGGTATTCCAACCGGGTGACCCGGACCACGCTGGAGGAGATGGCCGCCGGCTATCGGGCGAAGGGGTTTTAAAGTGGTCAAATTATAAATTTCCAGTCCATTGGGGTGTGGAGATAATCGTCCAGGGACCGCAGCGTCCATCGGTTCCCTTGGCATGGTGAGTAGATTTAAGGCTCGCTCGCAGCCAAGCCGATAGCAGATATCGGCTTGGTTCTCCCGTTATTTGGCGGGGAGAGGTTCCCTCCAAAGCCACGGCTGTCGAAAGCATTAAAATAAAACGAAAGGATACATTGACAAACACTCGTATTGATAATTGATATTCAAATTGGACTTCCAATTGCTTCATGACAATATTTTTCAATTACGGGCTAAGGGCTCACTTCTCTTTGATCGTTTCTAGCGAATAAGTGATCGGGTTGAGACGTTGAAAGAGCTCGTTTTGTTAATAAAAGAGCTCTTTTTGTGAATAAGTGAGCTCGCTCAGTCGCTCAGCAAGCTCATTATGTGGATAAGTAAGCTTATTTTGTTAATGAGAGAGCTCTTTTTGTGAATAAATGAGCTCGCTCAGTTGCTCAACAAGCTCATTTTGTGGATAAGTAAGCTCGTTTTGTTAATGAAAGAGCTCGTTTTTACGAATAAACGGTCTGTTTTTATCCTGAAAATGAAACCCATCCCTCAAATATTTGATGGTGCCTTTTTAAGGCAGGAGCGTCTGCGGATAAACGGGATCGTTGAATGGGGTTAACTGCCAATTGTCGCTTCACGGCGTTACTCGTCGTGACGACTGGCAAGCATTTGAAGGATATCCGCTGATACATAAACGGGTTGTTCTTTCCGGGAAAGCAGCCGTCTTCATCTTCTGAGTTATAAGCGTTCATTATCAAATTTTGTTGCATGAGCCAATTTGATCCAAAAAATTATTTTAACAGCAGGAAAATTTTGATAAATATCGTAATACTTACTTAAGTTTCCTAACAAAGTTGAAACCATGAACCGATCCGCTTGAATCACCCGCTTGACACGGAAGACGATGAGGCATTGTTATTTCCAGAATCAAGATAAATGTCGTACCTATGAAAGAAAGGATGGTGAAAAATTTTAGTTTTAAGGACGGAGGCAGTAATTTTATAAATCGAGGAAAGGTGGAAAGAACAGAATGAGTACCAGAAAACAATGCTTATCAAAAGTCTTCCTGGGTTTGGTTCTGATTACCGTATTTTCCGTAACCAGCTTAACATTTACGACTTATGCCGCCAAAGAAAAGCAGCAGTTGGTCATCTGGGACTGGTCCGATGTTTATAAAAATGAATACCGCAAAGCGATTGATCCTGTGCTTACCAAATTTAAGGCTAACCATCCTGCGATTGATCTTAAAATAGAAGCAATTTTAAACGATGATATCCGGACCAAACTTTTATCAGCGGCAGCTGCCGGGAATTTACCGGATGTAGCTTACCTCGATGGGCAATGGCTCTATGAGTTCGTTCAAAATGGCTTGGTGATACCGCTCGATAGTTATGTGAAAAAATGGGGTCAAAAGAGCGATTATCCGGAATCGGTGTGGAAATCGGTGGAATTCGCCGGAAAAGTTTATGGCATTCCCGGCGATGGGGATGTCCGAACCCTGTTATACCGGACCGATCTCTTGAAAAAAGCCGAGATTAAAAATCCCCCCAAAACCTGGAACGAATTATTGGAAGATGCTAAATTGCTTACGAAAGACACCAATAATGACGGCAAGATCGATCAATGGGGCTTCGCGATGAATGGCGGCAACAGTGAACATACTTCGATGCGCTCTTTGCCGTGGATTTGGGATCTGGGTGGCGATTTTGTCGATCGTAACGGCAACCCCGCTTTAGATAGTCCGGCGATCGTTAAAACTTTGACCTACCTGAATTCTTTGGTGAATGTCTACAAGGTTTCACCGCCCGATAGCTATATGAATACCAAAAAAGAAGTGGCCAATCTGATCAAATCCGGTCAAGCGGCAATGGCGATCGTCGGTTCGTGGGAATGGAATGGTGATGCCAGCTTCCTGAAAACCGACAGCATCAAAGATAAGATAGCCACGGCCCCGATTCCGCTTCCCGACGGAGCGATCGTCAAACATCCTTACACCGCGGCCGGTTACGGGGTGTGGGTAATCTTCAATCAACCCAAAACCAACCCGGTCAAGAATGCGGGCTGGGATTGGATTAGCGATTGTACCACCACGCAACATATGATCGATATTTTCCAATATGGGACCGGAAACCTGAGCCTGCGTAAATCCACTTTTAAAAATCAGGTTTTTCAAGCCAATCCGGTTTTCAAGACGTTCATCGAGGTGATGCCTTACGCCAGACCGCGACCGACCACGCCTTATTATGAATTATTGTCCAGCAAATATCGCACCGCGGTTCAAGCAGTCCTCTCCAAGACCAAGACACCGGAACAGGCTTTAAAACAGGTACAGCAAGAGGTAGAAACCGAAATTAAGAAATAGGCTGTTTTTTAAGGATTAAGAGGCGGCAATCCGCCTCTTAATCCGAAGTATGAGTGGTGGAGGACTTTTTATGAACAAATATAACTACCGCGATATGATATTCTCATATGGAATGCTGTTGCCGGCGTTGGTAATCGTATTTGTTTTTGCGTTTGTTCCGGCTTTTTATGCTTTTTATCTCAGCTTTTTTAAAAGCAATTTTTTGATATTCAACCGTCACTGGGTGGGCTTTACCAATTATATTACCGTGATTACCAGCGGTCAGTTTTGGATAGCTTTCTACAAAATTTTCCAATATACGTTTTGGGGTGTAATCCTCCAGTTCATCCTCGGCGTACTGCTCGCTCTTTCTTTAAACAAACCAATGAAAGGGAGGAGTTTTTTTCGAACGGCGATCATTTTACCATGGACGCTATCGCCGGTGATCATCGCCATTATCTTTACCACGATTTTATCTCCTTCCAATTCCGGCCTGTTAAATTATTGCTTAATGCAACTGGGGCTGCTCAAAGAACCTGTGGCGTGGCTGGGGATCGGCAAGGCCATGACGATGGTCATCGTGACGAACACCTGGTTCGGGGTCGCCTTCTCAATGCTAATAGAGTTGGCCGGTTTACAAAGCATACCCGAGGATGTCTATGAAGCGGCCAAAGTCGACGGAGCCGCTACGGTCCAATCATTTTTTAAGATAACCCTGCCTTTATTGAAACCGATTATTTTGATCAATTTGATTTGGATCACCATTAGCACGTTCAATGAATTTGATTTGGTCTACGCGATGACTGGCGGCGGGCCGATCGACGAAACCAATTTGCTGGGTATTTATATGTACAACACCGCATTCAACGCCGGAAAATTTGAACTCGGTTCTACCATCGCTATCTTCATGTTCATGACCAATGCCATGATGACCTTTATTTATACCAAAGTATTGAAGTATCAAAGCAGCTTGGCATAATTTGGGGTCAAGCATCAGTTGGCCACTCTTTCAATGGAGAGGATGTATCTTGAACAAAATCTTTAATCCCGGGAAATTAACTAAATATTTATTTGTCTCTGGCTGGACGTTTATTTCGTTGCTGCCTCTATTGTGGATACTGGGCCTTTCGCTGGAGACGCAAGCCGAATGGAACAGTTATCCGCCGCATTTGATTCCCAGGTGGCCTACGGTTGTCAACTATGTCAACGCCTTTTTGAATTCACCCGTGCCGAGGTTTTTTACCAATAGCGTAATCGTAACCTTTTTTTCCTTGGCCTTTTCCCTGCTTTTTGGGACGATGGCTGCCTATGTTATCGCAAGAAAGAATTTTCCATTGAAAAAAGTACTTTTTTTCGCAATTATTTCAGTCCGAATGATACCGGCTTTGTTAAGCATTATTCCGCTCTATGTAATCATGTTTAAATTAAAATGGCTCAACACCTATTTATCCTTAATCGTGGCCTATATGGCTACCGGGATTCCAGTCGTTACCTGGATTATGAACGGTTTTTTTGAAACAATTCCCAAGGAATTGGAAGAAGCTGCCCTCATCGATGGCTGTACTTCCTTTGAAATATTTTATAAAATAATCATGCCGTTGGTAGTGCCGGGAATATCGGTTTCCGCAATTTTTGTCTTTGTGAGGATCTGGAATGAGTATATTATGGCTCTTACCTTAACCTCTGCGACAGAAATGAGGACGCTTCCCGTCGGGATAAGAATTGCTCTGGGCACTCGAATGGCCGATTTTGGCTCGATGGCTGCTTATTCGATGATCGCGATTGTCCCCATTGTGATAACCTTTTTAGTTTTCCAGAAGAAATTTGTTTCGGGGTTGACCAGCGGGGCCATTAAATAAAAAGCAGCGCGAGGAGCATAGCTCAATAACCGGAATGATTTCCTTTGCATTGTCGAAAATTTTGCCATGAATTATATTTCAAAATTGGAGTGAAAAATTTGTTGCCGACGAGTCCCGCCAGACAAGTAACCATTCGGAATCACAATCGCAATCTGGTATTGCAGGTGATTGAGAAGAAAGGCCAGATTTTCCGGGCTGATTTATCCAAAATCACCCGCATCAGCGAACCGACGATTTCTGGAATCGTCGAAAGTTTTATTCAGAAAGGGCTCGTTCGGGAACTTGGCTTCGGCGAATCACTGGGCGGCCGGAAACCGGTACTGATTGAGTTCAATCCGCGGGTCGGGTATGTGGTGGGGATCGATGCCGGGGGCACCGATATCAAGCTGGGTATTTCCGACTTGGGCGGTAAATTTGTTTTTAAAAAGAATTTCCGCAGTCGGGACATTGGCGCAAGAGAAGCCGCGGTATCCGAATTGGCTGATCTGATACTGCAAATTATTGAAGAGAGCCACCTGGAAAAAACCAAGATTTTAGGGGTGGGATTATCGGTACCCGCGATCACCGATCCCGAAAAGGGCATGGTTTCTTTTGCCCCGGCATTCCAATGGCATAATATTCCCTTGGGGCCGATGCTTTCACAGCGGCTGGGCCTGGCGGTTTCCATCGAAAACGATGTCAATGCGGCGGCATTGGCCGAAAAGCAATGGGGGATAGCCAAAGATTTTCACGATTTCGTTTTTATCAGTATCGGCACCGGGATAGGGGCCGGGCTGATTCTGAACGGCGAGTTACATCGCGGTTATCATTATGCCGCCGGAGAAATTGGCTACACCATCGTCGATGTCGATTGGGTCCGGCGCCAAGAGAATCCCGAAAATTTGTTATTCGGTTGCTTGGAGAGCATCGCGGCTGCCCCGGGAATCATTAAGCGCGCTAAGGCACTTGGCTTTCGAAAAACCGCCGCCGAAGAGCGGGATAACATCGAGTTTTCGGCCGAGGATATCTTTCATTCGGCAAGGAATGGCGATCCCATTGCTTTGCAAGTGCTCGATGAGGTTACGGACTACTTGGCCGCGGGGGTGATCAATATTGCATTGGTGGTCAGCCCCCAGGCGATCATATTGGGCGGCGGAGTTGCTGAAGCCGGAAATGTTCTGCTTGAACCGCTGCGTACCAAAATCCAGATGGTTTCGCCGATCAAGCCGCAGATTCTGCTGTCGTCGAAACATAGCGACGCTGGTTTAATCGGTGCCGCTTCCCTGGCGGTGCTGAAAGCGAAACAGGATTTAATTAAAGATTAAAATATCTGATTCGGAGGGATTACGATGGTCAAAAAACCAAAGATCGTCATTATCGGAGCCGGCAGCGCCTCATTCGGATTGGCCTGCATCCGAGACGCCTTCACGACCAAGGAGCTTTGGGGCAGTGAATTGGTTTTGGTCGATTTGGATCAAACCAGTTTGGAGCGGATGTTAAAAGCGGCGCGGCGGGTCGACCGCGAGCTCGGTGCCGGATACCAAATTTCCGGCGCGCTGGATCGCTGCGCCGTTTTACCGGGAGCCGATTATGTAATAACCTCTATCGCTGTAAACCGGATTGCGCTTTGGAAACAGGATTTTAGAATTCCGCAGCAATACGGGATTAAGCACGTATTGGGCGAAAACGGCGGACCCGGCGCGGTTTTTCATACCATGAGAAATATTCCGATCATTCTCGACATTTGTGAGGATATGGAGCGGTTATGTCCAAACGCTTTGTTAATCAATTTCACCAACCCGGAAAGCCGGATCTGCCTTGCCATTAAGAAGTATACCCAAGTGAAGGCGGTCGGTTTGTGCCACCAAATTGGCGAAGGAATGCGGATTATCGCCAAAATCATGGGAAAAAACCCTGCAGAGCTTGACGTGAAGGCCTTTGGTTTAAACCATTTCACGTGGTTCAAAGATATTCGCGAGAAAAGCAGCGGCGCGGATTGGTACCCGTTGCTTCGGGAATGTGAAAAAGGATTCGATCCCGAATACGAAAAATTATCGCGTTTCATGTTTCATCGCTTTGGCCTGTTTCCGACCGCCGGAGACGGCCATCTCGGGGAATACTTGCCCTTCGCCCATGAAATGATGAGTACCGCGGGCTATGATTTTGACGCGAATGAAAGATATCGTGCAGCAAATATCAAGTTCATTGAGGATATCGGCTCCGGCGCGATTGGGTTGGATACGAAGTTCGATTTTCCCGAAAAAGGGGGCTTTACCGTATTGACGCCCTCGGGTGAAAAAGCGTTTGCCATCATCCGGGGAATTACGTACAACACCAATGAAGTGATCGAATCGGCCAATTTGCCCAACGACGGATATATTACCAATCTGCCTAGCGACGCAATCGTGGAGGTGCCCATCGTCGTCAGTGGCAATGGCATCAATGGCTTGGGGATGGGCGAATTGCCCCGGGGAATCGCGGCGCTCTGTCAAAGTCAAATCAATGTTCAACACTTGGTGGTGGATGCGGGCGCCACTGGAAATCGGGACCTGGTATTGCAAGCGCTTTTGGTCGACCCCAATGTGCCGAGCGCTGCGGCGGCAACTGATATTTATCGGGAAATCATGGCAATCGACAAACCTTATCTCCCGCAGTTCCGATAGCCGGTATCCCAATGGTCGGATGAAGCGGATGAAAGGACCGCCCGGATTGAACCGGGGAACGGACCCTGCCGTGAAATCCGTCAATCGTCGGAAGCGATGATCTGTTTTTTAACTTCCATTTTTGTTTCGCTTCTGCGTAACATTTTCAGCGGGGCGGTCCGGTTTGAGCGGGATGGGCGGATCATTGCCGGCGCTGTTTAAGCTTTCAAATAGTCCGGCGCGCCGGATAATGATAGCAGGAACAGAAGAGTAAAGAAACAAAGGCCAGCGTCGTGTCGCACTGGCCTTTGTTTTGCCGGGCAATCGTTTTTCTCGCAAATCATACGATTCAAATCATGTCGTCGCCTCTGGTTGAGACGTTGAAAGAGATCGTTTTGTTAATGAAAGAGCTTGTTGAGCGACTGAGCGAGCTTGCTGAGTGACTGAGCAAGCTTGTTGAGTGACTGAGCAAGCTTGTTGAGTGACTGAGCGAGCTTGCTGAGTGACTGAGAGAGCTTGTTGAGTGACTGAAAGAGCTTGTTGAGTGATTGAGCGAGCTTGCTGAGCGACTGAAAGAGCTTGTTGAGTGACTGAGCGAGCTTGTTGAGTGACTGAGCGAGCTTGCTGAGCGACTGAAAGAGCTTGTTGAGTGACTGAGCGAGCTTGCTGAGCGACTGAAAGAGCTTGCTGAGTGACCAAAAGACTTAATCGCGGATTTAACGGATGAAAGGATTCCACGGCCTAGCGATTGGGAAGTAGGTTTTTTCCGTGAAATCCTTAAATCCATGAATCCGTGATCGGCTCTTTTTAATGTAAGGATCCCTTGGGAGCCTCGGCCGAATTGAATCATGTTAATCCTTGAATCCTGCGAATCATGGTTCGGGAGGCGAATGATATTTTTCGGGTACGAAAACGATACTTCAGGCCCGGCTTTTCGCGGTATAATTTCAGCATGGAAGCATCTTTCATTGGGGAGTCCGTCGGTGACACCGACGGACTTTCGGTCCTGGGTCAAAGCTTCCCTTGCTGATGCCCCGCTTTCCGAATGCGGAGCGGACTTGATAATCATCAGCGAGCTTTTCATCCGACGCTTGCGCCCGATGAAAAATTTGAATTGAACTTCATCAGCTGAGCTTATATAGTAATATTTAGTATTATGAAAAGAGAGCAAACCGCTTCGGAATACCCGGAATCGCAGCGACGCATCCGGGATTTAGCAGTTGAATCAATACCCAGACAAAGGTGGAGTGAGCGATGGCCAAGATAGCGTTTATGGCCGCCAACCAGGACATGCTGGAACAGGCGACGGCGATAGCCGGAAAATTCGAGATGGATGTCGAGATCAAACTGATTACTTCGGAAGATGTGGTGGCCGAGGCCAACCGGGCCGCCAGGAATGGCGCCGATATCATCATCGCCCGGGGCACCCAGGCGTATCTGGTCCGGAAATACACCCAGATCCCGGTGGTGGAGATCGTGCTCACCGGCCAGGAATTGGCGCTGTTGATCAACGAGGCCCGCAAACTCACCGGCCAAAGCCATCCGGTCATCGGCATCCTGGGCGTAAAAAGCATGTTCAGCAACACCAAGCCGTTTGAGGAGATCTTCGATTTAACCATCCGCGAATATTTCGTGGCGAAGGGCGAGGAACTGGAGGCCGCCGCCCGGCGGGCCTGGGAAGACCGGGTGGACATCCTGATCGGGGGCAAGATCGCCATCGAGTGCGCCCAAAAATGGGGGCTGCCCACCTTGTTTCTCAAATCGCAGCTCGACAGCATCGCCGACGCCTTCCGCAATGCCGAGCGCATGGCCTATGCCATCGAGCTGGAGAAGACCAATACCGCCGAGTTGCGGACCATTCTCAACTATTCCTTCGACGGGATCATCCGCCTGGACAACCGGGGCCGGGTGACGGTGGTCAATTATATGGCGGAGAAGATCCTGGGGAAGAGTTCCGACGAAATGCTGGGCAAGCCGATCACCGCCATCCTGAAACTGCCCGACGAGGATCAGCTCCGCCAGGTGCTTGAGGAGGGCAAAAGCCTCTATTCGATCATCATCAACAACGACAACCTGGCGCTGGTGGCCAACCTGGCCAACATGACGGTGGACAATGTCTCGCAGGGCGTTATCCTGTCGTTTCGGGAATTCAAGAAGATCGAGGAAATGGAGGCGGAGATCCGCCAGAAACTTTATAGCAAAGGATATGTGGCCCAACATACCTTTAACCAACTGATCGGCCGTTCCCAGGCGCTGAAAGAGCTGAAGCGCGCCGGGAACGCTTACGCCAAATATGACCTTCCGATTCTGCTCAGTGGGGAACTGGGAACCGGCAAAAGCGCCCTGGCGGAATGCGTTCATAATGCCAGCCTGCGGCAGCAGTGCCCCTTCGTCGGCGTCAACTGCCAGGGGGTGTCCCAGGAGTTCCTGCAGAAACAACTCTTCGGTTATGCGGTGGAAAATCCGTATACCAATCTCTCCAGCAAAGTGATGAAGGGCGCCTTTGAACTGGCGCATACCGGGACGCTGTTTCTGGATCACGTGGCGGAGCTGAATGATTACTGCCAAATCAATCTGTTGCGGGTTTTGCAGCAGGGGACGTTTCTGCGGCCGGAAAGCGACAAGTCCTATCCGGTCAACGTCCGGCTCATCTGCGCCAGCGATGTCGACCTGATTCGCCGGGTCAAGGAAGGCAAGTTCAACGAGGAGCTCTATTATGAATTGAGTGTCCTGGAACTGTATCTGCCGCCTTTGCGCCAAAGGAAAGCGGATATCGCCGATTTGCTGGATCACTACATCGAAGCGTACGGCAATTTCTACCGGAAATACATCCTCTTGACCGATGACGCCCGGGAGCTGGTTTCGGCCTATCCCTGGTATGGCAATGTCCAGCAGCTCAAACGGTTCTGTGAGAAGCTGGTCATTCTGGCGGACAAAAAGGTGCTGGACAGCGAGTTTATCGACCGCAGCCTCGCCTTCTTCACGGTTTCCTGGGAGGAGGACAAATTCGCGGCGGGAGAGTCCGCCGCCAAGGTCATCGTCTATCAGAACCCCGAATCGTCCCTGATCCTGAAAGCCTTGGAAAAGCACAAAGGCAACCGGAATCTGGTCGCCGCGGAGTTGGGCATCAGCACCACCACGCTGTGGCGGAAGATCAAGAAATATAACATTAAGTATAAATTCGATGTGTAGCCCCAATGAAGCCGCCCTTTTCGGAATCCGCCGTTCTCATTGCAGCATGAGCCTTCAAGCCCCTTTTTCTTCCTAATTAAAAGCGCCACCTGATGGCGCTGACGCAAACTTTGAACCCGATATCCCCCTGATATTTCGCTCGGAATAACTATCCTATGATTATGTTTCATCCCCTTGATGAATGATTGAAATTAAAATGAAATGAATTGAAATTTTCAATGCAATAGATGAAAAAATATCGCAAATAAAACTGAGAAAACCCTGTTTGTACGGGTCCGAAGTATTGTAATCGGTCAAATTCATCACTTATAATGAAGAAGAGTTTCGGATTGATTAAATAATGATTGTAAAATTATTAACAAAACTGGCGATTTCATGACCAGTGAATCGAATTGCAACGGAAATGACATCCATTTGAAATCGCCGTGGGTCCCTTGACCGAGATTGTCAAAAACGTTTCATACTGGAATGATTGGGAAGGGGGTCGCAATACGCCCCATGCGGTGTCCGGATGCGGTAAAGCTTTAGTTTGGCAGATAGCGGTCCCTTTTGACATTATCCTGACTCACAGGAGGCTTCTTCCATGGGCTCATATGTTTGGAAAAGAATAGTGCAGATCATTGGCGTTTTATTAATCGTTTCCGTTTTTATCTTTTTGCTGATGTCCTTCTTGCCCGGCGATCCGGTTTTCGCCATGCTCGGGCAGGAAGTATCCCCGGAACAGTATGCCAAGGTATTTAAGGAATTACAATTGGATAAGCCGATTTATGTGCGTTACTTGACTTGGGTGGCCCATGCGGTCACCGGAGATTTCGGGCAGTCCGTCCAGTTTCATAAAAGCACCGTGGAATTGTTAAAGGAAAGGGTGCCCGTCACTTTATTCTTATCGCTCGCCGCTTTTTTCATCAGCATGCCGCTGGGCGTCTTGTTCGGCGTCATCAGTGCGGTGTTTCGCGGCAAGAAACTGGATACCGGGGTTACGCTGCTTGCCAACTTGACAGCCTGCCTGCCCAGTTTCTGGGTGGGCATGCTGCTGATGTATATATTCTCATTATGCTTGGGCTGGTTGCCGTCTTTCGGGTTTACCTGGCCCTGGACCGATTTCGTCAAGAGCATGAAACAACTGGCGATGCCGCTGTTCTGTCTGGCTTTGGGCGGAGTGGCGACGACCACGCGGCAGACCCGGTCGAGCATGCTGGAAGTCATTAAGCAGGATTATGTGCGGACTGCCCGCAGCAAAGGGTTAGCGGAGCGGAAAGTCATTTTCGTGCATGCCCTGAAAAACGGACTGATCCCGATTATCACCCTGATGGGCATGCGCCTCGGCGGGTTGGTCGGAGGCTCGATGTTCGTCGAATCCGTTTTCGCCATTCCCGGAATGGGCTCGCTTTTTGTGCAGGCCATTCAAACCCGGGATATTCCGGTAGTGCAGGCTTGTGTCTTGTTGACGGCCGTCGTTTCCTGCGCCGCAAATCTGTTTACCGACATTCTTTACGCAGTGATCGACCCCAGAATCCAATATGAACAGTGAGGTGAGACTATGGCTGCACCGTCGGCAAGCCTGAATGATATGGTTCAGGATGTGAATCGTAAAAAACAAAAAACCATGAAATTCATTAAAAGCCTCTTGAAACGGAAGATCGTCGTGGTGGGCACGGTTGGGGTGTTGTTCTTCGTATGCTTGGCTGTGTTTGCGCCGGTTATTGCCCCTTTCGATCCGGATGAACCCCATTTCGCCAATTTTCTTTCCACGCCCAACGGCACTTATCTGCTGGGCACGGATATGCATGGCCGGGATGTGCTGAGCCGGGTGATCTATGGCACGCGGGTGTCCTTGCTGATAGGCGTGTTCGCGGTGGTAATTGCGTGTGTCATCGGTACTTTTTTCGGCATGTGCGCAGCGTATTTCGGGGGTTGGGTCGATAACGTGATTACCCGTTTGACAGAGGCTTTGCGCGCTATTCCCCAAGTGGTACTGGCCATGGCGTTGACAGCGGTATTTGGGAGCGGGCTACGCAACCTGGCGATTATTCTGGGCATTTCCACCATCTCCGATTATGTGCGGATGATGCGCGGTCAAGTGCTTACCATCAAGCAGTCCGACTATATTATGGCTGGCAAGCTGCAGGGCAATTCCGATTTTCGCCTGATGCTCCGCCATATTTTGCCCAACAGCATTTCGCCGATTATCGTCATGATGACCCAGCAGGTCGGAGCCACCATCTTGGCCGAGGCCGGATTGAGCTTCCTGGGGCTGGGCATCAGCGCGCCGATGGCCTCTTGGGGAAGCATGGTCAGCGAAGGACGAAATTATCTGCTGCAAAATCCCGTCTATTCATTGGCGCCTGGCGTTTGCGTGGCCCTCCTGGTAATCTCTTTGAACTTGTTCGGAGACGGTATCCGCGACGCGCTGGATCCAAGGTTGCGTGGTGAATCGTAGAAAGGCGGCGGAGACAGATGATGGATCATTTGCTGGAAGTTAAAGATATTCGGACCAGTTTTTTTATTGAAGGCCAAGAAATCAAAGCGGTGGACGGCGTTTCCCTGTACCTGGATCCCGGCGAGATCATCGGCATCGTCGGGGAGAGCGGCAGCGGGAAGTCCGTCACCATGCTCAGCGTTTTACAGCTCATCGCCGCTCCGGGAAAAGTCGTGGGCGGGGAGGTGTATTTGGAGGGCAGCCGCGATAATTTGCTGCAATATGGGGCACAAAGCCCCGAAATGCGCGATATCCGCGGCGGAAAGATCGGCATGATCTTTCAGGAGCCGATGACCTCGCTGAATCCCGTCCTGACCATCGGCTATCAAATCCAGGAAAATATCATGTTGCATCTAAAACTCGATAAAGAAGCCGCCCGCGGCAGAACCATTGAAATGCTCAAAATGGTGAACATTCCCGATGCCGAAGCGCGTTTCGGCTATTATCCGCAACAGTTTTCCGGCGGAATGCGGCAGCGGATCATGATCGCCATGGCGATGTCCTCCAACCCCACCGTCCTGATCGCGGATGAGGCGACTACGGCGCTCGATGTGACCACGCAAGCGCAACTCCTGGAAACGCTGCGCGATGTCGCCAAAAAAACCAGCACCGCCGTGGTATTGGTGACGCATAACTTGGGAATCGTCGCCCGTTTCGCCGAACGCATTTATGTCATGTATTCTGGCAATGTGGTAGAAACCAGCGCCACCAAAACAATATTCAAAGATCCGCAACACCCGTATACCCGGGGACTGCTGAAGGCCATCCCGCGGCTGGACGACGCCAAGGACCGAATCTTATTGCCGATTGACGGCATTCCCTTAAACCCGGCGGAGCGGCCGCAGTATTGCCCTTTTTACAGCCGCTGCCAGTACCGTAAACCTTTTTGCCAGGAACGGCCCATCCCCAAACTCAGTGAAGTCGGTCCGGACCATGCGGCCGCCTGTTGGCTGTCCCAGGAAGAAAAAGACTTGCGAATGGCCGAACTGTCCAATGAAACGCCAAAATCGGCGCCATCCAATGCGATCCGCGCGGAATGGTGTCTGGAAGTAAAGAATGTCCGGAAATATTTCCCGATTTATGCGGGGCTGATGCGCAAAAAAGTAGGTGATGTCAAGGCCATCGAGGGAATCAGTTTTACAGTGCGAAAGGGGGAGACGCTGGGGATCGTAGGCGAAAGCGGCTGTGGAAAGACCACGCTGGCCCGCTGCATTATGCGGGTTTATCGTCCCGAGGAGGGCGAAATCCGCTTCGATGGGCAGGACATCGCCAAGCTTAACGACAAACAAATGGCAGCTTACCGCCCCAAGATATCGATGATCTTTCAAGATCCGTTTTCCTCGCTGGATCCGCGCCAGACGGCGGGATCGGTCGTGGGCGAGTCCCTGCTGATCCACAAACTCGTCAAAAACCAGTCGGAGTATGACCGCCGAGTGGATGAGTTGTTCCGCATCGTCGAGCTCGATCCGGCGCTGAAAGACCGGATGCCGCACGAATTTTCCGGCGGCCAGCGGCAACGGATCGGAATCGCCCGGGCGATTTCCTGCAATCCGTCGCTGATCATTTGCGATGAACCGATTTCCGCTTTGGATGTGTCCATTCAGGCGCAGATCATTAACCTGCTGGAAAACTTAAAGTCGAAATTGGGGATCACGTATCTGTTCATTGCCCATGATCTGGCGGTTGTGAAACATATCAGCGACCGTATTTTGGTGATGTATCTTGGCCGAGTGGTTGAACTGGCCGATTGCCTGGATCTTTATGACAATCCGCTTCATCCTTATACCCAAGCGTTGCTGGCGGCGGTTCCGGTCGCGGACCCGGAAGTGGAGGAGAAACGCGAGCGGATCCCGCTGGCCGGCGAGGTCCCGAGCATCGCCAACCGGCCGTCCGGGTGTGCCTTCCATGAGCGCTGTCCGAGAGCGATGGAGCGTTGTTTTACCGAGGTTCCCCAACTGAAAGATGCGGGAAACCGGCATCATGTCGCTTGCTTTTTGTACGAGTGATTGCCCGGGGCATCATGCAACGATGAACGCCTGACTATGACCGAATCGTGGCTTTACCAAAAAATTATTATAGGAGGAGAAATAATGAAGAAGCTAGCCAATCTGAGAAAAGTTTTGCTGTCCTTATTTGTCCTGGCCGTTTGCGTCGCCAATCTATTTTTGGCGGGAAACGATCGCAACTCCGCCGCCGTGGTCGCGGCGGCGAGCGGGAAATCAAGCGGCGGTTCGCTGAAGATTGCTATCATCGCTGCTCCTTTTACCCTTTTCATGCCCAAATCGACCAGCACCATTAATAACCAGGCGACGATGCCCGCGCTCGAACCGCTGGGACGCCTGAATGCGAAAGGCGTCTACGAACCGTGGTTAGCGGAGTCTTTCAAGGTCGATCCGGAAAAGCTGACTTTCACGGTCAAGCTCCGGCCCGGCGTGGTCTTTCACGATGGCTCGAAACTCACGGCCGAGGTTGTGAAGTGGAACTTCGAACAGATGATCAAAAACGGCAAGGCCAGTGAGCTATGCAATCCCAAATCCTTCGAGGTCGTGGACGATTTGACCCTGGTCATCCACTTTTCCGAATGGTCCAACAATTGGCAGGATGTCATCAGTGAAGTGCAGATCGAATCCAAAGAGGCCTATGAGAAGCATGGCGAGGACTGGTGCGCGATTAACCCCGTCGGGACCGGACCCTTTGTACTGAAGGATTATATTCAGGGAAGCAAGTTGATCTTCAAGCGTTTTGACAAATACCGCATCAAAGGCCAGCCTTATCTCGATACCCTGGAGATCGACATTATCACCGATTTAAACACGCAAATCACCGCTTTCCAAAATAAAGAGATCGACTGTGTAATGACCAATGACGCGGTGGCCATTCAATCTTTGGAACGGGCCGGATTTAAGAATACCGCTAAAAAGTCGCCAAACCTGGCGGATATCTACTACTTCCTGTTTAACAGTAAAGATCCGGCCATTCCTTTCTCGAAACTGAAAGTCCGTCAGGCGGTCATGCACAGCCTCGATTATCCGAATATCGCCAAGGTCCTGACCGGCGGTTTGGGCATCGCCACCAATCAGTTTGGGATCAAGGGGGCTTATTCCTATGACCCGTCGGTGAAGTTCTATAATTATAACCTTAAAAAGGCCAAGGCGTTGTTGAAAGAGGCCGGTTATCCCAATGGGTTCGACACCACCATCTATACCCGGTCGGAGATTCAGGACAGCGCCGTGCCGCTGCAAGCTTCGCTCAAAGCCATCGGGATCCGGGCCACCATTAAAGTGCTGGATGGAGCGTTGCTCGATAAAATGCAAGTCGCCGACAGCATCCCGGGGATCGTCATGGGCAAAGGTGCCAGTCAGCTGGACTTCACCAAGAACTACATCCGTCTGTACTCTTCGCAGGGAATTAAGAATCATGGCCTGATCGCTTATCCGCCCGATTATGAAAAGGCTTTGTTCGGCGCGCGGGCCGCCAAAACTTTCGCTGAGAAGAAAACGTTATTGCAGACCGCTTCCAAAAAGCTGGTTGAAGAATACGCGCTGCTGGTCCCCACCGGCGTCGCCTTTTATAAGTGCTACACTCAGGATTACGTACGCGATCTGGGAATATATCAGGTAAGCATCCACGCCTGGACGCCGGAGCGGGCGCGGGTCACCAAATGAGAAGCGACCGACGGCGAATCAAACGGGGAAAGGAATTGCAATGAATAATCCGATCAAAGTACAACAGATCATCGGTTCGAACATCAGTGATGATAAAATTCTGTTCTTGAAGCAGATGGGGATCGAATATGTTTCGGTGCAGTTTTCTTACGAGGATTGCAGTTACGAGCATTTGATGCGGCTTCAGGAACGGCTGCGCCAAAACGGGCTCACCATCAGCGACGCCGGATGCATCAAAATTTATAAAAATCCCGCCATCCACCTGGGCCTGGCGGACCGGGACGCCTGGATTGCCGAATATAACAAATTTACCCGTTGGCTGGGCAAGGCGGGCATCCCCATCAACTATATGACTTGGGAGCCGAATCAGGTCCTTACTTCCCAATTCGCCATCGGCGATCGGACGCGCGGTTCGGTCTCCCGCATCGTGGACATTCATGAATTGGAAAAGCGTCCCTACAGCCACGGCCGGGAGTACGGCGCGGAAGAGATCTGGGCCAATTTCAAGTACTTCTTGGACGCCGTTTTGCCCGTCTGCGAAGAGGCTAGCGTCAAAATCGCCCTGCATCCCAACGATCCGCCCGTTCCGATGCTGGTTGGGATTCACAACCTGATCCATAGCGCGCAGGACTACAAACGGGCTTTTGCATTGGCCGGAAACAGTCCGTACCTCGGGATGAAACTGTGCATCGGCTGCTGGCTGGAGGGAGGAGCCGCATTCGGCAACCTGCTTGAAGATATCGATTATTTCTGCAGGGAGAAAAAAATTCTCTCCGTGCATTTCCGGAATGTGAGCAGTTCCATTCCTTATTTCGAAGAAACGCTTCTGGAAGACGGATATATGGATATGTACCGGGTGATGCAACAGTTGGTGAATGCGGGATACGACGGCGTCATTACCGTGGATCATGTGCCCGATTTCGTGGAATCCTGCGGCGGCAAAAACGCGGCCTACGCCTATACCATCGGATACATGAAAGCGCTCCTCAAATGCGCGCAAGCTGGTAAAGGGCAACGGGAAGGGTAAAGGAGACACAGGCAATGCTAAAAATAGGTTTTATCGGATTGGGCATCATGGGCAAGCCAGCGTGACTCGACAGGCTCAATCCGAATAGCGTGATTGGGTTGGGCTCAGGATGACCCGGAGCCCGATCCGATTTTTGATTCTACTTTATCAGTTTTATCACTTACCACGCGATAGGACCAGGCGTCCGTATTTATGACTTGACAGCGTGGAGAAATGGCGGAAACTCACATGGATTTTAAACCTTATGGCATCGTCCCTCCGATGGTCACTCCGTTGACCGACGAGGGCAAGATCAACGAACCGGCCTTGCGCAAGCTGGTCAACTTCCTAATCGGCAGCGGCGTTCACGGGCTGTTTCCGGTCGGGACCACCGGCGAATTTTACGCTTTGTCCAACGACGAATTCCGGCAAGTCCTCGAAGTTACGGTGGATGAGACCCGGGGCCGAGTGCCGGTGTACGCCGGCGTCAATCACATCACCACCCGGGGCTTGATCGAGTTGGCGCAGATCGCCGAGGAAGTGGGCGTCGATGCTTTGTCGGCCCTGACTCCGATGTTTTTGGCGCCCAATCAAAATCAGATCTATACCCATTTCGAGAGCCTGGCCAAGAACACCGGCCTGCCGATCATTCTCTATAATAACAAACCGAAGACCGGCGTGGACATCGCCCCGACTACCGCGGCGCGGCTGGCGGATATCGACAACATCGTCGGCATCAAGGATAGTACCGGTGATATGACGACCACCGAAGAATATCTCCGCCTGACCCGAAACAAAAACTTCTCGGTCATGATGGGCAGGGACACCCTGATCTACGCCGCCCTGTGCTACGGCGCCTCCGGTGCGGTGGCTTCCTGCGCCAATGTCGCCCCCAAGATCATCGTGGACATTTATAACAAGTTCATGGCCGGCGATCATGCGGGCGCCCGGGAAGCCCAGTTTAAAGTGGCGCCGTTGCGCATCGCTTTCAATCTGGGCACCTTCCCTTCGGTGATCAAAGCCGGGCTGAAATTGCTCGGCATCGACGTCGGCAATTGTTTCGACCCTTCCGGGCCCTTGACCGACGAAGAAACGAGCCAGTTGCAGAAAATCATGGTCGAGATGGAATTGATTTAAAAGCCGGTAATTGTTTTATGGTGATAAAGAACGAAAAAGAAAGAAGGCCGTTGAGCCTCTTTCTTTTTTTGCAATCCTTTCATTTCCCTTCTCAAGCGCCACAATCCACTGCTCAATTAAAAGTTTGATCTGTCTAAGACCGCTTGTTTTATCGGCAACCAATTTGTTTTTAAAAAAAGGGGAGTATTCCTGATGATCGCCTTTTAACTGGACATTTCAAACGGCCCGATGAGCGCCGGATTGGAGAAATGCGTTACTTCGTCTTGAAATGGGTGATCGAGTAAAAAATTGTAAACTTATTATAGGGAAAGTTCGAGTCATTGTAGAAGGTATCTATACTATCGACGATTCAAAGTTAACTAAAGAATTTTAATCCGTCAAAGCATCAGATAGAGCCACTCATGATGTTATTTCGATATTTTTGTCGGTTTTCAATAAGAAGCTGAATGCTTACATGTAGATCACGATATTCCGTTTCCGGTTGCGGTAAGTTGAATAAATATACGGATAAATTAAGAGCGGGATCATGAATGATGAAGCCAACAACAGCTAATACGCGTATACTGCTGCTACTATTCGGTATTATCATTATGGGAGTTGCTTTTATATACTTATTTAGCTTTTCGAAGCAAAGCAGTCATCGAATATACCCGATAGACGGCCGATTGAATCTGCGAAGCTGGAATCAGCGCCAGGACAGCTTGAGCCTCAGTGGCCATTGGGATTTTTATTGGCACAGGTTTCTTACTTATCAGGAACTGATAAACGGCTCCCCAAAACCCGACCTTGAGGCCAAGGTGCCTGAAGTTTGGAACAGCTATGAGCTCCGGGGAAAAAACTTGCCCGGCTTTGGCTATGCCACCTATCGGCTCAAAGTGGTCAACGCTCCGGAAGGAATGCCCTTGGCGCTGCGGGTCCCCACTTTTTCCACCGCGTACCAATTATTTATCAATGACCAATTGGTCTCCGCCAATGGGAAAGTCGGTTCCAGCAGGGAACTAATTGCGCCTCAATACCGGCCCAGAGTGGTGGAGTTCATCCCGGTTGCGACCAGCTTTGAACTGATTATTCAGGTGGCCAACTTTACCTATGCCCGGGGTGGCATGTGGTATGCCCTCAATCTGGGTACGCCGGAACAAATCCGCAGTCTGGAGCGGTCCATTCTGGACAAAGACTTGCTGTTATTCGGCGCGCTGTCGGTGATGGCGCTTTATTATCTAAGCATTTTTTTACTGCGGCGCGAGGACAAGAGCAGCCTGTATTTTGTGTGGATGTGCCTGATGTTTGTAGGCCGAACCATGGTATATGGGGACTATTTAATCTATCGACTGGTTCCTGCGATTAGTTTTCAGGCCATCGTCGCCCTTGAATATATCACAGTGTGTTGGTTCCCGATCTTTGCTACCTTGATGATTGATAAATTATTTCCAGAGGAAACCTCTAAAAAGGCCCTCACAGCGATTCTGATTTATGGTACGGTTATGGCGGTGCTGTTTTTGTTTACCCCGATTTCTTTTTATACCAGCCTGGTTTATCTGGTTCAGACTGGCGCAATAACCATCGGCTTGTATGCGATCATTTGCGTAATCAAGGCCTTTCTCAATCGAAAAAAAGATGCCTTGTTGGTGCTATTTGGATCGTTCATGGTTATTATTTGTGCGGTTCATGACATGTTGTACCAGAATAACGTCATTCTCAGCGATTACGGTGAATTTGTACAAGTCGGTTTATTCATCCTCCTGTTTATGCAGTCTTTTGTTTTAGCTCGTCGCTTTTCGGAGGCTTTTCGCAATGTAGAAGCGTTGTCTCAAAAACTTTTACAACTGGACAAGATCAAAGACGAATTTTTGGCCAACACCTCCCATGAGCTGCGGACGCCTTTGAGCGGCATGCTGGGCATCACCGAGGCGATGTTACGGGGGAGTGAAGGTGACCTCAGCGACGGTCAAAAACAGAATCTGACGCTCATCTCCTCCAATAGCCGTCGGCTGGCCAATCTGGTCAATGACATTCTGGATTATTCCAAGCTGAAATACGGCGACCTCCGGCTGAATATTAAACCGGTACGGGTAGACGGGTTAATCCAGACCGTAGTGAAAGTTTTTCAACAACTATGCAAATCCAAGCAATTTGAGGTGATCTCCGATTGTCCGGCGGGATTGCCGCCGGTTTTGGGGGATGAAAATCGGCTGGTGCAGATATTATACAATCTGATGGGCAATGCAATTAAATTTACGAAGCTAGGCTATGTAAAGATTTCGGCCAGGGTCATCCCGGCAATGCTGGAGGTATGCGTCAGCGATACCGGAGAAGGCATTCCCGGGGATAAACTGGCGGATATCTTTAAATCCTTTGAACAGGTGGATACGTCATTAAACCGTATCCACGGCGGTACGGGTCTGGGGCTTTCCATCACTAAACAGCTGGTGGAATTGCAAGGGGGAAGCATCTGGGTGAAATCAACCCTCGGGTCCGGCTCCGAATTCTATTTTACGTTACCGATTACGGCGGAATTGCCCGTGGAAAATGAAGTTGAGTTTGCCCTGCCCGAACTGGCGGCGGCAGTCTTGGAGGAGAAAGCCGTTCCATTTCAGAAAGCAGCCCATGGCAGCAATATCCTTTTGGTCGATGACGATCCGGTCAACCTGCAATCTTCCGCGACCTTGCTCAAGATCGGCGGGTATGGCGTTACCACCGTGAACAGCGGTAAAGCGGCCCTGGCGGAAATCGGCCGATACCAAGATTACGCCTTGGTAGTACTGGATGTAATGATGCCGGAAATGTCCGGCTATGAGGTTTGCCGGAAGATCCGGGAGGATAAATCGCATTTTGAAATGCCGGTGTTGATGCTGACTTCGAAGACGGCCGTCGTCGATCGGGTGACCGGTTTTGAGGCGGGCGCCAATGATTACCTGCAGAAACCTTTTGAACCCGAGGAACTGCTGGCGAGGGTCGGGACGCTGGTCCATCTCAAGCAATCGGTGGATAAGGCGATCGCGGCCGAAGTGGCTTTCATGCAAGTGCAGATCAAACCGCATTTCCTGTACAATACCCTGAATATTATCTCCTATTTCTGCGACACCGCTCCGGATCAAGCCCGGCGCTTGATCGACGAATTCTCCAACTACCTGCGGCAGAGTTTTGATTTCAAGAGCCCGAAGATGTACGTTTCGATAGCGAATGAGCTGAGTCTGATCAAATCTTACGTGGAGATTGAAAAGGCGCGTTTTGGCGCTAGTTTGCGCGTGGAGTTCGCCGTCGACGAGGTCGGCGAGGTGAAGATCCCCTCACTTTCAATTCAGCCCCTGGTGGAAAACGCGATTCGCCACGGGGTCAGAAAGAAAGGCGGCAGCGGCACGGTCATTGTTTCGATTCGCCATGCGGCGGAAGGCATACTCGTTGCCGTGGCGGATGACGGTATAGGGATTCCCCGGGAGAAGCTGGGCCAGATAATGAAGGGCGATGCCGGCCGGGGTGTAGGGTTATGGAATATCGATTTCAGGCTGAGGAAACTTTTTGGCAAGGGCCTAACCATCGAAAGCGAACCCGGCCAAGGTACCCGAGTGATGTTTATGATCCCGCCGGAGGTGAATGGAATTGATCAAGGCCATTATTCTCGATGATGAAGAGCTGTCCGTCGCTAAATTGGAAAAGTCGCTGCAGGAAAGCGGCCTGGTGGAGATCGCGGCAAAATTTACCCGACCCCTGGCGGCGCTGACGTTTTTAAAAACCAATCCGATCGATGTCGCTTTTTTGGACATTGAAATGCCGGATATGGACGGCATCGAGTTCTCGCACCGGCTCATTGAATTGCAGGAACGGGTGGCCGTCGTTTTTGTGACTGCTTATCACCAGTATGCGGTGGAAGCTTTCCGCCTGAATGCGCTGGATTATCTGATGAAACCGGTGACGGCCGAAAGGTTGCAGGAGACCCTGAAGCGGATCCTTGCCGGGCAAGCGGTCGCGATCCAGCCGCTTCCGGTTCAGATCCGCTGCTTCGGTAAGTTCAAAGTAAGCGCGGGCAGCGCCGAGGTAAGGTTCCGCACCGAGAAGGCCCGGGAATTGCTGACATTCTTGATTGATCGCCGCGGTGACTTTGTGCACCGCGAGGAAATCTGCGACCATTTGTGGGAGGAATACGACGGCGATCGGGCGGCGATCCATTTCCACACCACGCTGTACTATGTAAAAAAAGCTCTGCTGCAGCAGGGAGTGGAAATGCCGATCGAACATGATCACGGCAGTTACCGGCTGAAGGTTGACGGATTGGACTGCGACTATTGCCGATTCAAGGAATTTATGGATGGAGCCGGCATCGTAAACCGGAGCACTGTTTGCGAATATGAAGCCGCGGCCGGACTCTATGACGGCGATTACCTCGCGGGTGCCCAATTTCCCTGGGTGGAGCGGAACCGGCAGATGCTAAAAGATCAATTCATCCGGCTGCTGATCGAGATGGCGGGATATTACAAAACCGCCGGCAATCCCCAAAGAATCGTGGCCTGGATGAAGAAGGGCTTGATCCACGAACCCCTGCACCGGGAGTTGAATTACCGGTTGATCGAGGCCCTGGTTCTGACCAATGACCGAATCTCCGCCGGCCGGTATTACGATATTTATCAGCATGAATTAGCGAGAAAGCTGCGCCAGAACCCGGATGACGGCTTTAAACAGTTGCTGGGATAAGGGATTGCTTCCCCTGGCGTACTGCATCCGCTAAAAAAGGACGGTTCTTCAACAAAATTTTTGCAATTAATTCCCAATGTGCCCGGAACCCTTGGACGCCAAGGGTTTATTTATTTTGCTCTTAAAACCGGTTAAGTGGTGGTTAAGTGGCAAGCGGTAAAATAAAAATTGTAGATGGTCCGATCGGGCATTCGCTTCGAAAAAGCCCTGGCCGATATGTTGTGAGCGATTCCCGGCCGGGAACGAATAAAATAGGCCTTATTTGCATTTTTGGGGGTGGATGGGACGATTGGCCGATTTCAGCACTCGCAGCAAAGATTCTCTAGCGCAACGATAGCAAAGCAAAGGATCTGAAAAATGCAATAGAAAGGCTGGCTGAATTGGAAATGAGAATACTGTTAATCGCTGAGCAAGCTTTATTCATGGTGGCGATGCAAAACTTATTGATCGCCAATGGGTTTGAAGTGGTGGGAATCGCTTCCAACCAGTTGGACGTCTTCTATAAGACGAAAACGCTTAAGCCGGAAGTTATTTTGATGGATATCCAGATCGCCGGAAACAACGGGATTGAAACCACGCGACGGCTTAAACAGATGTATCCGGAAGTCAAAATCGTGATGTTAAGCGGTTTTCAGGACGATAGCCATCTTTTTGAAGCGGTCAAGGCGGGAGCCTCCGGCTATTTGCTGAAAAGCATGAGCCAGGCCGATTTTCTGGAAGCGCTGAATAAACTCACCAAAGGCGATGCGCCTTTCGCGACAGGACTGATCGCTAAAGTGCTCGCCCAATTCGCGTTACGTGAAAAGGAACGGGAAACCGCTGATGCGATCCATCGGGAAATTTCGGCAATACTGACTCCGCTGCAGATTAACATATTGAAACTGGTTTCGCAGGGGCTGATCTATAAACAAATCGGAATACAACTGGGGCTGAGCGAGGCCACCATCAAATATCACATGGGCGAAATCACCAGGCGCCTTCAACTTAAAAACCGCCTACAAGTGATCGCTTATGCCTCCAAACTCGGAGTGAGCAAGGTAGCGCAGAGTAACTAAAGGTAGCGTAAGTAGGATTGATGTTATCTGGTTTCTCATTTTTACTCGCTATCATTGCTTTGTGGATAACTGAGCGGATTGAGGCGTTGAAAGAGCTCGTTTTGTGAATCAACGTTCTCTTTTTGTGAATAAATGAGCTCTTTCAGTCGTTCAACAAGCTCATTTTGTGGATAAATAAGCTCATTTTGTTAATGAAAGAGCTCTTTTTGTGAATAAGTGAGCTCTTTCAGTCGCTCAACAAGCTCATTTTGTGGATAAGTAAGCTCATTTTGTTAATGAAAGAGCTCTTTTTGTGAATAAGTGATTTATTTCTGTGGATAAACGGTTCCGTTGAACGCAATTAACAGCCTTGGCTGTGGATAAGTCGGGAAAGTGCAGTTAAAATCGTATAAAGTCAGGGAGCGAAGTTCCAACTTTGGGGGCAGTTTGCCCTGTCAAAGCAATAAAACATGAATCGCCGCTAACGTGACCTTATCGACGATTCACTCTCGCTTCGCTAGATTGGCCACCAGCCGCTTTTATACTTATAATCCTCGTAAAACGTTTTGGACGTCTTCCTTAACGGATGTAAATTTACTGCCGATCAAATGGCTAAGATCAGCGGATGCCAAGCCAAAGTATCCCAATTCGACGCAGCGCCAAATAAACGTGTAAAAGCCGGTCGTCTCCGCGGGCAATCCTTGTTTTATCAGCTGTTCCCGGGCTTGTTCGGGAGTCCCGTCCCGATGCTTGATTTCCTTGCCGGATACTTCGGAGAGAATGGCGGCAAATTGGTCGAACGTATACGGTTGCGGATTTGTCAGTTCGTATACCTTGTTTTGGTGGCCGTCCGTTGCCAGAACTTTGGCCGCTGCCAGCGCCAAATCGCTGCGGGTGACGAAATTCATTTTGCCGCCCTTGGATGCGCTGGCGATAACCCCGGCAGCCACGGCTCCCCGGACCAATGGATTCAATACCAGGTCGATATAAAATGTATTGCGGAGGATCGTGTAAGGGAGATGGGTTTCCTTAATCGCCCATTCGGTAGCCAGATGAACATTTTCCATGCCCAGCATGACCTCGTCGGCGAACGCCAGACTGGTGTAAACGATCTGCCCTACCTTGGCATCCCTGGCCGCTTCGGCGACCGAGGCATGTTGGCGGATGCGCAGCGAGCCGTCGTTCGAAGAACCCGAGATAAACAGCAATTTATCCGCATCGCGGAACGCCTCTCTCAGCGTAGCAGGTTGATCATAATCCCCGCGGCGGATTTCCAGACCCAACTTTTTGAGTCCCGCCGCTTTTTCTTCATTGCGGACTGCCGCCGCGATATTCTGAGCCGGAATGCCCAGCTCCAACAGATGCTTCACGACCAATCCGCCCAGTTGACCGGTAGCGGCCGTGATTACAATTTTGCCCATTTGAATCACCCTCTGTGATATTTGATTTCGAGCTATCTGTAAATTAAGTAACCTTTCCCTAGGGAAAGAATGGGTAAGATCAAACTCGAAACGATATTATCCTAATTATACCATATTCTAACGAAACGCGAAAAAGGCCATCCAATCAACCGGGCTAAATCCGAACGGTATCTCAAACAGAGCGCCAGCCGTTAATGCGCCATAGGAACAGGGGCGAGCGAGTTGATTTTACATTCAATGTTCAATTTCCGGAGCGGCGTTTTTTATTTAGTGGTTGATTTCGACCAGCTTATTTAGCAACTGAAAGAGCTTGCTGAGTGACTGAGAGCTTGTTGATTCACAAAAAGACTTAATCACGGATTTAACGGATGAAAGGATTCCACGGCCTGGATATCGGGAAGTGGGTTTTTCCGTGAAATCCTTAAATCCATAAATCCGTGATCGGCTCTTTTTAATGTAAGGGATTTCTTGGGAGCCTCGGCCGAATTGAATCATGTTAATCCTTGAATCCTACGAATCATGGTTCGGGAGGCGGATGATACTTTCGCGGTACAAAAACGATACTTCAGGCCCGGTTTTTCACGGTATAATATTAATCATGAAAGTTGTTTTTCATTGGAGAGTCCGTCGGTGAAACCGACGGACCTTTCGGTCATGGGTCACTCACATTGCCATGCCCCGGTTTCTTATGCGGAGTAAAGACGTAGTTAGTTCTCGATGGGAGATCGGTTTGAGTTGTAACTGAGTTTTGGGGTATGGATGATTTTAAGTTTTTGGGGCATAAAACAAGGATTCCGCCTGCGGGCAGGCAAGGGGTTTAGCGGCAAACCCCTTGCAACCCCGCCGCTAAGGGGACGCTGCTTCCCCTTAGAACCCCTCCAATGTCCGGTTCTTCCCTGAACCGGCAAGGTAAATAGACAATTGAATTAGCCGCCGGCCTCCATTGCCGGCGTCTTCCTTATGATGGTTCCGGGCCGACGGCGGTGCTTTCATCCGGGCAGCAACGCCGCGCAGCCGCCATCCTTGGCGGCTAGAAGAATGCAAGAATGTCAGGATTCCTTGAGATCCTCGGCCGAATTGGATCATGTTAATCCTTGAATCCTACCAATCATGGTTCGGGATGCGGATGATACTTTCGCGGTACAAAAATGATACTTCACGTCTAGTTTTTCACGGTATAATATTAATCATGAAAGTTGTTTTTCATTGGAGAGTCCGTCGGTGATACCGACGGACTTTCGGTCATGGGTCACTCACATTGCCATGCCCCGGTTTCTTATGCGGAGCAAAGACGCAGTTGGTTTTCGATGGGAGATCGGTTTGAGTTGTAACTGAGTTTTGGGGTATGGATGATTTTAAGTTTTTGGGCTTAAAACAAGGATTCCGCCTGCGGGCGGGCAAAGGGTTTAGCGGCAAACCCCTTGCGACCCCGCCGCTAAGGGGACGCTGCTTCCCCTTAGAACCCCTCCAATGTCCGGTTCATCCGTGAACCGGCAAGGTAAATGGACAATGAAGTTTGGCCGCCGGCCTCCATTACCGGCGTCTTCCATAGGATGGTCCCTAGCCGACGGCGGTGCTTTCATCCGGGCAGCAACGCCGCGCAGCCGCCATCCCTGGCGGCTGGAAAAATGCAAAATGTCAGGATTTCTTGGGAGCCTCGGCCGAATTGGATCATGCTAATCCTTGAATCCTACTAATCATGATTCAGACGACGGATTCTATCCTGCAATATCCGTCAAATGCCGGCCGCTGATTCGGAGATCGGTTTCGGGATGCGGATGATACTTTCGTGGTACAAAAAATGATACTTCACGTCTGGTTTTTTACGGTATAATATTAATCATGAAAGTTGTTTTTCATTGGAGAGTCCGTCGGTGAAACCGACGGCTTCCGATCAGCGGTCAAAGCTTGCATTGTGCATGCTTCTGTTTCCTATGCGGAGCAAACTTGATAATCATTAGAGAGCTTTTTTGTGAATAAGTGGTCTGAAAATAGAAATTCGACCCTAAAGAATTCACCCTATTTTCTTATATTTGATGGTGCCTTTTTTAAGGCATGAGCGTCTGTGGATAAACGGATTCGTTGAACGCGGTTAACAATTTTAGCTGTGGATAAATCGTGGAAGTCCAGTTAAAATCGTTTTAAATTAGGGATCGGACTTCTAACTTCGGGGACAGTTTGCCCTCCAAAAGGCAAATGTCATGAATTGGGGGTTAAATCAGGAAATATTTAGGGACGGTTTTTATGCCCGCCGAAACTGCTTGCGTTTGCCGTAATCGATCCGACGGTGAAATAGTCGGGAGAATTTAATGGCATCCAGAATCGGAAGCCGAAAAAGGTAACTTTGAAAGTGTTTTTTATCCATATGGTAAGTTTCTTGAGTACAAATCTTGACGTAGAGATTAATCGTTTACGGGGACATTAATTTTTGATTCTTGAGAGGCGAATTATTTGAAATTACGAGAAAAAAAGCTATATAAAAAAATTTACTTCTTTTTATATAGAATTTTTGCTTTCGTTGCTTATAAATTAGAACCATGTCTTTTCCGAAAAATAGATCGTTTTATTATTATTCCAAAACCATCTTTTTTGTTTAGATATCTACCTATTTTTCAATCACTTCATATAGATGTGTCTCAAATAGATAAAAATACGAAAGAAATTATCATTGAGATGCTCGAAGATGATATAAATAGTCTACTCCGTCTAGGATATAGAGCATTTAGATTTAAAACTCATTCAATAATACTAACATATATACCAAAAATACTGGGAATGAGTAGAAAAGAATTAAATCTTCTAAAAGGAGGAAAGATCGGTCCATTTAGAACAGAAAAATACGGTATATTATTATTTGAAATAAAAAAGTCAAGAAGACGAAGTTTTGTCCCGGAAAAAAATTTATTTAGTAAAAATCCCAATTTTAATCGAGCTCACCCTGTGTATAAAGTAAAAGTATTAGTAAATTATAAATTATGATATAAAAGTGAGTTCCAGATATAACATTTTCTAATGTACATATACTTTGCATAATATAAAAAGAAGGCCCTCAGCCTTCTTTTTTCATTTCTATCATCCCATTTTTCTTCTCAAATTCAACAATACATTGCTCGATCAAAAGTTCAATCTGTCCGTTCAAGGATCGCTTATTCTTATCGGCAATCACTTTTATTTTATCATAAAGCTCGTCATCCACCCGGAGGGTGAAAACCCGCTTTTCTTTGCTCATTTTCCAATAAAGCTCCCTTCGATGATGTCAGTATTATAGCATAATGACATCATCTTATATACTTTCATATTGACATCAAAATGATATCATTATACAATAGAATTAATTTTCGAAGAT
The DNA here is from genome assembly GCA_023400055.1 of Bacillota bacterium. Lineage (GTDB taxonomy): Bacteria > Bacillota > UBA4882 > UBA8346 > UBA8346 > Hydrogenispora. The sequence continues at coordinate 105,405 of JAEXFN010000051.1, forward strand.
CTTGCCATTGCAGCAATCCTTGGTTTTTAAAGGAGGCTTATCCCTGATGGCCGTCTTTCAACTGGACACTTCGAACGGACCGGATATTGCCGGGCTGGAGGAATATCTGCGGTACTTCGTCTTGGAACGGGTGACCGAAGTTGAAATCAAACTGCTTCGGGAGGACGCGGAATATCAGCAGTTTCAGCAGCAGTTCGACCGGTTTCTGCAGGATTTGCAGCAGGTGTTGCCGGAGATGGGTGCCGCTTCGGTCCTGGAGGCGATCCGGGAGACAACGGCGCTGCTGGTCGCGACCGCCGGCAAGCGCTTTTTTACGCAAGGGTTCCAGGACGGGGCGGGGCGGGGCTGTTGAAGTTGTTGGGGAAGTGAGCGGTTGAATGAATCTCAAGTCATTAGCCTTATCAGCCGATATTTTTTGCCTTATAGGGATATGATGACAAAAAAGAAGGTCGCTGACCCCTTTTTTCTGTAAAGATTCGGATGTACGACTAAAGCCGGAATACAGTTATTGCGACGGAGAGTCGGCTTGTTGAACCGAACGTTTATATTCCCAGGGCGTCAAACCGGTATAGTTTTTGAAGATTCGGAAGAAATAACTGGCGTTGTTGTACCCGACCGCTTTGGAGACCTTGGCGACATTGAAAATGGTGTTTTTGAGGATGGTCTTCGCATTTTCGATGCGCACCCGATTAATGTAATCGGACAAATTTTCGCCGCTCTTTTCCTTGAAAATATAACTGCAATAACTGGGGTTGACAAAAAATAGCGTCGCAATTTTTTGGAGGCTCAACGGCTTGGCATAATTGCCTTGAATATATTTTTTGATATTATCGACCAGGCTGTGCGAGGCGTAGTAATTATTCTGCTGGAATCCCGCGGCGATTCGCAGGCAATTCTCCAGAAACACCCCCCGCAATTGAGCGAGCCCGATGAAGCCGGCGGCGGCCTGGTGGATGTCGAAGCAGATTTCGGCAGCGATGGGAAGGGCTTGATTTTTGATTAGGTCCAGGATATGACTCAATAGTGAATTGCAAATTTCCTTGACGTCTTGGTAGGTCAGGTCCGGATCTTTCGCCAACACACTGAACAAATCAGCGCTATATTGGGTCACCTGCTGGAGGTTGCCGGATTCGATGAAAAAAAAGAGATAGTCCTCGTCGTCCCAATGAAACGGGGCCAAATGGGAGGGCTTGCGGGAGAAACTGAGCAGCTCTTTTTTGGTCTGCAGTCTGCGGGAGTCCAGGATCTGGATGCATTCTAGGTGGGCTTCGTGCAGTTGGTCCAAGCGCTCTTTAACGCCGCTGAGACAAAAATACAATTCGGTTTCGGGTGCGGTCCGGTCGCAGAGCGCCTGGAAAAGCCGGGCGATGATCCCGCTCGGGGTGTGAAGGGCCGCTGCGGCGGCATTATCCAAGAAGACGAGCAGCAGGTGCTCATGAGGATAGAGCGGCACCGGAATATGCAGGCAACGCTGATCGGTATCCCACTGTTGCAGGAGCGTCACCAGTTCGGTTTTGAGCGCCGGACTTTCGGAAACGATGGCGACCATTAGGAAGCGGCCGTTCTTCCGGAGCCTGCCCAACAGCCGGTTGGCGTTCGGAGGGGCCGTGACCGCGCTGGAAGGGGCGGCAATGGCTTGAACCAATTGCTGCATATCCAGGTTCTTTTGAAATTCCGCTTTCTCCTGAATGATGCTGTGCAGTTTGGCTTGCTTGGTCTGTTCCTGCTCAATCAGGTGAATGGCCTTCTCCAGCAGCTTTTTAATCTCATCGCGATTGAACGGCTTGAGCAGGTATCCCACCACGTTGTTTTCGATGGCGCACTGGGTGTACTCAAAGTCGGAGAAACCGCTGATGATGATGACTTTCTTTCCAGAATGGCTGTCATGGATGATTTTGAGCAGTTTTTTGCCGTCCAGAACCGGCAGTTTCATGTCCAACAGAATGATGTCCGGCGCGGCCTTTTTCAGCAATTGCAAGGCTTCCTCGCCATCGGCCGCTTCGCCGACCAGTTGCAGCGCCAGAGCGGTGGCGTTGATTTTTTGGATGATCCCTTGGCGGATTAAGGGTTCATCGTCCACCACGATATACGACCACATTTGTCCTTCCTCCTGTTTCATGCCGGATTGCATCTCTTGCCGCCGCTAAGTTCGCAGTGGCAACCCAATCGTTCCGGTGATGCCCGGATTGGCCTCGGCCTATGAAACCTGGGCGGAACCCGGTACCAGTTCGGGGACGACCACCCGGATGCAGGTGTTTTGGCCGAGTTCGCTGGTCAGGGTCAGGCCATAGTCCGGGCCATAATACAATTGGATCCGGGCATTCACATTGGCGATCCCGATGCCGCGCTTATTTCGCCGCCCCAATCCTTCGAACTCCGGTTTTTCCCGTAAATCCCGGGCGATTCTGGCCAGTTGCTGCGGGTCGATGCCGACTCCGTTGTCGCTGATCAGGAAGACCAGCCGCTGTTCCTCCCGGTAAGCCCGGATCTTCACTTCCCCGGGACTCTTTTTGGTTTCAAGGCCATGACAGATGGCGTTTTCGACCAGCGGTTGCAGAATGAGCTTCAGGATCTTGACGTTCAAAAGCCCGGCTTCGATCTCCAGCTCCAGCCGGAACTTACCGTCGTAACGAATCTTCTGGATGACCAGGTAATCCTGGATGTGTTTCAGTTCTTCCGCCAGAGTCACTAGCTCGCTGTCGGTTTTGATGCTGTAACGAAACATGTCGCCGAGCGCCTTGGTCATCACGGCGATCTTCTCGATGCCTTCGATCTCGGCGATGCTATTGATGGATTCCAGGGTATTGTATAAGAAATGGGAATTAATCTGCGATTCCAGCGCTTTCATCTCGGCGTCCATGACAATCAATTGGGTTTGGTATTTATCCTTGATCAGATTGTTAATCCGTTCGATCAGCGACTCGAAGTAGCGATAGAGCGTGCCGATCTCGTCATGGCGCTTGCGATATTGTTCGTTGACCGTCAGGTTCTGCGTATCGTGGGAGGTTTTCATCAAGTTGGCCAGCTGAACGAGGGGTTTGGAGAAATAGTCCGAAAACAGCACGGCGGCGATGAAGGACAATACGATGCCGATGGCGATGAAGAAGATGGTGAAACCGATGGTCGGCTTGAATTTGTAACGCAATTCCTCGATGGGGAAATTGGCCACAATCTTCCAGTCCCGTTCGGCTAAGGTCTGAAAGAGCACATATTTTTTCCGGGTCCGGTCCAGAAAGATACCGTCGCGGCGGCCGACGATCCGCCGCAGCAACCGGGGATCCAAGCGCTGATGGACCGGAGTTTTGGCGGAACGATAGATTAGTCCGCCCTGCCCGTCCAGGAGGAAGACGTTCGCTTGGTTGGGCGCCGGGTTGCGGGTAATATTGTCGAAAACAGCCAGATTGCAATCGATGAGCAACACGCCCAATGGCTTGGTGGTGTCGGGATCGAAGATCATCGTGGTAAAGAAGATGGTGGGCTCGGATGTCAACAGGAAATCATGCACCCGGACATCGCTGGCGATCAACTTGCCCTTGGCGGCGATGGTCCGGCGATACCAGTCCGATTCCTCCGGCCGGTAGTTATAGCGGATCTCATAACCTTTGGACGCCGAAAAGACCGTGCCGTTATTGGTGAAGAAATAAATCCCGTTGATATATTTGTGACTATACAAGAAACTCTCGATAGTGAGATTGAGCTTGCGGGTCTCCGTCAGCACTTCGTAATCATTGGGCCGCGTGTCGGGATGCGATTGTTTCCGCAAAATGGCCAACACGTTATTTTCAGCGGAAGTTTGTTGGAAGATCAGGGTCAGGCTGACCCGTCGGATCTCGGCCAGCGTGTCATCCATGCCATCCTTGTAATTATTCATCAGCGTGGAAGTAAAGGAAATGATCGCATCATCCAAAAGCGTGCTGTAGTTACGGATCGCCACCCACGTGATGATCAGGATCGGCACGATCGAAGTAAGCAGCAGCATCGTAAAGAGCCGCTTTTTGACATTAAAAAACCGTTGCAATTTGTCACCTGAATTTAATGCAATTGTTATGACACACCTAAAAATAGTATATAATTATCCCCAAACTTTGTACAGTTCTTACGTATTATAATCTGAGTATAAAGGTCAAAACCACAGCGATGGGACCAGACCGATGATCGAAATTGAGGAGGTAAAAAGATGAAGAGATGGATTGCGATTTGCTTGGTTCTGCTGACCCTCGGCTCGGCGTTTCCCTGGGTGATCGAGGGCGCAGCCAAGGCTCAACCGGTGACCTTGTCGTTTATGTTTACTTCAAGACCCAAAACGGATCAGAAGGATTTTTATCTGGACATCCTGCCCCAGCTGGTTAAGGAGAAGTTTCCCGAGATTACGATCACGGTCGATACCTTGCCCACCGACCAGTATAAAAACACCATCAAGTCCCGGCTGGCGGCGGGCGAGGGTCCGGATGTCTTTACCTGGTGGGCGTTCGGCCTGACCGAACAGATGGTGGACGCCAATTACTTTATGGATCTCAGCTCCGATCGCAACGCGTTGCCGTTTCTCAAGAAGATCAAGCCGGAACTGCTGAAGGGTTTCACGGTCCATGGCAAAGCGTATGCCATTCCGCGCGGCACCACGTTCTTGGGGGTCTTTTACAACCAAGAGATGTTCAAAAAGGCGAAGATCGCCAAGATCCCGACCGACTGGCCGGCTTTCCTGGCCGCCTGCGAAAAGCTGAAGGCCGCCGGGCTGGTCCCCATCGTCGCCTCGGATAAGGACTGGGCCAGGATTCAATACATGCTCTACAATGCGGCGGCTTCTCTCTTGTATACCGATGATCCGGACTACGACGCCAAGCTCATCGCGGGGAAGGCCAAATTTACCGATGCCAAGTGGATTAATATGTTATCGAAAATGAAAACCCTCTATGACAAGGGCTATATCATCAAGAACAGCCTCGGCATCGGCGGAGAACAGGCTTTTCAGTTGTTCAACGACGGCAAGGCCGCGATGATCTTCGACGGTACCTGGGATTTGCTGAGTTTGACCCAAAAGGGCGCGGTCGACTTCGGACGGGGCATGTTCGCTTTGCCCACCAATGAGCCGGGAAAACCGTTATACCTGCCGTTCTCGATCGATTCCGGGTTTGTCGTCAACCGTTTTACCAAAAACAAAGCCAGCGTTCTCAAGGTTTTGAACTACTTGTACAAAGACGGCACGCCGTTGAACAAAGCCTTCAAGCAATCGATGACCCCCGCGCCGCCCAATTTCGGGGGCGTCTCTAAGGATCCTTTGTTCGCCAATTATCTGGGCCTGTACAGACACAATCCGACTCATTATTTCTGCAACGCCTACTGGCCCGATGGAGTCGCCACCACACTGTGCATGAAGTTCCAGGAGTGCCTGATCGGTTCCATCAGCGTGGAGGAGGTCGCCGCGGCGACCGAACGGAAGCTGCGCGAGATTCAGGTGAATAATCCGTAACACGGAACGGACGATCAATCATTGATGACGGGGAGCTGAGCGTCATTGCCCGGCTCCCCGGGTTTTATCGCTCGGGAGGCAACCATGGGATATTCCAACGTCTTCAGAAAGTCGCTGCTGTTTTTCTTATTGCCAGCGCTGCTATTATACCTCATGTTCTGGGTCGTGCCGGTGCTGATGACCTTCGGGTACAGCGTGACCAATTGGAACGGCATCGGGAACCATCTCAAGTTCATCGGCCTGAAGAATTTCGAATTTTTGACCGCCGACGGCACTTTGAGCAATATTTTGAAGAATACCTTTCTTTATGCGGCCTTTTCCATTGTCTACGGCAATCTGGTGGCTATCGCCATCGCCCTGATTCTGGATGAAAAGTTGCAATGGGTGGGATTCTACCGGACCGCGTTTTATCTGCCCACGTTGTACAGTTCCATCGTGATCGGGTTCGTGTGGGGTTACGTCTATATGCCTAATTACGGATTCATCGCCAAGCTTCTGGAGCTGGCGGGCATCCACAATATGGACCCCAATTTGCTGGGCAATCCGCATACTTCCTTGCTGGCCGTGGCCTTCGTAGAGTCCTGGAAAGCCATCGGCACCTATGCCATCATTTATATCGCCGGCCTGAAGAATGTCTCCGCCGAGTTGCTGGAGGCGGGGCTGATCGACGGTTGCAATTGGTGGAACATGGTTTGCCGGATCAAACTGCCCCTGATGGCGCCGGCGATCACCATCAATCTGGTGCTGGGTTTGATTAACGGGATGAAAGCGTTTGACTATATTTACCTGTTGACCGGCGGCGGGCCGGGCGGCGCCTCGCAGACCCTGATGTTCAGCGTGTATCAGACCGCCTTTGGCGACAATCTGTTCGGCAAGGCCGCCGCCATCGCGGTGGTCGCTTTCCTGTTGATCTTCGTCCTGACGGCGCTATTCGTCACCTACCTCCGGCGCAGAGAGGTGGAAGCATGAAAACCATCAATCGCGGCAAGAACCTGCTGCTGAACGCGGCCATCATCGCTTATCTGCTGCTGAGCCTGGCGCCGCTGCTGATCACTTTATCCAATGCTTTGCGGTCCCCCGACAACATGAAATCGCCGTTCCTGCTATTCCAGGAGATGAGTTTTAAAAGCCTGGCGATCGCCTTTCAAAAAATCGGTTTCCTGAGCGCTTTTGGCAACAGCGTCCTGATCACGACCACGGCGGTGCTCAGCATCATCATCGTGGCGTCGATGGCCGCCTATCCGCTGTCCAGGCTGAATACCCGGCTGAGCCGGTTCCTGGCCCTGTTCTTCCTGGCCGGAATCATCGTCTCGGCGCAGATCGCGATCATCCCGATCTATAAGGTCTTCAAGACCATTCAGTTGAACCATTCGCGGCTGGCGCCGATCCTGATGTACGTCTCCGGCTCCATGCCGTTCAGCATCTTCCTCTATACCCAGTTCATCAGGGGCAGCATTCCGGTGGCCTTGGAGGAAGCGGCTTTAATGGACGGGGCGGGTCTGTTCTCCCGCTATTGGAATGTGATCCTGCCGCTGCTGCTCCCGGCGACCCTGGCCATTGTCTTCACCCAGGGCGTGGCCATCTGGAACGACTTTTTCATGCCGATGCTCTTTATCACCGAGCAGGTCAAGAAACCGTTGACCTTGGCCATGCTGGGATTCATGGGCGACGTCGAGAGTCCGACCCAATGGAACGTATTGTTCGCGGCTTGCTATTTATGTACCATTCCGCTGCTGATCGCCTATGCGGCCCTGCAGAAATATTTCATTAGCGGCTTGGTCATCGGCGGCGTGAAAGGATAAATCGCCAATCGCTTTAATATATTGGAGGAAACGATGGAAACCATTCCGAACGGGGTATGGCCGACGATGCTCACCCCCTTTACCGCCGCCGATCAACTGGATTGGCCCGGTCTGGAACAGTTGATCGAATGGTATATCGGGAAGAAAGCGGCCGGCCTCTTCGCGGTCTGCCAATCCAGCGAGATGTTTCATTTGAGCCTGGCCGAGCGCGTAAAGCTGGCCCGCGCGGTAACCGAAACGGTCCGCGGCCGGATCCCGGTGATCGCCGCGGGGCATATCGCGGATTCGCTGGCCGAACAGATCGAGGAGATCCGCCAGATCGCCGCCGCCGGGATCGACGCCTTCGTCATCTTGAGCAACCGCCTGGCCCGGGCCGATGAACCCGATGCGGTGTGGCGCGAGAACGCCGAACGGATTTTAAACCAGTTTCCCGATCTCCAGTTCGGGATTTACGAAGCGTCATACCCTTATAAGCGGCTGCTCGCGCCGGAGCTTTTGGCGTGGTGCGCGGCGACCGGCAGGTTCCTGTTCCTGAAGGACACCAGCTGCGATCTCCGGCAGATGCGGCAGAAATTGGCGGCGGTCCGCGGCACCCGTTTGAAGATCTTCAACGCCAACTCGGCGACCCTATTGTCCAGCCTGCAATCGGGCATAGCCGGTTATAGCGGCGTGATGTCCAACTTCTTCCCGGATCTGTACATATGGCTGGTCGCGAACTGGGCTCGCAATCCGGTCGCGGCCGCAACGGTTCAAGACTTCATCGGCGCGGCTTCCCTGGTGGAGCGGCAGGCCTATCCGGTCAACGCCAAATATTCCTTGCAGCGGGAAGGGCTGCCGATCGCCATTCATTCCCGGGCCCGGGACGCCCGCCAATTCAGTCCGGCCGAGCGGCTGGAGGTGGAGCAACTGGCGGCGCTCTACCGGAGATTCAAGGCTCATGAAATAGCGCTCAAGGATCTTTGAAACAGCGGTCAAAAATTCTGAAAGGAGAGAGCCATGGATAGCACCACTCTGATGGAGATGCTCCAAGATCCGCCCCAAGCGTACCGGGGCCTGCCATTTTGGTCCTGGAACGATCGGCTGGACCCCGCTATGCTGCGGCGGCAGATTCAGGAGATGAAAAAGGCCGGCTTGGGAGGCTTTTTTATGCATGCGCGCGGCGGCCTGCAAACCGAATACCTGAGTGACGACTGGTTGGACTGCATCAAGGCGGGCATCGCCGCGGCCGGACCAGAGGGCATGGCGGCCTGGTGTTACGATGAGAACGGTTGGCCGAGCGGCTTCGCCGGCGGGCTGGTCATCGGCCTGGGCGAGGCTTATCATCTGCGTTGGCTGGAGCTGGAGGAGAAAGATAGCGCCGGCCCGCTTACCCCCGATTGCCTGGCGAACTATCACTGGAATCCCGCCAGCGGGGCGGCCGCGCTGCTGCAGCCGGGAGAGACGCCCCGCCCGGGGCCGGGGGAGCGAATCCTGACGGTCCGGGAGAAGCGCAACCCGTATTATAGCGATATTCTCAACCCGGAGGTGGTCAAGGCCTTCCTCGACTGCACGCATGAAACGTATTTCCGCCATTTCCAAAATGAGTTCGGCCGGACGATGCCGGGTTTCTTTACCGATGAGCCCCAATTCAAGCAGGGCGGCATTCCCTGGTCCACGGTGCTGGAAACGGAATTTTACCAGCGATACCATTATGACGTGAAGCAGATCCTCCCGGCGCTATTTCGCGAGGTTCCGGACTATGCCCGTGCCCGCCATCACTTTTGGTCCCTGATCAGCGAGTTGTACGTGACCTCCTTTGGCAAACAAATTTACGAATGGTGCGAACAACACCATTGCCGACTGACCGGGCACGTGATGCAGGAAGACAGCCTCTTGGCGCAAATGGAGGCCACCGCCGGCAGCATGCCGTTTTATGAATACATGCATATCCCGGGCATCGATTGGCTGGGCCGCCGGATCGGCGCCGATCCCGTCACTCCGAAACAGGCCGGTTCGGCCGCGGCCCAATTGGGCAAGCAATTCGTCATCTCCGAGATGTTCGCGCTGTGCGGCTGGAACGTCAGTTTTGGGGAGTTAAAATGGATCGCCGAATGGCAATACGTCAATGGAATCAACCTGATGTGCCAGCACCTGGAAGGCTACAGCCTGCGCGGCCTGCGCAAGAGGGATTACCCGCCGTCCCTTTTCATCCAGCAGCCCTGGTGGAACGAGTATAAGGCGTTCAATGATTATTTCGCCCGGCTGGGGATGCTGTTCGCCGAGGGGAAAAGCGCGGTCCGGGTACTCCTGATCCATCCGATGCATAGCGCGTGGATCGCTTATGACGGGACGGACAACGCGGCGCTCCGTAAACTGGACGAAGATCTGGCCTGGGCCTCCCGGACGCTGGCCGGGCTGCACGTGGATTACCATTATGGCGACGAGACCCTGCTGGCCCGGCACGGCAAGATCAGCCAGTCCGGTTTCACGGTCGGGGCCTGCGTTTATCGAGCCGTGGTTTTGCCTTCCCTGCTCACACTGGATGAGCAAACCGTGAATCTGCTGGAAGAGTGGCTGGATCGGGGCGGCCCGGTGATTAGCCTGGGAGATTTGCCGCGGCGCTGTGGCGGCCGGGTTGATGCGCGGCTGCAGCGACTGGGCGAGCGGGTGATGCATGCCGGGCGGGATCGGGAGCGGCTGCACCGGTTCCTGACGGACCAGCGCTTAATCACCATCAGCATCGCCGACGATCAGGGCGAGATCGACGCCATCAGCTACCGGCAGACGGATCTGGGCGCGGCGCAACTGTTTTTCCTGGTCAATCACGATCAGAATCAAACCTACGAGGCCACGGTGGCCATTCGCGGCCGGGGCGGGCTGCGGCGGCTGGCCTTGGAAAGCGGCCGGCCGGAAGCGATCGCTTTCCAAGAGACCGCCGTCGGCGTAACAACGCAGTTGCGGTTCCTACCCATGCAGTCCCATCTCCTGATCCTGGAGGAAGGGACCGAAGCTGACGTGAGGCCAGGACAGCCGGAGCCTCAAACGGTGGTGGTGACCCCCGGAACGCAATGGGAAGTCGCCGCCATGGATTGGAACGCTTTGACGCTGGATGGATGCGACTACCGGATCGATGAGGGCCCGTGGCAGGGGCCGCTGCCAGTGATCAAGCTGATGGATCTGCTCTTAAACCTGCGGCGCGCTTGCCGGGTGGAACTGAAATTCGTCTGGGACATGGCGCTGGACCCGGCCCGTCTGCAAACGCTGTTTTTGGCCATCGAAACGCCCTGGCTGTTTGAAATGGCCATCAATGGCCGGCCGCTCCAATATGAGGATATCGGCTGGTGGAAGGATAGCGCTTTCAAGAAAGTCGATCTGCGCGGCCTGGTCCGCACCGGCCGGAATGAGATCCTGCTCAAAACGGAGTTTTATCAAAATCCCCAAGTCTATGAGGTGCTTTTCGGGAAAGACGTCTATGAAACGGAAAAGAATAAACTCACCTATGACGTGGAGCTGGAAAGCCTTTATCTGGTGGGGGACTTCGGGGTGCGAAGCCAAACCGCTTATCAAGCCGCGGCCCGGAATGGGCTGTGGACCGATGGGCCGTTCGTCATCGTCGAGCCGCCGCGCCAAGTGACGGGCGGGGACTTGACGACCCAGGGCCTATGTTTCTTTGCCGGATCGGTCACGCTGTCCCAAATGTTCGCGCTGGACCCGGAGCCCGGGCAGCGGATCATTTTGCAACTGGACCAGCCGGATGCGGTCATGGCCAAGGTCTTCATCAATGGCCGTCCGGTCCGGACGCTGCTTTGGGCGCCCTATAGCGTGGATATCACCGATTTTGTGGCGCCCGGTCCCAACCAACTGGCGGTGCAGCTGTTTTCGGGCAACCGCAATTTACTGGGGCCGCACCACCACATCGATGGCGAGCTTTACAACGTGGGCCCCGGCAGTTTCACCGGCCAATGGAGCTGGACTGAGCGGAAATTCGGCGCGGTCCCAGAAACCGAGGCAGAGCGCAAGAAGAACTTCTGGCGGGACGGCTACTCGTTGGTGAGATTCGGTTTGTGAAGCGGCGCAATGATGAGGTTGGCTTTCCCAAGTCTCGGGAAAGCAGGGATGGTCCCCGGGAAACCTCCTCCGACGTTTGGGACAGATCGCCCAACGTTTGGGAAGGCTTTCCCAAGGCCCGGCAAACCTTGCCCAAGGACTGAGAATGCTTTCCCGACCTTGGGCATCCTTTCCCAGCCTTTGGGACAGCTTTCCCAACGCTTGGGAGAGTTTGCTCGACGTTTGGGAAGGCTGTCCTAAGCCGTGGGCAAGAAAGAAACAATGGCTCCCATCCGGGGATCATAATAAGCTCACAAAGCGGTTGCTCTCCAAAAGGGGAATTGCCATAATCGTCTGACATGAGGGGGATCAAACGGGAAGCGATAACGGGGATTCGGGTCGGCCGGGGCGGTGGGAGCGAAGGAATTGATTCATGTTCGAATAAAATGCTGTCTGTCTTTTACAGCTCTTTCCGCCCGGGTTATTTGGGCGGTTTCTTCTTTTCGATCAAATATTCGATGAAATCGTTGACCTCTTCTTTGATCTCGTGCGGCAGCCGGTCCAGATTGCTCTGCCGGAATTTCGACAAGCCCAGCAAGTAATCGGCGGACACATTAAATAAGGTAGTCAATTTTTGGATGGTGTCGATGTCCGGTTCGGACACCTTGTTTTCATACCTGGAATAAGTCTGTTGTTTGACTCCCAGATATGCGGCGATATATTCTTGGGTAAAGCCGTTTTCCTCACGAAGCTGTTTCAGCCGCTCTGCAAACATCCCTTTTCTACTCCCGAAGTAAATTCTAAAAGCCATGGGATCAAGTCTTTTCAAGATGAAGTCGTCTTTCGTTCCGAACGATTTTTATTCCATGACTTTTAAAAATTATTGTACTACTTTACCGAATATTTCTATATATTTTATTCAGAAAGATTGTTGAATTCCCTTGACATACTCGATAAATGGATATAATCTAAAGGTAATGACTTAATTTGGAAGACGCGATTTCAATTCAGCGACCGGGGATGAATGGGTCCATCCATCCGGCGGTCGTTCGCCAGGAGGTCCCGTCATGCCGGGCAGCGACAGCAAGGACATCCATGAGCTGATCTTCGACCGGATCTACAAAATCAACGAGGCGATCCTGCCGCGCGACGCGGAATACCGGGAACGGGACGAGAAACAGCGGGCCCTCCTGGAGCAACTCTTCGCCAGGCTCGATCAGGCGGATCGGGAATTGCTCGACGAATTCGACGTCAGCCGGACCGGTCAGATGAACCGGCGGGATGAGCTGTTCTACAGCCGGGGGTTGATGGACGGAATCCTGCTGGGATGGTGGGTCGACCGGATCCGGCGGGGCGAGGAGATCGTGCTGCCCCGTTGAATCGGCTCGTTGCCGCAGCGGCTGGATAACCGGCGCAATCCGGGGGGCGCAGTTTATTGGCAAGTCCGCTTTGATGGATCGCCCGGTTGCGACACCGGACAAAACAATTTGTGTTTTAGGCTCTAGACCCGATGCCGACCCTCATTCATACAATGTACTAAAGAGCGGCGCCGAACCGGCAAAGAAGCCGGGGAAGCGGCCTCACCAAAGGATGCACGAGGTGAAAAGCATGGCGATGGATTTTGAGCCCGAGGCCTACCAGTCCAGTCCGTGCTGCGAGTTGGGCAGTTGCTGCGAAAGCGATCCGCCGGACGATCCGCCGGCTTGGGGCTTCGGATATCGGCCCGGGTTCGGACCGGCCTTTCGGCCCGGTTACGGCCCTTGGTATGGCCCGGGATTTGGCTATGGGCCTTGGTTTGGTCCCAGATCCGTACCCGGTTTCGGACCCTGGGGGCCTTGGTATTAGCTGACGGTGCAGTCGGATTCATATAAAGACACCTGATCAAGAGGTGTCTTTTTCATTGGTTTGGGTCCGTCCGAGCGGATTGACGAAGGCTTTTTGTTCTTGAACATTTTGATTTCATCCCCATACACTGAAATAAATGAAATTGGGGAAGGCATTTTCAGCAAAGGAGCGCAAAGGATGGAAATATCCGACAAAAAAAGCATTTTTGCCACCGAAGATGCGATATTGCTCGCGGGTATGTGCTATCAGAGCTATCTTCTTTATGAAACGGGCAAATTGGTTCGGCCGAAAGGATTTGAAATCACCCATACGATCCGCGCCGTCGCCGGGGTGACTCAACCCGCCGAGGAAGTGTTCGGGTTCATCGCGGAGTCCGAAAATAAACTCGTAGTGGCGTTTCGCGGCACGGCTTCCGCGGCGGACGCCGAGTCGGGGCAGGACTTTTTCCAGGTTTTCTTTCCTTACATTGAAGACGGCGGCAAAACCCACCGCGGCAGCACCGCTATTTATCAGTCGGCCCGCAACCGGCTGATCAGGGAATTGGCCACCTTTTCCATGCAAAAAAAGCTGTATATCACCGGGCATAGCCTGGGAGCCAGTTTGGCGACTTTATGCGCTATCGATCTCGCGGTAAACACCAAATTTAAGAATCCGATCGTCTATACTTATGGCAGCGGACGGGTGGGCGATCCGGCCTTCGCCGCGCGGTTCAATAAGGCGGTAAAACATAGCTTCCGGATTTTCAACGTTCATGATCCGGTCCCGACCTATCCCAATTGTGAATACCCGCCGCCCTTCACCAAGAAAGGTTTAGCCTACCGGCACGTGGGCCAGGAGTATCCGCTGTTTTTCCAGCTCAATAACATGGCGTACAACCATTCGCTATCCTGTTACTTCAAAAATATCAGCGAGTTGAATCCCGCTTTCACGAAGCGATTAAGCGAGGCCAAACCGGGTTTCTGCCCCGATACCTCAAACTGCTGCCTTACCCCGGGACCGGGTGCGCAGCGGAAACTCCATGACAACCAGGCGAAGCAGGAGCCGATTCCGCTGGACATCTTCGGAAGAACCGGAAAACAGGAAACATAAAAAGGACTTTCTATCTCCTTTTCCTTTATATATAATCAAATATCCATCGAGCGAGGCCCGGTGATCAAGTTGAGCCATTGGAATGGCTCGATTTGCGCAGCGGGCTTTTATCATGATCACGATCTCATTGTCAAATGAAGCTTTTGGAAGCGTCCAGCCGCTCGGCCCAAAAAGTCCGGTCGGGAAGGTGGAGAAAACTTAAGTGAAAGCCATAATTTGGTTCCCGGCCGCCCATACTATGGAGGTCGCGTTGATCCGCAGAAATGTCGAATCAAGCGTTGGTTAAGTCCATGGTCGAACAGCGGATCCGTTAACACAGCTCGGTTCAACACTGCCGTTTAAGAGGTGGGATCATTTTGCAAGTTCTAAGCGTTCTGCCCGGTCGAATCCGCTTTAGCGATGCGGCGATCGGCAACCGGGATCTGGCGAGCTTTATGAACGCCTATGTTGACAACCTTTATGGAGTAACAATATGCAAAGTCAATTCGGTGACCCGCACGTTGCTGGTTCAATACGACAACGAAAAGACCAGTTACGAAAGGCTCCGGGAGAGCATCCAGCAGACGCTCCGAACCATGACCGCCCGCCAAGACACCTTGAAGTACGATCTGGCCTCATACCACCATTATTTGTCGGTCGTGCAAAAGCGGGGATCCTCCTGGCGGAACTTCCTGCGTTTCGCCATGGTTTATCTTCTGTTCCGGTTTGAAACTCCGCTGAGCCGGATTTCGCTCGGGAGAAACCTGCCGGTGCTGGAAGTGGCTTCGGCAGTCACCATCATCAGCGGCTATCCGCCGTTGCGGAAATTGTTTCGCAAATCCACCCAGAAGATTCCCGGCAATTCGGACCTTTGGCTTAATTTGACCGCGCTGGCGCTCACTTTCATCCGGCAAAGCAGCAACGGGGTCCTGGTGCTGGCCTTGAAAGAGCTGAATGAGTTCATCAAGTTCTCGGCCGACGCCGAAAGCCAGCGCCGCCTGACCCAGACCATGAACAAGAATTTCCGGATGGTCTGGGTGGATGACGGACAGCAAGCCGAACGGCTGGTTCCCGCGGAAACGTTGCGGCCCGGGGATGTCTTTATCGTGCATCCCGGCGAGCTGGTGCCCGCCGATGCCGATGTCATCGGAGGCCAAGCCGTAATCAACAGCATCTATTATAACGGCCAGCCGATCGTGAGCCACATTGACAGCGGCAACCGGGTTTACGAGGGAACCGTGGTAATATCGGGACAGCTCAGAGCGCGAGTGATCGAAAAGCCCGGCCGCTCCGACAAGCCGGATCTTCCTTACAGCAACCTGAGGATCCAAAAGCGGGTCGACCGTTACCAGGACCGGATCGGCAAGGCCGCGCTGGTGGCCGCGGCCATCAGCTACCTGCTGACCGGCAACTTTCTGCGGGCGATGTCCATTTTGCTGGTGGCGACTCCCTCCGGCGCCGGGGTGGCCTTAAGCACCGGCATCCGCAGCTATGTCGCCGTGCTCAATAAATACCATATTTACCTGCGCAATCCCAATGTCATGGAGCGGATCGTCGGCACCAGCCAGGTCGTTTTCGATAAAACCGGCACGCTAACGCAAGGGATCATGAAAATCCGCAAAATAGAGTCTTACCGGCCCGATTACCCTGCCCATGAACTGCTGCGCATCGCGGCCGCTTGCGAAGTCGACAACTACCATCCCATCGCCCTGACGCTCCAGGACTCGGTGGGCCGGGATTATGACGTCACCAAAGTCGACCATTCGGTGTTGATCCCTTCTGCGGGGGTACGCTCTGATTACGACGGACACCGGATCCTGATCGGCAGTCCCGGTTTGCTGCGGAATGAAGGAGTCGATCTGTCAGCGGCTGCGGCAGCCATCAGCGGCTATGAGCGGGAGTTGCTGACCCCGGTGCTGATCAGCATCGATCACAACTTGGCCGGACTCTTCGTCCTGGAGGACATTCTGCGGCCGGGTAGTAGAGAGTTAATAACCAACCTCAAACGGCAGAAGATCCCGGGCATCGCGATTATGACCGGCGACCGCGCGGACAAGGCCGACGCCACCGCCCGGGAGCTGGGGATCGACAAGGTGTACAGCGAATGCGATTACCACGACAAGCTCGACATCATCCGGGAGATTCAGGCGCGGGACACCGTGATGATGGTCGGCGACGGGATCAATGACGTCCTGGCCATGAAACAGGCCGACGTCAGCCTCAGCCTGGCCAATTCCGCCGCCGACCGGGTCAAGCTGGCTTCGGACTGCATCATTTTTGAAGACGATTTGGACCGGCTGCCACAACTGCTTGAGCTTTCGCAAGAAGCCTACCGCTATGCCAAGCAAAGCCTGTTGGTCTCGCAGTTGTTCAGTCTGACCTCCACCGCCATCGCCACCTTTACCTTTCTGGACCCGTTCCGCGCCAAGAGTCTGAACACGATTAACTCTTTGATCGTCTTACTGCTCAATAAACGGATCGAATTTATCACCCCGCGCAGGAAGCGTCGCCTTTTAACGGCTTCGTCGAGCCGGCCCGTTTCCGGGGAGGGCGATGTCGCCCGGCGATCGTGAGCAAATGTTTCGCGGCAAATTGAACGCCGCCGCTCACTTATCCACAAAATAGCTCGTTGAGCGATTGAAAGAGCTTATTTATTAACAAAACGAGCTCTTTTCTGATTATCAAGTTTGCTCGGCAAAGACGCGGTTGGTTTTCGATGGGAGATCGGTTTGATCAGTTTGAATTATAAGCTAAAATTTTTGGGGTATGCTGGTTTTGAGTTTTTTGGGCCTAAAACAAGGATTCCGCCTGCAGGCGGGCAAAGGGTTTGGCGGCAAACCCCTTGCGACCCCACCGCTAAGGGGACGCTGCTTCCCCTTAGAACCCCTCCAATGTCCGGTTCATCCTTGAACCGGTAAGGTAAATGGACAATTAAGTTTGGCCGCCGGCCTCCATTGCCGCCGGCTTCTATATGATGGTTTCCGGCCGACGGCGGTGCTTTCATCCGGGTAGCAACGCCGCGCAGCCGCCATCCTTGGCGGCTATATGAATGCAAAAAAGTTAGGTGGGATTTTTTTATAGGCAGTCTTTAGGTTTTATTTTTTACAGCTAGAGTATTAGCCCGAGCGGTCTACAGGGAGGTAGACCGGCACGGCATTGCGAAACGACTGAGAGAGCTCCTTGATTCACAAAAAACTTGATCACGGATTTAACGGATGAAAGGATTCTACGGCCTAGCGATCGGGAAGTGGTTTTTCCGTGAAATCCTTAAATCCATCAATCCATGATCGGCTCTTTTTATAGAGATCTTCAACTTTGCATTCATACAGCCGCCCTCCTTGGCAGCTGTATGAATGACAAAAATCTTAGGATTCCTTGGGAGTCTCGGCCGAATTGAATCATGTTAATCCTTGAATCCTACGAATCATGGTTCGGGATGCGGATGATATTTTTCGGATACGAAAACGATACTTCAGGACCGGCTTTTCACGGTATAATATCAATCATGGAAGTTTGTCTTTCAGGATAGTCCGTCGGTGAAACCGACGGACTGTTGGTCACCGGTCAAAGCTTGATTGCTCAGGCCCCGGTTTCCCGTGCGGAGCTAACTCGATGATCATCAGCTCACTTATTCACAAAAAGAGCTCATTGATTTACAAAGCGGTCTTTTTTAGCTTCTCGACCGGTTCAAACAAATTCATGATCAGGACGGCATTCTGTTAACGTTTCGTATATTTTACGATTCATGGAAATAAATCTTGAATCAGATGGACGAAAAGTGTTATAATTTTACGGTGACTTCCCTGCTCCTTTTTTGGAAGGGAGCCGAATGAGTCCGTAGGGAGGAGGTGAATTCGAATGCGGGATTATGAGTCCATGTATATTCTCCGGCCAGACCTGGAGGAGGAAGCTCTGGAGGCAGCAGTGACCCGCTTCGAGGATGTTGTCAAGAACGGTAACGGTGAGGTCGTAAAACTCGACCGTTGGGGCAAGCGTCGGCTTGCTTACGAGATTGACGGCAAAGTCGAAGGGCACTACATCTTGATGACCTTCAAGGCCGACAAAGAAGTCGCGCAAGAGCTCGAGCGATTGTTGCGCATCAACGATGATATCGTTCGCCATTTGGTGATCAAAAAAGACGAATAACGAAGGTGATGAGGGATGAATCATATTGTCTTGATCGGGAGACTCACGCGAGACCCGGAACTTCGTTATACGCCGAGCGGCACAGCAGTTACCAATTTTGATCTGGCGGTCGACCGCCCGGTACCCAACCAACAGGGGGAGCGGGAGGCGGATTTCATCCGGATTATCGCCTGGCAGAAACAGGCGGAGTTGTGCGCCAATTACTTGAAGAAAGGTCGTCTCGTGGCGGTGGAGGGCCGTTTGCAGATTCGCAGTTACGAGACACAAGATGGCCAAAAGAGGCGCGTCGCCGAAGTGGTCGCCAACCAGGTCCAATTTTTGGACAGGGGTCGTGACGATGCCGCGGCTGCTGCGGGCGGTGGATCCACCGGTTCCGGCGGTTCCAGCGGCTCGGGCAGTTCCAGCAGTTCCGGACATGACGATTTCGGTGGCGTGAATCTCGATGATCTTCCATTTTAGGTTCTGACTATCGGAGGTGAAATAGGATGCCGAGGAATGACAAAGAGGGCAGAGGCGGTCGCCGGCCCAAGAAGAAAGTTTGTTCCTTTTGTGTTGATAAAGTGCAATCCATCGATTACAAGGAAATCCCCAAATTACGCCGGTTCATTACCGAGCGGGGCAAGATTTTACCGCGGCGGATCTCCGGCAATTGCGCTGTGCATCAGCGGCAATTGACCAACGCGATCAAGCGGGCGCGGCAAATCGCCTTGCTGCCATATACCAGTGAATGAGGGGCCGTTTGGCCCCTTTTTTTAACCTTCTGCCGTTTTCCGCTCCGATGGGACACCCGACCGCAACGACGACTCTGTTCCTGATCTTTGAAATCGGCGGCAACGCCATCATGTATCGTTTCATCCCAAAATGGGAAGCTCGCGGACCGCACGAATGTCTCGTCGGCCCTGGCTTTGCGGCTGATATCCGTCCGTGGACGCCGCAAGCTTAGGCCTTCATGGCCCTGGGGCTGCGCGTTGTGCCATCCCTGGCCGCTTGCCCTTAGGCCCTCCTGGCTTTGGAACGATAAAATTATTGCAAAATTATTTCAGCGCAGGAAAAAAAGCGCTTCATAGAGAATATCATGGGTTGAAGGAGGATAAAGCTTATGTCTTCTGGCAACTCGGACTTTAACATCGTCAAGAACCTGCGGGCTATCGAATGGATCAAGGCGGAGCTGGTCGCCGGCATGGGGAGTCTCTTTAAAGCGCTGATCAAGAACAACGAAGAGGTTATTCAGGACGCTTTGGCCGGATTGATCGTCAGTTGCTATTTTCTTGGGAAGCGGCTTGGCATCTCCTTCACCAAGCTGGACGAGATCATTCGCCAAAAACTGCAATCCCCGCCGATGCGTGAACATGAGCTGGAACAGTGGTATGGGGACGTCTCAAATTTGGAAAATTATCTGAAAGATCGCAATCGTTATTAGGTGGTGAAATCATGAAAGTCATTTTAAAACAAGACGTCAAGGCGCTGGGCAGAAAGGGCGAGATCAAAGAGGTGTCTGACGGCTACGCGCGCAACTTTCTGCTGCCGAAGGGCCTGGCCATCGAAGCCACGGCCGGAAACTTGAAGATATTGTCCGAAGTGAAAGAGAACGCCATTCAGAAAGAGATCCGCGAGGAAGGCGAGGCCAAGGCCCTGGCCGAACGGTTGAAAGGCCTGACCGTCACCTTCAAGGCGAAGACCGGCGAGAACGGCCGGTTATTCGGCTCCATCACCGCCAAGGACGTGGCGGACCAGATCGTCAAAGTCGCTAAGGTCGAGTTGGACAAACGGAAGCTGGAGATCGACGACGCCATTAAGACGCTGGGCGAACATCCGGTGAAGATTCACCTCTATAAGGGAGTCGCCACCGAAGTGATCGTCAAAGTCATCGCCGCGGAATAATTTTCTAGCGAGGTACAGATTTTACCGGAAACCGGTCGCGCCGGTTTTCGTTATTTAAAAATAGAATTCATTTGCGAGTGTGTCTATCGAAACGCGTTCGCCGGGCGTCCGCCGCGGAAATGGCTCATTTCCGAAGGACAGCGAATCGCAGTATGATTCGCCGGCCTGGTGAATATGGTAATATCAGATAGGTTGTTCCCGGAAGTTACGGGAAGGAGAAGCCCAATGCGAAATATCGTGAAACAATTTACCGACATTTTTCAAAAACCGGCGCCGCCGCCGGCCCCTGTTCCGCTGCACGATCGCCTGCTCGACGACGATCAATTGGAGCGGCAGATCGCGGCGGTCTTTGCTTTGTTGTCCAATCTGTACGGATCGGATCGTCTGGTCCTCAAGGCGGGCAAACTGGAAGCCTTAAAGCTGATGCGCTCGGAAGTGCTGGAAGAACGCGCCCTGGCGCTGCAACGGATCGTCTTCGAGGATCCGACCATCGATACGCTGCCCAACCGGAGGAACCTGCCGGAGATCCTGAATGAGATCGAAGAGGAGATCGCCGATCTGATCGCCCGCAAGACAGTGGAGGAGAAGATCGAAAAGAAGATCGCCGACCGGATGCAACAGCGCCATGAAGAGTATCTCAAGGAGATCAAGATTCAGATCCTGCAGGAGAGCGCCGGTCCGGATAATCCGCACACCCTGAAGAAGCTGGCTGATCTGGAGAAGATGGATCAGATCAACCTCTCCAAATCGGTGCTGGAAGCCCTGAAACCGACCAAACTGGAAGAAGTGGTCGGCCAGAACCGGGCCATCTCCTCGCTGCTGGCGAAGATCGCTTCGCCCTTTCCTCAGCACGTGATCCTGTACGGACCGCCGGGCGTCGGCAAAACCACCGTGGCCCGCCTGGTGCTGGAAGAGGCCAAGAAGCTTTCATTCACGCCGTTCAAGACCGAGGCCCCCTTCGTGGAGGTCGACGGGACCACCCTGCGCTGGGATCCCCGGGAAGTCACCAATCCGCTGCTGGGTTCGGTGCATGACCCGATTTACCAGGGCGCCAAACGGGATCTGGCCGAAGGCGGCGTTCCCGAGCCCAAACTGGGCCTGGTCACCGACGCTCACGGCGGGGTGCTGTTCATCGACGAGATCGGCGAGATGGACGAGATGCTCCAGAATAAACTGTTGAAAGTGCTTGAGGACAAACGGGTCTTCTTTGATTCCGCCTACTATGATCCCAACGATCCGAATGTCCCGAAATATATCAAGAAACTGTTCACCGAGGGTGCGCCGGCCGACTTCATTTTGATCGCCGCCACGACCCGCGATCCTTCGGAGATCAGCCCGGCGATGCGTTCCCGTTGCGCCGAGGTTTACTTTGAACCGTTAGAGCAGCCGGAGATCCGCGAGATCGTCACCAATGCTGCGGCCCGGATCAAGGTGCCGATTACGCCGCGCGTGGCCGAGCTGATCAGCGAATACACCATGGAAGGCCGCAAGGCCGCCGGAATGCTGGCCGATGCCTGCGGTCTGGCACTGTACCGCAACCGGGACACCAATCCGCGGCTGGAGGATGTAGCGATCGGCGAGGAAGAATTGTTGGAAGTCTTCCAGGTGAGCCGGATGTCGCCGTTTTTGACGGTCCGCGCTTCCGAGCAGGCAGAGGTCGGCAAGATCTTTGGCCTGGGCGTCAGCGGGTTCGTCGGATCGGTGCTGGAGATCGAAGCGGTGTGCTTTCCCTGTCCCGAGAAGGGCAAAGGCCGGCTGCGCTTTAACGAGACTGCCGGCAGCATGACCAAGGACTCGGTGTTCAACGCCGCCTCAGTGGTGCGGCTGCTGACCGGGAAGGATCTCTCCGATTACGACGCTCATGTGAACGTGGTGGGCGGCGGCCGGATCGACGGCCCGTCGGCCGGGGTGGCGATCACCCTGGCGCTGATCAGCTGTCTGACTCATCGCCCGATTCCCCAGGATGTGGCGGTGACCGGCGAAGTGTCGATCCAAGGCAAGATCAAGGCGGTCGGAGGCGTGGCCGAAAAGATTTACGGCGCCCGCCAGGCCGGCATGAAACGGGTTTTCGTGCCGCAGGAGAACGAAAAGGACATTCCGCAGGAACTCAAGAATGTTCGAGTCATTCCGGTGGCGACGGTCGCCGATATTATGGAGCGGGTGCTGCTGGAAGCGGAGCCGGAAGAGGAACCGCCGCTGAGCGCCTTAAATTAAATGAATGATAAATAACAGCGAAACTCCCGATGAACTCGGGAGTTTTTTATGCCGCGATTTGGATCCGATTTTCAGAAGCGGGAAGGTTTAAGAACCGCCTGGAAAAGGAAAAGGACCAAGAGCGGTTTTTTCCTGCAACTGGCTAAACTAACAGCGGTGATGGAAATGACAGAGTCATTCGCGGCGCAAAACATTGGTCCGCTGGATCGGGTGAGCCGGGGTGTTTTGGGATTCATCTTAATCGGGGCCCGCTATTTTTTCCGGATTGACGGAGTGATCGGCGATCTGCTGGTGCTGTTGGGAGCTTTCTCAATCTGGGAGGGGCTATTGGGTTATTGTCTGCTTTATGGCGTCCTCGATTGGTCCACCAAACGGCGCTAGCCGATGGGTGGCTTTTTATGGAGACAGATGAGCTGAGTGCGCCGCCATTGCAAGCGGTCGTAAAAGCCGAGCGCAGGATGGTTCTCACAATCGGCGAGCAGCTCCAAACGTTTGGCGCCGTGCTCCAGAGCCCAATTCTCCACCGCGGTGAGCAAACGCCGGCCGATGCCCTGGCCCCGGTGGGCTTCGCGCAGCACCATGTCCTCGATCAGCGCCGCCACGCCCCCTTCGGCGGTGGAAACCAGCAATTGAGCGGTACACATGCCGATCACCCGGCCCTCGCTCTCGGCCACCATCACGCACCGTTCCGCGGGACGATTGAGCATCAATTCCAGACCGCGGCGTTGTTTGGCCGGTTCGGGCGCGAAATCGGCCTCCAGCGTGAATAAGAGGTTGAGCAGTTCGGCGAGGGCATCCAAATCGGCCATCGTAGCGGGACGAATCCGAAGTTCCTGCTTCATTCGGCGGATCTCCTCCGATAAGAAAATGGTTGGCGCGGTTCCGGGCAGGGAATGGGGCTTACTGCCTCCAATCGGTCGGGATCATTAATGGAACTAGGGATTAACAGTAAGAGAACGGAACGGGGCAATTCTAACGCATCGTTTTCCTTACATGTGATCATATAAAAATCGTATTTGCGGCAGGATATGAAAAGACCATGTCATATATCCTAACATGGTCTTCTATCACTGTCAACAACGGGGATGTAAAATCCGGCAACCGGGATCCGGTCGCATTGCCATTGAGCGGGCAGGCCGCGCCGGACCGCTTATAATATTTTGCTCAGGAATTGCTGGGTCCGTTCGCTCTTTGGGTTGTTGAACACCTCATTGGGCGTTCCTTCCTCAACGATCTGGCCTTCGTCCATAAATAAAGCGCGGTGGGCGACTTCGCGGGCGAAACCCATCTCATGGGTGACGACCACCATGGTCATGCCTTCGCGGGCTAGGGTCTTCATGACGTCCAGCACTTCCTGGATCATCTCGGGATCCAGGGCCGAGGTCGGCTCGTCAAAGAGCATCACCTTGGGCCGCATGGCCAAGGCGCGGGCGATGGCGATCCGTTGCTGCTGGCCGCCGGACAGGTTATCGGGATAAACGTCGGCCTTGTGCCGCAGACCGACCCGGTCCAGCAACTCAAAGGCCCGGGTTTTGGCTTCATCGAGCGACAGGCCGCGCACCTTCATCGGCGCCAGGGTGATGTTTTCGAGCGCGGTTTTGTGCGGAAACAGGTTGAACCGTTGGAAGACCATGCCGACTTCGGCCCGGACTTCGTTGACATTGATCTTGGTGTGGTCGGTCACCTCGAGGCCTTCAATGTAAATCTGACCGGCGGACGGTTTCTCGAGCAGATTGAGACAGCGCAGGAAGGTGCTCTTTCCCGAACCGCTGGGACCGATGACACAGACCACTTCACCGGGGGTGACCTCAGTGGATATTCCTTTCAGCACATGAAGATGGCGGAAGCGTTTGTGTAAATCAACGACTTTAATCACCGGTCTTTAATCTCCTTTCCAGATGGGCCACGATGCGGGTAAAGGGAATCGTCATGACGAGGAAGATCAGCCCGACCTCGAGCCAGGTTTCAGTCGGCCGGTAGGAGCGGGTGACGATGACCTGAGCCTTGCGGACCAGCTCTTCCATGCCGATGACCGAAACCAGCGAGGAATCCTTCAGCATGGCGATGAACTCGTTGCCCAGCGGCGGGATAACCCGTTTCAAGGCCTGAGGCAGGATAATATGCCGCATGGCTTGGCGATAAGACATTCCCAATGAACGGGCGGCTTCCATCTGACCGCGGTCGATCGACTGGATCCCGGCGCGGACGATCTCCGCGACATACGCGCCGCTGTTGACGCTCAGGGCCACCAGCGCCGAGATGAATGGGTTAATGGGAATGGGTTGCCCGTGATTGAAGAGGGCGCCTAAGATCGGCGGACTGCCGAAATGGATCATAAATATCTGAACCAGCAGCGGTGTGCCGCGGATGAAATCCACGTAGATACCGGCTAGCATATTGGCGAGTTTATTATGGATGACCCGGGCCACGCCGAGGAACGTGCCGATGATAATGCCGTCAAAAACGGCCACGATGGTCAGAAATAGGGTCATCAAGGCTCCGAGGAGCAGGTTGGGGAGGCTTAGCCACATATAATACCAGGAAGTTTCGGGTAGTGAGAAATCGGCGCTGTTGTCGCCGGAATCCAAGGATATTTTGCGCGATTCGCTGTGGTAATGCGGAGGTTTGCCGACGCTGATGTCGTGGTCGCCCACGGAAAGTCCATGGAAGGTGTAAGGAGTAACATGCTGAGTCGTCCGGCCATCGAGGATAATGGCGGCTCCGGCGGGATCGGAGGTGACGGCGAGCGAGGCGTCTTGTTTGGCGGCGCCAAGAGCCGGACAAGACAATCCGAAAGCGAGCAGGGCGTTCAAAATGAGCGCCAGATGAATCTTATATTTTACGCTATACATCTTTACCATAACATCCTTTTTTGATAATAAAAACGACTGCAATCCCTTTTGCAACATTTTGGAGGTTGGGCTGCTTTATTTAAAAGCTATGCGATAAAGTCTCGAATCGAAAAAATCTTTACGAAGTCAATTTTAACGACTTTATCCCTGCTTTTCCGAGCTTTGGTGAACGCCCTGATCTTCGGCCGGGGTCTATCACAAAGCTTTTAATCTATTGCGGGTGCGGGCAACATTCGAGCCCCTTCCGCCGCAACCTGAGCGCGATGAAAACATGCAATTCTATGAATAAAATAATATGGTCAAAGAGCACGATAGCACTCTTTGACCATTCTTGTCAAGGTCGAAAATACGTCATTAATTGGCGGAACGGTATTTTTTTTCGAGACCGGCCAATTTACCGTTCTTTTTGAGGGCAGTAAGCGCTTTATTGATTTTATTCAATAAATCATCGTTGCCTTTTTTCACGCCGATGCCATATTCCTCGAGGTCGGCATCTTTAATTGCAACCACTTTCAAGCCTTTGCTCTTTTGGATGGCGCTGTAGGCGACCAGATCATCCATGACCGCGGCGTCGGCGCCATTGTTCAGCAATTCCTGAATCGCCTGCGGATTGGTATCGAACCGTTTCATCTTGATATCTTTGATTTTGCTGGCATAGAGATCGCCGGTGGTGCCGTTTTGTACGGTGACGGTCTTGCCGATCAAATCACTGGAGCCTTTAATTTTGGCGTTATCAGTCTTAACCACGATGACCTGGTGATTCTCATGGTAAGGTACCGAGAAATTGATCTGTTTCTTCCGTTCGGCGGTGATGGTCATGGCGGAGATCAGACAGTCATAATTGCCATTCATTAGGCCGGGGATGATGCCGTCCCAGCCGACATTTTGAAGTTTCAGCTCGTAGCCCATCTCGTCGGCGACCAGCTTAATCAGTTCCATATCAAAACCGACATAAGCATTGGTTTTGGGATCGATCGTCTCAAAGGGTTCATAAGTAGCATCGGTACCGACGCGGAGTGCCGACTTCGCGGCGAATACCATGCCGGCTGTTAGCACAAATACTAACACCAAACTAATCCATAACAACTTTTTCATGGAAACACCTCCAAAAAATATTCAATAACATTACAATTATATAACATCACCCGGAGGGATGCAAAGAATTTAGCGAATTTTTTAAAGGAAAGTTTTCAATCGGTTAAGCGTAGAAAAAGCCTGTTAAATCTTTAAAAAAGCTTTCGCTGCGTATGAGTGGGCGGCTGGGATGCCAAACTAGACCTAACAAACAATTATACAAGAGGGTATATTTATGCAATTTATACGGCCCCAGGAATTATCGGCCCCGGAAGTCCCGCCGGAATTGGAAATCGTCGAAACTTATCTGCGGAGGCAGTTCGCGGACTGTGAAGGAAGCTTGCGGGAGATCGGGCTGGCTACCTTGAATGCCGGAGGAAAAAGGCTTCGGCCGCTGCTGTTGATCCAATGCGGCAAAATCTTCGCGCCGGTTTCCGAGCGGTTGCTCCGGGCGGCGGCTGCCTTCGAAATGGTGCACATGGCCTCGCTGATTCATGATGACTTGATCGACCGGGCCAGCTTGCGCCGGAACCAGCTCCCCGTCTATCAGCGCTGGGGGAGCCAGCGGGCGGTCCTGGCCGGCGATTATTTGCTCGGCGCGGCCTTTGCGATTTTGGCAGCAGCGGGTCCGCCGCCGCTGCTGCCGCTGCTGGCCCGGATCGTCCAGGCGATGTGCCGGGGAGAGTTCAGTCAGGCCGACGGGGGCTTCGATCCGTCCTTTACCCGGGAGCGCTATTACGAACGGATCGACCAGAAAACCGGCCGTCTGTTCGAGGGTTGTTGCCGGGCGGGAGCGTTGATCGGCAATGCCGGCCCCGAGCCCTTGGAACGGTTGGCCGAGTTCGGCCGGGAATTCGGCCGCGCCTATCAGATCGGCAACGACGTATCCGATTTTATCGGCCCAACCGCCGAGACCGGCAAGCCCAACTGGGAGGATTTCCGCCAGGGCGTACTGACCTTGCCGTTGTTGTTGTTGTTGGAGGATCCGGCGCACCGGGACTGGCTCCGTTCCCAGCTGGCCGCCAGGCGGGTGAACGAAACGGTCCGGCGCCAGTTGTGGCAGCGGTTGATCCGTGCCGGCGCATTGCAGGAAGCGCTGCGGATCGCTGCCACTCATTTAAGTCAAGCACAAGAGGAGTTGCGCAGTTTGCCTGACTCCGAAGCGACACTCGCCTTGGACAACTTCGTTGAACGCTTTTTGCATAAACTCAAACTCTCCGGAAGCGGGTTAGCGGCGGTCGAATCCTAAGTCTCAAAATAGATGATTCTAATGATTTGATCTTAAAGGGCTCGGCTGAAGCGGTTTTCCAAATCGGATTAAATCATGCGGGTTACATTTTTTCCATATCTCCGAAACGGCTGTTGCAATTTATTCCAGCGTTTTATAAACTAAATGTAATACTACAAATACTCAAGTACTCACATTGAACCAATTGGTGCATGAAGAGTCCTTTGGTTAGCCGGAATATAACGGGAGGAGATCATGAAAAAGTTACGGTTGCGATTCGTTTTATTAGGTCTGGTTCTGGCGGCGGTTTGGTCCGGAAGTGGGACGAAGGCGGCCGGCGACTCGCCGACCTTGCGTTTCTGGACCCACCAGCAGCCGGCGGAGGCCCAGTATGTGCAGACGGTCCTGATTCCGGAGTTTAAACGGACCCATCCCCATATCAATATCGAATACGCTGTCTTCCCCGAAAAAGATTACCGGGCAAAATTGCTGGCGGCCTGCGCCGCCGGAACCGGCCCCGACTGTTTCGATCTGAACGAAAACGATTACCCCGCTTTTATCGCCAAGAACCTCCTGGACCCGGTGGTTCCCGCCGCCTTTGGCTACAAGAATCTGGACCGCCTGGCAAAGATCTATCTCAAAAACAGCTTGGCCGGCTTGACCTTTGACCGTAAGTTATACGGGATTCCCATCGAGCAGAACCCGCTCTGCCTATTGATCAACGCTCAGATTTTCCGCGAGGCCGGGCTCGATCCGGCCAGCGATTATCCTAAGACCTGGGAGGATCTGGCCAAGGTCGCCCGCAAGCTGGTCCGGTTGGATGGCAACGGCCGGATGATCCGCGAAGGGTTTGATCTGCCGTATAACGGACCGGACTGGGCGATGTACCTTTTTGATGCGCTCATCCGGCAACAGGGTGGGACCATACTCTCACCCGACGGCAAGAAAGTCCTGGTAAACAGTAAGTTCGGTGTCGCCGCCTTGCAATTGTGGCAAGACCTGCTCTACCGTTACAAAGTCGGCGATCCCAATATCTCGCTGGCCAGCGCCGCTGCTCCCAACGCCGATTATTTCCAGGGCAAGGTCGGCATGTGGGTCAGCGGTCCGGGGGCGCTGGAACTACTGCAAGCCTATCCCGAAGTGGCCCGCAACACGATCATCGTCCCTTATCCGCAGGTCAATCCCAAGAAGCCGCAGCTGACGCAGTACGGCTGGGCCTGGAGCGTTAACTCCGCCGCCTCTCCTGCGTTCAAGCAGGCGGCCTGGGAATGGGTGGCTCTGGCGGCCGGCCAGCCGACCGAATGGCTGACCAAGGTCGGTTTCCTGCAGCCCCGGACCGGCTGGTATAAAACCCGGGAGGCGCAGTCCTTCCCCTATCTGGACGTCTGGATGGCGGCCCTGGCCCAAGCGCAATACTTGCCGCGTTCGTCCCAGTATGACGCGATCGGCCGAGCCATCGAGCGGGCCGTGCAACGTTGCATCTTCAACCGGATGGATCCGCAACTGTCGCTGGACGCCGCGGCCGCCGAGATCGAAAAGGCGCTCGCGGAGCAATAAACATTACCTAAATTTAAGCATTGCTATGAGCGTTAGGTATGATTGACAATCGAAACGCGGGACGAAGTGAGGATGGGATTGGGATGTCCGGCGGAGCGCCCTGGCGCCGCCGCTTGAAATCGAGCGGGAGTGAGCGGAAAAGGGCGGCAATCCAGCGGCGGCTTGAGGGAGTCCAGTCTTCGCAAAGAGCGCCGCCCTGGCTTTTTGCCGGCATGGGCCCCGTTCTAAAAGCGTTGTGATAAACCCGGTCCGAAGGTCAGGGCGGCCAAAAAAACTCAGAGAAGCAAGTGATAAAGTCGATATAAATCCTTTATAAACTGATTTTAAAATTTAAGCGACTTTATCACTTGGCTTCTAAAACGTCTTGATGATGCCGATCGAGAAGCCGTCGCCGTTATAGGAGGGATTATGGCCGTGCTGGCCGTTGGAGACGTGCATGATCTTGCAGCCGATGCTCAATCGGTAATTGTCATTGATGGCGTAGCTGAATTCCGGCCCCAGCCGCCACATGAAATTGTAAAAATCGCCGTCGGTCGGGAAGTTCTGATTATAGAAGATGATGCCGCCGCTCATATCCACCGCCAGCGCAGCCTTGCCCCATTGCCAGGGTTGGTAGCGCACCATCCAGACCGGTCCGATCCCGACCGCGTCGTCGGCCAGCTCCTTCTCCGCCTCGTTAACATAGCCCCAGGCCCGGGTGATGGTCGCCCCCCTGAAATAGGACAGGTGACGGGCGGGATCATCCCTGTAGTGGAAAAACAGGTTTAACGAAACCGTGTCAAGCTGGCGATTGTCCCACATGGGGGAGAGATACTCCATCTCAGTCTCGGATTTGACTTTGGATAGGGAAGCCGGGTCCGTTGCCGTGGCCCCGTAAGACTTGGAGGCCAAACCCGCCAAAAGTAATCCGCAAACGAGGAGCAAGCCGATTAACTTACGCAAAACGATCACTCTCCTAAAAATTGCAATAATAATTATATCAGTAAATTCACATAAGAATGTTAAATGTAGATAACAAGGCGGTTCGATCTTTCCAACCAATATTCGCCAATGCAACAATCGCTGGTTGCCAAGGCTCGTTTCATAAAGCGGCAATTTAATGTATATGCCGCTTGATCTCAGCGAATTCCTCCGGAAATTAACCTCTCACTATCCAGCAATTGCTTGTTTTCCATTATAAGCTCAACTTTCGTAGCGAAGGCATTAAAAGCAACATAGAAAGATACATTGAGAAACCGTTTAAAACCAGATCCTTTCCTTCTTTTTGGCAACCGGTTTGGGGATAAGGGATCCATTTGAACGGCTCAAGGAGATCGTTTTGTGGATAAGCGAGCTCTTTCAGTCCCTCAACAAGCTCATTTTGTGAATAACTGATCTCTTTTTGTGAATCAATGAGCTCATTGAGTCGCTCAACAAGCTCATTTTGTGGATAAGAGAGCTCATTTTGTTAATAAAAGATCTCTTTTTGTGGATCAATGAGCTCTTTCGGTCGTTCAATAAGCTCTTTTTGTGGATAAGTGATCTGTTTTTGTGAGTAAATGATCTATTTCTGTTGAAAAATGAGATCGTCGAATGACCCAATGGCTCCCGGCTGTGGATAAGCGGAATTGCTCGGGCCAAAAACGATGAATGGCCGGCTATTTTGATGCGAATGCCGCCGGGGATTGCCCGCCACTGATGATCACTTCTTCCCGGTCCGGGGTGTGGGGCCGGTTGACGGCGATATGAAATCGATACTGGATCGATACGGCGGATTGGTGGGGCCGTGATATGATTATTTCAACCCCGATAAGCGCTGAAGCTGTAAAGCGGCGGATGGAGTTTCATTCGTTTCGTTTCATAAATAACATAATGGCTTTTACGATAAGGTTGATTGGCGAAAAATGCTTGCTGGATATTTCGATCAAAAGGCCTGTTCCGGCAGTATGCGGTGTAGCGGTATAATGGAGTCATTGCAAAAGCGTTGCCATGAAAAGGTGGGGGTCGAGATCATGTTGGGATCCGGGATGGACGGGGGAAGGCGGTTTCTGATCTGGCTGATGAGCATCGGGTGGTTGGGGTTCCTGGTCATTCCGATCTGCGGCGCGGACCCGGCCGGGCTAGGGACCATCGCCTATCAGGCCAGCGAGATCTTTGCGCCGGGCGCGACCTATGCCGAATATGTGGCCGCTCACCCGAACCAAGGGCGGGAACAGGCTTTCACCATCCAGTTCAAGCCGGGCGAGCCAAAGCTGCGGTTGATCGCGACCTATGGCAAGACTTTGTACGGCGGAGATACCCTGACCGTCTTCATCCGGCAGGCGCAGTCGGAAGGCTACAGCGTGGTCGCAGCCATCAACGCCGACGGTTTCGACGTGAATAGCGGCGTGCCCGATGGGCCGATGATCCACGACGGGCGGCTGGTGGCCTTCCCCGGCCGCGAGGTTGCGCTGGGCTTCACCGCCGCCGGGGAGGCGGTGGCCGGAATGCTCTGGGTAAACTTTTACCTGAAGTTGCCCGGCGGGGAGCTCCGGGCCGCTCATCTGAACACCGCTCTGGACTGCGCGGGGATTTATCTTTTTACGGCGGAGTTCGCCGCCACCACCGAAAACAGGACGCTCGACAGTTATGACGTGATCTGCGATATCGTGGCGGGGCGCCAGGCCATCGACGCCACCATGGGGCTGCGAGTGGCCGGGATCCGCGACGGAGCCGGGGATACCGCCGTCGGCCCGGGTCAGCTGGTGATCGCGGTCGCCAAGACCGCCGCCAATCAGGCGAGTGTGGCGGCTTTGAAGACGCTGCGAGTGGGCGACGCGTTCGACCTAGCGATCCGCGATGAAAGCGGCGCCGGCAGCCGCTGGCCGGCGGTGCGCGAAGCCATCGGCAGCTTGTCGACGATCCTGGAAGACGGCCGGATCGTCACCAGCGACGCCAATATCCATCCCCGCAGCTGCATTGGGCTCAAACCCGACGGCACGGTGCTGCTGTTCGAGTTGGACGGGCGGCAGCCCGGCTACAGCAACGGCCTGAACCTGCCGGATGTGGCCGAGTTCCTGCGTCAGCAGGGCTGCGTCTACGCGTTGAATCTCGATGGCGGCGGTTCGGCGGCCATTGCGGTCCGTAAACCCGGCGACACCGGCCTGACGCTTTTGAACCGGCCCTCGGACGGCCGGGAGCGTTCCGACGGCAATGCCTGGCTGCTGGTAGCCGATAGCCCCGGTGACGGGGTCTACGCCAACCTGCACCTCGCGCCGGCCCAGGCCCTGGTGCTGGCGGGCGCGGTGCTGAATTTCAGGGTGAAGGCCAGCGACAGCGCTTATCAGCCCGTCCCTCCGCCGGGGGCGCCGGAGTGGAGCGTCAGCGGCGCTATCGGGAGCATCGACGGTCAGGGCGTCTTCAAGGCCGCGACGGCGGCCGCCGTCGGGGCGGTCACGGCGACCCTGAACGGCCGGAGCGCCAGCGCCGTGCTGCAGGTGCTTCCGGCGGCTGATTTCCGCTTCAATGTCACTAGCCTGACGCTGAATCCCGGCGCCAGTTTCGATCTGGATATAACGGCCGCCTGGAACGGCATCCCCGTGATCTGCCAGGACCGTCAGTTCGCCTGGCAGGTGGAGGGCGCCATCGGCACTGTCGATTCGAACGGTTTATTCAAGGCGACGGACAGTTCGGGGGCGAGCGGCCGGATCATCGCCAGCCTGGGTGAGCAATCCTGCGCGGTGGAGGTCAATGTCGGCCAGCTGCCGGTAATCGTGGCCGATTTTGAGGACGGCGTCGGGGCTTGGACAGCCAGCGGTGACCGTCTGCCGCCGAACGGGGTGAGTATCAGCGCCGAGAGCCGCGAGGAGTTCGTCCGGCGCGGCGACCAGTCCTTAAAGCTCGCCTACGACATGGTAGGCGGACCGTCCGGCGCGGCCGGCGCCTATCTCGGCGTCTCCGGTCCCTATCTGCCCATCGCCGGCTATCCGACCCACATCGGGATGTGGGTGTACGGCGACGGCCAGCGGCACTGGCTGCGCGGCCAGCTGCGGGACGGCAACGACGCCCCTTTCGCGGTGGATTATACCGCGCCGACCGGAGTGGACTGGGTCGGCTGGAAGTATGTCGAGGCGGCGCTCCCGCCCGGAAAAGCGCTGCCCTTAAAGCTGGACCGGCCGCTCCGTTGCCTGGAGACGGACAACGCCAAGAAAAGCGCGGGCGTGCTTTATATCGATGATATCCGGCTGGTCTACGGCTACCAAAACGATGATCGGACCTCGCCGGTCATCGGCGCTCCGGTGCCGGCCGACGGGTCGCTGTTGCAACAATATACCAATATCCGGGTCCCGGTAAATGACGGCCCATCGGGGACGGGAATTGACCCCGCGAAGATTCGTTTTTACATCGACGGCGAGTCCGTCGCCGACTTTATGTATAATGAAGCGGCGGGCAACGTCCAATGGAACACCCACGCTCTGACGAACGGGAAACACCAGTTTAGCCTGCGCATTAAAGACAAGTCCGGCAATGAAGCCACCAAAACCTGGTATTATACTTGGCAGGACGGAAGCTCCCCCGACTAGCGGGCTGATTGCGCGGCGGACCGCTTTTATGCCATAGGGCGCGCAACCTGCCGCCAGCCGCTGGCGAAATCCGGTCGCCGCTATCGAAGGAGCGCTGGCCGGATTTTTTTTACGAATGGGACGACCACCGGCCGGAACAAACGGTTTGTCGCACCCGGAGGCAGCCTCAATGGCGGGTCCTTGACAGCATTGCGGCAGTTTTGAACGGTTATCTTCCATGAAGATGACATCAAATTGTAATATTTGAATTGAAAGGAGTTTTGGGCGGATCGTCGAAAAAGAAATGTGAAAACATTTTCATAGCATGTCCGGTTGCGGGAACGGCGGTTGCACCGTCCGAGAATTGGGAAAATGAGGGTAAAATTCCAACAATATCTGCGGTTTGTGAGGGCTCCGCTGACGGCCCGGGCGGATGCGCCGGAAATAGGACCTGGTTTTTGAAAAGGAAATATCTGAAAACATTTTCACAACGGAGGGCCGATGGCGAACATCAAGGATGTGGCGCGACTGGCGAATTCGTCGATCACCACGGTCTCGCGGGTGCTGAACCAGACCGGCTACGTCCGGCAGGAGACCCGCGAACGGGTGCTCGAGGCGATCAAAATCCTCAACTACCAGCCGCTGGAGCGGGGATCGGAAACGCGGCCGAACCGGACCATCGGGCTGGTCGTGCCGAACATCGAAAACCCATTCTTCGGCAGGATGGCCCGGCACCTGAGCGCCGCCGCCAACGCGTTCGACTACAATATACTGCTGTTTAATCTGGAGGGTACTCCCGGCGACGCGGGAATGTTCGAGCTGATCGACCACCGGGTAGACGGGCTGATCTATGCGTCCTCCCACCGCAGTCCGGAGGTGATCCGGGCCGCCCAGCACCGGAACGTGCCCGTGGTCGTGCTGGATCGGGAGATTCACAGCGCCCGCGTCAATTCGGTGAGCGTCAACAACAATGATGGCGCGTTTCAGGCCACCGCGCACCTGATAAACCTGGGCCACCGGCATATCGCCTTCCTGAGCGGCGGCGCCGGGTTGGAGATCTCCGACCGGCGCCTGGAGGGCTACCGGCGGGCCCTGGCCGAATACGGCCTCCCCGTCTGCGCGGCTTACATCGGTCACGGCGCCTACACCATGCCCAGCGGCTATGAGGCCATGCGCCTGCTTTACCAGGCCCATCCGGAGATCACCGGGGTGATTGCCGCCAATGATCTGATGGCCATCGGCGCGTTGCATTATCTGAATAAGATCGGGATCCGGGTGCCCGAGGATGTCTCGCTGGTCGGATTTGACAACATCGACCTCTCCCGGGACATCGCCCCGGCGCTGACCACCGTGGAATATCCGATGGAACGCATGAGCGAGGTGGCCGTCGATCTGATCTTGCGCCAGCTCAGGGACTGCGACGATACCGTCGCAGCGGTGACGCTCTTCCCCAAGCTAATCGTCAGAGAAAGCACCGCTCCTGCACCGGCTGCTCGTCAGAGCAACGGCGCTACTGCGGTAATTGAGCGTCATCCAAACGGCGTTTCTGCATCACCTACTCGTCAGAGTAGTGGCGCTGCTGCACCGGCAGAACGCCGGGAAAATGCCGCCGCGTCCGACCCGTCAAACCTGGGAAAGAAGGTTAGCCATGCGCAATAAATCAGCCTATTTCTTGCTACTGCCCGGCTTGTTGGTAATCATCCTGTTTCTGATCGTCCCGCTGTTCTCGACGGTAGTCGCGACGTTCCAGGGTGAGCACGGATTCAGCCTGGAGCGCTACGTCAGTTTCTTCACCGACGAGTATTATCTGCGGATCTACCTGAGGACGCTGCGGCTTTCGCTGATCGCGACGTTGATCGCGGTGGTGGCCGGTTTCCCCACCGCCTATTACATATCGAAGGCCCGCCCGAACCTGAAGGCCCTCTACACCATCCTGGCGGTGTTTCCCCTGTTGACCAGCCCGGTGGTGCGCAGTTTCAGCTGGATGGTGGTGCTGGGCAAGTTCGGCATGATCAATAACGCCTTGATGGCGCTGAAACTGATCGATGCCCCGCTGAAACTGATCTATACCGAGTTCGCCATCGTCGTTGGTTTCGTCAACTTGTTTCTGCCGCTGATGATCATGTCGCTGGTCGGGGTGATGGAGAATATCGATTACGACCTGGTGGAGGCGGCCGAAAGCCTGGGCGCGTCCAAGCTCCGCTCCTTCCTGAAGGTGGTGCTGCCTTTGAGCATCCCCGGACTGATCGTCGGCAGCATCCTGGTATTCACGGGCAGCTTTACCGCTTATACCACCCCGCAACTGCTGGGAGGCAATAAATCGAAGGTCCTGGCCACCTTGATCTATCAGAACGCCATGACCCTTTCCGACTGGAACAGCGCCGCCGTGATCGCAACGGTAATGATCCTGACCACGCTGCTGATCGGCGGGGTCATCAACCGTTGCACCGTCCGGCTGCAGAGAAGGGGTGGCTTATCATGAAGTCCAAAGGACTCGCGTTATTCAGCGGCATCGTCTATGCCTTTCTCCTGTTCCCGCTGCTGATCATCACCGTGGCCGGCTTCGGCAAGGAGTCCTACCTGAAATTCCCGCCCGGCGGCTTCTCGCTGCATTGGATCGAGAATATCTTCCGGGTCGAGATGTTCATGAAGACTTTCGTGATCAGCCTGGAACTGGCGGCCCTCGCTACGCTGATCGCCTTTCTGGTCGGACTGCCGGCCGCTTACGCCCTGAGCCGTTACGATTTCCATGGCAAGGACCTGCTCAAAGGGTTGTTCATGTCGCCGGTACTGGTGCCGGGGATCGTGCTGGGTTTTTCGCTGCTGAAACTGTTCATCGCCCAGTTGGGGATGCCCATCTTTCCCGGGCTTTTGCTGGGGCATACCGTAGTCATTCTGCCCTATATCATCCGGGTGATCTCCTCGAGCCTCGACAATCTGGATTATTCCATCGAGGAGTGCGCCGTGTCGCTGGGCGCCAACCGGGTCAAGGCCTTCTTCCTGATCGTCCTGCCCAATATCACCTCCGGAGTGATCGCCTCTTTCATCCTGGCGTTCATTAATTCGTTCAATAACGTTCCGGTCTCGGTCTTTCTGACCGGACCGGGCATAAGCACGCTGCCGATTCAGATGATGAGCTATGTGGAGTATTATTTCGA
The DNA here is from genome assembly GCA_023400055.1 of Bacillota bacterium. Classification (GTDB taxonomy): domain Bacteria; phylum Bacillota; class UBA4882; order UBA8346; family UBA8346; genus Hydrogenispora. The sequence continues at coordinate 142,243 of JAEXFN010000051.1, forward strand.
CCCCACCATTGCCGCGCTGTCGGTGGTATTGATGGCCATGACCGCCGTGCTGATGTACATCGTCGAACGGACGTTGGGCCTGAATATCGTGACCAAATAAAGTAGGCAGGTAAGGCAAAGTGACGGGGCAAGCGGCATGAGGGCTTGCATCAAGCAAAATAAACCGCAATATGGGAAACTGACCACGAAAAACGCCGCCCGAGGCACGCGGCTTTCCGGAAAGCAACAGCTGGGGGATGGAAAGATGAGTTTATTGGCATTAAAAGATCTTGAGGTGGCCTACGGCAGTCACGTGGTGCTGGAGCATCTGAACCTGGCCATCGAGCAAGGCGAGCTGGTGGCGCTGCTGGGGCCGAGCGGCTGCGGCAAGACGACCACGCTGCGGACGATCGCCGGGTTCATTCAGGCGCGTTCCGGGCAGTTCCTCTTCAACGGCCAGGATTACACCCGGGTTCCGGTGCACAAACGCAACTTTGGCTTCGTGTTTCAGAGCTACGCGTTGTTTCCCCACCTGAATGTCTTCGACAACATCGGCTTCGGGCTGAAGCTGCGGAAGATCGACAAACGGGAAGCCGAAAAGCGCATCCAGGCGATCCTGGATATCGTCGATCTGCGGCGGTATGCCAAGCGCTATCCCAGGGAACTCTCGGGCGGGCAGCGGCAGCGGGTCGCGCTGGCCCGGGCGCTAGTGATCAATCCGGACCTGCTCCTCTTCGATGAGCCGCTGAGCAACCTCGACGCCAAACTGCGGGTCAAGATGCGGGTGGAGATCAAACGGATCCAGCAGGAGCTGAAGATCACCACGGTCTATGTCACCCACGATCAGGAGGAGTGCTTCTCCATCTCCGACAAGGTCGCCGTCATGAACGGCGGGGTCATCGAGCAGTTGGACAGCCCGCAGAACATCTATAAAGCGCCGGCTACCGAGTTCGTCGCCCGATTCGTCGGCTTCGAGAACTTCATCGAACTGGAGCGGAGCGAAGCGGATGGCGCGGCCGGCTGTTACCGCTCCCGGCTCGGCCAGCGCTTCGTGGTGCAAAACTGCGCCGCCCAGCCGGGTCCGGTCTGCTGCAAAGCCGCGATCCGCCCCGACGAGATCGTAATCCGGGAGCGGGGCGATCTTTCCGAACCCAACCTGATCGAGGGAACCGTGGGTATCCGTACCTTTTTGGGCAAGGAGAACCAGTATATCGTCGAAACCAAGCTGGGTCCGCTGGTCGTCAACAGCGCCGCCGACCAGTCCTACCAGCCGGGCGCGACAGTACTGCTGAGCCTGCCCAAGGAGAAAATTATCTTAGTATAGAGTAAATAAAGCGAGGTGCGTCAAATGAAGAAGATCATCGGATGTCTGTTGGGATTGTTGGTTTTAAGCTGTGCGCTGGGCGTAGTCTTTGCCGCCGCGGATCAGCGGACGCTGGTCGTCTCGACCTGGGGTTACAATGAGGACCAGTTCCGCAAGAATGTCTTCGGCCCCTTTGAGAAGGAGAACAACGTCAAGATCGTGCTCGAGGTCGGCAACAACGGCGAACGCCTGAACAAGCTGAAACTGATGAAGAACAGCCCGGTGGACGTGATCACCCTGGCCGAATCCTACGCCTTGGACGGCGCCAAAGCCGGCGTGTTCGAGAAGATCGACCCCAAGAAAATCCCCAATCTGAAGAATATTTACGATGTGGCCCGCGAGCCGGTGAAAGAGGGTTACGGCCCGGCCTACACCATGAACCGGACCGGCATCATCTATGATGCCAAAGCGGTCACCAGGCCCATCAAGTCCTGGGCCGACCTCTGGCGGCCCGATCTGAAACAGAAGATCACCATTCCCGACATCACCATCACCTCGGGTCCGGCGATGATCCAGGCCGGTGCCATCAAGGCCGGCGTCACCATGGTCAAGGACGATTCCAAGGCTTTCAACCAATTGACCGCCTTAAAGCCCAACGTGGTCAAGATCTATACCAAGTCATCGGATCTGAACAACATGTTCATCCAGCGGGAAGTCGTGGTCGGCGTGGGCTTGGATTTCGCCTTCCCCAAGATTAAAGAGGCGATTCCCAGCGCGGTCTATGTCGATCCCAAAGAGGGCTCCATCGCCAACCGCAACACCATCAACATCGTCAAAGGCTCCAAGAATGTCGACCTGGCCTACAAGTTCATCGACTGGTGGCTGAGCGAGAAGGTGCAGAAGGCCAACGCCCTCGACAAACTGGATTCGCCGGTCAACAAGAAGGTCGTCCTCACCGAGCAGCAGGCGGAGGGTTTGACTTACGGCGCCAAGGTGTTCAAGAAGATGAAGACGTTGGACTTCGGCTACATCAACGGCGTCATGTCCAAGTGGATTCAACGCTGGAACGAAGAGATCGCCGACTGAGCAGAGTAAGCGGGTTTTCCGTTGCAAGCAGGCATACAAATAGGTAGAAACAATCCCGCAGCAAATGCTGCGGGATTTTAGTCACAGCGAGCCATGCGGAAGTCTAAGAGCTTTTTACAAAGGAGATGAAGCTTTGGAGACAGTGGATCTGCTTATCCAAGGCGGCCAGGTATTCAACGTCTATCTGAAACGTTTTACGGCGGCGGATATCGTCATCGACGCAGGCCGGATCGTCTTCGTGGGCGACGCCGGGCCGCTCGGTTGGGAATATCGCCATACCGTCGCCGCTGCCGGCAAACATATTGTTCCCGGGTTAATCGACATTCACATGCATATCGAGAGTTCGATGGCCACGCCGCGCGCCTTCGCGGCGGCCATCGTCCGCAACGGCGTGACCACCATCGTCGCCGAACCCCATGAGATGGCCAATGTTTTCGGCGTGGCCGGGGTCCGGGCGATGATCGCGGCCGGCGCGGGCAGCCCGGTCGATATTTTTTATGCCGTGCCCAGTTCGGTGCCGTCGTCGACGCCGGAATTCGAAACCACCGGCGGGGCGATCGATCTGCCGGAACTGGCCGAGCTGCTCGCCGAGGACCGGGTCATCTGCCTGGGCGAGGTGATGAATTGTTATGATATCATCCAGGGTACGGATACCCGGATTCAGCGGTTGCTCCGCTTTTTCCGGCGGAACTATCCCGGCCTGCCCATCGAGGGCCACTGCGCCAAGATCAGCGGCGCCGGGCTGGCCAAGGTGCTGGCCGCCGGGGTGAGCTCCGACCATACCCAGCAGACCGCGGCCAGCCTGGCGGAGAAGATCGGCGCCGGGATGTTCATCGAGCTTCAGGATAAGTCGCTGACGCCGGAGGTGGTGTCTTTTGTCGTGGCCAACCAGCTCTACGAGCATATTGCGCTGGTGACCGACGATGTGATGGCCGACAAACTGGTCGGCGAAGGCCATCTCAACCGGCTGCTGCAGAAGGCGGTCGCTTTAGGAATGCCGGCCGAACAGGCGATTTATTGCGCCACCTATACTCCGGCCCGCCGCATGAACCGGATCGACCGGGGCAGCATTGCGCCGGGCAAGATCGCCGATCTGCTGATCCTGGTCGATCTCGACTCCTTTACTATCGAGCGCGTCTATAAACAAGGCGTGACCGTGTACGACGCGAATATTTCCGTTTCGCCTTGCACCGCGCCCGAGCCGGCCGCACTATTTCCCGAGCATTTCTATCATAGCATCCGGCGGCAGCCGATTACTGCCAGCGATCTGCGGATCCCGGCCGGACAGTTCCAGGGCGCGGCGCAATGCCGGGTGATCCAAGTCCGGGACGGCACGACCTTTACCGATGAATTGGCGGCGGAAGTCGCCATTCGCGACGGCTATCTGGATTGGGAGAATTCGCCGTACTGTTTGATCGCGGTTTTTGAGCGTTATGGCAAAAATAACAATATCGGGTTGGGGCTGGTCAGCGGCGACACCCTGCAACGCGGGGCGGTGGCGACCTCCTATGCCCATGACCACCATAATATCCTGGCCGTCGGCAAAAACGCGGCCGACATGGTCCGGGCGGTCAATGCGGTCATCGCCAGCCAGGGCGGGTATTATGCGGTGGAGAACGGCCGGGTGCTGGCCGGGATCGAGCTGCCGATCGGCGGCATTCTCTCGGCCAAGGACATGGATACTATCGGCCGGGAGTTGGCGGCGGTCACGGCGGCCATGCGCCAGCTGGGATACAGGCACGTCAATCCGGTGATGTCACTCAGCACCAACAGCCTGCCGGTCAGCCCGCTGCTGAAGATCACCGATCGCGGCCTGATCCGGCTGGACCAACGAAAGATCGTCAATATTTTTAGGGAGGAAGACTAAGTGGCCTACTACGATCCAACCTTACAGAAACACCTCCGTTGCCAGCGCGGGGACGTAGCGGAGTACGTATTGATCCCTGGCGACCCGGCCCGGGCCGAGCGCATCGCCCGGCAGTTTGACGAGTACCATAAAGTAGCCGAAAACCGCGAATATGTGGTTTACACCGGGACCAAGGACGGCGTCGGGCTCAGCGTCTGCTCGACCGGGATCGGCGGCCCGTCGACGGCCATCGCCATCGAGGAACTGGCCCGCATTGGCGCCCATACCTTCATCCGGGTCGGCTCGGCCGGGGGCCGCAAGGAGCATATCCCGGTCGGCAGCGTGGTGGTAGTGAACGCCGCCATCAAAGGGGACGGCACCAGCAATGCCTATTTGCCGAGCATCTATCCGGCGGTGGCCACGGTCGAAGTGACCCAAACCTTGCTGGAGTCGGCCCAGGCGGTCTTGAACGGCGCGCCCTGCTTCACCGGAGTCAGTTATACCCGGGATGCCTTTTATGTCCAGAACCACGAACTCAATGAGACTTTCAAGGGCACCGAGGCGGCGGTCTCCGAGATGGAATGCGCCACCGTCTTTACAGTGGGCGCCTTACGGGGGCTTCGCACCGGCGCGATTGTCGGGACGGACTCCAACATCTTTTTAGCCAAGCAATTGACGCTTGAGGAGAAGGACGCGCTGTACCAGGCGGCCGAGCGCCAGACGATCGCCATCGCCATCGCCGCCGTTCTGAAACTGGCCCGGGCGGACCGCGGCCGGGCCTGACGGCCCAGTGTCCTTTACCCAGCGTTGCGGCGGGAATTTTTTTAAGGCAACCGTTTTTGCGGAACCTTCACTGATATTCACATTGTGACAGCAGGAACAATCATTTACTTCCTTGTCCAAAAATGTTACATTAAATTAAGGAAGTAATGGTGTTTGGCAGTTGCAAGATGCTTCGCTCCCTTCCTTTCGGAAAGGGGCAAGCCCAATTCAATTCAGGGGAGGTAAACCATGAAAGTTGAACTGCGAAAAGATTTTACCTATTCTCTGCTCGTACCTACCAGCATGGGAGTCCGCCTCATCCCGGCCAACGGGCAACCGGTCCATTGCACTGACAATTTCACGATGTTGGTGACCAGCGCCGAGACCAACGTGGCGAGCGTCTCGTCGTACCTGGGGTTGCCGGTCAAGGTGTTGACCACCTTCGTCAAGGACAACCCCATCGCCCAGCTGATCAAGAACAACTTGGCCAGCCGGCACATGGTGTACGAGGGGCAGGAAGTCCCGCAGGGCGGTCCGTGGGGCTACCGGCATCAGTTCAATATCGCGGATACCGGTTCGGGTTCGCGCGGCCCGCGCGTTTACAATGACCGCGCCGGCGAGGTCGGCCGGACCTTGAATGTCAAGGATTTCGACCTGGAGCGGATCTTCGGCCGCGAAGGGGTCCAGATCCTGCATCTGTCGGGGCTGATTGCCGCCTTGTCGCCCGAAACCGGCGTCTTCTGCCTGGAGCTGGCCCGCGCGGCTAAAAAATACGGCACCCGGATCAGCTTCGATCTCAATTACCGGGCTTCGTTCTGGAAAGGCCGCGAAAAAGAACTGCATGACATTTTCGCGGAGATCGCCGGCATCGCCGACGTGCTGGTCGGGAACGAGGAAGATTTCCAGCTTTGTCTGGGAATCGAAGGCCCCGAGGCGGGCGGCAAGGAGCTGGCCGCCAAGATCGACAGCTTTAAAGAGATGATCGGCCGGGTCAAGCAGGCATTCCCCAACGCCACGGTCTTTGCCACCACGCTGCGCCAGGTGATCGACGCCAATAACCATATGTGGGGCGCGATCATGCTGGAGGGCGAAAACTGGCACGTGGTCGAGCCGCGGAAGATTACGGTCCTTGACCGGATCGGCGGCGGCGACGCCTTCGTGGGCGGCTTGCTTTATGGAATCCTCAGAGGCTGGGAGCCGGAGCAATGGGTCCAGTTCGGCTGGGCCAGCGGCGCTTTGGCCACCACTCTCCTGACCGATTATGCGCAACCCGCCGACGAGGAACAGGTCTGGAGCATTTGGCAGGGGAACGCGCGGGTCAAACGGTAGACCCGGGCATTCGGAATGAATCAAGCCAGATCATTGCCGAACGACGATGATCTGGTTGCAATCATTTCCTATTCATGGTAAATTAAAGGCAGTGAGGTTAAGGAGGTGAAATGATGATCGCGCCAAGCTCGGTGAAGGAAATTTTGGGTCGGCTTGCCTATTGTGTCGCTTGTATTTCGCATTTTCAAGCGTTCCAAGGGAGGAGTCTGTCTAAAATTCATAACTTCGCTTGAGCAAGGGATCGTCATTTCCACATATCAATTCGGTTCGAAAAGGCCCGGGAGATCGCTTGCCCGGGTTTTGTTTTGCATAGCGGAGGCGCTGGCGCGCGATCGCGATCGATTGTCCAAAACTGCCCGGGCGGAATGGCTTGCTCAAAAGTGCCGGTCCCTGGGTGGGAAGGAGAATTATGATCGAGATCGCATTGCAAGATATCAAGAAGTCCTATGGCGCCGACCCGGTGCTGAACGGAGTCAGTTTCGAAATTCAGCGGGGCGAACGCGTCGCGTTGCTGGGAGAGAACGGCGCCGGCAAGACGACGCTGCTGAAGATTCTCGCCGGGAGGGAGCGCTGCGACGACGGGGAAGTCGCCCTTCGGAAAGGAGCGACGTTGGGATTGCTGGAACAGCTGGCGGAGCCGGCGGAAGGCGCCAAGGTCCGGGAGGTTCTGGAATCGGCTTTCGCGGCGACGCGCGCCATCGAGGCGGCCTTGTCCCGCTGCGCCGCCCTGCTGAGCGGGAACCCGACGTCGGCGCTATTGGAGGAGTACGGCCGGTTGCAGGCGCAGTTCGAAGCCCGTGACGGTTACGCGGTCGATGAGCGGATCGCGCGGGTCTGCGCCGGCCTGGCCATCGACCGAGACTGGCTGGACCGGGAGTTCGACAGTTTGAGCGGCGGCGAGCAGACGCGGGTGCGGCTGGGCCGCCTGTTGCTCCAGGCGCCGTCGGTTCTCCTGCTCGATGAACCCACCAACCATCTGGACATCGCTTCCTGTGAATGGCTGGAGGAATTCCTCAAAGGCTATCCCGGAACGGTGCTTTTGATCTCCCATGACCGCTATTTTCTCGACCGGGTGGTTAGCCGGGTGGTGGAGCTCGGCGGCGGCCGGGCCGAGCTCTATTCGGGCAACTTCAGCGCCTATCGCCGCGAGAAAGAGGCCCGTTATCAGCAGCGGCTGGAGCAGTATCAATCGGAACAGCGGGAGATCCGGCGCTTGGAGGCGGCCGCCCATCGGCTGCACGAGTGGGCCAAAGTCGCCGACAATCCGGCCATGCACCGGCAGGCCTTCAATATCGAGAAGCGGGTCGAGCGGCTGGCCCGGACCGAACGGCCGAGCGCCGCGGCAAAAATCTCGGACCGTTTTCGCGGGACCGCTTTTTCCGGCCAGGAGGTCATTATCGCGCAGGGACTGGTCAAAAAGTACGATGGCCGGCCGGTCTTGAACGGTTTGGAGCTTCGGGTCCGCCAGGGGGAACGGGTGGCCGTCGTCGGCGCCAATGGCAGCGGAAAATCGACGCTGCTAAAGGTCCTGGCCGGAACGGAGCCGCCCGATTCCGGGCGAGTGAAGATCGGACCCAGTATCCGTTATGCTTATTTGCCCCAGGTAGTCATTTTTTCGGATCCGGAAGCCAGCGTGCTGGAGTTGTTCCGGGAGGAGCTGCGGATCTCCGAGTATGAGGCCCGGCGCATTTTGGCGCGGTTTCATTTCCGGGATGAGGCGTTGGCCAGAAAGGTCGCCGCTCTGTCCGGCGGGGAAAAAAGCCGCCTGAAACTCTGCCTGCTCATGCAAGAACAGCTCAACTTGCTGTTTCTGGATGAACCCACCAATCATTTGGACATTATGTCCCGCGAATGGCTGGAAGGGGCCCTGGCGGAGTTTGAAGGCGCGGTGGTCCTGGTCAGCCACGACCGTTACTGGCTGAACCGCTTCCCGACCCGGATTGCCGAATTAAGCGGCGGCAAGCTCCGCAATTTCGAGGGAAATTATGATCATTACCAATCGGGTAAATTGGCCGACGGATTCAAGAAAGATTCGAGCCAGCCGTGTCGGCCGAAAAACCCCGGAAAAGCTCTTCCCCAACCGGGAATGAGCAAGACCGGGCCCGGTCCGGAAGCCGATCTTGAGCGGGCCATTGCGGGCCGCGAGGCCGAATTGGCAGCCGTCGCAGCGGAGATGGAGGCCTATAACGCCGATAGCCAGCGTTTGCAAAGTCTGTTTCTCAAGCGCGAAGCGCTCGCGGCAGAGCTTGAAGAGCTCTACCGGCGTTGGATGGATCTGAATCCGTGAGTATCCCTGCGGAAACAGGACACTTATTCACAAAAAGAGCTCTTTCATTAACAAAAAGAGCTCACTTATCCACAAAATGAGCTTGTTGAACGACTGAAAGAGCTCACTTATTCACAAAAAGAACTCTTTTATTCACAAAACGAGCTCTCTTATCCACAAAATGAGCTTGTTGAGCAACTAAAAGAGCTCATTTAGCCACTCAAAGAGCTCGTTGAACGATTGAACGAGCTCTTTGGGCTTCTCAATAAGCTGCCATGATCATCGAGACTGCGCCGGGGATGGGGAGAGGTCGGTTTTTTGCATAGCTCATTGCCCCCAGGTAAAACTATGCCTGAGAATCGCTTGAAAAAATGACGGGTTTCCAGAGCGGAAGGGAATGGCAGTAACGACGGCATGGTTACGCAATGGTTTTATCCAGTTTATCTGATTATCGCCTTTGGCTTGTCGCTGATCTACATTCCGAGACGGGATTACAAGGAATATTTAAGCTATGGATTGCTGGTGGGAGGACTGGGCGATATGGTCATGGTGGGCCTGTTCCAGAATCTGCTGCATATTATCCGGTTCAAAAACGCCGGCATTTTTAATGTATTGGGGCAGAATTTCCTCTCCCCGCCATGCTGGACGTTTACGGTGATGCTCTTCCTGCATTTCTTGCCGCGCCGTCGTTCCTTTCGCTACCTGTATATCGTTACCTTCGGCTGTTTCAGCGTCGGCTACGGCTTAATGGTCCATAACGCCGGCTTGTTCGATTTTCGGCCGGGTTACTATCCGGTTTTCAGTTATCTCACTTTCTTGTTTTGGTGGTCCTTCACCACTTGGCTGTTTCTGAAGACGAGCCCTTTGGCGAAAACCACGTGAATCCTAAAAAATCATTACAGGATCTGGAGGCCGAACATGGCTGAATTAATGATTCCGCTCGCCCGTTTGAGCAAGGACAGCCTGCCTTTGGCGGGCGGAAAAGGAGCCAACCTGGGGGAATTGTTGAAATGCGATGGTATTCGGGTGCCGCCGGGGTTTTGTGTTACGACCGAGGCCTTTCGAATCATCCTGCAGGCGGGACTCGAGGCGCAGGGGTTCTTCACCGAACTCGAGCGGCTGGAAGCCGGGGACGGCGATTCCGTCGCTGCGTTGGGCCGGAGGATCCGCCAATATATTGAGGAAACTCCGATCCCCGCAGCGTTCATGAACCAATTACGGGAAGCCCTGGAGGAATTCGGCCGGGATGAGGCGTACGCCGTCCGTTCCAGTGCCACTGCCGAGGATCTGCCGCAGGCTTCCTTCGCCGGCCAACAGGATACATACTTGAATATTCAAGGAATCGACGATCTGGCGCAGCATATCCGGAAATGCTGGGCGTCGCTCTTTACGGACCGGGCCATCGTTTACCGGATCAAAAACCGGGTCGACCACCGGAAGGTATTATTGGCTGTCGTCGTACAGCGCATGATCAGCCCGGAAGCGTCGGGGATCATGTTTACCGCCGACCCGGTGCGCGGCAACCGCAACGTGGTCTCGATCGACGCCGGCTTCGGGCTGGGTGAGGCGCTGGTCTCCGGGAAGGTGAACGCCGATCTGTATAAGGTGCGCAAAGGCCGGATTATCAAGAAGCAGATCGGCACCAAGCGGCTCGCCGTTTTCTCCCGGCCCGGCGCCGGAACCTTGGAGCAGGAGCTGCCGGAGTATCTCCAAACCCGGCCGGCGCTCAGCGACGAACAAATTCTCAGGCTGGCGGAGATCGGCAAAACCATCGAACGGCACTTCGGGGCGGCCCAGGACATCGAATGGTGTCTGGCGGACGGCGCCTTCTATATCGTCCAGAGCCGGCCGATCACCACCCTCTATCCGCTGCCCGAAGTCGACGACGACCGGCCCCGCGTCTGGCTTTCATTCGGCCATATGCAGATGATGACCGACCCCATCCTGCCGCTGGGAATGTCGATCATCAAACGGCTCATGCCGCCCAACTATGAGATGGCCGCGTCCGGCGGACGGCTGTATCTGAATTTCAGCGAATACCTGACCGGCCGGATCGGGCGGGTCATGGCCAAATCGTTCGGGAAAACCGATTTGCTGATGAATAGCGCCATCGCCGAGCTCCTGAAACGGCGCGATTTCGTCGCGGCCTTGAAGGAGAACGGCCAACACCGTGGCTATGGCCAGCTGAAAAAGATGATGGTGCCGATGATCGCCGGGACGCTGGGCAACATGACCATCGGCACGCCGGGCGAAGCCCTGCCCCAATTGCGCCAATCCACCATGGCCATCGTAGCGGAGGTCCGGAGCCGGCTCGAGCAGCTTTCGGGTGAAGCTAAGCTCCAATTCATCCAGGAGCAGGCGGGAATGACCATGGGGCGGCTCATGGCCGAGATGATGCCGTCGATTGCGGCCGCTTTTTTCGCCTTGGACCTGATAACCCGGTTGTCCCGGCGCTGGCTCGGCGATGTGCCGGAGCTGGCCGATCTCGCCAAATCCCCGCCGGGAAACGTCACCAGCGAAATGGGGCTGGCCCTGGGCGATCTGGCGGACGTGGTCCGGGAGCATCCGGCGGTCGTCTCGTACTTGCGGCAGGCCGAGGAGAATACCTTTTGGTCGGGACTCGCCGCCTGCGAGGGGGGCGGAGTGACCCGCCTGGCCTTGCTGGACTTTTTGCACCGATACGGAATGCGCTGCCCGGGCGAGATCGATCTGACCCGGCCGCGTTGGCGCGAGCAACCGACGCAGCTCATTCCGGCCATTTTGAGTCATATTCAAAGCATGGCCCCGGGGGAACACCGCCGCAAATTTACCGCGGGGGAGGAGGCGGCCGCAGCGGCCGGGGAGGCCCTCCTGGCGCGGCTGGAGAAGACCTCCGGCGGCGCGGTCAAGGCCAGGATCATGGCCCGGCTGATCCGGGTGTACCGGGCTTTGATCGGGTTGCGCGAATTTCCGAAGTACTTCATGATCTCGCTGTTCGATGTCTTTAAGCAAGCGCTGCTGGAGGAGGCCGAGGAACTGGTGCGCGCCGGCGCGCTGCGGCAGGCGGAGGATATCCATTATCTGTCCCTGGAGGAATTGGCGGAAGCGGTCCGGTCGGGCCGGGTCGATGAAGAACTGATCGCGGCACGAAAGGAAAAATACCGGGAATACGAGCGGCTCAATCCGCCGCGCCTGATGACCAGCGAAGGAGAAGTGCTCTCCGGGACCTACGAGGGGCAGGATGCGCCGGAGGGAGCGCTGCTCGGGACGCCGGTATCGGCGGGGGTCATCGAAGGCCGGGCGCGGGTGATCGTCCGGCCGGAAGAGGGCAGCCTGGCGAAGGGGGACATCCTGGTCGCGCCGTTCACCGATCCCGGCTGGACGCCTTTTTTCGCCTCGGCCAGCGGGTTGGTTACCGAGATCGGCGGCCAGATGACCCACGGCTCGGTCATCGCCCGGGAATACGGAATTCCGGCCGTCGTCGGCGTCGAGGAAGCTACCAAGCGCATTCAGGATGGCCAGTGGATCCGGGTCAATGGCAGCGAAGGCTATGTGGAAGTGTTACAGTGAACATTGGTTAACATTATGGGAAAAATTGGTTAAACGCGCGAGGAAAATTCCCGACAGTGGCGTATTTTATAGCTATACAGAGTAAATCAAATATCGATTTGATGTTATTTACCTTCAGCCTATTGCAGCCCGCTTGTCTTTTAACTCTTTACGAATTGCATTGTTCGGCCTGGGATCGATTGCGCCCGGCCGCATGGGTGGCGTTGTAGGCCGCCAGGTAATCCAGCCCCCATTGGCACATCGCTCCCAGGATCGGCAGGATGCTCTTGCCGGCCTCGGTGAGGGAATACTCTACCCGCGGCGGCACCTGGGTATAGACATGCCGGTAAATCAGCCCGTCTTCCTCCAATTCCCGCAGTTGCTGGGTGAGCATCTTCTGGGTGACCTGCGGCATGCCCTTGCGCAGTTCGCTGAAACGCAACGTTTTGTCGCCTAGATGCCACAGAATCAGCGACTTCCACTTGCCGCCGATCAGGGCGAGGGTCAATTCCATGGAGCACTGGTAGTTAATGTTTTTGAACTGAATCATTGGGATTCCCTCCTGGCGGGTTCGCCAAAAATTTACCGGGCCCAATCCGGCATCAAACTTCCATGGTTTCTATTTGGATACTATGATACAAAAAAGTAGGTTCTTGATTATTTAGAATATAGTATCTATGATTATATCAGATAAAATAGGTTTTGCAAATGTCGATTCAGGGCGAAAGATGAATGGAGGAACAGATATGAAAGTAGTCGCTTTCAACGGCAGTCCCCGGGTTCAGGGCAACACCGCCCAGAGCATCCGGATCGTTTTTGACGAACTGGAGAAGGCGGGAATCGAGACCGAGCTGGTCCAATTGGGCGGCCAAAAGGTCTACGGCTGCCTGGCCTGCGGCAAGTGTTGGGAGAGTCAAGATAACCGCTGTATCCGGAAGGATGACGCAATGAATACTTTTATCCAGAAGATCAGCGAGGCGGACGGGATCATCATCGGGTCGCCTACCTATTTCAGTAATGTCTCCACCGAGGTTAAGGCGTTGATCGACCGTTGCGGTTTCGTCAACAAGGCCAACGGCGGCAACTTGTTGCGCGGTAAGGTCGGGGCTTCGGTGGTGGCGGTCCGGCGCGCCGGATCGACTTTTACCTATTCGGCGATTAATTTCTTTTTTGGTATCGCTGAGATGATCATTGCGACCTCAAGTTATTGGAATATGACGTTATCCTTGGAGCCGGGGGATGTCCAGAAAGACGAGGAAGGGATCGAGACCTTCCGTACACTGGGGCGAAACATGGCCCAACTGTTAGGACAGTTGCAAGCGGGGAGGAAAGCCTGATGGGAAAGAAGATGATCGCCATCAACGGCAGCCCCCGCAAAAAATGGAACACCGCCACTCTGTTGCAGAAAGCGCTCGACGGAGCGGCGTTCCAGGGCGCCGAGACCGAAATGATTCACTTGTATGACCTCAATTTCAAAGGCTGTACCAGTTGTTTCGCGTGTAAGCGCCGTGACGGTAAGAGTTATGGCCAATGCGCCATGCAGGATGATTTGACTCCGGTTCTGAAGCGGATTGCCGCCGCGGACGCCCTGCTGATCGGTTCGCCCATTTATTTCGGAGCGGTGACGGGGGAAATCCGTTCGTTTATGGAGCGGCTGCTCTTTCAATATCTGGTGTATGCCTTGCCCCACCGGACGCTCTTTCCCAGGCAGTTGCCGGTCGGATTCATTTATACCATGAACGTGGACGAGGAACGGCTGAAAAGTTTCAAGCTGGATGAACATCTGCAAGTTACCGAAAATGCCTTCAAACGGACCTTCGGCGATGTAACGTCGCTTTATGTTGCGGATACTTTCCAGTTCGACGATTATTCCCAATACGTCAACAGCATGTTCGATCCGGAGCACAAGGCCAAACGGCGCACGGAACAATTCCCCAAGGATTGCGAGGCGGCCTACGCCATGGGGGCGCGGCTGGCAAGCAAAGCGCCCTCGGTAATTTGAATCCCAGCCAAAAAGTCGAAAGTCGAATCAAAAACAAAAGGAGGTCTTTCAATGGATTACCTGGAACTTTTCCAACAGCGCTATAGTGTCCGCGGCTACCGGCCCGATCCGGTGGAGCCGGAAAAACTGCAGCAGGTTCTGGAGGCGGCCCGTTTGGCTCCGACCGCCGCCAACCGGCAAGCATTCAAGGTTGTCGTAGTCAAGACGGCGGGTCGGGAAGCGGAACTGAAGCAAGTGTACGGCAGGGAATGGTTCGTCGAGGCCCCGTTGGCGCTCGCCGTCTGCTCCATTCCCGAGCAATGCTGGGTGCGCAGCGATCGTAAGAATTATAGCGACGTGGATGCCGCGATCGTAATGGACCACATCATCTTAGCCGCTACGGCCGTCGGACTCGGTACGTGTTGGATCGGCGCCTTTGATGCCGCGGCCGCCCGGCAGGTCCTTCAGCTCGATCCGGCCTGGGAGCCGGTGGCTCTGACGCCGCTGGGTTATGCCAAAGAGAACACTTTCAAAAAAGTGCGCAAACCCCTCGATGAACTGGTAGTTAATCGATGACGGTAATTACGGGCCGAGGCCAATCGCAATCCGGAGAACGCGGAAAATTAGTGGCGAAAGAGGGGTAAGCCATGGCCAAAAAAGCGTTGGGCAATAAACCCTGGGCTTTTTCAGCTTCCCGAACGTCCGTAAGAGTTACGCATCCCGTCGAGACAAAATGCTACAAACAACGGAAAAAGACTAAAGCACAGTGAGGAGAGTCAAATCGATGAATAACCAATTTCAAGAGATCGCGCCGGAGAAACTGACCGATAACCTCTTTAACCTGGTCGGCAAGGACTGGATGCTGATAACGGCCGGCAATCTGCAGAAGTATAACACCATGACCGCCTCGTGGGGCGGATTCGGAATCCTGTGGGGCAAGAACGTCGGCTTCTGCGTGGTGCGGCCCAGCCGCTATACTTATCAATTCATGGAAGCCTCCGACCGTTTCACCCTGAGCTTCTTCGCCGAGCAATACCGGGACGCGCTGAATTACTGCGGCACCAAGTCCGGCCGCGATGTGGATAAGGCGGCAGCCACCGGACTCACTCCGGTAGAGAATGAAACGGGGCTGGTCCACTTCGACGAGGCCCGGCTGGTGATGGAATGCGCCAAAATGTATTATCAGGATCTCGATCCGAGCCATTTTCTCGATCCGGGGATCGAAAAAAATTATCAAGGCCGGGATTACCACCGGATGTACATCGGCGAAATCACCAAGTGCTATCTGAAAGCGTAGTGGTAATCCTCCATCTTCGGGTGGGCTTATCGTTCCCCGCGGAGCTATCCTGCGGGTGCTGGACTCCGCCAATGGGACGCCGTCGGCCATGACAGTGCGGGCCATGGCCGAATGGGCCCACCAGCGCTCGGGCGCCTGATGCCTCTTATTCCGCCGCTACATCCGGCGCGGCAACTATCATTCGAGCTCATGGGAGGAATCGCGATGACAGCAATTTTCGAACGCCGCAGCATCCGGCGGTATACCGCTGAGCCGGTGACGCCGGAGCAGCTTCAGGCGGTGCTGAGGGCGGGAATGGCGGCGCCGTCGGCCGAGAACGGGCAGCCATGGCAGTTCGTGGTGGTGGATGACCGCGAGAAACTGAACCGGATTCCCGAGTTTCATCCTTACTCCCGGATGCTGAGGGAAGCGCCAGTGGCGATCGTGGTTTGCGGCGATGCGACGCTGGAGAAGATCCCGGGGTTTTGGGTACAGGACTGCGCGGCGGCGACGGAGAACATGCTGCTGATGGCCCAGGAATTGGGGCTGGGATCGGTATGGCTGGGCGTATATCCCTTAGCGGACCGGGTGAAAGCGTTGCAGGAACTGTTGCATCTCCCGGAACCCATCACTCCGTTGGCCATCATGCCGCTGGGCCATCCCGCCGAAACGAAGGAACCCATCGCCCGGTTCGACGAATGGCGGGTCCACCGGAATCAATGGTAAACCGCGTCCGTTCCGTGTCAGTTCCGGGGACCTCTTTGGTTGGATTCCATCCATTGGTTAATCATTTATCCTGGTTCGGACCCGGATTCCCCTTCCGCCGTTCCGGATTCGCACTGTCATATTGGGTATGGTCTTTGGTCTTGTTAGGATAGCGCTCGTCCTTGTAAGAAATGTCCCGATCCTTTTAGGGGATCGGTGCGTCCATGTCAGGAATGTCTTCATCCATGTTAGGGATCATTGTATCCGTGTAAGGAATGCGTCGATCCTTTGCGGGGATATCCGTATCCTTGTTAGGGATCGTTCCATTCCTGTTGTCCCGAAGGCCATCCCTGCTTCTTCGCGCCGCGGGGAAACCGTCCCGGGAATTGGGGAAGCATCCCCAACCTTTGCGGAAACTCTCCCGAGGGGTGCGGAAAGCTGACCGAGGCTTACGGATGGTTTCCCGGGTCACCGGGAAACCGGACGGAGGGGCGGGGAAACTTTCCCGGCTGCCATTCCCGCCCGGTCGGACGGCAGCGGGCCGGCTCCCCGCCCGGGGGACTCCCGGAGCGTACCAATTGCCCGAACGGGTTGGAATGTCCTTTTCGCGAAGTTTTCTTCGCGGTTTGGCCCGTCCGATTTATTTCCGGGATGAAGAAGATGAAAGGCGATCCCGTCCCGGAACATTTAACATGAGGAGGATATGGGAATGTCTTATTTATTGCAACCGCTGACGATCGGGCCGCTGGCCCTGGCCAACCGTTTGGTGATGCCGCCGATGGCTACCGCCAAGGCCGGGCCGGGCGGCGAAGTGAGCCCGGCGCTGCTGGACTACTATGCCGAGAAATCGGCCGGCGGCTACCTCGGGTTGGTCATCATCGAGCACAGCTTCGTCCGGGCCGACGGCCAGGCCGGCGAGAACCAGCTTTCCAGCGCCGCTGACCGGGTCATTCCCGGGCTGCGTCAGTTGGCGGAGGTCATTCATAAAAACGGCTCCCGTTGCGTGTTGCAGATCAATCACGCGGGGAGCGCGGCTCCCCCCGAGCTGACCGGCGCCGCGCTGCTGGGACCGTCGGCCATCGCCAATCCCCGCAAGGGCGGGATCCCGCATGAATTGAGCAGCGCGGAGATCGCCGCGCTGGTGGTGGCCTTCGCCGCCGCCGCCCGCCGCGTCAAGGAAGCCGGCTTCGACGGCGTGGAGATCCACTCGGCCCACGGTTATCTACTGAATCAATTTTTCTCGCCCCTGACCAACCGCCGCGACGACGAATATGGCGGGAATCTGTCTCAACGGATCCGCATCCATCGGGAAGTGATCGCCGCGGTCCGCGCGGCGGTGGGGGAGGACTTCCCCATCTTGCTGCGGCTGGGCGCGTCCGACTTCTGCGATGGCGGAACGACCGTCGCCGACAGTCAAAATGCCGCCCGCGAGTTTGCCGAGGCCGGCGTGGCGGTGCTCGACATCTCCGGGGGATTCTCGGGTTATACCGTGCCCGGCCTCAGCGGGCAAGGTTACTTCGCCCCGCTGGCGACGGCCGTGAAACAAGCGGTCCGGATCCCGGTGATCCTCACCGGCGGAATCACCGAGCCGCAAGCCGCCGAGGCGTTGCTGGCCGAGGGCAAGGCCGATCTGATCGGCGTGGGCCGGGCGTTGCTCCAGGATTCGGCCTGGGCGCGCCGGGCGGTGGAAAGTTTACGGACCCCGGTCTGAACCGGTCCGCCCGGACCGTTTCGACCGGAATGGGTCAGGGATTCGATCAGCGAAAATCATGCCCGCGGAAAGCCGGTCCGGCTTTCCGTTTTTCATTGCCGGAATTGCCCGGCAAGGGCCGGCGGCGGATAATTTCCGGCAACGTCATATTTATCGGATGATTCGGCCGATTTCTTGGAATAAATGGCAGGACTCGGGGCAACTTTATATAATTGTAGTTGCAGTTTGAAAAATTTGGGAGGGATCAAGATGTCAGTTCAAAACGAAATGACGGCGGACTTTTTACGATCGGCTTATGGCGGGGAAAGCATGGCCCATATGCGCTACATCGCCTGGGGCAATCAGGCCGAAAAAGAGAGTTTCCCCAATACCGCCAAGCTTTTTAAGGCCATCTCCTATGCGGAGCAGGTCCATGCCAACAACCATTTCCGGGAGTTGGGCCAGTCCAAAGGGGGCCACACCGTCACGGCCGGCGCGGTCTTCGGCCACGGCACCCTGGTGGAGAATCTGCAAGGCGCCATCGACGGCGAACTCCACGAGGTGGAGCAGATGTACCCCGTCTATCTGAACGCGGCGCAATTCCAAGAGGAGAAAGGGGCGCAACGTTCGTTCCATTTCGCGCTGGAAGCGGAGAAAATTCATGCCCGGTTGTTCAAGGACGCCCAGGACGCCGCGAAAAACGGCCAGGACATCCAGTTGAAATCGGTCCATATCTGTCCGGTCTGTGGCCATACCATTCTCGACGGGGCTCCCGACAACTGTCCGGTCTGCGGCGCCAAGAAAGAGATGTATGTGAATTTTTAAAAAACTTCGCTTAGGGTTTGGCAAAATTTTTGATTTATCGGTAAAGCTCGGCGTGATGCACGCCGGGCTTTTTTGTCGGGCTGGTCGAGGAGGAATACCGGCGTCGCGGTTGGTGTTTCTGCGCCGGAACGTCTTTTCATCGCGTAGCGGTATTTACTTAAAATGGGTTTAATGGTATTAAATTCTTAGGTAAATTATGGTAAAATGTTGATAAAGGTTATTCTTGCAAAAAACTGGGATAGTGTTGGCGATCCCTGAATATCAATAGTGAGGTAAAATCATCCGCTAATTGAAATTTTGGATCGAATTATGCGAAAAATTCAAAAAAATTCCCTTCATGAATTGGTTAAACGATGGTTTGGCCGGCCCAACGCCGTAAAATCCGCGCGCGTCGCTCGGAGATCGCCAATTCCATCAGAAATAATATCATAAGGAGGATTTAGCATGAGTTTTTCGGCACTATTCTCACCGGTTCGCATCGGCACCATCGCGGTAAAGAATCGCTTCGCCGTGCCGGCGCTCCTCAGCGGTCTGGCCCATCCCGACGGGACGGTCTCGCAACGGCTGATCGATTATTGGGAGGCCAGGGCCAAAGGCGGCTTCGGCCTGCTCATTACCGAGCTCGCCTGCGTGGATCCCTCGGGAAAGGCGACTCCGGGACAGCTGGGCATCTGGAATGATGCGTTCATTCCCGGACTACAAAAGCTGGTTGATACAGTCCATCCCTACGGGGCGAAGATCGCGCTCCAGATTCATCATGCCGGCAGGGAGACCAGTCCGGCCGTGACCGGAACGCAACCGGTCGCCCCTTCGCCTCTGCCATGCCCCATCATCAAGGCGTTGCCGCGCGAACTGACCGCAGCCGAGATCGTCGAACTGATCGAACGTTTCGGCGACGCGGCGGTCCGCGCCAGGCGGGCCGGTTTCGATGCGGTGGAGATCCACGGCTGCCACGGTTGTCTGGTCAGCGACTTTATGTCGGCCTATGCCAACAAACGCCTGGACGAATACGGCGGGAGCCTGCATAGCCGGATGAAATTCGCCGTGGAGGTCGTCCGGAATATTCAGCGCAAGGCCGGGGAGGATTTCCCGGTGCTCTTCCGGATGAGCGGCGCGGAACGGGTGCCGGGCGGCCGCACCGTCGAGGAGTCCAAAGTCGCCGCGCACCTGTTGGAAGAGGCCGGCGTCGCCGCGATTCATGTTTCGACCGGCGTAAACGCCAGCGGCCCATGGATCGTGGCCCCGTCGAGCATCGCGCCGGGCTATAATCTTTCCGACGCCGTGGCCATCAAAAAATCGGTAGCGATTCCGGTATTGGCCGTCGGCCGGATCAACCATCCCGATCTGGCCGAGGACATCATCCGGACCGGCCAGGCCGATCTGGTCTCTTTGGGCCGCGAGTCGCTGGCCGATCCGGAGTTTCCCAATAAAGTAGCGGCGGGCCGGAGCGAGGAGATCGCCCCGTGCATCGCTTGCCTGCAAAGGTGCCAGGGCCAGGGGATCGATGAAGCGGATACCGGCGTCTCCTGCCTGGTGAACCCGTTCTGCGGCAAGGAAGGCTCGTTAAAAATCGTTCGGACCAACCGTCCCAAGCGGATCGTAGTGGTCGGGGCCGGGCCCGGCGGATTGGAAGCCGCCTGGATCGCGGCGCAAAGGGGACACCAGGTAATCGTCTATGAGAAGCAGCAGGTTCCGGGCGGGCAATACCGCATCGGCGCGATACCTCCGTTCAAACAGGACATTGTCCGAGCCATTCAGTACTATCTGCGGATGGGCCGGAAGTACGGCGTGGATTATCGCTTTGACACGCCGGCCACGGTGGAGCGGATCGTTGCCGAAGCGCCGGACTTAGTGATTCTGGCGACCGGCGCCGCACCGCTGGTACCCGATCTGGAAGGGGCGGACGGTCCGCGCATCGCTCAGGCGGTCGACCTCCTGGAAGGAAAAGTCGTTCCCGGCGAGCGAGTGTTAATCGTCGGCGGCGGGAGAGTCGGCGTGGAAACCGCGGAGTTTTTGGGAGAGCGTGGCCACCGGGTGACCATCGTCGAGCGCCTGCCGCAACTGGCCGGAGACTTGAATCCGGCCGTGCGCTACTTCCTGTTCGAGCGGCTGAAAAATTACGGCGTGACCATGCTGACCGGGGTGACGGTCAACGCGTTTACGGAAGACGGCATTCGCTACGAAGCGAGCCAAGACCCATCCCCAGCCCGGGTCGAGGGTCAAGTCCCTCAACAACATACGCTGGCCGGTTTTGATACGATTCTGCTGGCCATGGGGTTCAAGTCTTTTAACCCGCTGGAGCAAGAGCTCAAGGCCGTCGTGCCGCAGGTCTTCGTGATCGGCGATGCCGCGAAGGCCAGGAAAGCCCTGGAAGCGATCGCCGAGGGCGCCCGGTTGGCCGTGAGTGTCTGAGCCGGAACCCGCCGTTTTATCCCACCCGAGAGAATTTCCTAAGGTCATCATCAGCTGGAGCGGGTTCCACCAGGAACCGGTCCGGCTGATTTTTTCTGTAGGGCTCCTATCATCGGGAGGTATTTTTTACGTCAGGCATGTTATAATGAAAGAAGGTTAAATCGGTCATTCCGGCTGGCGGAGGTAAGTTTGCTAAGAGACGATTATATTACGCGATTGATTGAAAAGTTGAGCGTGGTGACCGTTCGGGTCAATGCCTTGAAATTGCAGCGGCAATGGGACGAGGCCCGCCAGGCGATCCGCGATGCCTCGCAACAGCTGCTGGGCATTCATCCCGCGATCATCGACCGGCTGCCGTATCGCGATTTGATTCAAATGATCGGCGGCAACCGGCGCGAGTTACGGAAAGGGATCATCGTGGCCGAATTGTTAAAGCTTGAGGCGGAGATCGCTCGTGCCCGGGGCGACGATGCGAAGAGCTTCCAGCAATCGTTAAAGAGTCTGAATATCTTGATTATGGTGTTGTTGGAAGATGCTCAGCTGCGTTCCGAGCCGTATTATTCTGACCAGGTGGAGGCGTTGGCCGCCGCGGTTGCCGAATATGAGATTCCCGCCGACAGTAAGCAGTTGTTGTTTCAATACTATGAGGCGACCGGCAAGTACGGCAAGGCCGAGGATATGCTCTACGAATTGCTGGAGGAGGAGACCGGGCGCGCCGCCTGGATCGAGCAGGGCATCGGTTTTTACCAAAGGTTGCTGGCCAAGGGCGAGGCAGAATTGGCCGGCGGCAATCTGCCCCGGGCCGAGCTCATCGAAGGCTTGGAACGGCTGGAAAAGTACCGTTTGGAAGTTCCGCTCGCTTGAGAACTGGTTAATATTCCCAGCGATAAAACAAATAGGGCTTGATAGCCCTATTTTTGTTAGATGAAACATTCATGATTCGCAAGCAGCGGGTCATTGAATTCAGCCTGTTTCCGGGAGCTAGCCCCGTTCGGCTAAACGGCGTATTCCCGCTTCGACCGGTTAATGATCTTCTTGATGCTGTCCTCCGAGAGATGGAAGCGGCGGATTAATTCGGCCACCGACAGTCCCCCGTGATACAGGGAGCAAATTTCCCGGTTGCGGCTCCGGATGTGATCCCGGGTGCCGTTTAACTGGCCCCAGCCGGCCCGCTCCGGTTCGCGCTTGGGGATGTAGATGATCTCCCCTTGAACATATTTTTGCAATTCCGTGAGCAACTCAGCCGGAAGGATTTCCTTTCCGTTTTTGTAAATCACCAATGAAAGCCTCCTCTTGCCTGGCCGTATAAGCATATTTCCGGATCTGTCCCGCTTTCATTGTGACACCTCCTTTGAAAAGTATTGGATCAACGGATCACAGGAGGGGATGGAGAAAAACTCCCCATCCCGGTGGGTCTACCACTTTTGGGTTGCAGCGTTAGACGCTGCACCACCTATTTACGATTTTCATGCCACGATCAGCTCCTTTCAAAGAAGATTCGCCGTACGACTATCTTTATTATGAGCCATGTCGCGGGCTGCGGCAAGGGAAAGTATGACTATAATTATTTTTCCGGTTTATATTTCAGAAGCTGGGTCTGAAACTCACGAACTCCCGCGAAACGCGAAATTCTCGAGTTAACCGGAAAGGGCCGTTTTTGAGCGACCTATGGTATAATACAAATATTGGTTGTATTTCTAAGCGATATCGCCCGGGATAAAGGGGCGGTTTGAAGCCGGCATTGGAGTGCGGGCCGAGGAAAGCGAAGCGGAGGGCGTCCGATGAAGATTGACATGAACAATATCACGGCAATTGCCAGCGAGTTTACGGCAAAAAGCCCGTTGAACCGGGTCGAGACGTTGGACGAACTGATCATCTATGATAACCCGTTGATAGCCGTGGCTGTGGCCGATGATCCGCTTTTTGAACAGTTAAAAGCAGACAGCTTGGTCGGTCCCAGGCATCGCTCGCCCCGGGAGTGGTTGGCCGGAGCGCGGTCCGTCATCGTCTACTTTTTGCCTTTTACGCAACGGGTCCGCGAGGCCAACCGGCTATCCGGATGGCCCGCCGTCGAGTGGCTCTACGGACGGATCGAGGGCGAGCAGTTCAACCGCGCCTTGAGCCAGCACCTGGTGGAATACTTGACCGGCGCGGGTTATCAGGCACTGGCTCCCAGCCGGGATGGACACTTTTCGGTGATCGATCGCCGCAGCAACTGGTCGGAACGGCATGTCGCCTATATCGCGGGTCTGGGGACCTTCAGCTTGAGCCGCTCCCTGATTACTCGCCGGGGTTCCGCCGGAAGAATCGGCAGCGTGGTTACGGATCTCGCTTTGGAAGCCACGGCCCGGGAATATCAGACCGCCGACGAGTATTGCAGCCATTGCGGCGCCTGCATTGTCCGTTGCCCGCCGCTGGCCATCGACCAGCACGGCAAGGATAACGCGGTTTGTTCGGACTATCTGGACCGGGTTTTGGCGCGTTTCCGTCCCAGGTATGGCTGTGGAAAATGCCAGACCGGTGTGCCGTGTGAAGGCCGGATCCCCGGCCGCCGCACCCTGAACCCTTGACTCCTTGAACCGAAGCTTTCGTTCGAGGTATTGGGGCATCTTCCCAGCCGCTGCATTCGTTGCCGTGTTTGAATCCGAAGCAGGTCCGACGGACCGCGCGGCGTAAGCATAGAAAAATTTCGAGGAGGCTCAGCCATGGAAAAACGCGATTTTGGCAATACCGGGATTCAATTGTCGTTGATTGGCTTTGGCGGAATTATCGTTACCGATACCGAACAGGCGGACGCTGACCGCTATGTGGCGGAGGCCATCGACCACGGCGTGAATTACTTCGATGTCTCGCCGAATTATGGCAACGCGCAGCAACGGTTGGGGCCGGCGCTGGCCGGAAAGCGGCCGGGAGTGTTTTTGGCTTGCAAAACCGAGAAACGCACCCGCCAAGAAGCGGAAGCGGAACTGCATCAGTCCCTGAAAACCTTACAAACGGATTATCTGGATCTCTACCAGTTTCACGCCGTCAAGAAAGTGGCGGAGGTGGAGGCCATCTTGGGACCGGACGGGGCCATGGAGACTTTTCTCCGCGCCCAACGGGAGGGCAAGATCCGTTACATCGGTTTTTCGGCCCATACCGAGGCGGCCGCGCTGGCGCTCTTGGAACGGTTTGCGTTTACCTCGGTGCTGTTCCCGATCAACTGGGCTTCGCTGATCAATGCCGGTTTTGGCGCCCAAGTGATCGAAAAGGCTCGCGCCAAGGGAGTGGCCCGTTTGGCCCTGAAAGCACTGGCCCGGACCGCATTGCCTTCCCACTTGGCGGCCTCGGAGCGGAAGTACCCGAAATGCTGGTACGAGCCGATCGAAGACGAGTACCTGGCGCAGTTGGCGTTGCGTTTTACCCTGTCCCAGCCGATCACGGCCGCCATTCCGCCCGGAGATATCCGCCTGTTCCGGCTGGCGCTGCAGGTTGCCGAAGGTTACGCGCCGTTGACTGCGGAGGAAGAAGCCGAATTGCGGCGCGAGGCGGCGGCTCTGAATTCCCTGTTCCCCATCGAATACGCCTGAATCCGTTAGTGCGGGAACTCCTTATTGTCAAAAAGATTAGCCGGGAATTCCGGCTAATCTTTTTTAATAGGCCGGAGCCGGAATTAATTATTTTACAAGAATTCCAAATATAAGTTAAGCGTCCGCCGGAGGATTGCCGATAATCAATGTAAATCGATTCTCCGCGACTTTTTCAACCCGGCCGGCGTCCGGTTGACGATTTTGCGGCGCATAGTTCCATTGTTTGGAATTTCAGCATAAATTAGTGATGAATCCCCTGATTTACCCCATTATGAATGTTGCGAAATGAGCCGTCCCGGGTCGATCCTTTGAACCTTCGGCCCATGTCTCTTTGGCGGCTTCGAACGGAAGCCATTGGGGTACCGCATGTCAATTTGGGATCGGATTCGAGGGATGGCCATGAATCTGGATAACCTGCTGGTGCTGCTCGGTGATTCCATCCTCTGTACCTATTTGGGCCAGAAATTGCCCGCCAAGATTTACACCGTCAACAATTGGCTGTTTAAGGAGCGGCCCTGGGAGAAGGGGGGCCGGATTTACCAGCGCCTTTTCAAGGTAAAGACCTGGAAAACGCTGCTGCCGGAAGTAAGCGACTTTGTGCGGTCCATCTTTGTAAAACGGCATCTCTGGAGCCATACCAAAGAATACTTGGCCAATTACTTGCGGGAGTCCTGCCGGGCCGAACTGACCCACTGGCTGATCATCGGCTCCTCGTTCCTGCTGTCCTTGTGGAATGCCGTCGCTACCACCTGGCTGTTGTTCTGGTTCAGCATCGCGCTTAATTTCCCGTACATCATCATTCAGCGTTATAACCGGCCGCGAATCGTGAAATGTCTGGTGAATCAAACCGAGGAAAGCTTACGCTTGAAATTTACGCCTCATAACTTGCCGATGTGAGATGCGGATCGAGTCCCGCTGCGATTTCTCGGGGCTTGTGGCGCGTTGGCGTCCAATCGCGGAATGCCAATTTGTAACTTGATTCGCCGAATCCGGCGATCTATACTGAAATTAATATTTTATCGATCAAACCATTTTCGCAGCAAAGAAAAGAGAGGAAACGCCATGCAATTTTTCATTGATACTGCCAATATCGAAGAGATCCGCCAGGCCCACCAGATGGGAATCATCTCCGGGGTAACCACCAATCCGTCCCTGATTGCCCGGGAGGGCAGGAATCTGAAAGAAGTCATTCAGGAGATCGCGGCGATCATCGACGGGCCGATCAGCGCCGAAGCGCTCAGCCTCGAAGCGACGGCCATGATCAAGGAGGCCCACGAGATCGCCGCCTGGCACCGCAACGTGGTGGTCAAGATCCCGATGACCGCCGCCGGTCTGACCGCGGTCAAAGCATTGAGCGACGACGGGATCAAGACCAACGTCACGCTGGTGTTCTCCACCGCCCAGGCCCTGCTGGCCGCCAGCGCCGGCGCCACCTATGTCAGCCCGTTCGTCGGACGCCTGGACGACATCGGCGAGACGGGAATCAGCCTGATTCAAGAGCTGAGCGAGGTCTTCGCCATCCAGAAGATCCCCACCAAGATCATTGCCGCCAGCATCCGCAATCCGATTCACGTGATCGAGGCCGCCAAAGCCGGGGCGCAGATCGCGACCGTGCCGTATCAAGTGTTGTTGCAACTGATTAAACATCCGCTGACCGATGCGGGTATCGCCAAGTTCCTGAAGGACTGGGAAGGCTTGCAGAAATAAACGCCGCCGCAGCGGCGGTTTCGGCCCTGCCCTTTTGCGGGTGGAGCGACCATCATTGCCGGCCCGAGAAATAAAGCGCCAACTGCGGTTGGCGCTTTCGTTTCCGGGCGGAGCCGTTCCCGTTGCCCACGCAATGGAACCCGCTTCGGCCGGGGACAGCTTCAGCTTCACCCCGAATCCATTTCCGGCCGGGCTTATTTCCGGTTGATGAAATCTTCGCGGTAAGGGTTGAAGGTATCCAGCAGAATCCCTTTTTTCAAACAGGTACAGCCGTGGACGACGTTGGGTTGCTTGTAAAGGGTGTCGCCTTTTTTGACGATGCTCTGCTCGCCGCCGATCTCGAATTCAAACTCGCCTTCCAAAACATAAGTAAGCTGGGTGTGGGGATGGCTATGCTTTGGCCCGATCGCTCCCTGCTCGAAATGGACCTCCACCATCATCAGTTGATCGCCGTAGGCCAGCACTTTGCGCCGGGCGCCTTCTCCGGCCGGTTCAAACTGACAATCCGCGCCATAAACAAACGGTTTATTCATTATGATCTCCTCCTGTTGCAATGATGCTTGGATGTTTGAAAGGTTTGACCCATGCATTCATTATAACACATCGGCGCGGTCAGGGTATTTTCCGATTCATCTGCCAAAGGTCCGGGAGATGGCCAGCCGGTGCAATAATCAGTTTAAAAAGAATGATGATCTTAAGAAATAGAGTTTCGGCCCGAAAATTATTTTTCTGTCCGTCGAAATCGCAATTTCGATCCGGATAAATAATATTTCGATCACGATAATTAAAAAATCGATCTGAAGAATTGATTTTTCGATCATGAGAAATAAAAATCCGATCGTGAGAAATAGTTTTTCGATCCTGAGAATTGAAATTCCGATCCCGAGAAATGATTTTCCGATCGTGAGAATTCATTTTCCGGTCCTGAGAAATGATTTTTCGATTCGAAGAAATACAAATCCGATCGTGATAATTAATTTTGCGATCATGAAAATTGAAATTTGGGTCTGAATGATCGAATGGGCCATTTTCTTTGATGGAATTTCCGCCGTCCTCAATACAATGCAGGGGCCTGAACCTGGCCGAACTTCGTTTCCGCGCTTTGGCGGATTGCCGTTGCACTGCCGTTAAGCGGCGTTGGACCGTTTGCCGCGCTTGAAAGTGAGTGGCAGCATGAGTAACAGCGTGGTAAGGCCGCAGGCGGCGAAACCCGCCCCGCCGCCCAGGTGTTCCATGACGGTCCCGGCGAAAAAATTGCCCACCGGCGTCGAGCCCTGGTTCAAAAAAGCGTAGACGCTCATCACCCGGCCGCGGTATTCATCGGTGGAGTTGAGCTGGAAGATGGAGTTGGCCGTGTTGATGAAGACCAGGTTCGAAAAGCCGATGGCCGCCACCAGCAGCAGGCTGATCCAATACACCCGGGTGAAACCGGCGCTAACCAAGAGGAGGGAGGTTCCCAAGCCGTCGATGATCAGGAGTTGCTTGCGGATCCCCTTTTTGCTGATGTTCGCCATCACCAGCGCGGCGCAGAGCGAGCCGATTCCCGCCGCCGACATCAGGGCGGTGTAGCCGTCGGCCCCTTTTCCCAGGGCGGTCTTGGCGAACACCGGGATGATCACGTCGTTATTCATGGCGAAAGTGCAGACGATAGCCATGGCGATGACGTTATACACCAGGGTCTCGTTTTTTTTGATATAGCGGATGCCCTCCTGAATCTCCGACAGGACGTTGCGGTGTTGCCGCTGGACGACCAGATCGGCGGTGCTGATCATCAATAGCCCCAAAAGCACGGCGATATAGCTCAACCCGTCCAGCAGGAAGCAGAGGACCGGGCCGAAGCGGACCATCAGGATTCCGGAGATGGCCGGCCCGACGATTTTGGCCAGATTGACGATGGTCGAATTCAGCGAGATGGCGTTCATCAGATCCTTCCTGCCGACCATCTCGATGAAGAAGGATTGGCGCGCCGGCATATCCACGGTTTGGGTCAGACCGAAAATGGCGCATAAAATGAAGACGTGCCAATACCGGATGACATGAAAATAGGTCAGCCCGGTCAAAATAAAGGCCAGCGACATGAATACGGTCTGCGTCAGCAGAAGGATCTTTTTCTTCGGATACCGGTCCACGAAGACCCCGGCGAAAAGCGAGAACAGCAGCATCGGGATGAACTGGCAGACGCCCAGGACGCCTACTAGTAACGGCGATTTGGTCAACGTATAGACCAGCCAGACTTCGGCGGTGCGTTGGATCCAGGTGCCGGTCAGGGAGATGCATTGTCCGAACCAGAAGTACCGGAAATTGCGATATTTGAGCGAAGCGAACGTCGTGTTGAGCGCGGTGGAAGTTCTTCGAATCATGTTCATCAGTCGTTCCCGGAGGGGCAAGCGGCGCCGGGCGAATCCGAGTCGCGGCGTTTTTCCCCGCTGGTTTAGAGAAGGAAGCGGGGAAAGTGTTTGTCCTTCATGTCCTCTTAATCTAGTTTTAATCAGTCAATGGATTCATTATATACTGATCAGCGGAATCGGCCAAGTGTTTTATCGGGGACATCCCCGTGAAAGCCTTCCGCTTGCCAGCGGCGCAGGGGCATAAAACAAAAAAACTGCCTTGGCAGTCTCGGTTTGGGCTAGCGCGCTCCGGGTCAACTTACGCGGGGGCAGACTTTGACAATCGCTTAACCCAGCGGCCAGAAAAAGTCTAGTCTTTTTTGGGGATTTGAATTATGGTAAAGATGCCGCTGCCAGGCAAATAGGATCCGGGAGGCTTCGCGATGGATAAAATAAAGCTTCAAAACTACCCGCTCGTCTGTCCCACGCCGGTCGTGCTCATTGGCGCCCTGGTGGGAGAAAGGCCGAACTATGCCACGGTTGGCGCCTATGGCCTGGTCTGCCAGGAACCGGTGCTGTATATCTCGTTGAAGAGCACCCATCACACTACCAAAGGCGTCCGGGCGAACCGATACTTCAGTGTCAATGTGCCGACTGCGGCCATGGTACGGCAGACGGACTATTGCGGAAAAGTATCGGGCGCCGACCACGATAAGTCACAGCTTTTCACCGCGTTTTACGACGAGCGGGGCAAAGCTCCGCTCATCGGCGAATGTCCGCTCAATTTCCTCTGCGAAGTGGTGCAAACCGTGCCGTTCCGCGGTTTCGAAATATTCCTCGGCGAGGTCGTCGCCACCTATGCCAATGAGTCTTGCGCGCGGGAGGCCAAGTTCGACCCCTCAGCGGTCGACCCGCTTTTCTTAATGGGCGCCAGTTACTTCGGGATCGGTTCGCGGGCGGGGACGGTGTTCGCGTCGGCTGGTCTGGCTCGAGAACCGCGGAATGACGGTTAAGAGTTAAAAAATAGCTAATTGTTCTCACGGCCGGGACAGCGGCATATCCATATGAAATAGCGGTGTTCCGGATACCGGAGCGGGAATTCCGGCCGCCAGCGATAAATTTAGGGATCGAGGAAAGGATATCTTTAGCGGATCTTTGCCCGGCAACAAAGCTTTGGAGGAGTTTAGCTGGATAGGTTCTTGCAAGGGAAAACCATCGTGATCATGGGAGTGCGCAACCGCTGGAGCATCGCCTGGGGAATCGCCCAAATGGCGGCGGAGGCCGGCGCCGGCCTCGTCTTCACGGCCCAGGGCGAACGCGAGTTGGAGCAGGCGGGCGAACTGGCCGAGAGTTTGGGCGGATATCCGGTCTTTCCGTGCGACGTCGGCTCGGACGGCGGCATTCAAAACTGCTTCGCGGGGTTGGAGCGACGTTACGGCGTTATTCACGGTTTGGTCCACGCCATCGCCCACGCCCGGTCCGAGGATCTGCAGGGGGATTTCAGCGCGACGACGCGGGAGGGGTTCGCCCACGCCCTGAATGTCAGCGCCTATTCGCTGATCGCGGTCAGCCGCGCGGCGCGGCGGCTGATGACCGGGGGCGGCTCGATCCTGACCCTCTCCTACATCGGGGCGGAGCGGGTCATTGCCGGTTATAAGGTGATGGGGGTCGCCAAGGCGGCGCTCGAGGCCAGCGTCAAATACCTGGCGGAAGAACTCGGCCCCGCGGCTATCCGCGTGAATGCGATCTCGGCCGGCCCGGTCAAGACTTTGTCGGCCAAAGGGATTCCCAACTTCGGCACCCTGCTGGAGTCGGCCGCGGAGCGCAATCCGCTGCGCCGCGGGGTCGACCAGCGCGACATCGGCGGAACGGCCTTGTATCTACTGAGCGATTGGTCGTCCGGAGTGACCGGCGAAGTGATCCACGTGGACGCCGGGTATCATATTTTGGGCGGATAATCGGGCGCATGTTGCATATCATTATGTGACGCTTGACGATAAAATTGCTAACTGGGAAATTGCAACGATCCGCTAAATAAATTCGTCGAAATGTTATAATATATCCTATATCATCGGACGAAAAAGATTGTGCGATATGCGATTCGCTCCGGCGAGTTTAATTGATGGTAACGTTACAATTCCTTGGCCCAACGGGACAAACCGGAAAATTCACAAACGGGAGTAGAAAAATGCGCAGTAGGCACCGTATGATCGGCTTGATTGGGATCGGCCTTATCCTGTTATGCATCGTCGGCTATCCGCCGGCTCAGGCGAGCCCGGTCCGGCCGGAGATCCGGGCGCTCTGGGTGGATGCTTTTCACGACGGCGCCAAGACGCCGGCGCAGATCGACCGGCTGGTTCAGGATGCAGTCCAGGCGAACATCAATACCCTCATCGTCCAAGTGCGGCGGAGGGGAGACGCCTATTATAATCGAAGCATTGAGCCGCGGACCGAGGATCCGGGCCTTCATCCCGGTTTTGACGCGCTGCAATATCTGATCGAGCAAGCGCACGCGCAGCATCTCGAGGTCCATGCCTGGCTGAACACCCTGGTGGCCTGGAACAGCGCCACCCCGCCCAAGGATCCCGGGCACGTCTGGAATCTGCACGGGCCGCAGGCGACCGGGGCGGATAACTGGGTTTCCTACTACCGCACCTATAATAGCGCCCAGCGCTGCTGGTCGGACCAGCTGACTTCCTCTTACTATCTGGATCCCGGTAATCCGGCCGCCCTGGATTATACCGCGGCGGTCTATTTAAACGTGGTCAAGAACTACGATGTCGACGGCATTCATTTGGATTACACTCGCTATGCCGGAGCGGGTTGGGGATATAACCCGACCAGCGTGGCCCGGTATAACGCCTTGCACGGCACCAGCGGCCTGCCGGCCCCCGACGCCCCGCAATGGCTGCAATGGCGCAGGGAACAGACTGCCGCGCTGATCCGCAAGATCTACCTGCAGGCGATCGCCCTGAAGCCCGGCTTGAAAGTGTCCTCGGCCGTAATCACCTGGGGAGAGGGGCCGGTCGCGCCGAACGATTGGCAGAAATCCCGGGCTTACGCCGAGGTCTGCCAGGATTGGCATGGCTGGCTGGAGGAGGGCATCCTCGATCTGGCCATTCCCATGAATTATTACCGCGAATGGAGCTCCGCCCAGCAACAGCAGTATAACCGCTGGATCGAATGGGAGAAGGATCACCAAGCGGACCGCCAGATCGTGATCGGGCCGGGGATCTATATGCAATATATCGAAGAGACGCTGGCTCAGATTCGGCGGGCCCAGCAGCCGTCGGCCCAGGGCAATTACGCCGCCGGCGTGGCGTTATACGCCTATGGTTCCAGCAACGTCTACAGCAACGATGACTATACCAATCCGGCGGCGGCCAAGAGCCTGCCGCGCCAGCCTTATAGCTACCTGCCGGCGACCAATGAATGGCTTTTCCGGCTCCTCGCCGCGCAAGGCGCTTATTGGGAGCCGGCCCAGCAAAACTTCGTCGCCACCGAGCCGGTCTTTCCAGCCCCGGCTCCAGTTCCCGACATGCTTTGGAAATCTCGTCCCACTTACGGCTATCTGATGGGCACGGTGAGCGATCCGGCTTCCGGCGGCCAGCACCCGGATCATTTGGCGGTCACCGTCGAACCGTGCTGGCCGGATGCGGCCGGGATGCGCCGGATTGTCTATACCGACGGCAGCGGCTGGTA
Source organism: Bacillota bacterium (assembly GCA_023400055.1). Classification (GTDB taxonomy): domain Bacteria; phylum Bacillota; class UBA4882; order UBA8346; family UBA8346; genus Hydrogenispora. Next base: position 174,536 of record JAEXFN010000051.1, read on the forward strand.
CGGTCTGGCCAAATTGCCGCCTGGAGAATACCGGGTCAGCGTCGATTCGCCGGAAACCGGCGCGGCCCGGATTCATTTCGCCGTAATCGAGGCGGGCCGGGTGGCGGAAGTAAACTTTTGATCCAGCGCCGGCTGGAAACGGCCGCAAGATCGACTACGGAAATTGAAGATCCATTGACAAGCTGCGATTACCCGTCGCAGCTTTTGTTCGCTAAGTTCCGATGGAAGGATTTTTCCGAAACCCGGCGGCGCCGCCACGACGGGTTATCCCGGGTCGCTTGCGATTTTGGGAGACGGCAGGTGAACCGAGCGAGAATGGCGAAATGATGTTACGCAAAATAACAAGGGTTAAACCTACGTCGCGAGGACTCGGGCCATCGCCGTACGGAAGGAGATGCAATGATGGAAGGCAATTTTCTGGAATTGGCCTCAACGCGCCGGAGTATCCGCAAGTTTCAAGCCGCCGCGATTCCCGAGGCCGATCTGGAGTATTTTATTCAGGCCGCTGTGCAGGCGCCGAGCGGTTGCAACAGTCAGTGCTGGCGGTTCATTGCCGTCCGGGACCGGGAGATTATCGGGCGGATGGAGGCGGCGGTGGTGCAAAGCGTCGCCAAACTGCTGGAGATCCACCGGAACCGGCTTACCCCGGAATATCTGGAGTCCAAACGCAAGATGGTCAGCTTCTTTGCCGCGGCGCCGCTGGTGATCGCCGTCTTTATGACGGAGGCCAAATTCTACGACAAGGTAATGATCGAGGCCCTGCGGGCCCAGGGCTATGACGACGCGGGGATCGCCAAGCTGTTCGGCCAGTATGATCTGCTTTCGGTGGGTGCCGCCATTCAGAATCTGCTGCTGGCGGTCCACGAGAAAGGTTACGGCGCCTGCTGGATGAACGAACCGGTGGTGGCGGAGGCGGCGCTTCAGGATATTTTGGCGGTGCCGCGCGGGCAACGGTTGATCGCGCTGATTCCGGTGGGGGTTCCGGCCTACGTGCCCCGGGGCAAAACTCTGAAGGCGATGGCGGAAGTATTTGAAGTGCGCTAAGAAATTCCCGTTTCTCAAGACTTTATCCCATGGCCTCTAAAATTGGCATCGCAGTCCGGTTTACGAGGGACCTCCGCCAGGCGGGGGTCTTTTTTTATTGGGAATGAGCCCTGCGCCGTCCGTCCGAAAGCAGAATGCGGATTTCCTTCATATATTAATCTAAGGTTTTAGAAACGTCGTGATCAACCCTGGCCGAAGGTCAGGGCGATCACCAAAGCTCAGAAAAGCAAGGGATAAAGTCGTTTCAAAATTCTTCGCGGGACGATTTCGCGATTCGCGCGACTTTATCCCGCGGCTTTTAGAGAACGGCCCAAAGGTAACGGCCCGAAGGGATAGGGAGCAATGAACGGCAAGGTGGTTTTTCACAAGAGCCTGGCACGAATTCAGCGGGAAGAATTGTTGGGGCTGGGTTCGGCACAGGAATCCGGCAGGTTTTTGAATCAGGTTTGCGTGCCGGAGCTATTCCGCTGGTTTCTGAACCAGACGATCAAAAACATGCTTTATCAAAAGGTGGTCTTCCGGCAAGTCCACTATCGTTCGGAGAATGCCCGGGGCGAAACGGCGGTCCTTTCGGGCCTGGTCATCCTGCCGTTGGACAATTTCGACCGGCCGGTCTTCCGGACGGTGTTGGGGTTTCAGCACGGCACCCAGTTGGAGCGGAGGCTGGTGCCCTCGTGTTTTAACATCCATCGGCCGCTGGATTTCGTCGAGGTCCTGATCGCCGCGGTATTCGCCATGAGCGGTTTCACCGTGGTGATGGCCGATTATCCGGGCTTGGGCATCGATCCGGGCGAGCATCCCTATGTCAACGCCAGACCGCTGGCGGTGGCCGTGACCGATCTGCTGCTGGCGGTCAAGGCCGAGCAGAACGGGCTGAGCGGCGGGGCGGACCCCCGGGTATACCTGATCGGCTACTCCGAGGGCGGCTACGCGACGATGGCCACGGCCCGGGAGATTCAATCGAACCGCCAATATGCGGCTACGCTCCGGGTAAGCGCCGCCGCCCCGATGGGCGGTCCGCACGACCTCTCCGGAACGATGCGCCGCTTAATGCTGCGGAATGATCCTTACGGCGCCGACGGCTACTATATGCTGTTGACGCTGCGCGGTTTCCGCGCCTGTTACGGCGATGATTACGATGGCGGAATCTTCACCAAGACCAAAGCACTGCAGCCCGAATACCAGTTCCTGTTCGATTTGGCCGACGGCTATCATCCGCTGGATGAGATCCACAAGTATATGCCGGAGGTACCCCGGACGATCCTGGCGCCGGCGTTCATCGCCGAGCTGGAGGATACCGGAAGCCTGCTTTGTCAGGCGTTGCGGGATAACGATTTATACCGTTGGATGCCGGAGATGCCGATGCACCTGTACCACGGTTCGGCGGACGACCGGGTGCCTTATGCCAATTCGCGGATCGCCAGCGCTGGCTTTTTCCAGCGCGGCCGGATGATTCCGGCGATACCGACCTTCGGGTTGCCGCTGCCCGGTTCCGAGCATCTGAAGGCCGCGCCGGTCTGCTTTATGGCCGGTCTGGCTTGGCTGAAACAGTTTCTGGAGTGAACCGGCGGGATTCCGGTCCGGGCTCGGAGCGCCAGCTGGAAAACCATGGCGGATCAGGTTTCAAACTGCCGCTTGCTTCGGCCGAAGTCGCGTGGTATAATATTGACAAATATTTCGTCAATGGCGATGAAGGAGTTCACTAAAGCGCCCCGGTGACACCAGAGAGCGGGTAGTCGGTGCAAACCCGCCGCACGCGGCAGCTGAATTACTCTCCCGAGCTTCCGGCCGAAACGATAGTAAGCCGGCACGGTTCCGCCCGTTACCGCGGTTTGAGATGCGCGAATCTGTTTAGTTGTTTCCGCGCAAAGTAAGGTGGTACCACGAACGCAAAGCGAGACCATTCGTCCTTACCCGGACGAACGGTCTTTTTTTATTTCCGGCCATCATACAAAATGCAATAATTGGACGATTCGCCGTTGATTATGAATGAGGAGGAATAGATGATGTCTGTCTTCGAAACGCTCCAGGAACGCGGCTTTATCCAGCAAACCACCCACCAGGAGCCCCTTTTTCAACTGCTTGAGAAGGAGCAGGTCACTTTCTACGTGGGTTTCGATCCCACCGCCGATAGCTTGCACATCGGTCATCTGCTGCCGGTAATGGCCATGACCCACATGCAGCGCGCCGGGCATCGCCCCATCGCCATTCTCGGCGGCGGCACCGGCATGATCGGCGATCCCAGCGGCAAAACCGACCTGCGCAAGATGCTGACCCCGGAGACCATCGACCATAACGCGGCCTGCTTCAAAAGCCAGCTCTCCCGGTATCTCGATTTTGACGAGGGACGGGCCTTGATGATCAATAACGGCGACTGGCTGCTGGGCCTGAACTATATTGATTTCTTGCGGGAGATCGGTTCACAGTTCTCGGTGAACCGGATGCTCACCGCCGAATGCTTTAAGACCCGGATGGAGAAAGGGCTGTCCTTCATCGAGTTCAACTACATGCTGTTGCAATCCTACGACTTCTTGGTCCTGAACCGGCGTTACGGCTGCAAGTTGCAGATGGGCGGCGATGACCAGTGGTCGAATATCTTGAGCGGGGCCGATCTGATCCGGCGGCTGGAGGGCAAGGAAGCCTACGGCATCACCTTCCCGCTCCTTACCACCAGCACCGGGCGGAAGATGGGCAAGACCGAGGCCGGTGCGGTCTGGCTGGATCCGGCCAAAACCTCGCCGTACGAGTTTTACCAGTACTGGCGGAACACCGATGACCGGGATGTCCAGCGTTTCCTGGCGCTCTACACCTTCCTGCCCATGGACGAGGTGCGGCGGCTGGGCGGGCTGCAAGACCAGGCGATCAACGAAGCCAAACGGGTCCTGGCCTTCGAAGCTACCAAGCTGGCGCACGGCGAAGCCGAGGCCATCAAGGCCGAAGCAGCCGCGGCGGCACTCTTCGGCGGCGGCGGCAACGAACAGGCGGTGCCGGCGGTGGAGCTGAGCCAGGCCCAATTGGCGCAGGGAATGACCATCCTGGATCTGCTGGTCCAGGCCAAGCTGGCCGAGTCCAAGAGCGACGCGCGCCGGCTGGTGACCCAGGGCGGAATCGTCCTGAATGATGAGAAAGTCAATGATTTGGGCCGGGCGATCGGCGTTAGTGATTTCCGCGACGGCAAATTGCTCGTCAAGAAGGGGAAAAAGCAGTTCCAAACGGTAAAATTGGTATAAGTAAAAATTAGCGGATGCGATTCCCAACCGTCTTCAAACAAAGTCGTGCTCTTTGTTTGAAGACGGTTTTTTTATGGATTTTTCGTTCGGATTGACGGTCTTAAAACGGAGATAACATGGATTTGAGTTCGGATTAATCTTAATCGAGTTTCCCTTTAACGAAATCCTTTTATATTTTTTATATAGGATGAAATAAAGTTCTCAACGATATATGTTGAACGGGAATTCCTTCATGTCGCTCACCCGCTGCTTTAATGGGTGAGACATTGGAATGAAATTTTTTGGCCGAATTTATAAAAGATTTGCATTTCTAAAGCTGAATGTAAATAACATTAGAGTGGAATTTATTTCATCCTGAACAATTTGCAAGGATCATATACGGTTTATTAGCGAAGGAGGATCACAATGAGAAGGTTTTTTATCATCCTGGGAATGTTGGCGCTCATCCTTTCACTGTCGCTGGTGAATGTGTCCGCCAAAGAGGTGACGATCCAGTTCTGGCACGCCATGGGCGGCCACAACATGGAGGTCGTCAACAGCCTGGTCGATCAGTTCAACAAGACCCACCCTGGGATCAAGGTCGAAGCCCAAATGGCCGGCACCTACGATGACGTTCTGAGCAAAACGCAGGCGGCGGTCCGGACCAAAACCGCGCCGCACATCATCCAGATCTTCGAGATCGGCACCCGGGTGATGCTCGACAGCGGCATTATCCTGCCGGTCGAGGATCTCGGCAAAAAAGTGGCCAAGGACACCAGTTTCGATTGGAACAAATGGATCAAGCCGGTGGCCAACTACTACCGGATGAACGGCAAGCTGAATTCGATGCCGTTCAACTCTTCCACGCCGTTGCTCTATTACAATAAGGCCTATTTCAAACAGGCCGGGCTCGACCCCAACAAACCGCCGCGCACCTTCGAGGAGTTAAAGAAATACGCCGAGAAGTTGACCGTCCGGGACGCCAGCGGCCAAGTCACCCGCTACGGAATGACCCTGGCGGTATACGGCTGGTTTGTCGAGCAGATGAGCTACAATCAGGATGCGCTGCTCGTCAACAACAACAACGGCCGGACCGGCCGACCCACCAAGGCCCTCTTCAACGGCCCGGCGGGGGTGCGTTTCGTCAACCTGTGGAAAGAGATGAACGATAAAGGAACCCTGCTGAACGCGGGCGCCGGAACCACTCCGGCCCAACAAGCCTTCCTGTCCGGCCGGGCGGCGATGATGCTCGAATCCACCGCCTTGGTGAACAGCTTCGAGAGCGGCCTGAAGAAGATCGGCGGCGAGCTGGGCACGGCCTATCTGCCGGTGCCGCAGGGCGTGAAACGCGGCGGCGTCTGCATCGGCGGCGCCAGCCTCTGGGTGACCAAGGACCATCCCGAAGATGAACTCAAAGCCACCTGGGAGTTTCTGAAATGGTTGAGCGGGACCGAGCAGCAAGTCTACTGGTTCGAAAACACCGGTTACTTCCCGACCACCCTCAGCGCGGTGCAGGCGGCTCAAAAGAGCCAGTTCTTCGCCGACCATCCCAACTACGCCACGGCCTTCAAGCAGCTGTTGCTCGCCAAGAACGACTACGCCACCCAAGGCGCGGTGATGGGCAGCTTCGCCGCGGTGCGCAAGACCATCGAGGACGCCATCGAGGAAGTGCTGTCGAATAAGAAGACCACCCAGAAAGCGTTGGACGACGCCGTTGTCAAGGTCGACAAGATGCTTGACGAATACAACTCGCTTTACAAATAAATAAAAAAATTCAACAGAGTATGGCAGAATGCCCGCTCCGGCTCATCAGGGCCGGGGCGGGCCGTTATGCCAAACCAAAGGAAGCGGAGCAAAAGGTATGAATCGATCGCGCGCCAACCGGCTGACGCCCTATCTGTTGTTATTGCCGTCTTTTCTGATTTTATTGCCCTTCTTATACTGGCCGACCTTGCAATCGTTCATCATGAGTCTTTATCGGGAAGCGCCCTTCGGCGCCAAGAAGTTCTTTTGCGGGTTGGATAACTATGCCAATATCTTAACCGACCCCGCCTATCTGAGCAGCTTATGGAAGACGCTGGTCTTTACGGCGGTGGCGACCGGGGTGGGACTGTCCCTCTCTTTGATCTGCGCGGTCATGTTGAACCACAAGATTCGCGGCGCCAAGTTCTACCGGACGTTCTTCTTCATCCCCTACGCCATTTCGCCGCCGGTGGCCGCCTCATTATGGATTTTCCTGCTGAATCCGGTGGCCGGGTTCGTTAATTACATTTTATATTGTCTTTTTCATATCCAGCCGCCGTGGCTGACCGACGGTTTCCTGGCGTTTGTATCGGTCACCGTGGCTTGTGTCTGGAAGGATATGGGCTTTAATATCCTATTTTACCTGGCCGGCCTGCAGTCGATTCCGGAGAGCGTCAGCGAAGCCGGCAAGATCGATGGCGCTTCGCCGCTGCAGCGTTTCTTCAAAATTACCGTGCCCTTGCTGTCGCCCACCACGTTTTATTTGGTGGTGATGAACCTGATCTTCGCGATCTTCGAGAACTTCGGGGTCTTCGACATCATGACCGCCGGCGGTCCGGCCAACGCCACCAATTTCCTGATGTACAACCTGTACCGGGACGTCTTCATCAATTTCCGGCCGGGCTCGGCCGCGGCGCAGTCGGTGGTGTTGTTCATCCTGATCATCGGGGTGACGGCCATTCACTTCAAATATAGCGGCGAACACGTTCATTATCAATGAAATCGTGGAGAGACAATCCGGGAATGGCGGGAGAGGAATCTCCCCGGCGCTTTCTTCCGGAAGGGCTCCGCTTGGGGGCGACCGCCCCGGGGTCCGGTTCCGACTCCGGTGCCGCCGCCCCGAGGCGGGGGACAACTGGGACATGAGCCGGTCCGGCAGGGATAGGACATCAATGAACCGGGATAGTGTTTGGTCCCGGTTCCCCAAGCCTCGGTCCAGGAGTTCCGAAGCTCAATTATACATTTTCAAGCCTTGGTACTGCATCCCGAAGCCGCGGATCAACTTCTCCAAAGGTTGGGGAAGTAGGGATGGTCTTTGGGAATGCAGGGATGGCCGCGTCCTATGAACGGACCATGACGTACCTTACAAGGACAAAGACCATCCCTAACAAGGATCATCGCATCCCTGACACGGACGCGCGGGTCCTTTCAGGGGCGAAGACCATCCCTTACAAGGACATGTCTCATCCCTTCAGGGATGACGACCGTCCTTAAAGGACCGAAGACCATCCCTGACATGAGGACGATGATCCATAAAGGGGCTTTTACAAAATTAGCTGATAGGCCATTAAAAACTACATCCTCGCTTGGAAAACGGGGATGAATCGGAGTCGGCCCGGTTTCCCAATAAACTCCATCAGCCCAAAATGGTTTTAAACCCAAAAGACGGACGGACCGCCCACTCTGGCGGGCGCACCATCCGTTAAGCTAAGGAGATTGTAACGATGACCATGCTCAAAACCACACCGCCCGGACGGGAGAGCGGATTCTTACGGAACAAAAGCTTGATCACCACTTTAAGCTGGCATGTCTTGCTGATCATCGCTAGCCTCGTCGTGCTGATGCCGGTGCTGATCGGGCTGAGCATCAGTTTTCAGCCGCACGACCAGATCTTTACCTATCCGCCGTCGCTCTTCCCCAGGTCGCTATATCTGGACAATTATACGGAAGCCTGGAAAATGGTGCACATGGGCCGCCTGCTCGCCAACAGCCTGATCGCGTCGGTCATTGTGATGCTCGGGAAACTGCTGTTGGGGATCACCAGCGGTTACGCGTTTTCGCACTTCGAATTCAAGGGCAAGAAGGGGCTGTTTTTTGCGGTGCTGTTCACGCTGATGCTGCCACTGGAAGTAAGAGTGGTGCCGCTCTTCGAATTGATCAGCCTGTTGGGCTGGGCCAATACCCTCACCGGCCTGGTGATGCCCTTCCTGGCCAGCGCCACGACGACCTTTCTGATCCTGCAGCATTTTAAGACCATCCCCAAGGAGCTGAAGGAATCGGCGGACATCGACGGCTGCGGGCCGTTGCGTTTCCTGATCCGGATCTTGTTGCCGTTATCCGGTCCGACCCTGGCGGGGCTGGCCATCGTCAACTTCCTGTCGATGTGGAACACCTATCTGTGGCCGCTGTTGATCATCAACGCCGACAACTTGAAAACCGCGCAACTGGGGATCAAGATGCTGTTCAGCCCGCAGTCCGAGCGGGAGTGGGGCTTGATCATGGCCGGCACGATCACCGTGGTGATCCCGACGCTGCTCATCTTCATGGTCTCGCAACGCTTCTTCGTCAAAGGCATCGCCACCCAGGGGATTAAAGAATAGTTCCGCTTTTCGTAACCCAATCAACGATCTCCCGCGGCGGCGCGGCGGCCCAGAGGAATAGCGGAAGGGGAAAGGTAATTTCCAAAAACCAGGCTGGTGTATTTCAAATTCAATCCAAAACGATTCATTTCGTTATGATAACCCGAGAACCACCCGGGTTTTTTTATTGGGCGAAAGTGGCATGCTGATTCCGACCGCCGCTTGCATAATAATAGATACCCGATAGATGTTATTTAGCGGGAAACCATTCCCTTGGGAGAGGTGATTGGAACGCGCAAGCTGGCAACGAGATCGGCGGAACTGGGTGCCGCGGTCAACGCGGCGCTGAACGATCCCGAGTTTTGGCTGCACCGCTCCGTTTACGGCGGATGGCTGCGGAACCCTTTTGATAGCGAGCCGCTTCCCGCGGCGCAGGCCGTGGCGGAATACCGGCGGACGGTGGCCGATTTTCTGACCAAACCGCTCTTTGACTTCGCTGGCGCCAGGGTGGGCCCGCTGGTGCTGGAAAGATTGTTTGATCGGACGGAATGGTTGAACGGTGTGTCAATTTATGGTTTAATGGTGGTAAGGACCGATCTCAAGCTGTTGCCATGTGCGGCGCCGCTCTTTCATGCCCCCCATCCCCGGGATCTCGACCGCAATCAACAGAGCGGCCTGGAGATTGGCGACAGTTGTCAAATATTTGCCTGGGATGCCGGTCGGACTTGGTACGGCGTGATTACCCGCCGCGGGGCCGGTTGGGTCCCCGCGCGGGCCGTGGCCTTATCCGGCGCGGCGGAAGTGGATCATCATGCCACCCAATTGCCGGCCTTGATCACGCTCGACCCCCAACATCAGCTGCGCCTGCCCGGCGGAATCGCGCGCGAGGTGGGGATGGGTTGCAGTTTCCCGGCCGAGGATCCCTTCCGCCGGATCGTATTGATTCCGGCCCGCACCCGGAACGGCGGCCTGAAATGGCGCCAGGCCGAGCTCAGCGGCAGCACCTGCGTCGCCCACCTGGCCCCGACCGTGCCCAACCTGATCCGGCAAGCCTTTAAGTATCTTGGCCGGCGTTATGTCTGGGGCGACCGCAATCCGGGCGGCCGGAGCGGGATCGATTGCTCGCGGCTGGTTCAGAATGTCTTTCGCACCATCGGCTGGCTCTTGCCGCGCAATTCCCAGCAACAATGGGCCGCGAGCCGGGCCGGGCTGAGCCTCGGCGCGGCGGATGCGGCGAGCCGCCGGGCGCTGCTCGCCGGTCTGGCCCCGGGCAGTTTGCTCTTTACCAACCATCATGTCTTAATCTACCTGGGCCAGGCCGAAAACGACTTTTATGCGATTCACGCTTGTTATAATTATCCGGAACGGACCGGCGAACGGGAGCGGCCCAGGGCGGTGAAACGGGTGATCGTTTCCGATTTGGAACTGGGCCGGGGCAGTTTGGCCGGAGCGCTCTGGCAACGCTTGACGGGCGTGGTGCCGCTGTTGGGAAAGGAAGAATGGCATGAGGCAATTGCTGGTGACGGCGGCTGTGATTATCAGGGATGACCGGATCTTAATGGCGCAACGCCGGCCGCAGGACCGCGAAGGGGGAAAATGGGAGTTCCCCGGGGGGAAAGTGGAGATCGGCGAGGATCCCCGCGCCGGTTTGCAACGCGAGCTCCGCGAGGAGCTGGGGATCGCGGTGACGGTGGAGGAGCCGCTGGACATTGTCTCGGAGACGAACGGCGATCTGCAATTGATCTTAATCTATTTTGGCTGTCGGATCGTTAGCGGAACGCCGCTTCCCATCGAGTGCCAGGCCGTAACCTGGCTGGGCCCGGGAGAAATCGCCGCTTTGGAAAAGCCTCCGGCGGACGCTCGCTTCTGGCAGCGGACCGGCGCCCGGTTGCTGCCGGCGGAGGTGAGCCGATGATCCCGCTGCGGGACACCATTCCCAGCCGCCGCTGGCCGGTGATGAACGTTTTGATTATCCTCGGCAGCCTGCTGGTGTTCTTCTATCAAATCAAACTGCTGCGGCTGAATCCGGACGCCTACCGCGCGCTGATCGACCAATACGGTTTGATACCGGCCCATGTCTGGCGCGGGCAGCCCATTACTCCCGCGGTGGCCTGGCCGTTCGTTTCCTACATTTTCTTGCACGGCAGCTGGCTGCATGTGATCGGCAATCTGTGGGCGCTCTGGCTTTTCGGCGACAACGTGGAGGACCGGATGGGCTCCTTCCGTTATCTGCTCTTCTATTTGCTCTGCGGCATCGTGGCGGGAATGGTCCATTGCTGGTCGGAGCCGTCCTCGGCGATGGTCACCATCGGCGCATCGGGGGCGATCGCCGGCGTGATGGGCGCTTATTTTGTGATGTACCCCTCCGCCCGGATCGTCACCTTGATCCCGATTCTGTTCATCCCTTTGTTTATCAGGATCCCCGCCGTTATTTACCTCGGGTTCTGGTTGTTGACCCAGGTGTATTCGATGGTGTTGAGCCAGTCTGGGGCCGGGACCGCCGCCAATATCGCTTTCGCGGCTCATGTCGGCGGCTTTGTGGGCGGTATGATCCTGCATCCGTTCTTTTGCAGAGCCCGCTACCGTTATGGCGATTGACGGGCGATCGGGCTTTGGACGGTCGATGGATCGGGTTGCAGCTTTTTTTCTACATTTCTACCTTTCTACAACCCCTTAATCTTTTTTCTACACTTGCCGATACAGAATACAGTTGGAGGGGGCTGACCGATGAAATTGCGCATCAAATCGCTTCTTTTTTTGAATATAATCGGTCTTTTTCTTTCGTTGGGCTTGCTTCTCATTCTGCTTTACAATGTCGGCAATCCGGCGCTTTTGCAAAACCGCGGGCCCTGGGCGGCGGGGATGTCTCTTACGGTTCTCAGCGGCTTTGGCGCGATTTTTTTCCTTTCCTGGCAGCATTACCGGATCATTTTCCGGCGGATTACGGAGCTCAACCAATATTTGCAACAGTTTTTTGAGGGGAAGCGCTCGCATCCGGACAGCGATCGCTATCACGATGAGCTGACTGAAGTTCGCGAGGCCTTCGGCAAGATATACGACCAGATGGAGCAGTCCCGGGTCCAGCTGGAGGCCAATTATCAGCAACTGCAGCTGTCGACGATGCAGGTCGAGGAGAAATACGCTCAGGCCTATACCTTGCGGCTCATTCAAGAAGAGATCAGCCGGGAACTGGATACCGACAATCTGCTGAAAAAGACGGTCGATATCGTCATCGGCGTTTTGGGATGCCGCTATTGTTCCATCTATCTGTTGGATGAAAAAGGCGAGGAACTGACCATCCGGGCCGTCTCCGGCTCCGTCAGCGACCGCAATCTGCCGGATGCGGTGCCGCTCGACGGTCCGCATTTGCTGGCCCGGGTGTACCGGGAAAAGACGATCTTTACCCGCAAGAATCTCCCCGCTGAGTATCTGGGGGAGCATGAATTCAAGAGTTTTGCCGCGGTCCCGCTGATCGGGAGCCGTTCCTGCCTGGGGGTGCTCTTGTTCGAACAAGAGGTCGGCGACGGGATTACCGAGGATTTATTGGATTTTTCCCGCCTTATCACCCAGGAGTTGAGTCTGTCGGTGGAAAACGCCTCGCTTTATTCCCGGATGAAGCAGATGGCGACGCACGACAACCTCACCGGGATTTATAACTGGGTTTACCTTATGAACTATTTGGACGAACTGTTTAGCGGCAACCCGGAATTGGTATCGGTAATCATTCTGGATATCGATAACTTTAAAATCGTCAATGACCGTTTCGGCCATCTGGCGGGCGACCGGGTCTTAAAAGAATTGGCGAGCCTGGTCCGGGAAAAAGTATGCGGTGAAGTGCTGGCCCGTTACGGCGGCGAGGAGTTTGTCATCGTCTTGCCGCGCTGGGACCGGGAAACTACGTTGAAGCTGGCCGAGGAGATCCGGCTGCTCGTCAGCGAGCATTGTTTTATGACGCTGAACGGGGTCCGGATTACGGTGACCATCAGCGTCGGCTTGGCCAGTTACCCGGCGGATTCCGACAATTATGAACGGCTGTTATACTTAGCCGATCTGGCGTTGTACGACGCCAAGAATTCCGGACGCAACCAGGTTTGCGTCGCCAAATCCGACATCGCGCCCTATGAGAAGTTAAACCTTTTTGATTTGGAGATTTGAGATTGGAGATTCCGCCCGATGGCGCCGGCTTTCCCAACGCCAAAGGAAGCGTTGCCCGGCCCGCTGGACCGGGGCGGTTTTAAAATAAGACGGGGGATTACCATGAAGCCTTTTGACGATATGACCAAGTTCAGCGAGAAAGCGGAATTGTTAAAGACCATTGCCCACCCGGTCCGGCTCTGCATCGTGCAGGGCCTGATGGAGCAAGGGGAATGCAATGTTAACCATATGCAATCCTGCTTAAAAATACCGCAGTCGACGATTTCGCAGCATTTAGCGAAAATGCGCACCTGTGGCGTTCTTAAATGTCGCCGTGACGGGGTTGAGGTTTATTATCAGGTGGCCAACGAAGTAATCTGCCAAGTGGTGCGCGCCTTGTTTGCCAACAATCACTGAAACGAATTCGATCCATCCCAAAAGCAGCGCGTCGGGCTGCTTTTTTATTTTAGAGACCATACTTTAGCAGCCATGGATAAAGTCTGGTCAATCGAAAAAATCTTACGAGCAATTTTACGACTTTATCCCTTGTTTTGCTTAGCTTTTATGGAACACCTTGGCCTTGGGACGGGTCCATCACATTGCTTTTAAATGAGGCAGCGGATAGGAGTTTAGTTTCACATCGACCAATGCCGGCCCGGTTTCGAGGGAGCGCCGGATAAGATCACCGGCCTTGTCCGGCTCATCGATTTGATAAGTCTGGATCCCGAAAGCCTCGCCCAGCCGGGTGAGATCCGGCAGGGCCAGATCCGTGCCCAGGGTGGTCATTCTTTGTTGCCGCATTTTTTGGACTTCCAGTCCATACTGGTGATTGCGCAGGACAAAGATAGTGAGGGGCAGCTGGTACCGGACCACGGTCGCCAGTTCGGCCAGGGACATCAGGAAACCGCCATCGCCGACCACGGCGACGGTTTTTTGGGCCGGCTGCTGGAAGCAGGCCGCGATTCCCGCCGGAATGGCAGTGCCCATGCTGCGCCAACGCGTCGACATCAGCACCCGCTGGTTTTGGGCGATAAAACCGAAATCAAACCAATAAGTATGTTCCCCGGTGTCCAGCGCAATGAGTGCATCGGGCGGCAGCTGGGCGGAGAGCGCCTTGAAGAAAACGGCTGGATGGCACGGATCCTGAAGATTGTCGACCATTTGCAGCCGGTTTTGCCGGCAACGCTCAAGCTCCGTCCGCCATTCTTCTCGCGGCGTAACGCCGGGGATGCTTTGCCTTAGCTTAGCGATGATGGTCCCTAGATCGCCTTGGATAGTCGGAAACTTCTGAAAGGCCGGGCCCAAACCGGCGCTACACCGGATCACCTTGATGCCGTCGGGCAAGAAACTCTCTTCCGCGGTGGTTTGGCCAAATTCCAGGATGAAATCGGCTCGGGCGAGGCAGTCCGGCACATAAGCCTCGCTGATGCCGCCCAACACCAGTGGATGCCGATCCGGCAGCCCACCCTTGTTTTCCTGGCTAATGATAAGCCCCGCTCCGTAATCCGCGGCCAAATCCGCCAGAACCGCCCCATAACCCCGCGCTTCTTTGCCGATTAAAAATAACGGTCGCCGGGCGTTCCTCGGCCAATCCATTAAAGTATCCAATGGGCCTTGCATATAGGCAGTGCTGTTAAGAGTCGGCAGTAAGGGCGGGGCTTGAACCGGGATGGCGTCGGTTTCTTGGGCCAGGATGTCGTTGGGAACTTCCAAGTGAACCGCGGTGGGGCCACTGATCGCTTGATTGAGCAAACGCGAGAGTACCGGGACGATGGAGCGGGCATCGATACAAAGTTCGGTTGTGGCGCTGACCGCCCCAAAGAGTTGGCGCTGGTTGAAATATTGTTTGGCTTCGGTGCCAAACTGTTGCCGCGCCACTTGACCGGTGAGACAGAGCAGTGGAATCTGGTCGACCCAAGCGGAAGCCGTTCCATTGGCCAGGCTGGCCGCTCCGGGACCGGAAGTCCCGATACACACGCCGGGGATTCCGGTGAGCTGGCCGGAGAAAGCGGCCATCATCGCCGCGGTGTTCTCGATGGTGGCCGGGATGAAACGGATAGTTTGCTGACGGGCTAAGGCGTCCGCCAACGGGAAAATGGCATCGCCTATCACTCCGTAAATGAAACGGACCCCGTAAGCAGCCAATTGTTCCAGGATCAAATCGGAAACCGTCCGTGGCGACATTGCCATAGCCCCCTTTGTTCACGGCTAATATATCCGAAAGCGGCAAGCGCTATACAGTGGAAGGCGTTTCGCTACTTGGAGTTCAAACCGGCCATCCGGAGGTTAAAAACGTTGAAGTTTGTTATGAAACTTGATAAATGGCTAGCGGTCCTCAGCTTTGGATTTACGTAAAAAATCTTTGAAACGCTTGAAGAAAAAATGCAGAAAAGATATAATGACAGAAAGATTTATGCACGGGAGAGAATCTGATAAACATAAGGAGGTTGCGATTTTGAGCAAGCGCGTCTATAATTTTAATCCCGGACCAGCCATCCTGCCCTTGCCAGTTTTGGAAGAAGCACAGCGGGATTTGCTTGATTTTAAACATACCGGAATGTCCATATTGGAAGTGAGCCATCGCGGCAAAGATTATGAGGAGCTCCACAATGAAACCGAAACCTTGTTGAAAGAGTCGCTGGGCGCGCCCGCCGATTACCGGGTGCTGTTCATGGGCGGCGGAGCCAGCGCCCAATTTGCCTTGGTGCCGATGAATTTCCTGCCCGCCGGCGCGGTGGCCGATTATATTGTTACCGGAAGTTTTGCTGAGAAAGCTTATGAAGAAGCGGGACGGGTCGGCCAGGTCCGCATCGCCGCCAGCTCCCAAGCCACTCATTATGACCGCATCCCCGGCTTGGCTGAGATCGATGTCCGGCCGGATTCCGCCTACGTCCACATTACTTCCAACAATACCATCTTTGGTACCCAATGGCCGGTGCTGCCGGAGTTCCCGGGCGTTCCGCTGGTGGCCGACATGTCCAGCGATATCCTTTCCCGGCCTTTTGACGTTTCCAAATTTGGCCTGATCTATGCCGGCGCCCAGAAGAACCTGGGACCGTCCGGCGTGACCGTGGTTCTCATCAGTCCGGAGATGTTGGCCAAGGGCAATAAGAATCTGCCCGTAATCTTCCAGTATGGTACCTATGCCAAGAATAATTCTTTATACAACACGCCGGCCACTTTCGCGGTGTATATCGTCAATCTGGTGCTGAAGTGGGTTAAAGCAAACGGCGGCGTGACCGCCATGGCGGAACGGAACCGGGCCAAAGCGGCGCTCATTTATGATGCCATCGATAATGCCGGCGGTTTCTATCAAGGGCATGCCGTTAAGGAATACCGTTCGCAGATGAATGTGACCTTCCGGTTGCCGAGCGAGGAATTGGAGGCGGCCTTCGTTAGCGAGGCCAAGAAGCTCGACCTGATCGGCCTGAAGGGGCACCGGTCGGTCGGCGGAATGCGGGCTTCGATCTATAATGCGATGCCGCAGGAAGGTTGCCGGACGCTGGCGGAATTCATGAAGGATTTCGCGAAACGGAACGGTTGATGCGCTGATATCATGATTTGTTGAATGCTACTGAGGATATCGGTAGCATTTCTTGTCAATGGATATAAGTTAAATTAATTTCCATTATGCATCAGATCCCTGAAGCCGGACACGGACCTAATCCAATGTATTATCGCTGAAATCGGATGAAATAAATTCCGCTCTGATTTCCATTGCATTTCCTAAGGTAAATCTCGGTTAAAGAATTTATTTCATGCTGTTAGTTGAACTTTCGTTTGGCTTCTATTATATAAACAATATATAACAAAGGATAAATTTAGAAAAATGATAGGAAATCATTCGGCGATAGCGAAGTATATCACCCGATTGGTTAATGCAAAATGAGGATAAAAAAAGGGGCTTTTTTGCCCCTTGAGTCCATTCCTGAACCGATACTTTCATGCTAATAACTGAAAAAAACATGATTTCCGATGACAGTAGTCACCGTCTGTGACCGTACCCATTGGTTGACCGTTTTCTCGGGATTATAAAAACCGTTTGCGCCATAACTGGGATCCGAGCCGGACAACGCCGATTGGACCGCCCGGACTGCATTGGATGATGCCGGCAGATTAATCCGTCCGTCCAACACCGGACTGTACTGATAGCTCCCATTATCAACCTGATAAATAATTCCGGGGATTGTTTTGGGATAACGCGAGTCGCGCAAACGGTTCAAAATCGTTGCCGCTACCGCGACTTGTCCATTAAAAGGTTCGCCGTCCGATTCGGCGGTAACCAGGCGCGACAACAGATCCAGGTCAGTCTGGCTCAAACTGAAGTTATAATAGCTGGAACTTGAGTTGCCTGAATTACTGTCGCCCGGTATTTGCAGGGTCTGACCGGGAGAAATCGAATCGCCCGTAAGATTGTTGGCTTGACGGAGCGCGTCCACGGAGATACCGAACTGTTGGGCGATCAGGAATAGCGAATCGCCGCTTTTTACGGTGTAAGCGGTTTTGCTACTGCTTTGGCTGCTGCTTCCGCTGACGGGAATCTTCAGGGATTGTCCAACCAGTAGATTATTCCCGGAGAGATTATTGGCGCTTTGCAAAGCGGCAACGGTTGTCCCGAATTTTTGGGCGAGTAGGTATAACGTGTCACCGGATTGAACCTGGTAGCTGGTACTCGTCCCGGCACTCCCGGTGGTGGGGACGATGATTTGTTGACCGATCAGTAATGAGTTGCCTGACAAATTATTGGCGTTGCGCAGCGCGTCCACTGATACCCCGAAACGTTGGGAAAGCAGGAATAAGGTGTCACCGGCGCGAACTGTATAAGCGGAACCCGAACTCGAACTAACGTTGTAACTCCCGGCAATATTAAGTGCTTGTCCGGGATAAATCGCTGTCGAAGTAAGTCCGTTCGCTTGTTGCAGTGCGGCCGCAGTGGTCCCATAGCGCGCTGCGATCGTGAAGAGCGTATCTCCCGAGTGGACATAATAAGTTTGTCCCAAAGTTGCCTGAGCGGTCAACGGAATCGTACCGATAACCAGGATTGAAACCAAAAACCCTTTCAAGTGCACATTCTCAGCTCCCTTTTTGTCCGTTGTAATCCACGGCGGGCAAAAAGTGTTGGCTGTGAATCCTAGTGGGAATAAGCTGCGTTTGTCGCTGAATATGTTAGTGGACCGTGGTGCTGATGCTGTTCTGGGAAAAATAAACTAACTTGTCAAGCTTTCTCGATGCTAACAAATTCTTTTTGGCTTGGCAGTTTCCTTGTGGGAAAGAGTGGATTGGAGTTGTCCGAAGTTTAAAGCGGATTCGGGGGAGCGCGTCAGTAAAGGTTGGGAAGCCGGTTGGCCAGGCGGACACAGCGAAATAAAGCGGCGACGAGCGAGGGCGCGATCGGATAACGCTCGCTCTCCGGGCAAACTTCCAAATGTTGAAAAAGCCGTTCCGAGTTGCGAATCAGCTGGGACAGAAAGAATGAGAAATTCAACGACCAGTGGTAACCCTCCCATGAGTTGGCCGGCCGGATGGAAAAGAGCATCTGCATGTGATCAGCCAGCGCTTCAAATTGTTGAAGGTCGCCGCCGAGTATCTCCGGGATGGGCCGGGATTGGTCAGAACCAGCAATCGCGCGCAACAGTTCCAACATTGCAGTGACCCAGGATTCCACGGCTTCGGTGAGTGGCCGGTCGGTTGAGCTCATGTTGATTCCCCCAAGATTGCGGCTTCAATTCGCGAAATAATTCGCTTGTCACAATAGCATATTCAGACGGCTCCCGCTGAGGTGAATGATGATTTGGCGGGTGTCCGTTTTTGGGGAAATGTCTGGCATTAAATACGCATACGCCGATGGCCAAAAACATGCTTCGTTATTAACCAGCGGTGTAAGCAAAGGGATAAGGACGAAGGTAACCGATGAAGAAAAATATTCTTTTTGTGGATGCTGATCCAGCCAGCTTCGGCGCAGTGAAGCTGAAGATAAACAATGTTTTCCCCGGCTGGGAGGCCAGTTACGCCCCAAGCGGTGAGGTGGCGTTCGCAATGCTCAGAGAGTCTTCCTTCGGGGTCGTTGTGGTTGCGCTGGAGATTGCCGGCCAGGAGGGTTCGAAGATCCTGCAGGAACTTGTGGCGCATCATCCGGAGACGCTCCGGGTGATTTCAGCCGATAGTGCGGCCAAAGCCCAGGTGATGCGCATCACCAAATCGGTGCACCGTTTTTTGGCCAAACCGATCGACCTGAAAGTTCTAAAAGGCATCATCGACCGTAACCTACGTTACCAGGAGATAATTCACGATCACACCTTGATCAAGTTGATCACCGGGGTCGGCAAACTGCCGAGCTTTCC
The DNA here is from genome assembly GCA_023400055.1 of Bacillota bacterium. Lineage (GTDB taxonomy): Bacteria > Bacillota > UBA4882 > UBA8346 > UBA8346 > Hydrogenispora. The sequence goes on from JAEXFN010000051.1 coordinate 193,586, forward strand.
TCCGATTTATTATCAAATCCTGCGGGAATTGCAGTCTCCCGAGGGGTCCTTGCGTAAGGTCGGCGATATGGTGGCGCAGGATGTGGCGCTCACCGCCAAAGTTTTGCAGGTGGTCAACTCTTCCTATTTTGGGCTCTCGCGCAAGATTATTACTCCCCAGCAAGCCGTGGCGCTACTGGGGCTGGATGTGTTACGGGCTTTGGTGGTTTATACTTATGCGTTTGCCAATTTTAAAGTCCATCCCCGCCTGGAGGATTTCTCAGTCAAACGCCTTTCCCAGCACAGCCTGATCGTGGGGAAACTGGCTCAAGCCCTGGTTCACGGGGAACTGGGCGACAAAAGCATGGAGGAAGAAGCGCTTAGCGCGGGAATTCTGCACGATATCGGCAAACTGGTATTGATCCAGTCTCCGGATCAATATTTGGAGGCGTTAAGTTACAGTCAATCCAACGGTTGCAGTGAGTATCTCGCCGAATACCAGATCTTCGGAGCGTCCCATGCCGAGGTCGGAGCTTACCTCTTGGGACTGTGGGGCATTCCGGAATCGGTGGTGCTGGCGGTCGCTTTCCATCATAACCCGTCGAAGTTGATGGATAGCGGTTTTACCGCGTTAACCGCCATTCACGTGGCCGACGCTTTGATTGAGAGTGGCGGCGGAAATTCACTGGATATTCCGGGGGTGGATCTTTTTTATCTGACCCAGATTCGGAAACAAAACCAAATGGGAAAATGGTTGACGCTGTACCGGAAAATTTTGGGCGACAGTCCCCAAGCCGGGACGGGTCCGAACCGGAGCAGTTAAAAGGGGTCGGCCTTCGAATTGGACATGAGAGAAAGGGGGTGCCGCGCTCCCCCTTTTGTTTTTGAATCGGTCCGCTCTTTGATTGGCGAGTTTAATTATCTAATCTCTTAAGGTTACCTTCCAAAAAACTTTCGCAACCATTGCAGGAATGAAGCGGATTTGGGGCAGATATCGCAAGTCCGGGTCGGTTGCTCGCCCAGGCGGAACTCCCGTTCCTCCAGTTGTTTGCAATAAGGGGAGGGCAACAGGCCGGAACGTTTGCAGACCTGCAGCCGGACGAAGCGGTGCTTGTCACAGTATTCGGTGGGTTCAGTGCCGGATAAGAAATATTCGGTTTGGGACGGGCAAAAGCTGGTGGCTTTTAAACCGGTTTCCTTGCAAATGGCCACTTTGGTGACTTGAGCGGGGATGATGAATTCCCGGAGCGGGGCATCGGCCAGCGCCTTATTCATGAAATCGGCCCAAATTGGAGCGGCGACCCGGTTTGCGGCGCCCGGCAACGGACGCTCGTTATGATCGCACCCCACATAGACGCAGGTCAATAGATCGGGGGTATAACCTACGAACCAGGCGTCGCGGTTCTGTTCGGTGGTGCCGGTTTTGCCGGCCGCCGGACGATTGATCAGCTGTTGAATATTGGCGGCGGTACCGCCGTCGTGCAACACCCCGGTCATGGCTTGGGTGATCAGATAAGCGACGCCGGGGGAGACGACCTTCTTGAAATTATTGGGCGCTTGATAAAGGACCCGGCCTTCATGATCCAGGATCCGGCGGATGGTGGTCGGGGCTATTTTGTACCCGCCGTTGGCCAACGGCAGATAGGCTCCGGTTAATTCCAAAGGGGTGATCTCCCCTGATCCCAACGCCAATGAGAGTTGACGGGGAAGCCGCGAGGCGATGCCCAGTTTTTTTGCAAAAGTGATGGTGGGGGAGATCCCGATTCGGTCCAACAATTTGACGGCCACCACATTGCTGGAACAGGCCAGCGCCTCTCGCAGCGTCAACAGGCCCGAGGCATGTTCGTTCTGGTCATCGGTGGGGAAGTAGCGTTGGGCCCCGACCCGGTATAATTGGGGAGCGCGATCGATCTTGCTGGCCAGGGTGTAGCCGTGGCCCAGCGCCTCGGCGTAAAGGATGGGCTTGAATGCCGAGCCCGGTTGTCGTCGGGCCTGGGTCACCCGGTTAAACTGCGATTTAGTGATATCGGTGCCGCCGACCAAGGCCTGGATCGCGCCGGTCGAGGGGTCGACCGCAATCAAGGCTCCTTGCGGCTGGATCAGGCCGTTTTGATCCTGGGTCAGACGCGGCAGACCGTTGCGTAGGGATTGCTCGGCCTGTCGCTGCAATTTTAGATCGAGGCTGGTCTCGATGGTGAGGCCGGCGGTCTCCAAAAGAAGCGGGTCTCTGGGGAAGAGCCGCCGGATCTCATCCTGAAGCAGCTGCATAAAATAAGGAGCCGGCTGCAACCGGGGTTTCAGGCCGGCCAGGCGCAAAGGCTGCCGCTGGAACTGAGCGGCTTGAATGCGGCTGATATAGCGGCATTGGACCATTCGCTCCAAAACCTGGGCCACTCGCCCCCGGGCCGCCTGAGGATGCAGATAGGGCGAGTAATAGGCGGGCCCTTTCGGTAATCCGGCCAGCAGGGCCATTTCCGCCTCGTTCAATTGGTTGAGCTCTTTTCCGAAATAGGTTTCAGCGGCGACTTTGATGCCGTAGGCGCCATGCCCGAAATAGATTTGATTCAGATACAGCGCCAAGATTTGATCTTTGGAATAGTGCAACTCCAACTTGACTGCGTAAAAAAGTTCTCTAATCTTGCGAAATAGCGTCCGGCGCTGATCCAGGTAAGTGTTTTTGACCAGCTGCTGGGTGATGGTGCTCCCGCCTTGGTCCAAACTGCGATGGGTCAGATCGTAAGCGGCCGCTTTGAGAATCCGGCCGAAATTGATGCCGTGGTGTTCGTAGAAGCGGTGGTCCTCCGTGGCCAGCAGCGCGCGGCGGAAAAAAGGCGGTACGTCGCTTAAGCTGACGGGGCGCCGGTTCTGAATATAAAAGGTCGTGACCAGATGGTTGTCTTTATCGAGCACTTCGGAGGCCAGGGGCATCTGCGGCGGCGGAGTCGGCAAAAAAAGGGCGAGAACCAACGTTCCCAAGACTACCGCCGTGATCACCAGGATGATGGTACTCCAGTTGAGATTGATCCTGAGCGCCGGCCGCGATAGTTTGAACATTTCCCTTTCCCCTTTTGGTTTCGATTGTTTTTCCATCATGGCTGGCTTTAGGGACATGATGCTTACTTCTTCGGAAATTTTGATAGTCTGTCTTGAAAATAATATGTCCTTCGTGGTAATTTTTATGAAAAGGAAGGGAAATTGGAATCGATGTGGAAATACAAGCGGAGCGAATCCCCGAGACATGACCGGGTGGGAAGAACGCCGTGGAGGTTTGCATGATGCCGTTTTGGCAGTTGGGGATCGCTTTTGGTAGCGGTTTGGCGTTGGGGATGCTGTTGATGGATTGGCTGGGCCGATTGAGCCGCCGGGCCAAACGGGAGCAGCAAGGGGTATTGGAGGAACTCACCGGGCAATTGAAGGAGTCCTTCGCGGCCATCTCTTACGAAGCGTTGAACCGGAATACCGAACAGTTTTTGAATCTGGCCGCCGATACCTTACAGCACCAGAACCGTCTGGGCGAACAAGTGCTGGACACCAAAAAGCAATTGATCGACCAAAGCCTGGCGACAATGGGCAAGGAGATCGGCCGGATCCATGAGCTGGTGAGCCTTTTGGAACGGGATCGCCAACAGAAATTCGGCGAGTTGCACAGCCAGTTGCAGCAGGCGGTGGAACAGACCGCCCGGTTGCGGGAGACCACCGACAGTTTACGGAATGTTTTGAGCAATTCCCGGCTGCGCGGACAATGGGGCGAACGGATGGCCGAGGATATTCTGCGCACGGCCGGTTTGATCGAGGGGATCAACTATCGCAAACAGCAAGTGACCGGCGCGGGAAGCCGGCCCGATTTTACCTTCCTGCTCCCCAAGAACCTCAAAGTCAATATGGATGTCAAATTCCCGCTCGATAACTTCCTTCATTTCATGGACTGCAGCGAGGCAAGCCGACGGGAAGAATATAAGCAGCAGTTTCTCAAAGACGTCCGGAACCGGATGAAGGAAGTCACCTCCAGGGACTACATCAATCCCGCCGAAAATACCTTGGACTATGTATTGGTGTTCATTCCCAACGAGCAAATCTACGGATTCATCCATGAAAGCGACAGTACCCTGTTGGACGAGGCCGTCCGGAACCGGGTCATTCTCTGTTCGCCGCTGACGCTGTATGCATTTTTAGTCGTAATCCGCCAAGCGGTGGAAAATTTTAATCTGGAACGGGCCACTCATCAGATCCTCTCCCTGATGGGGACTTTCAACAAGCAATGGGAGAGCTTTTGTTCTTGCTTCGACCGCCTGGGCAAGCGGCTGGAGGATGCGCAGCGGGAATTGGCTGCCTTGATGACCACCCGCCGCAACCAATTGGAAAAACCATTGCGGTTAATCGAGGAATTGCGCAAGCAGAACAGTTTGCCGTTGGAACCCCTGGCAGCGGAAGCGGAAGCGGCTGCGGGCGACCAGGAAAAAGCGGAAGAATAAACCGGTTTCGGGAGGCCGGAAATGGAGCTACAGGGCCAACATTTGATAACCATCTTTAATGGGGAATCGTTCGTCTCCGACGATCCGTGGATCGTCGTCGCCACCGTGCTGGGGTCGTGCATCGCGGTTTGCTTATACGATGAACAGAGCCGGATCGGGGGAATGAACCACTTTATGCTGGACAAATCGCATCGGGAAGCGGTTGCCCATCCCGGCTGGTACGGTTACCAGTCATTACAGGCGCTGATCCTGGAATTAATAAAGCGCGGCGCGCAACTCTCCCGGCTGCGGGCCAAGGTATACGGGGGCGCCAAGATGCTGCAAGTATCCAAACAACCGCAGTTAAATGTGGCGTTGAATAACATCCGTTTTACATTGGATTTCTTGAAAAAGGAAGCGATCCCCGTCGTCGAACAGGATTTGGGCGGCACCCGCGGCCGGAAGGTCTTCTTTCGGCTGGTCGACTTTCAAGTCCGGGTGAAGTTGCTGGCGCCAGCGACGATTCGTCCGGAGCGGCTGGTGACAGGCACGAACCAATTCGTTTGATCCGCTGGAGATTACAGTGTTGTGGCGAGGTGATTCACGATGTCCAGTTCGGCTCCGCTCGGCGTATTTGATTCGGGAGTCGGCGGTCTTTCGGTGATGAAGGAAATCCGTTGGCTGCTGCCGGGCGAGGATCTGATTTATCTGGCCGATACCGGTCATTCTCCTTACGGGACCAAGCCGCTTGAGGAGATCCGCCGGCGGACGCTGGAAGTGGCTGATTTTCTGGCGGCGCAGGGAGTTAAGGCGATCGTGGTGGCCTGTAATGCGGCGTGTACGGCCGGGTTGGAACAGATCCGCGCGGCTCATCCCGATTTGCCGGTGATCGGGGTGGAACCGGCGCTCAAACCGGCCCACGGCCAGAGCAAGAACGGCAAGATCGGCGTGCTCTCCACCCATTTGACCCTGAGTGGCGAGCGGTTCGCCGGATTGGTCGAGCGTTACGGCGAGGGCAATGAGGTCTATACCCAGCCCGCGCCCGGCCTCGTCGAATTGGTGGAGGCGGGGCAGACCGACGGACCGGAGGCCGCGGCGTTGCTGAACAGTTATCTCCGGCCATTGTTGGAACAGGGCATCGACACCTTGGTGCTCGGATGCACCCATTATCCCTTTTTGCGGCCGCTCATCCGCCAACTGGCCGGTCCCGAACTAACCGTTTTGGACACGGGGGCGGCGGTGGCCAAACAAACGGTCCGGGTATTGGCCGAACGGGATCTGTTGCAGCAACGCGCCGCTTCCGGCTGGGAAAGGTTTTATACCAGCGGCGAACCGCGGGCGGTGACCCCGGTGGTCCGGCAACTGTGGGGCGACCCCCGGGCCGAAGTGCTCGGGGCGTCTTTCTAAAAGCCAGGGGATAAAGTCTGGCGAATCGGAAGATCGTCCGGTTTAAAACGATTTTACCCCCTGTTTTTTTGAGCTTTGGTGAACACTCCCCTCCTCCGGAGGGGTTTATTAATGCTTCGAAAAATTGGACAACGCGGTTGGCCGATTTTGCAGGTATTGAATAAGCCTTAGTCTGAATATAATGAACCATCTGAAGAGCGAGGGAGGCGAGTCAGCTCCAACCTACATACCATCCTTATGCAGAAAGTCTGTATTCGGCAGTGGGAAGGAGGAATGGCGGAGAAGCAAAAGTGTCATACCTTAGCGCAGTGTTTTTGACCAAAACAAATATCATCAATCTTATGGCTTCCGGATTTCAGACGGGTGCTGAAATCAGCGGAGCAAGATTCTTGTGATTGCAAGAATGATCGAAACCGACCCGGGACTGAATGTCCCGGGTTTTAATTTTTTGAATTCACTCTTTTGGGATGCCGTTCAGCGCGGATGAGTGGTTTTGGGCATGGGCCGCCACAGACGAAGAAAGTTCATTGGGACGCTCGCAGGTCTTATGCTTGCTGAATATATTATCTTAGCACGACGACAGAGAAGGATGGTTTTTCGGAAGAGGATTCCCCTACGAGGATGCCTTTTCAGGGCGGATTTACGGTCGAGGGATTGAAGGAAGAAGCGATGTTTCGATGAAGAACTGGCTATTCATTATCGGCCTGGTGGCGTTGCTGCTTTGTGGCCTGGCGTTTTCGGCATTCGCCGGAGCCCAGGATTTCGTGCTGGTCAACCGGACCGGCGTCGATCTCTACGGAGTGTATATTTCACCATCCAATACCAATGACTGGGAAGAAAATGTTTTGCATTACGCATTGGAAGACGGCGATAGCATCCGGATCACTTTCACCAATTATCGGGAGACTTTTTGGGACCTGATGATCAAGGACCGTTACGGCAATAGCGTCCAATGGCGCGGCTTAAACCTGCGCCGGATTGCCCGGGTGATTTTGTACTCCGACGGCAGCCGGATCTGGGCGCAGTACGAATGAGACGCCCCATTCGTTGGGAATGAATCATGGCGAAAATGACAGCCCTTGCGATTCGAGGGCGAATTGAACAGCCCGGGGTTAGCTACCCCGGGTTTTATATTGGCGAGGCTGATGATGCGGGGCGGAGTCGGCTCGGGCCCGCCGTCCGCCGGGTCAATTTGACGCGCTGAATTTAAATTTGGGGCCGGAAAATACATTTTCATTGGGAATTAATGGATTTTCGATCCCGATAATTGAAGTTTTGATCATCGCAATTGAATTTTTGAGCTTGAGAATTGAATTTTCGATCCGGATAATTGAATTTTCTAACTCGATAAATAGATTTTCGATCTCAATAATTAAAAAATCGATCTGGAGAATCGAAAAATCGATCCCGATAATCAAAAAATCGAGTCCAATAATTTAAAAATCGATCTAAATGATCGAATTATTGATCTGAATAATCAAATTATCGATCGGAATCATTCAAATTTCAAGTGAGACACGCCGCAAAATGTAACCGCGGAGTTTAACTCGCTAAACAGATCGGCAATGAATGGACTGCAGATCCAGAGCGGTTGCCAACTGGCAACCTGAAACTTAAAGTTTGAGACGAGTCGGGTCGGGCGGCCGGATTCATCCCATCGCTTCGGACTCGGGGGACCCCGAGGCATAGGAATCTGCCGTCGGGGCAGAATACATCCGAACCGTAAGCAGTGCAAATCATTGGGAGGAGTCCGATCAAATGAATGAGGATATTACCGTCTATACCACGCCGACCTGCCCCTGGTGCAGCAAGGTCAAATCATACCTGAGCGAAAAGGGGGTCAGCTACCAAGAGGTCGATGTGGCGGCCGACGACACCGCCGCCCAGAAGCTTTATCAACTGACCGGGCAGCTCAGCGTGCCGGTGATTACCAAAGGCGAGCAGGTCGTGGTCGGTTTCAATGAATCGCAGCTCGAGAAGATCATCCATTAAGGGGTCGTCATGGATTTGAATTATGATCTGATCATTGTCGGAGCCGGGCCGGCCGGAATGACCGCCGGCGTCTTCGCGGCCCGCAAGGGATTAAAGACGGCCATCGTCAGCAAGGATCTCGGCGGCCAGGTCAATTGGACCACCGATATCGAAAACTACATGGGGTTTCAGGAGATCGACGGGCCCGCTTTGATGAAAAAGTTTGAAACTCAGGTCCAGGAGTTACACTTGGATCAAAAGCTGATCCCCGTCCGGGCGATTGCCCGCGAGGGAGAGGGCTTCCGGGTGAAAACCGAGTCCGGGGAAGAGTTGCGGGGCCGGGCGGTGCTGGTCTGTTCCGGCAAACGGCCCCGCACCTTGGATGTCCCCGGCGAGGTGGAGTTCAGGAACAAGGGCGTCAGTTACTGCGCCACCTGCGACGGGCCGCTTTTTAAGAATAAGGCCGTGGCGGTGGTGGGCGGCGGCAATTCCGCGCTCAAATCGGCCTTGGATCTGGCCAACTATGCCACGGAGATCCACCTGGTCTCGTTGACCCCGTTGACGGCCGACGCGGTTCTGGTGGAACGGTTGAACGGCAACTCCAAGGTCAAACAGCACCTCGAACACACGGTGGTCGAGGTACGGGGCGGGCCCATCGTCGACCGGATATTGCTAGAGGCGGTCCGGAGCAAACAACGGTTCGAGATTCCGGTGAGCGGAGTTTTCATTGAGATCGGCCTGGAACCGAACGTGGACTTCTTGGGCGATCTGGTGGCGCGCAACGAGGCCGGCGAGGTGAAGATCGATTGTTATTGCCGGACCGATGTGCCGGGGCTCTATGCCGCCGGCGACGTCAGTTCGGTGCCGGAAAAGCAGATCATCATCGCCGCCGGGGAGGGCGCCAAGGCCGCCATCATCGCCTGGGAGGATCTCTTGCGCACCCGGGAGCCGGCTTTGGCGGGGAGCGTCTGAATCAGTTATCGGGCGAAACGCATCGGAATGCTGAACCAACTAGCGCAGAGAAGCTTGGTTCAGCGTTCGTTTATGAACGGGCGCAGCCACAATCAGTGGCGTTCCTTCCGCCAATTAGCGCGGAAAGGACCAGTTGAGGACGGGTTCTTTCACGCCAAAGATCGAGAAATCCAACTCCTCTTCCACATAGTCGTTGTTGGTCTCATTGACGAAATTGAGCAGCGGTTCCAGATCCACCGCCAGCTCCTGCAATTGGCGTTTGGCCTTGATATCCTGCATTTCCTGGTCCACCTGCGCCTTGAGCTCGCTGAATTTCTGCTCGGGGAAGGGCAATCCGGCCAGCAGGGTAAAGACCTTGATCGGTTTGGCGCCGAGCAGATCCTTCAACCCTTCTTTATGATAGACCCCCCGGCAGAAGCGGCCGCTGCTGACTCTTTTTTTGATCTCCTCGAACAGCCGGTTGATCTGCTGACCGTCTTTGTCGAACGACTTCGGTCGCTCGATGATCAGCGCCACCGCGGTGGCCCGGGCGACGTCGCCGCATTCGAAGACCGTGCTCCGCCACATCTCGGTCACGGCTGAAGCCAGCGCCGTCTCGTTCTCGGAAAACTCGATGTTGGCCTCGGAGAAGATCAGGCAACCCTTCTCATAGAACATCCCTTTGTAGTCCTCGGTATCGAAAGCGGTGATCGAGGACATCTTGGAATAATTATAAAGATTGATAAAGTCCTTGTAGATCACGGAGTTGGCTTCGTCGTAAAACTTCTCGTAGGACAGGTTGCCGCTGGAAAAGATCTGCTGCTTCAGCTTGTCGTTGTCGATGATGATCATGCTCCGGAAGTTCTTGCTCATGTTTTGCAGGTCGTAAAGCTGTTTGGCGGCGATCAGCGCGTTGACCTTTTCAACCGTCCCCTCATCGGCGGTGGGCAGGGTGATGATGGCGCCGTGTTTCTTGCCCATGGCCGCCAGCAAGGTGATCAGCTGGACGATGCCCAGGCTCCCGGTGCCGCCGCCCAGGCCGGCCACGACCCAGATCAGGTCGGAGCGGTCCATGGTCAGTTGGATCTTCTCGCGGATCTGATCGCGATAACGGATGATCGCCAATTCGCCGAGGCGAATATTTTTGCCGGCCCCGCCCTCGGTGACCTTGGTCAGGACCCGCAGATGGGGCGGGATATCGTCCAGCTCCGCCAGGTCCGTCTCGGCGGTGTTAATCGCCAGGCAGGGGAAGTCTTTGGCGAAGGCGTTGACGATATTGCAACCACCCTGGCCGATTCCGATAAAACCGAAATTCAACAAATGCGTGAGCCTCCTTTCTGTTCCCGGTAAAGTGCAAAAAATCTTCGTCCCGCGCTGGATAACGAATAAACCCGGCTGCGGCCGACCGCCGTGCCGTCGATCAAGCCGGCTCCTTCCAAGCGGCGGAGGGCGGACTGGGCGGACGAATACGAAAGTTCGGTTTTTGTTTTAAGCTGTTCGCGGTTCAAGTCTTCTTTCTGTAATGCAATCAGGATCAATCCGCAGGGACGATCAAGCCTTGCCGCCAGTTGCTTGATACAATGGTCACAGAGCATTTGATGACCCCTCCTGAGATTAATATATATGCCAAAGATATCAGATTCATTACAAAAGGCCGGGTTAAGCGGGGCCGATGACCGGAGGCTCCTGCCAGTGTCGCGGCGTTGCCGGGCTTGACCCGCCTGCAGGCTTCGGGTACAATAAGGTCAATAACTTACCAATGAAGCATGAACGCCAACGCCGAAATAAAACGGACCATTCAGCGAAGCCGGTGGAATTCCACAACCGGGCGCAACGGGTTCCAATATTCGCGGCGCTGACGCGGGAGTAGACTTGGAGAGGAACAGGAACATCATGCCCGAAACGCTCATCGGGATCCTGGCCGGCATGGGGCCGCGTTCGACCGCGCCGTTTCTGGAGGCGGTCTACGACCAATGCCAGCTGCAATACGGCGCCACGTATGATAACGATTATCCGCCGATCTTGGTTTATTCGTTGCCGACGCCGTTCTACCTGGATCGGCCCATCGATCATCGGGCGCTGCGGACGGCGATCGCCGCCGGACTCCGCAAGCTGGAGCAAGCCGGGGCTGGCTACATCGCCATGCCCTGCAATACCGCCCACCTTTATTTACGATCAGTTGCGGCAGGAGCTCGGGGTCCCGCTGCTGAATATCGTCAGCGAGACCATGGGCTGTCTGCCGGCGGAAGCGCGCCGGGTTACCGTCCTGGCGACTCCGCCCACTCTGGAAGCCGGAGTCTATCAAGCGGGCTTGGCCGCGGCCGAGCACCGGCTAATCTGCGCGCCGGATTGGCAGAGCCGGATTACCGCGCTCATTCAGATGATCAAGGCCAAAACGGACCGCCGGATCATTGGGGAGGCTTGGAACGGCCTGTTGGAAACGGTGCGGTGCGCCGGAGCGGACACGGTGATCCTGGCTTGCACCGATCTGAGCCCGCTGGCGGAGGAAGCTCCAGCCGGAATGCTGGTGTTGGATTCGGCGCAGGCTTTGGCAAAAGCGGTGGTGAACCGTTACCGGAACCGGAACGCCGGATGACTCGGCGTCGGGAGCCGCCGGCGCGAGCGGGCTTATTTTAGAAGCCACGTGATAAAGTCGCTTAAATTTTGAAATCAGTTTATAAAGAGTCAGATCGATTTTATCACTCGCTTTTCTGAGCTTTTGTGACCGCCCTGACCTTCGGGCGGGGTTTATCACAACGCTTTTAGGAGGGATAGTTTTTGTTCAATTTAGAGATGCTGCGCGAGACCTTGTTGATGTTGCCGGCGATCCTGTTCGGCTTGTGTTTCCACGAGTTCAGCCACGCCTATTCCGCCTATAAACTGGGGGATCCGACCCCCCGCGAACAAGGCCGGTTGAATCTGAATCCGATGAACCATATCGATCCGCTCGGCTTCATCCTGTTGCTGGTGGCCCATTTCGGCTGGGCCAAACCGGTGCAGATTAATCCGGAAGCCTTTAAACATCCCAAACGGGACGAGGTCATCGTTTCGCTGGCTGGCCCCGCGGCCAATCTGGTGAGCGCCTTCGCCTTCGCCCTCCTGGTCAAGCTGGCCATCGACCTGCGCTGGTACGCCATAGCCACTTACGGCAGGCCGCTGATAACCATCCTGATCTATTTCGTCCAGATCAATCTGGTGCTGGCCTTCTTCAATCTGCTGCCCATCCCGCCGCTGGACGGTTCGCATTTATTATTCGTCATCCTGCCGGACAGCTGGCAATCGTTCAAGTGGAACCTCTACCGTTACGGCAGCCTGATTCTGATCGCCATCATCCTGTTGCAAAGTTATGCCCAGTTTGACATCCTGCCCATCGGCCGGCTGGTGCAAGCGGTCTATAACGGCATCTTCCAGCTGCTGGGCGTGAAGTAAGGGCGGATTCGAAGGAAGGTTTAAACTCCAAAAATCAATTATCCAGTCGAACAATTGGAAAAATTTTTCTAGCAACAAGCGCTCGGATGAGTAACGGGCGCTTTACTTTTTTGCGGCGGATCGCTTCAATCTCATAGTTCCCGCAGCAGCGCTTTGGCCTGTGAAGGAATGCTGTAGCGATACAGTTGACTTTACGGCCGCTTGTCAGTTTGGCAGAAAATGTTATCATGGTTTTAGGGTTCGCAACAACTGCTTTCCAACTCTGAAATGGAAAGCGTCTGGGGAAAGGAGGTGCCTGTTGATGAAACCGATCGATCTGCACATACATTCCCGGTACAGTCCTGACGGCGAGCTTTCCGTCGCGCAGATTCTGGATCAATGTAAAAACTCGGGCATGAAGACGATCGCCATTACGGATCACAACCGGGTAGGGGGAGTGTCGGAAGCGCTCCGCTACGGAGCGCAATTGGGGCTCGAGGTCATTCCCGGCATTGAGATCGACTGTACTTTCCGGGGGATCGACCTTCATCTGCTCGGTTATTATATCGCGCCGGACCGTCCGGAATGGCACCGGTTGGCAGCGGAGATGACGGAGCAGGAGTGGGAAGTCTTGCCGCGAATGCTGGCAGAACTGCGCCAACTGGGCATTGAAGCCGATTTGACGGTGATATTGGATAAAGCGTCCGGCAACGCGCCCAGCCCCGAGCTCATCGCCGAGGTGGCGTTGGCGGACCCCGTCAACGATGACCTGGCTTTGTTACAGCCTTATCGGAACGGCGGGGAACGGAGCGACATGCCGTATCTCAATTTTTACCGGGACTTCTTCGCGCCGGGGAAGCCCGCCCATGTGCCCTTGGAATATATGGGGCTGCAGGCTGCCGTGGACCTGATCCGTAAGGACAACGGCATACCGGTGATCGCTCACCCGGGTGACAACCTGCTGCATGTTCCGGAAATGATCGATCCGATCCTGGCGACCGGGGTCCGAGGGATCGAGGTCTTCAGCAATTATCACCTGCCGAGCCAGACGGAGTTTTATTACCGCAAAGCGCGGGCCAGTCGAGCGTTGATCACCGGCGGCAGCGACTTTCATGGCCAAAACAAGCCGCAGATCCGGATCGGCGGCTTCAACTGTCCGTTAAACCCCATGGAATTGGTGGCCACGCTCCGGCAAGCGCATGAAGCGTCCTGACGCCAACGCCGGCCGGAGGGAACAGGATTTTTTGATCAAGATTCAGCGATGCTTGACAAGCTGTTGGCGGAGTTCGGCGGCGATGGCGGCGACGCCTCGTTCGATCATCCCGGGGTCGGTCCGGGCGATGCTGAGCCGGACGCCTTTTTCATAAGCGGAAGGGTCCAGGTAATAGGAGTCGCCGGCGGCCAGCAGGATTTGCTGTGCTTTGAGGGCGGCGAGCAGCTCTCCTTCGCTGACGGCTGCCGGAAGCTTGAGATACGAGTAAGGCCCGGAGCCGCCCCCGGTCCATTGGACGCCGCACTCCGCCAGTGACGGGATGTTCCGTTCCAGGCAGCGTAGCCGGTCGCGCAGCACCTTGCCAAAAGCGGCAGCGTGTTTTTTCAGCAGATTGCTGCGAATGTAAATCTCCAAGGTCGCCTGGGAGATCAGTGACGGCGTGAAGTAAGAATAATAGTAGGACAATTCGATGTATCGCTCAAAGGTCGGGAGCAAACCGGAGGGCAGCACCACCAGGCCGATGCGCAGCCAGGGCAGGATCTTCGTGAAAGTCTTCAGGTAAATGTGATGGCGGTGATCGCCGAACGCGAACACCGGGTCGTAGCCGGGCCCGCTCATCACGTCGCCGAAATAATCGTCTTCCACAATATACACATCATAACGAGCCGCCAGTTCGGCGATGGCCTTCCGTTCGGCCCGACGGTAGGCGGTTCCCAGCGGATTATGGTTTTGCGGCACAGTATAGAAGAATTTGATGGCGCCGCGCTTGAAGAGATCCTCCAGCCGGTCCAGATCGATCCCGGCACGCTCCCGGGGAATGCCCCGGACCTTACAACCGCAGAATTTCAGAAAATCCAGGTAATAGCCGTAGGTCGGCTGTTCGACCAGTACCGTATCCCGGCCGTTGGGAAAGGGCATCTGGGTCAGGATGCTCAGAACAGGCTGGGCGCCTAACGAGACCAGGAGGTTTTCGGTCTTGGTGAAAACCTGGAAAGCGGCGAGATAGGACACAAGCAGCTCGCGCAGGGAAGCTATGCCCTTGATATCATGGTCGACGGCGTGATAACGGTAGAGATCGACCGCCCGGTCCAGGCAATGCTTGAGGTCGGGCGTGTGGACCGCGCCGCTGATCGGGTTGCCAGTCGAAAAGTCGATGGTTGAGCTGTCCTGTTCCTGACCCAACATCAGGTTTTCGACGATATAATAGCCGCTTTGCGGCACCGAGTAGACTAGGTGCTGGTTCTTAAGCGTTTCATAGGCTTTTACGGCCGTGCTTTTGCTGCAATGATAGGTGCTGCATAATTCCCGTACCGAAGGCAGTTGCATCCCGGGCCGGTAATGTTGGTGAACGATCGCCGTTTCCAATTCGGATACGATCCATTGGTAAATCGGTTTGGCCATGGCCATGTCGCTTCCGCTCCTTTGTAAGCTACGGTACGATGTTATTGTATCATGCTCGCGCCTCAGCGAGTAGGGATAAGGCGACGTCCCGAAGACCAGTGGAAAAGGCGAGGGAGTACCTATTTCGCCGAGGTCGACGCAGCGCCGTTTTCGCAGAATGATCAAATCATAAAGGAGTCAGCCAAGATGAACCATAACCATGATCGCAAAAGAGCTTTGGTGACGGTCGGGGCTTTTTTTATCTTCTTTCTATTTGGTTTTCTGGATAATCTGAAGGGTCCGACCATTCCGTTCATCCTTAAGGACCTGCGGATCAACTATTCGCTGATGGGCAACGTGCTGGGGCTACAGTACGGCGGTTTCTTCGTCGCCACCCTGGTCGCCGGAGTCCTGGTCTTCCGCTTTGGCTTGAAAAAGGTCTATCTGGGATTGAGCGTTCTGCTGCTGGCCGGGATCGGCTGCGCGGCGGCCGTACCGAGCTATGGCCCGCTGGTGCTGGGATTCTTCCTGACCGGTCTGGGGTTGGGCGCGGTGGAGGTGGTCGGCAACAGCACCATCGTACTGCTGCATCCCGAGAATAAAGGCAAACTCCTGAACTTGCTGAGCTTTTTTCACGGGGCCGGCTCCATGCTGGTGCCCATATACGCGGGCGCAATGCTGTCAGCCCACTACTCCTGGCGCCTTACTTTCGCGTTGACTCTGGTACCGCTCGGAGTCTTCCTGTTTTACCTGCTGCCGGTCCAGTTCCCGGTCTACCGGAGTGCGCGGACCGAGAATATCTTCAGTTTGCTCAAATCGGCGTTTACGCCGGAGATGATCTGGCACTATCTGGCGATCTGCTTTTACGTGGCGGCCGAGATCGGCCTCGCCGCCTGGATCATCGAGTATAATTACAAGATCAAGGGCCAGTCGCTGTTTTACAGTTCGATCTCGCTCACCCTGTACTTCGGGCTAATCACCGGAGGGCGCTTGCTCGGCAGTTTTATCGTCGATCGCCTGGGGTATTTGCGGCTGCTCCTACTGGCGGCTTGCGGCGCGGTCGTCTGTTTGAGCCTGGGAATCTTCGGACCGCCCGCCCTGGCCTTTTTCCTGCCGGCCACCGGTTTTTTCTTTTCGATCATCTTCCCGACGCTCACCACGTCGTTTGCGAGTGTCCGGCAAGCCAATATCGAAAAGTGCCTGGGTTTCTTATTCACCTTCGCCGGAATCGGCGGCATGATCGGACCGTGGCTGATCGGGCTGTGCGGGGACTGGCTGCAACTGAGGAATAGCATGGCGCTGCTGATTCTTTATACTTTGATCATATTGGCTTCGATCAGTGTCTTGCTATGGAAGGCCGGTACGCGGGGTGTTTTGAAACGTGGCGGCCAGAACGGCGCCTAGTTCCAAGGGCGCGAGGATGGAGCCGGATGACAAACAACGGGGGTAACTTGATGGCCGCTGGAGCCAGGCAAGTTACCCCGTTTTGTCGTTTGGCGCTGTGAACCGGGATTAATCCTCGTTGCCTTGCAATTCCCCGCTGGCCTGGCGCATCCGGTGGGTCAGATTGTTGATCCAGCGTCCCGAACGGAGCCGCCAGACCCCGACCGTCAACTTGAAGAATTCGTCCATGGTCGCCAGCAGATAGACGAAATAGGGCGGGAAATGCCAGACCAAGCCGCCGATGAAGGAGAGCGGCACGGCGATCAGCCAGAGGCCGGTGGTATCCAGGAAAAGGCTGAATTTGGTATCGCCGCCGCTGCGCAGGATGCCCACGATGTTGATCAGGTTGAAAATCCGGAAGGGGATCGACAGGGCGAAAATGGTGCTCACCATCCGGGCGATGTGGATGACCGCTTGCGGCACATGATACAGCGTGAGGAAGGGTCCCATGGCCAGCAGGATCAATCCGCCGATCACTAGGCCGGTGGCCGGTCCGAGCACCGCGAAACGTTTGGCGTAATCGAAGGCCTGCTGCTCCAGGCCCGCGCCGATCCGGTTGCCGACCATCACCGCACAGGCGTTGGCCATCCCCAGAAAGAGCACCATCGCCACCCGTTCCACCGTGGAGGAGATGTTGATGGCCGCCACTACCCCGGTCCCCATATGCCCGTATACCACCGTCAGCATGACCATCCCCAGCGACCAGAGAGCTTCGTTGCCGATCACCGGCAGGGTCGTCTGGTAGAAACGCTTGATAAATTCCCGGGACAGATCGAACATCTCCCGCAACCGGGCGGCGGGGACCATCCGGTTCCGGTAGACCACCGTCAAGGTGATGGCCAGCTCCACGGCGCGGGCGATCAGCGTGGCCAGCGCCGAACCGGCCACTTCCAGGCGGGGGAATCCCCAGATTCCGTAGATTAGGAAGTAATTCAGGATCGAGTTCAAGCCGAAGGCGATCAAGCTGACCTTCACCGGCAACTTTACCTCGCCGGTGCTGCGCAGGATGAAGGCGTAGCAGAAACTGACCGCGTTAAACAGGTAGCTGAAGGCGATGATCCGCAGATAGCCGCTCCCTTGGGCGATCACCGCCGGATCGTCGGTGAAGCCGTGCAGTACGATTTCGGGAATGAAAAAAGCCAGCCCGAAAAAGATCAAGGCGATGCCCAATCCGGAAGCCAGGGCGATGCCCAGCACCCGGCGGATGTTGGGGATGTCGCGCTGCCCCCAGAATTGGGCGGTGAAGATGGCCGAGCCGCTGTAGACGCCGAACAGGAACAGATTGAACAGGAAGAAGACCTGGTTGGCCAGGCCGACGGCGGCGATGGCGGTGGCCCCCAACTGGCCGATGATCACGGTATCGACCATGTTCAGCGAGGAGGTGATCAGGTTCTGCAAGGCGATGGGCAGCGCCAACGCCAGCATCGGTCCGAAAAATTCCGGGTCTTTAAAAAGTTTTTTGAGCATCAACTGAATCCTTTGGAGTTATTTCAAGTAACGCCACCCGCCAGCGGCAACCGGCGGCGTCACGCTATGAGTGATTGCGACAAGCGCGCGGCGGCAGCGGCGGATCGGAGCATTTGTATACTGTATCCCTCCCATTTTACTACGAGAGTCGGCTCATTAGCAAAGGGAAAAGTAACGAAAATTCCGGCCCCGGAGCAGTAAAGCCATTGCCACTGGCGGCCGTTGCTTTTATAATAGGGTTATGGCGGCGGGCGGCCAGGCTCTCCCGGAGCATCCGCGCGTATCGTATCGTGAATGCCGCCGCATTGCCAAAACGGAGGGGGATCGGTCCATGCAGTTGAAGGAGTGGTTGTTTGGCAAGGAGCACCGGCCGCGTTTTACCGGGCTGGAGATCCTGAAATATATCGGTCCGGGCCTGTTGGTAACGGTGGGATTCATCGACCCCGGCAACTGGGCCTCCAATGTGGCGGCCGGTTCCGATTACGGTTACCGGCTGTTGTGGATGGTCACGCTGTCCACGCTGATGCTGATCATGCTGCAACATAACGCGGCCCATCTGGGCATCGCCACCGGCTACTGTCTTTCGGAAGCGACGGCGATCTATACCCCGCCCTGGGTGGCCCGGCTGACGCTGGGATCGGCGGTCCTGGCCAGCATCTTCACGGCCCTGGCCGAGATCCTGGGCGCCGCCATTGCGCTGCAGATGCTCTTCGGCCTGCCGCTGAAGATCGGCGCGGTGCTGGTGACGCTGGTGGTCGCCTGGCTACTCTACGCCAATTCCTATCAGAAGCTGGAACGGTGGATCATCGGCTTTGTCTCGCTGATCGGGCTCTCCTTCATCTTCGAACTGACGCTGGTGCGGATCGATTGGGCCCAGGCGGCCGTCGGCTGGGTGACGCCCAGCTTTCCCCGGGGTTCGCTGCCGGTGATCATGAGCGTGCTGGGCGCGGTGGTGATGCCGCACAATCTCTTCCTGCATTCGGAGATCATCCAGAGCCGGCAGTGGAACCTGCAGGATGAGCAGATCATCCGGCATCAGTTGAAATACGAGTTTTACGACACGCTATTTTCGATGATCGTCGGCTGGGGGATTAACAGCGCGATGATCCTGATGGCCGCCGCCACCTTCTTCAGTCACGGCCTAAATGTGACCGAACTGGCGCAGGCGCAGAACATCCTCCGGCCGATGCTGGGGAACGCCGCGGCGATCGTCTTCGCCCTGGCGCTGTTGATGGCCGGCCTCTCCTCCAGCGTGACCGCGGGCATGGCCGGCGGCAGCATTTTCGCCGGACTTTTCCGCGAGCCCTATGACATTCACGACAACCATAGCCGCTGGGGGGTGGGCATCACCATGCTTTTGGCCCTGGCCTTCATCTTCTTCATCAAAGACGCCTTCCAGGGCCTGGTCGTCTCGCAGATGCTGCTCAGCGTGCAGCTGCCGGTGACCATCTTCCTGCAGATCTATCTGACCTCTTCCAAACGGGTGATGGGCCGTTATGCCAACCCGCCGCTGGACCGGATCTTGTTGTGGCTGATCGCCGCGGTGGTCAGCGCCCTCAATATCATGTTGCTGATCAGTTTCTGGCAGTAACGGCGGGGTCGAAAGGCTATGGCAGCGGTCCGCTGAATCCGAGTTTTTGGGAATAGGACAGCCAAAAGGAAAGATTCTTTGACGATTGGCACGGTCTGATGACTGTGCTTTTTCACTATAAAATCACATTGTCCGGTGCGATGGGGGTTTGGACCTAACGCGTCAGCTATCAAACGTTGCCGCTGATTCCGAATTCGGGATTCGATGATGCTTTGTCGACGATAATCGGGTTTTCATGCCAGCGAATTGCTAAAGTCGAGCCTTTTATGGAATCCATCTAGCACAACGCGTTTTAGCAATATGCCGCAAACGCCGATCCATGGAAGAACATTTTATATCAAAAATGCGTAAACCTTGTCGAAAAATAACTCCAAGTGCATTGCAAATTTAAAGAGATGAGATATAATTGTATGAGATGGGGGCCAATACCCCCTTTTTTCGCGGTATTTTCTTGGATCCGAATCATAAATGATGATGCTATAGAGCGTGGGGGGTCTATCGCCAATGATAGAAAATGTTGCAACGCTGCAACCCGGAACCGCCCTGATCGACAAGATCAACCATAAAACAGCTGTGCTCGGCGTGGTGGGTCTGGGCTATGTGGGCTTGCCGCTGGCCGTGGAGAAAGCCAAGGCGGGTTACCGGGTGATCGGCTTTGATGTTCAGTCCCGGCGGGTTGAAATGGTCAACCAAGGCCAGAATTATATCGGCGATGTGGTGGACCGGGAACTGCGAGAACTGGTGGCCGATGGCAAATTGGTCGCGACGACCGATTATTCTCAGATAGCCAAGGTCGACGCGGTGGCCATCTGCGTTCCCACTCCGTTGGACAAGTACCAGCAACCGGACATCTCATACGTGGTTAACTCCAGCAAGCAGATCGCCGCACACATGCACCGGGAGATGCTGGTGGTATTGGAAAGTACCACCTATCCGGGGACCACCGAGGAAGTGGTGATGCCGATTCTGGAAGCCACCGGCTTGCGCTGCGGCAACGACTTTTTCCTGGCCTTCTCGCCGGAGCGGGTCGACCCCGGCAACAGCCATTACCATACCAAAAACACGCCGAAGGTGGTCGGCGGCGTCACCCAACGCTGCACCGCGATCGCGGCCGCCCTCTACTCACAGGTGCTGGAAGGGGACATTCACCAGGTCTCCAGCCCCAAAGTGGCGGAGATGGAAAAAATCCTCGAAAACACCTTCCGCAATATCAATATTGCCCTGGCCAACGAGATGGCGATCCTCTGCAACAAGATGGGGATCGACGTTTGGGAGGTCATCGAGGCCGCCAAGACCAAACCGTACGGTTTCATGCCGTTTTACCCCGGCCCCGGTCTCGGCGGCCATTGCATTCCGATCGATCCTTTCTACCTGACTTGGAAGGCCCGGGAATACGATTATCACACCCGCTTAATCGAGATCGCCGGGGAGATCAACAACGGCATGCCCGAATACGTGGTGGAAAAGGCCGCGGCCTTCCTCAACCGTTTCGGCAAACCGTTGAAAGAAGCCAAAGTCTTCATGCTCGGGCTGGCCTATAAGAAAGACATCGACGATCCCCGCGAATCGCCGGCGGTCAAGATCTACCATCTCTTGCGGGAACGCCTGGCCGAGGTCTGGGTGAACGATCCCTTCATTCCTTCCTATAAATCCGGGAATACTCATATCAATTCCATACCGGTGACTCCAGAGCGTTTGCAGGAAGCCGACTTGGTATTGATCACCACCGACCACACGGCTTACGACTATCAGGCCCTATGTGACCAGGCCCGCCTGGTCTTCGACACCCGGAACGCGACCCGTCGAGTCGTCAACCCCCGGGCCGAGATCATCCACATTTAATAGCGGGCGGCGAGTCGATCACGGATAAAGGAGAAGGACAGCAGTGGCTACATTTCGATTTGGGCTCATTGGTTGCGGCAGAATCGCCCCCAATCATGCCCGGAGTATCGTTGAACTGGAAAATGCCGAGTTAATCGCGGTTTGTGATGTGGAGCCCGCCAAGGCGGAACAATTTCAACGGAACTTCGGCGGCACCGCTTATACCGATTACCGGAAAGTGTTGGAGCGGCAGGATATCGATATCATCTCCATCGCCACGCCCAGCGGGCTGCACGCGGAGATCGGAATCGCGGCCGCCGAATCCGGCAAGCACGTAATCGTCGAGAAACCGATGGCGCTCTCGCTGTATGATGCGGATCGCTTGATCGCGGCGTGCGCCCGGAACCATGTCTATTTGGGAGTCTGCCATCAGAACCGCTACAATCAGGTGGTACGGAAGCTCAGGGACGCCTTGGAGGCGGGACGCTTCGGCAAGCTTACTCACGGCGCCGCGGCCATCCGCTGGTACCGTTCGCCGGATTACTTCAGCCAGGATTCCTGGCATGGCACGTGGGCGCAGGATGGCGGCGTGCTGATGAACCAGTCGATTCACAATATCGACCTGTTGCTATGGATGCTGGGTCGACCTCAAAATGTTTATGGCAAGGTCGCCACCCAGCTGCAACCGATAGAGGTTGAAGACCTGGGGCTGGCGCTGATCCAGTTCCAAGGCGGCGTTTTCGGGACGATCGAGGCTTCCTCCACCGTTTATCCGAAGAACCTTGAGGAGACCTTGAGTATCTTCGGGGAGAAGGGCACGGTGGTTCTGGGCGGCACCTCCATTAATCAGATCGAGACCTGGCGCTTTGCCGACGGGATCGACGATGAAGCCGAAGTGTTGCGGAGCACCGGCGAGAACCCGCCGAACATTTACGGGTTTGGCCACCGTACCCTTTATCAGCGCTTCATGAAGGCCATCACGGCGGGAACGGCTTTTGACATCCCCGGCGAAGAGGGTCGCAAGGGCCTGGAGATGATCCTGGGTATCTACCATTCGGCATTGAGCAACAGTCCGGTGGCTTTCCCATTGGCTGAAAAGGCTCATCCCTTGCCGGCCTTGATGCGGAGTTACACGGCTCATTCCGGAAAAGATACGGTGGAGGTCGCTGGATGAATCCGGTCATTGATCCGCGCGCCCGGCTGGCTCCGGGAGTCCAAATCGGTTATTTCTCAGTGATCGAAGCCGATGTCGCGATTGACGAGGCAGTAGTCATCGGCCATCACGTGGTAATTCATGCCGGTACGGTTATCGGCGCCAACACGGTGATCGCCGATCATGCCGTTTTGGGGAAAAGGCCGCAACTGGCTCGCACCAGCACGGCCAAGGCCGGCGCTTTGCCGCCTTTGACGATCGGGCCCCACTGTCAGATCGGAACGGGCGCGGTGCTCTATGCCGGAACGACCATCGGCGAGGGCTGCATGGTCGCTGATCTGGCCACGGTCCGGGAAAATTGCCGGATCGGCAACTCGGTGCTGATCGGCCGGGGCGTGGCGGTTGAAAATGACACCGTCATCGGGGATTCCACCAAGATCCAGACCAATGCCTACATTACCGCGGGAATGGAACTGGAGGACCACGTCTTTATCGCGCCGATGGTCACGACCACCAACGATAATTTTATGGGGCGGACTGAACGGCGGTTTGCTTTGAAGAAAGGGGCCCACATCAAACGGGGCGCGCGTATCGGCGGCAACGCCATCCTGCTGCCGGGGATAACGGTGGCCGAAGAAAGCTTCGTGGCGGCCGGCGCGCTGGTAACCCGGGATACGCCACCGCGGCAGGTGGTCAAGGGGGTCCCGGCCAAACCGACGCGGCCGGTTCCGGATGAGGAGCTATTACCCTAGATGCGCGCCAGATGGATTCGCTGTTTTTTACGGCAGGTCGACCGTTTGCTCTATGGATGGTGGGCCTTTCGTCTCGACTTGGGCTACCGGTGCTGGGGAGCGGATGACCGGGTGGCGCGGCTGGCAAGGACGCCGGCCCGTTATTACCCGAGAATTTTGCGGAGCCTGGGCGCCCGGGTAGCCGCTTCGGCGACTTTCCGGTCCGGATTGCTCTTTGACAACATTGAACAAGGCTTGAGCGGCCTGGATATCGGCGAACGCGCTTATATCGGGCCGGGAGTCTTCTTCGATTTGGCAGCGCCGATCACCATTGAGACCGAGGCGGTGCTGGCGCCGCAGGTCCGTCTGCTTACCCACGGTGGAGTGGGCAGCCGGCTGCTGGCCGCCTATATTGAACGGCGCGAAGGAAGAGTGGCCCTGAAAAAGGGCTGTTGGATCGGAGCAGGGGCGACGGTTTTGGCCGGTACAACTGTCGGCGAAGGGGCGGTGGTCGGGGCCGGCGCGGTGGTAACCGCCGATGTTCCGCCCTATACAGTGGTGGCCGGAGTTCCGGCCCGGATCTTGCGCAAACTGCGGGAAGGTGAGGAGCCCGATGGGAATTGCCGCCGATAGCGCCCGGACCTATCTGTTTCGCATCGCCACGCTAATAACCGGTTTTTTGATGGGCGTCCTGACCGCGCGCTTTTTGGGCCCGGCCGGCAAAGGTGATTTTTCCCTGATCTTACTGGTCAGTAGCTTATATACGAATATCTTCGGCAATTTGAGCGGGGCGATTACCTATCAGATGACCCGCCTGAAACGGCCGCCGCAAGTGGTATTCAATACGGCCAATCTCTATGGTTGGGCAGTCGGAGGATTGACCATCCTCGGGTTCTGGGCTTTTACCCGTTTGTTTCCCGGATTTCATCTCAACCTCTATTGGTTTGTAGCGTTGAATGCCCCTTTCGTTTTGGCGTTAACCAATTTGAGCGGTACTTTTTTGGGGCTGAACCGGGTCACTGCCGTGAACTGGTTGGGGCTGGCTTCCGGGATCATCTTGTTGATACTGATGACCGTGGGGTTCTTCGGATTTAAAATGGGGACTTCCGGCGCCGCTACCTGTTGGGTGGTGGCGCAGATCCTCACGGTGGCGGGCGGATTATGGGTATCACGCCGGTTCTGGTGGCCGCTGGAACGCCGGAGTTTTCAGCCGGCTTTGCTCCGCCAGATGCTGGGCTTCGGGTGGCAATTGGGCTTAATCAACTTGGTGACCTTCATGAATTACCGGGTGGATATGTTCCTGGTCGCCAAGTTCCTGGGTTCGAAAAAGCTGGGTTTTTACTCCATCGCCGTTTCCGGGGCGGAGATGCTGTGGTTTACTTCCAGCGCTATCGGAACCGCCATTTACGCGCGGGTGGGCATGGAGGAACACGAAGCTGCCAGCCGTTTGACGGCCCGGGCGGCCCGGCATACCTTGATGATCAATATTATCTTGGGGCTGCTGATGTGGGTGGCCTTTGAATTGTTGATGCCGCTTATCTACGGGGAAGTTTACCGGCCGTCGCTGGTACCGTTCCGAATCTTGTTGCCCGGGGTGTTGGCCTATGGTTTGGCGGGCATTTTTTCGACTTTTTTTGCCAACCAATTGGGCAAACCGAAGTTTTCATTGCTGATCTCCTTTATCTCCATGTCCATCAATATCGCGGTCAGTTTCATTTTTATCCCGCGCATCGGGATGACCGGCGGGGCTTGGGCAACCACTTCATCGTATATTATCTCCATCGTGGTACTGCTGGTGATCTTTTGCCGCCAAACCAAGCTGCCGATGAAAGAATTGCTGTTCATCAACGAGGATGACATCGCGGATTACCGATCGTTGGCGAGAAGTTGTGCCGCTTATCTCAAACGAAGGCTTCACTGGGAGGATTAATGGCTTGGCTAAGCAACGTCCGATCCGCGTCTTAATCATGGGTTATCCCTATTTCGTCAATCGGCTGCGGGAGTTGGGCCAGGACGCGGAATACCAACTGGTTCCGCTGCCACGGACTCGTTTTGGCCGTTATCTGGCGTTATTGCGCGCGGATCTGATTTATCTGATCGGCGGCGATCTGCGCCGGAACCGTTTTTTTGATATTGCGTTTTTATTAAGAAAACATCTAATTGTCCATTGGGTCGGCTCCGATATTTTGGAAATGAAGGACTGGCGGGATCAGCGTCACCGTTTCGCCCCACGCATGGTTAAAAAGGCAGAGCACTGGGCAGAAGTGGATTGGACCGCCGCAGAATTGGCGGAATTGGGAATTCAGGCGCGGATTGTCCCGCTGACTCCGGCTGTTTTTCCTGAAGACACCTATGAGATTCCATCGAAGTTCGTGGTACTCACTTACCTGCCGCCGGGGAAAGAGGAGTTTTATGGGGAAAAGGAGATTATAAAGCTGGCGCAGCACTTTCCGGAGATCGTATTTCTGGCGGCAGCCGCATCTTCGGCGGAGCCGAGACCGGGCTGGCCGTCCAATTTGATCCCGATCGGCTGGGTCAATAATATGGCCGAATTGTATCGGGAGGTCATTGTGTTGGTGCGCTTAACCCAGCATGACGGCTTATCGTTTATGGTTTTGGAGGCTTTGGCCCAAGCGCGTTTTGTAGTTTGGAGCTATCCGTTGGCCGGGGTCGCTCAGGCCCGCAATTGCGCAGAGGCTGTTCCAGTCCTGGCCGATCTTTATCAGGCGTTTTGCAATCGGCAACTTGTACCCAATTGGGAAGGCCGCCAGAAGGTCACCGAAAATTATAGTCCGCAAGCGGTGTGGAGACAGATCAGCCGGGGAATCGCCGCGGTTTTGGCCAGGTGAATTGATGCAACAGTTGTTGATGATCGCCTATTATTTTCCGCCGCTTGGCGGCGCCGGGGTACAACGGTCCGCCAAGTTTGCCAAGTATTTGGCGCAGTTTGGCTGGCAGCTGCAGGTGGTAGCGGCGGAACCGGCGCCTTTCGAGCCCGTGGACCAGTCCCTGGCAGCGGAAATTGCTGATAAATCAATTATAGTGACCCGGATTGCGAATCGCGAACCATTTCGGGGTTGGGATCGTCTGCCGGGTGGCTGGCGTGTTAGAGCCTTGCTCCAAGACTGGTTTTTATTGCCGGACCGGATGACGGGCTGGCTTCAACCGGCGTTAGAGGCAGCCGACCGGATCTGTCGCGAGCATCCGGGTATCCCGGTTTTTACGACCTCCGCTCCGTATACCGGCCATTTAGTCGGCTTGGAATTGAAACGCCGTTATCAATGCCGGTGGATTACCGATTTCCGGGATGAATGGACCCAAAATCCATACCTGAAATACCCGACGCCCTTTCACTGCCGAAAGCATCGCCAAATGGAGCGCCAGGTACTGCAGAATGCCGAGGTTATTATTTCGGTTACTGAGCCGATAACAGCAGGGCTTCATCATCTGGCTCCGGACTCAAAAGCTGTTTTTGCAACGATTCCCAACGGTTTCGATCCCGATGATTTGGAAGGCCGGCATTATCAACGAAAACCTTATTTTCTCATGACTCACGTCGGCAGTCTCAACCGGGACCGCGCCGAATTGGTTCGTCCGCTGATTATCGTCTTAAAAAAGATGATCAGCGCCGGGCAGATCGGAATGAACGATTTACGATTGCGTTTTATCGGGCCGGGTTCTTATCAATCGTTTCAAAATTTGCCGTTCGTAGAGATCGGCGACAGCTTGCCGCATGCCGCGGCGTTGGACATCATGGCCCAAAGCGATCTGTTGATTTTGGCCGAGGCCAATCCGGCCGCGTTTACCGGCAAAATTTTCGAATATTTGGGGTTAAACCGTCCGATTTTGGGTTTGGTAAATCCGGCCAGCCCCGCAGCGGAGTTGATTCGGGATGCTTCCGCCGGTTGGGTTGTCGATCCGGAAAATAGCCAACAGTTGGAGCAGGTCTTGACTAACGTCTATCAGGCGTGGCAGTTGGATACGGCTCCTGTATCATATCGGAATGCGGTTGTCGCACGCTATAATCGCCGGGTCCAAGCAGAACAGCTTGCCGCATATATCACAAGGGGTTGCTCGTCTCATGAATGATCCAAAGCAGCGCGTTCTGGTCATCGCTTATCATTATCCGCCTTTGGCCGGGGCGGGGATGTTGAAGATCTTGCGGACGACGAGGTATTTAGCGGATTGCGGTTGGGAGCCGCTGGTGTTGACGGTCAAGAATCCCGAACCCTATCACCGGGCCGCCAATCCGATTCCTGATTCAGTCAGGGTTTATCACTCATGGCGGATACCGGGCGGCAACTTGTTAGCGCGAATCTTGCGCCGCTTAAAGCTGGACGAACGTTGGTTGCTGTTGCCTGATCAATATATTTTTTGGATTCCGGGCACGTTGCTTTATGGCTTGTATCTGATCATCCGTCAAAAAGCGGATCTGATCTATGTGACCGGGCCGCCTTATTCGGCGTTGATCTGTGGTGCGCTTTTGAAATGGCTGACTGGCCGGCCTTTAGTGGTCGATCTGCGTGACCCGTGGAGTTTCAATGCTGCTCGCAAGGGATATCCCACCCTGTTTCATGGCTGGCTGGACCGGGCCTTGGAAAAATGGGTGCTGCGGACCGCTGATTTTATCACTTGTATATACCGGATTACCAAAGACGGTTATGAACGGCTTTATCCCTGGACGGGTCAGAAAATAGCGATTTTTTACGATACCGTCGATCGCAATGATCTGCCGGAACAAGTTGAGCCTTATGCCAAGTTCACCCTGACCTATTTGGGTACTTTCTATCCACCGTTTCATACGTTGGAAGCCACGTTACGGGCGATACGTTATTTGTTAGACCAAGGACTGATTGCTGCTGAACGTTTTTGCTTGAATTATGTAGGCCCTTTAGATAAAAGGTTCAACAGTCTGATTGCGGAGTTTGGTCTGACCGGACTGGTACGCCATGCCGGTTATCTGCCGTTAAAAGAGGCTCAGGTTGAAACGTTTAAGAGCCACGCATTATTGTTATTGCTAGAATTCGCGACCATTAACACCAAGCTGTTCGACTATCTAGCGGCGGGAAAGCCGATTATCGCGGTCGTACCGGAATTCCCGGAGTTAGAAGAGTTATTAGGGAATTATGCCGGTCGTTATACGAGAGTCAGCGATCAAGATTTCATGAAGATCGCCGCTGGTATTGCTCAATATTATCAGGAGTATTGCCAGGGGGTATTACAGGTCGATTCCGCCAAAAGAGAACATTTCATTGCAACGATGAATATCGAGCGGGAAACCCGTGAATTAAGCGCAATTTTTCATAAAATTACTAAAAAAAGGGCGTAAATGTTTAATCGGCATGGCTCCATTAAAAAATTTTTTTAGAATCGATGGGTTGGTGGATGCGAATGGCTTCCCTGTTGGAGACAGTTCCTTATATTTCGTTGCTTTTTTTGACCGCCATTATTTACCTGGAAGGCATTCCCGGCCTGCGCTGGCTGGTATGGACAGCACGCTTGCTTTTAGTGGCGGGATTGATATTATGGTTCTTGAAGATTCGCCGTCAATTTAACGCAGCAGTCAATGTCCCTTTGTTATTTTGGGGCTTTTTTGTCTATAGCATGGCATCGGTTTTTTGGTCTTCTTCCACTCAACCATTTGCGGCGGTGGCCTCCGATCTGGTGACCCTTTGTCTATTCTTTTTTATGGCAATTAATATCATTCAGACCAGGGCGCAATTGCAACAGGTTTTGGTTTTAATCAATGGCATTACGCTTCTTTTTGCTTTGATAACCATTGCTAGAGCCCTTAGTTCGGGGGTTCTTCGTTTCGGAGCGTTTCCGGGCCAGGACCCCAATGTTTACGGTTTTTACCTTTTATTAGCCATGGGATTTCAATTGGTGTTTATTGCTGCCGGGCCGCAACAGCGTGATTTTTGGCCGAATGTTGCGTTGCTGGTAGTTAATCTGATCTCATTGCTCATCACCGGGTCCCGGGGAGACTTTTTAGCATTTTTTATCATGTTCTTGTTGGCCTTCCTCGTTGGATCCGTCCGGAAACGTTGGTTGATTTGGGCGGGATTGATGATGGTGCTGTTTTTATTGCTCCCGCCCGGCCGGGCGTTATGGGAGCGCTTTGCCGCATTAGCGGTCGATCGGGGGAGCAAACGCTTAGACATCTGGTGGATCGGATGGCATATGATTCAAAGCCATCCTTGGTTCGGCGTCGGCTTGAGCAATTTTCCGACTGAATTGGGGTCTTATGTGGCTCGAATCAAAACTGCGACCACAATTCATCCCGGCACCGGCGTCCATGACAGCATCATCGGAATCTGCTCCGAGCTCGGCCTGGTGGGCTTGCTATTTTTCCTGTATTTATTGGTTACGGTTTTCAATCATGGATGGCGGATCGTCAAGCGGTTTCAGCGTGACAATTTTGAGAATTTAGCAATTAAGGGTCTGCTAATCGCCTCGATGGGAATCTTTATCGCCAGTCTTTTCCTGGGAGCCTATTTCCGGAAGTATTTTTGGCTCCCTTGGATCTTGATCGAGGTTTTATATTATTATCAATATCATCCTGATGAGGTGCAGGCGACCCTCAAGGTTGAATCATGAACAGAAAGATCTGTTTTATTGCGGATGCCGGTAGCCCCCATACCCAGAAATGGGTGCGTGGCTGTCTAAAACTGAATTGGGAGATCTTTATAATATCGCATCGGCCTGGCGCTATTCCGGGGGCCAAGGTGATCGTCCATCCACTGACCTTAACCGGTTTTCCTCGGTATTGCTGGTCGTTACGGCGTCTGATTCGCGGGATCAATCCTGATATCGTTCATGCGCACCAGTTTGGCGCGCACGGTTTATACGGTTGGTTTGCCGGATGTCGGAATCTTGTCATTTCCGCTTGGGGTTCCGATATTTTGGTGAATCCGGGTCGATCGCCTTGGTTCCGGTGGTTGGTTAAGTTTCTCATTAAACATGCTCAAAAACTCACTTCAGTCAGCCCTCAAGTGACAGCGGAATTAATCCGGCTGGGAGCCAGCCCGGATAAGATCTTAACCTTTTTAATCGGCATCGAACGTTCTGATTTTGAGCGGTTAAGGAAAGCGGTAAAACCGGAATCTCCATTCGTAATCTGTTCGCCCCGGCTTCACGAACCGTTATATAACCTGCCCGTTATTTTGAAAGCGTTTCAGTTGATCAGTCATGATTATCCCGACGTTTGGTTGTGGGTGGCTGGGGATGGTAGCCTGACGCAGGAACTGCAAGATTTTGTGGCAGTATGCGGAATGAAACGGGTCAAGTTCTGGGGAAAGGTGCCGCCGGAACAGATGCTTGAATTAATGATCCAAAGCCGGGTAATGGTGAGTATACCCAGCAGCGACGGGACACCCGTGAGCATGCTGGAGGCCATGGCTGCCGGTTGTTTTATGATTGTCTCCAATATTCCTTCTTATCAGAGTTGGATTAAACAAGGACATAACGGTTTAATTGTCGAGCCCGATCCTGACGCACTAGCCATGGCTCTGCAACGAAGTATCGAGCAGACTGAACTCCGTGAACAGGCTTCAGCCGAGAACCGTCGGTTAATCGAATCCCGGGCGATCTGGGAGGATCAGTTTCAGAGCATGTTGGATTGGTATGAAAAGGCGGCTGAGATTCGATGAATATAACGATGTTGTTGTCGAATGGTTTTGGACCCGACCCGCGGGTGGCGACCGAGGCTGTTGCATTGCAATCCGCCGGGCATCGGGTGACGATTTTCGCCTGGGACCGAACCGGAGAATTACCCACCGAAGCAGAGTACAACGGTGTCAAGGTGATCCGCTCTCAGATCCGGACGACTTATAGCCGGGGGCCATTGCAAGTCTTTTGCTTTGTAAAGTTCTGGCAGGATTGCCGCAGCTTTTTGCAACAAAATCCGGTCGAGACAATTCATTGTCATGATCTGGACACCTTATGGCCCGGGGTGCAAATAGGCAGGCAGCGAAATGTGCCCGTAATTTTCGATGCCCATGAAGCATATCCGGAGATGGTTGCCCATTTGTTCCCCAAACCGCTGGTGATGGCTATTCGCATGCTGGAACGGCACCTGGTGCCCAAAACGACTGCGGTGATCACTGTCGGCCGGATTTTGGCGCAACGTTTCGAAAATCTACAGGCCAAGCGGGTCGTGGTGGTCGGAAATTATAAAAAGCACCTGGCGGAACGGCCGGTAGAGCCGCCGGAAATGGCGCCGTTCCAACTCATTTATGTCGGAGGCTTGAACCGTGATCGCTTACTGGCGCCGCTTATCACGGCGCTGGCCGGTAACAAACGGTATCATCTGCGGATCGTCGGTGATGGTCCGGAACTGTCGAATCTCAAAGCATTGGCCGCCAGTGCTGCCAACATTGAGTTTACCGGATTCTTGCCCCAAGATCAGGCCAGGGATTTGATCAACCGGAGCCATCTGGTCTATTATGGTATTGCCGGGGAATACCTCAATAATCAATACAGCACTCCGAACTCGTTGTTTCTGGCAATGACCGCCGGACGGCCATTGCTCACCACCCCAGTTGGTGAGATCGCCACGATAGTCAAGGAAGAAGACTGCGGCACGGTATTGTCGGACTTGACCAAGGCATCCATTATCGCGGCGTTGGAGCGGTATTTTGATCCGGCTTTTTGGAGCAGACAATCACGGAATGGATTTCAAGCATCGTTGACGAGTTATAATTGGGATAAAGCCAGTCAGAACCTGATCGCGCTTTATCAGGATTTGGAGCGTAATTAATGAACAAACGCGAATTAATTCTGATCAATCATTATGCTTCTATCCCGCGTTGGCCGGGACCGACCCGCAATTTTGATTTTGCGTCGGAACTGGTCAAACTGGGGTGGGATGTTACTTTGGTAAGTTGCAAGTTCAATCATTATCTCCGATGTTATTTGCCGGATCCGCCGGACAGTGAAAACGGCGTTCGTTTCCAATGGATCTGGAGCACTCCTTATCAAGGAAATTCACTCCAGCGTGAACTGAATATCGTCGGGTTTTCCATGCTCAGCTTATGGCGCGGATTATTCACTTCTGCTCGAGTAGTACTGACCGTAACGCCGCCGTTGGAATCGGCCTGGACGGGTTGGTTGCTGGCGCGCTTGAAAGGCATTCCGTTTGTGCTGGATGTTGAGGATCTTTGGCCCGATTCTTTAATCTCGATGGGTTTTACCAACCGTTGGGTTATCGGTTGGCTGAGAATGCTGGAACGCTTCTTATATCGCCACGCCGATCATATTTTGGTGGTGGCGGACCAGATGCGTAAATATTTATTGGAACAGGGAGTACCGGCTTCTAAGATCAGTCTGATTCCACTAGGCGCTAATCTGCCGGTGGTAACCGATAATCGGGCTGCCGTCCGGGCCAAGTATGGCTGGCAGGATGACCAGATCATTGCCGCTTATGTCGGAGCCCATGGTCCAGCCAATGCTCTGGAGACCTTGATTCAAGCCGCCCGATTGCTGACTGACGAGTCCAGGATACAAATTGTCCTGTTTGGAGACGGTTCCGATAAACCACGTCTGCAACAATTATTGCAGAGCTTGGCTTTGACCAATATCCGTCTGGTCGATCCGGTGCCGCCCGGCGAGGTTCCCGCGATTTTGGGAGCGGTCGATGTCGGAATTGCCTCTTTGAAGGATACGCCGACCTTCAAAACGGTGCGTCCCAATAAGATTTACGAGTACATGGCCGCCGGCTTGCCAATCGCCTGTTGTATCGATGGTGAAGCGCGTCAGATTGTGGAGGAAGTCGGTTCTGGCGTCTTTATCAAGCCGGAAGACCACCGCGGACTGGCCGGGGTATTGCGCCGCCTGGCGGGTGATGCCGAGCTGCGGCGCAGCATGGGTGAGAAAGGTTACCGTTTTTGCATGGCGGAGGGCGACCGTCGCAAGCTGGCCGCCAAAATGGGCTCGGTTTTGGAAAAAGTAATGGAAGGAAGCTCCCGCCCATGAGCCTCATCAGATCGGCGCAGATTTATGTGAAATATTTTTTGGACCGGGTGCTGGCGCTGCTATTATTGTTGCCAGTTGGACTGGTTCTGCTGATCCTGGGCCTGATTTTATATATTGATTCTCCCGGCCCCATCTTTTTCCGGCAGCAACGGCCAGGACGCCATGGCAAGTTGTTCGGCCTATATAAGCTGCGGACCATGACGCCCGGCGATCATACCGCGGTCACGCCGCGCAATCCCGACGGTTCCTTGGCTTTGACCAGCGATCTCACGGGATACACTCGTTTCGGGAAACTATTGCGCCGTTTCAGCCTGGACGAACTACCCCAGCTTTTTAATATATTACGTGGCGAAATGAGTTTCATCGGACCCCGGCCCGATCTTCCCGAACACTTAAGTCTTTACACGGAGCAAGAACGTTTGAAGCTAGCCGTAAGGCCGGGCCTGACCGGCCTGGCGCAAGTGATGGGCCGGAATGAATTGCCCTGGAAAGAGCGGCTGCAACTTGACATCGAGTACGTCAACCGTTACTCTTTGCTGTTGGATCTCAAGATCTTCGCGCTGACTTTGGCCCATTTGATAACCGGGCGTGGCGTTTATCAAAGATAAACTGCGGATAAGAAATATGATCGCAAATAAGATAGAGGTTTTTTATAGAGAGATTGCGACATATTTAGTCGGGAGAGTGTGTTATGAAAATTACTGGATTGCAACTTCAGGAGTTGGCTTGGGATACCGATTTTTTCGGTAAGAAGATGGGCCGGATCGCGCTCGATCCCGCCCTTGGTCCGACCAACCTCTCCGAAAACACCTGGCGGCGGACTTTAGAGGTCGCCTACAAGCAAAACTATGAGTTTCTCCTGTGCGAGATCGATGCCGGGCAGGGAGAGATCGCCCAAAACCTGGTCGCTTTAGGTGCTTTTTTGGGGGATGTTT
Source organism: Bacillota bacterium (assembly GCA_023400055.1). GTDB lineage: Bacteria > Bacillota > UBA4882 > UBA8346 > UBA8346 > Hydrogenispora. Next base: position 227,459 of record JAEXFN010000051.1, read on the forward strand.
TGGTTACGTTGTCTTTGGATCTCGAAACCGTCCCCCAGGCGGACCGGAACGTTTCAGCCCAAGTGGTTCCGGCGTCCCCGGAAGATCTGCCGGGGATCAGCGCCATCGCCGCCGACAGCTTCGAGAAGTCCCGTTTTTTTCAGGATCCGCGGTTCGATGCCCATAAAGTCCGGCAATTGTATCCGCTTTGGGTCCAAAATGCTTTTCAAACCACCGAAGTCTTTTATGTCATTAAGGAACATGATGCGGTTAAGGCTTTTATTTCCTTGCAGGAGCAAGTTCCTGGGGTTCAGCTGACCATCCGCCTGCTGGCGGTAGAGGCGGCCAGTCGAGGGCAGAAATTGGGCGAAAAGCTGCTTGACGCGGCAATAGCCTATGGGATGGCCAGAGGTTTAAAACGGATCACCGTGGGAACCCAGATCAGCAATTATCCGGCCCTCCGTTTATATGAAAAACGGGGCTTCCGCATCGAACGGGCTTTGTACCGGTTTCATTTCTGGCTGGACTCCCGAAGCCGGCTTGGCTTGAGCGGCTTATCCTAGTATAATGAAAGATGGTGCCACGCTAATTTTCGGGGCATAGGAAAATCGGTCGCATGGCTTCAAGCGAGCCAAAGAGCTGATTGCGACTACCGAGGGAGTGGATTTCTTTGCAGGTTCCCGCGTTTGATTTAACCCGCCAGAATGAGCAGTTGGCGGAAGGATTGGCCGGAGCTTACCAGCGCGTGGTGGCGAGCGGCGGTTTTATTCTGGGTGAAGCGGTAAAACAGTTTGAGTCGGAAATCGCCGAAGCATTGCAGGTTAAACACGCCGTGGCGGTCGCCAATGGCAGCGACGCCCTGGTTCTGGCCTTGATGGCTTTGGGGATCGGACCGGGCGATGAAGTGATCGTGCCCGGTTTTACTTTTTTTGCGACTGCCGGCGCGGTCGCGCGAGTAGGGGCGACCCCCGTGTTCGCGGATGTGTTGCCCGCCACCTATAATCTGGATCCGGCCGCGGTACGGGCGAAACTCACGCCGCGGACCAAGGCGCTGATTCCGGTGCACCTGTTCGGATTGCCCGCCGCCATGACGGAACTCATGGCGCTGGCTCGTGAATACAATGTAGCAGTGATCGAAGATGCCGCCCAATCCTGCGGAGCGACTTGCCAGGGCCGTCCGAGCGGCGCCATCGGCGACTTGGGCTGCTTCAGCTTTTTCCCCACCAAGAATCTGGGCTGCTTCGGCGACGGCGGCATGGTAACGACTCAGTCCGATGTTTTGGCTGAGAAGCTGCGGATGCTCCGGGTCCATGGCGCCCGCCGAAAATACTACCATGAGCTTTTAGGCTTGAATAGCCGCCTGGATACGTTGCAGGCCGCCTTTTTACGGGTAAAACTGCCCCATCTGAGAGAATGGATCGCCAGGCGCCGCGAGATTGCCGCGACGTACCGCCGCGGCTTGCAGGGCGCGCCGGGGATCGGCTTGCCGGAAGCGGCCGATGGGCACACCTACAATCAGTTCACGATCACGGTATCCCGGCGCGATGCCTTGTGGGATTATCTCAGCGCCAATGCCATCGGCAGCACCATTTACTACCCGCTCGGCCTTCATATGCAGCCGGTTTTCGCCGGCTTGGGTTACCAGCGGGGCGATCTGCCCGTTACCGAGCGATTAACGGAGTCGGTGTTGTCGTTGCCGGTTTTCCCGGAGTTGACAGCCGCCGAACAGGAATATGTGATCGCCAAAATTCTGAAGTTCAGTGAGGGAGATTCGTGCAAAAAATCGTAACCATTGTCGGGGCGCGGCCCCAATTCGTCAAGGCGGGCGTGGTCTCCCGGGCGCTGCGGCGCGATTTCCGGGAAGTCTTGGTTCATACCGGCCAACATTACGATGTCAATATGTCGGATATTTTCTTCCGAGACCTGGAGATTCCCGAGCCCCAATATTATCTGGGAGTCGGCTCGGGCAGTCACGGCGCTCAAACCGGCAAGATGCTGGAGGCGATCGAAACCGTGCTCCAGCAGGAGGCGCCGGATCTGGTGCTGATTTACGGCGACACCAATTCGACCCTGGCGGGGGCGCTGGCAGCCGCCAAACTGCATATTCCGGTGGCGCATGTCGAGGCGGGACTGCGCAGTTTTAACCGCAGGATGCCGGAGGAGATCAACCGGGTGCTGGCCGATCATGTTTCCACTTGGCTTTTCCCGCCGACCGCCGCCGCCGTGGAGCATCTGCGTCACGAAGGGATCAGCGCTGGCGTTCATCTGGTGGGCGATGTAATGTACGATACCTTCCGGCTCGGATCGGCGCTGGTGCCCGAACGCTCGCGGATTCTGGAAAGCCTGGAGCTGACGCCGGGCCGATACTCCCTGCTGACTTTGCACCGGGCGGAGAATACCGATGATCCGACCCGGCTGGCGGCGATCATCAATACGCTCAACGAGACTGGCAGGCAGATTATCTTTCCGGTCCACCCGCGAACTCGCCAGAAGCTGCGGGAGCTGGGTCCGGCAGTACATACCGCCGGGCTGTCCCTCATCGATCCGGTCGGCTATTTCGATATGTTGAATCTGGAACTGCACGCCGCCGTGATCTTCACCGACTCGGGCGGCGTTCAGAAGGAAGCCTATATGGCCAAAGTCCCTTGTATTACCTTGCGCGACGAGACGGAATGGCTGGAGACGGTCACCGCCAACTGGAACCGGTTGGCGGGGGCGAATCCCGACGCTATCCGGGCGGCGCTGGCCTTGGACTGGGTGGGTTCGGAATATCCGCCGTTATTCGGCGACGGGGACGCCGCGGGGAAGATCGCCCGGATCCTGCTGGACAGCTGACCGGTATAGATAAATGAGGATTAGCAAATTAAGGGATGGGAGTGAGGTTGATGAAGGGAGATTGCAAGGACGCCGCCTTGGCGGAGGAAGGGCGGCGGTTAATCGAATGGGCCGACCGGAGTATGCCGGTGCTGGCCTCCATCCGCGCCCAGTGGGAGCAGACGCGGCCGCTGGCCGGACTGCGGGTCGGCGCTTGTTTGCATGTCACCACGGAAACGGCCAATCTGATGCGGACCTTGAAGGCGGGCGGCGCCGAGCTGGCCTTATGCGCCTCGAATCCGCTCTCGACGCAGGACCCGGTGGCCGCGGCGCTGAATGTCGTCTATGACCTGCCCACCTTCGCGGTGCGCGGCGAGGACAACGACCGTTATTACCGCCATATCCATCAGGTGCTGGACACCCGACCCCAGGTCACCATGGATGACGGGGCCGACCTGGTCAACACTCTGCATACCCAGCGGGCCGAGCTGCTGGACGGCATCATCGGCGGCACCGAGGAGACCACCACCGGCGTCATCCGTTTGAAAGCCATGGAGAAAGACGGTGTGCTGCGCTACCCGATCGTCGCGGTGAATGACGCCCTGACCAAGCACATGTTCGATAACCGTTACGGCACCGGCCAGTCGACGCTGGACGGGATCATGCGCGCCACCAATTACCTGATCGCCGGGTCCACCCTGGTAGTGGCCGGCTATGGCTGGTGCGGCCGGGGACTGGCGATGCGGGCCCGCGGCATCGGCGCCAATGTGATCGTGACCGAGATCGATCCGCTGAAGGCCCTGGAAGCGGTGATGGACGGCTTCCGGGTGCTGCCCATGGCCGAAGCGGCCGTCATCGGGGATATCTTCGTCACGTTGACCGGCAACATCAACGTGCTCGACGCGCCGCACCTGACCGTGATGAAGGACGGCGCCATCATCTGCAACTCCGGCCATTTCAACGTGGAGATCAACATCCCGGCGCTGGAGCGGTTGGCCGTGTCCAGCCACGAGGCCCGGGCCAACGTGGTCGAGTATACCCTGGCCGACGGGCGGCGCATCCGTCTCCTGGCCGAGGGACGGCTGGTCAATCTGGCGGCCGCCGAGGGCCATCCGGCGGCGGTGATGGATATGAGCTTCGCCAACCAGGCTTTCTCCGTCGAATATCTGTTCCAAAAGGCCGACCAATTGGAGCGGCGGGTCTATGCGGTCCCCGAGGCTATCGATCAGGAGATCGCCCGCTTGAAGCTGGCCAGCATGGCGGTAGCGATCGATCGCTTGACCCCCGAACAGCAGACCTATCTGTCCAGTTATGACATGGGGACCTGATCGAATGGCTCCATGCCGGGCCCGATTGGATCGATAGGGTTATTGCGGGAAGTTTAACGCCATCGCAATATGATGTTTTGCAGCGCCGCCGGAACAGATCCGACGGCTTTTCGTTTTGCCAAGGCGGCCGAACGTGAACGAAAAGTCCCGAAGCCGCTCGGCTGGAATCCATCAGGCCCGCGGCCGATAAAGTTTAACGTCTGATGAAAAATTGGGGCAGGGAAAAGGATTCCGCTGTTAGAAGATTAATATATCAATATTATGATTCCATCATGAAAGGTTAACCCGGGGACAATCATGATTTATTATCGCCGTAACTTATTGATCCTGTCATTCACGATCTTTCTGGCGGCTTTCAGCTGGGAACAGATCGCGCCTTACTTGCCGCTATTTCTCAAGGAGCTCGGCATCACCAGAGATCTTCCCTTCTGGTCCGGACTCCTTTTTACACTGCAGTTTTTGGCCTCGTCGCTGATGGGGCCGGTCTGGGGCAAGATGGCCGACAAATACGGCCGCAAACCGATGGTGATGCGGGCCGGGCTGTGCCTGAGCGCGGTTTATTTCGGCATGAGTTTTTGCCAGAACTACGGCCAGCTGCTGTTCCTGCGGATCATGAACGGCATGCTGACCGGCTTCATTCCCGGCTCGATCGCCTTGATCGCCACCAACACCCCGAAAAACGATTCCGGCCGTTTCGTCTCGATCGCCTATACCGCTCAATCGGTCGGGGTCATCCTGGGACCGGCCCTGGGCGGCTTGCTGGCCGCCATGGCCGGCTACCGGGGGTCGATGCTGCTCTCCGGCAGCCTGGTGTTGTTCGCCTTTTTCCTGGTCACACTGTTGGTGGAAGAGCGGGAAAAGCCGCAGATTTCGGTCAAGACCTCGATTGTCCAGGATATTCAGCGTTCCTTCACGATGCCGGTCATGGTGACGGTGATGAGCGTCGAGTTCGTCAACGCGCTGGTGATGTCGGCGCTGCTGCCGATCCTGGCCTTGTATCTGCACAGCATCGCGCCGCACGCCGGCAAGATCGTCAGCGGTTTCATTTATTCCCTGCCGGGCATGGCGCTGTTTTTGACCGCTTATTCCTGGAGCCGGATCGGCGAGAAGATCAGTTACACCCGGACCATCCTGATCGGTCTGGTCGGCGTGGGCTGCATCGGCATCCTGCTGGGACTGGTCGTCAATCTTTGGATCTTCGGGGCGCTTTATTTCATTTACGGCACCTTCGTGGCCGCGGTCTCGCCGTCGTCGGCGGCCTTGGTCGCCACCCGGGTGGAGGCGGAGTTCCGGGGCCGGGCCTATGCCATGCAGCAGACCGCCCGGACGGTGGGGCTGTTCGTGGCGCCGGTCGTCTCCGGGCTCATCGGCAATTACATCGGTTTGAAGTGGATCTTCATCGTCTTCGGCGCGGCGGTGCTCTTGCTGACCGTGGGCGTGCGGGCCCAGATCCGCAGTTGGGAAACTGCCCCGGGAGGGCTGGATCCCTTGAAGCCGGAAAACGTCGTCTGAAAAAGGATTTCCGGCAGTAAAATCGCCAAAGCCGGGCCGGAAATCGCTGATCGGGTGTTGCAAAACGGATTGGGCGGCTGCCCAATGATCATTGCGGACGGACCGATCGAATTTGGCGGATCGCTAATTCAAATTGCCCGCTGGAAAATCCAATTTGCACCCTCGCAAATTGGATTTTTAGGTTGCCAAATTTAAATCGCCGGCCGCCAAATTGTAATTTCCAGGTGGCAAATTGAAATTGGCACGATTCAAATTGCAATTGCCATCCCGAGAATTGATTATTCGATCGGGATAAATGGTTTTTCGGGCCTGATAATTAAAATTACGCCATCAAAAATAATAATTCTCAGTCTGAAAACCGAATTTTCAGGATTGCAGAGTGCTTTTTCAAGTTACATTTATGAAATCTGACATCGAATAGGGCGGTTTCATCGGACGGACATCTCCCCGGGGTGTCCTTATTTTTATGGGGTTCAGTCTTTGACGCGGGATTCAGCGCCGAATCGTCCGGTTTCGCCAATTCTTTCTCCAAAATTTTCCGCTCAATAAAGGATCGCCGCCCCAATTGTTGAAAATTATTGAAGTTTGAGCGGATTGGATCTGTTCAAGAACGTATGTTCGTAGTAAAATATGGTAAGTGGCACGGCGGCATGGTGATGCCGGCTCGAAATTGCAATGAAATAAGCTGAGGCGGGTGAGCGGATTGGAATATCGCAAATTGGGCGGGACCGACCTCCGGGTCGGCGTCATCGGATTGGGGACCGAATTCATCTGGCATGAGCCGCAAGCGGTGGTGACGGAGGTGGTCCACGCGGCGCTGGACCACGGGGTGAACTATTTTGACCTGTGGATGCCCTCGCCGGAGATTCGCGACTATTTTGGCGAGGCGATCCGGGGCCGGAGGGAGCGGGCGCTGATCGCCGGGCATCTCGGCTCGACCCTCAAGGATGGCCAGTATTTCCGGACCCGGGATCTGCGCCGTTCGGAAGAGCATATCAATGACCTGCTGACCCGGTTACAGACTGATTATCTGGATCTGCTGATGTTGCATTATATCGACGAGGACGCCGATTATCAGGCGGTCTTTGAGTCCGGCGCTTTCTACGAGTTGGCGCTGCGGCTGAAGCGGGAGGGCAAGGTCCGTTATATCGGGATGAGCAGCCACCGGGTCCCGGCTGCCCGCCAGGCGGTTGTCAGCGGCCGGATCGACCTGCTGATGTTTCCGATTAACCCCGCCTTTGACGCGCTCTCGGCCGACTTGCAATTGGAAGCTTATTGGGAGCAGCAGAGTTATGCGTCTCCGTCGGAAGGTTTCGCGCTCCAGCCGGAACGGAAGGCTCTCTACCAGCTCTGCGAACAGCAGGGGGTGGCGCTGGTCGGGATGAAGCCTTATGCCGGCGGCTGGCTGCTGAACGGCAAGCTGAAGCGGTTTCAGCTGACCCCGCTGCAGTGTCTGAATTATGTCCTGTCCCAGCCCGGAGTCTGTACCGTGGTGCCCGGCTGCAAGGATGTGTCGGAGTTGCGCCAGGCCCTGGAATTTTTGGACGCCGACAGCGCGGCCAAGGACTTCAGCGGGCTCCGGCAGTCGTACAGCGAGGATTTTCAGGGGGTTTGCATGTATTGCAACCATTGCCTGCCGTGTCCGGTCCGGATCGACGTCGCCGCGCTGACCCGGATCGTCGATAGCGCGCAACAGGGCCTAAACGCCGCCATTCGTGCCAAATATCAAGCGCTGGCGGTGAAAGCCTCCGCCTGTCTGCGCTGCGGCGCCTGCATGGAACGGTGTCCCTTCGGGGTCAGAGTGACCGCCAACATGCAACGGGCGGTGGAGTTGTTCGAACGGTGAGGCAAACGCCTTTATATCCGTCGATTGCGGGGGAAGCCAGCGCGCCGCCGAGCGCCGCTCGATTATCCGCTATCCATCTAGCGCCGCTGGTGACCAGTAGCTGCATATAAATGGTTTTTTTACCGTCAGTTCAGGATTTTCTACAAAAATGCAGTTTTATCCGATTGTGTTTGACATCTCCATATTTTAAGATGAGTGTAACACCTTATTAACGAAACGAGTTACGAACCGCAACCGTTTTTTGGGAGGAAACACGGTCGTTTCTCCTTGGGTGAACGGGTGGCTGAGATCAAAATGGAGGTGTGAAAGTTGAAGAGATTTCATGTAGGGTTCGGCTTGTTGCTGGTTTTCGTGTTGGCGCTGTCGTTCACCAGTTTGGCGGCGGAAAAAATCACCGCTTATGCCTCTTGTGACGAGGAATTGGCGCGGCAGCTGATTACCGCCTTCACCAAGTCCACCGGGATTCAAGTGGATTGGGTCCGGCTGGCCACTGGCGAAGCGCAAGCCCGGATCGCGGCCGAAAAGAACAATCCGCAAGCCAGCATCTGGCTGGGCGGCGGCGGAGTGGATCATATCGCCGCCAAAAAAGATGGTTTGACCACGCCTTATTTCTCGCCGGCTGCGACCAAGGTCGTCCCCAAACAGTTCCGGGACAAGGAAGGCTACTGGTGCGGGATGTATACCGGCGCGCTGTGTTTCGTTTATAATACCGAGAAGATGGCCGAGAAGAAGCTGCCCGTCCCCAAATCTTGGGCTGATCTGATTAAACCGGTCTATAAGGGCCAGATCCAGATGGCCAATCCCCAGACCTCCAGTACTTCCGTCACCGTCATTACCACCATTATCGACATTAACAACGGCGACGAGACCAAGACCTTTAATTATTTTAAAGCGCTGAACAAAAATATTTCCCAATATTCCCAAACCGGAGCGGCCCCCGGCAAGAATGCCGCCATCGGCGAGACCCCGTTGGCGCTGGGTTACGCTCATGACCAAATTAAATTGATCTCCCAGGGTTATCCCCTGAAGATCGCTTTCCCGAAAGAGGGCACCGGCTATGAAGTCGCCTCGATGTCCTTGATCAAAGGCGGCCCGCAACTGGAGACCGCTAAAAAGCTATACGACTGGATGCTCGGCACCGATGCCGCCAAGATCATGGCCGACAATTTCCTGACGGTCTTCGCGAAGGTTCCCCTCAGAGACGGGGCGATTCCGTTGAGCAAGATCAAAGTGGTCAAACAGGATGACGAGTGGAACGGCCAGAATAAAAACCGTCTGGTCGAGAAATGGCTCAATGAGGTCTACAAAAAATAATTTTTGAACAATTCGTCCGGAGAAAGTGGAGCGGCAAGCCCCACTTTCTTTGTAAGGAGGCGAGCGCTTTTGAACCTGAAATATTCCCCGGCGCCGGCCGGTCCGATAGGCAACCGGAAGCGGATCCATGATCCATTGATTACCCTGGCCATCGCGGCGATCTGGCTCTTATTGCTGCTATTTATCATCTATCCGTTGGCCCGGTCGTTTTGGACCAGTTTGACCGTTGACGGCCAATTTTCACTGGCCAATTACGGGTATGTCTTCATCCACCAATGGCTGCGCGCCCCGTTATTTAACTCTTTAAGTCTGGGGGTGATCGTGGCCACCCTGGCAACGGTCGTCGGATTTGGCTACGCTTACGGCCTGAACCGGACGAACATGCCGGCCAAGGGGCTATTCAGGCAGCTGGCTATCCTGCCGGTGATCTCGCCGCCATTTATGTTCGCTCTGTCGGTGATTCTGTTGTTGGGGAAGAACGGCTTAATCACTAAATTTCTAAGACTCAGCGATTTTAATATTTACGGGCTCCCCGGACTGACCCTGGTCCAGACCTTGTCGATGTTTCCCATCGCTTTTCTGGTGCTGGACGGCGTATTGAAAGGGTTGAATCCGGACCTGGAGGATTCGGCCTACAATCTTGGCGCCACGCGCGGTCAGGTCTTCTGGACGGTGACCCTGCCGTTGGCGCTGCCGGGCATCGCTTCGGCCTGGCTGTTGGTGTTTGTGACCTCGTTGGCCGATTTCGGCAACCCGATGGTGCTGGGCGGCAATTTCGACGTGCTATCGGTCCAGGCCTACCTGCAAGTGACCGGCATGTTTAATGTGGCGCGCGGCGCGACCCTGGCAGTCATTCTGCTGGTCCCGGCGATGGTCGCTTTTTACTTGCAGCGTTTCTGGATAGCCAAGAAATCCTTTGTCACGGTAACCGGCAAACCGTCCTCGGCCGGATGGGCGGGGGTGAAGCCCTTCACCAAGTGGGCCCTGACCGGACTGGCAACGTTTTTGTCGTTAATCATCATCGCTTTTTACGGGGTGATCGTTTACGGCTGTTTCGTGAAACTATGGGGCTACAATTGGCGTTTTACGCTCGACAATTTCATCTATGCCTGGGATATTGGCAAAACGAGCATCTGGTCCACGGTGATCATGGCGGCGGTGGCCACGGTAATCTCGGGGTTTTTGGCCATGATCATCGCCTTTCTGATGGTCCGGAAGGAGTTTTTCGGCAAAAAGGCCATGGGATTCGTAACCCTGATGGGGTATGCGGTCCCCGGCACGCTGGTCGGCATCGGCTACATTTTGGCGTTTAACTCCTATCCGCTGATCTTGACCGGTACCATGTGGATCATTGTTTTCTGCTTTATTTTTCGCGAAATTCCGGTTGGCATCGAATCCGGCGTGGCGACGTTAAACCAGATCGATCCGGCCATCGAGGAGGCTTCCCAAAACCTCGGCGCCAATTCCGGCTATACTTTTACCCACGTTACGCTGCCGTTGATCAAATCGGCCTTCTTTGCCAGCCTGGCTTATAGTTTTGTGCGGAGCATGACCGCGGTTTCGGCCGTGATCTTCCTGGTAACGGCGCGTTGGAACCATCTGACCGCCCTGGTGCTGGCGCAGACGGAAATCATGCGGCTGGGCGCGGCCAGCGTCTTGTCTTTGTTTACCATCATCGTTGTCATGCTGGCGTTTATCATCATTCGTTGGTGTTTGGGGTCGTCGCCTTATTCGGCCCCACATATTGGAGGTTGAGGCCCATGGGTGCAAATGTTAGACTGGAACATATCACCAAACAATTTAAAACCCCCGGCGGAGGAACCACCACCGCCGTGAACGACTTGAGCTTAGCCATTGAATCGGGCTCTTTCGTGACCTTGCTCGGCCCTTCCGGTTGCGGCAAGACCACCACCTTAAGGATGATCGCCGGATTCGAGGTTCCCAATGCCGGGCGGATCTTCATCGATGAAACCGATGTTACGTTTGTGCCGCCGAACCGGCGCGAATTGGCGATGGTTTTTCAGAGTTACGCCTTATTTCCCCATTTAACGGTGGCCGGAAATATCGCTTATGGCCTGAAGCTTCGCAAGATTCCGCCCGACCAAATCCGGGAGCGGGTGGCGGCGGTTTTGAGAACCGTGGGCCTGGAAGGACTCGGCGAACGTTATACCAACCAGCTTTCCGGCGGGCAGCAGCAACGGGTGGCGCTCGCCCGGGCGATCGTGCTGGAACCGACCGTGCTGCTGTTCGACGAACCGCTCTCCAATCTCGATGCCAAGTTGCGGGAGGAGATGCGGGGCCGGATCCGGGAACTGCAGCAGAGTCTGAAGACCACCGCCGTTTATGTTACCCATGACCAAGTGGAAGCGATGACCATGTCCGACGTGATCGTGGTCATCAATCAAGGCCGCATCGAACAGATCGGCTCTCCCACCCAAATCTACGAGCAACCCGCTTCGCGGTTTGTGGCCGATTTTATCGGCCGGGTGAATCTGCTTCTGGCGGAACAAAGTGTAGCAGGAGACGGCGGGTTATCCGTCAAATTATTGGGGGTCAGCGCTCAATTGCATAGTTTTTCGGTAGCCGCCCCCCAAATGCTGGTCGCGGTGCGTCCCGAAGCGATCGAGCTGCAACCGTCGGATGATTGGAGCGGACCGCTTTTCAACGGCCGGTTGGTGAAAGCGGTTTATGTCGGGCAGCATATGGAATATACGGTGCGGCTGGAGGCCGGGCCGGAGATCACCGCCGTGACGCTCGGCCGGCGTCCCGAGATTCAGACCGGGGACTCGGTAATTGTCGGGCTTAAACAGGATGCGCTGCATGGGGTTCCGGCTTAAATTCGTTCTTTGAGAAAATAAAAAATAGTCTGGAGTGGCTGACTCCAGACTATTTTAGACTACGTGATTTTGGTAAGGAGGTTCGGACTGATGTTTCGGCACTTAAACGCTTATGATCGAGCTTTGCTCGGAATGCGGGACCGAGTCCGCGATCTCAGCCGGCTGGTTGACGAACAATTTCAAAAAGCGATGCGGGCCTTTATGGAACAGGATGAACAACTGGCCGAGGCGGTTATTCAGGGTGACGACCGGATCGATGAGTTGGAGGCGTCCCTGGAGATGGAGTCCTTGGAATTGATCTCCATTCAGCAACCGGTCGATCAGGATCTGCGCTTTTTAGCGGCGGTGATGAGGATCGGCCGCGAATTGGAACGAATTGCCGACTATGCCTGTGACATTTCGGAGACGGTACTGAATCTCGAGCAAAAAGGGCAATGGTTTAAACCGTTGATCGATCTGCCACGGATGGCGGGATTGGTCCAGACGATGTTTACCAAGAGCATGGAAGCGTTCAATACCAGCCAATCGGCCCTGGCGCGCCAGATGGATGACGATGACCGGGCGGTCGATGAATTATACCTGTCGCTTTACCGGGAATTGACCGCAATCATGAAGGCCAATCCGGCGAACGTCGATCAAGGCTTTGCCCTGCTGCTGATCACCCGTTATTTGGAACGGATCGGCGATCATATCGTGAACATCGCGGAAATGACCATTTTCGTCGAATCCGGCGAACGCCATCCTTTTAAGCGAAAGGAAAACCCGCAATCATGAAAGCGTTCTCTGCTTTAATCGGGTTGGCGGGCGGGATCGGCCTATTCATTTACGGCATGCAGCTATGCGCCGAGGGACTTCAAAAACTGGCGGCCCGTCGCTTAAAACAACTGATTAAGTTACTGACCGGCCTGCCGATCATCGGATTGCTGGTCGGAGCGGTAATTACCTTGGGATTGCAAGGAAGCAGCGCGACCACGGCTTTGGTGGTCGGGTTTGTCAGCGCCAAAATGATGACGCTCTCTCAAGCGTTGGGAGTTTTGCTGGGTTCGGCCATCGGAACCTCCCTGACGGTCCAATTAATCCTGTTCCGAACGGTCGAACTGGCGTTAGTGCTGATGTTCTTCGGAGCGTGGCTTTTCTTGTTTCCCCGGCGGGCCAAGTGGAAGAACCTGGGGCAGACCATTTTGGGTTGCGGCTTGCTATTTTACGGGATGTCGATCATGTCGAACGCGATGGCACCCGTCAAAGATTTCCCGGCGGTTGCCGAGGCGCTGATCGGCCTCGAAAAGTACCCGTTGCTGGAATTCTTGGCGGGCATGATCATTTCGGCGCTCATCCAATCGAGCCCGGCCTTTTTGGCTTTATTGATCAGCCTGTCGACCCACCATTTGATCGGCGCCAATACTATCGTGCCGTATGTATTGGGAGCTCATTTGGGCGGAACCGTCACGGGAGTGCTCTCCAGTTTTGGAGTGCCCAGTCTGGATGCGAAACGGGCCGCCATTGCCAATTTCGGTATCAAACTGGTGAACGGCTTGGTTTTCTTACCGTTTTGCCAGCCGTTGACGCAGTTGCTGCGCTGGAGTTCGGGCGATCCCGGCCGGGAGATCGCCAACGCTCACACTTTTTTTTCATTGGTCATGGCCGTCGGTTTCTTGCCGTTTACCAATCGGGTGGCGCGGCTGGCGGAAAGGTTATTCCCGGAAAAACAGGCCGATTTGAGCGAAGCCAAGCTCTTGCAGCCGGACTTGCTGGAAGTGCCGGACTTGGCGGTGGATCAAGCGCATCGTCAGACGTTAGAGATGGGCTGGATCGTCCGGGATCGGATGTTGAATAAGGTGCTTCCGGCCTTGCGGTACGGGAACGAGTCGATGCTCGACCAGTTGGCCGAGACCGAACCGGCGATCGACGTCTTATATCAGAAGATCAGCGGTTACTTGGCGGGCTTGGGCGGTAAGCGATTGCCCGATGAACTGATGCAGCGGACCATCCAGGTTTTATATGCCGCCAATGACTTTGAGCACGTTGGAGACATTTTGATGAGCATCGGGCAGATTATTCGCAAGATTGACCTGGATGCTATGCAGCTTTCCGAGGACGGCTTGAATGAGTTGGAAATCCTGTACCATCGGGTTCATTCCAATTTCGCGCTGGCGATTCGTTCCTTTGAAACCGGCGATTCGGCGACTGCGACCGAAGTGATTAAGGAACATCCGCGGATCCTGCGTTTGGAAAAAGAGTACCGCTATAATCATTTCGAGCGCATCCAGGCGGGCAATCCCAAAACCATCGCGACGAGCGCCGTTCATTTGGATCTGATCGAGGCATTGCTGAGGATAGACGGACACGCGGTGAACATCGCCCAAGGCGTTTTGGGGATCGTCTAAAAGAGCTGTGAAAAACCGATTTATTTGCCGGGCGGGTTCAAATCGATCCAAAAGAAGCGCATGATTCACAGCGGGAAGATCTTGATCCACAAAAGATCGATCTGAAATCATTCCAGACAGATCTTTATCCACAAAAGATCGATCTTTATCCACAAAAGATCGATCTTGATCCACAAAAGGAACTATGGCGGTGTTACGGAATGAGGTACGAAGCAGCATTGTTTGATTTAGACGGCGTTATTATCGATTCCAATGCGGGGATTACGGATTGTTGGAACCGGTTGGCGGCGGAACATCGGATGGAGCTTACTCCGAGCGATTTTGAAAAATATATCTACGGTTGTCCCGCCCGGGAAACCTTAGATCTGCTTTTCGGGAAATTAACCAGCGCGGACCGCGAAGTTGCCTTACGCAAACTCACGGACTATGAGTCCAATTTACAATACCGGGAAATTCCCGGGGCGGTGCAATTCTTAAAATCTTTACGGAAATGGGGGATTCCGGTCGCGCTCGTCACCAGCAGCGCGGCATGGAAAGTTAAAATTATCGAACAGCAACTGGGCATCGGCGCTCTATTTACGGAGCTGATTACGTCCGAACGGATCCGGCACGGTAAACCCGATCCCGAGTGCTATCGTTTAGCGGCTGAATGCTTAGCGAAACTTCCCGAAAAATGCATAGTCTTTGAAGATGCCGTTAGCGGCGTCACTGCGGCAGTGAAAGCCGGCGCTTTTTGTATCGGGGTGCAGCAAGGAAGCATGGTCCCACCGTTGATTGCCGCCGGGGCCGGAATGGTTGTGCCCGATTTCGCCCAAGTTCATTTTAGCGGATCGGGACTAGTGGGTTCGGAATGCGAATTCGAAGTTCACCTTGGCCAGCGGGGAATGGCCATCGAACTTTACGACCAACCAGCGATCGCAAAAGGAAGTTTTCAGTCGGAGGCGAACCTATAAATTAAGAAATCAGGCAGATTGGACGGCAAGCGGCCGGGGGACGGCGGGTTGGTGCGCAAATTAAGTTTTTTTTATAAATTATTTCTTTCGTTTATTGCCATCAGTGTCATTCCGTTGCTGGTGATTGGTTTCATCGCCTATGGACTGCTCACCAATACCATCTTAGACACTTTTAGCAAGCAGGCTTATAATAGCGTCGTCAAGATCAGCGAAAACATCGACCGGTTGACTTCGGAATACGCGGAAATAATTTTCAGCCTGTTGTCCGATGACGAACGGATCCGCGAGGCGCTGACCGGCGGGGCGATCCAGGATTATCCAGCGATCCGGCAAAAGATCGCGGTGATGGCCGGAAAACGCAATACCGCTTTGTACATTGTGAATCCTCAAGGCACGGTGGTTTTTGCCACCCACCCGCTGCCCCGCTTTTATAATCCGGCCCTGTTTCGCAATAAAGGACTTTTCAAACCGGCGGACGCCTTAAAAAACGGCGCCATTATTTATCCGCACAACTATATTAACGGAACCGGCGATAACGTCGTTTACAGCATTGCCCGGGCGATCCGCGATCGACAGGACCGGCCGATCGGCTATATCATTGTGGAAATTTTCAAGAGCCATATCGAAGAGATCGAAAATAACATCAATGCCAATTTGAATTTGGATTTGATGGTGGTTAATTCAAACTTTTATACCATCGCCAACTTACGCCATCCTAAATTTGATGGCAGGACCTTTCATTTTGGTCGCGGCCGAAAGATGATCGCTCAGGGAACCGGGTTTTTCGTTGCGCAAGTGGACGGGAAACAATCTTTGGTTGCCTTTCATACCTCAAAATATACCCAATTCATCACGATCGGCATTCTGCCCATCAAGTTGATCCTGGAAAGCAGCAATTTCATCAAGTTAATCACTTTACTGGCGTGTTTAATCAGTTTGATGGTCTGTTTGGTGCTGGCACTATTGATTACGCGAAGCATCTCCCGGCCGATTTATACCTTGGTGGAATCGATGAAGCGAGTGGAAAGCGGGGATCTCCAGGTACGGGTCGATTTTCGGCGCCGTGATGAACTGGGTTTGCTGGGCGGCAGTTTTAACCGAATGGTGCGGCGGATCCAGGATTTGCTGGATAATGTCGTGGCCAAGCAACGACAACTCCGTGCTTCCGAATTAAAGGCTTTGCAGGCTCAGATCAATCCCCACTTCCTGTATAATACGCTGGATTCCATCAAGTGGCTGGCTAAATTGAATCATGTGCCCCAAATTTCGGTGATCGTCACTCAGCTCGGAAAATTATTGCGAAGCAGCATCAATACGGACAATGATCTGATTACGGTTGAAGAGAGTATCGTCAATATCCAAAGTTATCTGGCAATTCAGAAGATTCGCTATAGTGACAAATTCGAAACTTTGATGGAGATCGCTCCGGAAATTCTACAATATCAAATTCCGAAACTTATTTTACAGCCGATCGTCGAAAACGCAATCATTCATGGATTAGAAGGGAAAAAAGATAAGGGACGACTAATAATTCGCGGTGTTTTGGCAGAAGACGATTTGATTTTTGAGGTCATCGACAATGGCGTGGGGATGCGACCGGAGAAAGAAGCGGCGTTAAACGCCGGTGAAGATCTCCGTTCATCCTTATTCGTGCACAGTATCGGAATTCAAAATGTCAATCGCCGAATAAAACTTTATTATGGTCCGGATTATCAGGTCACAATCCAAAGCGTGTTGGGAGAAGGCACCAAGGTGACACTGCGAATGTCAATCACACCCGAAGGAGAGAATCACAGCCAAAGTTCTTAATGCCGTGGAGAAGGTGGTTGAATGCTTAAGGTGATCGTAGTCGAGGATGAAAACCTGGTTCGCAAAGGGCTGATTCTGACAACACCGTGGGAAGACTATGGCTTTGAAGTGATCGGTGAAGCGGAGACCGGAGACGAAGGCTTAAAACTGGCCGCCGAACTTCATCCGGATCTGATCGTTACCGATATTCGCATGCCCGGGATGGACGGATTGGAATTGATCGAAAGATTGGGCGAGCTTATCGAGGCGGAATATCTAATCATCTCTGGCTACAACGATTTTAGCTATGCCAAACAAGCGATGCGGCTCGGGGTGAAGGATTACCTTTTAAAACCCATTGATGATGAGGAACTGTATCAAGTATTGGAACGGCTGGCCGAATCGATCCGGAGCAAAAAGCAGGCCAAAAAAGTTCAAGAAAGCCTTTCTCATATTGAGGACAGCAAAATCATGCTTTTTAAGGAGTATTTGCTGGATAATGAGTTAAAGGCAAAATCGAATTATGTTTGGGAAGCGATCAAATATTTGAAGGAATCTTATCGAGAGGATTTAAATATTCGGAAAGTGGCCGATTTCCTGAAAATATCCGAGAGTTATCTCAGCCGGCTTTTTAAGATGGAGACGGGCTATACATTCGTCGAATACCTGACCAATTACCGCATTAAAAAAGCGATCGAGTTATTGCGCGAAAAAAGCGAAAAGATCTATGAGGTGGCGGCACTGGTCGGTTACAGCGATTCTCGTTATTTTAGTGCGCTCTTTCGTAAATATGTCGGCGTCACGCCCAGCGAATTTAAGGACGGCCTAAATCGCAAGATTAACAATTAATCGCTTAAAAAGCCCGGGAATAAAGAACTGATTCGCAGGATATAATTAAAAAAAAGAAAACCATTGACTTTTACCGGCCTCCATGCTAAACTAAATTTCCGCTTGAGAGAAACGAGCGGGCCAAGAACTAAACTCGCAGCTCAAGAAGAAAAAGCCATTGACAAGTGAACCAGGTCCATGGTAAGATAAGCATCCGCGCCGGGCAGAAAGCCAAAGCGCGGCAACCGAAAAAAACGGTTGACAAGAGCTAAGGAAATGTGATAAGATAACCCCTG
>JAEXFN010000056.1 GCA_023400055.1 Bacillota bacterium
AGCTTGTTGAGTGACTGAAAGAGCTTGTTGAGAGACTGAAAGAGCTTGTTGAGTGACTGAAAGAGCTTGTTGAGTGACTGAAAGAGCTTGTTGAGTGACTGAAAGAGCTTGCTGAGTGACTGAGAGAGCTTGTTGAGTGACTGAGAGAGCTTGTTGAGTGACTGAGAGAGCTTGTTGAGTGACTGAAAGAGCTTGTTGAGTGACTGAGAGAGCTTGTTGAGTGACTGAGAGAGCTCGCTCAGTCGTTCAGCAAGCTTTTTATAACGCAAAGCACTGGTTGGCGAAGACATTCGGTCGCGAAGGAGCGGAAGAGTAGTTTTCGCTCATCGGTGGCAAGCTAACCCGGGGTGATGGCCATCAACCGGCGCCAGGCAAATTATCTTTTTAAACGAATCCAGGAGCTCGAGGCCAAACTGGAACGGGCCAATTTCACCGAGTTCTGGAGCCTGCTCCAGAATCCGCTGCGCTTGATCTTTTTGAACTTCCTGTCGGGGCTGGCGCGGGGGTTCGGGATCGCCATCGGCCTGACCATCGTCGCCAGCATCTTTCTGGTGCTCCTGACCCGGCTGGCCAGTTTAAACTTGCCGCTGATCGGGAAATATATCGCCGATCTGGTGCGCATTGTCAATCAACATTTGCGGCTCTATTCATAAGCGAAAAGGGGAGAATCAATGGATGGCGAAAAACTGAACGATTTCCGCCAGCGGTTGTTGGCGGAAAAACGCCGGATTGAAGTCGAATGGGAGAGTTCCAACCGCTTTAATCTGAATCAATCGTTGACCGATTCGGTGGAGGAGTTGTCGGCTTACGATAACCATCCGGCCGACCTCGGCACGGAGACCTTCGAACGGGAGAAGGATTTGGCCCTCTGGAACAGCAGCAATGAGACCTATGAGCGGATCGGCGAGGCCTTGGAGCGGATCGACGCCGGGAGTTACGGCCATTGCGAGCTGTGCGGCGAAATGATCGACGAGGAGCGGCTGGAGGCCTTGCCTTACACCAGTCTGTGCATCAATTGCGCCGAGGCGACCGAGGAAAAGTATATCAACCGGAACCGTCCGGTGGAGGAAGAGGTTTTAACGCCGCCGTTCGGCAGAACTTTTTTGGACGACAGCGACAATGTGGCTACCGATGGCGAGGATGTCTGGCAATCGGTGGCCCGCTACGGTTCATCCGACAGTCCTTCGGACTTGGGCGGCGTCGATTCTTACGACGATGCCTATTACGATTCCGACGAAGAGCAGGGGATCGTGGAACGGACCGAAGCGGTGCTCGATGTCACCGAAAATGATGAGATTCCTCCCGATCCGGGCAACCGGGACCAGATGGCTTAGCGCTTCCCGGCGGGCCGCAGGCAGTCAACCTCCCGGTAGCAATTTTGCTGCAAAGCATGGCATGAAGCCCGTTGGCAATCATCGGGCGTCCGGGGTAATCTCCGCTGAAAAAGGTATTTTGGAATGGATCGCGAATTTATCCTGGGGCGGCCCGCTCCGCCCCGGTTATCGTTTTCCCGACGAAAGGATTCAAGAAACATGGTATTGTATCTACTGATTGGCGCGGGAGTCCTATTCCTGGATCAAGCCACCAAGTGGCTGGTTCAGACCCGAATGGTTCCGTTTCAGAGTTTGCACTGGATCGATGGAGTTTTATCACTGACCTATGTTAAAAATTACGGCGCCGCTTTCGGGGTGCTTTACTATCAGACCTTTTTATTGATCGGGGTCACCCTGGTCCTGTTCGCGGTGCTCTGGGTCAATCGCCGCCGCTGGTTCCGTCAACCGTTCCTTTTCCGGATCGGCATGACCGTGGCGCTGGGGGGGGCGATCGGCAATTTCAGCGACCGGGTTCGCCTCGGCTATGTGGTGGATTTTCTGGATCTGCCCCATTGGCCGGTCTTTAATATCGCCGATGCCGCCATCGTCAGCGGGTGCGCCCTCATCGTTTACAGCCTGTTGCGGGAGGAACTGAAGAAGAACGGCCACCGCAAGCAACTGCCCGAGGAGTTTCGAGGAGGAGAATAATGAGACCGGTGTTATTTAGCCTGTTTGGCCTGCCCGTCCATTCGTATGGCCTGATGCTGGCCATTGCTTTTTTGGTGGGAATTTTCGGACTGAGCCGGCTGGCCGGGCGCCGCTTGGGGATCGCCGCCGATACCGTCATCGATCTGGCCACCTGGATCTTGATCGGAGCGGTGGCCGGAGCGCGAATCGCTTATGTGATCACCGATTATCAGCTCTATGCCCATTCCTGGTGGGATATTTTCAAGCTTTCCTCGGGCGGCTTGGCTTTTCACGGCGGGCTCATCGGCGGATTCCTGGCGGGGCTCTTGTTTCTAAGGGCCAAAAAGATTTATCCCTGGTCCCTGGCGGACCTGATGGCCCCGTTTATTGCTTTGGGGTATGCGATCGTCCGGGTCGGTTGCTTGCTGAACGGCTGCTGCTACGGCAAGCCGACCCACCTGCCCTGGGCGTTGCCCTGCGCTTTCGGCGACCCCACCTTGCGCCACCCCACCCAGCTCTATTCGTTGCTGGGCAGCTTGATATTATTTTTAATTCTTTGGCGGCAGCGCGATCAGCGGCGGTTCCCCGGCTTCCTGTTCCTGCTTTATGTCGGGCTTTATTCCCTGCTCCGTTTCGTAGTGGAGTTTTTCCGGGTCGGGCCGCAGGTTTTGCCTTGGTTGAGCCTGGCCCAATCGGTCTGTCTGCTGATGGCCGGAATCGCCTTTGGCTTGCTGTGGGCGCTGAACCGCCGTTATCAGCAGAGGGGGTTAAATTCCGATGCAGTTACAGAAGCTAAGAGTTGACGAACGGGCCGCCGGCCAACGGCTGGATCTGTTTTTGAGCAACGCCGGATTATGGCCGTCCCGGGCGTTCGTACAGAAAGTAATCGGCGCCGGCGGCGCCACCCGGAACGGCAAAACGTTAAAGGCCAGCTACAAGGTGGAGCTTGATGACGAGCTGGAGATAGCATGGGAGGAACCGCAACCGCTGACCGTGGCCGCCGAAGCGATTCCCCTGGAGATCCTGTATGAGGATGCCGATCTGGTGGTGATCAATAAACCCCGCGGCATGGTCGTTCATCCGGCGGCGGGCAATTACCATGGGACGCTGGTCAACGCCTTGCTGGAGCACTGTTCCGATCTGTCGGGGATCGGCGGCGTCATCCGGCCGGGCATCGTCCACCGCCTGGATAAAGATACTTCGGGAATCCTGGTGGTGGCCAAAAACGACCGGAGCCATCTGGCCTTGGCCAAGCAGATCAAGGAACGCCGGATGAAACGGGTCTATCAAGCGCTGGTTCACGGCCATCCGCCGGAGCAGGGCCGGATCGAGGCGCCGATCGGCCGCCATCCGGTCGAGCGCAAGAAGATGGCGGTCGTTCCGACCGGCCGGTTTGCGGCGACCAATTTCCGGGTCTTGGAGTATCTGGGTCCTTATACTTACCTTGAGGCCCGGCTGGAGACGGGACGGACCCATCAGATCCGGGTGCATTTCAGCCATTTGGGTTATCCGCTGGTGGGCGACGCGGTTTACGGGTACCGCAAGGAGAGCGTGCCCATTCAGGGGCAGGCGTTGCACGCGGCCTTGCTCGGTTTCAACCATCCCCGCGACGACCGCTACCTGGAGTTTACCGCGGAGCCGCCCGCGGCGATGCAAACGGCTTTGGAATGGTGCCGCAATGTAAATGGTAATCGCGGGAGGCAAACTTGATTGCCTCCCGGGAGGATGTTATGACTTTCGAACGCTGGGCCGGGCGAGATCCAGCAACCCCAATAGGACGTGGGCCAATCCGAATCCCAAGACGCCGGCGCCCCATTTTTCCTTCAACTTAGCAGCTCCCAAACCGGAAACGACGGTGCCGACGCCGGCGACAACCAAGCCGGTGCTAGTGGCTCTCAAGTGATTCACCTCCTGGGTTAGGATTTCCGGGATCCGGGCCGAGCTTCCCTGACATTTGCTGGATAGCGCGGCCGCGGCGCGATTCGTTCCGGGGATCATTGCAATTGGTGGTTGACGAACTGAAAAGTAAATGCTATACTTTGAATAGCATAAAAGAAGTAGAAGCCATCCGCTTCTCACCTAAGAGCTTCAAGTTCCTTGGGTTCACAAAGTCAGGTATGCGATGTGAATTTGACTTTACAAGAGCGGGTGGAAGACAAGCCCGCTCTTTTTTATTGGAATGTCTTTAGGAGGTGTCAGCTGATTAGTAACGAGTTGCGAATTAACGAAGAGATCCGGGCCAGGGAGATCCGGGTGGTCAGTGCCGATGGCGAACAGTTAGGGATTATGCCGGTGAAGGACGCTCTCAGGATCGCCCTTGAAAAAGAACTGGATCTGGTCGAGGTGGCTCCGAATGCCAAACCCCCGGTTTGCCGGATTATGGATTATGGAAAGTATCGCTATGAGCAGAGCAAACGCGAACGGGAAGCTCGTAAAAAGCAACGCATCATTGAGATTAAAGAAATTCGCATGACCCCGAAGATCGAGGAGCATGATTTCGAGGTCAAGGTGAAAGCTGCCCAGAAGTTTCTCAAGGATGGGGATAAAGTGAAGGCAATTATCCGTTTCCGAGGCCGGGAAATCGTTCATGCTGATTTGGGCAAAAGCCTCCTGATGCAACTCTTTGAAAGCGTTCGCGATAGTGCTGTCATGGAACGCGAACCCAAAATCGAAGGCAAAAACATGATCATGATATTATCAGGTAAATCGGAATAGAGAGGAGAACGATCATGCCAAAGATGAAGACCCATCGCGGAGCTGCCAAACGTTTCAAAGTGACCGGCAGTGGCAAAATAAAGAAGAATAACGCCTTTAAGAGTCATCTCTTAGAATCTAAATCCCCCAAACGGAAACGCAACTTGCGTAAGGCGGAAGTCATCAGTCATGGTGATGAGCGGCGCGTCAAACGCATGCTTGGTTTATAAGTGCGGCTAAAATATTACTTTCCGTTTTTTCCCCGAAATGCTCAGGACCCGAATATCGGTTTGGGTGTTTTAGAAAAATAGCTGGAAAGGGTATTTTAGTGAATCCATAGTAATTTTTCTAGGAGGAGATTGTTATGCCGAGAGCCAAAGGCGGTTTTAAGACCCGCCATCGCCATAAAAAAATTCTCAAGCTTGCCAAGGGCTACCGGGGTTCGAAGAGCCGGATCTTCCATCCCGCCAATGCCCAGGTGCTGAAGGCTTTAGCCTACGCTTTCCGTGACCGTCGCGCCAAAAAACGGGATTTCCGGAAGCTTTGGATTACCCGGATCAATGCGGCGGCCCGCTTGAACGGCATGTCGTACAGTACTTTCATCAGCGGCTTGAAAAAGGCCGGCGTGCAAGTCAACCGGAAAGTCCTCGCCGACTTGGCCGTTCATGACGGTCAAGCGTTCAAGGACCTCGTCGGAGTCGCGAAGTCAGGCCAATAATGACCGAACCCCCTCAAATGAGGGGGTTTGTTATTTTTTTATCGAAATCCGTCCAACATTTTGAATCGGATTCACAAAGGATTCAATTTTCCCAGCGACGGTGAGTGTTTAGTACCAAAGGAGTCGTTTGAATGATGTCCGGAAAAACCGGTTCAACAGTCGAGTCGATTTTGCGGTCCTCCCAATTATTCGGCGCCCTCGATCCGGAACGGCTGGCGGCTCTGGCCAAACTGGCGGTCCGGCGCAGCTATCCCAAGAATGCGCTGATCTTTGCCGAAGGCGCTCCGGCGGTCGCTTTTAACCTGGTGGCTTCCGGGCGGGTAAAAGTGATCAAAATGGCCGCCACCGGCAGAGAACAAATTCTCCATATTATCGGACCGTATGAACCCGTGGGCGAGGTGGCGGTTTTTACCGGCAACGTCTATCCGGCCACCTGCATCGCATTGACCGAGGTGGAGTTGTGCGTCATCGCCCGCGATGAGTTGATCGGGCTGATCCAAGCCCAGCCTCAGCTGGCCTTGGATTTACTGGCGGTTTTATCCCGCCGCTTGCATCATTTTAATCAACTCCTGGCCACGCTTTCATTGGACGAGGCCCCGATTAAACTGGCCAAATACCTTTATCAGCAGTGCCTGGCCGATTCGGTGGAGACGCGGCAATTGACCCTGGCCATGACCAAGGGCGAATTGGCCCGGAATCTTGGCATGTCGCCGGAAACGCTTTCCCGCAGTTTAACCAAGCTGAAAAAGGAGGGACTGATCGGAGTCGAGGGCCGGCTGGTGCGGATACTGGACTGGGAGCGGCTGGTTGCGATGCAGGAATAACGCTAATTTTTTCATTTTTGACATAGATCAAGGAATTTGCGGCGCGTGTTTGTTATATTGATTCCATAAACCAAGTTTAAATGAGGATTAGGAGTGATTGGTATGGCAACACGCAAAATTATTCAGATCGACGAGACGAAATGCAATGGCTGCGGGCTCTGTGTGCCTTCGTGCGCCGAGGGAGCCTTGAAGATTATCGATGGCAAAGCCCGTTTGGTTAAAGATCAATATTGTGACGGGTTGGGCGCTTGCCTGGGCGAATGCCCCCAAGGCGCGCTGCAAGTGATTGAACGGGACGCACCGGATTTTGACGAGCAGGCGGTTCAGGAGCACCTGGCGCAGCCCGATAAGGCCAAAGCCAATCAGCCCGTCCAGCACGCCGGTTGCCCGGGCTCGCGAATGATGGTGCTGCGGGAGGAAACGGTCCGCCCGGCCGAGGATGTTCCGCAATCGGGCGGATTGCGGCCGGAACTGCGGCAATGGCCGATTGAGCTTGAGCTGGTTCCGGTGAATGCGCCATACTTTAAAGAAGCCGATCTGCTGGTGGCTGCCGATTGCGTGCCGTTCGCTTATCCTGACTTTCACCGCCGTTTTCTGCGGGGCCGTTCGTTGGTCATCGGTTGCCCCAAATTGGACGACACCCAGATGTATCTGCAGAAATTGACCGAGATTTTTCGGCAGAACGCTCTCAACAGCGTAACGGTAGTTCACATGGAAGTCCCTTGTTGTTTCGGGATGGTTCATTTGGTGAAAGAAGCCTTACAACTCTCGGGAGCCAAGATCCCGTTTTACGAAACGACGATTACTTTAAACGGCGAAATTAAGTCGGTTTAAATAAACGAGCCCCGGCTGTTTGGGCCGGGGCATCCGTCCGGGTCGTTTTTGGATTGTCAAATTCTAATGGCTCGGGTTGGCCGCATTGGCCTTTTCTTCTTGGTTCATGACCTGAACCAAAATTTGGGCGAAGTAATCGGCCGCTCGGTAGGCCTTCTCCAGGGTGGAGTTTTGGTCGCCGAACTCAACCAGGATGGCGTGATCGTGCAGATGTTGATTGTAACGGGCATCGGATAAAATGATTCCGCTGCATAAACCGGGATAATACAGATTCATGGCGTCGACCAGCTTGGTCGCAAAGGCTTGGTTTTTGCGCCAATTGGGGTGGGGGAGGCCCATTTTGTCGCTCCCCACTACAATCGCGATGGTGGTGGCTTCCTGGCCGTTGATGTGGCAGGTGGCGTCGACGCCCGGCGTGGCATCGCGATGAACGTCCAGGACGACTTTAATGGAAGGGTACTCTTTCAGGTATTTCATGACCGTAACTTGTGATCGCAGATAGGAATCCCGAAACGGAAAAGTATCGTGGATGTCTTCGTTATGTACAGTTTTAATACCGTACTTTTCTTCCAAGATTTTTTGCAGATACGAACCGACTTTCACAATGTCCCCCTTTTGATTGGGGGTATGGTCTTTGCCGCTCTCGGGAATATACGACTCCGTCGTATGGGTATGGTAAATGAAAACTACCGGATCGGCGCTTAACGCTGGTGGAAATTCTTTGGCCGGCGGTGCGCTATCCGGTGGAGTCAACGGCTGCTGCTGAATAATGCGCATCGGCGGCAAGGGTCTCGGCTTTAGCAGCGCCAGCAACGGCAGCTGGGCCTTGAGTATCTCCATGGGAGAGGCGTTTTTGATGTTAACAGCTAAGCGCCAATAAATTTCCGACCAATTGAATTGCAAGAGGGTAAAGGGATCATCTTCACCCGCCGAACGGTCTAAGGCCGGTAGGCTTTTGCGCAGGATAAAACGGCTGGTCTGGGTATCCAAACGGATCGGCTGCCCCTGCCACCGCGCGATGAGTTGCGATGATGAGCCGCCATGGAAGGGGCTCGAATTGATAGCCAGTACCGCCAGGGCGCTCAGGGACATTAGCAGCAGGCCCAGGGTTCCGAAGAGAAACCATTGGGGGATCCTCGGCCGTTTCGTTTTGTCGATTTGCTCTTGATCAGGCAAGTCCATCCACCTTTCCTTCACGATCCTATGCAGCAAACTTCGGTTTTAGACCAAGCTGGAGTCGCGGGCTTTATTTGACGTTTTTTTGGCAATCAGGGAAAGATAAAAGACGGTGTTAAAATTCATAGATGTTTTGTGGGAATTGGTTGACTTATGACGAAAGAAGAGCGTAAAATATAGCTGGTTGTGAAAAGCCACTAATTTCATAACTTTGTATGGATTCGAGACAATCTCGGCTCCGCCATTCCATTTTTTTAGCCGGTCATTTTGACCGTTATCCATAGAAGGAGATGGACCAAATATGGACATCTTTTCCTGTCGCTAAGGGGGAAGCATGGGGAAAGAAGTAACGTTCATCTTGCAAGTCGGGTCGTCCATGTTAGCGCGTTTTAGCAAAAAAGTTTCAAGCTTTTTTATTGCAACTGATTCAATCGATTGAAAAGAATAAAAGCTGATATGGATCGACGCAGCGAAGAATTTTTAAGAAGGAATATATGTCGGGGGGGATTTCGTTTGCAAAATTTCGCGACATATATCGACAAAATTCGGCAAGTGAGGAAAGAGAATGAGAAACATGATGTTGCTCGCGATCTTGCTACCGATTGTCGGCGCTTTTACATTGCCAATAATCGGCAGAATATCGCCAAAATTCAGGAATTGTTTAGCTTTTTTGCTGGTGACGGCCTCGTTTATCGCTTCGGCAGCACTGGCGGGTTCGGTTTTGGCCAATCATACCGTTCATCTGTTCATTCCGCTGGTATTAGGGTTTGACATTAATTTGACCGCCGACGCGCTGGGAGTGTTCATGGCGCTTTCCGCTTCTTTCGTGGCGATCTTTATCGTGCTGTACTCTTTTGGATATATTAAACACCAAGAAAATCAGAATGAATATTACTTAATGGTTGTTTTGTTTATCGGGGCCATGATGGGTCTGGTTTACTCGCAAAACCTGATCTTCATCTATCTCTTCTGGGAGATTTCCGCCATTTGCTGCTGGCGTTTGATCGGATTCTTCCGCGAGCGCGAAGTGGTGCTGCGGGCCGACAAAGCTTTCCTGATCACGGTCTTCGGCGCATTGGCCATGCTTTTGGGTTTTGTAATCCTTTACAACGATTTTGGCACTTTCAATCTGCAGCAGATGCATGGCAAGACTGCCTCGGATTTGGCGGTTTTATTGATTATGTGCGGGATCTTCTCCAAATCGGCGACCCTGCCGTTCCACAGCTGGCTGCCGGATGCCGGCGTGGCGCCATCTCCGGTTACAGCATTGCTTCATGCAGCGGTATTGGTTAAGATCGGGGTTTTTGTCTTTGCCCGGATTTTTGTGAGTACTTTGGGACTGGGCTCGGTCTGGCACCATGTCCTGCCGGTGGTCATTGCTATCAGCGCTATCGTCAGTGGCGGTGCGGCTTTGATGGAAAACGACATCAAACGGGTAGTCGCTTATTCCACTGTCAGCCAGCTAGCCTTCATCTTTTTAGGATTTTTCATGAATAATCCTTTGGCTATTACCGGGGGTTTGTTCTTCATTTTCGCACACGCTTTGGCCAAAGGCGGCTTGTTCCTTTGCGCCGGGATCGTCGAACATACGGTTCATACGAAGGACATCCGCAAAATGGGCGGCTTGGCCAAGACCATGCCCGTTACCGCTGGTGCGTTTGCCTTATGCTCCTTGTCCGTGATGGGCATTCCGCCTTTTGGCGGCTTCTTTGCCAAATACATGATCATCAGTGGAGCGGTTCAGAACGGTCATCCTTGGCTGGCGGCGGTTTTCATGTTGGGTTCGTTGCTGACCATCCTCTATCTGTTCCGGGTTTTTGCCATTGTTTTCATGGGGGATTCGAAGCAGGAATCGCATCGTGAAGGTACGACCATTATGATCGTTACCGTCAGTATTTTGGCGGTCCTCTCATTGCTCAGCGGATTGTTGATCCATTACCCGAGTCAATTTATACAACTTGCCGTACGGCAAATGATAGGGAGTTAAGCCATGGACCAGATATTACTATTCATGATTCTGATTCCGGCGGTCGTTGGCCTGATTTTGCTGGCGATTCCATCCCGGATGAAGCATTTGCAGGCGGTTCTTTCGATTCTGACCGCGGCGGTATTAGTTTATTTGCCCATGATGCTCTGGGGCAAGCAAGTCGTTCTCAACATTCCCTGGGTGGGATTTGGGATCGATTTTCAGTTGCGTTGGTATACTTTCAGTCAATTCATGGCCGTGGCGATCGCCGGTTTTGCGTTGCTAATCGCGATATATTCGCCAAAATATATGGCCGATCGCGCTAGGAACAACCAGTTCTATGGCTTCATGTTCATCTCGGAAGCGATGGCCTTGGGGTCGGTGCTGGCCAATAACCTGGTACTATTGATTTTCTTCTGGGAAGCGCTATTGATCGTGCTTTATGCGTTGATTAATCTCGGTCACGAACGGGCCTACCGGACGGGTATAAAAACCTTTGTGATCGTCGGTTTCTCCGATCTCTGCTTAATGCTGGGTGTGATGATCATCGGACACCAGGCGGGAACGCTGGTGATGAGCGATATCCATCTGACCACCGTCGGCATTAACGGGACCGCTTTTATTCTTCTGCTCATCGGAGCACTCGGGAAGGCCGGCGCGATGCCTTTTCACAGCTGGATTCCGGATGCCGCGGTCGACGCGCCATTGCCGTTTGTAGCGATGATCCCTTCGGCAGTCGAAAAATTGCTGGGAATCTATTTGGTAGTTCGGGTGACTCTCGATTTCTTCACGCCGGATCCGGCCATGCGCTTGGTAGTGATGACCATAGGAGCACTCACCATCGTATGCGCCGATATGATGGCTTTGGTTCAAAACGATTATAAACGCCTCTTGGCCTACAGTGCCATCGGTCAGGTCGGTTACATGGTGTTGGGTATTGGGACCGGTGTGCCGGCCGGAGTGGTCGGCGGCCTCTTTCATCTGATTAATCATGCGATGTATAAGTCGGACCTCTTTTTAACCGCCGGCGCGGTGGAACGCCAGACTGGAACCAGTGATTTGCGGAAACTGGGCGGCTTGGGCCGAAAAATGCCCTGGACCTTCCTCTGCTTTATTGTGGCCGGGGCTTCCTTGAGCGGAATCCCGCCTTTCAGCGGATTTGTCTCCAAGGAATTAATTTTCGAAGGAACGCTCGAGACTGGCTATCCGATCTTTTTTGCCGCAGCGGTGGCCGGCGCCTTCATTACATTAGCGGCCACTTTAAAATTAGCGCATGCCGTATTCCTGGGTAAGCCTACGGCGCAAACGGAAAAGGCGACTGAAGCACCAGGCTCCATGTTATTGCCGATAGCGGTTCTGACAGTGGGTTGCGTCTTTTTTGGAATCTTCAATGGTTGGCCATTGAGCGCATTGGTAAAACCATCGTTGACTGTCACCGGTCTCAAAGACTTGGCCAACGAAGTGCATTTTGCATTCAGCTTCGGCTGGCTTTTCTGGGTAACCGTCGCTATTACCATTCTGGGCTTATGCAATCACCTGCTGGGCGTGAAATTAAGCGGCCGTGGATCCGGAGCTGCCGATCACATTCGCAATTTTCCCGGCTTGGCCACAATCTATCGCTTGGCGGATGAACGGCTTCTGGATCCCTATGATCTAAGCAAGAAGGCATTCCGGCCGTTAGCGGCGGGACTCTTTCGAATCGAACGATGGGTTGATTGGATATTTCAAACGCTTGTTCCGTCCATTGCGGCGGGAATCAGTTCGCTCCGCAGGGTTCACAACGGATTGTTCGGCAATTATCTTGCCTGGTCGGTGGCGGGTTTGGTCTTTATATTCATTTATATTACGTGGTTTATTAAATAATGACCCGCTAACTCGTAAATGATTGAGTTATAGGAGGAGACTACTGTGCTTCTAGCCTTTATTTTAATACCTCTGCTCGGGGCAGCGCTGATGCCGATTCTCCGCAAGTTATGGAAGCAAGGGGCAACCTTGGTCATCGGTCTCGCTACGTGTTTTTTACTGCTAAACTCCATCGCATTGATTTTTCAGCGAGCGGCTGCCCAAGCTAATGGAAAACTCCTGCAGGTTTGGTTGGATGGACACTTGGCGCTTAAAGTTGATGGTTTGTCGCTGGTGGCTTTGGTTTCAATCAGCTTAGTGGCCTTAGCGGCGACATTTTTTTCGTTTCAATATCCCTGGGATCCGGATCGCCGTCCGGGTTGTTATGCCTTGATGTTGTTGACAGTAACCGGTATGAACGGTCTGGTAATGGCTACCGATCTTTTTTCCCTGTATGTTTTTCTAGAGATCTTATCGGTGAGTGCTTTTATTTTAATCGCCAGTCAATTGGATGAATATGGGATCGAAGGTTCTTTTAAGTACATGATGCTGTCAGCGGTTGCCACCACCATGTTGTTGGTGGGGATTGCTCTACTGTTCGCCATGACCGGCAATGTGAATTTCGCCACTTTAAAAAAGGTAGGCACCTTATCGGGCAGTTTTGGTTTTCAAGCAGCGCTGTCAGTAATCCTGGTCGCCTTCGCTTTAAAAGCCGGAGTGATGCCTTTTCATGGCTGGTTGCCGGATGCTTACACTTCAGCTCCGGCGCCGGTTTCGATTTTGTTGGCCGGAATCGTAACCAAAATTGCCGGGGTTTATACAATGATGCGGGTGATCATCGAGGTTTTCGGCTTCACCAAGTCGTTCAGTTCCATCCTATTGTTACTGGCGACCATCTCCATGATTATCGGCGCCTTTTTTGCGCTGGGACAAAAGGACTTCAAACGGATGCTGGCTTTCTCCAGCATCAGTCAGATTGGCTATATCATGGCCGGGTTCGCCATTGGAACTCCGCTGGGGTTAATCGGGGCGGTGTTTCATTTCTTTAACCATGCGGTCTTTAAATCGCTGCTCTTTGTGAATGCCGGCGCGGTGGAACAGGCCACCGGAACCCGGAATTTTGATAAATTGGGCGGCTTAGCGAAACAAATGCCGGTAACCGGGGTGACTTCAGTGATCGGTATGCTATCCGCGGCGGGAATTCCACCTTTGGGCGGATTCTGGAGTAAACTGGTCATCATCATTGCCTTGTGGAAGGCCGGTTTCACGGTGTATGCCTTGCTGGCGGTATTCGCCAGTGTGATAACGCTGGCCTATTTGTTGAGCCTGCAACGGTCGGTCTTTTTTGGCAAGCTGAAAGAAGGTCTGGAAGAAGTGAAGGAAGTGGGACCATCAGCTTACTGGCCCGCTATCATGCTCGCAGCCGTCGCAATTGCGACCGGAATCTGCTATCCACTGTTTTTTGATCATTTGATCCTCCCGGCCAAATCGGTTTTGGGTTTGCTCGTTAAGTAAAGTAATGGAGGTGTGAAAATGGGAACCCATCTATTTATTTTGATAGGATTATTTTTGATCCCGGCTCTGCTAGCGGTCTTTAGCTTCGACCTTTTGCGGGCGGCCATTGCTTTGCTTTTTTGCAGCGTCGGGTTGACTTTATTGCTATTTCATTTGGGCGCGCCGTTGGCGGCGGTGTTTGAATTATCGGTTTGCGCCGGGTTGATTACGGTGTTGTTTATCAATGCGATCAGCCTTAACCGGGTTGTATCTCAAGAAGAGCATGACGCACGAAAGAAGGATCATTATCGGCGTTTTGCTTGGCTTCCTGTAGTACTGCTGGTAGTCGCGATTGTGCTCTGGGTCAACCAGGCGCATTGGAATGCCGGAATTCTCTTGGCCCATGTCAAAGAGAGCCGAACTGTGGGAGAGATGCTCTGGAATATACGCGGCCTTGACTTAATCGGGCAGATCGCCATTATACTGGTGGGAGTCTACGGTGTGGTAGTCTTGTTTAAGAGAGGTAAGAGCAATGGTTAATTATTTCGCGATCGATTGGGCTTTTGTCGTATTGCTGTTAGTAATCGGTATTTATGCGTTAATTATCGCCAAGAGCATGCTCCGGATGTTGATCGGCTTTGAAATTATGGGTAAGGCCGTTACTTTGGCTATTGTCACCTCCGGATCAGCGAATGGCAATATCATACTCGGCCAGAGCCTGGCAATTACAGTGATCGTAGTGGAAGTCGTTTTTATCGCAATCGCTTTGGCCCTGGTAATGCTGGCTCATCGCCGGACCCACTCATTGAATATCCGCAAACTGACCAAATTGAAAGGGTGAACCCAATGAATGCTGCACAGATCATACTGCTTCCTCCGGTAGCTTTTGTCATCTTTTTGCTGGTCGGACTGGTGTTGATGTTTCTCGGCTCAAAGATGGCGGCCCAGGGTAAATCATACAGCGGTAAGAAAGCTCCTTACGCTTGCGGTGAGGACGTTCCCGCTGCCAAGGTACAACCGGATTACGGCAGTTTCTTTCCCTTTGCGCTGTTCTTTACCATCATTCACGTAACGGCTTTGATTATTGCCACGATTCCGGCGGGAAGCATTGCCTTAATGGGTATATTATATATGCTTGGTGTAGCTTTATCCTTATATACGCTGATGGTGAGGTGAGTAATAAAATGTTAGATAAAATAGTCCGTTGGGCCCGGGTAAAGTCGCCATGGGTGCTACATTTTAACACCGGCGCCTGCAATGCTTGTGATATTGAGGTGCTGGCCGCTTTGACGCCCCGGTTCGATGTCGAACGGTTCGGAATTAAAAAAGAAGGGACGCCGCGTCATGCGGACGTGATTCTCTGCTCCGGCCCGCTGACTCGTCAGACCAAGGACCGGTTAATAAGAATCTATGAGCAGATGCCGGAACCAAAATTCATTGTGGCCGTCGGTACTTGTGCTTGTTCCGGAGGAGTATTCTCCGGTTGCTATAATGTGATGGGCGGGATCGATGCCACCGTTCCAGTGGCTGCTTATATTCCCGGTTGCCCGCCCCGCCCGGAGGCGATCATCGACGGAGTTGTCAAGCTGTTGGAAAAGATCGATAATCCGGATGATTCTGAAGAAGCTGCTGCGAAGGAGGCGATTGGCCAATGAGTAGTGAGAAATTGACCGAGTTTTTGTCTCAAAAGTTTTCCAATGACATCAAGGATGTGACGGTCGCCAGGGAAAAACGGGTTTTTGCAGTGACCAGTCCGGAAAAACTGGTGGAGGTTTCCCAGGCGCTGAAAGATTTTGGGATGGTGAATATCGGAACTATCACCGGACTGGACAGCGGTGAGAACTTTGAAGTAATCTACCATTTCTACGATGAAGAAGGTTTAATGTTCAACCTGAAGATTTTTACGCCGCGCACCGATCCGAAGATTCCTACGGTAACCGGTGTGTATGCCGGTGTTTCCCTTTATGAACGGGAACTGAAAGATCTTTTGGGGATTGTGGTCGAGGGCACGCCGGAGGGACGGCGTTACCCGTTGCCGGATGACTGGCCCGAGGGACAGTATCCATTGCGGAAGGACTGGAAAGGACTTCCCGAAGAAGAAGGAGTGAAGGAAAATGGCTGAGATTAAAATACCGATGGGGCCGCAACATCCGGCGCTCGATGAACCGGAGAGCTTTAATCTGGTTCTAGAGGGCGAGCGGATCGTCGATGCCGAATCCAAATTAGGCTATAACCATCGTGGCATTGAAAAGGCTTGTGAAAGTAGGAGTTATATCCAGGGCATTTACTTGATCGAACGGATTTGCGGCATTTGTTCCCATTCGCATTCCGTAGCGTTTATCGAAGCCGTCGAGGAGATCGCCAAAGTTGAGGTTCCCGCCCGGGCGCAATTTATCCGGTCGATAGTCGGAGAGCTCGAACGGATCCATAGTCACCTTTTGTGGTTGGGTATCGCCGGCCACGAAGTTGGGTTTGATACTTTATTTATGTATGCTTGGCGCGATCGGGAAGCGATAATGGATATCTTGGCCTTAATTTCCGGCAATCGCGTCAACTACGGCATTAACACCATCGGCGGCGTCCGGCGCGATTTAAGTCCGGAATCCGTACAAAAGATTCTGGACATCTTAGGTGGACTGACTGCACGGACTGAATATTACATTAAAGTGGCAACCGAGGATTCTACCTTTATGGGGAGAGTCACCGGCGTCGGCAAACTCCCGACCGAAATCGCCCAACAATTGGGGGCGGTCGGCCCGGTGGGCCGTGCTTCGGGAATCGCCAGGGATACCCGGAAGGATGATCCGTACGATGCCTATAAGATACTTGATTTTAAGGTGATCACCGACAATCATTGCGATGTGTTGGGGCGGACTATTGTACGCGTTTATGAACTGCTAGAAAGTTATAAAATGCTCCGCTACCTGTTGGAAAATCTTCCGGAAGGACCGATCGCGGTGAAAGTGCCGCGGAAAATTCCGGCGGGCGAAGCAATCGCCCGTTATGAAGCGCCCCGCGGTGAAGATATCCATTATGTGCGTTCGAACGGGACAGATATGCCGGAACGGGTAAAGGTCCGGGCGCCAACCCTGGCCAACCTGGCTTCGATCGAGCATATGTTGCGGGGCGGTTATCTGGCCGATTTTCCGATTGTAATTGCTGCCATGGATCCTTGTTTCTCCTGCACGGACCGGGCCATTAAATTGGTGGACGGGAAACATACCAATGTCATCGATTGGGGACAGCTCCGGGAATACAGCATTCAATGGTATCGGAAACAGGGGATCGATTTGTCCCAACATAAATAGGATGATGGTGGTGTAACTGATGAGTATAGGATTGAATCTCTTCTATATGTTGGTATTTCCGGGATTTCTTTTCCTTTGCACCTACGGGATGATCTGCGAATGGGTGGACCGGAAGCTCAACGCCCGGTTGCAGAACCGGGTCGGACCGCCATGGTATCAACCGGAAGCGGATTTCATTAAGTTAATGGCCAAAGAGGAAATCATCCCGGAGGCCGCCGATCCGTGGATGTTCCGGTGCTTGCCGCTCGTGGCATTGGCTGCCGTATTGACTGCGTTTCTTTATATACCGATTTTTAGTACCAAGGCAATCTTCGCCTTCGATGGGGACTTGGTGGTGGTCTTTTTCCTGTTGACTCTTCCCACCTTAACCTTTTTTCTAGCAGGATGGCATTCGACTTCGCTTTTTGCGACGATCGGGTCGGTTCGCGTTTTGACCCAGCTTTTTGCCTACGAGATACCGTTATTTTTGACGCTATTGGGGCCGGCATTGCTGTCCGGAAGTTGGTCGATTAGTGGGATGAATCAATTTTTCGTCGCGCATCCAGCCTATTTATTTATTAACTTGCTCGGATTTTTGGTTGCTTTAGTGGCTACCCAGGGCAAGTTGGAGCGGGCGCCGTTTGATATCGCCGAAGCGGAAACGGAGATTGTGGCGGGGAGCTTTACGGAATTCTCCGGCAAGTTATTTGCCATCTTCCGCTTGGCGATCGACCTGGAACTCGTGGTCGTCGCGGCATTGCTCTCGGCGGTTTTTTGGGGCGGATCGCTCGGACTTCATCCGCTCTTCGGCTTTATTCTATTCATCATTAAAACCATGGTGGTGGTGGTGATTATGACCGTTTTCCGCACGGTGGTAGCTCGGGTCCGGATCGAACAGATGATGAAATTTTGTTGGCATTTCCTGGCGCCGGCCGCGTTGTTGCAAATTTTGATTGACGTCCTTGTCAAATCGAGGCTTTAACTTATGAGTTATGAAAAAATATGTTGAATGGCATAAACACAATAGCTCTCCAGTTCGACATATATAATTACGAGTATGAGGTGTTTACGAATGAAACGTCCGGGCAGGATTATGCCTGAAGTAATACGTTCCCTGTTTAAGAAACCGGCCACCCTGAATTATCCCCAGGAGAAAGCGCAAATGCCGGAGAATTTCCGGGGAAAAATTAAGTTCAATTCCGGAGCTTGCATCGGTTGCAAGATCTGCATGCGCGATTGTCCGGCCAAGGCCATTACCATCTCTCCGACGGATAAGGAGAAGGTCTTTAAAGCCAAGTTTTATCTCGATCGTTGTATTTACTGCGCGCAGTGCGTGGATTCTTGCCCCCGGAAAGCCTTATCCAATACTCCCGAGTTTGAATTGGCCCACTACGACCGGAAGAAACTCGAGGACGAGCAAGAATGAAACCAGTATTAGAACGATTGGTCGAGGCTTGGCGGGCCGCAGACAAAATCGGGTTTCTGGGAGTTGGGAATCCGTTGCGGGCCGATGATTCGGTCGGCCTATACATCGTAGCGGGGCTGCAAGAGCATCTTGAGGGAAAAACCGGTAAACAACTTCAATTTTATCAAGGGGAGTCAGCCCCGGAGAACTTTTCCGGAGCGATCCGGGAGTTCGCGCCGCAGGTCCTGTTCATCTTTGACGCGGCCGAATTGAATGAAGATCCCGGCGATTTTCGTTTGATCGAATGCGATCAGATCGGTGGGGCCAGTTTCTGCACCCATATGTTGCCATTGAAAATACTCGCCAATTATCTGGTGGCTACCGCCGGATGTGAAGTGATCGTAGTCGGGGTGCAACCCAAGTATCTGGAATTTGCTTATCCGCTATCTCAGGCGGTTGAAAAGGCGGCGGAGCAATTCATCG
The DNA here is from genome assembly GCA_023400055.1 of Bacillota bacterium. Classification (GTDB taxonomy): domain Bacteria; phylum Bacillota; class UBA4882; order UBA8346; family UBA8346; genus Hydrogenispora. Next base: position 18,724 of record JAEXFN010000056.1, read on the forward strand.
ATGAGTTTATAAAAACAGCAACCGCCAAAGAGGAATAAAATTCGTTCATAACAGCGTTTTGAGCCTTTAAACTGCCCGAAGGGGCGGTTTTTTTTATACTAAAGGCGGGATGCAACCAATTGCTTATAAACTTGACATCTTTTACCATGGAGTTTATAATATGAATAAACACGTGTTTACAACCAGGGAGGAAATGGTTTTTGGGTAAAGAAATGAACAGCTGGCAGATTGCAAAATTGGCGGGGGTTTCGCGCAGCACCGTCAGCCGGGTAATCAATAATTATGCTAACGTGCCCGAAAATACGCGCCGCAAGGTCATGGAGGTAATTAGGCAATATAACTATTATCCGAATTTATCCGCCCGGATTCTGGCTGGCAAGAAAACGGAGACCATCGGCTTGTTCTGGATCGGCAATCACATTACCGACGATTATCTCTCCAATTTCTTTATTGCCAGTGTCATTGAGAATGCCGCCTCCAATGGCTATCTGGTGCTGACCTGTGTGATTCCGGACCTGAACAACCGGGACTATCAAAAGATGGTGAAAGAGATATTTTTTCAAGGTAGAGTCGACGGGGGCGTTTTTATCGGCTGCGCCAATCATGAACCTTTGGTGGAGGAATTGATCGCCGAAGGTTACGTTATCGGAATTCTCGATCAGAATATTCCGGGCAGGATGGAGCCGAACCGGATTGTCGTCAATTTTGATTGTGATACCGCGGAGCAAGCAGTGGATTATCTGGTAGGGCTCGGCCATCGGAAAATTGGGATGATTCATGGCGATTTGAAACGGTATAATGGTATGCAAAAGTATGACGGTTTTATCAGGGGTTTTAAGAAAAACAATCTGCCGTTGATCGATGATTGGATCGGATATGCGGCTTTCTCGGATGAATTAGGGTATCAGAGTATGAAACAGATCTTGGAGCGGTCCGCTGAATTGCCGACCGCTGTCTGCTGTGCCAATGACAGCATCGCCTTTGGCGCTATGAATGCTATTGGCGAATATGGATTGAAGGTTCCTGAAGATATCTCCGTAATCGGCATCGATGACCATGTGCGCAGTGCTACATTTAAACCGCCGTTGACCACTTTTCGGGTCGATTTCCCGAAAATGTTGAGCGCTTTGACGGAAAATGTGATTAGGGTTATCAAAGAGGAAACCAATAATGAATTCATTAATATTTGCTTTGGCTCCGAGCTGATTGAGCGGGAATCGTGCCGAAGAATATAAAAAATTTTGGTTTAAAATAAACGCGTGTTTATTTAAAGTATGGCGCGATGCTGTTAATTGAATTACAAATGACCTAACTCAATATACTGAACAAATAAACGATAAAAACGACCAATTTAAAAAAGGAGGTTTTATTTTGAGTCAGATTAATGCGGAAACCATCTGTCAAATCGCGATTGTGGTGAAAGACATCGAACAAACCGCCCAAAATTATGCTGAAATCTTTGGCGTAAAGACGCCTGAAATTTTTTTGGTACCGCCGCCGGAAGAAACGCACATCCTTTATCGCGGCAAGCCTACCGCTACCCGTGCCAAACTCTGTGTCTTTAAAATGGGCGCGATCGTTTTGGAATTGACCGAACCGGATGAAGAGCCCAGTTCATGGAAGGAATTTCTGGAACAGAAAGGGGAAGGGGTTCATCATATCGGTTTTGTGGTTAACGATCGCGAAGCAACATTGGATTTTTTGAATCAAAGAGGGATTCCCGTACGGCATACCGGCGTATATCCCGGGGGCAGCTATACTTTTGTGGACAGCGAGGCACAACTAGGAGTGCTTTTAAACCTCAAATACAGTGAAAGCAAAGGAGGTGACGACTGAAGAGCCTTTTTATTGCTGGCATAGACAACCGGATTGCTCAAAGTCATGATACACTGAAATCAAAGCAAATAGGGGAGGAAGTAGGAATGAGAAGACTTTTTGCGGCGGTTATGTTCTCGATGTTGGTGTTACTCCTATTTTTATCTACCTGCAGTGGCGCTGGGAAAGTTCAAGTGATCAAATACTGGTATCCCTGGGGCGGCGATTCCGAGAAATGGGACAAATGGCGGATCGCCGAATTTGAAAAGGACAATCCCGGTTACAAAGTTGAAGCGACTTACGTGCCGACCGATGGCGGAATTGCCAACGGCAAGCTGATGGCGGCCATCGCCGGGGGAAATCCTCCTGACTTAGTGATTACCCATGATTATGCCTCCGCCTATTCCTTCGCTACCCAAGGCGCATTTTTGCCGTTGGATAGCGCGCTGGGGGGCGCCGGATTCCGTATCTCCAGGATGAATCCGGTTTTTCAGGATGTTATGAAATATAAAGGCCATATCTACTTATTTCCCCAGGATTCCAACGTCAACTTGTTATATTACAATACCGACCTCTTTAAAGAAGCGGGACTCGATCCCGACAACCCCCCCAAGACCATCGACCAACTGGATGCCTGCGCGGAGAAGCTTACCAAGGTCAATAACGGGAAGATCGAACGGCTCGGCTTCATTCCTTGGATCGATGCCGGGGATGAAGCCCCCTTTATGTGGGCCTATATGTTCGGAGCCAATTTATATAACGCCAAAACCAATAAAGTGGATTTGACCAGCGGTAAAGTAGCCAATATGCTCAACTGGGAAAGGAAATATGCCCGGAAATACAACCCGGAAAAGATTAAGTCCTTTACCTCGGGATTCGGCGGAGCGTTTTCGCCAGATCATCCGTTTATGACCGGCAAGGTCGCCATGACCATCAATGGCAATTGGTTCAACAACGCACTCCGGATTTATGCTCCGAAGATTAAATATAACATCGCTCCGATTCCCGCTCCCGAGGGCGGCCGATACGGCGGGTCAAACCTCGGCACCAATGTCTTCGCGGTGCCCAAGGGCGCTAAGAATATTAAAGGCGCGGCTGTCTTCATGATGTATGCCGGGAAAGCCAAGATCATGGATGACAACATCAAACAGTGGCGCAGCGTTACCATATTCCCGGAAGATTACCAGAATTTTACCCTGGTCAAGGAGAAGGATAAATACTTCCAAATGATTCTGGCGATCGCCGCCAACAAAAATTCGGGTCATACGGCATTGACTAGCGTGGCGAAACAGATGGGCGATGACCTTAAATCGATTCGGGACAATGTTATCTATAACGATGTTGATCCGGTGAAACTATTGGCTGACGAGGAAAAGAAGCTCCAGACCCAGGTCAATAATAATGCTAAAAAATAACCGATTCGGATGAAAAAAACAGGCATGATGAAACTGGCGGTTTTTGCACGTAAGCCCGAGTCTTCGTGATGCTCGATATTTGGAGGGATAGGTCTTAACCCAATTATCGGTTAAGACCTATCCGTCTGTCCAGTAGACATTTAGTCTCATAGATATATCAAGAATAACAAAGGAGACTTTGAAATGGAAAAAGCTGTTTTGGGAACTCAAACCATCGTGCAATTGGGGATTATCGTTAAGAACATCGCCGAAACCGCGCGGAAATATGCCGATCTTCTGGGAGTGGCAATCCCGGAGATTGTCACTACCAATGAATATGACAAGACTTTAACGCAATATGAAGGAAATCCGACGCCAGCCCGGGCCAAGCTCGCGTTTTTCCGGACCTCGGGAGCGGTCGAAATCGAACTGATCGAACCGGATCATAATCCTTCCACATGGCGTGCATTCTTGGACGCGCAGGGGGAAGGCGTGCATCATATCGCTTTTTTCATCGAGGATATGCAGGGGAAGGTCCTAAAATTAAAAGAGCTTGGGATGGGTTTGGTTCAAAAGGGCGAATATACCGGAGGAAGGTATGCTTATATCGATAGCAGGGAAGATCTCAAAGTCATGCTGGAGTTGCTGGAGAATGATTGAGATGATTCAAAAGTGACAATAACCGGAAAGGTGATGAAGCCGATCATGAATTCCAAAAGGACCCCAATGAAAAACGGAAAAGGAGTCGGGCGAGGGACGCTTGTCTGGTATGGGATCCTTTTCGTTTTGGCATTGGTGTATCTGGTGCCATTCCTTTGGCTTTTATCGGGCTCACTAAAGACCAGTCCGGAACTTTTCGCCAGTCCGCCGGTATGGATACCGAAAATGCCGCAGGTTCAAAATTATTTGGACGCCATCGCCAGCTTCCCCTTTTTTCTTTACTTGCGGAACACCTTGATCATTGTGATTTTTAATATCATCGGGACGGTGCTCTCAAGCTCGCTGGTGGCCTACGGATTCTCCCGAATTCCCTGGAAAGGACGGGATGCGCTGTTTGTCGTGGTGCTGGTCACCATGATGCTGCCGTTCCAGGTAGTGATGATCCCGTTATTTCTGCTGTTCCAGAAGTTTGGGTTCATCGGGACATTGCTTCCCATGATCGTCACTTCCTTTTTCGGCAATGCCTTTTTCATTTTTTTGTTGCGGCAGTTTTTCATGGGGATTCCCCACGAATTGTCGCAAGCGGCCAAAGTGGACGGCGCCAGCGAATTTACGATTTTTTTCCGGATTATCCTGCCGTTATCCAAGCCGGCCATCACCACGGTCGTAATATTTGTCTTCTTACGCTGCTGGAATGATTTTGTGGGTCCGTTAATCTTCTTAAATGACAATAATTTATATACCCTTTCCATCGGGGTCCAACAGATTATGTCCATCAACGATCCGCGCTGGACGCTTTTGATGGCCATCGGCGTGGTGATGATACTGCCGGTGCTGTTGCTCTTCTTTGTACTCCAGAAATACTTTATCCAGGGCATTGCTTTTTCCGGACTCAAGGGATAAGGAGGGAAATCATGAAAGAATCGCGCCGCAACCTTCGCAACGGGCTTTTATTCGTTTCCCCGTGGATGATCGGGTTTTTGTTATTTACATTGTATCCGGTGCTCAATTCGTTGTATTATTCGCTCACCGAATATAATGTCATTTCCGATCCGGTGTTCGTCGGACTGAGAAATTATCTCCAGCTTTTTACGGACGATAAATTATTTTATATCGTGTTATACAATACCGGTTACATGATCATTTACGGCGTGACGCTCACCATTGCGGTTACGCTGGCCATCGCGATCATCCTGAACAACCGCAAGTTAAAAGGGCTCTCTTTTTTCCGGGTGGTCTTTTTCATTCCTACGCTGGTGCCGATGGTCATATTATCGATATTGTGGTTATGGCTATTTCAGCCGGATAGCGGACTGGTCAACGAGCTCCTCAGGATATTGCATATCAGCGGCCCGGGCTGGTTCGCCAGCCAGCAGTGGTCTAAACCGGCCTTCATGCTGATGGCCATCTGGTGCGGCGGAAATTACATCATCATTTTTCTCGCCGGTTTGCAGGAGATTTCTCAAACATTATATGAAGCCGTGGAAATCGACGGCGGCAATGCCCTGCAAAAGATCTGGTATGTTACGCTGCCGCAATTGCGGCCGGTGATATTTTTCAATGCGATCACCGCGATGATCAACGTGTTTCAAAGTTTCGCCGAATCCTTTATCATCACCCAAGGCGGGCCGAATAACACCACCAACTTTTACTCGCTGTACCTGTACCAGAATGCTTTTCTCTATCGGAAAATGGGGTACGCCTCGGCAATGGCCTGGATCATGCTCGTCATCGCCTTGCTTATCACCTTGATTTTGATAAAAACCATGAAATGGGGTCAAACCGAATAAAACCCTTAATGTGACTACAAGCGGGGAGGCTGAAAAACGTGAATGTTGTAATTACGGGCGCCAATAAGGGTTTGGGCTTTCAGTTGGTGAAGGTGTTGGCGGAGAACGGCCACCGGGTGATGGCCGGCGTATTCGAAGGCGATGACCCGTCGCCGGTCGAGCGCTTGGCAGCCGCGCATGCCGGGCAGGTGCAATTGACGCCGCTGGATGTGGCCGATGAGGATTCGGTGCGTTCGGCCGCCGCGACCACCCCAACGGTTTTCAGCGCGGTCGATGTATTGATCAATAATGCCGGGGTGCTGCTATCCGGCGATCGGACCGCTACGATTGATAAGATTTCCATTCCGGAATTGCGGCAAACCATCGCCGTCAACGCCATCGGCACGGTCATGGTGTTAAAATATTTCCTGCCCTTGATGCGGGCCGATGGCGCCGGAATGATGCTTTTCATTACTTCGGAGGCGGGGAGCCTCTCCAATTCCGGCAGCGGTTTTCCGGCCTATTCCATCTCCAAAACCGCCGCCAATAAGGCAGTCTTGATCGGACGGGCCACCGCCGGAGCAAGCTACCGGATTTACGCCATGCATCCGGGCCGGATGAATACGGATATGGGCCGGACCACCGCCCAGATCGAACCGGAGGAAGCGGCGGCAAGCATCTACCGGATAGCGGCGGGAATGACCCCGATCCGTGACAATGGAACGGGTTATATCGATTATAAGGGCGAAGCGATGCCGCTTTGATTCAAACGCCAGAAAGGGATGACCTTTATGGAAGCTGTTCATTTGGGAATGACGATTCGCGATACCCGGCGGACTTTGGATTTTTATTGCAATACATTGGGCGCCAAATTGTTATGGGAACCGGAGCATCAGCGAGGCGTCCAGACCGAAACGATCTTCGGCCTGCCCGGCGCCCAAGTGTTGGTATCCGGCATTGAACTTCACGGCATGGTGGTCGAGTTTTTTCAATTTCTCCGGCCGGAAGTGCGACCGGACTCGTTCCCCGGCGATTATCGGAGTGGGGGTTGGAAACACCTGGCCCTCGCCGTAACGGACCTCGACCGGGAAGTCGAAAACCTGGCCCGGCGCGGGGTCCATTTCCGGTTTCCCGTCCAAACCCTGCCCAATGGTTGCCGGATGACCTATTTTGACGATCCGGACGGGACAATGCTAGAATTGATTCAACTGGCGTAATATTAAAGGTAACGGATCCCATGGTTCCATGAGCTTTGGTGATCGCCTTGACCTTCGGCCAGGGTTTACCACAACGCTTCTTAAAGGAGGAAAAGACGCTTGGAAAAGGTCAGGATAGCCGTAATCGGCTGTGGAACGATCAGCGAAATATACTTTCAGGTCTTGCAGAAGTTCCCTTGGATTGAGGTCGTGGCTTGCTCCGATCTGGCGCCGGATAAAGCGGAGGCGCGGGCGGCGCAGTTTAAGATCCCCAAAGTACTTACGGTGGCCGAGGTTATGACCGACCTGGCCGTCGAAATCATCTTGAATCTGACGACCCCGCATGCTCACGCGGAGATCATCCGGGCCGCCACCAGCCATGGCAAGCATGTTTATACCGAGAAGCCGTTAATGCTCGACGTGGCCGAGGCGGAAGAACTGCTCGGGCGGGCCAAGGCCAGGGGCTTGCGGGTGGGCTGCGCTCCCGATACCTTCCTGGGCGGGGCCTTGCAGACCTGCCGCAAACTGATCGACGACGGTTGGATCGGCCGGCCGGTCGCCGCCACCGCGTTCCGGATGGGCTGGGGCCCCGAAACCTGGCATCCCGCCCCGGAATTCTATTATCAGAGCGGCGGCGGTCCGTTGCTGGACATGGGACCGTATTACCTGACCGCTTTGGTCAGCCTGCTGGGACCGGTGGCCCAAGTGGCCGCCTCGGCCCGGATCAGTTATCCCGAGCGGATAATCACCAGCCAGCCCCGGTATGGACAGAAGATCAGCGTAGAAGTTCCCACCCATGTGGCGGGGCTCCTCGATTTTCAAAGCGGCGCGCTGGCTACCATGATCACCAGTTTCGACGTGCGCGGTTCACAACTGCCGCATATCGAGATTTATGGCACGACCGGGACGTTGAGCGTTCCCGATCCGAACCACTTCGGCGGCGAGATCCGCCTCAAAAAGGCGGGCTCCGATGAATGGTGCGCGGTGCCGCTGCTGTTCGGCTATACCGAAAATTACCGGGGCTTGGGGTTGGCGGATATGGCCTATGCGTTGCGGAGCGGCCGCCAGCACCGCGCCAGCGGGGATTTGGCCTATCATGTATTGGAGATCATGGATTCCTTGGCCGAGGCGGCCCAGTCGGAACGGCGCATCGCCATGAAGAGCCGTTGTGAACGCCCGGCTCCGTTCCCGCCGGGCATGCTGGAAAATACTTTGGACGATTGATGGTTTATTGCGTCTTTGGCTACCAGCCCCGGGGATTGGCGGAGCAAGACCAATCCCCGGGAAATCAGGGACGGTTCCCGAAGGATTGGGACCGGCTCTTGGGGAAGCAGTTATGGTCCTTGAGGATGCAGGTACGCTTCTTGAGAATGCTTCCCCAAGCCTTGGGAAAGCAGGGATGGTCTTTGGGGGAACAGGAATGGAACCATCCCTAACACGGATCCGAAGATCCTCTGAAAGGATCCGTTGCTCCCTTACAAGGATAAGACGATTCCTTACACGGATGGCGGTACACCTTACATGGATCACGAGATCCTTTGAAAGGATCATAACGTCCCTTACAAGGACGGCTTTCATCCTAACATGGATAAAGAATATCCTAATTGAACCAACGGCCATACCTCACAAGAGAGCCGGGAGAGAAACAAGATCGCCGATGAAACGGATTGAAGGATGCCCCGGAATGAAACTATTAAAAGCCCGGCCGGTCTTTCCGGGAAATCCCTAAAGCAGTGGAAGCGGCGGTCCGGATTTTAGATTGCTTTGATTAATGTATTGTTAAATCGCTTTCCAAACCATTGACGGATAATCTGAAACGTAATATCTTAATTATGTTAATCGAAAGTTAGTCAAGACTAACATCGTGATGGCGAGTAATAGGATCGGAAAAGGCCGATCCATCGTCCTATCGAAAAAAGAAACTTATCGCTTAAAATGTTAGGCTAAACTAACAAAAATGAGCCATGATGCCGTCCTTGCGAGGAGCCAAGGACGGCAAGAAAGCAACAACGGATTTTCATTAGAGGAATCGTGGTGGAATGATGGGTGAAGAATTTTTGAGGATGAGCTTGGCCGAAGCCGGGCGGAGCGATTCGTGGTTGCGCGGCAAGCGGCTTTTCGAGCACTGCCTGCAGTATACGTCGCCCAGCCATGGGGGATGGGGCATCGTCCGGGTCGGCATGCTGGTGCCGCAGTCGGTGATGCTGTTCATCGCGCCGCCCGCTTGCGGTCGGCACGGCGCGATCGCCGGGTTCCAGCAGGGCTTTAAACAGCGCCTGTTTTACCTGTATGTCGATGAAGTCGATTTGGTGACCGGGGAGCACTTGGAGCTGGTGGCGCAGGCGGTGGCGGAAATATTCGCTACCGCCGAACCCCGGCCGCAGGCGTTGATCATCTGTATCAGTTGTGTGGATTACCTGCTCGGTTCGGACTTCGAGGCGATCGTCCGGGAATTGGAAGCGGATTTTGGGGTGCCGGTGCGGCTCAGTTACATGAATCCCATTGCCATGGACGGCCGGACACCGCCCCAGCCCAACATGCAAAAGACGATTTACAGCTTCCTGCCACAGCCGCCGGAACGGGATAACGGCATGAACGTTATCGGCAACTTCGTTCCGGTGGAACCGGACAGTGAGCTCTATGAAGTGCTGGGACGGGCCGGGTTTGGACCGCTGCGCCAGATCGGCCGGTGCGCGACCCTGGCTGAGCTGGCGGCGATGTCCCGTTCGGCGCATAACCTGTTGATCCGCGCCGAGGGCCGGCTGGCCGCCGCTGCGCTCCGGGATAGGCTGGGCATTCCTTTTTGTTTCGCGCCGGTCGCCTACGGCTTGGAGACCATCGCCAAGGGATACCGGGAGATGGCCGAATTCCTGGGCGTTACGCTGGAGACCGAGTGCTACAGGCAGGAGGCCGTGGCGGCCATCGCGGCGGCCCGGGCCAGGCTGGGACCGTTGAAGCTCGCGGTATGCTCGACCGCCAACGCCATGCCGTTTGAATTGAGTCGCGCCTTGACGGAGTTTGGTTTCGAGGTGGTCTATATCTTCTGCGACGAGCTTGGGGACGCCGACGCCGAGCATCTGGAGTGGCTGGCGCAAAATTCCCCCGCTACCCAAGTGCTGACCAATGTCCATCCCGGCATGCCCGTTTTTGCGGCGGGGCGGAACGAGGTGGATCTGGCGATCGGCCTTTCGGCCGGTTACTATTGCGACTGTCCCCAGACGGTCCCGCTGAGCATGGATTGTCAGCCCTATGGCTACCGGGGCATCGTTTATTTATTGAAGGCGATGGTCGCCGCCTGGGAAGAACCGCGGGACCTTCGCGAGATGATCCTGAATGCGACGATCGTGATATAGAGGAGATTGGGAATGAAACGCTTATTCAAGTTCCTGCCGCCGTTCGCCCCGGATTATTCGGGGGTCTGCTCGGCCCTGTTCGAGCTGGGAGGGATCTCGGTGATTCTCGATGCCTCCGGATGCACGGGCAATTATACCGGCTATGACGAACCGCGCTGGTATGGCGGTCCCGGCAATGTGTATTGTTCCGGTTTGCGCGAGATGGATGCGGTCCTGGGTGACGAGGCGAAACTCTTTCGCAAAGTCCAGGAATATCTGGGACGGCGTCGCGCCGCGTTCATCGCTTTGCTGGGGAGTCCGGCGCCGATGGTGATCGGCATGGATTATGCGGCGGTCGCCGCGGAGATGGCGCAACAGTTTGATCTGCCGGTGCTGGCCTTCGCCACCAGCGGAATGCATTATTACGATCAGGGGGCTTCCCAGGCGCTCTTGGCGGTGGCCCGTCAATTTGTAAAGCCGCCGTCCCGGAAAGCGGCGGATGGCGTGAATATCATCGGTGCCACGCCGCTCGATCTGAGCTCCGCGAATCTGCAAGCGTTGCGCCGGGAGCTGGAAAAGGCGGGCTGTTCCATCGTATCCTGCTGGTCGATGGGGTCCGATCTGGCGGCTATCGGCCGCGCGGCGGAGGCCGGCCTGAACCTGGTGGTTTCCGGGACGGGGCTGGCCGCCGCCCGTTACCTGGAAAGCCAATACGGCATCCCTTTTATGACCGGCATTCCGGTGGGCAAGTTAGCGGGAGCGCGGCTGTTGAACGCCATCCGTTCCGGCCGGTCCGGCGGCGGCGCGCAGAGCCTGGCACCGTTGCCCGCGGGCGTCGATCCTGGCCCCGCCTTGGTCATCGGCGAACAGGTGACCGCCAATTCGATCCGGCGCTGCCTGCAGGATGATTTCGGGTTTCAGCGGGTGGACGTGGCTTCCTATTTCAACCTGGATGCCGCGTTGCTGGCGGCCGGCGATCACTATTTGCAGTCGGAAGATGATTTGGTGGAGTTGACCAGGGCGGGCGGATACGCCGTGGTGATCGGCGACCCTTTGTACCAGCCACTGGTGCAAGCGGCGCGGCCGCAGTACATCGGAATCCCCCATTATGCCGTATCCAGCAAGATCTTTCATATGGACCGCCGCTGTTACCTGGGAGAGGAGGGGAACGCAATGATTGCCGAAGGTTTCGAGCGCGTCTTGATGGAAAGCGTCAATTAGTGGAATCTCAAATCATTCAGGGGAAAAGCAAATGAAAGGACGAATTCATTGATGCAAAAATTGCAACGAAGCATGACGATGTTTTTGCTGTTGGCAACGGTTCTGGCGCTCACCGCCGTTTCCGGACCGGGCGATGCAGTGCTGGGGAAAGCGGCCGAAAAGACCCGGACGATCGTCGACCAGAACGGCCGGACGGTGAAGCTCCCGGCGCAAGTGAAGCGGGTGGTGGTCACCACGATCTGGCCGCTGCCGTCGGTCTTTTACATGGTGGACGGTTCGACCAAACGCTTGGTCGGGATACCCCCGGCCTCCCGAAGCGCGGCGGGTCCTTCCATGCTCTCGGTGGTAGCTCCGGAGATCATGAAGGCCGAGACGGTCTTCGCTACCGGGGACGATGTCAATCTGGAAGAGCTGATGAAGCTGCGGCCGGACGTGGTGTTATTCCGGGGCGAGAACGCGCCCGAACAGGCCAAACTGGAGAAGACGGGGATTCCGGCGGTCGGGTTCCGGACCACCTCGTTGGCGGACGGCAACAGCATTGAAAATGTATATACCTGGATGAAACTGCTGGAACAGGTGCTCGGAAAGAGCGCGAAGCAGTCCAAGGCCGAAGAGTTCAAGCGCCAATCGCTTCAGGCGTTGAATATGATCCAGGCGCGGGTCAAGAATATCCCCGCCGAAAAACGGACCAGGGCGCTGTTCCTTTACAAAGACGATGAGAAGACGATTACCGTCGCCGGAAGCAACCATTTCAGTCATTTCTGGCTGACCGCGACCGGAGCGATCGATGTCGCCGCCGACATCAAGGGAACCGCCGTGGTCAATATGGAGCAGATTTACAAGTGGGATCCCGATATCATCTATATCACCAATTTTACGGAAACGCTGCCCGAGGATCTGCTCGGCAACAAAATAAACGGCCAGGATTGGAGCAGAGTCAAGGCGGTCAAGAATCATCAGGTCTATAAGGAGCCGCTGGGAATCTACCGTTGGTATCCGCCCAGCACCGATGTTCCCTTAATGCTCAAATGGCTGGCGCAGAAGAATTATCCCGGCCTGTTCAACGATTATTCCATTGAGACTGAGATTAAAACCTATTTTAAGCAATTTTACCATTACCAGTTGCGGGACAGCCAAGTCCGGCAGATACTTAATCCGCCGCGGGACGCCGCCAAGGATTCGTGAGGTAATTCAATGGACCAGCGCAACATAGAACATAACCAATTCATCAGGCGCAGCCGAGTCCGCTGGATCCTTCTGGCATTACTGCCGGTCGTCTGCTTGCTGATGGCACTGGCGATCGGACGGTACTACGTCGCGCCGGCAACGGTGCTCAGGATTCTCGGTTCGCACCTGCTGCCGTTGGATACCACCTGGCGGGAGTTCGATTACTCGGTGGTCTGCCAGGTCCGGTTGCCCCGCGTGTTATTGGCGATGCTGGTGGGAGCGGCCCTGTCGATTGCCGGAGCGTCTTTCCAGGGGATCTTCGGAAACCCGTTGGCCAGCCCGGACGCGTTGGGCGTTTCATCCGGGACCGGCTTTGGAGCCGCGTTGGCGCTGTTGCTCTTCAATCACAACATGATCGCCGTTCAACTATGGGCGCTGTTCTTCGGGATGGTCGCCATCGGACTTACTTTTCTGATCAGCCGCTTGCGCAAGAGGCAACAGGTATTGATGCTGATCCTCTCGGGCGTGGTCGTCTCCTCCTTTTTCCAGGCGATGATCTCGCTGATCAAATATATCGCCGACCCCGAGTCCAAGTTGCCCACGATCACCTACTGGCTGATGGGGAGCATGGCGACGGCCTCCTATCGCGACTTGGCCGTCGTGGCAGGCATCATCGCCGTGGGCTCGGCGGTCCTGCTGCTGTTGCGCTGGCGGATCAACCTGCTTTCCTTGAGTGAGGAAGAGGCGAAGAGCATGGGGGTCAATGTTACCCTGCTACGCTGGACGGTGATCGGCGCTGCGACGCTGGTCACCGCGGCGACCGTCTCCACCTGCGGCTTCATCGGTTGGGTCGGCCTGATTATCCCGCATGCCGTACGGATGCTGGTGGGCAGCGACTATCGGGCCATCTTGCCGGCGTCCTTGCTGCTTGGAGCGACCTATATGCTGATCATCGACTTGATTGCGCGAACTGCGACCGCTTCGGAGATCCCTTTATCGATCCTGACTGCCGTCGCGGGGGCGCCGTTTTTTGCCTACTTATTGAGAAAAACCGGAGGAGGTTGGGGTTAATGTTCCGGGTTCAAAACGGGGTCTTCGGCTATGAACGGGAGGACCGGATTTTAAACGGGATCGATTTTGCGCTAGCGGAAGGAGAGATCCTGACGATCTTGGGACCCAACGGCGCCGGCAAAACTACCCTCTTGAAATGCATGGTCGGCTTGCTGAAATGGCAGGACGGCCAAAGCCTGCTGGAGGAGCGGCCGGTTCTGCAGATCCCCGCCGCCGAGTTTTGGAAGAAAGTAAGCTATGTCCCCCAGGCCAAGAACTTTGCCGTGCCCTACAGCGTCCGGGAGATGGTGGTCATGGGCCGGGCCCCTTACATTGGCGTATTTTCGGTGCCGCGGAAAGTGGATTATGAGATCGCCGTGGAGACCATGGCCAGTCTGGGGATTCTCAATTTGCAGAATAAGCCCTGCTCCAGGATTAGCGGCGGCGAGCTGCAGTTGGCGTTAATCGCCAGGGCGCTGGTCGCCGGTCCCAAGCTGGTGATCCTCGACGAACCCGAATCCCACCTCGATTTCCGCAATCAGCTTTTAGTATTGGAGAAGCTGCAATGGATCGCTGCCGAAAAAGGGATCAGTTGCGTGATTAACACCCATTATCCCGAGAATGCCTTTCGCATCTCGGACCGGACATTGATGCTGGGACGCGGCAAGCGATACGTCTTCGGAGAAACCCGGGAAGTGATTAGCGAGGAGAATCTGCGCGAGTTTTTTGGGGTCCGGGTCCGGATCCTGCCCTTCCGGGAGGGAGAGCGGGATTTCAAGACGATATTCCCGGTGGAGTTGGCGAATGTCGCGTTTCATTAGTCGGCGCTGTCAGGCTTCGCTTCAGAATCAGGAGCGAGATCGCGGTCTGCAAGGAAGGATATCCAGCGCATCATAAAGGAGGAAGCAATGATGAAGAAGATTGCGATATATGGCAAAGGCGGGATCGGCAAGTCGACGACGGTCTCCAATCTTTCGGCCGCCTTATCTTTGCTCGGGATGAAGGTCATTCAGATTGGCTGCGATCCCAAGGCCGATTCCACCAAGAATCTGATGCGGGGCCGCAAGATACCCACCGTACTGGACAGCATTAAACAGAAAAAAGACGGACTGGTGCTGGAGGACATCGTCTTTGAAGGCTTCAACGGTGTGCTGTGCGTGGAAGCGGGCGGCCCCACCCCCGGGATCGGTTGCGCCGGGCGGGGCATCATCACCGCTTTCGAAAAGCTGGCGGAGTTGCAGGCCTTCGAATACCACCGGCCGGACATCGTGCTTTACGATGTCTTGGGCGATGTGGTTTGCGGCGGCTTTGCCATGCCGATCCGGGACGGCTATGCGAAGGATGTCTATATTGTCACCTCGGGGGAGATGATGTCACTCTACGCCGCCACCAACATCTCCAGCGCCATCAACCAGTTCCGCAGCCGCGGCTATGCCCGGTTGAAAGGCTTGCTCCTCAACGCCCGCGGCATCACCGATGAATACGAGCTGGTCACCAAGGCGGCCCGGGAGATCGGGACCCAGATCGTCCATTTTATCCCGCGCGACGGCCACGTCCAGCAGGCTGAGAATCTGGGATGTACCGTGATCGAGGCTTTCCCCGACTGCGAAATGAGCGGGATCTACCGGCGCCTGGCCGAACTCATCGTCAATGATCCCGCTAAAGCCGCAGTTATTTAAAAGCGTTGTGATAAACCCTAACCGAAGGGCAGGTTGAACACAAAAGCTC
This sequence comes from Bacillota bacterium, assembly GCA_023400055.1. Lineage (GTDB taxonomy): Bacteria > Bacillota > UBA4882 > UBA8346 > UBA8346 > Hydrogenispora. The sequence goes on from JAEXFN010000056.1 coordinate 34,056, forward strand.
AGAGAAGCAAGGGATAAAGTCGTTAAAATTGACTTCATAAAGATTTTTTTGATTCGACAGACTTTATCCCATGGCTTTAGGGGAAGCATCTCATCCGTGTTCATGGCCGGGTCATCCGCGGCCCGGCTCCAGCGGAGCATTCCCTGCTTAGCTCGCAAGCTATCATATCTTTGCAAGCCTTCTCGACTCATTCCACCGGGCAGCCGCGGTAACGCTCCACCCTTCCGGAAAATCTCTCGCTGGATTCCTTTAGCGAGCCGGGCCCCTCAAACCATATCCCAGAATTTTCCCCATCCGTGACTTCGCAAATAAATCCCCAATCCCACCAGCAGCAGCGCGCCCAGCGTCGCGAGCAGATCGGCGTGGGTCAGCGGCGTTCGGCTATACCAGGTCCGGGTCTGATGTTTTCCGAATCCCCGCAGGTCCATGGCGTTGGAGACTACTTCCACCCGGTGCAGCGAGGTGATTAACAGCGGCAGCAACACCGTGCCGTAGTTTTTCAGCCGCTGGAAAAGCCCGGCATCGCCCTTTTGAAACGCCACGCCGCGGGCTTCCTGGGCATGGATGATGGTTTGCACTTCCTCATGGACATCGGGGATGTAACGCAGGGCGATATTGACGGCATAAGCCACCTTATAGGGTACGCCCAGCCGGTTCAGGCTGCTGGCAAAACTGCTGGGATGGGTGGTCAAAAGAAATAGCAAGGTGACGGGGAGGATCGCCAGATACTTGAGGGATAGCGTCAGGGCGAAAAAGAGGGTCTCCCAAGTCAGCCTGAGGCCGAACAGCCGCAGCGCTGACGTATACCTCCCGGCGAGCTGCGAACCGTACTCCGGGGTGATCAGGATGAGAAAGGCCGAATTAAACAAGGTAAAGACCACCACAAACAGGACGAGGGGTTTCATGGCTTTGAAAGGCAGTTTGGCGAGACAAAGCAGCAAGGAGCCGGCCAGGATCAACAGGGCGAAGATCCGCGCGTCCATAAACATGAAGACAAAGACCGACCAGGCGATCAATATCAGCAGTTTGACGCTGCCATCCAGACGGTGGAAGAGGGAATCCCGTTCAATATAGAGCGCTCCGGAACGATTCAAGACTTGTCACCGCCAATACTCGGAGGATTTTTGGTTTGCCTGATAAAACAGGCGATGAAGTCCCCGACATTCTCAATCCCACCGAAGCGGGCCAGCTGGGAGAGCGAGGTCTCTTTCAGGTTGGCCCGGCCGACGATGGCCGGATCGGATAGGATCCGAAAGACCGAATCGGCGGCGATGACGGTTCCGCCGGAGAGCACCAGCGCCCGGTCGGCGTACTCCAACGCCAGCTGCATGTCATGGGTGATCAGGACCACGCTGACGCCGGTCCCTTTGATGCGTTCCAGAAAGCCCATGAACTCCCGGTAGGTCCGGTGGTCCTGTCCGGCGGTGGGTTCATCGAGCACGATCACTTGCGGCCGCAAGGCCAGGATAGCGGCGATGGTCACCCGTTTCTTCTGGCCGTAACTGAGCGATGCCACCGGCCATTGGCGGTAGGGATAGAGGCCGCAGCTGCGCAGGGCTTCCTCGACCCTTGCCTTGACAACTTCGGGTTCGCAACCGTTATTGCGCAGGCCCAAGGCGACCTCATCGTAGATCAGCGCCTTGGTGATCATCTGGTTGGGGTTTTGCATGACATAGCCGATCAGCGTGCCGCGCTTGCGGATCGACCAGTCGTCGATCGGCTGTCCCAGATATTCGAGGGAACCTTTTTGCTGGCGGGCGATGCCGGTGAGGATTTTCAGCAGGGTTGATTTGCCCGCGCCGTTGTTGCCGAGGATCGCCAGCATCTCGCCCCGCCGGATCGTAAAGGACACATCGCGGAGCACATCCGGCCCATCCTCGAAATAGCGGTAGCTGAGATCGGTCACGCGGAAGACGGGTGGGGGGACGGCGGCCGGCTGGGGCGGAGCCTCCCTTTGACGGTAGAAGGCGGCGATCTCCGCCTTGAACTTAGCCGCGTTGGCCACGTCGGCGATCCGATCGGAAACGGCCGGTTGGATGCCGGCCCGTTTGAGCGCTTCGATATACAGCGGCTCGCGCAATCCGTACCGGGCTAAGATATCCGTCGCCAGGATGGCGTCGGGAGACCCGTCAGCCACGATCCGGCCGTCACCTAGTACCACGATCCGGTCAAAACCGTACTCCAGCACATCTTCGATGCGGTGCTCGATGACGATGATGGTCTTGCCGGTCTGGCGGTGGATATCACGGATGGTGGCCATGGCCCGCTTGCCGCTGGCCGGATCCAGGTTGGCCAGCGGCTCGTCGAAGAGCAAGATGGCGGCGCCGGTGGTGAGAATGCCGGCGATCGCCACCTTCTGTTTCTGCCCGCCGCTTAAGTTGTGCGGGGTCTCCCGGATATAGTCCAGCATTCCCACTTCGGCCAGCGCCTTGGTCACGCCGTCCGCCATCTCGGCCTGGGGCAAGGCGTCATTCTCGGCGGCAAAGGCGACATCCTCGCCGACGCTCAAGCCGACGAACTGTCCGTCCTGATCCTGCAGGATGGTGCCGACGGTTTGGCTGATCTCATCAATGCTCTTTTCGTAGGGCTTGATTTCCCCGATGATCAGGGTACCGTTGATCGCGCCGGGATAGGTAAAAGGAATTAGCCCATTGATACAATGGGCTAAGGTCGATTTGCCGCTACCGCTGGGCCCGGCGATCAACACCTTCTCGCCGGGGGCGATGGTCAGATTGATCGCTTTGAGCGTGGCATCCTTGAGATTATCATAACGGAAGGAAAAATTTTGAAACGAGATGGCCGGCAATTTTGACAGGCTCCTCTGGCAAATTGTTCACTCACTGAGCTGCAGATTACTGTTCTTGCTGCGCATCTTGGCCAGCGCGATCACCACCGGGATGCCGATCACCGCCAGCACGATGAAGTTGGATACCCCGGCCAGGATGATCTGCAGCCAGACTTTTTTGGCCGGTTCGCCATAGAGGAAGACATCGCCGGCGAAAGCGACCACGCTGCCGATGACGATGCCCAACAACGAATAGAGGTAAAGTTGCAGATAATGCCGCTTGGCGATCTTCCCGGCGAGCACGTCGAAATGGCTGTCGAACTTGACCAGCCCGCCGCAGAGCCCGAGCAGCGCCGAGAGGAAGACCCAGCTCCACCAGACCGAGCCGTACATTAGGGCGTCATTTAAGGCGTGGCCGATAAATCCGACCAGAAATCCGACGACCGGGCCGAATAAGGCCCCGAAGATGACCAGCAAGGCGACGGCGATCCGGAATGAGGTGTTGGGTCCGATCGGGATCGCGATGACCGACAGCGCGCCGTAAAGCGCGGCGCCGATGCCGATGGCCACCACGTCCCGGGTGGATAGGCCCTTGCCCTTTCGCTTGCCGAAGCTGAAAAAGCCTACTGCCACCACAATCATGACGATGATGGAGATCAGGCCTTGCCTGGTCCCCAGTGAACTGATGAATCCGCTGACAAACTTCATGGTCCAGCCCCCCTCGAATGGAATTTTAAGGTAAGAAAATTCTGGGAAAATGATGATTTCCCTTGTGATGACACGAAGATATTCCTGAGTTAATTATATGTTAATTTTATTGAAATGCAATTGAAATATTCGATCAAAGATGATTGCATTTCAATCAAACAAAACATAGCCAAAAATCGATCCGGATGAGCAAAGGCGCGGCGAAAATGGCGGACTGGGGAATTTAACGGGAGCTTCGCATGACAGGTATGCGGCTCGGCCGCGTTTTCCGAAAACCCGGTCGATCGCTCCGCCGGGCCGGACCAACGCTCGCCAGCTCCGGGAAAGCAGGGACGGGAGTCGGGAAAGCTCGCCCAAGGCCCGGGAAGGCTTCCCCAAGGTTTGGGAATGTTTCCCCAAGACCCGGGAATAGCTTCCCAAGCCTCGGGCATGCTTTCCCAGGGTTTGGGCAGGCTTGCTCAAACCTTGGGCATTCATTCCCGGGCCTTGGGACAGTTTGCCCAAGGCTTGGGAATGAAAGGATCGATTGATCCTGTAAACGGATGAGAAGATATATTGAACGATCGGAGCGTATCGCGAGTAAAGGCGGGTCTCCCGGAGCCCAAAACATAACCTACCGGACCTGATTCCGGGATGCAATGGCCGGCTGTCCGTTATTATTTTCTCCCGCAAAAGACATCATTCATTTTCGCGGTAACGGCGAATCTCCATCCGGCCTCAGCAATCAGCGATTTATTTTGCAACCAATGGTCGATAAAATTCATTGAGGCCCGCACTGAAGCCAGTCGGCCCAACTCGGGAAGCGATAACCGGCCGCTAAGGAAAATTCCCTAAAAATATTTGTAATAAAAGGAAGGATCTTTCCATTCAAAGGTGAATATTATATAATTGTTACTGGGAACGTTCCCGGAAAATGTGTTTGACAAACCGGAAACTTGCTCTTTACAATTTAAAATGCAACGATAGCGGCCACCGGGTCAGGGGATTGCCTTGAAGCCCCGGGCCTTGACAAACGGTCGCAGCGCAATGGGAGACTTCATGCCAACCATTTATGATGTCGGCCGGCGCGCCGGGGTTTCCCGGAGCACGGTATCCAGGGTATTGAACGGCAGGGACGAGGTTGATCCGCAAACGGCGCAGGCGGTATGGGATGCGGTCCGCGCCTTGAATTATCACCCCAACGCCTCGGCCCGGGCTTTGGTCCGCCAGAAAACCGACATGATCGGGGTCATGCTGGCGCACGTATCGGATCCGTTTTATGAAAAGATTATCAAGGGAATCGAAGCGGTGGCCAACGCCCGCGACATGGGGGTGGTGTTCTATAATTCCGATGACGACCTGCAAAATCACCAGCTGTTAATCTCCTCCGTGCTGGAGAGCAACAAGGTGGACGGGGTGGTCGTGGTCGGCAGTTATGTGGGAGATAAAAAAACGCTGCTGGAGATCATCGGGCGCGGGTTTCCCATCGCGCTGATCGAACGGTTTTTCAGCGACGCCAAGATCCCCTGCGTGATGACGGACAGCCGGCAGGGCACGGTTTTGGCGCTGGAGCACCTGATCGGACTGGGACACCGGCGCATCGGGTTTATCACCGGCAACTTGCTCTATCAAACCGCCATCGACCGCCTGGAGGGCTACAAGGCGACGCTGGAAAAGCACCGCATCCCCATCGAGGAGGAGTTGATCGCTTTCGGGGGATTCCATTACGAAAAAGGCTATGAAGGGATGAAGCAGTTATTGGCGCTGAACGAGCGGCCCAGCGCGGTGTTTGCCTGCAATGACATGATGGCCTTCGGCGCCATCCTGGCCATCAACGAATCCGGTTTGGCGGTGCCGCAGGATATTGCGGTCGTCGGTTATGATGATATTGCGTTTGCGGCGATGTTTTCGCCGCCGCTGACGACCATTCGCCAACCTTTATTCGAAATGGGAACCCTGATGGCCCAGAGTTTAATCGACCGGATTCAACTGGGCGACGCGGCGGAGATCATCAAACGGGTCTTGCCGGTGGAATTAGTGATCCGTAAATCCTGTGGCGCGCTTGCCGAGCAAGGCGCCGAGCGTACGATGTTTAAAGCGCTTCCGGGCGCGGCGGATTAAAAATTTTTGATTCCGGGAACGTTCCCGGAACCTGGCAGGAATTGCCATGGAAAAATCGCGTTTTGTTTCCCGAAGGGCCTATTCCAGCTGGGTTTGCAATTGTGATGGATGGGCAACCAGAATAACATAACAAAGTTGGAGGTACTGATGTCGAACATACCAGCATACCAAGATGAGAACTTGAGTTTTGAGGAACGGGCCAAAGACTTGGTCGCCAAGATGACTTTGGAAGAGAAGGTCACCCAGATGGTATTCACCGCGCCGGCCGTACCCAGGTTGGGAATTCCCTCCTACAACTGGTGGAATGAGGCGTTACACGGCGTGGCCAGAGCGGGGACGGCCACCGTTTTTCCCCAGGCTATCGGCATGGCGGCCAGCTTCGATGCGGACTTGCTCCAGCGGGTGGCGGATGTGATCGCCACTGAAGGCCGCGCCAAATATCATGAATTTCAGCGCCAAGGCGATCACGGCATTTATAAGGGACTGACATTTTGGTCGCCGAACGTCAATATATTCCGCGATCCCCGCTGGGGGCGTGGGCAGGAAACCTACGGCGAAGACCCGTATTTGACCGGAAGACTGGGAGTGGCCTTCATTGAGGGCCTGCAGGGGGATGATCCCAAATATCTGAAGTCGGCCGCGTGCGCCAAGCATTTTGCGGTACATAGCGGACCCGAAAGTGAGCGCCACCGTTTCAACGCGGCGGTATCCGCCAAAGATCTCCGTGAGACCTACCTCCCGGCCTTTAAGGAATGCGTCAAGGAAGCCGGGGTCGAGGCGGTCATGGGCGCCTATAACCGGACCAATGGCGAACCCTGTTGCGGCAGCGCGACGCTGCTGAAAAAGATATTGCGCGAGGAATGGGGCTTTTCGGGCCACGTCACCTCGGACTGCTGGGCCATTAAGGATTTTCACGAAAACCACCATGTCACCAGCACTGCCCCGGAGTCGGTGGCGCTGGCGGTCAACAACGGGTGCGATTTGAATTGCGGCAACATGTATCTGAACCTGCTCATCGCCCATCAGGAGGGATTGGTGAGCGAAGCGGTCATTGACCGGGCGGTCATCCGGCTGATGGTGACCCGGATGAAGCTGGGCATGTTCGATGATCCGCGCCACGTCCCTTACACCGGCATCCCCTATGCCGAGAACGATTGCCGCGAGCACCGGGAACTGGCGCTGGAAGTAGCCAAAAAATCGCTGGTGCTGTTGAAAAACTCCGCCAACCTCTTGCCATTGGATAAATCCAAACTCGGTTCGATCGCGGTGATCGGTCCCAATGCCGACAGCCGGGAGGCTTTAATCGGCAATTACTACGGGACCGCCTCCGAATATGTGACGGTTCTCGAGGGCATCATCCGGGCCGTTCCCGATACCGTCCGGATCAATTACGCCCAGGGCTGTCATTTGTACCGCGACCGGGTCCAGGGGCTGGGCGAGCCCAAAGACCGCTTCGCCGAAGCCGTCGCCGCGGCCCAAATGAGCGATCTCTCCGTAATTTGCCTGGGCCTGGACGCCAGCATCGAAGGGGAGGAAGGTGACACTAGCAACGAATATGCCAGTGGCGATAAAAACCATCTGAATCTGCCCGGCCTGCAACAGGAATTGCTGGAGGCTGTTTATAAGGTGGGGAAACCGGTGATTCTGGTGCTGTTGTCCGGCAGTGCCCTGGCGGTGAATTGGGCCGACGAAAAGATTCCCGCCATTGTCCAGGCGTGGTATCCGGGCGCCCAGGGCGGCCGGGCGGTCGCCGCCTTGCTGTTTGGCGAATACAGTCCGGCGGCCCGCTTGCCGGTGACATTTTATCGGACCACCGAGGAACTGCCCGATTTCCACGATTATGCGATGCACAACCGGACCTACCGTTATATGAAAAATGAACCGCTTTATCCTTTCGGCTACGGTTTGAGTTACACCCGGTTTGAATACCGCGATCTCCAGCTAAATCAGACGCAAATGAACTGCGGCCAGAATCTCTCCTGCAGCGTAAAAGTCAGGAATGTTGGCGACTTCGCCTCCGAAGAAGTGGTGCAATTGTACTTGAAAGATGTCGAAGCCAGTGTGGAGGTTCCCAGGTGGCAATTGCGAGGCTTCCGCACAATCCGGCTCGATCCCGGCGCAGAGCGGGAAGTCCGCTTCCTCCTGACGCCGCGGATGATGGCCTTGATCGACGAGGAGGGGCGGTGCTTGTTGGAACCGGGCCGCTTCGAGATTTACATCGGCGGGAGTCAGCCCGACTCCAGGAGTCAACAGCTCACCGGGGCCAAACCGTTGCAGGGAACCTTTGAGGTCACGGGCGCGGTCACCGAACTTGAATATTAGCAGCTGTGAAAAGTAATGGGTTAAACTCCGGCCAATGCCCGGAGGCACTCACTACTTCTCTGCGATAAAGCTTTGACGAGTTTTGGGTCAAGACAGCATTTTAAAGGGGGTGAAAATGGGACTCATTTCAGCTTAGGCTTTGAAGATATTAGACTAAAAACGAAAGGGAGGAAATTAAACGTGAACAAAACCAGATTGTTTCTTGTCGTCGCTGTGGTCGCCCTCGTAATCGCGATGCTCGTTCCGGTTTATGCCGCTCCTCAAGTGACGTTGACGGTTTGGGGGGTTAACGGCCCCACCGAAACCCAGAATCCTCAAGCGGCTTACTTCGTTGCTTTGGTCAAAGGCTTCCAAGCCAAATACCCCGATATCAAGCTGGATTGGGTCGCTTTCGGAACCCAGGGTTCGCCGCTGAACGATAAATTAAAGGTTTCCCTGCCGGTCAATCAAGGCCCGGATATTTTCCAGTCCTGGGGCGGCAACTTCCTGGGCCAATTCGCCGCGGCCGGCAAGTTGCTCGATCTGACCAAAGATCTGACCAAGGTGCCGACCAGCCCCGCCGCCAAAGCCGCCATGAGTTACCGGGGCAAGCTATATGGGGTTGCGCCTTTCTTCGCCGTGGCCGGCCTGTTTGTCAATGAAGGCAAATTTAAGGAATTGGGCCTGACGGTCCCGACCAGCTTCGATGAACTGGAAAAAGTGGCCGACGCCTTGAAAGCCAAAGGCATTCAGCCGTTTGCGGTCGGCGCCAAAGATCAATGGCCGGTCCTCGCTACTTATATGTATCTGGTCAACCGCTATGGCGGCAACATATTCCCGCAAGCGGTGAACCGGAAGGTCCGTTTTGACTCCGACGCCTTCGTGAAGGCCGGTCAAAAATATCAGGAATGGGCCAAAAAGGGTTATTTTGGTGACAAACCGTTATCCGAGGGTTATGGCGATGCTCAACTGCTGATGAGTACCGGCAAGGCCGTCATGCAAATTTCCGGTTCCTGGCTGTGCGGACTTTATTCCGACAAGAAACAGACCGATCAGACCATCGGTTGCTATGCAGTACCGGTTCTCAAGGGCGGCAAAGGCACGGTCGGCGATGTCATGGGAATGACCGACATCGGGTTTGCAGCCACCAAACTGGCGGAAAAGAAACGCGACGCCGTTGTGAAATTCATGAAATATGCCATGAGCGTCGAAGCGTGCGAAGCCGAGACCGGACGGGTTTGTTCCGTCCCGGGCGTCAAAGCGCCGACCCGCTTGACCGGCATGGCCTCCACCAATATTCTCGCCAAAGCCAAGACTATGCAATTCTGGTGGGATCAGGACCTTCCCGCTACAATCTCCACGCCGGTCAATACCACCATTCAAACCTTCTTCCTGTCGGATACCGATGTGAAGAAGTCGCTGACCAAATTCGAAGAATTGGTGGAAGAGAACATCGGGCCGATCAAGAAGTAACGCGGGCGGCCGCTTTTAGCCAATCCGCAACAATCTTAAGTAAGTATTGGCAAGTATACCGGAGAGAAGGCTGGTTTGCTTCTCTCCGGTATCCATTCGTTTTTTGATAGGATGGCAATGAATCCATGAAACGTAGCGCAATCCAGTAACGATAGGGTCCATGATGGTTTATTACGGCTGACGTTTTCGAACGGATATCTCAGGATGATTGCAATTGATTGGCATAATACTCATAATAACATGGAAAATCGGGGTGGGATTTTGATGGCGACTACCCAAAACGTTTCAAGACGGAAACCCTTTGACTGGTCGCAATTGGCGTTTAAAACGGTGTGCCTGTTGCCGGCATTTTTGATGTTGGGTATTTTTATGATTTACCCGATCTTTGAGACTTTCCGGATTTCGCTGATGCGCGCCAGCGGTCTCGGTGAAGAAATATATGTAGGATTTTATAACTATATCAAGTTGTTTTCCAATGAAGAGTTTCTCGCGGGCTTACTCCACGTCTTTCAATGGGCTTTTTGGAGCGTGGTCCTGCAGATTCCGCTGGCCTTTTTTATCGCATTCGCCTGTACCAATTATAAAACGCGGGTTATTAAAGGGTTGCGCAGCGTCTACTATTTGAGCAATGTTTTACCGTCGGCGATCACGGCGATGCTGGGACTCTTTATATTTCAGCCGAATTCCGGCGTCATTGTGACTTTGGCGAGAACGCTGGGGTGGAAGTGGCTGGAACGCATCGATTTTCTCGGCAATCCCCAATTGGCCTTCTGGTCCCTTTTCGCCCTGGCTACGTGGGCATATATCGGCTTTGGCATTATTTATTTCATGGCCAATATCGAGCAGATCCCGGCCGAACTCCGGGAAGCGGCGGTGATCGACGGCGCCAACAAGTGGCAGTATGCCCGCTACATCGTACTGCCGCAAATATCCTACGCGCTTCGCATTCAAGCGATCCTCTGCACGGTCGGCAGCCTGAAATTGTTTGATCTGCCGTGGATGGTTACCTCGGGAGGACCCGGCAACTACACGGTGACCTTGGGTATTACTTTATATCGAGAAGGATTTCTCAATTGGCAGTATGGCAAGGCGGCGGCGATCGGCGTCGTAATCTTTTTACTCTCCCTCGTCTTTACGATCACCCAGTTCACTCTGCAACGGGAAAATCAGAATTAATCAGAATTAAAAAGTTAGTTCGATGATGTCGATTCAGGAAGTTGATTCAGGTTCGTGGTTGTTGAAGTTGATTCAGGAAGCTCATTCAGGTTTGTTGTTGATGTTAATTCAGGGGGCTGGTTCAGGTTTGTGGTAAAACCTTCAACCACTAACTACCAACTACCAACCACAACTACGAACCACCAACTACGAACTACCAACTACCAACCGCGAACGGCGAAGGATGAGCGACGAGTTAAGGGGGAACAGTTGATGAAGATGGGGCAAGATGGAACAGCGCTCGAACAACAGATGCTTCAAGAGCCTAAACAGAGGGGTTTTGGCGTATCATCGCTTCTAATCCATTTGATATTGCTGATTTTGGCGGCTTTGGTCATTATACCGCTGATTTTGCCGCTTTTATTCGTTTTCAAGACGCCGCTGCAGTTCGCTTATCATCCCTGGAATCTGCCCACCGAATTTCATTGGGAGAACTTCCAGACAGCCTGGGAAACGGTACAGATCGGTCAAGGAATGTTCAACACTTTCATTGTCTGTCTCGGGGCCATTCTGGCGACGGTTCCGCCCGCGGCCATGGCCGGTTATATTTTTTCCCGTTATCGGACCAAGGTTACCAACGTCCTTTTCTATGGGATCATGGCCGGCTTCTTTGTACCGGCGCAAATGGTGTTGATTCCTCTTTATAAACTGGATCTGCAATTGAATCTGGTGAATACCTTGCCGGGATTGTTTTTGGCCATTGCCACGTTCGGGATCCCGTTCTGGACGATGATCTACCGTTCGTTCTTTAGTACGCTCCCGGTGGACTTGATGGAGGCGGCCAAGATAGACGGAGCGGGGCACTGGGTAATCTTTCTCCGAGTCATGCTGCCGCTAACCAAGTCCGCCACGGTGTTGGCGGTGCTGCTTACCTTCATGGGCGCTTGGAGCGATTTCATGCTTTCGCTCATTTTAATCAATTCGCAGGATCTCTTCACCTTACAGTTGCGCGTATCGAAGTTCATGGGCCAGCTCGGCGCGAATTTCTTCCCGCAGTACGCCGCCGGGGTGATTATTTCGGCCGCGCCGACCATTATCTTATATATTATCTTCCGTAAAAAGATTATCGAAGGGACTACGCTGGCGGGAGCCTTGAAAGGCTGACGGATGATAAATGAGCGCCGCAATGTTCTGTTTAAAAATCCGATTCTGCCCGGCTTTTATCCCGATCCCTCGATTTGCCGGGTGGCCGACGATTATTATCTGGTGACTTCGTCCTTTGCTTATTTTCCGGGGATTCCGCTCTTTCACAGCCGGGATCTGGTGCATTGGGAACAGATCGGCCACGTCCTGGACCGCCCGTCCCAGCTCGATCTGGATGGCGTCGGCCATTCGGAAGGGATCTTCGCCCCGACCATCCGCCACCATCGCGGGATTTTTTATCTGGTCACCACCAATGTTTCGAAAGGCGGCAATTTTATCGTCACGGCCAAGGATCCGGGCGGACCATGGTCCGATCCCCACTGGCTGCCGGAGGCCCCGGGGATCGATCCTTCCTTGTTTTTCGATGGTGACGGCCAGGCCTATTATATCGGCACGCGGCCGGCGCCCGAGGGCCCAAAATACTTCGGCAATTGGGAGATTTGGCTGCAAACGCTGGATCTGGAAAAGATGGCGTTGACCGGGGCGAGCCATCCGCTCTGGCGGGGCGCTCTGCGCGAGGCGGTTTGGCCCGAGGGGCCGCATCTTTACAAGAACGGAGGCTGGTATTACCTGATGATCGCCGAGGGCGGCACCGACTATCATCACGCGGTGACCATCGCGCGGAGCCGCCGGATTACCGGCCCGTATGCCGGAAACCCCGGCAATCCGATTCTGACTCATCGCCATTTGGGGAGGGCTTATCCGATCGTCAATACCGGCCACGCCGACCTGGTCGAGACCCAAAACGGGGAATGGTGGATGGTGGCGCTGGCTTCCCGGCCTTATGGCGGGTACTATCGCAATCTGGGCCGGGAAACGTTTTTGGTCCCGGTACGCTGGGAGGATGAATGGCCCATCGTCAGTCCGGGCAGCGGCCGGATCGAATGGACCTATCCGGCCCCCGATCTGCCGGAGTTTCCAATCGTTCCGCCGGGCAACCGCGATCATTTTGACGACGACCAGCTCGATGGGGTCTGGAATATCATTCGAACGCCCCGGGAGCCTTTCTGGAGCCTGGCGGAGCGGCCGGGATACTTACGGCTGCGGACTCAACCCGAAAGGCTCAGTGAAACGACCAATCCCGCTTTCATCGGCCGGCGGCAACAGCATCCGAACTGTTCCGCGGCGACAGCGATGGAGTTTGCGCCGGACAGTGAAGCGGAAGCGGCGGGCTTGGCTTTGTTTCAAAACGATCGCTATCATTTTCGTTACGAATATGCCCGGCGCGATGGAGAGTTGGTGTTGCGGTTGGCGCAATGCGCCGCCGGAGTTGAAACGATCCTGGCGGAGCGGTCTTTGACGGCATCCCGCCTTTATTTGAAAATCCGCGCCGTGGGGCAGGAATATAGCTTTGATTATGGCGTGGCTGAGGATTGCAACGAGACGCTGATCGAAAAGGTCGACGGGCGGATCCTCAGCACCGATGTAGCCGGCGGATTTGTCGGGACGTATATCGGCATGTTTACGAGCAGCAACGGCCAGAGCAGCCGCAATCATGCCGATTTCGACTGGTTTGAGTATCGGAAGATTTGAATAGCCGCTTTAAAAAGTATGGGAAACGGATAGACAAGGTTTTAGCGGCTTTTATTTGCTTATAAAATAAAATGCTAAAAAACCTGAAAATAACTGGAATTAGGATTACAAAAATAAACTGCGACATAATTTGAGATTTCAATTCATGCGTTTCGATCAGCGGACAGCCATTGGCAAATGACTGTCCGCTGGTTTTTATTTGAGCACTTCTTTCAAAGCTCTTTAGAAATGGCCTCAACTGCTTGTGCCACTCTGACCGGAATAAACCATGAACGGACGAGGATCAGAGACTGGGAAGTCGCCCCAGAAGTTGCTCCTGTTTCCCCAAACCCCGGTCTTGCTTCAGGGAACCTGAAAATAGCCTCCCTAAACCTCGAGAAAGTAGGGATAGTCTTTGGGGAAACTTGCCCAAAGCTTGGGACAGATCGCCCAACGTTTGGGAATGTTCTCCCAAGGCTTGGGCAACCTTGCCCACGGGTTGGGAATGCTTCCCCAAGCTTTGGGCATGCTTTCTCAACCCTTGAGCATGCTTTCTCAACCTTTGGGACAGCTTACCCAAGCCTTGGGACAGTTTGCCCAAAGGTCGGGCATGGTTTCCCAAGCCACGCTCTTTTATTAACAAAATACTCTTTTTCACCGCCTTAACTCGTTCACTTATCCCCAAAACAACGACACCGGCTTTATGCCGGAAGCCAAGGATTGCAAAGTGAGCGGGCGGCGTTAAGAAATCCTCCCTAAATCTATTTTTGAAACCTGATGAAAAGATTGCTTAAAAGAAGAACCCGGGATGAGCGGGTTCGTTTTTTACTGATGGGCCTCGGGCAATTTCGATTCCCAGAATAAGAAGGTTAATGCCATGATAATTCCATAGGTCGAGGAAGCCACGAAATTGGTGAGTACAGTCGGAAAAGGCGTTATCGTAAAATGGGGGACTTTGAAAAAGAAAGCCAGCAGATAAACGGTGAACCAAATTCCGATTCCGAACAGCCAGCCTTTAAAGACGAAATTTTTTTCCGCAATGAACCGAACCAAATAAACGAATATGCCTCCGCCAAATGCCGCGAAGCCCCAGTGGATCAACAGGGCAAAGAAAGTTTCAAAAAAAGTCTTGGGTAAATATCCATAAATAAATACGGCCCCATAATCAATTAAGCGATAGCTGGCTATCTTCAATAGGTATAGGGGAATATCAACCGCGGTACTGGCAATTCCGCCAATGGAGCCAGCTAAAAAACCCCGTGTAAATCTATCTTCCATCATTAATAAGCACCCTCAATTATTGTTCCCAAAAGGCAAATTCAAATGTAAGCGAATAAGAAAAGATCAGGGCCGGGAAGTTATATTTTTCCATATTCAATCTTCATTAGGATGAAATTGATTAGGGCTCATGATATAATAACTGTAAAATTAAGGAATTGAGCGCCGGCCGGAACGCGGCCGCAGCGGAAAGTTTAAATCGGCGGCTCTCACGAAACTCGCGATTGGAAAGAGGAGATTGCCGCCACCGTGTAGAAAATAAAATTTGTTTAAACGCTTGGGCTAAATCTTGTCCCGGTCGTGGGACGGAGTTAATCAGGTTGGTTTCATTTTTAAAAACAGCATGATGCTTATATATGTTGCAATAAGTTTTAATACCTTCGAGATCGTTGCAACCTATTTCCTTGATTCATAAGTTGAAATAAATGCCGCGCTTTGTCCTTTTCCAGCCATGCCTTACGGATGGAAAAGCTTATTCAAAAAATTTATTTCAACTTATATAGAGAAAAAAATGGGGTGAGCCAGTGAATCGCGATAAGAAAGTACCGGATGTGGTGATTCGCCGATTGCCGTTGTATTTACGGGTTTTAAGCGTCATTGATCCGGCGGAGTTGCCGATCGTCTCCTCGGAACAGATGGCGACCATGGTGGGGACTTCATCGGTACAAGTGCGCAAGGATCTTTCTTACTTCGGCGTCTTTGGCAAGCAGGGCGTCGGATACCATACCGTTACCTTAAAGGATGAATTGCGGCGGATCTTGAAGCTCGATCGGGAAGTGCGGGTCGGTTTGATTGGCGCCGGCAATCTCGGCGCCGCGTTGGTCCGTTACCACCAGCGGAGTCCGGTTCATAAACCGTTGCAGATCGTGGCGTTATTCGATAATGACGAAAAGAAGATCGGCCGCAAGGTGGCCGAGGTGGAAATCTTTCACGTGAGTGAATTGGGCCCGAAGATTCAGGAACTGAATATCAAGATGATGATCCTGGCTTTTCCCGCCGTCAACGTGCAGGAGATCGTCAATGCCTGTGTGGAGAACGGGATCACTTCCTTTTTAAACTTCGTTCCCGCCTCCATCAAGACTCCGCCCGGCATCAAGGTGCAGAATTCCGATGTGACCCTCGATCTGCAAAGCTTGGCCTATTACACCTGATATGCGGGATGAAGATGAAATGGAGCAGTGATGGCGGACACCCGGACCGAGTTGGAAGGAACAGTTGATCAAGTAGTTTTTTATAACCCCGAGAACGGTTATACCGTGACTCGGTTGAAAACCAATTCCGGCCGGCCGGTCACGGCGGTCGGCAATCTGCCGCCGCTATTCAACGGCGAAATGTTGCAACTCACCGGCAGTTGGACCCGGCATAAAGAGTACGGCGAACAATTTCAGATCACCGCCTGGCGGCAGGTGGTGCCCCAGACGCAGCTGGGAATCGAGCGTTATCTTTCCAGCGGCTTGATCAAAGGGGTCGGTCCGGTTACCGCCAAAAAGATTGTCCAGAAATTCGGCCTCGACTCGCTGGCGATCATTCAGAGCGATCCATTGCGCTTGACCGAGATCTCCGGCATCAGCGCGCAGAAAGCGGAGCGGATCGCCCGGGGACTGGCCGATCACGCGGTCATCGAGCAGATTATGGTCTTTTTGCAGGGAGTCGGAGTCAGCCCGGCTTATGCCCTGAAGATTTATCGCACCTACCGGAACGCGGCCATTGCCATCGTCAAGGAGAATCCCTACCGGCTGGCCGACGAAGTTTTCGGCATCGGCTTCAAGATCGCCGACCAGATAGCCAGGAAGGTCGGGATCAAGGAGGATTCGCCCTATCGGATCCGGGCGGGACTGCGTTACCTATTGAACGAGCACAGCAGCGAAGGACATGTCTTCGCCTACGAGACCGATTTTCTCAGCCGGGCCGCAGCCGAACTGAACGTCGCCGAACCGCAACTGGCGAGCGGGCTGGCGGATTTGATTGCCAGCAAGGAGATTTTCCGCGAGCGCTTCCAGGAGCGGGACATCCTCTATCTGGCGCCGTTTTATTACAGTGAAACCGGAGTGGTGGCCAAGATCTGCCAGTTGCTGCAGTACGGCCTGGCAGAGGTCCGGCTGGACCTGCCGGCCTGGCTCGCCGGGTATGAGGCCAGGCATCAGGTGAGGCTGGCCGATAAGCAACAGGAAGCTGTCGCCAAGGCCTTGGCTGACGGTTTGCTGGTGATCACCGGCGGCCCGGGCACCGGTAAAACCACCATTGTCCGGGCCATCGTCGAGTTGTTCAAAGACGCCGGAGCGGATGTCCTGCTGGCCGCCCCGACCGGGCGGGCCGCCAAGCGGCTGGCCGAGTCGACCCATTGTCCCACCAAAACCATTCACCGTTTGTTGGGCTTCGGCGGGCCCAACGGTTCGGCCGGTCATTTTCAGTACGATGAAAAAGAGCCGTTGGAAGCGGACGTTTTAATCATCGATGAGTTTTCCATGGTCGATCTGCTGCTCTTTTATCATCTGCTCAAGGCGGTCCAGCCCGGCACCCGTTTAATCCTGGTCGGCGACGTCGATCAGCTTCCTTCGGTGGGACCGGGTTCGGTCCTGCGCGATCTGATCCGCTCCCTTAAAGTGCCGACGGTCCGCTTAAATACCATCTTCCGCCAGGCGGGCGGCAGTATGATCGTGGCCAACGCCCACAAGATCAATCAGGGCCAATTCCCATATCTGACCAAGAACGACGATTTCTTCTTCATCGAGGACGACAACCCGGAGCACATCAGCGTCGTCTTGCCGGGGCTGCTCAAGACGCGTTTGCCCGAGTATTTGCATTGCGATCCGATCGAGGACATTCAGGTGCTGACTCCGATGCGCCGCACCACTACGGGAGTAGAAAATCTCAATCTGGTGTTACAGGCCGCATTGAATCCGGCCGGCGGGGAGCGGCCGGAGCTCCGTAACGGCTCCATTACCTTCCGGATGGGCGATAAGGTGATGCAGCTGAAGAACGACTATCAAAAGCAGGTCTTTAACGGGGATATCGGGCGAATCCGGCGGGTGGATCCCGAGGATCGCAGCCTGGATGTAGTTTTTCCGGAGGTCGAGGGGGAACGTTCGGTCAGCTATGAAGCCGAGGAGCTCGACCAACTGGTGCTCGCCTATGCCATGTCGGTCCATAAGAGCCAGGGCAACGAATACCCGGTGATCGTCATGCCTGTAACCACCCAGCATTTCCTGATGCTGCAACGGAATCTGCTCTATACGGCAGTAACCCGCGCTAAAAAAATGGTGGTTCTGATCGGCACCAAAAAGGCGCTGGCCATCGCCATCAAGAACAACCGGATCGATGAGCGCCTTTCACTATTGAAAGAAAGATTGCAAGCCGCACTCCCATATATAAGTTGAAATAAATTTTTTGAATAAGTTTTTCCATCCGTAAGGCATGGCTGGAAAAAGACGAATCGCGGTATTCATTTCAACTTATGAATCAAGGAAATATGTTGCAATGATTCTGAAGGTA
>JAEXFN010000021.1 GCA_023400055.1 Bacillota bacterium
TCATCCCGGATCATTCGCACAACTCACTTATCCACAAAAGATCGATCTTTTGTGGATAAAGATCTTTCTTTTGTTAATAAAGATCGATCTGCGATGATTCCAGATCGATCTTTTGTGAATAAAGATCGATCTTTTGTGGATAAAGATCTTCCTTTTGTTAATAAAGATCAATCTGCAATGATTCCAGATCGATCTTTTGTGAGTAAAGATCGATCTTTTGTGGATAAAGATCTTCCTGCTGTGAATAAAGATCTGCCGACGGTCGTTGGGAACGGGGCCGGACTGCCACTCTGGGGTCGTTCGTCTCGATCCGAAGCGACGAAAAACCCGCCCGGAGAATCTTCCGGACGGGTTTAATGAAGAACCGCTGCGATGCGCGATTCTTTTACTAAAGAACGGTGCATCGCGATAGCTCTTTTACTAAAGAACTAACGCACCGCGCCAGTTCCTTTCATGTTGAATGAAACCGAAGCGGGTGCTCAGTTGGTTAACGCCTGCAAGGGGGCGGGAATATGCCCGCCGCGGCCCACGAATTTGGCTGGGCTGAACTTGGAGACGGCCATGATCGGGGCCGAACCGAGCAGGCCGCCGAAGCTGACCTCGTCGCCGACGCCCTTGCCGGGGACCGGAATGATCCGCACCGCCGTGGTCTTGGTATTGATCATGCCGATGGCCATCTCGTCGGCGATGATGCCGGCGATGGTCTCGGCCGAGGTGTCGCCGGGTACGGCGATCATATCCAGGCCCACCGAGCAGACGCAGGTCATGGCCTCCAGTTTCTCGATGGAAAGCGCGCCGGCCTTGACCGCCTCGATCATGCCGGCGTCTTCGCTGACCGGGATGAAAGCGCCGCTCAAGCCGCCGATGGCCGAGGAGGCCATCGAGCCGCCCTTCTTGACCGCGTCGTTCAAGATGGCCAGGGCGGCGGTGGTTCCCGGGCCGCCGCAGCGTTCCAGGCCCATCGCTTCCAGGATGTTGGCCACGCTGTCGCCGATGGCCGGCGTCGGAGCCAGCGAGAGGTCGATGATGCCGAAGGGGACGTCCAGGGCGGCCGAGACTTTCCTGCCGACGAGCTCGCCGACCCGGGTAATCTTGAAGGCGACCCGTTTGATCTCCTCGGCCAGCGCCCGCAGATCACAATCGGGGATCCGCTCCACCGCCGCCTTGACCACGCCGGGGCCGCTGATGCCGATGTTGATGGTGGCCTCGGGCTCGCCCACGCCGTGAAAAGCGCCGGCCATGAAGGGATTGTCCTCCGGGGCGTTGGCGAAGACCACCAGTTTGGCGCAGGCGATCGCGTCGCGGTCCTTGCTCAGCTCGGCCGCTTGCTTGATGATCCGGCCCAGCTTGACAATGGCGTCCATATTGATGCCGGCCTTGGTGGTGGCCACATTGACCGAGGCGCAGAGCTTATTGGTGCTGGCCAGGGCTTCCGGCAAGGAATCGATCAGCCGCAGGTCGCCGGGGGTGGCCCCCTTGTGGACCAGCGCCGAATAACCGCCGATGAAATCGACGCCCAACTCCTCGGCCAACCCGTCGAGGGTGCGGGCGATCTCCGTCACGTCCCCGGCCGCGCTCTGGGCGACCAGGGCGATGGGCGTCACCGCGATCCGTTTGTTGATGATCGGCACGCCGTAGGTCCGTTCCATCAATTGGGCGGTGGCCACCAAGTTAGCGGCCAACCGTCGGACCTTGGCGGCGATCTTGGCCGAGGCGGCCTTGACATCGGTATCCGCGCAATCGAGCAGATTGATGCCCATGGTCACGGTGCGGATATCGAAGTGGTAATTTTCGATCATCGCGATGGTTTCCAAAATCTCCTGGGGGGTATAGGGCATAATCCATCACTCCAAATTTCAGATGTCGCAAACCTTTGCTCGGGGCCACGGGGTTGCAACATATTATCCTTTGAAACTCCGTCATTGTTAAGCAAATGATGATCAATGGTTCGATACTCGGAACTTCAGATGCGGTGCATGTAGCGGAAGATATCCTCGTGCTGGACCACGATGCGTACGCCCAGGCTGGCGCCGGCGGTTTGCAGCGTTTCCTGAAGCGCGATCAGATCTTGCTGGGCCTTGGAGATATCGACCAACAGGATCATGGCGAAGATCCCTTGCAGGATCGTCTGGCTGATATCGACGATGTTGACGCCGTTCTCGGCGAGGATCTTGGAGACGCCGGCGACGATGCCCACCCGGTCCTGGCCCATGACGGTGATCACGGCATGCTCTGCTTCGTTCATCTTGGTCACCTCAATATAGAATATCCGTTGACAACAGTTTTTTCGAAACGGAAGTTCAGATCGGGTCGAATCCGCCTCTGAACGCCAGTCAAATATCCTGATCATATTCGGGGTCCTTTTGCCATATCCTGCTGCTCCTTGGTTAAGCATTGGTAAATCGCATCCCGCAGCCGCGCGCCAGTCAAACTGTTTGGGAATTTCCCGGTGGGATCGACGTTAAATATAGAGGATGAAATAAATTTCTTAATGAGTTCCACCTTGTCCGGTTTAGAGACATGATGGATAATTGAGATTTAATTCAACTTATATAGTATAATTTAAGCAGATGGATTTTGAGGTGCCAAAGGAGTGACCCGCATGAACTACCAGTTCCGGGCCGAGCTGAGTCCGGATGCCTTATTGTTTACGGACGAGACCGGCGCCAAGGTGATCTTTGACCGCATTCCGTTTGTAATGCCGCCGAAAGAGAATATGCGTTTTGAGCTCATCAAGGAGCTGAAGGAGCTCATCAATCAACCAGCTGTGGTTACGGATCCGGCTTTGATCCGTTATACGGGGGTCGAAAAATTTCAGGGCGATCTTTTCTTGACCCGCGAGGCCCCGCCCGAGGACCCCTTGCCGCGCTTCCGGGCGCAGGATCTGGCCGCCGTCTGCGGGGCGTTGCGCCAGATAGCCCGCCTGGCAGCGGAGTATCAACGAAATGGCGCCATCCTCGAAGATCTCAGCCCGGGAATGGTCCGGGCCGCCGCGGACGGAGCGGCGGTCCTGTTGGACCCGGCATTGTTCCGCTTCCTGAGCAAGTCGTTGCCGGAGGAGTTTCAGGTCGCGCCGGCGCCGGAACGGATCCTGGGGCGGCCGGTTTCGGCCAAGACCGCCAGCTTCGCCTGGGGAATGCTGGCCTATCAATTGTTGACCGGCGCCGATCCGTTTGCGGCCAAGAATCCCGAGGAACGGCTGGATAAGATCGTCCGGGGCAGCCTGTTGCCCTTGCGCGACCGGCGGCCGGAGATCAGCCCCGCCCTGAACCAGCTGGTGCTGCAGGCGCTGGATGCCGACCCGGGGCGCCGTTTGGCCATCGAAGCGATTGCCTCCCGCCTGGAGCAACTGCTCGCCGACCGGGGATATCGGGTTTCGGCAACCGAGGCGCAGCAATACGAGGAGCAGAGCAACGTCAATCAGAAACGTTTCGAATCCCGGGAGAAGTTGCACCGTTGGTTCAAAAGATACGGCTTGGGCACCGGGGTCGCGCTGGTCGTCCTGGTGGCTTTGGCTTTCCTTTTCAAGCCCCAGGGCATGCAGGTGCTGAAGAAGCAGACTCCGCCGCTGCAAGTGGTCCGCTATTATTTCCAGGCCGTGCAACGGATCGACGTCTCGCTGGTGGATGAGACGCTCTACCGCGCCCCCAACAGTTTTTCGGACATGGTCACCAACTTGCATGTCATGAACAAGGCGCAGCAAGGGTATTCGCTGACCACCAAGGACAATGCGACCATCAGCTTTGACGGCCCGATAATTCGGGAGCTTTCCCGGACTCCGGAGCAAGTGTCCTATGAGGCCAAGTATACGCTGAAATTGGCCATGCCGACCCAGATCCAATACCTGACCCGTACCGACCGGATGACGCTGAAACGGATAAGGGAGATCTGGCGGATCACCGATATCAAGATCCTATCCAAATCCGAACGGCAGGAGAAGGTCAAACCGGCTCCGGCCAGTCCGGCTCCGGCGGAACTGCCGAGCGTGCCTATTCCGGCTCCGGCCAATCCGTAACCGAGATTGAGGTTTGGCACCGTCCGTCGCTTTCTAAGGAGCAATATAGCGAGCGCGGAACGGTGTTTTTATTTTGGGCGTATATACGGGAGCTGCCGTTATCGCTCCGATTGGTTGACGTGGACTCAATCCTGGCGGACGGAGCCCGTACGTAGATTCTTGGGATAGATTTTGCCAGGGACTGGAGGACGGGGCGGCCGGGACGGCGAAATATAGCGCAGGAAATCATTGCAGCGAAAGGATGAGGCTGATGTTGAAGGGGATACCGAAAATCATTGCGCCGGATTTGTTGAAGATCCTGATGGAGATGGGGCATGGCGATGAATTGGTCCTGGGCGACGGCAATTTCCCGGCGGCCAGTTGCGCCCGGCGGCTGGTCCGCGCCGACGGCCACGGTGTACCGGAACTGTTGGATGCCATTCTGAAGCTTTTCCCGCTCGATCCTTACGTGCCGGCGCCGGTCGCCCTGATGGCGGTGGTCCCCGGCGATCCGGTCCAGCCGGTTATCTGGGAGGAGTATCGCCGCATCATTAAGGAACATGATCCCAAGGCCGCCGAGCCTGAGTTGGTCGAACGGTTCGCCTTTTATGAGCGGGCCCAGAAAGCCTACGCCATCGTCGCCACCGGCGAAACGGCGCTTTACGCCAATGTTATTTTGAAAAAAGGCGTCGTGGTCGAGTGATGCCAAGCTGCGCTTTGGCCAGCTGAATAAAATCGCCATCGGAGCGTTTGATGGAAGAGACTACCTGAGAGGGTGGTCTTTTTTTATGGACCGCCGGAATAGCCGATCAATAAAAGTAAACTAATAGTGCAATGTTATACTTGATCGGTATATCATAAAGTAGTATATTGAAAAAGTAAACTATTAGTCTAATAAAATACAATATTAGTAATGGTAAACGGAACCATAGTAAAAGAGTCGTTACTGCTCGGAGAATGGTGCCGGCCGAAACTAGCCGGCCATGCAATTGAAAGGAGTGCCACCGATGGGGAAACGCCTGATCGTCTTTTCATGGATCGTGATGCTGCTGGCGGCCTGGGGGCAAGGCCTGACGCTGGCCGGATCGGAAGAAAAAATTTTTCTGCTGGGCCAGAATAAGGAAGCGGAAGTGGTCGACGCTGCCGGGAACGTGCTGGAGACTTTGGCGCTCGACGAAGCGCCGCGGGCGGTCATCACCAACCGCCAGGGAGCGAAGCTTTTCCTCTGCGGTGGGAAGAGCCGCTGGTCATTGGCTTTGCTGAGCCCGGGCCCGGATGGTCGCGGCTATCAAAGGATCATGAAACTATCGGGCCATTTGAACGCTTGGTTGGTCGACCGGGAGCAACGTCACTTATGGGCCGTTACGGAAGGGCAGAACGCCGGCAATCCGGCGGAACTGGTCAAGGTCGATCTCGAAAATCTCCAATACCGGCGGGTCGAGTTGGATTCCCCTGCGCGGTGCCTCGCGCTCAGCCCAGCCGAGGATCGAGTGATTGTCGCTACGGCGGGAAAAGATCCGGACTTCTCCAATCTCGTTTTTTGGAATCCGGATACATTACAGCCCTGGCAAACCGCAACCATCGCCAAGAATCCCGCCGCTCTCTATTTTTCACAGGACTGCCGGACGCTCCTGGCGGTTAGCTACGGTTATAACCGGTGTTTCAAAATTCCCGCCGGAGACCGGCTAGGAGGAATGCAGGGGAAAACCACGCTTCCGGCGGGGATCAGTTATATTGATTTGGCGACCGGTCGCGTCCGGGACGCCATCAATCTGGGCAATTTAAGCAGCGCTTATGTTCATGAAGCCGGCCGGTTGTATGCGTTAACCGTCGAACGAGAGCAGGGCCGGGTGGTGGCCCTGGATGATTCGGGGATCGCCGCCATCTATCCGGTGGATTTTATACCCCGGCAAATCGCGTTGGATTCGACGAATGAGACGCTTTATATCACCGGCCGGAAAGAGTTGGCGGTTTTTAAAAGCGGGACCGCGCAGCGGCTGGCCCAATTGAAGCTGGACCGGCCCATCGGGCAGCTGGTTCTCCTGGCTGAATCACATGACGCATTAATCTACCAGCCCGCCGGACGGGGCGTGCTGAGCCGGTTGAACGGCAGCGATTACCGGATCGAAAACCGGTTGCAGTTAGGCCGGGGATATGTGGCGGCCTGGAAGACGCTCAGTTATGGGTGGGGCGCCGATATTGCGATCCGCCAGGGCGGGATGGCGCTCCTCGGCACCTTGCTGGCCACTCCCGACATGTTGACGCGGCGCGGCGATCTCCTGATGGTGGCATCCAAGCAAAAGGCATACATTTATAACCGCTTCACGCAGGACATTACGATTGTCGATCTGCAAAAGAGGCAGATCTTGCGAAGGATCGGTTGCACCAGCGCTGGAAGGGACTGCCTGCTGTACGCGATCCCCGATTCCAAGTACGTCATCGTTAGCGGGAGTAGGCAATGGCGTTTGATCAATACCGAATCCGACCAGGTGGACCTTACTCTCCGGCTAAACTGGCTGGGACTGGCCAAACCGGCCGCGCCCCGCTTTTATCCCGCGCCTTCCGGCGATCGGCTGATTGCCGCCGGTCCCGGGAAGATTTACTTTATCGATCCGGAAACGGGCCGGGTCACCGGCCGGGTTGCCACGGCGACCCGCGCTGCGGTAATTGGCTGGTAGCTGCGACTGAAAAATAGTTTACCAAATTTTCTTATTTTTTTTGGCGTAATACCGAACGAAAAAGCGATTTATTTCGTATATTTAGTTGGAAGCAAAGACAGGGATTGGACAAGGAAACACGAATCTGTTGCAACCTGTAGCCCTGCCCATTATCACAATTGCCGCATTGCCAGCTTCTCTCGCCGGGCCGGTTTTGCTTGGCTAGGCCTAGTGTGGATCTTCGGTCAAACCAATGGGAGTCGGATGATGCGAGCCGAAAAAGGCCCGGCTTGATGTCACGTTGGCCAATGCGCTTCCGCAAGAAAGATCAATCCAGATGGAGGGTGAGTCGATTGAGAAAAGCCGCAACCTGTATTTTGATTGGATTATCATTGCTAGCTGTTTTATTTGTGTCCGGATGCACGATCACCGATCATGACCACCATCGCCGCGATCGTCATGCTGAACGCCATCCCTATCCGCCGCACCGTGGCCCGCATGGACCCAGACCGCATTTTATATCGGCCACGTTGACCGAGCCAGAGAGCGATCGGGGCCAATTGAGTCTGACCATGTCCGACGGAGAAGTTTACCGGGGAGAATATTTCATCGAAAATTGGACCGCCAAGGGATCGCTTTTCGATGATGCGGACTACCGCGCCTATTATAATCATTTCAATGTAAAAGAAGGCACGCCGTACGGCCGGATCGTGGCTTATGGCGACGATGGCGCGGAGATTCAGGCGGAGTGTTTCTTATCGGGCCTTACGCGATCGCACGGCTATGGCCTGGCTAAAGACGGGCAGGGCCAGATCTTCCCGATTACATTTTGAGCGCTTTCCGGTTTAGCCGGCGTTAAGTTATGCCAATGATACTGGGTCACGAGAAGAAGCCATTTCGTTCCGGGGATTTTCATAATCCACCGGAGTGGAGTGGCTTTTTCTGTCCCGTTCGGGCTCGGATGGAGATTCGACGATGCCGTCCCTTTTCGGTTTGCTAGTAATTCCTCAAAAAGCATACTTGACAAATACTCGGAAATTTGATAACTTTCATAACATATATTAAAATTTCTGAAATGCATTGATAGGGAAAACGCACTGCGGTAGGCGTCCATAGAGAGCTGTTGGTCGGTGGAAAACAGCGCGCCGGGCGGATGTGAACTCACCCTTGAGCAGTCGTCCGAGGGCCGGGCAGCCATGGCGGCGGTCACGGCAGGTAGGCGCGAACGGATTCTCACCGTTAACCGGAGAGGGCATTCGTCATTGAAGCGAGCGGTAAAGTCAAACCGATGATTTTAGCGCAGCTTTGGGGACTGATGCTGTTAAAGCGGGGTATATTTATACCCAATGAGAGTGGTACCACGGAAAATAAGCTTTCGTCTCTTGCGGAAAGGCAAGCGGGCGAAGGCTTTTTTTATATCCTAAAAGCCATGGGATAAGTCTTTTGGACCGGGGGAATCGTCCTGCGAAGCGTTTTAAAACGACTTTATCCCTTGCTTTTCCGAGTTTTTGGGAATACCCCGCCTTCGGGCAGGGGGTTCTCACAACGCTTTTAAGTCAAGCCCAAAAAGAGCGGATTTCTTGAACGGCACCAGCGATTAAGGAGGAGATTATCATGAAAATTGCATTTTCTACCCTCGGTTGTCCCGATTTCAGTTGGCCCGACATCTATGCGATGGCCAAGGACCTTGGCTTTGACGGTATTGAGGTCCGCGGCCTGGGCGAGGAGATCTTCGCGGTCAAGGCGCAGCCTTTTACCGAAAGCGAGTTGCCCCGGACGGTAAAGAAACTGGCGGAGCTGCGTTTGGAGATTCCCTGTCTCTCTTCCGGCTGCTGCCTGAAATTCGCCGCCCAGGCGGAGCAGAACCACCAGGAGATCGTGCAGTATATTACGCTTGCCGCCAAGCTCGGCACGCCCTACGTCCGCATCTTAGCCGACCTCGAGCCGCAGCCGGAGGGAGCGGTGGATGACGAGGTGGTGCTGGCCGCGTTGCGGCGCTTGATCCCGGTGGCCGAGGCCAACGGCGTGACCCTGCTGGTGGAGACGAACGGCGTCTATGCCGATACCGACCGGCTGCGGCGGCTGCTCGATCAGGCGGCCAGCGACGCGGTTGCCGCGCTCTGGGACGTACACCATCCCTACCGGTTCGCCGGCGAGACGCCGGGGAAGACGGTCCAAAACCTCGGCGCGTATATCCATTATGTCCATATCAAGGATTCGGTGGTGGCGGACGGCGCCATCCAGTACCGGATGATCGGCGAGGGCGATCTGCCGATCGACGACATCATGTTCGCGTTGCGCTCGATCAACTACGACGGCTATGTTTCGCTGGAATGGGTCAAACGCTGGGCGGCGGACCTCAGCGACGCGGGCATCGTCTTCCCGCACTTTGCTAACTATATGGGCCGCTACACTGAGAAAGGCGCGGTGAAACGGCATCTTTTCGATAATAACGCCGGGACCGGGAAGTACGTCTGGGAGAAGTATTCGCTGATCGACCTGACCTTCCCGCAGGTGCTGGACAGAATGGTGGAGGAATTCCCCGACCAGTACGCCTTCCGCTATACCACCATGGATTACACCCGGACGTACGCCGAGTTCCGGGAGGATGTCGATACCTTCGCCCGGTCGCTGATCGCCTTGGGCGTCAAGCCCGGCGATCATGTGGCCATCTGGGCGACCAACGTCCCCCAATGGTATATTACCTTCTGGGCGGCCACCAAGATCGGCGCGGTGCTGGTCACGGTGAACTCCGCCTATAAGATCTACGAGGCCGAGTATTTGTTGCGCCAGTCCGATACGCATACGCTGGTAATGATCGACGGTTACAAGGACTCCGACTATGTCGCCATCATGAAGGAACTCTGTCCGGAACTGGCGACCGCCGAGGCCGGCAAGCCCTTGCACCTAAAACGCCTGCCGTTCCTGCGCAACATCATCACCGTGGACTCGAAGCAGCCCGGCTGCCTGACCTGGGACGAGACTATCGCCCTGGCCGAGCGGGTGCCGGTCGAGGAAGTTTACCGCCGGGCGCTGGCCATCAACCGCCACGATGTTTGCAACATGCAGTACACCTCGGGAACCACCGGCTTTCCCAAGGGCGTGATGCTGACCCATTATAATGTGGTCAATAACGGCAAAAACATCGGCGACTGCATGGACCTCTCCACCGCCGACCGGATGATGATTCACGTGCCGATGTTTCATTGTTTCGGTATGGTGCTGGCGATGACCGCCTCGATGACTCACGGCGTGACCATGTCGCCAATGCCCTATTTCTCGCCCAAACTATCGTTGGCTTGCATCGATAAGGAGAAGATCACCTGTTTCCACGGGGTTCCCACCATGTTCATCGCCATGCTGGAGCACGAGGATTTCGCGAAGACCGATTTCTCGCAGATGCGCACCGGGATCATGGCCGGCTCGCCCTGCCCGGTCAAGGTGATGCAGGACGTGGTCGACAAGATGCACATGACCCAGATCTCCATCGTTTACGGCCAGACCGAGGCCTCGCCCGGCTGCACCCAGAGCCGGGTCGACGATCCGCTGGAAGTGCGGGTCAACACGGTCGGCCGTGAGCTGCCCGGGGTGGAATGCAAGATCGTCGATCCCCAGACCGGCGCCGATCTGCCCGACAATGTGGACGGCGAGTTCGTGGCGCGCGGCTACAATATTATGAAGGGTTACTATAAGATGCCCGAGGCGACCGCGGCCGCCATCGACAAGGACGGCTGGCTGCACACCGGCGACCTGGCACGGCGCGACGAGAACGGCAACTACCGGATCACCGGGCGGATCAAGGACATGATCATCCGCGGCGGCGAGAACATCTACCCCAAGGAGATCGAGGATTTCATCTATACCCATCCCAAGGTCAAGGACGTTCAGGTGATCGGCGTGCCCGATAAACAGTACGGCGAGGAGATTATGGCCTGCGTGATTCTGAAAGAGGGTGTGACGATGACCGCCGAGGAACTCCAGGATTTCGTCCGCTCCCACATGGCGAAGCATAAGACCCCGCGCTACGTCGATTTCGTCAACGATTTCCCGATGAATGCCGCCGGGAAGATCATGAAATTCAAAATGCGCGAGCAAGCCGTGGAAAAACTGGGACTGCAGGCCGCGAGCAAGATTGTGACGGCGTAAAATATCATGGCGCTGTGATGGATCCGAGTACTGGATAAGAGCGCCTCGGGAATCTGGCCACCTTGGTTCTCCTTTGGGGGAACGGGGTGGTCTTTTTTTATCCTGCTATAGCGAATTGCACTTTACAACCGATGATGCCATAATTAAGGGGGCGATCGGCGTTACTCCTGATTGAGCCCTTGGAAAAAGCTCGTCTAAATTTTCCTAAGGAGGTTTTAACCGGGACAGCCGAGATATACGATGTTCAACCGTTGCAACAAAGTCCAAAACCGGATGGTAGGCGAGGCGATGACTATGGCATTGGAATTTTTTAAGGAAACCCCTCTTTATCGGTTTTTATACCGGTTGAGCATCCGAAACCGGCTGATCCTCTATTTTATCTTGTCGGTTTTGGTGCCTGTATCCATCATCTCGGTGACCATTTATATCAAATCATCAAACATCATTACTAGCAAGATCGACCAGTTGATTGAGAAAAATTTGAATATCGCGGAGACCAGTTTCTTGCAGAAGTTTGAAACTACCGACGACATCGCGATACTAATCTCGTTCAATGAAAAATTAATGGCGGTTTTCGCCAAGAACAAGCCGCAGACCCCGGTCGGCATTATCGGGGAGATGACGACCATCAACGGAATTTTGGAGGGTTATTATCTATCCAACCTCTTCACCAAGACCACCCTCTTTCCCAAGATCTATCTGCTGGATCGGCCGGAATACAAAGGGTACAAGTTTTCCGACAAAGTCTTTGATATCAGTGAGATCCAAGACGAACGGTGGTACAAGGAGTTTTCCAGCGGCGTCTTCAAGGTGGTCGGCTTCAACAAGACCAACACGTTGCTCAACACCATGGACAGCATTAAAGTGGCCCGAAAACTGTACGCGATTCAACCGTCGGGCACCCGGTACAGCGCGATGCTCACCATCGATATCGAAACCAACTTCTTTACCGACATCCTGGAAAGCATCAAAGCCTCCCCCAACAGTCAGGTCTTCATTGTGGATGATCGGGGTTCGGTCATTTTAAGCACCAAGAATCCGGCGTTCCGGCACGAGGCCGCTAAAGGCTTGATTAATCGGTTCCGCAACAAGGCCGTCAGCTCCTATGGTTCCCGGATTACGAAGCTTCATGGCGTCAGAATGCTGGTCTCAGTCAAAAAGATAGCGCCGATCCACTGGCAGATCGTATCGGTTTCCCCGGTGCGGGAGTTGAATCAAGAGCTGAACTCCTTTAACAAATTGGTGTTGCTGGTGATTATCATCTCGGCAGTCCTTTCTCTGTTGATTGCGCTGCTTCTGGCCAATGACATCGTCAAACCCATCCAGAGGTTAGTCCGATCGATGTCCGGGGTGAAGGATGGCAACTTTGCAATTAACCTCTCTTACCAAAGAAATGACGAGTTCGCCTTCTTAATCCAGCAATACAAGACCATGCTCAGTGAGATTAAGGAACTCATCGACAAGCTGTATGTCAGCGAATTAACCAAGCAGAAGGCGGAAGTGAAGGCCAGGGAATACGAGTTAAAGGCGTTACAGGCCCAGATCAATCCGCACTTTTTATATAATACCCTGGACTCCATCAATTGGCTGGCCATCAAGTATAAAGCGGAAGATATCAGCACCATGGTCAAAAGCTTGTCAAACTTCTTCCGGTACAGCCTGAACAAGGGCAAAACCGAAATATCGTTGGAGGATGAGAAGAAGCAGATCGAGAGCTATCTGATGATCCAGAGGATCCGCTTCCAAGAGAAGCTCGACTTCACGGTGGACTTTGCGCCGGAGATCTTGCCCGCTAGAACCATCAAGCTCATCTTGCAACCCATTGTGGAAAACGCGATTCTACATGGGATTGAGAAGCGCAAAGGAGAAGGGTTCATCGCGATTCGCGGCTGCCGGGTGGGGGAGAATATTGAGATCGAAATATCCGATAACGGGGCAGGCGCGAATATTCAAGAACTCAATGAACGGTTGGAGGATGAAACCGATACGGAGACTTCGTTTGGCATCAAGAATGTTCACGACCGGATCAAACAATTCTTTGGCGACTCCTATGGGATGGAGTATCATCAGAACCAGTCCGGGGGAGTTACCGCAGTCATTCGAATTCCATTCAAGCGAACGGCAAGTTTTTAGAAAGAAGCTTGGCGGCAGAGTATATTGCCAGATAGATTGGGTCCGTATGGATTCGTCACGATATATTGTCGCCAAGGGCGTAATGATGCAATTCGACAATTCTTTGCTAACAAAGCGACGGGAGAAAGAGCATGCTGAAGATGGTATTGGCCGATGACGAGGTTATCGTCAGGGATGGTTTGCGGGAGATCATTACCTGGGAAGAGTATGGGATCGAGATCATTGGCGAGGCCGCCGACGGCCAGGAAGCGGTCGACTTATGCCTGGAGCTTTCGCCGGATATCTTGTTCACCGACATCCGGATGCCGTTTCTGGATGGCCTGGAGGTGGCCTCAATCCTCAAGGAACGGGGCAAAGAGCTCAAGGTGATCATCTTCAGCGGCATTCAAGATTTCGGTTATGCCAAGTCGGCGCTGAATATCAACGCCGAGGGGTATATCTTAAAGCCGCTCGATGTTTCCGAACTGATCGCGGTGGTCCGGAAGGTGATCGCCAAGATCAGCGCGGAGCGAAATATGGCAGAAAAGATTAACAAGCTAAAAGAGCAGCTCAATGAGAACTTCGGCGCGGCGCGGGAGAAGTTTTTGCATAATGTGCTGCTCGGGATCAACAAAAAAGAGGCCGATATCCGTGAGAAACTTGTGTATTTTAAGCAGCCTTTCAATGCCGATGCGCCCATGGTTGTTGCCATACTGGAGATCGATGAGTACTCCAAAACCATCGCGAACTATTCCGAAGAAGAGAAGCAACTGCTGAGTTTCTCCGTCACCAGCGTGGTCGAGGAGCTCCTGAACAGTTACTGCCGGGGCTTCTGCATTCTGATGAACGACAACGAGTATGGAATGCTGTTCAATGAGGAAGAGCCTCCCTCTCCGCAAACGGACACCGATATTTTTGCGGAGCTCGTGAAAACTCTGGAGGCCTTTTTGCATGTTTCGGCCTCTATCGGAGTGGGGCGGATGGTCCATAGCGTACTCGCCATCCATTCGGCTTATAAGGATGCGGTCAATGCGTTGCATTTCAAGTTTTACACCGGGAAGGGCTCGATCATCAACATCTCCGACATCCGGCCCAACCTGGAGAAGCCGGAATATCCCGACTTGTATGAGGAGCAAAACCAACTGGTCCATCTGATCCGGGCGGGCAATGTTCAGGAAACCGAGCAGGCGCTGCAAAATCTGTTTGCGAGTTTTCGTTCGGATCAGCGCTATACCATCGAGTACATTCAGCGGATCGGCATTGAGCTGATCTATGTAGTTTCCAGGGCCTTGTATGAGATCGGCGAGGATATCGGCGCTATCGCCGGCAAACGCCCGGCCATACTGGATACGCTTTATAAGACGGAGCATCTCTTCGAGCTCCAGCAGCAGCTGAACGATTTCATGCTGAGCATCGCCAACGATTTCGCCAAGAAATACGCACAGAAGAACGGCAAGACCATCAGGGATATCAAGAATATCATTGAAACCCAATACATGGAGGAGCTCAGCGTCAATAAGATCGCCGAAGCAGTCTACCTTTCGCCGAACTATATGAGCCTGGTCTTTAAGCGGGAGACGGGCGAGACGATCAGCGACTATTTAACCAGGAAGCGGATGGATGTCGCCAAAGAGCTGTTGCAAAAGACGGATTCCAAGATTCTGGATATCGCTAATATGGTAGGATTTCAGGACGCATCATATTTCAGTAAAGTGTTCAAAAAGCATACCGGAGTTCATCCCCAGAAATACCGAACGTTAAATGAACGCGTTGTGTAGATGAACAGGGATTGGAGAAGCAATCCGAGATTTACGGCCATGGAATTGAAACCGTAAAGACGGCGAGCGGAGGCGTTCCGGTTTCAGCCCGGATGATTGGCGTAACTCACTTATCCACAAAAGATCTTCCTTTTGTTAATAAAGATCGATCTTATGTGAATAAAGATCGATCTGCGACGATTCCAGATCGATCTTTTGTGGATAAAGATCTTCCTTTTGTGAATAAAGATCGATCTTTTGTTAATAAAGATCTGTCTGCGACGATTCCAGATCGATCTTTTGTGGATAAAGATCTTCCTTTTGTTAATAAAGATCGATCTTTTGTGAATAAAGATCGATCTACGATGATTCCAGATCGATCTTTTGTGAATAAAGATCTTGATGATCAAAGATGAAGTCTACTTAACAACGCGTTAAGTTAAGGTTCGATGTACAATCTGTAAAAAACGATCGGATTTTACGGTTCCGCCGTAGATAATTCCATTTCGGTTTTTGATGAGCGAATCTATAATGAATCTGAAGAGAACGCTCACTGTCTTAAAGAAAGGGAGGGTTTAAGGGATGAACAGAAAAAAATTCCGCCTCATCAGTCTGTGGGTCTGCTTAACGCTGCTTTTGACCAGCGCGACAGGGTTTGGCAAGATCGAAGCCAAAGCCAAAGCTGTCGATGTCATTCGGGTATGGACCAACAATGGCGCCACCAAGGCGGAGGACGAGAAGATGGTGGCCGATTTCAACAACGGAGTCGGCAAAACCAAGGGCATTCGGATCGAATACCGGATTTACGGCGGCGATTATATGAATGTTCTGAATATCGCGGCGGCATCCGGCGAGGCGCCGCATCTTTTCAAGGTGCAACAGGGCAATATCGGCCAATTCATCAAAGTGGGCTGGGTCGTGCCGATCGAGAGCATGCCCGGGGGGCCGGCCTATTTAAAAAGGTACCGCGGTTATTTGCAACCCGGTTATAACACTTTCGAAGGCAAGACCTACTCGGTGCCGATCGCTATCAGCACCCTCGGCGTAGCGTATAACAAAGATCTACTGAAAAAGAACGGCTATTCCAAACCGCCCGAAACCTGGCAGGAACTCCGGGAGATGGCGCGGACCATCACCAAGAACGGCGGCGGCAAGGAATTCGGGTTCATCGAAGGGTTAAAGAGCACCGGTTATATCAATGTCAACGGCTTATGGCATTATGCCTCCTCGGTGGGGCATTCGGAATTCAACCAGCAGACCGGAAGGTTTGATTTCCGCTCCTTCAAACCCCTGTTGCAATTTTGGGCGGAGATGAGAGCCGACGGCAGCTGGTTCCCGGGAGTCGAGAGCATGGATAATGATCAGGCCCGGGCGCAGTTCGCCGAAGGGAATATCGGGTTCAAGCTGTCGGCCAGCTGGGATCCGGCGGTTTTCAAACAACAGTTTCCGGCCAAAATGGATTGGGGCGTTTGCCGGCCGGTCAGTGACGCCAAAAACCGCTACCGGGATTATGGGTATCAGACTTTCTCCGTACTTTTGGGCGCCAAGGCCAAAGAGAATCCGAAAAAGGTTTTCGAAGTTTTCAAGCTGTTCAGCTCGGACGCGATGATGATCAAATTGTATGAGGCCGGTAAGCAGATCCCCTACAAGCAGGAACTGGTCAAAAAGGCCAAGAATCAGCCGACTATAAAGAACTTCGCGGAGTTTGCCAACCTGAAAACGACCTACATGTATCCGATGAGCCCCAAACCCTTCCTGAAACTTGAGGGCGAGACCGCCGAGATGGTCATCTCCAAGGTCATTTTGGGTCAGATCACAGCGGAGCAAGCCGTTGCCGATCTGGACAAACGCTATAACGAAGCGCTCGACCGGGCCGTCAAGGATGGTTTGGATATTTCGTTGTACATGGATAAGACCAATCTCCGTAGTAAAAAGAAGTAAGCTCTTTTGAGAGTTGGCGCGACTGATCAACCCTGTCCGGAGCGGTCCGGATAGGGTTGATTCATAAAGCGGGGGCGCGCCAGAGGTTCAAGGCAGATAATTCATTGCCAGTTATAACAAGGAGTGTTGGAAATGAAGTCGACGGCAGCCGAGCGTGACGGGAAGCCCCAAAGCGGATTATTGGGCGGCCTGATGCAGCGTATCCAAAAAGACGATACGATTCCGGCTTATATCATGATCGCCCCAATGGTGCTCGGGTTTCTCCTGTTCACGGTTTATCCCATTTTCTATGTGGTCCGCTGGTCATTCTTTGATTATGATGGGTTTACAAAGGCGACTTTTATCGGAGTGGACAATTTTATCAGATTATTCAGCAGGGACAGTAATTATTGGAGTTCGATCGGGAACACGGTCATCATTACCCTGGGAAAGATGGTGCTGGAGATCCCGCTGGCCCTGGCGGTGGCCTTTTTAATAAAATCCAATTCCAAATTGAACACCTTTTTTCGCACGTTTTTTTTCATGCCCACCATTGTCAGCGTGGCTATCGTCGGGCTGATCTTCGCCAACTTGTTCGGTTCCTATAACGGTATTGTCAATTCCCTGCTCATCCGAGGGGGGTTCACCGCGATCAAGATCGGCTGGTTCGGCAACAAATGGCTGGCGATGATCGTGATCATCCTGGCGGCGGTCTGGAGCCACTTCGGCATCAATATGGTATTCTTCCTGATGGGACTGCAGAGCATCCCGAAGGAGTTGTATGAATGCGCCGATATCGATGGCGCCGGCAGGGTCAGGCAATTCTTTCAGGTGACCCTGCCGATGCTCAAACCGATATTGCAGATCGTGCTGATGTTGGCCCTGGTCGAAGGTTTAAAAATATCCGATCTGGTGCTGGTTCTGACCAACGGGCAGCCCGGCGGGCAGACTGAGGTGGTCATGACTTATATCTATAAATACTTCTTCTCGACCGACGCCATGTCCGGCGGATTGGTGCAATACGGCTACGCTTCATCTTTGGCGGCCACCACGGCCATCCTGGTAGGGATCATCACCCTGGTTTACCTCAGGTTATCGAAAAAAATGAGCGATATTTATTAGGAGCGCGGACATGGGAAAATATACTGAAAAACTATCAAAGCTGACAATCTTCGTTTTTCTCCTTGGGGTCCTGGCAGTCAGCCTGTTTCCGATCCTCTATATTGTATTGGCGTCTTTTAAAAGCAACGCCGAGATCTTGACCTCCGGCGCCAATATCTTTCCCCAAAAGTTTCTGGTGGAAAACTACGTCCAAGCCTGGAACCTGGCCAACTTTAAGCTCTATACCTGGAACAGCATCTACATGTCCTTCTTCATCGTGGTTGGATCGATTATCACCTCGACCATATTGGCCTATGTCTTTGACCGGGGGGTGTTTATCGGCAAAAAGTTCGTCTTTGCGATGTTGCTCTCGACGATGTTCATCGCTTTGGGCACCTCCAGCCTCTACCCCCAACTGCAGGTGGCCAAGTTATTCGGCCTGCATAATTCGTTATGGGGGGTGATCGCCATCCGGGTGCTGGGTATCAACGTATCCCTGGTTTTTGTGGCCAAGGGCTATATGGCGACGATTCCCAAAGAGGTCGACGAGGCGGCCAAGATCGACGGCTGCGGCTTTATCCGGATCTATAGCAACATCATCTTCCCGGTGCTCAAACCGTTGATTGCCACCATTGGCCTGCTCTCCTTCCGCGGCGCCTGGAACGATTACTTGCTGCCGTTGGTATTCACTCTGAGCAACCCCAACAAATCGCCGTTGATCGTCGGGGTGATTAACCTGATGAACACCGGCGAAGCAGCTTCATCCTGGAATCTGATGCTGGCCGCCACCACTATTGCCATTGTGCCGATGCTGATTGTCTACTTGTGCTTGAATAAGTATTTCATCTCCGGCTTGATGAATGGCGCGATCAAAGGTTAAACCGTGAAATAACAGGAGGCGATATCCATGTCCGAGTACGCAAACGAGCTGTTGCCATCGAGTCCGGCCATTCGCCGGTTCGCCCAAAACCCCATTTTGACGGCCGAGGATATTCCGTTCCCGTCGAATCTGGTCTTTAACGCCGGGGTCGCCAAATATCAGGGAAAATATGTGATGTTATTCCGCAATGATTACGGCTACTCCGGCGGGAACAACTTTCAGGGGACCAACATCGGGATCGCTTACAGCGACGACGGGATCCGCTGGGAGGTCCGGCCGCGACCCTGTTTCGATCTCAAAAGCGACGAGATCTTGCGGGCCTATGATCCGAGGCTGACGGTGGTGGAAGGAAAATGTTACATCTGTTTCGCCGTCGACACCCGGCACGGATTGCGGGGCGGGATTGCCGTCACCGAAGATTTTGAAGTCTTTGAGATCCTCAGCCTGTCGCTGCCGGACAACCGGAACATGGCCCTGTTTCCAGAGCGGATCGGCGAGAAATACGTCCGGCTGGAAAGGCCGTTTCCCGTATATAGCCGGGGCGGGAAAGACCGCTTCGACATCTGGCTCTCCGATTCGCCGGATCTGAAATATTGGGGAAACTCCCGGCTTTTACTGGGAGTGGAGCATGTGCCGTTCGCCAACGACAAGATCGGCCCGGCGGCGCCGCCGATTAAGACCGACCAGGGCTGGCTGACTACCTTCCATGCGGTGGATATCGATGATTCCCGGGGCAAGAACGGCTGGGAGGATTGCTGGAAGAAACGCTACACCGCCGGGATCATGCTGCTCGATCCGGCGGACCCCGCCCGCGTCATCGGGATGTCCAAAACCCCGTTGCTCGCTCCGGAAACCGGCTATGAAAGGGATGGCTTCCGCAACGACGTCATCTTCCCGGGCGGGATGATCCTGGAAGAGTCCGGCGAGGTAAAGATCTATTATGGGGCCGCCGATACCGTCGAGTGTCTGGCGACCGCCGATGTGAACGACCTGATCCGGCTCTGCTCTGAGCCGAAGTGACTTAAGCCTATGAAAGGTGGAATTGCAATGGAACTCCGTTACGATATTATCGTTGCCGGAGGGGGCCCGGCCGGGGTCGCGGCCGGCATCGCCGCCGCCCGGAATGGCGCCAAGGTGTTGCTGTTGGAGAAGCACGGTTTCCTGGGCGGGATGGCGACGGCCGCTTCGGTGCCGGCCTTCTGTCCCTTCAGCGACGGCGAGAAGGCGGTCATTCAAGGAATCGGCTTGGAAGTGCTGGAAAGGATGAAAGGGGCTCAAAACTGGCAGGACCCGTTCCGGGACAGGCAAGAGTCGGTCAAATGGGAGTACGACTGGGTGCCGATCGATCCGGAGGTCTTAAAACGGGTGCTAGATGAGATGGTCGTCGCGAGCGGCTGCGGGATCCTCTTGCATGCCGCCGTGAGCGACCTGCAGGTTGAGGACGGCGCAGTCAAGGCGGTGGTCGTCGCCGATCCATGGTCAAATCGGACGATCCGCTGCCGCTATTTGATCGACTGCACCGGCGATGCCGATCTGGTGGTGAAGGCCGGCGGCGAATGTGAATACGGTGACGAGCGGGGGCTGGTCCAGGCGGTCACCCTCTGTTTCCGACTCGCTAACATCAATCTGGAGCGCTTCATGGCCTACGCCAGGGAAAACGGGGAAAACGGCAATCTGGCCAAGGCGGTCGCCAGGGCCAAAGCCGACGGGGAGTTTCCCTTCGATGAGAAACACGTCTGCGGCTTCGCCATTCAGAATCAGGGAATGGCCGGGCTGAACTTCGGACATGTTTACGAGATCCATCCGTTGCAGGCTGAGGATCTGACCCGGGCCGAGATCGAATCCAGAAAGAGGCTCCCGGCGATGCTGACCTTTCTCAAGAAATACGTGCCGGGCTTGGAAGACGCGGTGCTCGCCTCCTCCGGGCCGGCATTGGGCGTTCGCGAGACGCGGCGGATCGTCGGCGAATACCGTCTGACCAAGCAGGATTATTACGACCGGCGAGTCTTTGAGGACACCATTGCCCGGTACGCTTATCCCCTCGATGTGCACGCGGCGACCCCGGGAGAGGTGGTCTACCAAAACGACCGCGACGAATATATCTCCAGCAAGTATCGGGCCGGCGAATCCTATGGCATCCCTTACCGGGCGCTTTTGCCCAAGGGACTCAAGAACGTCATCGTCGCCGGGAGGCCCTTGGCAGCGGACCGGGCCATGCACGGCTCCTTCCGGGTGATGCCGGCCTGCTTCGCGACGGGCCAGGCGGCGGGGACCGCCGCGGCGATCTGCGCCGGGGAAGCGCTGGAATTGCGGGCGATCGACATCCCCCGGTTGCAAAAGCGGTTGAAAGCCCAGGGAGCGTATCTGGGGTAGGGAAGATCATGAACGAAAAACTCCTGAGAAATCAGGAGTTTTTTCATGTCCCGGTGAAAGAAGGAAACCAATGGGGCGGAGCTTCGTTTCATTTTCGATTGCCAGCATGGGGTCTGTTATAGGAATGCCGATCGGAAGACCGACCGGATCCGAATAAAAGGGTTGACCGGGCCGCGAGACCGGCGATTCCCGCCCGCGGGAATTGGAATTAGAATTGGGACCTTTGCCTACCCGGCGCATAATATGGTGCTGAAAATAAGAATGGAGGATGGATGTGGGATACTATATTAACGTCGAGCCAGGTGTCAATATTTTCGTGGCAGATCTCAACCCCGGCTGCGGAACGGCGATTCTTTTCATCCACGGTTGGCCCGCCAATCACCGGATGTTTGAGTACCAGTTCGCCCGGCTCGGCAACTTGGGCTACCGTTGCCTGGGAATGGACGCGCGCGGCTTCGGCAAATCCGATAAACCGGTGACGGGTTACTCCTATGACCGCTCGGCCGATGATATCCGTTGCGTGATCGAGACGTTGCAATTGCAAAATATCGTCTTGGCGGGGCATTCCACCGGCGGCGCGGTGGCCATCCGCTACATGGCGCGGCATAACGGCTACGGCGTGGCCAAACTGGCGCTGTTCGCCGCGGCCGCCCCGAGCCTGATCCCGCGCTCCCGTTTCCCGTATGGCATTAGCCGCGCGGCGGTCGAGCAGATCATCGCGACCACGGCCAGCGACCGTCCGAAGATGCTGCGCGATTTCGGCGAGATGTTCTTTTTCCAGCACACCACCGCGCCGTTCATGGAATGGTTCTTCCAGATGGGGCTGGAAGCCGCCAATTGGTCGACCGCGGCCGTCGCCGCCAGTTGGCTGCGGGAGGAATTATTCGGCGATCTGGGCCAAATCCGGGTACCCACCCTGATCCTGCACGGCATTCACGACCAGGTTTGTCTTTTCCCGTTGGGCGAGGCCCAACACCAGGGGATCGCCGGTTCCCGGCTGGTGCCCTTCGAGGAGAGCGGGCATGGCCTGTTCTGGGATCAACGCGAGAAATTCGACGACGAGCTGTTGCGGTTCATCGAGGAATAATTCGCTGGACCGGTGGCCGGGGAGCCGCGCCCGGTTCTGCACCGTGCCCGGTTGGGTTCCATGTAGAGCCTCCTTTTTGCCGGCCGGCAGCGGGGAGGCTGATTTTTATGGGCAGCGGTACAAGACATCATCGTCCGGGGGATACAGTGTATTAACGGTCTGCGGAAATCGGGACGGCCATTCGGAAGACTGGGATGGGAGACGGCCCGTCAGGGATGGGCCGAGAATGAGTCGGGACGGCGCACCAAGCGGTTCCCCCGCGCGCCGGTCCGGTTCCCTGAAAACGCGGGGCAACTTCCCCGGATCATGGTCCGGCTTCCCCAAGGCGCTGGGAAAGGGGGACGCGCCATGGGGAAGCAGGGATGGTCCTCGGGGAAGCCGGAATGGGACGATCCCTGACAAGGATCCGCGGATCCCATGCCAGGATCCGGCCATTCCTTACCAGGAGGGAACGATCCCTGACACGGAGGCGACCATCCCTAACACGGATGAAGTTCTCCCTTACAAGACCAAAGACTATCCCCGCTGTAGCAGCAGGGATCCGGCGCGATGCGGATTTTCACCCTAGATTATCGATCGACTGATCCATACAGTATAATCGTATAATTGACATTGTTCTGCCAAATATTTTAAAAAATTTTCCAAATAGTATTGCATTCATGGAATGGTTTGTGGTATTATTTAAACACAACGAATCATTTGCTAAAGTGAATGGCTCAGGAAGCGATGTACCGCCCGGCCGGGGGTTCATTCGAAAGCACCAATCAGGGACGAAACCTTAAAACAGCGACACCAAAATCAAAGGGGGATTCGAAGATGAATTATTCCATCGCCGACCGGTTCCACCACTCGC
The DNA here is from genome assembly GCA_023400055.1 of Bacillota bacterium. Lineage (GTDB taxonomy): Bacteria > Bacillota > UBA4882 > UBA8346 > UBA8346 > Hydrogenispora. The sequence continues at coordinate 22,881 of JAEXFN010000021.1, forward strand.
AAACCATGCTCGCGGGGCTGGAGGCCAACGCCGAACGCCTGGCCAAACGGGGGCTGGATGGCAAGTTTTTGACCGATTACAGCCAACAGTTCCAGAGCGCCATCGCGCTCGACAACGAACATGAGGCGGCCAAGGCCCGGCTCAAGGAGAAGACCGCCGCCTTCCACGGCCAGCTCGACCAGGTCGACTTGCTTTACCGCGAGGCCAAGAAGCTGGTCAAACTGGAGCTGCCGCAAGCGTCGTGGAAAGAATTCGGCGTGTATGACCAGCGGTAGATAGGGGAAATTCCTCGGGCTGCCCGGAATCCGGTCGGCCCGGGGAGCCAAAATGCGCGACGGTTTCCGGGCGGTTCAGGCCGCCGGTTTGCTCCGGTCGGCCGGATAGCGGTAAGTCTCCAAGTACCAGAGCCAGCCGCCGCTCAGCAGGACGAAGGCCAGGGCGATGTACTGGGTCAAAACCAGCTGGCCGTGGAAGGCGGTCTCCTGGCGGAAGAAATCCATGAAAAAACGGACCGCCGAATGGAGCAGCAAGACCCGCAGGAAGGCGTAGCCGGGATAGCGGGGGCTGTGGCTCCAGCGCAATGCGAACGGCAGGATCGCCAGCGAGGTGAGGACTTCGTACAGTTGGCTGGGATGGACCGGCACCGCGCTGGTGGGGAACTTGACCGCCCACGGCAGGTTGGTCGGCGGGCCGTAGAGCTCGCCGTTGATGAAGTTGCCGATCCGCACGAAGATATGGCCCACCGTGATCGCCGGCGCCACGGCGTCGGCCAGGGTCCAATAGGAGACGCGGGCCCGGCGCGTCCAGTACCAGCCCAGCAACATGGCGGCGATGAAGGCGCCGTGCGACCCCAGCCCGCCGTGGTCGATCCGGATGATCTCCCAGGGCTGGGCCAGGAAGAACCCGAAATTGGCGGCCACAAAGGCCAGCCGCGCGCCGACGATCACCGCCACGATCAGCCGCACTAGCAGCCGGTCCAGGACCTCTCGTTCCAGCCCGTAGCGGGTGGCGTTGCGGCAGGTCAGCCAGTAGCCGATGATCAGTGCGGCCGCGATCAAAATGCCATACCAATGGATTTGCAGCGGCCCGATGGAAAAAGCGATGTTCGACATGATTCCTTCCCTTTCATGGACGGATAAACCGTGATTCGATGACGGACCATCCCGTTGCGGAGGATGCCCGGCGGCGCGCTCCTCAAACGATAGGATGCCACCGTTAATCCGAATGAATGCCAAGCAAGTTGGAGAATTCTCCTCCGGCTTCCATGGTTGGAAGGAGGATGACTTTAACAATAACGTTACGGGCGGACGAAGGTTCCCATTTTTAACCATTAACAAAATGTTTAAAATTCGATAATAAATTCCAAGCGGTTTGCCGAAATATATAGCAGAATGTTATGAAGCGCAATGACCGATGACGGGGAGGCGCGCGCGATGAACCAGGCGAACGGACCGGAACCGCTGGGGAGCCGGGCGGAGACCCGGCCGGCGGAGGCGCCCGGCTTTCAGGATCTTTTTGATCTGGAGCGCATTCAGGCGATTCAGGATACTTTCGCCGCCGCCACCGGCGTGGCCGCGCTCATCACCGACGCCGCGGGCCGGCCGCTGACCAAGCCCAGCAACTTTTGCCGGCTCTGCCGGCTCATCCGGGCCACACCGCGCGGCCTGCAGAATTGCATACACTCCGACGCGGTGATCGGCCATTCCAACCCGGACGGGCCCAACCTGCAGCCCTGCCTCAGCGGCGGATTGTGGGATTGCGGCGCCGGGCTGTACGTGGACGGCGAACATGTCGGCAACTGGCTGATCGGCCAGGTCTTCACAGGAACGGACGATGGGGAGAAAGTGCTCGCCTACGCCCGGAGCATCGGCGTCGACCCGGAGGAGGCGCGCTCGGCCCTCGCCGGAGTGACCCGGATGTCCGAGGCGCAATTCGAAAACGTTTGCCAGTTCCTCTACCTGATCGCCCAGCAGATCTCCAGGCTGGCGACGGAGAATATCCGCCGCCAGCACGAGATCGAGCGGCGGCGCATCGCCGAGACTGCCTTGCTCCAGGCCCGCGACGAACTGGAGATCAAGGTGGATGAGCGGACTCAGGAGCTCTCCTGCGCCAACGAAGAGCTGGTCGCCATGAACGAGGAAGTCACGGCGATGAACGAGGAACTGATCCATACCAACGAACAACTGCTGATCGAGGTGGAGGAGAGACAAAAGGCGGAGCGGGAGCTGACCGAGGCCATCGAACGGCTCAAGGCCATGCAGAGCCAGCTGATCCAGTCCGAGAAAATGGCGGCGCTGGGCGGCCTGGTCGCCGGGGTGGCCCACGAGATCAACACGCCGGTGGGGGTGGGCGTCACCGCCGCCTCGCACCTGAGACTGATTACCGCCCGCTTTTTGGAACTCTGCCGCAACGGGGCGCCGCGCCGCGGCGATCTGATCGAATACCTGGAAGACCTGGACGAAGCCTCAGAGATCATCCTCAAGAATTTTCAGCGCGCCAGCAACCTGATCCGCAGCTTCAAACAGGTGTCGGTGGATCAGTCCAGCGAGACCCGGCGCGTCTTCCGGGTCAAGCGTTATGTGGGCGAGATCCTGCTGAGCATGAATCCGCGGCTGAAAAAGACCAAGCACACCATCACGGTGGATTGCGACGAGGAGCTGGAGATCGACGGATACCCCGGCGCGTTCGCGCAGATCCTCACCAATTTGGTGATGAATTCGCTGCGCCACGCCTACGGCCCGGATCAGGCCGGCCAGATCCGCATCGCCGTGGCCCGGACCGTCGCGGGAATCGAGCTGACCTATTCCGACGACGGCAAAGGGATCGATCCGGCGATCATCGCCCGGATCTTCGACCCCTTCTTCACCACCAGCCGCGGCACGGGCGGAACCGGATTGGGGCTCTTCGTGGTCTATAATATCGTCACCCAGCAATTCGGGGGCACCATCCAATGTACCAGCCAGCCCGGGCAGGGAGCGACTTTCCACATTCGTTTGCCGCTGTAAAGGAGGGAACCGCCATGGCGCGAATGGATGAATTTCTTTTTTCTGAAGATGCAGCCAAAGGTGGCGGCGGGGCGGCGGAACGGTCCGACCCGCCCGTGGACAACTGGAAGCTGTTGATCGTCGATGACGAACAAGATGTGCATGATGTGACGATGATGGCCTTAAAACGACTGACCTTCGACGCCAAGGGCGTCGAGTTTCTGAGCGCCTTCTCGGCCTCCGAAGCCAAGGGGCTGCTGGTGGAGCATCCGGAGATCGCCGTGATCCTGCTGGACGTGGTGATGGAGGAGGACGACTCGGGCCTGGCTTTGGTGCGCCATATCCGGGAGGAACTGCACAATTCGATGGTCCGCATCATCGTGCGCACCGGCCATCCCGGCGAGGCCCCGGAGGAGAGCGTCACCGTCGCTTACGATATCAACGATTACAAGGAAAAAACCGAACTGACCTCGCGCGGCCTGCGGACGGCGCTGATTAACGCGTTGCGTTCCTACAGAGACATCGCCACCATCCACGATCTCAACCGCGAGCTCGAGGCCACGCAGAGCGAATTGATCTATGCCCTGGGCGAGATCGCCGAATCCCGTTCGGTGGAGACCGGCCATCACGTCAAGCGGGTGGGCGAGATCGCCGCGCTCCTGGCCGTCCGGCTCGGCCTGCCGGAACGCCAGGCGGCGTTGTTGCGGCTGGCCGCATCCATGCACGACCTCGGCAAACTGGCGATCCACGATTCGATCCTCAAGAAGCCGGGCCCGCTGACGCCGGCCGAATACGAGATGATGAAGACCCATTCCGCGCTGGGCTACGAGATCCTCAAACATTCGCGGCGGCCCCTGATCCAGATGGCCGCGGTGATCGCCAGGGAACACCATGAAAATTACGACGGGTCCGGCTATCCCGACGGCCTGAGCGGCGAGGAGATTAATATCTACAGCCGGATCACCGCCCTGGCTGACGTCTTCGACGCGCTGGGGATGAGGCGGGCCTATAAGGCGGCTTGGCCCCTGGAGAGGATCCTGGAATACATCCGGAAAGAACGCGGCAAGAAGTTCGATCCGCAACTGGTTGACCTGTTCTTCCGGCATATCGACGAGATCGAGCGAGTCCGCCAGCTCTTCAGCGATCCGGAGCAGGACCCGGCCGCGGCGCCAAACTAATTCGATTCAACCGGGAGGCGATCAGCGCTGGGCCGTTTCGCCGTCGCTGGTCCAGAGCGGGCCGTAGAGGCGCGGCCGCCGGTCGCGGAATATCCCCCAATACTGACGGTAGGCGGCGATGGCGTCCAGATCGAAGACGGCGTTGATCGTCGTTTCGGAGTTGCGGTCGGCGGCGGCCACCAGCGCCCCGGTGTGATCGGCGATGAAAGACGACCCGTAGAAGGTGAGTTCGGAATCGGCGATCCGTTCGCTGCCGACCCGGTTGGCGGCGACGAGCGGCATGATATTGGCGGCGGCATGCCCCTGCATGGTCCGTTGCCAGTGCGGCTGGGAATCGATGGTGGGATCAGTGGGCTCGGAGCCGATGGCCGTCGGATAAAAGAGTAGCTCCGCGCCGAGCAGCGCCATGGATCGGGCCGCTTCCGGGAACCATTGATCCCAGCAGATGCCCACGCCGATCCGGGCGTAACGGGTCGGCCAGACCTTGAAGCCGGTGTCGCCGGGGTTGAAATAGAACTTCTCTTCATAGCCCGGCCCGTCGGGAATGTGCGTCTTGCGGTACACCCCCAGTACGGCGCCGTCGGCGTCGATCACTGCCACCGAATTGTAACGGGCCTGATTGCGGCGTTCGAAGAAACTGATCGGCAGCACCGCGCCCAGTTCGCGGGCGACCCCCTGAAAATGCCGCACCGCCTGGTTCCGTTCGAGCTCGGCGGCGAACTCGAAAAACTCCGGCAACTCCTTCTGGCAGAAGTAAGGCGTCTCAAAAAGCTCCTGCAGCAGCACAATCTGTGCCCCCTGGCCGCAAGCCTGGCGCACCAGCCGCTCGGCCTTGGCGATATTATCAGCCGTGGACCAACTGCAACTCATCTGTACCGCGGCCACATTCACCTCGCGCATAAAGCATCCCCCCGTCGTAAGTCGGATAGTTTACGGAAGCCGGCATCTGCTGCGTGATGCAGTGGATGTTGCCGCCGCCCTTGATAATGGTCATTCCATCGACGCCGATGACCGTCCGGCCGGGGAAGGCCGCCTCCAGAACCTGCCGGGCCCGCCGGTCGGTCTCCCGGCAAGCGCCGCCGAAGACCGGAAAGACCAGCCCGCCGTTGACCAGATAAAAATTGATATAACTCATTGGGAGCCGTTTGGAGGTGGACCGGTCGTAAGTGGCCGGCGGCTGTTCGATGGGAATGATCTCCAGGCCCTGTCCCCGGGCGTCGGTCTCATGCTCCAAAATCCGCCGGTTCTCCTGATAAATCCGGTAATTGGGATCGGACGGATCGGCGCAGGATTGGATGATCACCGCGCCGGGCCGGGCGAAGCAGGCCACATTGTCGACGTGGCCGTCGGTCTCGTCCCCGGCCAGACCTCTTTTTAGCCAGATGATCTTGCGAATATTAAGATACCGTCCCAATAACGTCGCGATCTCCGCTTTGGTCAGGTGGGGGTTGCGGTTCTGGTTCAACAGGCATTCCTCGGTCGCCAATAAAGTGCCGGCCCCGTCGACGTGAATCGATCCGCCCTCCAGAATCATTGGCGCGTTGAAACAAGGGACCCCCAGCCGTTGCAAAAGCGCCGGCGCCACCCGATCATCCTCGTCCCAGGACTCACTCTTGCCGCCCCAGGCGTTAAACCGCCAGTTGATACCGGCCAGTTGCTGCCGTCTGTCTACCAGAAAGGTAGGGCCATTGTCGCGCATCCAGGAATCGTTATGGCGAATCGGCAACAGCGCGATGGCCGGGCCGCACAAGGTGGCCGCCGCTGCCCGCTGCTCCGGGCTGACCAACATGATGACGGGCTCAAATCCGGCGATGGCCCGGGCTACCGCCGCGTAAGCACGTCGGGCCGGCTCGAGCTGGTCGAGCCAAATCCGCTGATTAATCGGCCATTCCATAAAAGTACAGGCATGCCGGATCCACTCGGCCGGCATCTGATATCCCAGGTCGATCGGAGTCATCCAAATTACCTCCTAAAACCCCTTGCCTTGGTTACGCGGATTCTCCGCTGGCAACCGTTTTTCATTCCGGATAAGTCCATGACGACTTTTAAATCTAAAAATAATGGAAATCCGGTGTCAAGTCAATGTGACATTCGCGAGATTCCTCTTGTGCATCCTGCACAAGAGGTTTGGTTCTTCATGGAGATGTACATTTTGCAGCAAGGTGTGTTATAATAATGGCAATTCATGATGTAATGTTTATGTCATATACTTTCGAATCTGTCTCTAATAATACCATATATTTTTTAATTAATGTAATAAATACTGACATAAAAATTACTTTGGTTGAGGAAGTCAGCTATTCGCAAATGCAACGGATCGAAAATTTTGTGACGGAGGGATAGCCATGTCGGAAGTTTTGAAGATGTATATCGACGGCCAATGGGCCTTGGCCGAGTCGGGAGCGACCCGGACGATCGTCAATCCCGCCAACGGCGAGACCATTGCCATCGCTGCCGAGGGGGACGCGGCCGATGCCAAGCGAGCCATCGCTGCCGCCCGGAAGGCTTTCGATGATTCCCCCTGGCGGAGCTATCCCGCTTCGGAACGGGCCAGGTTGCTGTTTAAAGTGGCGGATCTGCTGGAAGCCAACGCGGACGAGATCGCCCGGACCGAGACCTTGGATAACGGCAAGCCGTTGCGGGAATCGCGCTTCGACGTGAGCGACGCCTGCGCCTGTTTCCGTTATTATGCGGGTTTGGCCACCAAGCCGCAAGGCCAGACCTATGAGGTGGCCGACCCGATGCAAGCGCTGACGGTCCGGGAGCCGATCGGGGTCTGCGGCCAGATCATTCCCTGGAATTACCCGCTGTTGATGGCCGCCTGGAAGCTCGCCCCGGCGCTGACCGCCGGCAATACGGTGGTCTTCAAGCCCGCCGAGCTGACGCCGCTCAACGCGGTCCGGCTCTTTGAAATCCTGGAGCAGGTCGGTTTCCCGCCGGGCGTCGTCAATCTGGTGTTGGGCGCCGGTGCCAGCGTCGGCCAGGAGATCGCTGCCAGTCACGCCGTAGATAAGGTGGCCTTCACCGGCGGGACTAAGACCGGCCGGAGCATCATGGCCGCGGCGGTGGGCAACTTGAAGAAAATCTCCCTGGAACTGGGCGGCAAATCCCCCAATATCGTCTTCGCCGACGCCGATTTTGAGACCGCCGTCGACTATGCGCTGTTCGGCATCTTTTGCAACCAGGGCCAGGTCTGTTCGGCGGGTTCCCGGTTGCTGGTGGAGGAGAGCATTTACGATCAGTTCATCGCCCGGCTGGCGGAACGGGCCGGAAAGATCCGGGTCGGTCCGGGACTGGATGAAGGAAATGAGATGGGGCCGCTGGTTTCGGCGGCGCATCTGGAGAAGGTCCTCGACTATATTCAGATCGGAATCGCGGAAGGGGCCAGGTTGCTCTGCGGCGGTCGCCGGATCACTGAAAACGGTCTGGAAACGGGTTATTTTGTGGAACCGACCATCTTCATCGATGCCCGGGAAGAGATGCGGATCGTCCAGGAAGAGATCTTCGGACCGGTCCTGGCGGTGTTGAAGTTCAAAGACGAGGCTGAGGCGGTACGGATGGCCAACAACTCCATTTATGGCCTAGCTGGGGCGGTATTTACCGGCGACGGGGCCAAGGCGATGCGGGTCATCAAGCAACTGCGGGCCGGCATCACCTGGATCAACGCCTACCACCCCACCTACAACGAAGCTCCCTGGGGCGGCTATAAACAGAGCGGCATCGGCCGGGAGCTCGGCACCTATGGTTACGAACAGTACACCGAGGTCAAGCAGATCAATATCAACCTTAAGGTGGAGCCGATCGGCTGGTTCTCCGAGTAGTCGGGGTCGCCCCGCATATCCATTTTAGCGAAAGGGTTGCTGATAATGTCCCAAAATATGGTGCAATTGCTAAACGTGGTCAAGAATTTCGGTTCGTTTAAGGCGGTGAAAAATATCTCGCTCGACATCAAGCAAGGAGAGTTCCTCACCCTGTTGGGGCCGAGCGGTTGCGGCAAGACGACCACCTTGCGGATGATCGCCGGCTTTGAAGAGCCGACTAGCGGCCGGATCATGCTGGAAGGCCGGCCGGTCGAGGACAAACAGCCGCACGAGCGCAACGTGAATACGGTCTTTCAAAGTTACGCCCTCTTCCCGCACATGAACGTCTTTCATAACATCGCTTTCGGGTTGGTGATGAAGAACACCGCCAAGGCCGAGGTCCAGCGGAAGGTGGCCGAGGCCATCGCCCTGGTGCAGCTGACCGGATTCGAGAAGCGGATGCCGGATCAGTTGAGCGGTGGCCAGTGCCAGCGGGTGGCGATCGCCCGGGCCATCGTCAACAGCCCCAAGGTGTTGCTGCTGGATGAGCCGCTGGGCGCGCTCGACCTGAAACTGCGCAAACAGATGCAGGTCGAGTTGAAGCATTTGCAAAAGCGGCTGGGAATCACCTTCGTCTATGTGACCCACGATCAGGAAGAAGCGCTGACCATGTCGGACCGGATCGCCGTCATGAACCGGGGTGTCATCGAACAGATCGGGACGCCCGACGAGATCTATGAACGGCCGGAAACCCGGTTTGTGGCGGGTTTCATCGGCGAGACCAACCTGTTCGAGGGGACGGTGGGAGCGGTCGACGGCCGGTATGTGCTGGTGGATTTCGCCGACGGCCGGGTCCCGGTGGTCAATCGGAACTTGCGGATCGGCGATGCCGTTTGCCTGGCCGTCCGTCCCGAACGGATCCGCTGCGGCCACGCTCCGCAAGAGGATGGCCCGGCCTGGCGCGGCCGGCTGAAAGAACGGATCTATGCCGGATCGGTGCTCAAAACCATCGTCAGCCTCCCGGGCGACCGCGAGGTGGTCGTGAACGAGATGGCCGGCCAAGCCGCCGCCGCGCTGCTGCAGGAGGACAAGGAGATCTTTTTGAGCTGGGACCCGGAGCACGCCGTGGTCATGAAAGCCGCGCCGGCCGAGGCCGACCCGGCATTGACTGCGGAACAGCTCAGGGCCTGAGCCGAGCCGGCCGGATTTTTGGGAGATTAATTTTTCATTGGGGGTGACCGCGTTATGAATGAACATATTATCGCCGCTACGCCGGGAATCGAGGAAAAGACGACTGCGCCGGAGGGACGGGAACGGACCCTTGAGCCGGTCCGCAAGCGCAAATGGAACGGTGGACCGCTATGGACGCTATCGCCGGTGTTTTTCTGGATGATCAGCTTTGTGGCCTTACCTTTGGTAATCATCGTCCTGGTCAGCTTCTTCACCCGAGGCCTCTACGGCGACATCGACTACCGCGTCACGCTGGAGAATTATACCCGGATGTTCAATCCATTGTATTTCAAGATTCTCTGGTCATCGCTGAGCGTCTCGTTTATTACCACGCTGTTATGTCTGATATTGGGTTATCCTTTCGCTTATTTCGTCTCCCGGGCGCCCAAGCAGATCCGCTCCATCCTATTGATGCTGATTATCATTCCGTTCTGGAGCAATTCGCTGGTAAGGACCTATGCCTGGATCGTGTTGCTCAGGACCGAGGGGATCATCAACACCGTCCTGATGAACTTGCACCTAATCTCGACCCCGCTCAAGCTGCTCTACAATGAGACCGGAGTGCTCATCGGCATGGTCTACACACTCTTCCCTTTCATGGTATTGCCGTTGTACACCTCCATTGAAAAACTCAACCCGTCGTTGTTGGAGGCCGCCAGCGATTTGGGCGCGGTCGCCTGGAAGCGGTTTCTGCGGATCACCTTGCCGCTGACGATGCCGGGGATCGTCGCCGGATCGATCCTGGTCTTCATTCCGACCCTGGGCTACTTCTTCATCCCCGACCTGATGGGCGGGAGCAAAACGATGCTGATCAGCAACCTGATCAAGAACCAGTTCCTGACGGCGCGCGACTGGCCCTTCGGATCGGCCCTGTCGATCTTGCTAATCATCCTCACCTTGGTGCTGATCGGGATTTATATGCGGCTGGTTAAATCCAAAAGCGATATGGAGGTCTTCGGATGAAACTCAAAGGGAAGCTGTTTCACTGGACCTCGATCCTTTATACGATGCTGATCTATCTGATCCTTTACGTGCCCATCGTGGTGCTGGTGGTCTATTCGTTCAACAAGTCCAAACTGAACGTGATCTGGACCGGGTTCACCTTCCAATGGTACGGCTCGCTGTTCCATAATGACGATGTGTTGAACGCTTTCAAGGTCAGCCTGATCCTGGCGGTGATCAGCACCATCATCTCGGCGATGATCGGCACGCTGGCCGCGGTGGGGATGTACCGCTATCATTTCAAGGGCAAGAGCGTGCTCGATGCTTTGCTGTACATTCCGGTGGTCATTCCGGAGATCGTGATGGGTATCGCCCTGCTGGCACTGTTCGCCCAACTTCAGGTGCCGTTGGGCATGTTCACCCTGCTCTGCGCGCACGTGGCTTTCAGCATTCCCTTCGTGGTGCTGGTAGTCAAGGCGCGGCTGGACGGGTTCAACCGCTCGATCGAGGAGGCGGCGATGGATCTGGGTGCCAACCAGTGGCAGACCTTTACCCGGGTCACGCTGCCTATCATCATGCCGGGAATCGTCTCCGGAGCGATGCTGGCCTTCACCCTGTCCCTGGACGATGTGGTGATCAGCTTCTTCGTGGCCGGCCCCCAGAGCACCACGCTGCCGCTAAAGGTCTTCTCGATGGTCAAGTTCGGCGTCTCGCCGGAGATCAACGCCCTCTCCACCATCATGCTGGTGATTACCCTGACCGTGGTGGTGATCGCCGAGAGCATCCGTTATAAGAAGGAAGCTTAGAGCAAGTGGCCCGGCAGAGCAATTTTGATAAATTCGGTTCCAAAATTGAAAGGATGGGATAGTTTGAGCAGCAGTACCGATTATCGTGAGATTCAACAATACACTGCCAAGGTTTTGGAGATTATCGAGCGGAAGGAAGTCACGCCGGAGATCGGCGACTGGATTACCAGGGAGACGGTGAACGGCTTCCGGGAACACGTCAACCCCGGCTTCCTGGAGTACCGCAAATCGGTCACCAAGGGCGGCCAGTACGCGGCGGTGGAGTGGAAAGACTCCGGCCCCAGCTGTTTCACGGACGTCAGTGGCAAGGAGTACATCGACTGTCTAGGCGGCTTCGGCATCTATAACGTGGGGCACAGCAATCCCAAGGTGCTGCAGGCGGTCAAGGCGCAGATGGAACGGCAGCCCCTGCACAGCCAGGACCTGCTCGACCCGTTGCGGGCGATCTTGGCTAAGATCCTGGCCGACCTGACCCCGGGCGATCTGAAGTACAGTTTCTTCACCAACAGCGGCACCGAATCGGTGGAGGCCGGCCTGAAGCTGGCCAAGGCTTATCAGAACAAGCGCGGCAAGCAGACCTTCATCGCCGCCACCCGCGCTTTCCACGGCAAGAGCCTGGGCTCGCTCTCCGGCACCGCCAAGGGGGCCTTCCGCAAGCCGTTCATGCCGCTGGTTTCGAACTTCCGCCATGTGATGTTCGGCGACATCGACATGATGTACAAGACCATGCAAGCTTGCGCCATGACCGGCGACGATGTGGCGGCGGTGTTGGTCGAGCCGATTCAGGGCGAAGGCGGCGTGATCATCCCGCCCGATAACTACCTGGCCGAGCTGCGCGATCTCTGCGACCGCTTCGGCGCCCTGCTGATCCTGGACGAAGTGCAGACCGGCATGGGCCGGACCGGCAAGATGTTCTGCTGCGAGCATTACGGAGTCGTCCCGGATATCCTCTGTCTGGCCAAGGCTTTCGGCGGCGGAGTCATTCCGGCCGGGGCCACCGTCGCCACCGAGGAAGTCTTCTCTTGCCTGTTTGAGAATCCCTTCCTGCATACCACCACCTTTGGCGGCAACCCGCTGGCCTGCGCGGCGGCGATCGCCACCATTAATGTGCTGATCGAGGAGAAGCTGCCCGAGCGGGCGCTGGAGACCGGGGCATATCTATTGGCCAACTTGAAGGAAGTGGTCAAGGGCCATCCCGACAAGGTATTGGAGGTCCGGGGCAAAGGCCTGCTAATCGGAGTCGAGTTCGTCGACGACCAGATCGGTTATGACGCCTCCAAAGGGCTCTTCGACAATGGCGTGCTGGTGGCTGGAACCCTGATCAACGCCAAAACCATCCGGATCGAGCCGCCGCTGACCATCACCCGGGAACAGTGTGACCGGGTCTGCGAGACGCTGGCCAAGGTGTTGGCCAATCTGGTCGTTTAAAAGGGTTATCGCAAGACTGCTAAAGTTTGCTGATAAAATACATTGATGAAAACGGAGGGATCGGCTATGAAAGATTGCGTATCGAAAGGCGGACGACGGGTATGGGGGGCGCTCCTGGCCGGCTTGTTACTGGTGGTGGGAGTTTTCTCCGCCGATTACCGGGGCGGAACGGCCAACGCCGCCGCCAAGGAACTGAACTTCTTCAACTGGTCCAACTACATGCCCCAGTCGGTGCTGGATAAGTTCAAGCAGAAGTATGGCATCAAGGTCAACTACAGCACCTTTTCGTCCAACGAAGAAATGCTGGCCAAGATTCAGGCCGGCGGGGCTTCCCAGTACGACCTGGCGGTGGCCAGCGATTACATGATCCAGATCATGCTGAAGCAGAAGAACCGGCTGCTGCAGCCGATCGATCTCAAGAACATTCCGAACTTCGTTCATATCGCGGCGATGCGCAAGAATCTCTCCTTCGATCCCGGCAATAAGTATACCGTGCCCTACATGTGCGGCACCGCGCTGATCGCCGTCAATACCGCCAAGATCAAATGGCCGATCAAGAGCTACAAGGATCTCTGGGATCCGCGGCTCAAGGATTCCCTGGTAGTGCTCGACGATCAACGGGCCATCATCGGCATGGCCCTCAAGAAGCTGGGTTATTCGCTGAACGACGCCGACCCGAAACATCTGAAGCAGGCCCAGGCCGAGCTGGTCAAGGTGCTGCCCAATATCAAAGCTTACGACAGCGACAGCCCCAAGACGCTGCTGATCAACGGCGAGGCTTCCGTGGGCATGATCTGGAGCGCCGAGGCCTCGCTCGCCAAACGGGAGAACAAGAACATTCAGATCGTCTTCCCGAGCGAGGGAATGTACCTGTGGCAGGACAACTTCTTCATCCCGAAGGGTTCGCCGCATAAGAAGGAAGCCGAGCAGTTCGTGAACTTCATCCTGGACCCGCAGATCAGCGCGATGATCTCCAAGGAGATGCCCTATACCAATCCCAACCAGGATGCCTTGAAGTACGTGGATAAAGCCTACCGGGAAGATGTCGCCGCCAACCCGCCCAAGGCGGAACTGGATAAAGGCGAGTATCTGAAGGATGTGGGCGCGGCCACCCGGACCTACGACCAGATCTGGTCGGAGATCAAGCAGAAGTGACCGGTTAATTTATCATGAGCGATTTTGATCTGGTCATTCGTAACGGAACTTTGGTCGACCCGGAGCGCCGCCGGGTCACGGTCGGCAACCTCGGCGTCCGGGCGGGGCGGATCGCCGCCCTCACCCGCGCCGAGCTGACCGGAGCGCGGGTGATCGACGCCGGCTGGCGGGTGGTCTGTCCGGGCTTCATCGACATACACGCCCATGTGGACGGTCATACGTATTCGGCCCGGCTCATGGCCAGGCAGGGCGTGACCACCACCGTGGGCGGCAACTGCGGCATGGGACCATTGGACCTGGAGGATTTCTTCGCCGGTCTGGACGCACGGGGGTTGCCCATTCACCAGGCGATGCTGATCGGCCACTCCTTCGCCCTGCGGGAAGCGGCGGGAGCCGCCGATCCCCGGCGGCCGGCCAGCGCCGCCCAGATCCAGACCATGGTGGAGCTGGCGGAACGGGCCTTCGCCGCCGGGGCCGCCGGACTCTCCTTCGGACTGGAGTATGCGCCGGGCTCCTCCTGGGAGGAGGTGCTGGCTCTGAGCCAAGTAGCGGCCCGCTACGGCAAACTGGTCGCCATCCACTTGCGCACCGACTGCTGGGCCGGGCTGGACGCGCTGCGGGAAGCCCTGCGCATCAACGAGCGGACCGGGGCCCCGCTGCAGATCTCCCATCTCGCCTATCAGCTGGGCATGGGCATGATGAGCGAGGCCGTGGCGATGCTCGACGCGGCGGTGGCCGCGGGCCGCGACGTCACTGCCGACAGCGGGCTGTATCACGCGTTCGCCACTTATATTGGCAGCGCGGTTTTTGACGAAGGCTGCGTCGCCAAATGGGGCTGCAGCTATGGGGATCTTTACGCGGCGACCGGCCGCTACGCCGGGAACCCTTTGAATGAGGAGCGTTACCGGGAGCTGCGGGCCGGATCCGGCCAGGACGTGGTGGTGGCCTTCGTCGGTCAAGAGGCCGAAGTCTATGAGGCGCTGCGTCCGGAGTATGTGATGGTTTCCAGCGACGGCGCGGTGGGCCAGCCCGGGCCGGGCCAAGGCCATCCCCAGGATGTGGGGACTTTCCCGCGACTGTTTCAGAAAGCGGTTCGCGAGACCGGGACCCTTCCGCTGCTGGAGGCCATCCGTCGTTGCACGATACTACCGGCCGAGCGGCTGGGCCTGAAAGATAAAGGCCGGCTGCGGATCGGCGCCGACGCCGATCTGGTCATCTTCGACCCGGCGACCATCGCCGATCGGGCCGGGTATCCGGGCTTTGGCCAACCGGACGCCGCTCCGGCGGGCATTCAAGCCGTGATCGTGGCCGGGACGGTCGTGGCCGAGGACGGCATCGTCCATGAATTGGCCTTGCCGGGGCGGGCAATCCGTTTCGCCAACCGGGTCTGGAATTGGGTGTGAGTTTTCTGGAAGGTTAAATGGTTTAAGCACTAGGAATGAATGCCGGGACAGTTTCTCCAAGCTTCGAGCGAGTTTCCTCGAGGACTGGTCCTGGTTCCCGGGCCCGCGGGGCAACTTCCCCAGGCATTGGTCCAACTTCCCCGAAACGCGGGACAGTTTCCCCGCAGGTTGGGGATGCTTTCCCAAGGCTTGGGGAAG
This sequence comes from Bacillota bacterium, assembly GCA_023400055.1. Lineage (GTDB taxonomy): Bacteria > Bacillota > UBA4882 > UBA8346 > UBA8346 > Hydrogenispora. The sequence goes on from JAEXFN010000021.1 coordinate 38,005, forward strand.
TAGGGATGGTCCTTGGGGAAGCAGGAATGGAATGATCCTCTGAAAGGATCAAACGATCCCGTACAAGGATGTGACCATCCCTTACACGAATTATGATATACCTTACAAGGATCCAAGGCTCCTTTGAAAGGATCATGGCGTCCCTTACAAGGATATCTTTCATCCTAACAAGGACAAAGACCATCCCTGAAGGACCGAGGACCATCCCTGACATGAGGAGGACGATCCGCCGTCCGACGGCGATGATTCCCGCTGGACGGGGAAGGCAGCGGAGTGCAACGCTGACAAAGTCGGGCGCGGGACTTCGCCGGAAGGTTGATTTTGCAACGGAAACAGCGGGACGCCTGTGGCGGGAAGAAGCCCCTTATTTCCTTGCGGCCAATTTCCGTCCCGGGCTTGCCATCAATATAAGATAAATTGCGGGGTTCCGGATTGGGCCGGAATGGCGCGCCATTTATCGGTTAGGAGTGCTACTGGATGGATTTTGAATATCATTTGCCGGTGCGGCTGATCTTCGGCCGCTCCAAATTGAACCGGCTGGGGGAGATCGCCGCCGGGTACGGCCGCAAGGTTTTGCTGGTTACCGGCAAAAACAGCGCCCGGGTCACCGGCCTGTTGGATAGGACCGTGGACTTGCTGGAAGGGAGCGGTTTGCAGACGGTCGTCTTCGACCGGGTGGAATCCAATCCCTTGACCACGACGGTTCAGGCCGGAGCGGAACTGGCCCGGGCCGAGGGCTGCGACGTCGTCGTCGGGCTGGGCGGCGGCAGCGCCCTGGACAGCGCCAAGGGCATCGCCTTCGCCGCGGTCAATCCCGGTGATATCAGCGAATATATCTTTGGCAAGCCGGGCGCCGGCGCGTTGCCGATCATCGCGGTCACCACCACCGCGGGCACCGGCAGCGAGGGGGACAGCCTGGCGGTTTTCACCAATCCGGCGACCCACGATAAGAAGTCGCTCAAGTCGCCTTTCATCTATCCCAAGGTTTCGATCGTCGATCCGGAGCTGATGACCACGCTGCCGCCGCCGATCATCGCCGCCACCGGCATCGACGTGCTCTGCCACGCCATCGAGGGCTACGTCGCCCGCCGTTCCCATCCGCTCAGCGACGCCATGGCCCTGCAGGCCATCGAACTGATCGGCCGGAACCTGCCGGCGGTTTACGAAGACCCCTCCGATCTGGCGGCCTGGGAGCGGGTGGCCCTGGCCAACACCTTGGGCGGCATGGTCATCGATTGCGCCGGGGTGGCGCTGCTGCACGGCTTGGAACATCCGGTCAGCGGCTTGCTGGACGTGACCCACGGCCAGGGGCTGGCCGCCATGCTGTTGCCCTTCATGGAATTCACCGTGGCGGAGGCGGCCGAGAAGTTTTGCGCCATCGCCACGGCGCTCGGGGAAGCCACCGCCGGGCAGCCGGTGGCGGCCGGAGCGGCCATGAGCATCAGCGCCGTCCGCAAACTGCTGGAACGGGTGAAGCTCACGCCCCGGCTGCGCGATCTGGGAGTGACCTGGGAACAGGTGGAATGGCTCTCGGAGAACAGCATGCGCACCATGACTTACGCCCTGAGCAACAATCCCCGGACGGCGGAACTGCAAGACATCAAGGATCTTTATTTGAAGAGCTTGTGAGACCGGCGGGATGGATCGGGCCGGTCAGCGCTAAATTTGACATATGAAGGTGCATAGCAAATGATAAGTGAGAAACTCGCCAAGATCGTGACGCCGGAACTGCCGGGTCCGAAATCGCGGGAGCTGATGGGCAAACGCGAGAGCTTCGTGGCCCGGGGCGTCGGCAACAGTACCGGAATCTTCGTGGCCGAGGCCGACGGCGCTTTGCTCAAGGACGTTGACGGCAATGTCTTCATCGATTTCGCCGCCGCCATCGGCGTGCAGAATGTCGGCCACTGCAATCCGGGAGTGGTCGCGGCCATTCAGGCGCAGGCCGAGAAGTACATCCATCCCTGTTTCCACGTGGGAATGTACGAACCTTATGTGGCGCTGGCCGAAGAGCTGACCCGGCTGACCCCCGGGAGTTTCGCCAAGAAGGCGATGTTCGCCAACAGCGGCGCCGAAGCGGTCGAGAACGCGGTCAAGATCGCCCGGCGTTACACCGGCAAGACGGGGATCCTGTCGTTAGAGAACGCCTTCCACGGCCGGACCTATATGACCATGACTCTCACCAGCAAGGTCAAACCCTATAAAAACCATTTCGGGCCCTTCTGCCCGGAGACTTTCAAGACGCCTTCCCCCTATTGCTACCGCTGCAGCGTGGGGAGCAGCTATCCCCAGTGCGGCCTGGCCTGTGTCGAAAAACTGCGCCATCTGTTAAAGACCGAGCTGGCGTCGGACAACATCGCGGCGCTCATCGCCGAGCCGCTGCAGGGCGAGGGCGGCTTCATCGTCGCTCCGCCGGAGTTTCTTCCGGCGCTGCAGTCACTCTGCCGTGAATACGGGATCGTCTTGGTGATCGATGAGGTCCAGACCGGCTTCGCCCGGACCGGCAAGCTTTTCGCCAGCGAGTATTATGATATCGATCCCGATCTGATGACCCTCTCCAAGTCGCTCGGGGCTGGCGTGCCGATCAGCGGCGTGGTCGGCAAGGCCGAGATCATGGATGCCACCAATCCCGGCGAGATCGGTGGAACCTATGGCGGCAGTCCGTTGGGCTGTGTGGCTGCCCTTGAGGTGATCAAGTTCATTCAAAAAGAGAATCTGCCGGCCAAAGCGGCCCGGATCGGCGCGATCATGGCGGCCCGGCTGGAACGGATGAAGGAACGGTTCAGCGTCATCGGAGACGTCCGGGGGCTGGGCGCGATGCGGGGCGTCGAATTTGTCAAGGACCGCCGGACCAAGGAGCCGGATGCGGCCATCGTCAAGCAGGTCATCGGCTTGGCGCTGCAACGCGGCTTAATCTTGCTTAACGCCGGCATGCTCGGCAACGTCATCCGCTTCCTGCCGCCGCTGGTGGCTAGCGATGAGCAGGTAGAGATGGCGATGGATATTTTGGAAGAGGCGATCGGGCAGTGCGCCGGCTGATGCGGCGTTATGGAAATGAAAGATTAACCTTAAGAAGAATGAGGGTATAGGGTGGAGGTTTTTTTGTCGGCCCACGGTTCCGACGGCGGGTTACTTTTGGACCGCCCCAAAAGTAACCAAAAAGGCGCCGGAACCTACGGATTGCGGACCTCCCTTTATGCATCCGAGAATCGTCTTCGCCATCCATGGCCTTTTGACTGGCTACCAGGTCATGGCTTTCGAAGTCCCCTTCGTTGGCGACCGCCGTTTTTCATCCACGAAAAGAGGCGTCGCTCGCCTTCATCCTTGAAGGCGGCGGTGTTCGAGAGTTGGGTGCCTTTATAGATAGACGCCTTAATATCATAATCTCACAAATAGCACCCGTCTCCAGGGAGGGAGACGGCGCCGCTTCTTTTCTAGGATGATAAACAGCGGTCGGGGACGGAAGCCTCCACTTGGTTGCCAGTTAGATTGCCATGGATGGCGGCGGCATTCTAAAATCCTGGATGAATGAGGAGGCGTTGGAACCTCGGTTCTCAGGGGCAGGACGCCCTAAAGATGAGGCCCCATGGATGGATTAGGCCGAATCCAAGTGGGCGGATTCCAAAGGGTGTCCCACTACACCCTTTGGTCCTGAGGGTGTGGGAGGTAGGAATAGCCTCCCATCGGCCCTCAGTTCCTAGCCTGACTTAACCTTGCTAGCTTAGCTCCCAAATCTACTTATCACGACTAAAAGAAAGGATCGCAATGGCAGTTCGTTGTGGCGATATTATCAATCTACCCGTTTTAAAAAAGATCCGGCTGGTGGCGGGGGGAGCAGGGCTGGACCGCAATGTCCGCTGGGTTTACGCGGTCGAGGTGTTGGAGGATGCCTTGCAGGTTTCAACCTGGCTCAACGGCGGCGAGTTACTGTTTTTGACCGGAGTCGGCCTGAAGGAGGAAGCCCGGCAGTTGCCGGAGCTGATCCGCAGCGTGGCGACGAAGAACATCGCCGGGCTGGTCGTCTTCACCGGACCGTATATCAAGAGCGTCGCTCCGGCCGCCGCGGCGGTCGCCGACGAGCTCGGGATTCCGCTCTTCGAGTTGCCGTGGGAAGTCAAGCTGGTCGAGGTCACCCACGAAATCTGCAGCGCCATCATCATGAAGGAGATGGAGGAGCGTTCGCTCCATAACTTGCTGGAGAATATCCTGTTCAGCCATTTCGGCTCCTCCGATAACTTCACGCAGGTCACCGCGATGTATGGCTATAATTTGAGCGAGCCGCACCGCGTGCTCATCGCCGATCTCGATGATTTCGAGATCTTCTTGAAGAGCCAAGGTATCCGCCGCGAGCCGGAAGTGATCGAGCTAAAACTGCGGTTTCAGAAAGTGGTTCAGAGCGCCCTAGCGAAATACAACCTGAAGGCCCTGTTCATGCCGCGCAGTGATTCGATCATCATTTTGCTGCCGGTCGGTGTGGGGGATGATACGACCGTCGATAAACTGGTCGGCCAGATCCGCAAAGGCGTCGCCGAGCGCTTGCAGCTCACGGTCAGCGTAGGCGTAGGCAACTGCTACCGGGAACTGCAGGCCATGAAGAAAAGCTTACACCAGGCGGAACAGGCCCTGCGCGTCGCCAAGCTGAACCGGACCAAAAACGCGACCCGTTTCTATCAAAACCTCGGCATCTACCGGATCCTGTTGAGCTACGACAACCGTCAGGAGCTGGAGCAGATTTTCCAGGAATCGCTGGGCGAACTGGTTCAGTACGATCGCTTGAACGGCAGCGATTTGGTGGGCACCCTGGAGGTCTTCCTGGAGGAACAGGGCAATCAGATCACCACCGCCCGCCGGCTGTTCATCCACCGCAATACCCTGGCCTACCGGCTACAGAAGATCGAAACCATTTCCGGTTTTAAGATCAATAACGCCGAAGACTGTTTCAACCTGCAACTGGCCTTGAAGATCGGCAAACTGCTGGAGCAGGTCACTCCATGAGATTTTGAACGAAAGATAAGGTTGGGGACGACCATGGACTGCCGGGACAGGTTCCGGAGCACCAGCCGCCCGGACGGGATCCGGACGGTTTTTTGGTGTCGATTTCAGAATGGTCTGAGTTGGTTCGGGAATGCTCTTTTTTAATAATATTTGTGGACCGGCAGGAAATTTTGAAAGGAACTCGAAATGAATATGTAGATTGTCGACAATATTTCGAATGGGAGTTTTGGATAATGACCGATTTCAGTCCTCCGAAAAGCAATTTGCTGCATATTGAAGTGATCAACGCAATCATTAACGCCATCGTTTCGGGCGCGTTAAAGCCGGGCGACCGCATCATCGAACAGCATATCGCCGAGCAGATGCAGATCAGCCGCGCGCCGGTCCGGGAGGCCATTCGCGAACTGGTGGCCCAGGATATTATCAAATTTATGCCGCGCAAAGGCGCTTATATCGCACCGCTCAATCCTAAGAACATTCAGGAAGTTTATCTGTTGCGCAGCTGCCTGGAAGGGTTGGCGGCCCGCCTGGCCACCGATCTGTTGACCGAGGCTGATTTGAGCCAGTTATATTTGTTCAGCCTCAAAATGGGCGAAGCGACCCTGAAGAATGACGCAGCGGCTTTTATCGAATCGGACCTCGCATTTCACGACTTGGTCTGCCATCGCTGCGGGCACGCCCAGCTGATCAAGATGATCGAGGGAGTCCGTATTCAGACGCGGCTTTATATGGTCATGTCCAAATGGAATCTGGTGGCCCACTCGCAGCTGAACCGGGAAATGAATGCCCATCAGCCGATCTTGGACGCCTTTCGCGAGCGGGATCAGGAAGCGGCCGAAAAAGTGATGCGGACGCATATTGTCGCGGCCGGCGATTTACTGCTGGAACATTTGGTCGAGGCCAAACGGAATCCCGGGGACGATTCCGGACAATCCAGAAGCGCTGTGGTGTGAACGGATAATTTTCTTACGACGCTCTTCCCGGCTAATTTTTAGCCTGGGAAGAGAAAAATCCAGCTCCATTAAAATAAAAGGGATGGGTTAATTCGGGTGATTACCGGATATTGATTTGCTGGAGATTTTTTTTTGCAACACCTCTGACGATTGTCGACAATCGCCAATAAACCGACTGGGCGATCGTAAGATAAAACCCATCCATATGTAAAGAAGTACGTCATAAGGGGGGATGAAGCGCAAAGATCCGTTCATGAGTTTGGCAAAGAGCTACCAAATCAATAGGGAGGGAAAAACATGTTGAAGAAAATGTCAATGTTCAGTCTGTTCGTGCTGGTGCTGATCTTCACCGCCCAAACTTTTGCCGCGCCGGCGGTCATTACATTCCTTTCTCCGGAGACCGACCCCAGTTCAATTAAAGTAGACAACAATATTATCGCCGCTTTCGAAAAAACCCACCCTGGCGTGCAAGTGAAATTGACCCATGCCAATTTGAACGATGTTCTGCCCAAATTATCGGCGATGCTGCGGGCGGGAACCGCTCCCGATTTGGCCTATAGTTCGCCGAAATTTGTACCGCCCCTGGTCGATCAAGGCCAATTGGTGCCGATGGATGATGTCTTTAAGAAATTGGGCGACATTCCGCGCAAATTTGTGACCATCAACAGCAAACACCGGATTTATGATATTCCGGCGGCGCAAGAGGTCCGACTCTTATATTATCGGAAGGACCTGTTTGCGGCGGCGGGAATCAAGCCGCCGACCACGTTTGACGAATGGCTGAAAGCAGCGAAGGCTTTAACCTTGGATACCAATAATGACGGCAAAATCGATCAATATGGCATATCCATCACCGGTGCTCCTCCGGAAGTCAGCTACGATTTCTCCTGTTTCTTGTGGGCCAATGGCGCCGAATTATTCGATTCCAAGCTAAAAGTGGCGGTTGATTCCCCAAAGGCGATTGAAGCCTTGGAATTCTTAGGGAAGCTCAAAGAGTTTGCTCCGCCGGGAGTGGCCAATACTACATATAAAGATGTTTCCGTGAATTTCGCCAATGGTTTGGTGGCGATGGCGGTTTACCCGGGACGGATGTTGCTGAATATCGATCGTTACAACCCCAGTCTGGCTTCGAAAGTCGGCATCGTGCCGGTCCCCTACGGCCCCGGAAATAACAATAAAAAACCGCTCACGCACACCGCGATCAATAATTTTATCATCTTTAAAACTTCCAAAAATGTTGCGGCAGCCAAGGAATTTGTGACTTTCTACATGCAAGACAAACAATACTTGGATTTCCTGGTCGGTTCCGCGCCCGGGCACAGCTTGCCGGTACGCAACGGTTGGCTGAATAATCCGGATTATTTCGCGCATCCGGCCATTGCCAAGTGGAAGGACCTTGTTAAAGCATCCATGGATTATTCATTCAAATACGGAACCGATTTTCTCTTCCGCCATCCCGGCGTCGTCGATCCTTATGTGGGCAGGGCTACGGCCGATCCGGTATTTTCGCGGGAAATGAATCGCTATTTAGCGGGAGAGACCACTGCAAAACAAGCGCTTACAACCACGGCGGACGCGTGGCGCGATATGTTCGGCATTAAATAAGTCATTTAATGATAGATTGTTCATTCGACCGATCAACAGAATGGAATAATATCCATGCGGACCGAAGATCAGAAAAAGGGATCGGGCATTTCTAATGCCCGATCCCATAATGGGGTGTATGCAGTGTATAAAAAGGATCAGCTCATCGGGGTTGCGTTTTTAATACCAGCTTTAATCTTTATGGCGATTTTGATTCTGTATCCCTTGATCAACGCTTTTTACTTGAGCTTCTACCGGCAACTGATCTATGAAACGCAAGGAGTGTATGTCGGTTTTCAAAACTATCTGAAAATTCTCAGTGGACCCGATTTCTGGCAGGCATTATACTTGAGCCTCGTCTGGACAGTCACGACCATCGCCGGGCAAGTCGTAATCGGAGTGATCGCCGCGCTTATTTTACACGTCGATTTTAAGGGACGCGGTTTGGCCCGGGCTTTCGTGATGTTGCCTTTTTTTATGCCGACCGTTGCCGTGACCTTGATGTGGAAGTGGCTGTTGAATGAGCAGTATGGCTTTGTCAATTACTTATTATCGTCATTGCATGTCATCGAAAAGCCCATCAGCTGGCTGGGAACGCCCTCCCTGGCCATGGCCTCCATCGTTTTTATCGGCATCTGGCGGTATTTCCCGTTTGTTTCGATTAATGTGCTGTCGCGACTGCAAACCATCCAACAGGAATTATACGAGGCCGCCAGCATCGACGGGGCGAATTCCTGGAAAAAGTTTTGGTATATCACGTTCCCGGAGATCCAAGGCGTTTTAGCGGTCGTGATTTTGCTGCGCAGCCTGTTTATGTTTAACAAGGTGGACATCATTCTGCTTTTAACCAAGGGCGGTCCGGGCACCAGCACGCTGACGCTGCCGGTGCAGGCTTACAGTTATGCGTTCGAAGGGATGCAGCTCGGCAGAGGTTCGGCGGATGCGATCGTTCAATTCTTTATCGTTTTGGCATTTATCCTCGTTTATATCAAGGGTACTGGCAAGTCAAAGGAAGGGAGGGTTTAAATCATGGTTATTTCCAAGCGATTGCAACGGGCGGTCTTTTATATACTGGTGATCGGTTTGGTGGTTTTTTCAATCGGGCCCATCCTGTGGATGTTACTCTCTTCGTTGCGGCCGAAGGTCGAATTTTTCACCATACCTCCCACCTTTTTCCCGCGGCACTGGACGTTGGTCAATTATTTCAGTGTCTTCCGCGAAACCGATTTCGCCCGTTTCTTGATAAACAGTATTTTAATCTCGGTCGGAACCATCTTCATCAGCACGGTCGTCGGAGTATTGGCCGCCTACAGTTTGACCCGCTTTAACTACCGGGGCCGCAATCTGTTTTCCATATTTTCACTATTTGCTTACATGCTTCCGTCCATATTATTGGTGATACCGCTCTATCTTATCGCAGTCCAGCTGAAGCTGACCGATAAACTATCGGGATTGACCCTGGCTTATGTCGCATTATGTCTGCCGTATTGCATCTGGGTGCTGTGTTCGTTTTTTGAAACGCTCCCCATCGAGTTGGAAGAGTCGGCCTTTATCGACGGTTGCGGCAGGGTAAAAGCTTTGCTTTATGTCGCATTGCCGATGTTGATTCCGGGAATTATCGCGGTGATTGTCTTTACGTTTACTTATGTATGGAATGAGTATCTTTTTGCCCTGGTCTTCATTAACAGTGATGTGAAGAGGACCTTCCCGGTCGGCTTGGATAGTTTTGTAACTTCGTTCGATGTGTATTGGGAATATATTTTGAGTGGCAGCATTGTGGTAAGCATTCCGGCGGTGATTATCTTCCTGGTTACGCAACGATCGCTAATCAAAGGTTACGGAGCGGGCGCAATTAAAGGGTGAGTTGCATGACAGGCTCAATTAGGAGGGAATCCATTTGAAAGATCAGTACCAGGTGATCATCGTCGGATCCGGTCTGGCCGGACTGAGCGCCGCCGCCCGCCTGGTCGAAGCGGGACAAACGGATATCGCGATTGTAACTTCAGGTTATGGCGGGACCCCGTACATCGCGGCGCTTAATGCGGTATTGACCCCAAACCCTTGGGGGGATAGCCCGGAACAGCACGCTTTGGATATGTTTCAAGCCGGATACCATGTGAACGATACCCAACTGGTCCGAATGATGTGCGCCGCCGCGCCGCGCTGTGTGGAGCTCTTGCAACGCTGGGGCGTGGAGTTTGCCGTCAAAGATGGAAAATTGCATCGCCGGCACGCCTCGGGGTCGAAATATCCGCGTTCGCTCTGCCAGACCACCGATTTATTGGGGAGTCAGCTCATTGCCAAATTGCGGGAGCCGCTTATCCGCCGGGGGGTCGCTTTCTTCTTCGACACCCTTTGCGTGAACCTGCTGGTGGAAGAGAATTCGGTCCGGGGCGTCACCGTGAGCGATTCGGACGGCCGGAATGCCCGGAATCTTTACGCTCCGGTGGTGATTGCCGCTTGGGGCGGCATCGGGAACCTCTTTCCGGAGTCCACTTACCCGAGGGATATCGACGGAAGAGCTTTGGCCATGGCTTATGAGGCCGGCGCGTCCTTGATTGACCTGGAATTTTTGGAATTCGAACCGTTGGTCAGCTTATGGCCGCCGGCTACCAAAGGAGAGCCGTGCCCCACCGCGATGCTCGGGGAAGGCGCTTACCTGCTCAACCGGGATGAAGAACGTTTCTTACTGAAAGTCCGGCCGCAAGGGGAGGCCGGCAGCCCCAAAACCTTAATCAATCAGGCGATCTGGCGGGAATTGGCCGCCGGCAAGGGATCGTCCCATGGCGGAGTCTATGTCGATCTGCGGCACATTCCGGTCCAAGTTTTAAAGGGATATCCCTGGTTTTATAATCGGGTTAGCGAGGCCGGCTTGGACCTAACCGCAGAATTGCTGGAAGTTGGCCCGGTGGCCCACAGTTATTCCGGAGGAATGAAGGTGGGACCCGATTATCAAACCTCAGTCAGGGGATTGTTTGCGATCGGCGAAGCCATGGGCGGAATCCACGGCGCCTGCCGGTTAGCCGGCAATGCCGCCACCCAAGCATTGGTCTCCGGGATTTTGGGAGCCGAGGGCATACTTGGTGGCAGTTTCCAGTCCGTACGCTTACCTATCCGACAGCCGGATTATTGGATGAATCGCCAGGAACAACAAAAGGTCATCGCCGGGGTCCGGGAAATTGTCGGCAAAACATTGGGGGCCCAACGGAACCAGGCCGGGTTAGCGGAAGGCGCCTTGAGAATTCAGGAGATTTTGGATCGTCCCGAACTCCAAGCGGATACCTTGGCGCGGCAGACGGCCTGGTCGGCGCGGCTGATGCTCAAAAGCGCCACGCTGCGCCGCGAATCGCGGGGTTCTCATTTTCGGAGCGATTATCCGGAGTTGGACGTCCAATGGCAGTGTTCGATCGCATTGAGCCGTGGCGCGGATGACGATATTTGCTGGGAAATCATCCAACGTTGTCCGCCGCCGGATAGCCAAGACAATTAGCAATTTATCAATCGACAAAGGTGGGAAACAGGATGTTAAAACCGGAAGGAATCATTGCCGCGCTGGTGACGCCGTTGACCGAGGACGAACGGCTCAACGAGATCGAGCTGCGGGCGCAAGTCAACCGGCAGATCGCCGCCGGGGTGCACGGCTTGTTTTGCCTCGGCACCAACGGCGAAAGTTATATTTTGAGTCACGCCGAAAAACTGACGGTCATCCGGATCGTAGTCGAGGAGACTCGCGGCCGCTTGCCGGTGTACGCCGGGACCGGCTGCGTCGGAACCCGGGAGACGATCGAATTGTCCCGGGAAGCCGAAACGCTGGGCGCGGATGCGTTATCCGTGATTACGCCGTATTTCGCGGCGCTCTCCCAGGAGGAGCTGTACGAGCATTTCAAAAGCGTCGCCGCCGCGGTGAAACTGCCGATCGTGCTCTATAACATTCCGGCTCGGACCGGCAATGCCATCGAGCATACCACCTTGGCTCGGCTGGCCGAGATCCCCAATATCGTGGGAGTGAAGGACAGCAGCGGCAATTTCGACAATACCCTGCGTTACCTGGAGGCGACTGCTGACCGCCGTTTGGCGGTGCTTTCCGGCAACGACTCGCTGATCCTCTGGACCTTGCAGGCGGGGGGCAGCGGCGGCATCTCCGGGATCGCCAACCTCTTTCCGGCGACCATGGCCCGGATCTACGAGTTGTGGCGGGCGGGCGATTTCGCCGGGGCCAAGCAGGTGCAGGACAGCATCCGGCCGATCCGGGACTGTTTGAAATTGGGCAATCCCAACACGGTGGTCAAAAAGGCCGCCAACTTGCTGGGCCATCCAGTGGGTCCCTGCCGGAAACCCTTTTCGATGCTGAGTCCGGCAGCGGAGGCCGCCATTCAAAAGACCTTGGACCAATATTATCAAGGCGTAAAATAGGTTACGTTAACAAACGCGTTCCGTCGCTTTTCCCGAATCCGTTATGATTTCCGGCAAATCCGCAAGGCACGAGGATGGCTGTCGGTGCATATCGCGGGACGCGTTAACAAAGGAGAACAAACGATGGGTTCTTTCATATTGCATCATAATTTCCCGGCCCATGTGATCTACGGCTGCGGCGCCACGGCGCGGATTGCCTGGGATCGGGACGCCCAAAGCATACTGGTCATTACCGACCGGGGCCTGCTCGATACCGAAAATATCGCTCGGATCACCCGGATCTTCCCGCGGGCCGTCGTCTACGGCGAACTGAGCGGCGAGCCGACTTCGGAAATGGTCGACGCGGCACTGGATTTCAGCCGCCGCAACCATTATAATTTGATCATCGGCCTCGGCGGCGGCAGCGCTTTGGATGTGGCCAAGCTGGTCGCGGCGTTAATTACGGATACGGTTGCGGTGACCGAGGTCTTTGGGACGGAGCGGATCGGCCCGCGCCGTACCCGGCTGGGACTGGTTCCCACCACCGCCGGCACGGGCTCGGAGGCCACTCCGAACAGTATCATTAAAGACAGCGCCGATGGGGTCAAAAAAGCGGTCATCAGCCAGGAGCTCATTCCCGACTGGGTCGTCCTCGATCCGGAGCTGACGCTTTCGCTGCCGGCCCCGATCACCGCCAGCACCGGCATGGACGCGCTGTGCCATTGCATCGAATCGGCGCTTTCGGTCCATGCCAACGCGATCAGCGCGGCCTATTCCTACCAGGGGATGAAACTGTTGAGCCAGAATATCAAGCGGGCCGTGGCCGACGGCGCCAATCCGGAGGTCCGCGGCGCCATGCTGCTGGGCAGCTTCTTGGGCGGGGCGGCTTTGACCATCGCTGGAACCACGGCGGTTCACGCTTTGTCGTATCCGCTGGGGAAACGGGGCGTGCCGCATGGCGTGGCCAACGGGATGTTGCTGCCATGGATTTTGGAGTATAATCTGCCGGCCTGCGCCGAGCGGCTTCGGGCGCTGGCCCCTCACTTGTGGAGCGAGCGGCCGTTGCGAACGGCCGAGGATATCGTGGCCCTGACTTTTGAATATGTGGCCAGCTTGCCGGTGCCGAAGACCCTGGCCGAGGTGGGAATCGGACCGGAAGCCCTGCCGGAGCTGGCCGCCGAGGCCATGGAGCAGGAGCGTTTGCTGGCCAACAACCCCAGGCCGTTGAGCGTCGCGGATGCGGTCGCGATCTATCGGGAAATCTTGAACCAAAAATAAAGCGGACGGGTGGTACGATCGATGAAACAACAACTGATTGCCGTGACGATGGGCGATCCGGCGGGAATCGGCGCCGAGGTCACCGTGAAAGCATTGCAGCAACTGGCGGGCAAGCTGCCGGTGGGAGTTCTGGTGGTGGGAGACAGCCGCTTCATCCGGCAAGCGGTGGCCGTTTGCGGGCTGCAGCTGCCGGTCCGGGCCGTGTCGACCCTTGAGGCGGCGGATTCCGAGCCGGGCAGCATCACCGTCCTGGATCTGCAAAACGCCGATCCCGCGCGCATCCCTTACGGCCAGATCTCCGCCTTAGCCGGCGGAGCCGCCTATCAGTACCTGGAAACGGCGATCGGGCTGGCCTTGGCCCGGCAGGTGGCGGCGGTGGTGACCGCGCCGCTTAACAAGGCCGCCCTTAACCAGGCCGGCCATCATTACAGCGGCCACACCGAGATCTTCGCCAAGCTCACCGAGACCGCCGATTATGCCATGATGCTGGCCGACGGGCCATTCCGGGTGGTTCACGTCACCACCCACGTGGCGTTGCGCCGGGCCTGCGATCTGGTCACCCAGGAACGGGTCTATCAGGTGATCAAGCTGGCGGACGCCGCCGGGAAGCGGATGAAGCTGCCCCGGGTGCGGATCGGCGTCGCCGGGTTGAATCCCCACGCCGGGGAAGGCGGGCTCTTCGGCGATGAGGAGTTGCGGGAGATCATTCCGGCCATCGAACGGGCCGCCGCCGAGGGGATCGCGGTGGAAGGCCCGGTGCCGCCGGACACGGTCTTCGTCAAGGCCCGTAGCGGGATGTATGATTTCGCCATCGCCATGTACCACGACCAGGGGCATATTCCGCTGAAACTGGCCGGCTTCAGCTGCGCCGGCGGCAGCATGAATATCGCCGGGGTCAACGTCACCCTGGGGCTGCCGATCATCCGGACCTCGGTCGACCACGGCACCGCTTTCGATCAGGCCGGCAAAGGCACGGCCAGCGCCCAAAGCATGATCGACGCCATCGAACTGGCGGTGCGCATGGCCGGCCTGGCGGAAGGAGCCTGAGCGATGCCGTTCTGGATCATCGCCGACGATTTCACCGGGGCCAATGATAGCATCGCCCGCTTCGCGGCGGCCGGAGCCCGGGCGGTGACGCTTTTCGAGCCGCGGCTGGCGCGGGAGCGGCTCGCCGCCGATCCGGCGCCAGCGGTAGCGCTCAGCGTCAATTCCCGGAGCTTGGACCGGGAGGAAGCCTATCGGGCCAACCGCGCCGCCATCGAGCGGCTGGCCCCGGCTGCGGAGGATCTGGTCTACAAGAAGATCGACTCGGCGCTGCGGGGACAGCTCGGCTCGGAACTCGACGCGCTGCTGGATGGGTTGGGGACGGCGCGAATTGCGCTGGTGGCCCCGGCGCTGCCGGAGAACGGCCGGATCACCGCCGGCGGTTATCAGCTGTTGAACGGGATTCCGGTCCACGAGACAGAGATGGCCGTCGATCCGGTGACTCCAGTCCGGGAATCGCACCTGCCGTCGTTGCTGGCCGCCGCCAGCCGATATAAAGTCGGTTACTTGCCGCTCGGCGCGGTTTACCGCGGCCTGGAGACGGCCCGCGCGGCCTTGGAAGAGCAGATCGCCGCCGGCTGCCGGATCGTGGTGGCCGATGCCACCCGGCCCGCTCATTTGGATATTTTGGCGCGGCTTTGCCTGGCATCCCCCGCCGCCATCCTGCCCTGCGGCGCGGCCGGCCTGGCGGGCGCCCTGGCGCGGCAGCTTTTCCCGACGCCGGCTTCGCGGTCCGGGGCGGAAACGGGAAAAGCCGGCCCCCTGGCGGCGGTGATCGGCAGCAAGAGTCCGGCCGCCCTGCTTCAGATCCGGCAGGCGCTGACGGATCTGCCTTGGTTGTCTGAGATTGAAACGCAGCGGTTAGCGCTGGTTACGACCGGGCGACTCCGGGAAGAGGCGGAGCGGATTGGCGCAGCGTCGCAACAACTCCTCTCCGCCGGCCAGAAGGGCGTGGTGATCCGCTTGGACGCCGATCCGGCGGTGGACCCGGCGGCTTTGGACGCCGCGGCGCTGGCCGCGGGGTTGGGAGCGATCGCCCGGCGGCTGGTGGAGGATTCGGGAGTCCGGACGCTTTATTTGAGCGGTGGGGACATCGCGGCTGCCGCCGTCGCCGCCTTGGAGGGCTGGGGTTTGGCGGTCGTTGCCGAGCTCGATCCCGGGGTTTGCTTGGGGAGCCTACGGGGCGGCCCTTTCGAAGGCTTGCGGGTCGTCACCAAGGCCGGATCGTTCGGCGATTCGGGGACCCTGGTCCGCGTGCTCCGGGCGCTGGCATAACCGTCATTTCAGCTTGGCGATGCCGATGTTCAGCCGGTAATTGCCGAACTGCAACAGCTGATCCAGGAAACCGTTCAGCTCCTCCTGGGTGCCCAGGGCCACTTTCAGCAGGTAACAGCCGTCGCCGCTGATGCGGTCGGCCCATTCCACCGCGTCGTTATCCGCCAGAAACCGCTGGAAAGCCCGATGATCGGCGGTCTTCATGAATACGGTGACGTAAGCGGCGATGGTTTTGGCTTTCCCCGGCTCCAGCTTGCTCTGGTCCAGCACCACCGTATAGCCCTTGATAATGCCCTCGTGCTCCAGCCGCTGGATCCGGTTGGCCACCGCCTGGCCGGTCAGATGAACCTTTTCGCCAATCTCCCGCAGTTGCGAGCGGGCGTGCTCTTTCAAGATCCGGAGGATCTCCCAATCGGTTTGATCCAATGCAAGCGGCATCTTCCCAATCCTTTCAGGAACCAAGCGGTTCCGGCGTAATTGTTGCGCGGCGCAAGCGCCGGTTTTACTATAATAAGTATAACACAACCGGGCCGGACCGCTGAGGATTCCGCCCCGCAATCGGGAAGGGGAAACTTCGCCATGAAACGCGCTTTATTGGTCATCGATGTCCAGAATGAGTACTTCACCGGCCGGCTGCCGGTCACTCATCCGCCGGGGAGCTTCGCCAACATCTTGCGGGCGGTCGACGCCGCCCGGGCAGGCCGCGTTCCGGTGATCGTCGTGCAGCATACCGCGCCGGATCCGCAGTCCCCCACCTTCAGGAAAGGCAGCGACGCTTGGGAACTCCATCCCGAGCTGGCGGCCCGGCCCGCCGACTACCGGGTGGAAAAGAACCTGCCGGGCAGCTTTACTGGAACCGATCTGGCCGCCATCCTGGAGCGGGAGGGAGTCGACACCGTGACGATCTGCGGCTATATGACCCAGATGTGTTGCGACACTACGGCACGGCAGGCCTTTCACCGGGGTTACGCGGTGGAGTTCCTGGCCGACGCCACCGGAACCCTGGCCATCGCCAATGCGGCCGGTAGCGTGACCGCGGAAGAATTGCACCGGGCGATCCTGGTGACCCAGGCGATGCGCTTCTCGCGGGTGCTGACGACGGATGAATGGATCCGTTCCCTGTAAACCACCGACCCCGGCCCTGAGGATGGCCGGGGCTTTTCTCTTCGCCCGGTCGATCCGGTTCCGAATATCCGGTTGGGGTGAGTTTTAAACTGGCAGGGAGCGAAGCTGGGGCGGCTTCCCCGAAGGCCGGCGCGGCAGGGATGCGATTCTGTCCGCCTGCCCCAAGGCCCGGGGCGGCTGGGGCATGAACCGGTCCGGCAGGGATAGCCCGCGAGTGAGCCAGGATGTTCCCCGGTCGGGTTTCCCCACGTTTTGGGGAAGTAGGGACGACTCCCAGGGAAACGGGGATGGCCTTCGCGGAAGTAGGGATGGTCCTTGGGGAAGCAGGAATGGGACGATCCCTAACCAGGATGCGGGGATCCGCTGAACGGATCCGGACATCCCTTACAAGGACGCCGACCATCCCTAACATAGGTGAAGGCATCCCTGACAAGGATCCGAAGATCCGTTGAAGGGATCGACGCATCCCTGACACGGATGAACCCATCCCTTACAAGACTGAAGGCCATCCCCGATATAACAGCGCCAATCCAGTATGGATAAACCGGATTCCGGGTCGGAGCGAGCCATGCGAAGATAGAGAATGAACTGCGTTAACTTGAAAAATGTCGTCATCCGCAAAAGATGGCCGGGATGAAACCGGAATGGTTGTTAAATCTCTTCAAAGATAAATATTGCAGCGATACTAAATGAAAGATGGATCGATTTCTTGGGCATTGCCATGGGCACGGATCGCTAGCTGTGATGCGAAACCTTATTTGGAAAAAATTAATACGGCTTTTAACAGGCGCCGATCGAAAAATTGGCGCGGTTTGCTTTTTATGAGATTGACAAATGATCGCGGACGTAATACAATCAAAGCAAATCAGGAAACGTTTCCTGAAACCAAGATCGGACCAATTTTAACAATGAAACCGAAGAAATTCGCCACGCTCAGAGATATCGCCAAACTGGCCGGGACATCCGTAACCAGCGTATCTTATATCCTATCCGGAGATCAGAAGCGCTACGTCAGCGACGAGCTGCGCCAGAAGGTCCTGAAAGCCGCCGATGAGCTTAACTACGTCAAAAGCGCTTTGGCGACCGGGCTCAAGGGCCAGAACCGGAAAATGCTGGCCATGCTGGTGCCGCAGTTCGATAATATATTTTTCACGCGTTTGACCGCCGGCGTCGAAGAGGTCGCCTATAAGCACGGCTATATCCTGAACGTCTGCAACAGCCTCGATAATAGCGAAAGGGAACGGGAGATCATCGAGAATCTGGTGATGCACCGCATCGACGGCATCCTGATCTCGCCGACCGAGTCTTCCGCCGATAACATCCGTTACATCCGGGACTTTGGCATTCCTTTCATGGTGGTGGACCGGGCCCTGAACGATATGACCGATTGCGACGCGGTCCTCACCGATAACCTGAACGCCGGTTATCTGGCAGCCAAATTACTGCTCGAGGCCGGCCACCGGAGCATCGCTTTTGTGGAATGGCAGACCAAGATTCCGAACCTGAAGGACCGCCTGTGGGGCTGCGTCAAAGCTTTTGAAGAAGCCAAACTGCCCAAGGAGCATATTTTATCCCTGAGTTATCAGGATTTGAAAAATACCCAGGGTAGCCAAATCGCCGCGGAGATTACCAAGGCCGGCGAGGTTACCGGGGTTATCTTCGGTCACCATAACCTGGCGGAGAAGTTTTTCGGATACGTCTTTCAAAATAAGATCGCGGCAATCGTCGACAGTTTGTCATTCGTCATGATTGGCAATCCGGTGTGGAGCAATTTCTGTCATCCCTTGATCACCTGTATCGATCCGCGAGAACATGAGATCGGCCGCGAGGCCGCCCTGCGCTTGATCAAGAAGATTGAAGCGGAGGACGAGCGGAATATGGCCTCCCCGACCAGCATCGTCATCGGATGCAAGATAAAGCCGGGGGATTCGGTGAAAAAATTGACCGGTTCGGCTCATCCGAAACCTTAAAAAAGGGCCGCAATTATTTTTTTGGTCGATAAGGAAACGTTTCCTTTTTTTAATAGCTCATAAGCAAACGTTTCCTTATTATAAAAACATTCTAAACAGAAGGGAGCGATTTGTTTGATTGGGGTTAAAGAGTTTAACCACGTGGCAGAGATCGTTTCAGACGCGCAGAAAACGGTCCGGTTTTACATGGATATTCTGGATGCGCGGGTCGTCAGGGAGGGCTATATTCCTTCGTCCAAGACCAGAAGCGTTTATCTACAGATCGGCCAGGGAATGATCGAGCTTTTATGCAGCGAGGACAATGAGAACCAGACCAAGGGCTTCGGACATATCGCGTTTCTCACCGATCAGCTGGACGCGGTATATGAACGGTTGAAAGATCAGTACGAATTTTTTGCGCAGCCGAAACCGGCCGGTTCCGGCGTGGGCAGGCTGGCGTTTCTGTACGGCCCGAACCGGGAAAAAGTCGAGTTCCTGGAGCGGGATGACTCGTTCCGGCAACCGCCGGTCAAGATGAACGATACCATCGTCCAGAGTTTTGACCATATCTCGATCAATGCTCAGAATCTGGAGCGAGCCAAGGCTTTTTACATTGGGGCTCTGGGATTGAAAGAACTAAAGACGCTGACCGTCGCCGCATCCCAGCTGGAAATGGCCTATGTCGGTATGGACCAGGATACTTTGGAGCTTTCCCATGCGCCGTCGACCACCACCGCGGAACCGCTGATCACCCACATCGCTTTCCGCGTCGCCGATGTGGACCTGATGCACGAACGGCTGAAAAAATACGGCGTACCGGTAATGGCGGGCTTCCCCAAACAGGCGGGAACCGGGATCGGCAGACTTCTCAATTTTAAAGACCCCGATGGAATGACCATCGAGATCGTCGACCGGAAAGATGTCCGAGAGCTATAAATCATAAATAAAAGGGAGTTGAGATTGATGTCTAAGAAAATAATCGCGTTGGCATTGGTCGTCGCCATGGCCTTTTTGATGAACGGTTTCGATCCGAACGTCAAAGCGGCCTCGAATACGGATAAGAATCTGACCATCACCATGTGGATGGGCAGCTGGTACGCTGATCAGGCGCCGGTGATTGAAAAAGCGTTTGCCGAAGCCAACAAAGGATTTAAGCTGCACATCGAGCCGTTGCCGATTAACGGTTATCTCGATAACGCCATTACCGCCACTTTGGGCGGCACCCCCCCGGATCTGATCGACCTCGATATCACCAGCCTGGGCGCGATGCAGGAAAAGAAGCTTTTAAAACCGTGGAACATGTCCGGGGTCAATCTCAAGGATTTTCCGGCGGGTCTTTTAAACGGCACCAAGTATAAGGGCGCTTATTATGGATTGCCGGACCGGGTCTCGTCGCAGGTGATGATCTACAACAAAACCCTTTTCGACAAAGCGGGGCTTCCCTATCCCACCAGCAACTGGACCAATGCGGACATGGTCCGGATCGCCAAAAAGCTGACCATTCCCGCGCAACAGCAATACGGCATCGGCATGGCCGGATCGCTGGTGGATTCGGGCAACACCATGCAGTCGTTCACCCAGGCGGTGTGGTCCAACGGCGCCGATTTTATGGATAAGAAGCAGACCAAGGTCACGCTGAACACGCCGAAAGCCATCAAGGCCATCGATTTCTGGGCCGGCCTTTATAACCGGGAAAAAGTCACTCCGACCGGCATCCTCAACTACACGGTCAGCAAGGACATTGAGCCGATGTTTATGGAAGGCAAGATCGGCATGTTCATCAGCGGTCAAAACAGCCTCGACAACATCGTCAAATCGGGCAAGGTCAATTGGGGCACCTGTGAGGTGCCGGGCAAGATCAGTCCGGTGGGCGGCTACGTCCTGGTCATTCCGGCCACTGCCAAGCATCCGAACGAAGCGGCCGCCTTCGCCAAATGGTTTGTGGAACCGGCCAACCTGGCCAAGTTGGCGATCCGTACCCCAGCCAGCCTGGCCGCGAACCAGCTCCCGCCGTGGAACGCCGACCGCTATAAGATCTTCACGGTTACGGCCATGAAAGGCAAAGCGATGCCGACGGTCTCCAAATGGTATGATTTGCAACAGATCATCGTGGCGGAACTGCAGTATGTTTTGGAAGGCACCAAAACAGCGGCGCAGGCCGGCAAGGATATGACCGCGCGTTGCAACGAGCTGCTCGCGAAGTAAGCTAAGCAGTGAGAGTGAAGGCGGCGTGGGTCGAATGCCCACGCCGACCCTTTGGAAGGGAGTGTAGATGGCGTGACCAATAAGACCAGACGGATTTATGCAGGAATCATATATACACTGCCTTGTATCATCGTTTTATTGCTGATGATGTTTAATCCGGTCGTGCAAACCTTTAAATATGCATTCTCCAATGTGTCCTTGCCTTTTTTCGAGACGCAGTTTACCGGGGTGGACAATTTCAAACGGGTCCTTTCAATGCCCGAGGTCGGGACCATTTTTAAAAATACTTTTTTCTGGATTATCGGAGCGGTGATCCTCCGGTTTTCACTGGGGTTCGCCGCCGCATTGGTGATGGACGGCAAGAGCAAGCTGTTTAAGGTCATGAGCGTCATCGCGATGCTGCCCTGGACGGTGCCGTCCATCGTCGCCGCCAACATCTGGCGCTGGATGCTGCAGAGCGATTTCGGGCTGATCAACGGCACCTTGCGCGCGCTGGGCTTAGGGTTTATGGCTGCGAACTGGCTGGGCAGTTCCCGGCTGGCTTTCTCATCGGTACTGGTTGCCTACGCCTGGTCCGGCTTCCCCTTTGTGATGTTGTTGCTGCTCTCGGGGATGCAGGGCATACCGGCCGTGCTGTACGAGTCGGGCAAAATCGACGGCGCCAACAGCTTTCAACTGTTTACGCATATTACCATACCCAGTCTGAAATCGGTCATCTTTATCGCCATTATCCTGGAGGCCATTAACGCCCTCAACTCTTTCGATCTGCTGTACCTCTTGACCGGCGGCGGCCCGGGCCATTCCTCGGAGATCCTCGGGCTATTCATCTACCGGCTCGGCTTCACCGACTTCGATTTCGCGGGGGCGTCCGCGGTCAGCGTGGTCGTATTCGGCATCGCGGCGCTGGGATTCCTGTTGTACGCGCCCACCCAATTTAAAAAAGCGAGGAAAGGGGAGTAAGCAATGCAAAAGCGCCAACCGTCGAACGGGCCGAAGATCTTCTTTTCTCTCCTGATTTGTCTTTTTAGTTTATTCCCGATTGTATGGGGAGCCGTGACTTCCCTGAAGACAGCGGACAAAGTCTATCATTATCCGCCGACCTGGATCCCCGACCCGCTGACATTGTCCAATTACCTGACCATCTTTCGCAACAGCGACATGGTTCATTACTTTGTCAACACCGTCATCATCGCGGTCGGCTCGACGCTGGTGTCGATGGTGGTGTCGATCCTGGCGGCCTATGGTTTCTCGCGGTACAAGTTCCCGGGGAACAACACCCTGATGTGGTCGATCCTGTTCACCAGACTGCTGCCCCGGGTGACGATTATCATCCCGTTTTATATCACCTTGAAAAACATGGGCATTCTCAATACTTATCCGGGCCTGATCCTGGTTTACCTGATGGTGGGCATGGCGGTCTCGGTCTGGCTGCTGAAGGGATATTTCGACAATCTGCCCTATGAGATCGAGGAAGCGGCGACGATCGACGGCTGCAACTCTTTTCAGCTGCTGACTAAGATCGTCCTGCCGATATCCTTGCCCGCCCTGGCGACGGTGTGCATCAATAACCTGATCCTGGCCTGGAACGAGTTCCTGTTCGCGCTGACCATGACTCAGGGCAAGGCGATCCGCCCGATCTCGGTGGGGCTGGCTTTCTATATCGACGAATCGGGCATCCAATGGGGGCCGTTGATGGCCGCTTCGATCCTGATGAGCATTCCCGCGATCATCCTGCTGTCCATCGGCCAGCGGAGCATGGTCAAGGGGCTGAGCGACGGAGCCGTGAAAGGTTAAACCCATGGATTTAAATATTTTATTCGGATTATTCGGAGAAAGGGGTTTCCCATGAAACTTTCATTTAGCACGTTAGGCTGTCCCGGTTGGGGACTGGATGAGGTCGTCGCCACCTGCCGGGACTATGGTTATGAGGGCGTGGAGTTGCGCGGTTTGCGGGACTCCCGGGAACTGGTCGGCTTGCCGGAATTCGCGCCGGAAAACCTTCAGGCCACCGCCAACCGGTTCCGCGTCCACCGCATCGCGATCGCTTGCGTATCGACCGGATTGAAATTCACCGATACCACGGCGGCGGCCCAGCGAGAGCGGCTGGCCACGGCCGGGAAGTATTTCGAAATTTGCAACGCGTTGGATTGCGAATACATCCGCGTCTTCGGCGGCGACGTCGCCGCGGATGTCGCCGCGGCGGCCATGGACCAGCACGTGCGGGAGATTAACGAGCAATTGCAGGAACTCTGCAACGCGGCCAAGCGCAAGGGAGTGACGCCGCTGGTGGAGACCCATGACAGTTTTTGCCGTTCCACCGACATCCTGAAAATCGTCCAAGGCAACAGCAACATCGGGATCATCTGGGATATCCTCCATCCTTACCGCTGGGGCGAAACGATGGAAACCACCTATGCGGGGATCAAGGATTATATCCGGCACATCCACATCAAGGACAGCCTGAACTATTCCAAGGACGGTTTCGACATCACCCTGCCGGGGGAGGGAACCGTGCCTATCAAACGGGCGCTGGTGATCCTGGCGGCCCACGGTTACGACGGATTCCTCTCGTTTGAGTGGGAACGGGCCTGGCATCCGGAGATTGCGGCGCCGGAGATCGCTTTGCCGCATTATACGAACTATATGAAGGCGATCCTGTAACCGGCGGCCGTTTCAAACTGGCCGGAGACAATCTTAAGACAAAGGAGGTGTTGGCCTTGCTGCAAGATTATCGGACCGCGCTGGTGACCGGCGGCAGTTCGGGAATCGGCCGCGACATCGCGCTCGCCTTGGCCGGGGCGGGAATCAAAACCGTCATTCTGGGCAGGGACCGGGCCCGGTTGGAACAGGTGCAGGCGCTGCATCCGGCGGCGATCTATCCGGTCGTCTGCGATGTGGCCCGCTACGATCAGGTGCGCCAGGCGGTCCGGACCGCGCTGGACGTTTTGCAATCCGTCGATATCCTCGTCAATTGCGCCGGGGTGAGCATGCGCGAGCCGCTGAAGGTCGGTGAAATCGACCCGGCGGAGATCGACCGGATCATCGATACCAATTTGAAAGGCGTTTTTTATCTGTGCCAGGAGGTCCTGCCAGCGATGGCCGGGGCCGGGCGGGGCTATGTGATCAATATCCTGTCGACCGCGGCCTACGCGGCCGGTGCGGGTGCCTCGGTCTACTCGGCCTCCAAATTCGGCGCCCGGGCCGTCACGGAGGCGATCGACGCCGAATACCGTCACTGCGGGATCCGCGTCTCCGCGGTCAGCCCGGGTCCGGTCGACACCGCCATCTGGACCCATAAGAAGAAGCAGCCCGATCCGGCGCTGCGCCAAACGTTCATGCGGCCGGAAACGATCACCCAAACCGTGCTGTACTTATTGGAATTGCCGCAGGATGTCATCGTCGACAATATTCTAATTAAACCGATTTCGATCTAGGGAACTGGGGGAAAACAAATGCAGACCATCAGTGTTGGTACAGTCGGCTGTGGTTTTATCGCGCATATCCACGCCGAAGCGTTAAAACGGGTCGCCGGGATCAAGGTGCGCTTTAAGGCCGTGACCGGAACGGACCTGGATCTCAACCGCGAATTCGCCGCCAAGTTCGGTTACGAAACGATCTACGACAGCTTCGAGGAGCTGCTCGGCGACGACGCGATCGACGTGATCGATATTTGCGTGCCCAATATGCTCCACTCGCAATTTATTTTACAGGCGGCCCAAGCCGGCAAACACATCATCTGTGAAAAGCCAATGCTGGGGTTCTTCGCCGATTATCAGCCGGGCGAATCCCAGGCGGACTACGCCAAACGCGCCTTCGAATTTGTCAATGAGGAGAAAGAGCGCATCCGCCGGGCCATCGCCGCGGGCGGGGTGAAGCTGATGTACGCCGAGGACTGGCTCTATGCGCCGCCGATGGCCAAGGCCAAAGAATTGATCAAGGCCTCGGGGGGCACCATCCTCGACATCCGGGCCGAGGAGAGCCACAGCGGCTCGCACGCCCTCTACACCCGCAAGCGGGCCTCCAGCGGCGGCGGGGCCATGCTGGTGCTGGGCAGTCATCCGGTGGCTGCGGCCATTCATCTGAAGAACTATGAAGGCCTGATCAAGACCGGCCGGAAGATCACCGTGCGCTCGGTGGTCGCCAGCATGGCCCGGTTCAACGGCGAGCCGGTCGGCCAGAGCGGCGAACCGACCTTTGTCTCCAACGACTGGATCGACGTGGAGAACTGGGCGACGGCCATCCTGACCTTCAGCGACGGCAGCAAGGCGGTGATCACCGATTCCTTCGCGCTGCTCGGCGGGGTCCGGAACACGCTGGAGATCTACCTGAACAATTGCGTCGTCAAATGCAACATGACCCCGAACAATTCGTTGAATATCTATTCGCCGCAGCAAGGCATCTTCGACGGGGTCTATCTCCGGGAGAAACTGGAGACCAACGCCGGTTGGCACGACATCAACGCCGACGAGGACTGGATGCGGGGCTATCCCCAGGAGATGCAGGAATTCATGGAATGCCTCGCCTCGGATAAGGCGCCGCTCTCCGACTGGGAGATCGCCGCCGATACGGTGACCGCCATTTACGCGGCCTATGTTGCGGCCGCCACCGGCACCGTCGTCAACTTGTAATTCCAGGCTCGCCGTCCGGCAACGGAGCCGGGCCGGGGCGGGCGGGCCGCCATTCTTTCGCTGGAGGAGACCATGGCCATCCATCAGCAAACCATCCTGGCCTTGCAGCAGCAAATTGCCGCCGGACGCAACAAGCTGCAAGCGCTGTGGCAGGGCAGCGGGCGGATCGATTCGACCCTCCTGGCCGCCAGCGCCGAATTGGACGAATTGATCAATCGCTATTACCGTTTGCCGGAATCCGGCGCCGAATTGGATTCCGGCGAATGTCAATACTGAGTTGGGGTTGCGCCGGGGCAACCGCTCCGAATCGCGCGGTCCTTCATCCGCGGGCCGGAGATGATTGCCCGAGCCTCGGGACCGCATTCCCAAACCCTGGGACAGTTCTCCCGAGGGCTGGGTCAGTTTGCCCAAAGCCTGGGAATGTTTGCCCAACCCTTGGGAAAGGTTACCCAAGCCTTGGGAGAGTTTTCCCGACTCTTGGGCAACCTCTCCCAGGCTTTGGGACAGTTTGCCCAAAGGTTGGGCGTGCTTTCCCAAAGGTCGGGCAAGTTAGGACGGGACGATCCCTAACATCAACGGCAGGATCCTTTGCAAGGAGCGGTCCATCCCTGCCAAGACCCAAGGCCATACCTGACATGACAGTGCAAAGTCATCATCGGACGGTGCTTCGGGATGCAGAACGAAGCCGATCGGAAGCCGGTTGGGGCAAGCGGCTTTGACGGAACGCGACTCGCTTTTTTGGAATCTGACAAGGGGCTGTCCCGTAACGGAGACAGCCCCTTGATTCGTATTATGATCCGAGCCGGCCAGGACTCCGGCCGCAAATCAAAATGACATGATCTAGCGGATATCGTAGATACTGCGGACCTTGAGCATAGCCTGCAATTCGGCCAGGGTCAGCTCTTGCGAAAGGTTCTGTTTGGGAAGCCCGATCCGCTGCTCCGTGCCGGCCGAGAGGTCGAAATAGTTGTCGCTAAAGACGCCGTCGGCGCCGGTCAAGTCCAATTCGACGTGTCTGGCATAGGCTTGGGACCGGACCGAGAGGCTGAATTCAGCCGCTTCTTCCATCACTTCGACCCGGATCGCGGGGGCGATGAATTCGAAATGTTTGGGCTTGCAGAACAAGACGCTGCCGCCGCTGACCCGGGCGCCGTCGACCACCAGCGCGTATTCCAGATAATGCCGGCGTTGCTCCGCTTTGCTGTCCAGCCGGGAAGCGAAATCCAACTGGACGCATTGCAGCGCGGTTAAGGGATCGACCGCAAAATCGGCCTTTCCCTGCTCCAAAATACGGGAGCGGTTGTCCCGCAGCGTCCATAATACTTGGCCTTGGAGCTTGGCCAGGGTGTCGTTGGTGACGTGCAGGGCCACGGCGGTGCCTTCCTCCAGCGCCGACAGGAGGAGCGGCGCATAGAAGCGTTTGGCGTAATAATGCAACGCCTTCCAGCGGCCGTAATAGTCGATGCTGGACCAGGAGGCCACCGGCCAGCAATCGTTGAGCTGCCAGTAGAGCGAGCCCATGCAGCGGCCGCGGTTTCTGCGCCAGTGCTCCACCCCGTATTGGATCGCCTCCGCCTGCAGGATCTGGGAGACATAAAGCATCGCGTCAAAGTCCTTGGGATAGAGGAAGGTATCCGAAAGGTAATACAGGATCTTCCCGTTGGCGGTGCCGTTTTTCTGGTGTTTCTCCATGATGTAGGAGAAGATGTTGCGGTCCTCCGGCAAGGTGAAGGATTCCACCGTCTTCAGGCAGGGAAAGGACTGGAAGCCGAATTCGCTGCAGAACCGGAAGAAATGCTCCCGGTAGGCGGTGAACGGCTCAAAATGGTGCCATACCCGCCAATAGTGGACGTCGCCCCGGTCGTCGTCGTTGGGGGCCTCGAATCCGCCGCCCGAGGAGGGGGAAGATGGCCAGAAGAAGGTCTCGGGGTCCAGCTCCCGGACGACCTGGGGCAGGATGATCTCGAACTGCTTCACGTAATCGGTGCGGTGCTTGGTCCGGGCGTCCGCCGCGAACGGCCACTGGACCCAGCCCATCTCCATCTCGTTGTTACCGCACCAGAGGCCGAGACAGGCGTGATGACGCAAGCGCTTGACATTGTCGGCGGTCTCCCGGACGATGTTCGCGGTGAAGTCGGCGTCCAGATCGTAGACCGCGCAGGCGAACATCAGATCCTGCCAGACAATCAGGCCGTACTGATCGCACAGGTCGTAAAAATAGTCGCCGGGGTAAATGCCGCCGCCCCAGACCCGCAGGCAGTTGAAGTTGGCCGCCACGCACTGCTCGATCAGCCGGGCGGTCCGCTCCGGAGTATAGCGGGGCAGCAGGTTATCCTCGGGGATGTAGTTGGCGCCCATGGCAAAGATGGCTACGCCGTTCACCTTGAACTCGAAGGATTCGCCCCAGGTATCGGGTTGGCGGTTGACCGTCAGGGTTCTGAGCCCCAATTGATATTGCCGGGTATCCAACGGGCGCTCTTTCGGGCCGGCGGCCAGACTTACCTCCAGTCGATAGAGCGGCTGCTTCCCATAGCCATTGGGCCACCAAAGCTCGGGATCCTCGACCGTAAGTCGCGCCTGGACCATCGGTTCCGCGGCGGTCATATGGTCGGCGAGGACTTTGCCATCGGGCGCGGTGAGCCGGAAGCGGAGCGCAACGGCTTGGTCCTGGTCCTGTTTCCAGCGAACGGTGGCCACCCGTACGTCCAATTGCACTTTGCCGGCGCTGTGGCGTTGAACGATATGGACATCGTCCAGCCGGGCGGTTTGGTAACCTTCGATCCGGATGTCCCGCCAGATCCCGGCATCGGGGATTTGCGGGCCCCAGTCCCAGCCGAACATATGGTGCGCCTTGCGCAGATGGGGGAAACCGGGCAGGGCGTCTTGCTGGCCCCACACCGGCACCGCCCGTTGCTTGGCTGCGATATAGCGGGTGGGCGAGGCCAGGATGATCTTGATCCGGTTCCAGCCCGCCGTCAAAAACGGTTGAATGTCCAATTCATAAGTACGGTGCATATTCGCGGTCTCGGCGACCATCTGGCCGTTGAGCAGCACCGTCGCCAGCGTATCCAGGCCGTCGCAGCGCAGCAGGATTCGGTCGCAGGCCAACAGTTCCGCGGGGACCGTAAAGTCCCGTTCATATTCGTAATCGTATCCGGCCATTTCCCGGGCTTGATCCTCGTTGTCCCGGAAGAAGGGGTCGCCGATCCGGCCCGCCGCCAATAAATCGTTCAACACGGAGCCCGGCACTTTGGCGGCGAGCCAAGCGGTCTCGCCGGTCCGCCGCATCCGCCAGTCGCCATTCAGTTCTACGGCAATCACATTATCACCTCTATAGTGTTTTTGATGGGCTCAGCCCAATTGGACCTTCTGGCAACCGGCGTCGCGGATCCGGTCGAGCCATTGCCGTTTCAGTTCCTTGCCGACCGTCTTGATGCCGGAGATCGGCGCGCTCTTGCCGATGTTTTGCGACTTGGAGTTGCCCATGTCGTGGTAGGCCATGATCTCGATCCCGGTCAGATCCGGGTACGCGTCGCAGAGCGCCGCGATTCCCCGGAGATGCTCGGGCGTGTCGTTGACGTCCGGCACCAACGGACAGCGCAAAATGATGGAACAGCCGGCATGGTAAAGAAAATCCAGATTTTTCAGGATCAACGCGTTAGACACCCCGGTGAGCCGCAGGTGTTCGGCGCGGTCCGTCGCTTTATAGTCGTACAGGAACAGATCCACATAGGGAATGAGCTTCCGGTAATTTTCGGTCGGCGCGTATCCCGACGTATCCAGGCAGGTATGAAACCCTTGTTGTTTGGCCTGGCGCAGTAGCTCAAAGAGGAAATCAAACTGGGCCATCGGTTCGCCGCCGGTCACGGTCAGGCCGCCGCCGGAGGCCGCGTAAAATTGGCGGTCGCGGGCGACGATCGCCAGCACCGTCTGGACATCGGCCTCGTAACCGATGATGCGCATCGCGTTCGGCAGGCAGACTTTCAAGCACTCCCCGCAGAGGGTGCATAACTCGCGCTGGAAAACATGCCTGCCGCCTTCCTGGCGCTGGGCGCCCGGCGGACAGACCGCGACGCAGTTGAGGCAATGGCGGCATTTCTCACTGTCGTACCAGATCTGGGGCTCGGCCGCCAGCGATTCCGGGTTGTGACACCAGGCGCAACGCAGGTGGCAGCCTTTGAGGAAAACCGCGGTCCGGATCCCCGGCCCGTCATGGATCGAGGTCCGTTGGATATCAAATAGAATGCCTTTGGTCGTGTTCATGGGTCCTTCCTTTAATTTAGTTGCTGAGGGCCGACGGGGGCTATTCCTGCCCCCGCCCCCCAGGACCAAAGGGTGTAGTGGGACACCCTTTGGAATCCGCCCACTTGGAACCGAGGTTCCAAGGACTCCTGATTCATCCGGGGTTTTAGAATGCCGCCGCCATCCATGGCAATCTGTCTGGCAATTAAGTAGAGGCTTCCGACCCCGATCGCTGTTTTTCATCCTGAAAAGAAGCGGCGCCGTCTCCCTCCCTGGAGACGGGTGCTGTTCGAACTTTTATGTGCTATGTACGAACCACTTAATTTTCAGATACCCACCGCCTTCAAGGATGAAGGCGGGCGACGCCTCTTTTCACGGATGAAAAATGGCGGTCGCTCAGCGAAGGGGACATCGAAAGCCAGGGCCTAGTAGCCAGACAGAAGGCCAGGGATGGCGAAGACGATTACCGGATGCATAAGGGAGGCTTGGAATCCGTAGGTTCTCAGCGACAGGACGTCGCAAAGATGAGGCCCCATGGATGGATTAGGCCGAATCCAACGGTTTTTTGGTTACTTTTTTGACGCCAAAAAAGTAACCCGCCGCCGGAACCGTGGGCCAAAAGAATAAGCATCCAAAAGTTCTTCCCTTTGCATTTTCTTATCGGGGCATAGAATCTGGCTTAGGCTGTTTGTCAATCTATCTTTCTTTTTTCTTTTTATGCTTATATATCTTTGGCTTCGATTCCCTTTTTCTCTGCGAAAGTCGAGTTTCATCCTATATAGCTTCGTCAATAAGTCGTCCGGTTGAAGATCTCGCGCTGGACGTCCTTGGCCAGATCGACGAAGCGGGCGCTGAATCCGCCGACCCGCACAAACAGGTCCTTATACTTATCCGGTTCCTTCATGGCGTTCTGCAGGTCGTCCTTGCCGACCACCGTGATCATCGCCTGGGTGCCGCCGCTCGCGAAATAGGTATCCAGCAAGGCCGTCACCTTAGCCTGCTCGCCCAGGAACATCTCCTTGCTGAAGCGCATGTTTTGGACGCAGCCGGCGTGGATGGAGGGATCCGGCTTGACGATCGAATTCAGCATGGCGGTCACGCCGTTGACGTCCATGCCCGGCGACGGGTTGTTGGCGTTGGCGGTCGAAAGCCCGGCTTTGCGTCCGTCCGGAGTCGCGCCGACCCACCGTCCCATATGCGTGTTCATGCTGTTATTGATGATCACCGGCAGATAAGAGTGCAGGCCGATGCGGTCTTTCTGATCCCGGGTGATGTTGCAGATGAAGTTGTGCAGATCCACCAGCATCCGGTCGGCCCGCTTATCGTCATTGCCATACTTGGGGCAGGACAACATCATTTTATAGGCTTCGGGATATCCTTCGAAATTGGCCCCCAGGATGGTCAGCAGCTCGTCGGGGGTGAGCCGTTTTTGGTCGAAGACCAGTTCCTTGATGGCCACCAGACTGTCGGCGGTATTGACGTTGCCGTAAAGCTCCAGGGTTCCGCCGAGATAACGCACTCCGCCGTCGAACAGCCCTTTGCCGCGCTCGAGGCAGTCGTCGTAGAGCAAACTCATGTACAAAAAGGCAGCACTTTCCCGGGGAATTTGATAACTGATCGCCTGGCGTTCCCCCAACAGCCTCACGAAATAGGTCACCTGGGTCCGATAAGCGTCCCAGAAATCGGCGAAGGATTGAAAATCGCGGAACTCGCCGAGTTGCAACCCGGCCACCTTGCCGGAGGCCGGATCGACGCCGTTATGGAGCGTCACCTCGAGCGCTTTCAACAGGTTGAGCGCGCCGTTGGGCGAATCGACGCTCAGGTGGTCAAAGGCGATCTCCCCGCACCCCAGCGGGACATACTGTTCGGCCACCTTCCGGCTTACTTCGAAGGCCTTCATGACCGCCGGAATATTGACATCATCGTTATAAAGAATCGGATAAGTGGAGCCCGCGCCGATGGTCTCATAGGCTTTGGCCATTAACTTGGGGTCCATCCCTTGGTAAAAACGCAACGTCAGTTGGGGGAGGGCGCCGTGCACCCGGCGGCTGACTTCCATGATCAAGAGCGCCAAACGGTCGGCATTGGCTTCATTCCGCCGGCCATAGCCGCCGATGACCACCCGGCCATCGACATTGCGGACCTTCTCGTTGATGATCCGCCAGATGGACTCGACCATCGCCAAGGCCTCGTCCTCGCTGATGATACCGGAATCGATGTCGCGGGCGTAAAAATCGCCCAGATAAAGATCCATCCGGCCAAACTCGATGGCGCAACTGATGATGGTGTACAGCCAGGAGAGTTGCATGGCTTCCCGGAAGGTCTCCGGCTTGCTGACGGCGATTTTCCCCAGAACCCCGGCCATGACGGCCAGTTCCTTCTTCCATTCCGGATCGGCGATCTGTTCGCTGAGAGCCAGGGCCTGCGCCTCATAGAAATGGCAAACTTCGATGAGCAGCTCCAACGCCATTTTCAGCGCGGTAAAAAAGGGCACGTCGCCCTGATTGCGGATCGCCGCCTCGCGGCGCTGTTCGACCTCTTGCATCAGCCCGGGAATGCCCAGGGTCAGCAGCTTGTCATAGTCCGCATAAACGCCGGCTACCCGGCACAACCCGAAGGCAATCCCCGGGAAACGCTTAAAGTCGGTGGTCGGAAACGCGGCGGCGATCGCCGGGGTGTAGGCCGCTTCCACCCGCCGGGTGGTGCCTTCCTTTTTCCAAAAGATCAGCATCTCATGGATCTTGTCGCGAGTCTCGGGCGCTAAGTCCGCCTTTTCCAGCGCGGTGATCAGCGCCTCTTCATTGCAGTAAAAGCCGTAATCGGAGCCGGCCCCGTCTTGCGGGGTGAAACCGACCTGGGCGTAGCCGACCCGCCCCGCGAACAAATCGCCTGGGGCGATGCTCTCCAAAATGGCCGGATATTGCTCTTTTAAGCACATGATCTCCCGAATGGCGACGTGTTCGTGGGAATATCGCTTGTATGCCTCGGTAAACTTGATCTCGGTTGCAAAATCATAATTGGCGTCCATCCATCGTACCTCCTGTAGATTGGACCGTTCCGGGCCGGCCGGATGAGGCGCGCTCCTCCGGCCGGCGGACCGGTCGATCGGTTTTCAATCCAAACATCGCGGCGGTTCTACCCGTTAAATCCAGGGTTGACGCGCCACTTCCTCATCGGGCGCTGAGGTTATTTGTCGTTTTTTTGCTTGGTCAGGTATTCATCCACTTGCTTCTGGCATTCGGCTAAGATTTTATCGGTCCCGGCGGCTTTGCCCTTGGCGATGTAATCATCGATGGCCTTGTCGATCTCGTCCGGTTTCACCAGACCAAAGACCAGCGGCCGGCCGTACTCTTCGTACAATTGATCGCGCCGGGCGATCTCGTTTTTGATCTTGTCGGTGTCAAAGAATAAGCCGTCGATCGGTTTGTTGATGTTCTTCGGCGATTTGGCGTAGGCCGCCTCGCGTTTCCAGAAACCTTCGTTGTAAATGGCGTCCGGTCGCATAAACTGGGGTTTCCACATCGCCCACTGGCCGCTCCAGTTCATATAGTTGCTGGTGGCCGGGGTCATTCCCGCCGGGAATTTGGCTTCCTTGCCCGCCAGTTGATAGGTCTTGCCGGTGATTCCGTACATGACCATATCGTAGAAGGCGCGGTTGGTCTCCAGCAGGTTCATGAACATCAGGATACGCTCGGGGTTGGCGGCGTTCTTGTTGATGCACATGCAATTGCCCAGAGGCGTGCGGTTGAAGAATTTATTGTTGGGATACAGCTCGGAATAGCCCACCGTGGCCGCGGGGTCTGAGAAACCGTTGTTGCAGAACGAATACTCATGGGTAATCGTGCGGGATAGTACCCAACCGTTTTTCCATTTATCCTGGGCGTAGGCCTTGTCGACCATCTCATCCTTGGAGATGATGCCGTCCTCGACCCATTTCCGGGTCAACTTGACGGTTTCCCGGAAGACCGGGGTGGTCTCGATCGGGATCAGTTTACATTTGGGATCATCGACTTTGATGTAGAGATTGTGGAATTCCGTCGCCATATAGCCATCGCGCAGCAGGGTGATGCCAAAGACCTGACCCAGCAGCGTGTTGCCGATGCAGAGCACGGTCCGGTCGGGATAGGCCTTTTTCAGGGCGTGGACGAATTTATCCACATCCTCCAGGGTCTTTAGCGAGTTGAGCGGCACGTTGATGCCGGCTTTTTTGGCGAGATCGGCCCGCCAGTTGAACCAGGGCCGGAGACTCCCGGTCAGCGTCCAGGGCAGGGCGACCACCTTGCCGTCGACGATGGCCGGTTTCAAGTTGCCGGTCTCCTGATATCTCTTGTAGAGCGCCGGCGCGTATTTCGGCAGCAGTTTGCTGAGATCCATATAGGCTCCCTTATTTTGCATCTGGGTGTAGGCGAGCCAGGGGCCGTCATAGTTCATGTCCCAATTGTCACCGGAGGCCGACATGACCAGCAATTTGTCCTTATAGTCGCCGAACGGAATAAAGTTTACTTCATAAGTGCAATTCAGTTTGTCTTTGAACTTGGCAGCCAGGGCCGCCCAGACTTCGTCGGTGGCCGAATTTTTTTGGCCGGGGAAGTAGAACCGCAGCTTGACCGGTTTCAGGTTGGAGGCCGTGAAGCCTTGCGAAACGATTAGGATCAGCGCGAAAACGGTTACCACTAGGATTCTTAGCAGTCTTTTGTTCATGTTCAACCTTACCTTCCTTCTTTTTATATTCTTGATTTAAGGCTTGAGGAGTCACCCTTTAACCGCTCCAACCATCAGTCCTTTCACGAAATATTTCTGGACGAAAGGATACAACAGGACGATGGGGCCGATGGTTAGGATGGTCACCGCCATTTTCACTCCTTCGGCGGGGATCTGGTCGGCCACCTGTTGCATGATGGGAGCGTTGGACGAAGAATTTAAAAAAGTGACGTTGGAGACGATGGTTCGCAACAGCAATTGTAACGGTTGCTTGGCAGCGTCATCGATCAACATCAAACCCAGCCACCAGTCGTTCCAGTAGCCCAGCGCCGCGAACATTCCTACGGTCGCCAGAGCCGGTTTGGCCAGCGGCAGCATGATCCGGAAGAAGGTGCGGAACTCGCCGGCCCCGTCGATCTTGGCCGATTCGTGCATCTCCTCCGGGATCGACTGAAAGAAGTTGCGCAGCAGCAGAATATACCAGGCATACGCCAGATACGGGACGATTAAGGCAATAATCTTATCCTTGAGATGCAGGTAGTTGACGCATACGATATACCAGGGCACCATCCCGCCGCTGAATAATAGAGTGATCACGGTGTAAACCGACAGGAACCGGCGATATTTGAGTTTCTTGCGTGACAGGCTATAACCGGCCATGGCATTGATCAGCAGATTTAAAACAGTGCCCACCACCGTTACGAAGGCCGTAATCTTGTAACCATTCAGAATTTGCTGGAAATCCAGGAATAACAGATGGTAGGCTGTGAAATCGACATGCTTCGGCCACAACGTGTAACCGTACTTGAAGATATCCGCTTCCGAAGAGAGCGATCCGCTGATCACCAGAATGAACGGTAACAAGCAGAGAAGTGAAAATAAGAATATCAAGACGCTGGCGATGACGGAAACCGTATTGATTTTTTTGTTAGCCACAGTGAACTCTCCTTATGCGACTCCGACGCTTCAAAGCGTTTCTTTGGACCGCGAAGCTTGAAGGCCTGAATTGCGGTTGCAACTTTCATTGTCGGACTCAGCCGGTTAAAATAGCGTCGAATCCTGATCCAACTTGCGGGCGGCCCGGTTGCAAACCATAATCATGATAAAAGAGATGATCGATTGGATAAATCCGGCCGCCGCGGCCATGCCGATATCCCCGGTCTGTTTCAGGCCCCGGTAGACAAAGGTGTCGATGACATCGGCAGTCGAGAAGATCTGGGAGGCGTCGCCGACCATCGCGTAAAACATTCCAAAATCGGAATTCATGATCCGGCCGACATGCAACAGGGTCAGGATGATGATGGTCGGCATCAGCTGCGGCAAGGTGATATGCTTGATCTGCTGCCACTTGCTGGCCCCGTCGATCTCGGCGGCCTCGTAGTAGGCGGGATCGATCCCGTTCAAAGTCGCCAGATAGATGATCATGCCATACCCGGTAACCTTCCAGCGGTTGGCAACCACCAGGATCGCCGGCCAAACGCCGGGCGTACTATACCATGGGAATTTAGGGAAACCCAAGCAAGCCAGCAGACCGTTCACCGCGCCGGTGTCCGTATTAAATAAATTGTAAGTAAAGATGCCAACCACGATCCAAGAGACGAAATAAGGCAGGATGGTCAGAGATTGCATCAATTTTTTGAAATAGCGGTTACCGATCTCCTGAAGGAGCAGGGCGAAACCGACCTCGAAAATGATTCCGCTGACGATAAACAAACCGTTTAAAACCAGCGTGTTGCGAAAAGCCCGAAATGCCGAGTCGGAGCTGAAAAGAAAAACAAAGTTGTTATAGATCGGATTCGCCCAGTCGCTGCCCCAGATGCCCTTGGTAAACGACACATCCTTAAAGGCCAACACCAGGCCGGAGAGAGGTAAATAATTGAATAAAAACAACAAGATCATTGCCGGAAGAAACATCAGATACAAGGCCCGGTTTTTGGAGATTTCCATCCCAAAAGCCCGCCAGCGCGATGGCTTCCCTTTTTGCGGCAGCCGGACCCCGGCCGCCAAATCCAGTTCCGTTTTCATCCGATGAAAACTCCTTATTGTGGTTTAAAAATACGGGTCAGCCGATAAAGTCACTCCGTTGACTTCCTCGCTGTTTGCAACAGCGTTGGGCCATTCCCGGCAGACCGCCGGGGCGGACGCTAGCTTTTGCCAAGTCAAGCCAAGCTAACCGGCAAACTGATGAGCTCATCTACAATCAATAATCTAACCATCCGGCCCGTCTTTTGCTAGTGGATTTTTTCGGTTTTTAGTATTGGAAAGCCAAAACCGGGGGTCCGATTTTTCAAAGTCCACTCCGAAAAACACAACCGGAACCCTTAAATTGACCGGCGCGCCGGCGGATTTTGCAATTTCTTGTCCAGGTAAACAGCATTTTTTTCGACAACGCTATTTTTCCCGGGGTAACGTACTATACACAAAATTGCCAGCAACAATTTCTGGATAAATCGGCGAGCCAAAGAAGGATTTATGAAAGACATGTTATAATTTAG
Organism: Bacillota bacterium; assembly: GCA_023400055.1. Classification (GTDB taxonomy): domain Bacteria; phylum Bacillota; class UBA4882; order UBA8346; family UBA8346; genus Hydrogenispora. The sequence continues at coordinate 74,868 of JAEXFN010000021.1, forward strand.
TTAACCAACATGACAAAGCGATTCGTTGGTTATCGAGATGACGGGAGCGACCATGTTGGTGCCAAAATTCAATTTCAAGTTCATCCACGGCAAGATGCTCTATTGGCAGGTCTTATTGTCATTCATCGGAATGGCGCTGCTGATCGTGCTTTCCACCTCTCTAATCTTCTCGGCGCTGTATATCCGGAACATCTACCGACAGCTGGCGGTCGATTCCACCAATAATATCCAACGATTAACCGCCGAATTTGACAGCGAATTCAAAAAAATCAGCGAGATCAACCTGTATCTGAACCAGGTCCCGGACGTCAATACCTTCCTGTATTCCGCCAATACGCCGGATTATCTGACCATCAACCGCGCTGACATCTTATCCCGGCGCGTCGTCAACTTGAGCTCCTACTTGCACTCGATTTTGATCTATAACCAAAATACCGGTCAGACGTTGATCTCCGGCAAGCCGGATATCGACAAGGCTCAGTTCTTCGACGGGAAACTGCGGCCGCCCGCCACCATCAGTTTTAACCAGATGATCTTTAGCCAGATCCCTTCCCGCACCAGCAATAAACCCATCACCACCATAGCGGTGATCTTCAATGACACCGATAAGCCCAGCATCGCCGGTACCAGCTCGATCATTATGATCCTCGACCGGGAGGAGGTCGAGGCGAAATTGCTCGCCAACATCCCGGGCAACACTCTCGTGGTCGACAACGCCGGAACGGTTCTGTTTTCTAACCAACCGCGTTTAGCCGGCTCTATCGCCGGTCAGCCATATTTCCGTAAAATCCGTTCCTCCCAGGAAGCCAGCGACAGCTTTAAGGGACGGGTCGAGCGCAAGGATACGCTGATCTCCTTCACCCGGAGCAACCAGACCGGGTTTTATCTCATCAACTTGCGCTCTCCCGATAGTTATACCGGGATCATCATCCAGAGCGAGCTGACCATCGTCGGCTTCAGCGTCCTGATTTTGGTCATTTTCCTGCTCGTCGGTTACGTGATGTCCAATAAGCTGTATTCGCCCATCAACCAGATCCTCAAGGTATTTGCCGGTTCCCAGTTCGCCGACGACGATTGCCAGACCGAAGAGATCGCCACGATCTCCAAGGTGTTTCACAACGCGTTGCAGCATATTGAGGAGCTGGAAACGCGAAGCGAGGATACCAGCAACAAGCTAAAAGAAGAATATCTGCGGCGTTCCTTGCGGACCGGCACGCCCGATGAAACCGAAGAATATCGGGAACAGTTGCATAAGCTGAATATTACCATCGCCGATGTGCGGCTGATCTGCATCAAAATCGATAATTATGCTTCGTTGGAGCGGAACCGCAAATTCGCCTATGAAACCACTTTATGCAGTATCATTCCGGAAATCCTGGCTCCTGAGTTGCATTGTGAGACCGTCAACATGTACGAGGGCGAGATCGCGGTCCTGCTTGATTCGGCGGCGGATGAGAGCGGCGATCTTGCCCGGATTGGCGCGGCGATGGATCGACTCCGGCAGATCGTCAGGGACAAACTGCAGATTACCCTGTCCGTCGGCATCGGCGGTCCGGCCGGTAATTTGGAGGAATGTTTTACTGCCTATCAACCGGCTTTGGAAATGGTCAAACATCGCTTCGTCCTGGGTCCCGACCGGACCATCCACCCCCGGCTGCTCGAAGCGGCTCTGGTCACCAATACCAATTATCCGGCGGAGATGGTCGACAAGTTGATCAAAGCGCTCCGGCTGAACCACCGCGCCGAATTTGAAGAAACCCTGCAAAGCATCACCGGACTGTTGAAGCAGTTCCCGTACCAGAGAGCCGCCCTGATGATCCTGCAGATTATCACCGAATGCATCAAAACCATCAACAATCTGACCCAGCAGGACAGCACCGGCTATTATCTGTACTCATACGATTTTGGCAATATTATCAACTCCTTCGAAACCCTCGATCAGGCGGAGGACTGGTTAATCCGGATGTTTGCCGATTATCAGCAAAAATTGGACCAGATTAACCAGTTAAAAAATAATAAGCACTATAAGCTGGTGGCCAAGATGCAGGATTATATCAAGGAGCATTACCAGGATCCCAACTTGAGTGTCGAATCCGTCGCGACGTTGGCGGGTTATACTTCTTATTATTTCTCCAAGATTTTCAAAGAGATCACCGGCTTGAACGTGGTCGATTATATCAAACAGCTCCGCATCAATCGGGCCAAAGAACTTCTAAGCCAAAACGAGGTTAAGGTCAGTGAGATTCCCAATTTGATCGGTTTTACCAATCCCGGGCATTTTTACGCGACCTTCAAAAATGATGTCGGGCTGACTCCGTCCGCTTATCGCGAATACATCCTAAACCGCTGAAGCTACTGCAAATGTAGGCCGCCAAGGTTGGGTCATAAGCCGGTTGAATGATCTAAGCCAATTTGCAAATAAATAAGAACAGCCGAAGGAATTTTCGCGGATCATTTAACGTTTTATTCAAGGAGACCTATTCAGCGAAATCCTCAATATCAATTGCGGTAGGTCCAGCGAGGTAATAGGATGAAATGTTTCCAATGCGGCTTCGAGATGGACGATGCGGCCGCTTCCTGCCCCAATTGCGGGGCGGAGCAGGGCAAGGTGCAGATCTTGCCGCCGGAGGAGCGGGAGAACTTTCAAGGACTGACCATCGAGGCGGAGCGCGGCCCCGCCGGCGACGATGACTACCGGGGCGAAGGACCGCGCCGCCGGGTCTACGTGCACCGGGTGGATCTGGGGAGCACGCCGGGCGGCCTCTTCTTGAAGCTGATCATCGCCGGAGTACTGTTATTTCTGGTGATCATGGCCCTGCCGCTGGCGCTGTTGGTGATCGGCGTCATCTTCGCCGGGTGGCTCGGCTCCCAGTTTTGGCGGAGGTAAGGCCATTCCTTAGCCGCAGCGAAGGGGATGGGCGGGCGACGAGGGCCGTCTGCCGCTGCCGGATTTTTGTTCCGGGTTTCGCTTAAAATGGGTATGGGCCGGGTTGATTCGGCAGATGCTAGGAAAGAATGTTTACGCTCAAGTTCGGTAAACAAGTATTTCTGTCAGGCAGGGGATAAGGGAATGAAGTTTGGGATCGTCGGCCCGATCTCGCGCGACCGGATTTTATTGGCGACTGGCGAAACCGTGCAGAAATACGGGGCGATCGCCTATCCGGCGCTGGCATTGGCCAAACTGCTCGAAGGAACCGCGGACGAGGTGGTCTGTTTGTCGCATGTGGCCGCCGAAGACGTCGCCGCCGTGACGCAGTTGCTCCAGCATCCCAATATCAGGCTGGCCGTCAGCGACGGTTCGCAGCACGGCGCGGCCATCGAGCTCAGTTACGTCGACTCGGCGGAACGGATCAGCCACCAAACCGGGACGATGACCCCGGTCACCAGCACGGAGATCCCAGCGATCGCGGATTGCGATTATATTTTGCTGATGCCCCTCAATGAGACCGACATCGGGCTGGAATGGGTCCGCGAGTTGCGCCGGCAATCGGACGCGGTAATCTTCCTGGATCTGCACGGGCTGGTCACCGGGCTGCGGGAAGACGGGCAGCGCTATCGCAAACAATGGGAGCATTCCGAAGCGTGGCTCGCAAGCATCGATATCCTGAAGATGAACGACAAGGAAGCGCCGTGGGCTTCCGGGCGCTGCTTCGCGGCCAACGGCGATTACGTGGCGTACGCGGTGGCGATGATCCGGCGAGGATTGTCCGCTTGTTGGATAACCTTCGGCGATCGCTCCTCCCTGGTCGCCTGGCGGAGGAATGAGCGGATCCTCTGGGCCAATGTGCCCGTGATCCAGCTCGATGAGGTAATCGACACCACCGGTTGCGGCGACTCGGCGGCCGGCGGATTCATCTTCGGCTATGCCAAAACTCACCAGCATCCCTTGATGGCGGTGATCGCCGGAAACACCATCGGCTCGATTAAGGCTTCGTTTTCGGAAACCGACGCGTTCCCGACCCGTCCCGAGGTCCGGGATATGATCGCTGCCCATTATCGGCCCTATCTCCAAAAGCTATTGGATCAACTGTTGTTTGAAAATCACCTGGTCGTACAGGAGGTGCGGTCCGATGGGGCATCGGACGCCGCGACCGGCAACGTCCAGTTCGACTTCTCCCAAACGCCGGACGGACCGAGACCTTCGGATCGCCAATAAGAAGGCCAAGACGTATAAGGGTCTTGGCCTTCTCCCTGACCGTGACGCGGCCGCGCCAAGATCCACCGCTTTACGGCGTGGCGTACTGGAAATCCCAACGGAAGATCCGGGCCGCCTCCGCCGGAGGCAATTCCGCCAAATCCTCGTAATCGCTGATCCGGCCCACATCCCACCATGGGTAGTCGCTGACATAGCCGTAGATGGGCACGTTCTCCGCCAATAACAACGGGAAGACCTCGCCGGGCAGATCGATCTCCGCCTGGCCCGCGAATTTTTCGATGTAGGGAAAGATGCGGCCGTCCAGGATATAAGCGCCGGTGCTGACCGGCCGCTGGAGGTCGGCTTTCTCATAGAATTTCCTGACCCGTTGCTGCGCGTCAATATCGGCCAGCCCCACTTCCAAGCGGTAGTGGGTGGAGAAAGCGACCGTGGCCGGCCCGCCGTGGCCGCGGTGAAAGTCGATCAGCGCGCCGTAATCCAGATGGCAGACGGTGTCGCCGGGGATGATCAAAAACGGTTGGCCGGCATCCCGCAATAACGGGGCGGCCCGCCGGATCTCCCCGGCCTTGCCCGCCGGGGCGCTGCCATAGCTGTAGCGGATCCGGATGCCCCATTTTTCGCCGTTGCCGAAATAGTTTTGGATCTGGTCGGCGAAATAACTGACCGCCACCACCAAGTCGCGCACGCCGGCGGCGACCAGCGGCAACATCGCCCACTCCATCAACGGTTTGCCGTGCAAGGGCAGCATCGGTTTGGGGACATAGTTGGTGATCGGATGGAGCCGGGTGCCTTTACCGGCCGCTAAAATCAGGGCCTGCATGGACCAGCCCCCTCTCCCGGACCAGTTCCTCGACCAGCGCCGCCGCCCGATCGGGGCCGCCGTACTTTTCGCCCAGCGCCTTCAGTTGCAAGGCCTTCTCCCGATAGCCGGGCTCCCCAAGCACCTTGCGGATCGCCTCCTCCAGAATCTCCTGGGTCAGCTCTTTTTTATCCAGCACGATCCCCGCGCCGTGCTGGGCAAGGACCATTCCGTTATCCTCCTGTTCGGCCATGGACGGGATGATCAGGGCCGGCCGGCCGCAGGCGATGCAGGTCATCAGCGTGGAGGAGCCGCCATGGAACACCGTCAGATCGCTGGCCTTGATCAGCTCGGTCCCCGGCACGAAGCCTCGGATGCTCAGGTTGGCCGGCGGACGGTACTTGGCCAGTTCCTCCGGGGGCAGGGCCAGGCCGGTGGCGATCACCCCATTGATCTCGGGCAGGCGCCGGAAGGTCTCTAGCACCAGATGGAGAAATTCCTCGCCGATCAGCGAAGTCCCGCCGCCGATGGTCACATAGACCAGCGGCTTGGCCGGGTCCCCGCCATGGCGCTGTTTCAACTCCGCCTGTTCGGGCAGGTCGCGGGGATCCTCCGCCAGCAACGGCCCGGTGAAGCGGACTTTATCTTTCATCTTGGCGAACCATTCCGCTTCCGTGGCCCCCAGATCGATAGCGCCGCCGATCTCCGGCATCCCCTCGATGAAGATCAGGTCCAGGCCCTCGCCGAGCAGCGTCTGGAGCCCGGCGGGCCCGGCGTCGGCCAGTTTCGGATCCAGCGCCCGCATCAGGTCGGAAAGGTAGCGCCCGGTTTGGGATTGGCCCGCGGCCATTTTCTCCTTGAAGAAGCGCAGGGTCTTTTGGCCGTGCGGCTGCAGGATGGCCAGCACGCAAGGGATCCCCGCCTTTTTGGCCGTATGGATGCTCAGCGGCGATCCGCAGAGCAGCACGTCCGGCCTTTCCACCGCGAGGGCCGCTTGCTCCGCTTCCGTCGTCGCGGCGATGCTTTGTTTGAATTGGGCCAGCCGTTCTTCCTGGCGCCGCTCGTCCCGGTCCGGGCCGCCGCCAAATTGGAAATCGATCTCCGGCAGTTCCGGCAGGGGAATGACTTCCAAACCGTGATTGCGGACGACCGCGGCCAGTTTCCCGCTGGCCAGGAATTTCACTCGGTTGCCGCGGCGTTGCAAGGCTTTGGCGATGGCGATCGCCCGCATCGGTTGGCCCAGGGCGGTGCTCGACCCCATCTGTGAAGCACATAAGACTTTCATGAGGAACCTCCTTCTGATTGGGGAATTCCATAATGATGGCTAGCGATTTCAATCGCGAAACAATCGAATCGAAGCTGGGCGGGGTTTTTGAAGTAGCGCGCTTTTTCCCGAATCTTGATGGGATTGCCCCGCCAGAACTGTAGTATAACCACGAACCGGCCGAAAAATTTGGACCCCGCTGCGGGAGACGAAGAAGAGAAGGAGGATGAGACGCGGCTCGTTTGCCGCCGGGTAAAAGCGGATGGAAATTTACAAAAAGAGCTTGTTGAGTGACTGAGAGAGCTTGCTGAGTGACTGAAAGAGCTTGCTGAGTGACTGAGAGAGCTTGTTGAGCGACTGAAAGAGCTTGTTGAGCGACTGAAAGAGCTTGTTGAGTGACTGAGAGAGCTTGCTGAGCGACTGAAAGAGCTTGCTGAGCGACTGAGAGAGCTTGCTGAGCGACTGAGAGAGCTTGTTGAGCGACTGAGAGAGCTTGTTGAGTGACTGAAAGAGCTTGTTGAGTGACTGAAAGAGCTTGCTGAGTGACTGAGCGAGCTTGTTGAGTGACTGAGCAAGCTTGTTGAGTGACTGAAAGAGCTTGCTGAGTCACTGAGAGAGCTTGCTGAGTAAGCAAATGACTATCTTCTATAATAATTATGGCTTTGAAAACATCTCGAAAGGATTCGATATGGATCTTCGGGAATCCCGAGGGAGCCGTGAGGTCGCTGAAGGATATTCGCGGTTCGCTGGTTGCGGCATTTCAAGGCGATGGCGTTAATCTCGGGCGAGGAAAGGCTTTAATCGTTCAAAACTCTCCAATTGATCGACCAGATGGTTCATTTCCAGGATTCCCACCGTTTGTGGGAATCTTTCGTTTAATTGTTTCAGCAATCCTTGCCACCAGTCCAGATGGCCGATGATGCGCAGGTGCTTGTCGGTCAGCCGGTCGTTTTCGTGGAAGTGAAAATGGCGGATCCGCTCCAGGCCCAGCAAAACATCGAAATCCGCCCGAGCCTGCAGCGCGTGGCCGATATCGATGGTCACCCCGAATTCCGGTTCGGGAAAGAGCCGCAGCAATTGGCGGAGCCGCGTTCCGTTGGCGGCGTCCGGGTGAAATTCGGGCGCGGCGGGCATGTTTTCCATGAATAAACTCACGCCCAGCACGCGGGCCTTCTGCAGCAGCAGAGCGATGCTGTCCGCTTCCTGGCGGCAGATCTCCTCATAAGTGGCGCCGGTTTCGGGGCGGAAATTGGCCGGATGGAAGGTAAGGAACGGCGCCTCGAGATCGGCGGCGATCTGTATCGCGCTCAGAAACTTATGAATCGCCAGTAACCTTTCCTCGGATTCGGGCGCACCGATATTGACGAAAGGGGCATGGATCGAGTATTGAAAATGATACTGGAGGCGGTAGGCCCGCAGCGTTATCTTGGAACCCTTATTTAAAGGAAAATGGGGCGATAAAAAACGGGGGTCGGTCGGGATTTCGACCCATCGGAAACAGGAAGCGACCTCCGCCAGGTATTCGGCGAGGGGTAGGTTGGAAGTCAAACGCGAACCCAGACTGAAGGCCATTATTTCCTCCCTGACCACAAAGTAGTTTCCTACTAATACAATACCGTAAATCTGTCGAAAATTCAAATGGATGATTATTTTTCTGTCCCGGGATCGGGCCGGCGCCTGGACTTTATCACTTTGCCCGGGCAAGCCGGCGGGGATTGCCGCCGGATCCGAACCGGATTGGATTCCGGGCGGTTATCACTGTTATCAGGGATTTTAATTCGCGAACCGTTCCAAAAATCTGCGATTCACGGGTGAATGAATATGGAAAAAGAACTTTCATTGTATGTCCATTTTCCGTTTTGCCAACGCAAATGTCTTTACTGTGATTTCAATTCTTATGCCGATCGGAGCGAGCTCATGCCCGCCTATCACCAGGCGCTGCTCAAGGAAATGACGCGCTTCGTTCCGCAATCCCGCCTGATTCGCTCGATTTACTTCGGAGGAGGCACGCCCAGCGTCTTCCCGGCGGAACGCCTGGCGGCGATCCTGGCTTATCTGAAACAGCATTTCGCGGCAGCCGCCGATGCCGAGATAACCGTCGAAGTCAATCCGGGAACGGTCGGAATCGAGGATCTAATCCTGCTCCGCAACGCCGGCTTCAACCGGCTGAGCATCGGGCTGCAGGCGGTCCAAAACCGGATTTTGGCCGCCATCGGCCGGATCCATACCTGGGAACAGTTCCTGGAGGTCTATGAATTGAGCCGGGAGTGTGGCTTCGCCAACGTCGGCGTCGATTTAATCGCCGGGCTGCCTGAGCAGACCTTGGACGACTGGGCGGAATCCCTGCGGCGGGTCATCGCGTTGCAGCCGGAACATCTTTCGGTCTATGCGTTGCAACTGGAAGAGGGTACGCCGCTGGAAGCGCTGGTGCGCCGCGGTAAACTGCAGCTCCCGGCGGACGACGACGTGGCGCGGATGCTGCTGGAAGCGATGAATTCATTGCGTCAGCACGGCTTTGACCATTACGAGGTCGCCAATTATGCCCGGCCCGGGTTTTTCAGCCGCCACAACTTCGGCTATTGGACCGGCCGGGATTATCTGGGCTTCGGTGCCGGCGCCAGTTCGACCTGTTACGGCGAGCGCTGGACCAACGTCAAAGAACCGGAGCGTTATATCGCACTGCTCGAGGCGGGCTCGTCAGTCATCGGCGAGCGCGAGATTCTGGATGATGCCCAACGCCAAACTGAAGCGGTGATGTTGGGCCTGCGGCTTCGCGCCGGTCTGGATTTGCAAGCGTTCAACGCCTTTTTTCATCAGGATCTGCTGGCCAAGGCCGGCGCGGCGATCGAACGGCTGGCCGAGGCGGGACTGCTGGTTTGCGACCAGAACCGCTTAGCGCTGACCGATGCGGGAGTGCTGGTCAGCAACCAGGTTTTGGCCGATATTCTGCGCTATCTGTGAGCCGCTGCCCATTCCCTTGGGCGGCAGCGGTTTCCGGCGCTGCTGCACTGTTTACTGGTTACGGTTAAGTTACAGAGCAGGAATATCGGACCGCATCCAGAACTTAAAATGAAGGAGATCGGGACCCGGGTTCGGCCACGGCGGCCGGCGTCGCAAAGGTGCGAGCCGGGTGCCAGTCACGTTTAGACGGAAGAAGGCTTCATGATGCGGTTCGAATCAGCTTATGAATTCACCGGGCCGGCCCAGGCCGGTTATTGGTTTTTATTCCGGAATAACCAGGTTTTATTGCAGAACCTCGCGGATGGGTCGGTCAGAGTCCCAGTGTTTCAAGGTCCGGCGGCTTTGCCGGCGATTAAAGCGGATACCCGCCAGTTTCTGGGCACTTACGACGCAGTACCCTGTTTTATGGCCGAGCTGGCCGACGCAGCGGATATTCCGTCCGAAATGACCCTGTTCGGCCTGCGCCAGGTTCACGGCGCAATGGAGGACGAATTGTTCTGGATCATCGGCCGGGCCGCTCATTTGCTGCATTGGGACGAAAACAGCCGTTACTGCGGGCATTGCGGCGCTCCCTTGCAATGGATGGCGCAAGAACGGGGGAAAAAGTGTCCGCAATGCGACAATCCGGTATACCCCCGGTTATCCCCGGCGATCATTGTGGCAGTCCTGAAAGAAGACCGGATTTTGCTGGCGCGGGCCGCCCGTTTCCCGGACGATTTCCGTAGCGTGCTGGCGGGATTTGTCGAACCCGGCGAGACGCTGGAAGACTGTGTGCGCCGCGAGGTCAAGGAAGAGGTGGGAATCGCCGTCAAAGACCTGCAATATTTCGGTAGTCAGCCCTGGCCGTTTCCCGATTCTTTAATGATTGGCTTCATTGCGCGGTATGCCGCGGGGGAGATTCGGGTGGATAATCAGGAGATCCTCACCGCGGACTGGTTTTTAGCCGCCACCCTCCCGAGAATCCCCGAGCGGATCAGCATCGCCCGGCGGATGATCGACTGGTTCGTCGCCCAGCATTCGTGATAGGCTAACTTCCTCGTTTTTACCGAAGTTTCTACGAATAACCAGCGCTACAATGGTTAAGATTGATAAGAGAAAACCTTTGTTTTACGCCAAAATTTGGCGTTTAAACCCCTTGACAAACCAGTGCGGCAGTGATATTTTTTAATTAGCTTAGCACTCGCCTCGTTAGAGTGCTAACAAAAAACAAAAGAGGTGCTTGTATATGGCCTCCGAAATGGATGAACGAAAAAAAAGAATTCTCAAGGTCATCACCGATGACTACATCGCCTCGGCCGAACCGGTCGGTTCGCGTACGATTGCGCGCCGCTATAATCTCGGTCTGTCTCCGGCCACCATCCGCAATGAGATGGCCGATCTCGAGGAGAGCGGTTATTTAGAACAGCCGCACACCTCGGCCGGCCGGGTTCCTTCCGAGCTCGGCTACAGATATTATGTCGATGCGCTGATGTCGCATAAAAGGCTGCTCGACGAAGAGGTAGAGCAGATCTATCTCGAACTCGAAGAGCATCATCGCGAGATCGATCAGGTCATTCGCCGGACCTCGCGAATCCTGGGCCAATTCACCAAATATCCTTCGTTGGTTTTGAGCCCGCAGTTGGATTCGGCGTTTTTTCGGCATATCCAGTTGATCCGGTTATCCGAGACCACCATTTTGGTGTTGATCGTTACCGATACCGGCTACATTGAAAATAATGTGATCGAGACGGGCTCGGGCATCTCCGATTCGGAACTGGAGCAGATCTCGAATTTTTTCAATTCCAAACTCCGCGGCATCTGTCTGAAAGAGTTTCAACCCTCTTTGTTGACGGATATCCGTTCCGAGATGGTATACAAAAACGAGTTTTTTGCGGAAGCCGTCAAGATTCTGGTCCGTTCCGCTTCGCGGCAGCTTAAGGAACGGGTTATCGTGGGCGGCACTTCCAAGATCCTGGAACAACCGGAGTTCGCCGATCTGGAACGTTTTAAGTCGTTCTCGCAATTGCTTGACGAGGAAGAGCGCCTTTACGCGTTATTGACCCGCGGCGTGCCGCCCAAAGGGACCCAGGTGAAGATCGGCCATGAAAACGAAGATTCGGTAATCCAGGATTGCAGCGTGATCACGGCGGGGTACGAGATCGCCGGCCGGCCGGTGGGAGTCATTGGGGTACTGGGGCCGACGCGGATGGATTACGGCAAAGTGATGCCGGTGGTGGAGTATACCGCCAATATTCTCAGCGAATTGTTGACGCAGATATTTAGCAAGAACAGTAAATAGAGGCCAGTAGGCGCTCTATGACGCCAAGGTATCGAAAATCTGATTTCGCACCCGGTTTTCCAACTCCTGTGAGGTGGGTGGATGCCTATTAAGGATATAGCGGACCGTTCGGAAGTGGATCAACAAATGGCTGCGCTCATCAGCAATGCCGGCGCGATCCGGGCGGTAACCGAAGCGGTGGAAGGCACTTTGGGTCCCAAGGGCCTGGATTGCATGCTGGTGGATCAGGACGGCGGCGCTTTGGTCACCAACGATGGCGCGACCATCTTAAAAACGATGGATGTCAACCACCCGGCGGCCCGGCTGTTAATTAACGCCGCAGCCTACCAAGAGGAAGAAGTGGGCGACGGGACCACGACCACCGCCGTCATGGTAGGAGCCCTCGTGAACGAGGGAGCGAACCAAGTGCTCCGGGGCGTCCCGGTCATCAAGGTGATCGAAGGAATTCAAACCGGCATCGCTGAAGCTTTGCAACGATTGAACCAAATGGCTCGGCCTGTCCATGATATCAATCATCCGGTGTTGGAGAATATTGCCTGGATCGCGGGCCGGGGTCATCGAGAACTGGCTCGTTTGATTGTTGAGGCCGCCCGCTTGGTGGGCGGGGAAAAATTACGCGAACCCGGGTTTAGGCTGGCCGATCAGGTCCTGGCGCTGGAAGGCTCCGAGCCCCTATTGATTCAGGGTACGGTCATCGACCGGGAGCCGCTCAATCGGGAGATGCCCCGGCGGCTGCGTGAGGCGCCGATGCTCATCCTCGATGATGCCTTGGAAGCCCAGAAAGTCGATCCGGAGGCCTTACGAACCGACGCCGGTTTTCAGCAGCAACTACATAACCAACAGGCGCTGCGGGAAAATCTGCAAAAAATAGCCGGACTGGGCATCAAAGCTATTTTCGCGGATCGCGTCATATCGGATGAAGCCGAAGATTTGCTGACCGATCTGGGCATTTTGGGGGTATCCCGGGTCGCGGCGTACGAATGGCGCCGCCTGGCGGAGCTGACCGGGGCCCGGCCGCTGAAGCGAACCAGCTTATCCAAACCCCCCGACGAACTGCTCAAACTTGCCGGGCAGGCGGCGGAGATCAATGTCGATGAACGCTTCAAACAGATTCGGGTACTGGGAAGGCCGGATCAGAAATTTGTAACGATTCTGGTCGGGGCTTTCACCAAGGAAGTCCTCGATGAACGGGAACGGATCGCCAAAGATACCGCGGCCGCGGTGCAAGCGGCTTGGAATGGCGGAGTGGTCCCGGGCGGTGGCAGTGCCGAATTGGCGGTGGCCCGGCTGTTAGAGCGTGAACCGCTTCAGGGAATGGCGGGCTACGGTTTTCAATGCGTTATCGAAGCTTTGAAAAGACCGTTGACTCAGATTTGTGCCAATGCCGGTTATAACGGGTTGGAAAAGTTGGCGGAGGTCAGTTCGGTTCAGGCCGAACGGCAATCCGGTTGTTACGGGATCGACTGTGAAACCGGTATGGTGACGGATCTGGCTGAAAACGGCGTTTATGACCCGTACTTAGTAAAATACTATGCGTTGAAATCAGCGGGCGAAGTGGCTGAAGCCATTCTCAGAATCAATACCGTGATTAAAAAGAAGCCGGAATCCGAACCGCACGGCGCAATCCATTGAAAGCGCCTCGCGCGGCTTGGCTTGGAATCATAAAAAAATTTATTCTATTGAGAGAGATGATGGAGGCAATAATGGTGGAAAAGGAACAAAATATTGCGGCGGACGTTAACTCCAATGAAACGGCTCCTTCCGGAAAAGCGGACGCGCAAATCAATGCGGCTGAAAATTCCGGCTTATCCTTGGAAGAGCGCCTCGCCCAGATGGAGCAAGAACTTCAAAGCACCAATCAGGCTAAAGACGAATACTATAATCGCTTGTTACGGAGTCAGGCGGATTTTGATAATTTTAGGCGGCGCACCCGCGCGGAGATCGAACAGCTTACTCTCAGCGCCGGGGAAGATTTGGTGAAAAAAATTCTGCCGACCCTGGATAATCTGGAACGGGCCGTCCTCAGTTTTAAAGAGCAACCAGACAATTCCAGTTGGCGGGAGGGCGTGGAACTCACCCTGAAACAGTTTCAGAATATTTTGGCGGCGGAAGGTCTGGAAGCCGTAGTTGCAATGGAACAAGAGTTTGATCCGCAAGTGCATGAAGCGGTCATGCAGGAAGAGAGCGAAGCGGTTACAGCGCCCACCGTCGTACAGGAACTCCAGCGCGGCTACAAATTTCGCGGCAAGCTGTTACGGCCGGCATTGGTGAAGGTGGCCGTACCCGCCTGCTAAGGATTTACTTACTGGGCTAAAAGCTAGGCAAGGGGAGTAGTTTTTAACCTTCAACAATACATTTTTGAAAAGTATCATGAATAGGGGGCTCATACAATGGCTAAAGTTATCGGAATTGATTTAGGCACAACCAACTCATGTATGGCAGCAATGGAAGGCGGAGAAGCGGTGGTTATCGCCAATGCCGAAGGCGGCCGTACCACACCGTCCGTCGTAGGGTTTTCGAAAACTGGCGAGCGGATGGTCGGACAAGTGGCCAAGCGCCAGGCGGTAGCCAATCCCGATCGTACGGTGGTCTCCATCAAACGGCGGATGGGTACCGACTACAAAGTGAGCATCGATGACAAACAATATACACCGCAAGAGATCTCGGCGATGGTTCTGCAAAAATTGAAGACCGACGCCGAAGCGTATTTGGGCGAAAAGATTGAAAAGGCCGTTATTACCGTGCCGGCCTATTTTTCCGATTCCCAACGTCAGGCCACCAAAGACGCTGGTCGGATCGCCGGACTCGAGGTCCTGCGGATTATCAACGAACCGACCGCGGCCGCGTTGGCTTATGGTTTGGATAAAGGTGAAGACCATACCATTCTGGTATACGATTTGGGCGGCGGAACCTTTGACGTGTCGATCCTGGAATTGGGGGATGGCGTTTTCGAAGTCAAAGCGACCAGCGGCAATAACCGTTTGGGCGGCGATGACTTTGACGAGCGGGTTGTCAACTGGATGGCGGAAAATTTCAAGCGCGATCAAGGCGTGGATCTCCGCAATGACCGGATGGCGATGCAACGTTTGAAAGAAGCCGCCGAAAAAGCCAAGATCGAGTTGTCGGGTCTGGCCTCGACCAACATCAACCTGCCGTTTATTACGGCTGTTAACGGTGAACCGCGCCATTTGGATATGACCTTGACGCGGGCCAAGTTTGAAGAGTTATGCGCCGATTTGATCGACGCCACGGTGGGGCCGACCAAACGGGCCTTGGCCGATGCCGGCCTGGAACCGAAGGATATCGATAAGGTCATTTTGGTCGGTGGTTCGACCCGGATCCCGGCCGTTCAAGACCTGGTGAAGAAACTCATCGGCAAAGAGCCTTTCAAGGGCGTCAACCCCGATGAGGTCGTGGCCATCGGAGCGGCGATCCAGGGCGGCGTGTTGACCGGCGAAGTAAAAGACATCGTTTTGCTCGATGTAACCCCGCTTTCATTGGGACTGGAGACATTGGGCGGCGTGTTTACGCGGATCATCGATCGCAATACCACGATCCCTACCTCCAAGAGTCAGATTTTTTCGACGGCGGCCGACAGCCAAACCGCGGTGGACATCCACGTTTTACAAGGCGAGCGGCCGATGGCGGCCGATAACATCACGCTGGGACAGTTCCGGTTGGATGGGATTCCACCGGCGCCACGCGGCATTCCGCAAATTGAAGTGACTTTCGATATCGACGCCAATGGTATCGTCCATGTTTCGGCCAAGGATAAAGGTACCGGCAAGGAACAGAAGATTACCATTACCTCTTCGAGCGGCTTGAAAGAAGATCAGATTCAGCGGATGATGAAAGACGCCGAGTCCCACGCCGATGAAGACAAACGCCGCCGTGAAGAGGTGGAGGCCATCAACGAGGCTGACAGCCTGGTCTATTCCACCGAAAAGACCATCAAAGACATCGGCGACAAGGCCGATAAAGCCCAAGTCGACAAGATCAATCAACTGAAAGAAGAACTGCAGAAAGAGATCGCCGCCAAAAATATCACGGCGATCAAAGAAAAGCAAGAAGTGCTGCAAAAAGCTTTGCATGAACTTTCGGCCACCATTTATCAGAATGCCAGCCAAGCTCAGGCCGGTGGACCGGGCGCTCAAGGTCCGCAGCAAGATCAACCCAATTACGGACCTCAAGCTGAAGGTCCGACCGTCGATGCCGACTATAAAGTGCAAGACGATAAGTAACCTATCCGATCTTCACGAATAAGATCTTTTAACTGAATCGATCAACGACAATTGACAATTGACGGCCACGCTTCCGGCTTTAGCTCGATTGTCAATTGTTCGTTGTTATTAATTAGCAATATCTTTATCCACGGAATGATGATAAACTATATAAGTTAAATTGAAGGGCTCCCATAATTTCCAACCACAAGGCTTTAGAAAGAGCCACTTTAACTTACATTTAAAAAATAAATTGAACCGACGGAATGGGTAAATCTTTCGTTCACATGAGAAATTGATAATTTCAGGAATTAAACTGTAAAGGAAATTGCGATGGCAAAGCGAGATTATTATGAAGTGCTCGGGGTAGTGAGGACCGCCAGCGACGAAGAGCTTAAAAAAGCCTATCGGAAACTGGCGCGGCAATACCACCCTGACGTTAATAAGGAAAATCCAAAGGAAGCCGAAGCCAAATTTAAAGAGATTAATGAGGCCTACAGCATCTTGAGTGATCCGCAAAAACGGGCCGCTTACGATCAATATGGTCATGCCGGAACCGATCCTAATTTTGGCGCCGGAATGGGTGGCGACTTCTCGGATTTCGGCTTTGAAGGATTTGGCGATATCTTTGACATGTTCTTCGGCGGCGCTGGCGGCGGTCGCGGTCAGCAACGGCGAACCGGCCCGCAACGCGGCAACGACCTCCGTTATGATATGGAGATCTCCTTTGAAGAAGCGGCGTTTGGGAAAGAGACTACCGTCGAGATCCCGCGGACCGAGGTTTGCCCGACTTGTAGTGGCAACGGCGCCAAACCCGGTACTCCGATTAAGACCTGTCCCCATTGTGGGGGGACCGGCCAGGTTCAAGTCACGCAAAGTACGGCCTTTGGCAGGTTTGTCAATGTACGTACCTGCGAATATTGCCGCGGCGCGGGAAAAACCATTGAAACTCCTTGTAGCGAATGTAACGGCAGTGGCCGGGTCCGGCGCAACCGCAAGATCGAGATTAAGATTCCGGCCGGCGTCGAGAGCGGCTCGCGGCTGCGGGTTTCCAGCGAGGGGGAAGCCGGCCTGCGGGGCGGCTCACCGGGCGATTTATATGTTTACATCTATGTGAAAGCCCACTCGCGTTTTGAGCGCCAGGGCGACGATGTGATTAGCGAGATCTCCTTGAGCGTGACTCAGGCGGCGTTGGGAACGACCATTCTGGTCGATACTTTGGATGGCAAGGTCGAGTTGAAGATCCCCGAAGGAACGCAACATGGCACTCAGTTCCGCATGCGCGGTCATGGAGTCACTCATTTGCGCGGCCATGGCCGGGGCGATCATTTCGTCCGGATTAAATTGGCGATTCCGACCAAGCTCAACTCCGAACAACGGGAGTTGTTGAGGAAGCTGGCCATTTCCTTTGGCGAAAAGCCGTCCGCCGAGGAAAAAGGGTTCATGGATAAGGTCAAAGAAGCCTTTAAATAAAATCTTGCTCACATCATAAAGACAGAAGGCCCGTCCGGTCTTCTGTATTCTTTTGTCCCTTTGAAACGCGAAGCAAAGCCGAATTGAGTTAAAGGAGAAGCCGATGGCCGATACATACTGGTGCGAAGTGAAATTGGCGACGGCGCCGGCCGCTGCGGCCGAATTGATCGCCGATTATTTTCAAGAGGAAGGCGCCGGCGGGGTTGTCTATGACGATCCGGCCATTCTGGAACAAGTTACTTTGACTGATGATGAGTGCCTCGGCGAAGAATTCCATGCGCAATTGCCGGAGGCGTTCGGGATTCGGGCTTACTTCCCGGTGGATGACCGGCTGGGGGAGCGGCTGCAACGGTTGACGAGCAAACTCCAGCCATTGCTCGGGACCCGTCCCGAATTCGAATTGCGGCAGATCCGTGAGGAAGATTGGGCCGAGGCGTGGAAAAGCTATTTCAAGCCGGAACATATCGGTCAGATCGTAATTAAGCCGAGCTGGGAAAGTTATACTCCGCAAGAGGACGAGTTGGTGGTGGAGCTCGACCCGGGTATGGCCTTCGGGACCGGAACCCATCCTACGACCCGCCTTTGCCTGATGTTGTTGCAGGAATTGGTGCGCTCCCCGCTGCAGGTGCTGGATGTCGGGACCGGCTCGGGGATCCTGGCGGTCAGCGCCGCCAAACTGGGAGCCGCCGCGGTGCTGGCTTCGGATATCGACCCCTTGGCGGTGCGCATCGCGGCCGAAAACGCCGGGCGCAACGGCGTGGCCGACCGGATCGTCTGCCGCGAGGGGAACCTGCTGGAACTTGGTTTAACGAAAAAGTTTGATCTGGTGGTTGCCAATATTATCGCCAACGCTATTTTGACGATTATTCCCGATGTTCCGGGAGTCTTGGCGCCTGGCGGCCGTTTTCTGGCCTCGGGGATTATCGGGGAACGCTATCCCGAAGTCCAAGCCGCTCTCGAAGCCCACGGTTTTGCCATCGAAAAGAGTGTGCCCGAGGATGGCTGGGTAGCGGTGATCGCCGCAAAAAAGGATCAGTAAGGCACGATAGGACGGTTGCGATGACCCGATTTTTTATTCCGGCGGATCAGATCGCCGGAAAACACGTGGTATTAAAAGGCGCGGACGCGCATCATCTGTCCAAGGTTCTGCGGAACAAGGTGGGCGATGAACTGATCGTGCTCAATGGCAAGGGCGAAGAGTACCGGGCTGTAATCACCGCGTTGCAGAACGACGCGGTTCAGGTCGAACTGCTCGAAGCCATCGGCCGCCAGGCGGAAGCTTCCGTCCGGATTCACCTCGTTCAGGGCATGCCCAAAGGCGAAAAAATCGAATGGATCCTGCAGAAAAATACCGAGTTGGGCGTGGCCGGTTTCCAACCGGTGCTGACCGAGCGGAGCACCGTGCGGCTGGACCCAGCGACCCGCGCCAAGAAGCATGAACGGTGGAGCAAGATCATCCGGGAAGCCGCGGAACAATCCGGGCGGCAGATCCTTCCCGAGCTCGAGCCGGTCCGGGAATGGCGGGAACTGTTGGCACGTCCGTTCCGTCCCGGCCTGGTCCTTATCCCTTGGGAAGGGGAGAGAACGCGGTCATTGCGCGAGGCGCTGAACCAACCCGCTGAAACTCCGGAGCATATCACGGTCCTTATCGGACCCGAAGGCGGCTTTTCCTTGGCCGAGGTGGAACAGGCGCAAGAGGCGGGCGCGATTCCGGTCACGCTGGGCCCGCGGATCTTGCGGACCGAAACGGCCGGCCTGGCGGTAACCGCAGCCATCTTGTATCATTACGGGGAATTGGGCGGTTAATGAACGCCAGGATTTAAATTTGGATTCGGCTCCGGCTCTTTGTGGAGCCGCTTGACCCGCCGCCGCACCGGATCATAGAGCAGCGGCCCCAGCGATGGGTCCTGAAACGATTCGATGGTATACACGATCAAAGGCAGATTAATCACGGCGGTATTGATAATGCTGATCCGGACCACCGGCCGGAATTTGCGGTAGATCTCGGCCACCCGGCGGTAAAACCCGGGATCCTCATCCGAGGTCGCGTGTTCTTCCTGATAGTAACTCTCCAGATATTTGACCTCTTCCTCCCAGCGCACCTGGGCGACTTCGACCCACTTCCGGTCATGCTTCTCCAAAAGCCATTGGAGATGATTGAACAAGGCCGTAAATCCTTCGCGATAGGGGATCTTTCTTTTCTCCAAGTTTTTTTTGGGCGGATTGGGCGTGATCTTGCGTTTCGCCAATTCGGCCAGGAGATCGGTGGCGATCTCGCCGGTGGTCAGATTGATCCCCAGGGAATAGAGTTCATCAAATTTTTCATCCGTCTCGAAGCTGGCTTTAAAATTGACCAACAGATGGGGCTGGTAGAGCAGGAACGGTTGTTCGAAAAAGAAGCCCGGTTTTTCTTCCAGCAATGCGGCGATCTCCCGCTGGGTGCGGCGGGGGTCGAGGTCGTAGGAGCAGGTGCCGCGGGAGATTAGGCCGCGTTGCCGGATGCCGTCGACAAACCATTGCAGCCGGAAACTGCCTTGGTTCACCAGTTCCGACCCCGGGTATTTGGCCAGCAGGTTCGGCTCGCAGACCATCTGCAGATTTAAAGTTTCGGTCCGGGCCGGCCGGAAGAAAGAAGGGGGGACCTCCGTCTGGCATTGGGCCATGATCAACTCGGCTTCGATGACGTGATATGGAGCACCGGAAATCTTCAAGGTATCGACGATAAAACTGAACACGCGCTGGCTATCGGGCATAAAAACCTCATCCAATTTTAAAATTTTCGGAATTGCCGCTCCGGAATTGCCGTTTTTGCCAAGTTACAAAAGCTCTGAAAAGTCATCCTGCTCCGCTTCCAGCAAAGTCTCGATCTCCTGGCCGAGCCGGGCAAAGCCCCGGTTCATTTCCTCTTGGGAACCGGACTGGGTGACCACTGCCATGATGCGGGCCTCGAAGCTCTTGCCCTGGGTGAGCTTGCTGATGACCCGCTCGCTCTCGCCGATGACCAGCTCGAACATCCGCACCTTTTCATGCAACAACCGCAGCAGGTGTTCCTCGATGGTACCCCGCGTCGAAAGGTTATAGATAAACACATCGCGCGTCTGGCCCAAGCGGTGGATCCGGCCGATCCGCTGCTCCAACCGCATCGGATTCCAGGGCAGATCGTAGTTGATCATCGTATTGCAAAACTGCAGGTTAATCCCCTCGCCGCCCGATTCGGTACAGACGAGGACCTGATATTTGGGATACTCCTTGAACTCATACTTGGTGAACTCTTTTTTGCTGGCCGACAGGCTGCCGTCGAAGGCCAGGCTGAAGACGCCGGCTTGTTCCAAACGGGTCCGGATATAACTCTGGGTCGCCAGAAACTCGGTGAAAATGATCACTTTCTCCGGAGTTTTTTTGACCAGATCGATGACCACCCTCATCTTGGAATTGTCCTTGATCTGTTGTGCCAGCTTGAAAAGGGCGGCGGCCTGTTCCTGGCGTTCTTCTTCGATATTCATCGATTGCGCCAGTTTGAAGAGGGTCAGCACCGCCGCGAAGGTGCTGGAACAGATCTCCCGCTGCAAGGTGAGCAGCGGCAGGCCGCCCAGGCCGGAGCTGTCCAGCCGCAGGCTCTGGCGGATGAACCCGCTGACATCGTCATACAGGCGCTGCTCCAGATCGGTCAGGGTGATCGGGATATCCTGGACGTGTCGCTTGGTGAATCCCATGTTTGAGCCATGTTTGTTGCGGATCATGACCTCATTTAAGAGTCCCTTCAATTCCTGAGGGTTCTTCGGTTTCCGCTTGTCATGGGTATAGCGGCTTTTAAAGCTGCGGTAGTTGCCCAACTGTCCCGGTCGAAGCAAGGAGATCAGGTTAAAAAGTTCCTTCAGATCGTTCTGCAGCGGCGTGGCGGTCAGCAAGAGAAAGTACTTTTTCTGGATGCTGTTTACAAACTGCCAGTTCTGGGTGGTGGTGCTCTTCAGTTTATGAGCCTCGTCCACGATCACCAGATCAAAGTAGAGATCGAGGATCTGCTGGCGGTGGATCTCCTTCTTGGCGGTATCGATAGAAGCGATCAGATAATCATAATGAGCCCAGTCGTATTCGCGGCGGGCGATCAGGGTGGGGATCTCAAACTTCTCGCGCAGCTCGGTTTCCCATTGCCGGCAGAGCGTGGCCGGGGTCAAAATTAAAAAGCGTTTCACCAACCCCCGCAGCATATATTCTTTAAGAATCATCGCCGCTTCGATGGTTTTGCCCAGCCCGACCTCGTCGGCGAGGATGGCTCGGCCGCGCATCTGCGAGATGACTTTCTTGACGGTTTCCAATTGATGGGGATAGGCGATGACCCCGTTCTGGCGCCAATGTTCCTGCAGATGGCTGATGACCTGCAACTCTTCGAAACCCCGGCTCAAGGTCAGTTCCTCGCCGCGATAATGCAGCAAGAAGGCATCCCAGCTGTCCCACTGTTTGCGGCGCATCGGGAGCAAGAACCGGGCAAAATCATCCGGGGCCTCGATCACCGGCTGGAAATCGGGGAAGAGTTTGGCCAATTGCGCTGTGCCCTTTGGATCCTCCGGATTCCTGGCGGTAAGTTGCTCCCTGGTTATGGTCGATGCTTCCAAGTTACTCCTCCATTTTGGCCCGAGCGGCCCACACATTTTAAGGCGCGCTTAAAAATTATTATGACCGTAAGAAGCTTATTTTAATCCTGGCAGCGGCTTTTCCCTCATTCCTTTCGCAGAATCAGTTTCCCCAGAAGATAATCGGACTTCATCAAATAGCATATTGATCGCGATAAATAAAAATATTGATCCGATAATTGAATTTCCATGGGCAATAAATAATATTCCGATCGCGATAATTGAATTTCCGATCCCAATAATCGAATATTCGATCCCGATAATTAACTTTTTCATCTGACAAAATGGAATTTCGATCGATACAATTTAATTTTTCATCTGACAAATCGTATTTTCGATCAGTCCAATTGAATTTGCGATCTGCCAAAATATATTTGCCATCAGTCAAATCGAATTATTGCGTTATAAAAGTGAAATTGTTGGTTTTAAAATCAAAATATCCAATTAAAAATATAATATTTGTATTTTTATATTCAAAATATGGATTTAAAATTAAATAAATGTTAAATTGAATTGAATGATGGCGCAGAGACTTTTTTAATGAAGGGAAACCGGCAACTCTGTTGAAAGAGAATAGCGAGTTTTGGATTGGGTCCCCTCGGAATGACTTCAAAACCCGGAAAGGAGAAGAGGATGATGGACTTTTTAAATGTCATTAAAGCCAAGGCCATCTCGGCCCAGCAACGCATTTTATTGCCGGAAAGCAGCGACGGCAGGGTGCTCAAGGCGGCGCGGGAAATTACCGATCAAAGGCTGGCGCAGATCACGCTGATCGGAGATGAATCGCAACTTCGCCGCCAGGCCGCTGAATTGGGGGTCGGCATCGCCGATGTGGAGGTAATTTCGCCGCTGGAATATCCCAAGCATGATCAGTATGTCGAAACCCTCTACCAACTGCGCAAGGAAAAAGGGCTATCGTTGGATGGCGCCCGGGAGGCGTTGAACAATCCTTTATATTTCGGCACCATGATGGTTTACTCCGGGGACATGGACGGCATGGTGGCCGGATCGATCAACACCACCGGCAACGTGCTCCGGCCGGCGCTGCAGATCATCAAAACGGAGCGGCGCTATAAGGCGGTCTCCGGCGCTTTCCTGATTTTCGTGCCGGATTGTATCCTCGGGGAGCACGGGCTGTTTGTCTTTGCCGACTGCGCCGTGAATGTCAATCCGGATGCGCGGACGCTGGCGGAGAGCGGCATCCAGGCCGGACATACCGCCAGGAACCTGGCCAATTTTGAGCCGGTCATCAGTTTCCTCTCTTTCTCCACCAAGGGAAGCGCCAGCCATGAAACGGTCGACAAGGTCAGGGAAGCGGTTCAAATCGCCCGGGAAATGGAGCCTGCTTTGGCAATCGACGGCGAGTTTCAGGCCGACGCGGCGCTGATCCCGGCGGTGGGCCGCCAAAAAGCGCCCGGGAGTCCGGTGGCCGGCAAAGCCAATGTGCTCGTCTTCCCGGATCTGCAGTCCGGCAACATCGGTTATAAGTTGGTGGAGCGGCTGGCCAAAGCCGTGGCGATCGGGCCGATCCTGCAAGGCCTGGCCAAACCGGTGAACGATCTGTCGCGCGGCTGCAACAGCGCTGATATCGTCAACATGGTGGCGATCACCGCGGTGCAAGCCCAAGCTGCGGTCCGCCCCTAAAGGGCAGGGAATGCGGAAACGGAGCGGCCCGGAAAACGAATCGCGAGAGAAACGGGACTCGAGCGGGAGCAGTTCTTTTTCAAAGCGGTTATCTTCTCAGGCAGGAAGGTTCGGCCCGATCGTCGAATGTTTATCCTCGGAAAAGTGAGGTTAGCCATGAACGTTCAACGATTTTTAGCGAAGATCACCGCCGACCGGAATTACCAGGGACAGATCGTCTTCGAGCAACAGTCGTCCGCCAAGGAAGCGGTCTGGGGCCGGCTCGATCCGCCGCTCAGCGAACCGGTGCACCGGCTATTGGCGGAACGGGGGATCCAGGATCTCTACGTCCATCAGGCCGATGCCATCAACGCCATCCGCAACGGCCGCCATACCGTAGTGGTGACCGGGACCGCCAGCGGGAAAACGCTCTGCTATCATCTGCCCGCCCTGGAGAGCTATCTGGCCGACCCGCAGAGCCGGGCGCTTTTTCTCTATCCCACCAAAGCGCTGGCCCAGGATCAATTAAAAAGCCTGCAACGGCTGGTCGAAGGTCTCCCGGGGCCGCCGCCGGCGATGGGCACCTATGACGGCGACACGCCGGTCAACCTCCGCAAAACCCTGCGCGATCGCGGCAATTTCGTGCTGACCAACCCGGATATGCTGCACCAGGGAATCCTGCCGAAGCATCCCGCCTGGTCCGCATTTTTCGCCAATCTAAAATACGTGGTCATTGACGAGGTCCATACTTACCGCGGCGTGTTCGGTTCCAACGTCGCCAATGTGATGCGGCGGCTGATCCGGATCTGCCGCCATTACGGCAGCAGGCCGGTTTTCATCGCGGCTTCGGCCACCATCCATAATCCGTTGGAACACGCCCAGGAACTGGTGGGGCTGCCGATGGAGCTGGTGGATAACGACGGCGCGCCACGCGGCAGCAAACATTTTATCTTTTGGAATCCGCCGTATTTGGATGAAACCCGGACCGAGCGCCGCAGCGCCAATACCGAAGCGGCCTGGCTGATGACGGAGCTAATCCGGGAGCGGATTCCCACCATTACCTTTACCAAAGCCCGGGTCGTCACCGAACTGCTCTACCGCTACGTCCAGGATCAATTGCAACGCTACAGTCCGTCGCTGGCGGGGAAGATCCGGGCTTACCGGGGCGGCTATCTGCCGGAAGAACGCCGCGAGATCGAGCGGCAGCTCTTCTCCGGAGAACTGCTGGGCGTGGCCAGCACCAATGCTTTGGAACTGGGAATTGACATCGGACAGCTCGACGCCTGCCTGATCACCGGCTACCCGGGGACCATCGCTTCCACCTGGCAGCAAGCGGGCCGGGTCGGCCGGGCGCACGAGGAATCGCTGGTGATCTATATTCCGCATCAAAATCCGATCGATCAGTATCTGGTCAAGAATCCCCAATACTTTTTTGAACGGAATCCCGAAGCCGCGGTGATCGATCCGAACAACCCCCATATTCTGATGGGGCACTTGCGTTGCGCCGCCCTGGAAGCGCCGGTGACCGGGCTGGACTGTCAGACGTTTGGCGCCTATGCCCCGGCCTTGCTGGAACTTTTGGGCGAGGCGGGCGAATTGAAACAGCTGCATCAGCAGTGGTATTGGCGGTCGAACGGGTTTCCGCCGGCCGATGTCAGTTTGCGCAATATTTCCGATAACACTTTCAGTATCGTCGATGTTTCCACTCAACCCGGCAAGGTCATCGGCACGTTGGAAGAGGCCAGCGCCTATCAGCAGATTTATACCGAAGCGATCTACCTGCACGATGGGGAGACCTATTTCGTTAAAGAGATGAACGTGCCGCAGAAGGTTTCCTATGTCGAGAAGATCGATGTGGATTATTATACGCAATCGATTACCGAGGTTCAGATCACTACGACCGCTAAGGAACTGGAGCGGGAATGGCGCAAGGCCGCCACCGGGTTCGGCGACGTGGAAGTGATGATCAAACCGTATCTGTTCCGGAAGATTAAGTTCGGTTCCAGGGACAGCATCGGTTTCGGCAAGATCGATCTGGAGCCGCAGGTAATGCAGACCAATGCGCTGTGGGTCGTGCCGCCGCCGTCCACCTTGCACCGGGTCAAAGAGTTTCAACGGGATCCGGTCGAAGCGCTGCTGGGTATCGCCAATGTGCTTACCGAAGTGCTGCCCTTTCTGGTGATGTGCGATACCGGGGATATCGGCTCGGTGGTCGATCTGAAAAATAACGGCGCGCCATCGATTTTCGTCTATGACAAGTTCCCGGGCGGCATCGGGTTTGCGCACCGCTCATTCGAAAACGTGGAGGACCTCTTCCATAAGGCGTTGGAACTGATCCAGACCTGTTCTTGCGAGGACGGCTGTCCGTCTTGCGTCGGTTCGCCACTGCCTCCTAATCCGCAGTTGGATCCGGACACTACCGCCAAGGGGCGGATCCCCGATAAGGAAGGGGCCTTGATTGTTCTGCATGACCTTTTGGAACTGGAGCCATATATCCCCAAGGAACGGACCGCGTCGGGCGCGGGGGGCGGCGTAGCGATCCCGGCTGCTCCCGATGTCCCGTTTCCGCCATTGCTCCGCTTGCCGGAGAAGATTGAACAGCAGCTCCGCCAGAAACTGGCGATGTCTGGGAGGAAGAACGGATGAATGATATCAAATTGGCAGTTATCGGCGGTTCCGGCGTTTACCAGCCGGCGATGCTCGACGACGTGGCGGAGGTCGCGGTGGATACGCCGTACGGTTCGATCCGGCCGATGGTGGGACGGATCGCCGGGAAAAAGGTGGCCTTTCTGGCGCGCCATGGCAAGGACCATTCGCTGTTGCCCCATCAGTTGAATTACCGCGCCAATCTTTGGGGATTGAAGGAACTGGGCGTGGAACGGATTATCGCCACCACCGCCGTGGGGAGCCTGCGCGAAGAATTCGCGCCGGGCTCGTTGGTGCTGGTGGATCAGTTTCTGGATTTCACCAAGCAACGGCCGTTGACCTTTTTTGAAAACGGTGACGTGCTCCGGGCGCACATCGATGTGACGGAACCGTATTGTTCCGATCTCCGGCGCCAGCTGGAGCAGGCGGCCGCTTCCCTCGGGATCGCCGTTCATTCCGGCGGCTGTTACGTCTGCGCCGAAGGCCCCCGTTATGAGACCGCGGCCGAGATTCGCATGTACCGGCAATTGGGCGGTTCGGTGGTGGGGATGACCGGGGTGCCTGAGGTGGTGCTCGCCAGAGAACTCGGCATCTGTTACGCCGGAATCAGCATGGTCACCAACTGGGGAGCGGGAATCAGTTCCAGCCCGTTGGCTCATGCTGACGTAGTTCAGATCATGAACGAGAATCAACAGAAGATTGTCAATTTGATCATCCGTTGTTATCAGGAGATTACGAATGGTCGTACTTGCGCCTGCCGGGGCGGTAAGGGGGAGGATCATTGATGGAATGGCGGACTTTTGAATGGCATGACGGCCAGCTGACTTTCATTGATCAGACTTTGCTGCCGGGCGAGACCCGCTATATTACTACCCGGGACTACCGGGTAGTGGCCGACGCCATAAAACGGCTCAAAGTCAGGGGAGCTCCGGCGATCGGCATCGCCGCCGCTTACGGGGTGGTGTTGGGAGCCAAAGAGTTTGAGAGCGCCGCTGATTGCGACGCCGAGGTCCGGCGGATCATCGCTGAGCTGGCGGCCACCCGGCCAACCGCCGTCAATCTGTTTTGGGCGTTACGGCGCCAGCAGGAAGTATTGGACCGCCTCAAGGGGCAAAAGCCGCCGGCGTTAATTGCCGCATTGGAAACGGAAGCCTGCCGGATCGCAGCCGAGGATGAGCAGGTTTGCCGGGCCATTGGGGAGCATGGAGCGACTTTGTTTGGCAATGGGATTACCGTGCTGACGCATTGCAATGCCGGCGCCTTGGCGACCGCCGCCTACGGAACGGCCCTATCCGCCATCCGTCTGGCTCACCGACAAGGAAAACAAATCAGCGTTTTTGCCGACGAAACCCGCCCGTTGCTGCAAGGGGCGCGTCTGACCGTCTGGGAACTGATGCAGGAAGGGATCCCAGTGACTTTGATCACCGATAACATGGCTGCCGCGGTCATGAGCTTGGGAAAAGTTCAGGCCGTAATCGTCGGCGCTGACCGGATCACTGCCAATGGCGATGTCGCCAACAAGATCGGCACCTATGGTTTGGCCATTCTGGCCAAGGAACACGGTATACCGTTTTACGTGGCGGCGCCGCTTTCAACGATTGATCTGGAGCTGGCTTCGGGAATGGATATTCCGATTGAAGAGCGGGCGGCCGCCGAGGTCACTTCATTTGGCGGCATTCCGGTGGCGCCGGAAGGGGTCGCGGTCTTTAATCCGGCCTTTGATGTCACGCCGGCCAAATATGTAACGGCGATCATCACTGAAAAGGGGATTGCCACCGGCGACTGGGAACGGACCTTCCGCGGCTGGATTACGGCATAATCGCATTATGAACGAAGAGACCGGATCAGCAATCCGGTCTCTTCGTGGCTATAAATTTGCCGACTCCATAGAGCGGCAGGGAATGAAAGACTTGGAAGCAGTGAGGACAGAACCATTTTCCATCAGCGCGTAGCAGTTTCTGACGCCGACAAAGCGGGCATACCATCGTATCACCTCTATCCAGAACTTTAAAGCATTTTGCCATATTCCCTAAATTAAGAGTGATATAATCATCATATGCCATCAGCGGTTCCGTCGTCCAGTTAAGAAACGATGGAAATAATGAGAAGATTTGGTTCAGACCGGATTAAGAAATTTGAAAATAATTTCATGATTCCTGGCCCACCGGAGGGATACTATGCTTATCTCGACCGAAAGGAGGGTCCGGTTTGGCCAAAAAAGAGCAAAAAAGTAACAACAAACAGATGGAAACCGCTTCGGAGATATCTACCATCCATGAACACGCCGAGAGCAGTCGGCATGGGAATATGGAGTTTGCGAGTGATCTTTCGACCGACAACTCGCAATCTGGAACGAGTAAGCGGCAACAGTCCCAGAAAAAACAATAATGGATCGAAAGAGGCGTCCCCGACGCCTCTTTCGCTTGTTTACCACAAGCAGATATGCTATGATATAAAGACTGAGTTTGCCAACGCAGACTCGTCATGATTATTCAAGCCGGATCAGCGAATGATGCGGCTCTTTCAGGTTAAAATCAGTCTAATGCTATGTTTGGGAGTGACCGACCGATGAACCAAGACCAAACTGAAGTGCGGGTGCGTTTTGCGCCGAGTCCCACCGGGTATTTACATATCGGAGGCGCCAGAACCGCGATTTATGACTGGCTGTTGGCCCGCCGAACCGGGGGTAAATTTTTATTGCGAATCGAGGACACGGATCGCAACCGCTTTGTACCGGACTCGCTGGATGATATCCTCGCCAGCTTGCGTTGGCTGGGATTGCAGTGGGACGAGGGACCGGAGGTGGGTGGCGATTACGGGCCTTACTTCCAATCCGAGCGTTTGAATCTGTATCACCAGTATGCCCAACAGCTCGTGAATGAGGGCAAAGCCTATTACTGTTACTGCACTTCGGAACGGCTTCAGGAGTTGCGTAAAAGCCAGGAAAACGCCAAAGTCCAAGCGGGTTACGATCGCTTGTGCCGGACGTTGTCCGCTGAAGAATGCGCTGAACGGAATCAGGCCGGTTTGCGGCGGGTGATTCGCTTTAAGACCCCGCTGAACGGCAGGACAGTCGTCAATGATCTGATTCGTGGCGAGTTAGTTTTCGAGAATGAGACCCTGGAAGATCTGGTTCTAATCAAATCAGACGGATTTCCGACTTATCATTTTGCCAATGTGGTAGACGATCACTTGATGAAGATCAGCCATGTCTTGCGCGGCGATGAGTGGATTGCCAGCACGCCGGTGCATGTCTTGCTATATCAGGCGTTTGGTTGGCAGCCGCCGCAATTCGCGCATTTGTCGATCTTTCTCTCGCCGGACGGCAAGGGAAAGTTGAGCAAGAGACATGGTGCCACCAGCGTCAAAGAGTATCGGGAACAAGGCTACCTTCCCGAGGCGCTTTTTAATTTTCTGCTGCTGTTGGGGTGGAATCCCGGCACTGAACAGGAGATCTTCGCCAAAGAGGGGGCCGCCCAAGTCTTTGGGCTTGACCGGGTGAACGCCTCGCCGGTGAAATTTTCCACGGATAAATTGAACTGGTACAATGGCATCTATATCCGTAGCCTGGATCATGAGGATTTGGCTGCGCGCTGCCTGCCGTTTTTACAGAAGGCCAATCTATTGCCCGATCCGTGTCCGCCAGAGCGTTTGGCTTATCTGGTCAGTCTCATTCCCTTGGTTCAGGAACGGATGAAGCTGTTGACCGATGCGCCGCAGCTGCTGGATATCTTTTTGCAGGAGGAAATCCCGATTCCAACGAAAGAGGTGCTGATTCCCAGGAAGATGGATCAGGAGACGACCCTGCGGGTACTAAACCATGTTTATTCGGCCCTTCAAGGCGTTGCTGACGATTTTCAGGAAGGGGAACTTGAAGCGGCCTTGCGGGAGCTTGCCACGAAGCTGGAGATGCACGACGGCCAGATCTTTATGCCGATCCGGGTGGCGATCTCCGGTCGGACGGCCACGCCGGGCATTTTCGAGAGCCTTCATGCCTTGGGAAAAGGGCGTGTCTTGCAACGAATTCAGGCGGCGATCCAAGTACTCTCCTAGGGGAAAGCGGCATTAAACGCCGGATTTGACCAACTGAGGTCAAAATTGCCTGGCAAAACGAAAATTGTTAGTAAATAAGTATTGACTTGGACCTGCTTCGTTGGTATAATAATCTTTGCGCACTGGGGGATCGTCTAGTGGTAGGACGCCGGGTTCTGGCCCCGTCGGCGAGGGTTCGAGTCCTTCTCCCCCAGCCATTTTATGAGAAGTTAGAAGTTTGAAGTGAGAAGTTGAAATTAATTGTTTTCACCCTTTACACTTCACTCTTATAATTTAAATGGTCCTATCGTCTAGAGGCCCAGGACACCGCCCTCTCACGGCGGAGACACGGGTTCGAATCCCGTTGGGACTACCAAAAGAATTGATAAACCAGCTAAAGGCTGGTTTTTTGTTTTATCCGTTAAGTTATTTTCCAGTTCCAAAGTGGGTAGGCGGAGATGGTGAAACAATAGACTGCCAAGCGTTCATTCTGAATGATAATTTTAGTTATTCCTTCATTCATTCCAAGGCCTACTGCCGTGGCTTAAATCCATTATACAATTTGTTATACATATATTCCCTTATGATTTTAAAATCCTTTATTTTTGGCTTTTCCGACCATTTGGATCAAAGGGTAAGCCTCCCGAATTTTCAAAACGCTTTTCCTGCGTCTTAATCCGCCATCCCCGCAGGTCGGTTCTGCTTCTCCAATCTTCGAATCAGTAGGGATGATGTTCGGGGATACTTGCCCAAGGCTTGGGACAGATTGCCCAACGTTTGGGAATGGTTTCCCAAGGTTTGGGGAAGCTTGCTCAAGTCTTGGGAAGGGTTTCTCAACCCTTGGGCATCCTTTCCCAACCTTTGGGACAGTTTACCCAAGCCTTGGGACAGTTCGCCCAAAGGTCGGGAATGCTTGCCCAAGACGCGGGCAAGTAAGGAAAGGCGGATCCCATTCTGGGATCGTAATCAAGTCAAGAAACCCTGACGCAATGATTTTCAGAAAGACTAAATTCGAATTCGTGTTTTAATACTTTTAACCCGCAGTTTTAGAAGTTACGAAATCCAATAATTGGTGTTATAATAGTAAAAAGTCTTATTCAAAGGAGGATAATTATGTGGAATCAATTAAGAACTGATGAGTATGAAGGGATGCTGGCTGAGACAATCACAATGACCGGGTATAACGGCGATCCGATACACGCCTATTTTTCCCGACCGCTTGGGAAGGGGCCGTTCCCGGGGATCATATTGATTCCTCATATGCCCGGCTGGGATGAATTCTGCCGTGAGACCTCTCGTCGGTTTTCCCAGCATGGGTACCTTGCAGTCTGCCCCGATATTTATTGCCGGTTTGGCCACGGGTCTCCGACGGAAATCGCGGAAAAGGCCCGCGCCGCGGGTGGCGTTGCCGATGACAGCGTGATGGGAGATTGTGAGGGGGCCTTGGAATACCTGCATTCCTTGCCTTATTCCAACGGCAAAGTAGGCGTAATCGGCATGTGCTCCGGCGGGCGCCACGCATTTCTCGCTGCGTGCAAGGTCAATGGCCTGGATGCGGCCGTTGATTGCTGGGGTGGCCGCGTGGTCATGGCCAAAGAAAATTTGACCGCTGCTCAGCCTGTGGCTCCAATTGACTATACGCAGCAACTGGGTTGTCCCCTGTTGGGGCTGTTTGGAAACGATGACCAATTTCCTACGCCGGAAGAGGTAAACTTGCACGAAGCAGAGCTTAAGAAGTATGGCAAGGATTATAAATTCTTTCGCTATGATGGCGCGGGACACGGATTCTGGTATTATCATCGCGACATGTACCGGCCGCAACAGGCGATGGATGCCTGGCAAAAGGTCTTTGAGTTCTTCGGGGAACATCTGAGTCCACAGGAAGGTAGTTGAGAAATGCAAGGCGAAGCCCTCAAGATTGATACTACGGCTTCAGAGCCATTTGTTGTCATGGCCAAGCCAGTCGGTCCGCTTTGCAATCTGGAATGTAGTTACTGTTATTATTTAGAGACCGAGCGTTTTTATGGAAGTTCACATTCCTTCCGAATGTCGGACAGTCTGCTTGAAATGTATGTCCGTCAGTACATCGCGGCAAGTCCGGGGCCTGTCGTGCAGTTTACCTGGCATGGCGGGGAACCGACGCTGGCCGGACTCGACTTCTACCGGCTGGCAGTGGAGCTGCAGCAGCGGTACCTCCCGGAAGGATGGAGTTGTTGGAACAATCTCCAGACCAATGGGATTCTGCTCGATGATGAGTGGTGCTCATTTTTGGCAGACGCCCACTTCGATGTGGGGCTGAGTATAGACGGTACCCAATGGTTGCATGACGGATACCGAAAAGACCGCAGCGGTGGGGACACTTATGAACGTGCGGTCGCAGCGATCCGCCGGCTGCAGGCTCATGGGATTCAACCTGATTTGTTATGCACAGTAACATCGGCAATTGCCAAAGAACCGCTCGCCGTTTACCGGGCGCTTAAAGACCTTCATACGGGATGGATCCAGTTCATACCGATCGTGCGGTTCACAAAGGATGGACAGACGACACCGGAGTCTGTGACCGGTGAGGAATATGGGGATTTCTTGTGTACAGTTTTCGATGAATGGATTCGTCACGATCTCGGACGGCTGGATATCCAACTGTTCGCTGAAATGGCACTGGTCTGGTCGGGGGGAACTGCCAGCTTATGCTGGATGGCCCCGACATGCGGTCGGGTGCTGATCATTGAGCATGACGGCGGGGTATATTCATGCGATCACTTTGTTACTCCCGACCACCGTATCGGGGACATTGAGACTTCCCCCTTGAGCACGCTGGTTGACGTACCGGCGCAGCGCCGCTTCGGGAACGATAAACAAACCCGCCTGCCATCGCAATGTCGCTCTTGTTCGTGGCTGGCGATATGCAATGGGGGATGCCCCAAAGACCGGTTCGCTTTAACAGAGAATGGCGAGCACGGACTTAATCATCTCTGCGGCGGTTTGCGGCAATTCTTTGCCCACGCCGAACAACCATTAAGGCAAGTCATGCGGCTCAGGAAACGCGGGTTAACTCCTGATGCCATAATGGCCGAGCTGCGTGCCGAGTCGCTGGCTCGGTGGCGAGGCGTCGGACGGAACGATCCCTGTCCCTGCGGCAGCGGCCGCAAGGCGAAACATTGTTGTTGGTCCAGGCGACCGTAAGTGATCCTGGTGGCCATACAGTTGATGGCAAAATATATCTGTCGAGGGCTCCAGACGAGATGGGAAATCTTCAAATTTGATGAGTTCGACTTCACGTAACATGTGGAAAATATGGCATCGCTGATGGTCGCTCGCCGGAGCGACGCGTCGATGGCGTATTTTTGAGAATAAGCTTGATTTTTATCCATAAAAAGTATATGATGAAAAAGTAATATAGTAAATAGGACAGGGATTTTAATGCCGACTTCCTATGACAGCCGCCTCAATAAAGAAAGAGCGCAGATTTTCAAGATTCTGGGGCATCCATTGCGATTGGCCATTTTAGACGAGTTGAGGAATGGCGAACGCTGCGTCCAGGATTTGGAGTCCAGGCTCGGCGCTGAACAGTCCAATATTTCCAGACATTTATCCTTGCTGAAACAGATCGGAATCATCGATTGCCGCAAAGAAGGGCTTTTTGTCTATTATTTCTTGGCGATCCCTTGCATCAGCAATTTCTTCGATTGCGTAAATCAGGTGATCCTGAAAAGAGTCGCCAATAGCCAAGCGTTATGGGCCGAAGAATAATTTTTTTGCAAATATATGATAATTTTCACATATAGTAATAAAGATTTGGCTTATACATAGGGAGGGATAAACGTTGTCTCGCATGAATGGAATCAAGCAGGTCATTCATCAATGGGCCTGGGTTTTGCTGGTGGCGTTTTGTTTTATTGGACTTATTTATCCCATCATCGGAGCGTTGGCTCTGATTTGCATGCTGGCCCCGGCCGTCGTGGCTTTTTTCAAGGGGCGGATGTGGTGCGGAAATTTCTGTCCCAGGGGCAGTTTTAATGACATTATCTTGGCTAAGTTTTCTGCCAAAGGAAAAATGCCGACCTTTTTGAGCCGAACCTGGTTCCGGGTGGCCTTCCTGATCGGCCTGATGACCGCCTTCGCCGCGCAACTCGTTTTGGCCTGGGGCAATCCAAGCGCCGTAGGCCGGGTATTTGTGCGAATGATTTTGATTACTACCTTGCTTACCATCATTTTGGGGCTGATCTACAAACCCAGAACCTGGTGTACCTTTTGCCCCATGGGAACACTGGCGTACTTCGTTTCCAAATTACAGTCCTCGAAGCTACGCGGCAACCAAATCCGCTTCAACCGGGAAGCCTGTATCAACTGTAACGTTTGCTCCAAAAATTGCCCCATCAATATCAATGTTTTAGGATTTAAGGCCGAGGGAAGTGTAGCGGACCCCAATTGTTTAAGGTGCGGGGTATGCGTTGCCAAATGTCCCAAAAAGGCTTTGTCGTAAACCGTGCTATCCGGCAGGAATTGGAGCAATTGCCGGGGGTTCAAAAGGTATAGGTGGATCTGGACAGCCAAAGCATCGCTGTGGAATATGACGAGAGCCTGGTTTGAGCGGCCAACATCTCAGAGCTGATCAGCGATCTGGGTTACGAAGTCCAATCAATTGCATAAGGAGAGCAGGATAATGAAGGAATTTGTCTATAACGCCAAGGGAGTCTGCTCGAAGCAGATTCATTTCTCCATCGAACAGGGAGTATTGTCGAAGGTTCAGTTCGAAGCAGGCTGCGACGGCAACTTGCAGGCATTGAGCCGCTTGGTCGAAGGGATGACCGTCGCGGAAGTGGTCCAGCGTTTGCGGGGAATCAGCTGCAATGGCAAGAAAAGTTCCTGCCCCGACCAACTGGCCCGGGCTTTGGAAGGCGCCCGTAAAGAACTGGGCGATGAAGCCTTCCGCTAAGAAAGGAAGAGACCCAATGGCAGTCATCATCGAACAAAGCCTTTGCCCTCAAAATCATCCTTGCCCGGCGGTACGGGTCTGCCCGGTGCAAGCGTTAACCCAAAACGGTTATGAGGCGCCGCTCATTGACGCCACAAAGTGTGTGGACTGCAAACGTTGTATCCGTGTTTGCCCGATGGGTGCGCTGACGGACTAACCTTTTATAGAAGAGAGAGGAAGCACGGGTTAATATTCGATGGTCAACCCGACCTTCACTTCCTGTAAATCGGCGATCTGCGCCAGCGCGATTTTCGACGCCAAATCCGTGCAATGGCAGGCATGGAGTTGCGCCGGTTGCAATTCTCTAAAAAACGCTAACGTCTCTTGGAGTTGCGGGCTGTCGGGAGTCAGTTTCAACAGGTGAAATCCGCCGATGACATCGGCAACCCGCCGTTCGCCGCATACTTCCCGGGCATGTTTTATGATATTGCAGATCCCCGCATGGGAACAGCCGGTGACGATGACCAAACCCCGTGAGGTCCGGTATGCCAGGGCGGTGTCATCCGGTACGAAATCATCAACCAGTGAACCGTCGTGGAAGGTTTTGCCGAGCGGCTCGGTATTTTCAAACGGAAAATGCCGGGGGATCTGGCCGAGAAAAACCAGCTTTTCCGAAAGCCAGACGGGCTCCTTCGAAGACCGGATCGTAAAATGGCGCGCCAAGGCCGGTTCGGCGGCGAGAATGCCCAATTCGGTCGAGTCGTCGTGAAGCTTGGGCACCAGGGCCGAAGGATGAGCGAGCAATATCGGCAAGCGTTCTGCCGGACCGGCCTTGGAACGCGCCTTGATAAAATGTTCGAGGCCCCAGGTGTGATCCCAGTGACCATGGGATAATATCAGGTAATCGGGATCCAGGAGATCCATTCCGAGGGATTGGCCATTCCTCAGAAACAGGTCGGAAGCGCCGAGATCGAATAAGATCTTGAATCCGGCTTCCTCCAGATAAAAACTCAGACCCCATTCCGCGTTCAGTTCGGATGAAGCGATGTTGTCGACCAAAACCGTTAACCGCATCGGCAAACTCCCGTTGGATTTTTTTGTTACCTTCAAAATATCACGAAGCCATGCGGGAGTCAATCCATTACGTTACTTCATTTATGAAACGCCGGCGCGTTTTTAACCAATACACCAGGCTGTGGACGATGAACAGGGTGAACAAACTTATCAGGCCGATGCGCTGATCCAAAGGCAGGCTGCTTAGAATTGACTGCCGTTCTTCGTTACGTTACCAAAAATTCCAATCATAGCAATTTGAATTTTGAATTAGTCTTTTTTGTTGACAAAGTAGTAAATAATAGATTAAAATTAAGTTAGTAAACTTTCTTTACTAATTCGTTCGAAAGAGAAGGGGATTTCAATCAAAGGTCGCAATGTAGTTGATGTACGCAGATATAATTTAGGTGTAATATTAAACACTATTCGTTTAAGTAATGAAATTTCAAGAAACGTTTTGGCCTCTAAAACTGATTTAACCAAAACAACAGTTTCTGCCATTGTAAATGAGCTTATTAAGCATGGCATAATCACTGAAAAGGGTGAAGGATTAGCTTCCGCAAAAGGCGGTCGTAAGCCGATCTCCTTAAAAATTCTTCCTGATTCATTGGTTGCTGCTGGAATTAATATCCGCAGAGAAAAAATATCGGCTGTACTCCTTAACACTAGTGGTAAGATTTTAGCTCAAAGTTCCTTTCTGTTAAATGATAGAAGTTCCGTTGATGTCATTTTCAAAAATATTTATGAATGTCTCAATTTAGTCATGGCAGAAAAGCCAAAAGATTCAACCTTAATCGGCATTGGGGTGGGGGCGGCGGGCCCGTTGGATTTAGATAAAGGGAAAATACTAACACCGTTAGATTTCGGCGCTTGGCGAAATGTCAATCTCAAAGAGAATCTGAGTAATAAGTATAATTTACCGGTATTTGTTGAAACGGGAGCTTGTTCCGGCGCTCTTAGCGAATATTTTTGGCGTGCCTCCGATGATAGTAAGCTAAATTATTTAATTTTTGTTGAAATTGATACGGCCTTGGGTTTCGGTTTGATTATAGACGGCAAGATAGTCCATGGTTTGAGTTCAGCGGGCGAAATCGGCCATATGGTCGTAAATCCGCTGGGAGAAGCTTGTAGTTGCGGACTAAATGGTTGCCTGGACCTTTATGCATCCGGGCTATCCATACTTAAAAGTCTGGGTAAAGTTGAATTTACCGTCGGTCCCGGTACTTTGGGAAATAGTAATTGGGGGCAACTATTGGAGGACATCACAAAGGACCGCCGTTGTGAAGCGGTGGTAAAGCGAGCAGCCGAATATTTGGGCTTGGAAATAGTAAATTTGTTCAATTTGTTAAGTCCGCAGCAAGTGGTTTTAGGTAGCACAAGTATAGGATTTATTGAACTTTATAAGAAACTTTTGATTGCATATTTATCAAAAATTCATACTTTGGAACAAAATATTGTAGACCGGATCAAAATAGCTAAATACGGCGTGAATGCTATTGAAGTAGGTGCTGCTACATTAGTGTTTCATGAGTTCTACAAAGATCCGAAGAATTTTTTACCCTTTTAAAGGAAGAGTAGAGGAGATTTTTGAGAGTGAGAGAGTTTTTATATTTCAGTTAGTAAAGAAACTTTCTTTACGATTATGCTGCTAGTGTTAACTAAAGGATACTGGACGAGGACAGAATAGAAAATGAGAAAGGGAGGTGTAATTGAGTAAAAAACCGGTGTTACCGTATTGTTTAAATCAATTACAGGAGGGGTAGTAATGAAAAGAAAAATTTCTGTATTAATGTCGGTTTTGTTTGTAGCAGTTCTAATTTTTTCTTCCTTGACCACAGCCGAAAAGAAGGGGTTTAATTGGAAAAGATTCAGTGGGAGTAAAATCACGATATTAAATATGCAACAATCGTATTCTGATGGATTGGAAGCCCAGTTGCCTGAATTTGAGAAACTAACGGGGATTAAGGTTGAACAGGAGACAATGGGTCAGCAAAATGTGGTGCAAAAAATAAATGTTGAACTGGCTGCTCATAATAGTACATATGACCTGGTATTTACAGAGACGGATCGAATTCCGCAATATGTTGAATCAGGATGGATTGAGGATATTTCTCCGTATTTAAACAAGAAAGAGTTAACGGATAATTCATTTTTAGATAAAAAAGATTTTATTAAATCGACCCTTGATGCCTTTAAGTACGACGGGAAGTACTACGGATTACCTTATATGGCGGCTACGGTCATCATGTATTACCGGAAAGATATTTTTGAAAAATTTGGTGTTTCCGGCCCTCCCAATACATTTAACGACTTATTACAAGTGGCTAAAAAAATTAATACATCAGAGGTGCCTGCGATAGCCCTCCGTGGACAACCCGGTGCGGTTATGAATGTTTGGCATTGGTCCATGTTTTTATACGGTATGGGAGGAAGAATCTTCAAAGATTACCCGAAAGATTTCACCCCGGTATTAAATTCGCCAAAAGCTGAAGAAGCGCTACAGACATATTGCAAATTAATGCAGAATTACAGTATTCCCGGTGCAGCGTCGGCTACTTTCGATGATGTCGTTTTGGCAATGCAACAGGGGAAAGTGGCTATTGCTATCGAAGGCGCTCCTTTAGCCGGCAGAATTTTAGATCCGACGCAGTCTAAAGTGGTTGGAAAAGTCGGGTTCGCTTTAGTTCCAAAGGGCCCAGGGGGGAGATATCCTGCCTTTACCGCCCAAGGATTTGTTATTCCGAAAGGATCGAAAAACAAAGAGGCAGCATATTTATTCTTGCAATGGGCTACCAGCAAAAATGTTTTAAAAGCAATAGCGATAAAAGGGAGCCACGTTGCGGTTACCCGAAAATCATTGTGGAGTGATCCTGATTTTGTAAAAAAATATAACTATGATTTCGGCGCCGGTTCTTATCTTCAGACTTTCCAAAAATCTCTTGAAATTGCTCCAACATGGTATCGGCCTACCTTTGAGAAATGGACCGAAGTCGGAGACAGAATAGGTTTGGCCGTTTCTGAGGCCATTGTAAAAAAGAAAACTCCGAAAGAAGCTTTGAGTGATGCTAACAAAGATATCATTCAAATATTAAAACATGCAGGGAAAATCAAATAGCTTTGACACACAATCGTAGTGCGGAGGGGTTATGAATAACCCCTCTTTGGAAAGGCAGGATATGGGAAATGAAGCAGTATTCATATGCAAAATTGACTTTTCCCGCGATAATATTTGTCTTTATTATGACAGTTGCACCCATTTTAATTACAATTGGTATAAGTTTTACTTCGTTTAATATTTCAATGCCAAATCAATCATTCTTTGTAGGCTTGCAAAATTATCTTAATCTATTTTCTGACGATCGGTTTTTAAATTCGGTGAGAGTGACTCTGCTTTTTATCATATACCCGGTTGCATTTCAGATGATCTTCGGGTTGGCGCTAGCCATCGCATTGCATGAGAATCTGCCGGGAACTAAGTGGGTAAAAGCATTTTTTATAATACCCATGATTTTTCCGCCGGTAATCATCGGCATGACCTGGAAAGTATTTCTGACTCCCCAGCTAGGCGGATTAAATTATTTCTTAAGTATTTTAGGAATTTATGGTCCGGATTGGCTTTCAACGCCTTCGAGCGCTCTATGGGCGGTAGTTATTGCAGCTGTCTGGGCGAGTACCCCGTTTGTGACACTGATGTACTATGCCACCTTGGGAACCATACCGGAAACTCATTTTGAGGCTGCCGCGATCGAGGGCGCCAGTTGGTGGCAGACTATCCGGTATGTATCGCTTCCGTTTTTAAAACCGATTACGAAAGTGATTGTCATCTTTCGGGTATTGGAAGCCTTAGCTATTTTCCCGGTAATTTTTGTATTAACCGGAGGTGGACCGGCGGGCGCGACCGAACCGATTAACCTCTATGCATATTTTACTGGATTTAGCTACTTGAAAGTTGATTACGCCGCTACGTTGATTGTCGTGTTTTTTAGCTTTTTACTTGCAGTAAGTTGGCCGCTCTTAAAAAACATGGTCCGTCAATCGGAGGGACGCTAATGGCAAAAAAAAGCTTACAAAGTAAAGTATTCGGATATACGGTCATTGGTCTTTATGTAATCTTTCTAGGACTGCCTTTACTATGGATACTTTCAATTGCATTAAAAACTCCTTTAGATGCCTTTGCCTCGCCTCCATTGTTAATATTTAAACCGACCATGCGGAATTTTAGTGCCGTATTGCATGATTTGCACTTTATGAAATCATTGCTGAATAGTTTTGTAGTTGCATGTTTTACCGCCTTTTTCTCAATGGTCATCGCAATTCCGGCTTCATTCGGTTTATCGCGGTTAAAAGGGAGATTAAAGAGCAATATCCTGGCCTGGCTGCTGCTTTCGCGCGCGGCCCCCGGTATGATTTATGTGATTCCGTTTTTTGCCTTATATATTCGATTGAATTTATTGGATACCCGCTTTGGCTTAATCTTAATCAATATGGTCTTTACTATCCCCTTGGTTACATGGATGATGCTGGCGTTTTTTGAAGATATTCCGGCCAGTGTTGAGGAAGCGGCGCTGGTTGACGGTGCATCCCCCATCCAGGTCATGTTCAAAATCGCTATTCCGCTCGCTAAACCGGGAATTTCGGCCAGTTCCATTCTTGCCTTCATCTTTTCATGGAACGAGTTTTTATTCGCGTTAATTTTGACCCGCCGTCAAGCAGTTACCGCACCGGTTACCATTGTAAATTATATGGCTTACGAGGGAACCGAATGGGGAAAAGTCGCGGCAGGCGGCATTTTTATCCTCTTGCCGGTCTTGATTTTTGCCATAACGATTCGGAAATATTTAGTGAGTGGCTTAACATCAGGAGCCGTTAAGGAGTAGGAGTTTATTTTATTTATAACTTGAACATTGAGGAGGTTCAATCATGAAAGCAGCTATCTTAAAAAAAGTCGGAGTAATTGAAATTGAAGAGGTACCGATACCCAGTCCCGGACCGGCCGAGGTACTTGTTAAAATTAAATCGGTCGGGATCTGTGGTTCGGATTTGCATTATTACACGCATGGCAAAATTGGGGCGTATGTCGTGGAAAAACCAATCATTTTGGGGCATGAAGCCTCGGGAGAAGTGGTTGCTGTCGGAAAGGATGTCACCCGTTTCAAAATTGGCGATCGGGTTACGATGGAGCCGGGGATTCCTTGCCGAAAATGTGAGTTTTGCAAGACTGGCCGGTATAATCTCTGTCCGGATGTGGCTTTTATGGCAACGCCGCCCTACGACGGGGCATTTACTGAGTACATTGTCTCTCCGGAGGATTTTACTTTCAAAATTCCGGATACGATGAGTTTTGATGAGGCTGCTTTAATGGAACCGTTAGCGGTAGGGGTTTATGCAGCCGAGCGTTCCGCTATGAGACCGGGAATGACGGCGGCAGTATTGGGATTGGGACCGATCGGAATGGTGGTGGCCCAAGCCGCCAAAGCGTATGGAGCGAATCGAGTCATTGGAACCGATGTGGTGGATTACCGGTTAGCCAGGGCGAAAGGATTTGCGGTGGATAATGCTTTCAATGCCAAAGACAGCGCCGTTGAGGAACAGATTATCGCCGATTTGGGCAGACGGCCGGATGTGGTGTTTGAGACGTCCGGGAACGCCACCAGCATTCAAATGACGACATCCTTGGTAAAAATGGGGGGTACGGTTGTGATGATCGGCATGAGTCCCGAGGATTTAATGCTCATGAATCACGGTCAAATCTCCGGAAAGGAATTAAATATTCTGGGCCTCTTCCGCTATGCGAACATGTATCTCAAAGCGATCGAACTGGTCCAATTGGGCAGAATCAATCTCCGGGACCTAGTAACGAAAGAATTTAGCCTGGAACAGACCAAGGAAGCTTTGGACTACGCCATCGCTCAGAAGGATCATTCTATTAAGGTCATGATTCATCCATCATCGCAAAATTGATCATTAGGAGTAAGAGAATGGCTAACAGACAACGACCGAACATACTATGGTATTGCACGGATCAACAACGGTTTGACACCATTCATGCGCTGGGCAATCCCGAAATTCATACCCCCAATTTGGATATTTTGGTTGAAAACGGAGTGGCATTCACTCAAGCTTATACACAATCTCCCGTTTGCACACCCAGTCGGGCCACATTTCTGACCGGACGTTATCCCAGCACTCATCATGTGCAACGGAACGGCAACGATTATTTCCCTCCCAGCGAAAAACTGGTAACCAAGATTCTGGCCGAAGGAGGGTACGATTGCGGCTTGGCGGGGAAACTCCATCTATCGCGGGCCAAGGGGCGCATAGAAATTCGACCGGATGACGGATATCGCGAGTTCTACTGGAGCCAGCACCATCGCCCGGATTGGCCGCAGGGTCATGCCTATGCGGACTGGCTGAAAAATGAAAAGGGAATCGATCCGCATGAATTATACTCGAGCTTGAAAAAACCTTACGGCCCGGGCGTGCCCGTTGAATATCATCAAACGACCTGGTGCAGTGAGATGGCGATTCATTTCATCACCGAGAGACGTCATCAACCGTGGATGATGAGTATCAACCCGTTTGATCCCCATCCGCCCTTTGATCCGCCGCGAGAATATCTCAATCGGTATAATCCGTGGGAATTAACGCCGCCTTTATTTCGGGAAAACGATATCGAGCGACAAAAGGCTTTTACAAAAATTGATCAACAGACGGTTAAAGCGGTTAATCCACTGCTCTATGACCCTAAACAAGTGACGAAGGAAGTTGATCCGGGCACAATGGATCATATTTCTCCGGAAAGTTACGACGGCTTAGTCGTTAAGGCATGTTACTACGCGATGATCGAATTGATCGACTATCAATTGGGCCGGATCATTGAGGTTCTTAAACAAACCGGTCAATATGAGAAAACGATTATTATTTTTCATAGCGATCATGGGGAACTGTTGGGCGACCATGGGTTGATTTATAAAGGCTGCCGTTTTTTTGAAGGGTTGGTTCACGTGCCGCTAATCATGGCCTGGCCGGGTCATTTCCAATCGGGATTGCGCAGCAATGCCTTAGTTGAATTAGTCGATCTTCCGGAAACTATACTGGAGGCCGCCGGCTTGGAAGTTCCTTACTTTATGCAAGGAAAATCATTAATGCCGATTTTAACCGGAAGGGCGGATCCGGGTCTTCACAAACCACATGTTGTTTCGGAATATAATGACGCACTTGGTGGCCTTAACGCCACTCATGGCTCGATGTATTTCGACGGACGTTACAAAATTATAGCTTATCACGGACAGGAGATCGGTGAAATTTATGATTTGAAGAATGATCCGGGCGAATTCGAAAATCTTTGGGATAATCCCGCTTACAAAGACTTGAAATTATTGCTTCTAAAAAAACATTTTGACGCGATGATGTTGACCAGTAGCGCCGGTATCGAACGTACCGCGGTATATTAAATCGTTAATCGAAACGCCGCGATATCCATATGAGGAAGGAATCTATGTCATGTTTGAACTATGTGGACTGGGAGAATTGTTAATTGATTTTACTCCGGCCGGCTTCAGTCCGGCCGGGAATCTACTTTTTGAAAGAAACCGGGCGGAAGCGTTGCCGATGTCACAGCCGCCGCCGCAAAGCTTGGCTTGCGGACAGCATTTATGGGTAAGGTCGGTCGAGATCAATTCGGGGTTTTTTTAAAAAAGTATTGGATGATCTCAATGTCGATACCACGGGGTTGCGGTTCTCCGATACGGTGAATACCACCTTGGCCTTCGTTCATCTGGATGAGACGGGGGACCGGAATTTTAGCTTTTACCGCAATCCGGGCGCGGATATTGTATATATAGTGGAGGATATCGATTACCAGCTTATAAAAGATTCGGGAATATTTCATGTTTCATCCCTATCGCTTACACACGAGCCAGCCAGAAGCGCCACCTTTAAAGCGCTGCATTTGCGAAGAGCAACGGTCTTTGCATATCTTATGATCCCAATCTACGGCCGCCGTTATGGAGAAACCTGACGGAGGCCAAAGCGCAAATTACGTCAGTCTTGCAGTATGCCGATATCCTGAAGCTGTCCTTCGAAGAATTAGAGTTTATTTTGGGGGAAGTATCGCTCGAAGAAGGAACCTTGGAATTGATTCGCCGGGGAATAACGTTGGTCGCCGTGACCCTGGGTCCGAAAGGCTGCTTTTACCG
The DNA here is from genome assembly GCA_023400055.1 of Bacillota bacterium. Taxonomy (GTDB): domain Bacteria; phylum Bacillota; class UBA4882; order UBA8346; family UBA8346; genus Hydrogenispora. Next base: position 119,117 of record JAEXFN010000021.1, read on the forward strand.
GTTTGGAACAACTTGTTGTGGCTATATTCCCACCTATGATGTATCCGTAGTCGATACGACCGGGGCAGGAGATGCTTTTTTGGGCGCGTTACTTTATAAATTATGGCGCGATGGGAAAAAGCTAAGCCAGTTAAGCCGGACCGAAATCGAAGCCGCCATTGATTTTGGCAATGCCGCTGGGGCACGGACCACTGTCAAAAAAGGCGCCATTCCAGCCTTGCCGATCTTGGCCGAGATCGCGGATTGTCAAAAGAGTGCGGCGAGACTTAACTTGTAGGCAAGCAAAAGTAAAAATCACGTAAGGATGAGAGTTGGAGATGCTTTTGAGCAGAATTGGTTTTAAATCCGTTGAATCCGCGCAATCCTGACTGATCCTGGTTCAAACGATCATTTTAATCGTTTTGTGGATAAGTGATCTAGTTGAAGAACTGAAAGAGATCGTTTTGTGAATAAACGATCTCTTTTTGTGAATAAGTGAGCTCATTTAGTCGTTCAACAAGCTTATTTTGTGGATAAAAGAGCTCGTTTTGTTAATCAATGAGCTCTTTTTGTGAATAAGTGATTTGTTTTTGTGGATAAACGAAATCGTCGAACACAGTTAATGATCTTGAACAGAAAGGCCATACATTTACTCAATTAATCTAAAAATCTAAAGATTCTCCCACATTAATTTGGGTCTGTGTATAAATTTTAGAACTTGTAGGTTTTTGGCTTGAAATAAGATAATCGCTGATTAATTTAATTGCGGTATATCCTTGCTTAAAAGGCTCTTGACAAAGGACTGCGGAAATTATGCCCTCTGATAAGTATTTACGATTTGTTTCTGTTAAATCAAAAGTAATAATTTTAACTTTATCGGCGAATCCGTTCTCAATTACGGCCCGGATTCCACCGCTAGTTCCTGCGGCAACAAAAAATAAGACATCAACGTCGGGTTGATCTTTTAAGAGTTGCGATACTTTGTTGTAGGATATTATATTGTCATCCTGATTTTCAACAATACTACACAGATTCATATGAGGATATTTTTGCGCAATTACCGCTTTCAAGCCATCAATACGTTGTTTATGGCCGAGCATTTTCAGAGAACCAGCTATTACCCCAATAACAGACTTTCCATTGGTTATCAAAGAAATCAAATCTGCAGCAATCCTACCAGACTTCTCATGATTACAGCCCACATACGCCAGATAATCGACCCCACTGATATCCGCAGTTACCGCGACCACGATGACGCCGGCTTCAATAACTTCATTAAGTTTGGCAATAATCACTTCATCATTGATGGGAGTGATTGCGATTGCGTTGACATTATTCTGCAGCATATCATTGATGAGGTCCAGCTGAGTTTGAACATTAAAACCTTTGGACGCCTTAATAATCACGGAAATGCCAAAGGTGGCATATTCTTCTGCTGCCTGTTTGGCTCCGGCGATGACATCTTCAAAGAAATTGTTTCCTATCGAATTAATGATGCATCCTATTTTGTAATTTTTATGGCGGTTAGCAAGAGATTTGGCCGCAAGATTAGGCTTATATCCCATTGATTCAGCCAGTGCACAGATACGCATCTGCGTTTTAGGGTCTACTCTTCCGTGCCCGCTCAATGCCCTGTAGACAGTAGCCCTTGATACGCCTGCCATGTAGGCAAGATCTTTCATGGTGGCGGACATAAGTTATACTCCATTTCCTACAGTTATTTTTTTATTTATAGTTTATGAGAACATAATGAGGATGTCAAGATTAATCTTTGTGACATACGTGGACGCAAAAGAATTAGAATGTTTCCTCTGTTTTTACATGAGCATTACAATATGAGTACTTTTTGTTGAGAAATCGACCTATTTTCTAATTAAACACCGGGTATATTCATTAAATATTTATTACATATCGATATCAAATAAAAGATATAAATGTTGACACACGTGACCGCAAATGCTATTCTGAAGATACCAAATTTAAGTTAGGAGAAAGGGGCGGCTGTAATGAAAAAGGCAATTGTTTTGTTATTGGTTTCTGCTTTATGCTTATTCGCGGTAGTAGAATGTAGCGCGAAGTCCTCATCTTCCAGTAAAGAACCCGTAAAGTTGAATGTGGGTGTTCTTGCAGCTCAGACTGCTTTACCTGTCGTGGATATTGTCAATCATGGACTCGATAAAAAAAACGGCATAGAATTAAATTTGATCAGTTTTACAGATGGGGCACCGATGAATGAAGCCATGGCGGCGGGAAAAATCGATGTTTCATTTATCGGTGCTGCCGCCGTTATTGCGTTGGCAAACTATAATTCAAAGATGATCGCCGAGTTAAGCAACGACACCATAGCGATAAACCTTAACGCCAGGACGGGAAGTAAAATCGTTCAGAAAAAGGGAGTAAATAAAGAGTATCCGAATATTTATGGCTCAAAAGAGTCGCTCAAAGGAGCTACCGTTCTTTGCCCCGCGGGCACGCTTTCACAGTATGAAGTCACCAAATACTTAAGCGTTTTTGGATTAACGATAGACGACATTAATTTTGTCCCGATGGATTATGCTCAGGCTTATCAGGCATTTAAAGCGGGTCAAGGAGATATTGTAGCCACGCGGTCGCCGCAGTCTTATACCGCGACCAGCACTGATAAATTTGTTCAAATAGCCTCTCTTACAGACCTTAAATCCGTAGCAACGGCACAGATTGTTGTAAGTGAAAATGCGTATAACACAAAAGCGGATGCGTTGGCGACGTTGCTGAAGCTTGTTTATCGGGCTAATGATAAACTCGATAGAGATGTGGATTACGCGGCCAACCTAATGGTCAAATGGTTTTCCAAAAATGGTCAAACGATTGACCCAACAGTTGCAAAACGGCAACTTTCCGCTAAGCCTTTCTATAAGACCTCCGATGTAAAAACCCGAAACTATGGACAAGATTTTAAAAACACTATCGTAGGTTTTCAAATCTCCAGTGGACAGCTAGATCCTTCTTTGAGGGACAAAGTTTATTCGAATATCACTGACAGTATTCTTGTAAAAGCAGGTTTAAAAAAGTAAAAGTGATGGGTAGCGAATAGTGCCCCGATTAAAAGCCTTGATTAAATATGCATCCGTCAGCTCGTCACATGATAAACTGACGGATGCAGTCATAAATAGGGGGAATCGTTTTTGAAAACTAGCCTAGCGTACAAGATAATCGCCGTCATATCAATCGCTGTCTTTTTGGCGATATGGTATTTCATAACCGATGGTCTTAAATTATTCCCGGCAAGTACCTTTCCCAGCCCGGTGAAGGTTCTCCAAGCTTTCATTAAGAAGTTTTATGTGAAACTCCCGGATGGAGGAACACTGTTCACGCATTTGATCGCCAGTTTACAGGTGGTTTTATATGGCTACATTCTGGGCGTAGTAATCGGTGTCCCACTCGGAATATTCATGGGTTGGTATAGAAAGGTAGATTTGATAGTAAAACCACTGTTTGATTTGATTAGGCCGATTCCACCGGTCGGTTGGATTCCGATAATGATTCTTTGGTTGGGCATCGGGATCACTGCCAAAGCAATGGTCATATTCGTTTCTGCGGTGACGCCGTGTATCATCAATTCTTACACGGGCATTAAGCAGACGAGTCAAGTACATATCTGGGTGGCTAAGACCTTTGGAGCGAGTAACAGAAGGACGCTTATCAAAGTAGGGTTGCCTTCAGCCTTGCCAATGATTTTTACCGGACTAAAAGTTTCACTGGGCGCATCGTGGATGGCTGTGGTTGCTGCCGAAATGCTTGCTTCCACCAAAGGCCTCGGCTATATGATACAAATGAACAGAATGGTAGGCAGAGCTGATAATATTATCGTCGGCATGATCACGATAGGTTTGGTCGGCGCACTGCTTACATTTATACTTGAAAGACTGGAAAAACGTTTTGTGAGAGGCAGGCATTGATGATGAGAACCAGGTCATTCAAAGGATCAAATGCGGAAGCGCTTATTTATGCAATCTTATCAATATGCGGGTTGATTATAATTTGGGCAGTTTTAGTAAACTTTACTGCAATGAAAAAAATCATGCCCGATCCTTTCACGGTTTTTAATCGGTTCTTTATTTCTTTTGTAAAATCGATTGGAACCTACATCCTTCCCATACAAATTTTATATAGCCTGAAGCGTGTGTTCGTAGGATATTTGCTGGCATGTGCTATTGGAATACCCTTAGGCCTCCTCATGGGGTGTTCCAAGCTGGGAAATGCGATAATTCGTCCAATTTTTGAGCTCATACGGCCTATACCTGGACTTGCGTGGATTCCACTGGCGATCCTCTGGTTCGGTATCGATGAAGCGCCAAAGTATTTTATTATTTGTATCAGCGCAATTGTCAGTATAATCCTTAATACCTATTCAGGCGCAAGAGCAGTCGATAATACACTGTTGGGAGCCGCCAGGATGCTGGGAGCCAGAAGCTTTAAATTATTTCTAAATGTGACACTACCTGCATCGGTTCCTCAAATTTTTGCTGGCCTGCAGGTGGGTCTGTCCTCTAGCTGGATGGCTGTCATTGCGGCAGAGATGATCCGTTCCAATGAAGGTTCCGGATGGGTTATAATAACCGGAATGGCAAACGGAGACACCGTTCAGATTATAGTTGGCATGATTTCCATCGGATTGGTCGGCCTACTATTAGCCCAAATATTAAGAGCTATTGAGAGGAGGCTTTGTTCATGGAATATCCAGGGGAGATAGCAAATGCCATAATTGACTGCACGAAAGTATCAAAAATTTTTCTAACACAGAACACAAAGTTAGAAGTCATCAAAGATATTTCTGTTCAGGTACAAAAAAACGAATTTGTAGTGATTTTAGGGCCTGGGCAGTGTGGTAAAACAACATTGGTAAATTTAATTGCCGGTTTGGATCTTCCAAGCAAAGGTGAAATTCGGGTTAATGGCAAAAAAGTCGTGGGGCCAGATCCGGATAGAGGAGTCGTGTACCAGAAGACAGCATTGTTTCCGTGGTTTACGGTGATGGGCAATGTGGAATTCGGACCCAGGATGAGAGGAATTTCCAAAAAAGAGCGCAAGGAAAAAGCACAGTATTATATCGATTTAGTGGGGCTCACTAATTTTGAAAAAGCTTATCCAATTAAACTTTCCGGAGGGATGCGGCAGCGCGTCGGCATCGCCAGAGCTTATTGTAATGACCCCTCGGTCATGTTGATGGATGAGCCTTTTGGTCACCTTGATGCGCAGACTCGATATTTAATGCAGAAAGAGTTGGAGCGCATTTGGAGCAAAGAAAAAAGAACAGTAGTATTTGTAACCAATAACATAGAGGAAGCCATCTATTTGGCAGATAAGATCATTCTCTTATCGAATTGCCCTTCAACGATTAGAGAAGAATTTACAGTCGATTTGTCGAGGCCGAGAAGTTACGTTTCGCCAGATTTCCTCGAACTAAGACGAAAAATCACAAGTGTTATGGAAAAAGCGAGATAGAGGGAGTGCTTTCATGAGCAAAGTCGAAGTAAAGAACCTTACTAAAAGCTTTGAGGATTTACTGGTCTTAGATAACGTATCCTTTGATGTAAAGGACGGTGAGTTTTTATGTATCGTAGGGCCAACTGGCTGCGGAAAAACAACATTTTTAAACAGCCTGGTCAAACTGTACGATATCGACGAAGGTAAAATTTTAATCAATGATGAGAACGTAAGCCTCAAAAAGCACAGTATTGCCTATATCATGCAGGAATATTCTTGTATGTCATGGCTTACCGTTCGGGAGAATGTCATGTTTGGTCTTCAAATAAAGAACGTCGACAAAAAGACATTGGAAAGGGATACAGACGAGGCTATATCCTTGGTGGGACTGGAGGCATTTCAAAACTATTATCCCACCCAGTTATCGGCCAGCATGCTCCAACGGGTTTCGATAGCCAGAGCATTTGCGGTGAGGCCTGAACTTTTACTTATGGATGAACCATATGGACAGCTTGATTTAGAATTGCGCTTCAAACTTGAAGATGAGCTAATCAATCTTTGGGAAAAAACCAAAACTACCATTATTTTTATCACTCATAACATTGAAGAAGCCGTTTACCTTAGCGAAAGAATATTGGTCCTCACCAACAAACCTACCAAAATTAAAACTGAAATTGAAAATAAACTTATACGTCCAAGAGACGTTACCACTCCCGAATTTGTGGAAGTGAGAAATCGAGTAACCGATCTGATTAAGTGGTGGTAAATTTGATAAAAAATTAAAGAGGTTGAATAATTTGAATATCATTTATATGCATACTCATGATAGTGGAAGATATTGGAGCCCTTATGGCTACTCGCTTCCCACCCCAAATTTAATGAATTTAGCGAAACAAAGCACTCTTTTTCGTCACTGCTACTGTGCAGGACCTACCTGTTCTCCTAGTAGAGCAGCGCTTTTAACAGGGATGAACCCTCATTCCTGCGGCATGCGAGGTTTAGCAAGCCGTGGGTTTAAATTGAATGATTATAATCAGCATTTAGTCTCATTTTTAAATAATCTTGATTATCATACGGTGTTGTGCGGTATTCAGCATGAGGCTCCGGACTATAAGATGATTGGATACAGAGAAGTAATAGGTAGCCAAGAGTTTAACATGAATGAAACTGAAAAGAGTATGGAAGAGTGGGACTACGATAATACTCAAGCAGCCTGTGACTATTTAAAGACGATGATGGGACAAAAACAGCCGTTTTTCCTTTCAATGGGCTTTTTTAATACCCATCGTGAATTTCCTATGGCTAAAAGTGATGTTAACCCCGATTATTTAGCGCCTCCCGCGCCTTTATATGATTGTGATGTAAATCGTAAAGACATGGCGGATTACCATGAGTCGGTAAGAGTAGTAGATAATTGTGTAGGCATGTTACTTTCGGTTTTGAAGGATACGGGACTTTCTGAGAATACTATGATTATTGCTACTACCGATCACGGTATAGCCTTCCCAAAAATGAAATGTACGTTATATGACACCGGCATCGGTGTGGCACTGATGATTAAGTATCCCAATAATTCTATGGCAGGCAAGACAACCGACGCCCTCGTCTCTCAAATCGATATCTTTCCGACAATCTGTGATTTGATTGGAGCACAGAAGCCTCAATGGCTGGAAGGTCACTCAATGCTACCTCTTTTAGAGGGTAAAAAGGCGAAGATCAGAGATGAAATCTTTTCCGAGGTTACATATCATGCTGCTTATGAGCCCAAAAGATGCGTTAGGACTGATCGGTATAAATTGATACGATTTTATGACTATCACAACGGCATTGTTCCTGCCAATATCGATGAATGTAAGAGTAAAGATTTTCTCTTTGATAACGGATATATGGAACATACGCGGATTCGTGAATATCTGTATGATCTATGGCTTGATCCCTACGAAAGAGAAAACTTTGTGGATGCAAAAGAATACGGGACTATCTATGGCGATTTGTCATTAAGACTTAACGACTGGATGGAGAAAACTGATGATCCATTGCGGCATAATACTTTTCGTGTACCTGCGCCACAGGGAGCCAAGATAAACAAACTAACCTGTATCAATCCCAGAATGCAAGATTTTGAGTAATGCTGTGGGCTGAATGTTACAGATGTTAAAAAAAGAGCAGGCCCAAACCTCAAATCTTTGATTAAGGTCGTGTTTATTTAACTCCTTTAAGTTCTTTAATTAAACCAGCGTCCAATGTATGCAACTTAAAATCCAATGACCATCTCTAGCAAGAAACCGGGTTCGTGGCAAGGCGAAGGATGAGGAACCAAGAGATAGAAGAGGTAGATCGTGAGTAAATGCCCTCATCTCTCCAATTATCCGGTTGAAATATCAGTAACCGATTACCCGGATTAATTATCGATAATCAAATTATCGAATGATTATCAAAAAGAAAAAATCATTAATACAAGAACTTATTACAACATATATCGGTTCGCTCGCTGACTACAAGTTAAGAACCGTGCCGGAGAAAAAAGTCAAAAATAATAAAAAAATAGTAAGTTTAATTCATATAATTTTTTCAGGTAATGTTTTATATATGATATTGTAACGAGTGTGTTACAATAAATCTAACCTGGAATTACATTGTAAATGGCATATGGAAGGAACTCTGACGCGGAATTTCGAGCCTATAAATGTGGGAGTTTGGAGCTCCCTTTTTTTATTTTAAGTATTTCGGACTTACAAATGAGTTTTTGATCAGGATACCCTTCAAATATTTCAACCTCGACGGGGCGTATTTTTTGCCAATATTTGTTCGGCGATTCACCGGCTTTAGTCCGCGGATTTAAGAAAAACCTATGATAAAATGTTTTTAAGCGTTTTATCATTGATAAAAATAGAAAAATCCTGCAAAACCCCATAAAGACTATCCGCTTTTTTAAAATAAGATATTTGCCGCTTGATGGGAGGGTTATCCCTGAAATTGGAAAGAAATATCAAGCGAATTTTGAGATTTTTGCCCATAAGAGACTCGGGAAGCTTGCAAACCAAGCTTTTTGTCTTCTTTTTTGCCTTGATGGTCTTTATCGCCTGTTTAATCAGCGTTGCTTCCTATTTGGTCTTTAAAGGTTTGATCATCCAAGAACTCGGCCGTTCGCGGGTGGATGTGTTAAGGCAAATCGGAGAACGGACGCGGGTCATCAAAAATAGCATTACGACGGTATCGAACTTATATTACGTTGATGAGCAGGTCTATAACATTGTCTCGCAGCGCTCCGCCGATCGAGACAGCCAGCGCTTGCTGGTAAAGAGTTTAAAAGGGATTGCCTCCAAATATCAAAAAGCATTCGAACAAATCAATGTAAGCTACTATGCGGTTTTAATCGGTGAGAACGGCTTCGGGTTCTGTTCCGCCCCAAACGGCGAGCGCTATAATTATCGCAAGATCCCCAAAATGCTTTGGTACCGTGATGTCATCAAAACCGACGGGAAGATCTTCTGGGTCAGCAGTTATGATGACTCCGACGATGCTAAGGTGAGCAAATACGTATTTTCGGCGGCCCGAATCATTAAAGATAAACGGACCGGTCGGCGGGAGGGAGTGCTATTGATCAATATCGAAGAGCGAAAACTCTTTGAAACGTATGGCAATGTCTTAAACGGAAAGAACTCTGTTTATATCGTGGATGACAAGGGCAGTTTCGTTTCCCATAGCGATGAACACATGTTGGGAATCAATTTCTATGACATGAAAAGATTCCGGGAGATCTTCAAACCGGACGGCTTTCGGATCATTAAAAAAGGCAACGATCAAATCCTTTTATCGAATTACGTCGATCCCGAAACTGCCTGGACGATTGTGGAGGAGATTCCCGTCGGGGAGTTGCTAGCTCCGTTAAATAAAGTAAAGTATACCATTTTGGGGATTTTCAGTTTCTGTACGCTTTTATCGTTCATATTATCTTTTTCTTTTGCCAATAAAACCGCCAAGCCCTTAAAGAAGTTCTGTTTTTCCATGAAAAAAGTCCAAAGGGGCGACCTGGATGTCATCTCCGATATCCAAGGTTGGGACGAACTGAAAGAACTTAGCGACGGTTTCAATCAAATGGTGCAAAAGATCAAGGAGCTCATCTGCGACGTCAAGTTGGAAGAGCGCCTTAAACGCAAAGCGGAACTCGATTTTTTACAAGCGCAGATTAACCCGCACTTTCTGTATAATACCCTGCTTTCGATCAAGTGTCTGACTTCAATGGGGAAAACCTTCCAGGCGGAGCAGATGCTCGCAGCGTTTATGGTGCTGTTGGAGAAGGTTTTTAATAATAAAGATGAACTCATAACTCTCGCGGAGGAAATCGAATGCCTGCGGCAATACGTCTTAATCCAACAGTACCGTTATTCGCATCAATTCGAAGTCCACTACGATCTGCCGTCGGCCATTTTGAACTACCGGGTTCCCAAACTGATTCTTCAGCCGTTGGTGGAAAACTCCATATTTCACGGGATCGAGGCTAAGCAAGAACCGGGCCAGATCGTTATTAGCGCCGAACGGAAAAAAGGCGAACTCTTGATCCGGGTCATCGATGACGGCGCGGGAATGGACAATACGGCGTTGAAAGCCATCTGGAACAATCAAAGCAGCAAGCAGGAAAGACGCTTTAACGGGGTGGGCATCCCCAACGTCCAGCAAAGAATTCAAATGAACTTCGGCATCCAGTACGGGCTGAAAATATTCAGTGAATTGGGAAAAGGCACCAGGATTCAGATAAACCTTCCTGCTATCGACTGATCCCCATTTTAAATTCTTGGACAGAATGGAGATGGAGCGGATGTTGAAAATACTGATTGCGGATGACGAAACCCCGATCCGCGAGTGGATCGAGTTTTGCATCAAAAAGCATAGCGCGCGCTACGAAGTGGTCGGAATGGCCGCCAATGGTCTGGAAGCCCTGGAGATTTTTCAATCCACCATGGCGGACGTGGTTTTTGTCGATATCAAAATGCCGGTCATGGATGGAATGGAAGTGATGAAACAGATTAAGCTATTGAAACCGGCTACGGAAGTCATCGTGCTGACCGCTTACAGCGATTTTGAATATGCCCGCTCGGCGATCAAGTACGGAGCCCTGGAATATATTCTGAAAACGGAAATCGATGATCGAATGATCGAGGAAATACTCGACAAGGCCGGTCAAAAGATGAATATGGCGCGCCAGAATGATAGTTATCAGCTTGATACAAACTATTGGAAACGGGAAATGTTTTTCAAACGGTTAATCGCGCCGCATACCAAAATTGTCCAAATTTCCGAAGGGGAGCTTCAGGAGCAAAATATTCACCTGAAGAACAGTTTTTTATTTGCCGTGGCTCTAAAATATGACGGCTTCGGATCGGGACCCGGTTTTGCTGATAAGGCTATCGTCAGTGACTCCGAAGCGATTCAGAACATTTTTGGTTTTACCTACGATAAAAATATCTTTGTAATCCTGGCCAATATTATGGGTATCCATAGTTTAGCGGAGCAAATGAATATTTTAGCAATGTTCGTGCTGAAATTGCGCGAGCGATACCAATGCACGCTCGGGGTCAGCAACATTCAAAGCGGTCTGAAGCATATTGCGCTAGCGGTCGATGAAGCGGTTCATCAATTAGAACTGGAGTTTTACAATGGCGAGGGAAGCGTCAATCAAATGGCCGCGATAGCCGATAGCGCTGTGCTCCTTAAACAGCTGGAAGCCATTCGCAATTCCATCAAGGAAACGATCCGGCGTGACGGTGCTGACGGTGCGGCTGGCGCCGGAGAATCGATGAACCAGTTCTTTACGTTTATCCGGGACCATAAAATCGGGGATATCGGCGGGGTAAAAAATATCTGCGGGCAAATCATCGATTTTATTTACGATTATCTGGAGATGGAGCGGGCGACGGAACGATATTCTTTATTCGAAATCAATGAAGAGATCGCTAAACTCGACAGTCTGCAAGCCTTGCAAAATTACGTAATGCAGAAAATAGGCGATGCCCTTGACTACGGCCGTAAAGAGAACCAGAACTATTCCTCGACAATCGCTAAAGCGGTGGAATATATTCATCAGCACTATACAGAGCCCATTAACATGACTCGTGTCGCGGGCATGGTCCACTTGAATTCGGAATATTTCTGCCGGCTTTTTAAAGAGGAAACGGGCCGCAATTTCAGCAATTACCTAACGAACCTGCGGCTTAACAAAGCTGTGTCCCTATTGAAGAAATCCGATTATAAAGTATATGAAATTGCGGAATTGGTCGGTTATTCCAATCTCAGTTATTTTTCAACCTTATTCAAGAAATACTATGGAATAAGTCCGTTCGATTTTAGAAGCCATGTGATAAAGTCTTCAAAATCGTGAAATGGTCTTGGAAAAGTTTTAAAATGACTTTAGTCCTCGCTTCTTTGAGCTTTGGTGATCACCCTGACCTTTTGGGCAGGGTTGATCCCAACGCTTTTTTAGGAATTGCAATATTAGAATCGGCAATGAAAGGAATTAGTCGAATTAAGAGGGATTTTGACGGCCGGAAACGCCGGGATCGCCGCTAAAAGAACGACAGGGTGGTCCCGGCATTTTTGTAAGGGAACAACAAACGGGATCCATGTCAAATTTTCTAAAAAGCATATCAAAAAAATGGAACATATTCTTAAAAAACAAATGGCCGCTTCGCTTGCTGAAAACAATGAGTCAAAAAAGAATAATAAATCCTAAGTTTACTGGATATATTTCTGGTTTCAGCGGAAGTAACATTAAAATAAACCGAAACAAAATCAAAACAAAAATGAAAATTTATTTTTAGGAAGGGGGCGCCTACCTTAGTCTTTAACTCTTTTTATTCGGGTTGAAAACCAATCATTAGGGAGGGACATCTTTTATATGAGAAAACTAGTGCTGTTTTTGTTAGTCATTGCAATCTTCGGAGCGACGTTTGCTGATTGTTCCGCGGCAGCCAAGCCGAAGAATCTGCCGGTTTTAAAAGTCGCTATTATGCCGTTTTTGTTGAGTTTGCCAGTAACGTACATGGTTGAAAAGGGTTGGGACAAGGAGAATGGTTTTAAAATCGAGACCGTTCTCTTCTCGACCGGTGCCCCGATGAACGAAGCGCTGGGCGCCGGCCTTTGGGATGTGGCTACCATCGGCACGGCCGCAGTCACGACAATCCCGGTCTATAACGCGAAACTGATCGCCGAAACAAGCGATGCCGCCGGCGGAATCGAATTGTTCGCCCGGCCGGACAGCCCCATTGCCAAGGTAAAAGGCTTTAATCCGACTTTCCCGACATTGATGGGGAATCCGGAAACCGTTCGCGGCAAAACAGTGTTGTTGCCGATCGGCACCATTGTGCAATTGATGGAATTGAAATGGGAAGAAAAGATTGGCGTGAAAGACAAGGAGATTAATTCGGTAAATATGGATTACCCCCAAGCGTATCAAGCTTTCGCTGCTGGCCAGGGTGACCTGGTTGCCTTAAATCCGCCACTCAGTTTCATGGCCCATGAAAAAGGGTGGGTCAGCGTCTGTAACCTGAGGGATTTGAAAATTCCGCAATATGATAATGTTTTGGCGAGCGACAAGGCTTACCAAACCAAAAAGAATTTGCTGGTGAAATTCGTAAAACTGATGTACCGCGCCAACGCCGAAATGAAAAATGACCCGGCGCTGGAGGCTAAACAGCTTTCCGCTTGGTATAAGCAGAATGGCCAGAATGTTGAGGAAAAACTGGTAAAGGCCGAAGTGGCTTCCAGACCTTTGCTCACGGCTGAAGATGCCCGCAAGAAACCCTTGGGCGACGCCATGAAGACGACCGCCGAATTTATGGCCAGTATTGGCAAGCTGCAGACCGATAAACTGCCGATCTTCGATAAAAATATCGTAACCGACGTACTGAAAGCAGCTTTGAGAAAATAGGCGATCTTTATTACCATACAAAGACAGAGGCTCCTGTGATTTTCTTTGGAGCCTCTCTCCTTATCAACTAAAGCGGGGTGGAAACTTGAAACCAGCCGTAAAATACCGGATCATCTCCATTGTCTCCTTGTTGACCGTCGTTTTTATCTGGGAACTCTTGACCGATATCCTGAAGACTGTCCCAAGCTACACGATGCCCAGCCCCTGGTCGGTAATCAGCGCTTTTTATACCAAGTTATATGATCCGAACCCCGATGGGGCCACGCTTTTGCAACATATTTTAACCAGTCTGCAGATTGCGCTAACCGGATATTTTTGCGGCGCGCTGTTTGGAATACCGGTCGGAATTGCCATGGCCTGGAGCAAAAAGTTCGATATGTTTTTCAAGCCCATCTTCGATCTGGTCCGGCCGGTTCCGCCGATCGCCTGGATCCCGATGATGATTTTATGGTTCGGGATCGGGTTACCCGCCAAAGCAGCGATCATTTTCATTTCCGCCTTCGTTCCTTGTGCAATCAATGCGGAGGCGGGCATCAGACAAACCAGCCCGGTTCATATCTGGGTTGCCAGAACCTTCGGGGCTTCCAATTTTGAAATTCTCCGCAAAGTAGCTCTGCCGACGGCCTTGCCCTTAATCTTCACCGGACTCCGGATATCCTTGGGCGTTGCGTGGATGACGCTGGTGGCTGCGGAATTGCTGGCCTCGACCAGAGGCCTCGGCTATATGATTCAAATCAACCGGATGCTGGGGAGATCGGATATCATCGTGGTCGGCATGCTGACCATCGGTGGCTTCGGCGCCCTGCTATCCTTCGTTTTGCAATTATTTGAGCGGAAGTACGTGAAGGGGGGCAAGTAAGTTGAAGACGGTTCAATGGCGCCAAAAACTTAAGAATGACCGACAAAATATTGGCTGGGCTTTGCTGGCTTTTGCCACGATTTTAATCCTGTGGCAGGCGCTCGTCAGTTTAACTTTTGCGGGAACGACATTGCCGGGCCCTTCAAAAGTACTCAGTGAATTCTTCAGGTCATTCTATATCCCAATTGGGCAATACACGCTGTTAGGTCATATCGGATGGAGCTTGTTCCGGGTACTGGTAGGCTTCACGATTGCCTCCGTAATGGGGGTGATCGTCGGGTTGGCGATGGGCTGGTCCAAATTGGCCAAAGCGATCATCAGTCCCGTCTTCGAATGGTTGCGACCGATACCGGCGTTGGCTTGGATTCCCCTGGCTATCCTCTGGTTTGGCATCGGGGAGACCACCAAGTATTTCATTATCTTCGTCGGCACGTTCACCAATGTTACATTGAATGCTTATGCCGGAGCCATCCAGGTGGATCCGGTGTTGATTGGCGCTGCCAGGATGTTGGGGGCCAAAAAGAATCAGGTTTTTACCCGGATTGTATTACCTTCCTCGGTTCCCCAGATATTCGCCGGTTTGCAGCTCGGCTTCTCAACCAGTTGGATGTCGGTATTGGCGGCGGAGATGGTGCGCTCGTCCGAGGGAGCCGGTTGGATTATTATCATGGGACAGAATACCGGGAATACGACGCAGATCATCGTAGGGATCATCGCCATCGGACTGGTCGGATTGCTTTTGGCCACGCTTATGAGAGGAGTTGAACGCGGATTATGCTCTTGGAACATCAGAGGAACCTGACGCCGGATGATTCGGATTCAAAACGGGTAATTATCCGTTGCGATAAAATTTCCAAAGAATTCAATTCCGACGGGAAAAGCTTTCAAGTGATTAAAAGGATTGACCTGGAGGTCGCCGAGAATGAATTGGTGGTTTTATTCGGACCGGGTCAATGCGGCAAGACTACCTTGCTCAATATTATTGCCGGATTGGAGCAGCCCACGACCGGAACGGTCGAAGTCAACGGCCAGCGGGTGGCAGAGCCCGGCGCCGACCGGGGCGTGGTTTATCAGACCACCGCATTGTTCCCCTGGCTGACCGTATTGGGAAATGTAGAATTCGGGCCCAGTGTCCGTGGGATCCATAAAAAAGAGCGGCGGGAACGAGCGGAATATTTCATCAATCTGGTGGGTCTGAAAGGTTTTGAGAACCATTACCCGGTTAAACTCTCAGGCGGAATGAAACAGCGGGTGGGCATCGCGCGCGCTTATTGCAACGATCCAGTGGTCATGCTGATGGATGAACCCTTCGGTCACCTGGATGCGCAAACCCGTTATATGATGGAAGAAGAGCTGGAGAAGATTTGGCAACAGGAACGCCGTACGGTCATCTTTGTTACCAACAATATCGAAGAAGCCCTGTTTTTGGCAGACCGGATTGTCTTGCTCAACAACTGCCCGACCAGCGTCAAAACCGAATACCGGATTCAGCTGCCGCGGCCGCGCAGTTATGTGGATCCGGAATTCTTAAAGTTAAGACAGGCCATCACCGCGGCAATGGATAAATCGCTCTGATGGAATTTGGGGGTTAAAAAAGTGCTTACAAAGGATAAAGTGAAAGTCAAAGTCAGCAACATGACCAAATGCTTCGGAGATTTATGTGTCCTGGACAATATCTCATTTGATGTTCCCGAGGGCGAGTTTCTGTGTATCGTCGGCCCGACGGGTTGTGGCAAAACCACTTTTTTGAATAGCCTGACCAAACTCTATGAGCTTACTGCGGGGGAGATCCTGGTCAACGGAGAACCGGTCGATTTAAAGAAGCACAATCTGGCTTACATCTTCCAAGAATACTCCACCATGCCCTGGCTGAAGGTGGAGGAGAATGTCCGCTTCGGTTTGGAAATTAAAGGACTGCCCGAATCCGAAATCAGGAAAAGAGCCGATGAAGTGATCAACATGGTCGGGCTGGAACCTTTTCGAAATTACTACCCCAAACAGCTTTCCGCCAGCATGTTGCAGCGAGTGGTGATCGCCAGAGCTTTTGCCGTCCGACCGGAACTGTTGCTCATGGATGAGCCATACGGCCAACTGGATCTGGACTTACGATTCAAATTGGAGGACGAATTGATTCGCTTGTGGGAAAAGACCGGGACCACGGTCATTTTTATCACCCACAATATTGAAGAGGCGGTATATCTCGGTCAACGGATTCTGGTGCTCACCAACAAACCCACCAAAATCAAGGAAGAGATCATCAATGACCTTCCCCGGCCGAGGAATATCGTGGATCCGGCTTTTATCGACCTGCGTAATAAAGTAACGGATTTAATCAAGTGGTGGTAGCAGAGATCCCCGGCAAGCGGGGTTGCCGCGGACCCATCCAATTTTAATGTTGCCAGTGATATGGCCATCCGGCAATTTGAAATCTATCCGAAGGAGCTTTGTGACATGAAAGCGATTATGGTAATGTTTGATTCGTTGAACCGTCATTTACTGCCTCCGTACGGCTGTGATTGGGTGAAAGCGCCCAATTTTCAGCGCTTGGCGGAAAAGTCGGTGACCTTCGACAATTGTTACGTGGGGAGCATGCCGTGCATGCCGGCCCGCCGGGAACTGCATACCGGACGCTATAATTTTCTGCAGCGCAGTTGGGGGCCGCTGGAACCGTTCGACGATTCGATGCCCGAAATCTTGAAACAAAACGGCGTCTATACCCATTTGGTCAGCGATCACGGCCATTATTGGGAAGACGGCGGCTGCACTTTTCATACCCGTTATAATTCTTGGGAGATCGCCCGGGGCCACGAGGGCGATCCCTGGAAAGGCGAAGTCGCCGATCCGGCGATCCCCGAAGCGATCGGCGGGCAAGAACGGCTATGGCGCCAAGATTGGGTAAACCGGAAATATATGCGGCGTGAGGAGGATCAGCCGCAAGCCAAGGTCTTCGAAATGGGGCTGGAGTTCATCAAGACCAACCGGGAGGCCGACCGTTGGTTCCTGCAGATTGAGACCTTCGATCCCCACGAGCCCTTCTTTACCCAGCAGAAGTATAAAGACCTGTATCCCCACGGGTACCAAGGCCCGCATTTCGATTGGCCCGACTATAAACCGGTGACTGAAAGCCGAGAACAAGTCGAACATATCCGTTTCCAGTATGCCGCGCTGCTCAGCATGTGCGACGCGTATTTGGGAAAAGTCCTCGATTCTATGGACGAATTCGATCTGTGGAAAGATACAATGCTGATCGTCAACACCGATCATGGCTATCTGCTCGGCGAGCACGATTGGTGGGCCAAAAGCGTTCAGCCCTTTTACAATGAGATTTCCCATACGCCGTTATTTATTTGGGATCCCCGTTGCGGGAGAAAAGAGGAGCGCCGCAGCGGGTTGGTGCAGACCATTGATCTACCGGTAACGCTGCTAAACTTTTTCGGGGTGGACATTCCCCAGGATATGCAGGGAGTATCGCTCCAAGGGATGATTGCCCGGGACGACCAGACCCGTGAGGCGGTCTTATTTGGGATCCACGGCGGACACGTTAATATTACCGACGGACGGTATGTTTACATGCGGGCACCCGTCAGACCGGATAATGAACCCCTGTACAATTATACCTTGATGCCGACCCATATGCGGAAACGGTTCAGCATCGCCGAGCTTTCCACAATCGGACTGAGCGAGCCTTTTGGCTTCACCAAAGGTTTGCGAGTTATGAAAATCAAGGCAAATACCTGGGAGGGAGTCAACTTCCATCAGTTCGGAACGATGTTATTTGATTTGGCGAGCGACTCCAAGCAGGAGCATCCGATCCAAAACCCGGAGATTGAGGCGAGAATGGTACGGATGATGGTCCGGTTAATGCAAGAAAACGATGCCCCGCCGGAGCAGTTTGAGCGGCTGGGTTTGCCAATTGCCTAGCGGCCCGCGCCAAAGCGATCTGCTCATTTGGTGGAATTGCTTTATAGGCGCGCAGGGTGAAAAAAATTGCCTGTGATATTGCCTTTGCCGGGGCGGTTGCCAGCGCAACCGGGAATCTTTTGGGACGGAAAACCGGCGCGGAATTATTCATTTAGCCGGCGTCCGGCTGGGAGCATTTATTGGCTTGCTTAGTGACTGAGCGAGCTTGCTGAGCGACTGAGCAAGCTTGTTGAGTGACTGAGCGAGCTTGTTGAGTGACTGAGCAAGCTTGTTGAGTGACTGAGCAAGCTTGTTGAGTGACTGAGCGAGCTTGTTGAGTAATTGAGCGAGCTTGTTGAGTGACTGAAAGAGCTTGTTGAGTGACTGAAAGAGCTTGTTGAGTGACTGAGCAAGCTTGTTGAGTGACTGAGCGAGCTTGTTGAGTAATTGAGCGAGCTTGTTGAGTGACTG
>JAEXFN010000042.1 GCA_023400055.1 Bacillota bacterium
CTTTTGTGGATAAAGATCTTCCTTTTGTGAATAAAGATCGATCTTTTGTGGATCAAGACAGATCTTTTGTGAATAAAGATCGATCTGCAACGATTCCAGATCGATCTTTTGTGAATAAAGATCTAACTTTTGTGGATAAAGATCGATCTTTTGTGGATCAAGACAGATCTTTTGTGAATAAAGATCTTCCCGCGAACAAGGAGGTTCAGCGCTCGCTTTTATAAAGAAAAGCTTTTTTAGGAACCAGCCGGGTTCATTCTAAAAAAGCTCCGCCTTTTAGACAATACTCATGAAAGTACTGGACCGGAGCATGACATTGCCGACAGGACATCATCGTCAGCTCCCTTTCATAAGTATTCGATTGTGCTTGGAAAACCTAGCCCGTCTGGGCAATCCCTTTGGCTTCAGGGGACGTTCGGTTTTGTGGGATTACGTGGACGCTTTGCTTGAGTTTAAGGTATCACGGTTGGTTTAAGCCGCAATGGCGCTTGGGTTAAAGCCCGATTAAAATTAGCGGCGATTCCCACTGCAATACGTGGCCAATCCTTGATTTTATCTCTTTTTAACGGTGATTTAATCCATCATTGAATCCCCAATAAAAATGGGGTTTTATAGTAAAATCAATGCTTAACCGTTTGGGAGGGGGCTTGCTTGCAATGAATTCGTGGTTGCAAACGATCGACCGTTTTGACCGGCAACTTTTTTTAACCGTCTATCAAAAACCGGCCAGCAAATTGCAACCGTTCTTGCAACGCCTTACTCATGGCGGGGGCTGGTATTTTCAGACCATCCTGGCGCTGGCGGTCCTGCTCATCCCGGGCACCCGGCGCATGGGCGTCCGGCTGGCCGTCATTCAGATTGCGGTCACCCTCCTGGTGCAGATTCTAAAAGCCAGGGTGGCCCGGATCCGCCCTTACCAGGCCCTGGCCGGCATCTATCCCAGCCGGCCCGAGCCCGATTTCTCGTTCCCCTCGGGCCACACCGCGGCCTCGTTTGCCACGGCGGCCGTTCTGGCCTGGGCTTATCCGGTATGGACCGGCGGTTGCTTCGGTTTGGCCGCGCTGATCGGTTATTCCCGGGTCTGTCTCGGCGTCCATTATCCCGGCGACATTCTGGCCGGCAGCCTGTGCGGCCTGGGAGTCGCCACGCTGATGCTGTTGTGGCTGCCATTTTAAAGTTGCGTGGCTCTGATTCACTGTCTTGATTGCGCGCTTGAGCTTGATACTGAACTGCTTGAGAAAGGGCGAATGACGATGGCCGTCCCGGCGCTTTCCAAACTGAATATTCTGCGGACCCCGCTCCCGGAATTGCCTTTCCTGCCGCGGCTGGCGCTGCGGGCGCTGCTGTTGGGATTCGGCCACTGGCTGACGGTCGAAGCGGAGCATCCGCTCGACTCGGTAAAGGATCCGGCCATCTTTGCGTTGAACCACAACTGCTCTTACGAGACCCTGCTCGTCCCCTGTTATCTGTTCTTCCGCCGCCGGGGCCGGACGATCGGCTTTATCAGCGACTGGATGTTCGGACGGATTCCGCTGCTCGGCTGGTTTTTCAAGCAGATCGACCCCATCTATGTTTATAACAAACCGGCCCGTTTCGCCTATCTGAACCGTCACCGGGCCCAGAGCGTCCGCCGCTCCATCGTCGCGCAATGCGTGGCCCGGCTACGGGCCGGCCGCAGTCTGGCCGTCTTCCCGGAAGGCACCCGCAATCGCGATCCGCAAGTCCTGCTGCGCGGCCGCCAGGGGATCGGCCAAATTGTCCTGCAGTCTGATGCGCCGTTGCTGCCCATCGGGATCGATTTTCCGGAGCGTCTGGCGCACCAGCGCATCCCCAACCACGGCCCGTTAATTCTGCGCATCGGAGCGCCGCTGCTTTTTAGCGAGGAACGCCTCTGCTACCGGCGGATCGCCGCCGCCCCGGGAGTGCCCGCCGCTTCGCGCAAGCGCCTGCTGGACCACGTCAGCCAGCGGGTGACCTATGCCGTCATGATCGAGCTGGCCCGGCTTTCCGGCAAAAATTATCCGTTCCCCGTCCCGGAACCCCCACCGGATTGGGAACGGTTTTTTCATAGTATCCAAACCGATCAAAATATAGGAGGAGAGAATCATGGCCTTTTCGGAGATCACCACCGTGAAAGTAACGGATGAAACTACCCGCAGCCTGGCGCTGCAAGTCATCGAACGGGTTTACCTCAAGGAGAAACAATGGATCCGCCTGCCGGAGAACGAGATCCCGGTCGAGATCGGAGAATCGGCCAAGTACTCCTGGTTTTTGGCGCTGGTCAACGGCCGGCCGGCCGGCGTGATCCGCCTGGCTTACGATCCGTCGTTGGAATTCCCGCCCGAACTGGAGGTCTCGCTCGACGCCGGCGTCGACCTGGCCCGGATGGCCCGGGAATGCCGGGTCGTGGATATCGGCCGATTCATGATCGCTCCCGAATTCCGTAAAAACATCCGGGTCGTTTTGAAACTGATGCGCGCCGCCATCCGCGAAGTCGTGGAGCGCGGCTACACCCACTTTCTGACCGACGTCTTCGAGACCGACCCCAATTCGCCGTTGCATTTCCACACCAAGATCCTCGGTTTCGAACGGATCGGCAGCCATCTGCGGGGCGAATTGAACTGCAGCAGCACCCGGATCATCCTGACCCTGGACATTTTGAAAGCCTATCAACGGCTGCGCGATCGCAAAGACCGGATCTATTTTGAGGTCACCGAGGGAATCCGCGAGCTGCTCGATGAGAAACTGGCCAAACGGATCGGCGCCTCTTTGTAAGACGGGTTAACGAAGATGAAAGAACGGCAGTTTGTTAAAAAGCTCGAACAGGTTTTCCTGGAGACCCCGCTGGTTCACATCGGGCCGGCCGATCGTTTTCTGATCGTCAGCGACCTGCATCTGGGCGACGGCGGTTCGCGCGATGATTTCCGGCCCAATGCCGAGATCTTCCGCGCGGTGCTGGAGCGTTTTTACCTGCCCCAAGGTTACCGGCTGGTCTTGAACGGCGACATCGAGGAGTTGCAACGCTTCCCGCTGGAGCGGATCACCCGGCGCTGGCAACCCATCTACCGGCTTTTTGAAACATTCGCCGCCCATAACGGATTATTCCGGATCATCGGCAATCACGACCGTCCGTTGCTGGCGGCGCCGGCACCGCCCGGCGGGGTGCCGGCCTACCCCGCGATCAAGCTGGAGTTCAACCGCAATATTATCTTCGTCTTCCACGGCCATCAGGCGACCTTGCTGATGGACCGTTTCAATTTGTTGTGCGGATTTATCTTGCGCTACATCGCGAATCCGTTCGGGATCAAAAACTATGCCCACTCGCACCGGAGCAAGGTCCGCTTCCGGACCGAAAAGCGGGTCTACGGCTTCTCCCGCGATCACAAAATCGTCTCGCTGATCGGCCACACCCACCGACCGCTCTTCGAGTCGTTATCGCCCATCGATGCGTTGCAGTTCAAGATCGAACAATTATGCCGGGAATATGCCCAGGCCGGGCGGGGCGCCCAGCAGCGGCTGGCCGGGACGATCCACGCCTGCCAGTCCGAATTGCAATCCTGGCTGACGCTGAACCGCGCCGAAGCCGGGCGCGGCAGCCTGTACGATCCCGACCTGCTGGTGCCGTGCCTTTTCAATACCGGCGCGGTCATCGGCAAAAAAGGCTTTACCGCGATTGAGATCGACCAAGGCCAGATCAACTTGGTCCAATGGAGCAAAACCCAAGAAGCGACATCCCCGACCGCGCCGGGAGGCGGTCCGCAACCGCTCCGTCTGGAAGCCAGCGACTATTACCGGGTTATTTTGAAACATGATCAGTTGGATTACATCTTTACCAGAATCAAGTTATTGGCCTAATTATGGCTGATAGTTTACAATAATAATAGAACCGCCCTTGCAAATAATACAGCGGCGCATCCGGATGGGTATTTCCGGATGTTGCCGACTTATGTTATGATATGGGTATTTTAAAACAATCTAAGCCATAGGAGATTCGGAATGAAATTCCCTAAAATCAGCACCTTACTATCCATCAAATCCGTCCCGGATATCGACGATCCCGGTTTGATGATCAACCGCGAGCTCAGCTGGGTCCGTTTCAACCTCCGGGTGCTCGAGGAGGCGCTGGATTCGGCCAAACCCTTGCTGGAACGGGTGAAGTTTCTGGCGATCTTCGCCGGCAACCTCGATGAGTTCTTTATGATCCGGATCTCCGGACTTCATAAGCAGATCCGCTCCAAGAGCGTCAGCCTGTCGCCGGACGGTCTGGGGTCCCTGGAACAACTGACGCAGGTCAACGCGGAACTGCAACCCTACTTGAACCATTTCGCCGAATGCTGGCATCGCGACCTGTTGCCGAAGCTATGGGAAAAGAATATCCGGATCAACTGCTACGATCAGTTGAAATCGGCGCAGCGGCACCGGCTCCGCCAGTATTTCGAGCAGGAGATCTTTCCGACCCTGACGCCGTTGGCCTTCGATCCCGGACATCCTTTCCCGCACATCTCCAACCTCAGTCTGAACCTGGCGTTTGTGGTCACCGACCCGGAAAGCGGCGAGGAGCGTTTCGCGCGCTTGAAAGTTCCGGATATTTTCCCGCGCTTTTTGCCGGTGCCGGCCGAGGAAGCGGCGGAAGGGGAGAATTCCTGCCCGCTGCCGCAGGCGACTACCGATTTTGTCTGGCTGGAGGAAGTGATCGCCGCCAACGCCGACATGCTCTTCCCGGGGATGCGCATCGAGGCGGCCTATCCGTTCCGGGTGACCCGCGACGCCGATCTGGCCATCGAAGAGGACGAAGCCTCCGACCTGCTGGAAACCATTCAGGAGAGCGTCGAAATGCGCCAGTTCGGTTCGGCGGTCCGCCTGGAGATCCACCGCGCCATGCCGGAACGGATTCGCGGCTTGTTGATGAAAAATCTGGATCTCGCTCCTTACCAGGTGTATACCGTGGATTGCCCGCTGGGCATGGCCGCGCTGATGGAACTGACCAAGTTGGAACGGCCCGATCTCAAGGACCCGGCCTTCATTCCGCGCGTCCCGGAGTTCCTGAGCCGCGGCGAAAGCATCTTCGCAGTGATCCGCCAGCGGAATATCCTGTTGTATCATCCTTACGACAGTTTTAATCCGGTGGTCGAGTTTATCCGGGAAGCGGCCCGCGACCCCCAGGTCCTGGCGATCAAACAGACGCTCTACCGGGTCGGCCCGAACTCGCCCATCGTCGACGCCTTGCTGGAAGCCAGGGAGAACGGCAAGCAGGTGGCGGTGCTGGTTGAGCTAAAAGCCCGTTTCGACGAGGAGAACAACATCATCTGGGCCCAGGCGCTGGAACAAGCCGGCGTTCATGTGGTCTACGGCTTGCTGGGTCTGAAAACCCACGCCAAGATGTGTCTGGTGATCCGCAAGGAAGCCGACGGCATCGTCCGTTACGCACATCTGGGGACCGGCAATTACAATCCGACCACCGCCCGGCTGTATACGGATCTCAGCTATTTTACCTGCGATCCGGCGATCGGCGGCGATGTGGCCGATCTTTTCAACGCCATCACCGGCTATTCGCGCAAGAGCGATTATCAAAAGCTGATCGCCGCCCCGACGGCCTTGCGCAACCAGATCTTGGCGCGCATCGAGCGCGAGATCGAGGAGCACCGGCAGAACGGCGGCGGACATCTGGCCTTCAAAATGAATGCGCTGGTGGATCCGGAATGCATCAAGGCGCTGTACCGGGCTTCTCAAGCCGGCGTGCGCGTGGACCTGCAGGTCCGGAGCATCTGCTGCCTGCGGCCGGGCGTCCCCGGCATCAGCGACAATATCCGGGTCACTTCGATCGTCGGCCGGCTGCTGGAACATGCCCGGATTTATTACTTCCGCAACGGAGGCGCCGAGGAAGTCTTGCTGGGCAGCGCCGATCTGATGCCGCGCAACCTGGACCGGCGCGTCGAGGTGCTTTTCCCGGTGGAGGATCCGGCCTTACGGGACGCTCTGATCCACGGCATTCTCGACTTGCATCTGCAAGACAATGTTCAGAGCCGTTTATTATTGCCCGATGGCCGTTACGAGCGGAGCCAACCTCGGCAGGATGAAACGCCTTTGAACTCCCAGCAATGGTTGATGGAAAACCAGTGGTTCGCGCCGGCCGCTCTGCCCTGGGTGGCCGCTGCCAAGGAAAGCCCCGCCTCCGACATCGGCCAATGAAAATCGCGTTAATTCGAGATTTCCGCGGCGATCCCGCCGCGCTCCACCTCTTGATCCAGCACGCCCGGGGCCGGCGGGTCGACGCGATTTGGAATTGCGCGGCGCTCACCGCCAATGCCGCGCCCAACGCCGTGCTGGATCAGCTCCGCGCCCACCAGGTGGCCAGTTTGCTCACGGATGCCGATCTCCAGGTCATCAAAGCCCGACAACGCTCCAACAAACTCCGTAAATGCAAGGACCCGGACCACTGGCTGCTGGCCCGCTGGGTCTATGATACGCTGTCGGCCGAGAACCGGCGCTATCTCCGGTTATTGACCCGTTCCGTCCGCGGCCGGGTCGGGGCGCGCCGGTTCGCCCTGGTGAGCGGCAGCGAACCCCTGCCCGATTTTCCCGATGAAAGCCAGCTCATAAACTTGGCAATCACGGTTGATACTGATATAATGATCGGTAGGTTCGGACCGGAACCCTTCAATAAGAAATTCAACAGCTTGCAAATTATCAATCTGGGCCTGCCCGTTCCGGATCCGGAATGGCTGGAGTATCTGATCCTGACCGTCAGCGGCAATGGCTGCCGTATCAAACCGGTCCGGCTCAAGTTGCCGGCCTCGGCCCATTCCAAAGCGACGCCGGCCGCGCTGCAACTGCCGCCGGTTTTCTTGCCGCTGATGGAGTCCGCTCCCCGCTCAAATGAGGTCGGGAACGCGGTCCCGGCCCCCGAGCCGCCGGAAGAATCCTGGCGGGCGGTGCTGGAGTTTGCCGCCGGCTGCCTGATCGAACGGCCGGAACTGATAGCCCACGCGCTGCAAGTGACCCGGTTGGCCCTGGAACTTTACGATCAACTGCAGCCCTGGCACCAATGCGGCGCAGCCGAACGGTTACAGCTGCAATACGCGGCTATGCTTCACGATATCGGCTGGGTGACCGGGCCGCAAGCCCACCACAAATCGACTTTACATATTATCCTGAACACTGCCTTGTTGCCGTTCGCGGCGGAAGAACGGACCGTCATCGGTTTGATCGCCCGCTATCACCGGCGGGCTCATCCCAATCCGCGCCACGAATGTTTCAATACCCTTTCCGCGGCAGCGCGTCAAACCGTGACCCTGCTGGCGGCGCTGCTCCGGGTGGCCGACGGACTGGATTCCTCGCACCGGCAAGCGGTTCAAAGCCTGCGCTGCCAGGACGACGGAGCGACGCTACAGATCGATTGCCTGGCTGAACTGCCGGCCGCCGGCGAACCGCAACAGGCGCTCGAAAAAGGCGACTTATTAGCCAAGATCGGACCAAGAAAGTTGGTTATAGAATGGAAGTCAAGCGCGAGCGAACCCCGGAACAGTTAGCCGGTTTTATCGATATCGGAACCAATTCCGTCCGGTTATTGCTGGTCAAACACGATCCCGAGCATTCCTACCGCATCATTACCCAACAAAAAGAAACCATCCGGCTGGGCGAGGGGGAATTCAGCGACGGCCACCTCAAGCCCGACGCGATGCAGCGGGCGGTCCTGGTCTGCCGGAAATTCGCCGAATTGGCCAAGAGCTACGGCGCCGATCCGTTGGTGGCCGTGGCCACTTCGGCGACCCGGGACGCGGTCAACCGCGATGAGTTCTTGGATCGCCTGGCCAATGAGGCCGGCCTGCAGGTGCAGGTCATCTCCGGCCGGGAAGAGGCGCGCCTGATCTACCTGGGGGTCAACAGCGGCATCCATATCGGCAACCGCAAGGCTTTCTTCATGGATATCGGCGGCGGCAGCACCGAGGTGATCGTCGGCGACCAATATCATTACGATTATCTGGACTCCCTGAAGCTCGGCGCGATCCGGCTCACCAATCTTTTTCTGGCCAAGGAGAAGGGCCCGATCCCTCCGGCGCTCTATGGGGCCATTCAGGAGCATGTCCGGCACGTGGCGGTGCGGACCTTGCAACAGATCAGTCGTTTCCCGCTGGAACTGGCCTACGGCAGTTCCGGGACCATCGAAAACCTGGCCGAAGTTACCTGCCGTCATTTCTACAAACGCCGGCTCCAAAAGGACGACACCATCAGCGCCGAGCAACTCGGCCAGGTGGTGCGGATGCTCTGCGCCCTGCCGCTGGAAGAGCGGCGCAAGGTGGACGGGTTGAATCCGGAACGGGCCGACATCATCATCGGCGGGGCGGCGATCATCGACACCATCCTCCATGAGCTGGGGATCCCCCGTTTCACCGTCAGCGAGCGCGGTTTGCGCGACGGCCTGCTCATGGACTATCTGGCGCGCCACCAGGACCAGGTCCCCCTGCGGCTGCAAAGCGTCCTGAAGCTGGGCCGGGCCTGCGGCTTCGACGAACCGCACGCCGCCAAGGTTTCCGCTCTGGCGCTGGAGCTCTTCGATAGCGCCGCCGCGCTGGGGCTCCATTCCTTCGGCGAAGCCGAGCGGGAACTGCTGGACTACGCCGCCATGCTCCACGACATCGGCGCTTTCCTATCCTACAACAACCATCAGGCCCACAGCTATTACTTGATCAGCAACGCCGACCTGCTGGGGTTCAACCAGGAAGAGATCGCGATCATCGCCGCCGCCGCCCTCTTCCACCGCAAAACCTTCCCTCGCAAGAAGCATCCCCAATTCGCCGGGCTGTCGAAAGCGGCTCAGTGGAAAGTGGTCGTCCTCAGCGTGTTATTGCGGATCGCCGAAAGCCTCGACCGCAGCCACACCGGGATCATCAACCGGATCTGGCTGGAAGCGGGATCCGACAACCTGGTCATCCTGAATCTGGATGCTTTTCAAGACTGCCATTTGGAGCTCTGGGGCCTGCAGAACCACCAGAAAGCTTTCCAGGAGGCCTTCGGCAAAAAACTCCAGGTCCGCGTGGCTGTTTCGCCAAACGAGGCGGGCAAAATCTGAGTGGGAACCGGGAAACTGTCTCATGCTTACCCGTCCGGAGACTGAAGTCCGTAAAAATCCCAACAAAAAAACTCCCGAATTCTTCAGAAGTTTCGCGCCGCGGATCCGCTATCGTCCCCGCCGGGCCTTGCCGGCCGAGCGGCCGTTCCCCGAAATGAATTATCGCACCGTCTCATTGCTCCGGCGGCTCCGCTCAACCCATGAGCGCTTCCGGCCGACCCGCCGCCGGTTCCGCCCGGCGCTGGAGCGATGCCGCTTCGCTGGTTATCGCCCCTGGCCCACTGAAAAGCATCCCTTCCAATTCCCCGGGGAAGTCGCCCGGAGTCGGCAAGAAACTTCCCCGTCCTCCTTCATGCTGTTAATAAGCTCTCCCAAGTGAATCGGCTCATCTCCGGATGGCTTGATGACCATCCCGACCCTCCGGCCGCCTTTACTGCACCGATTTAGCGTTCGCTGACGGTATTGATGACTTCCAGGGCATTCCCCAAACACTGTTTGACACTTTCCGCCCCGGGTGCCGTCAGGGACGCCTTGACCCAAATCGTTTGCCCGTAGAACTCCACCTCCTCTTCGAAGAAAGAACAGAACTTATCCGAACTGGAACTGAAAACATTCTGCGCGGCTGTCACCCGAAAAGTTCGTCCGTACTTGTTGCGGACGATGAATACATGCTCGCCGCAACTCCAGATCTCGTTAATATTGCTTAACAACGAATTATTGGATACCGCCACTTTCATCCGTTTCACCCCTTGCTTTCGCTCCGAATTATATCGGGCTTTTCATTAATGATTTCGGTAACTTTCCTTATATTCCTACTTTCTTTTGAATTTTTCTTACTTGACATTTTTACGCGGGAACGTATAAAATTCTCGAGAAATTATCATAATCTAAACTTAATCATTTCTTAATCATAACCCAAACAAGATGCACAATTCGATATTTCGGGCCTGAAAGACCGCTGCGCATGGCCAGCACCGCCGGAGCGGCGGGAAAAGCGCGCCGAAATCCCGGCATCGGCCTTCGGACGGCTGCCCAATACGGTCGAAATTTTAAATTTAAAAAAGGACCCTTTCCCCCAAACGGGGAAAGGGCTGTCAAAAACCAAGCTTAAGGGAGGATAGGAGGTTCATCCGCGCCGGTTAGGAATATCAGCCATCCCAGCGCGGATCATCAGAATGGTATTATGCCCATCTTTTGGCGGTTAAGGCAATTTCTTAAAAAATAATTTTTTATGGTTTTTAAAATAGATTCTTATCGAAAATTATGGAACCTTCCGGAAACCCTCCGGAGAAATCGGCTCATAAAAAAGCCCTCTCCCGGTTGGGGGAAAGAGCCATCAGGGACCAGGGGAGGCAGGGAACGAAGTTCATCCAAAGTTAAGTTGATGATTGTCGATCTCAACTCAAAATCGCCGTAATCGTTTACGCTGCCCCGCCCATTCAGGGGATGCCCGTGGCCGTACCGTGCCGTGGTCCCGGCACGATCCGCACGAAACGGCGAACTTTATTGCGCCCCGGCTCAGGCGCGTGAATACGAATCATGATCGCTAAAACTTCTATCCCAGATTCCCTGGCCCCTGAAAAAAGCTTTCCTTCCGGTGGAACACGGTGAGATTACGCAGCGCGGTCGGCGTCAGGGTGTGTCATCCCGGCCGAGCCGTCGGGCTGCGGAAAAAAGAATTTGATTAAGGATGGCGGGCGACTTGCCCGGTTGATTGTGAACCGCTCATTCCGGTAACGTGAAGCCATTCACCAAGTCAATCGTCTTTCAGCGGAAACCGGCAAACGGCTACACAACCGTCCCGCCGTCGGATCGCCAACGGAATCACGGAGTTTTCCCAGATGGCAAACGCCATCTCCCTGGAAAACTAACCATTTTCCAACAATTCCTATCAAAATTTTAAGCGAGATATGGAGAAATGTCAATCCGGAAATGTAAATTTCGTAAAGAAGATTTGCATGAATTGCATCAACGGAGGAACCGGTCATTCACCGCGCCGGCCGTGGAGTCGCGCCAGATCACTTCGGTGGCGACGTGGATCACGGCCAGCGGCCGTTCCGGATGCTTGAGGCGCCATAGCAGTTGTTCGGCGGCCCGGCGGCCGATCTCTTCCTTATCAATTCGGACCGTGGTCAGATGGGGCTCCACCACGGTCGCCTCGAAGATGTCGTCAAAACCGGCGATGGCGATGTCTCCGGGAACGCGCAGGCCTTTTTCCTTCAGGATCTTGATTAACAGGATGGCGGTCCGGTCATTGGCGCAGACAAAGGCGGTCGGCCAGTCGGCAAACCGCGCCAGCCGGGAACGGACCTCATCCAGCAGCTGATAATGGGCGGGCAGCGGGTCGATGACGCAACAGCGGAGATCCGGCTCCAAACCCTTCTCCCCGTGGGCCCGGCGGAAACCGCACCACCGTTCGTGATAACTCCGGCAAAACTGGATGTCCCCCATGAAGCCCAGCCGGGAATGGCCCCCTTCGATCAGGGCTTTGGTGATCTGATAGACGCTCTGCTCGTTCTCCATCAGGACCGTGTCGCGTTGCAAGCCGCTGCCCGCGGCCAGTTCGAGGGCGGCGTCCACATATACCGCGGGCAGACCCGGTTCCAGCAGCGCCTTCAGATACTCGGGCCGCAACGCGCCCAGCACGATTAGGCCGTCGGCGTGGTCGGCGGCGATGGATTGGGGCACCGCCAGCGCCTCCTCGTCGCTCTGCTTGACATAGTTGAAGATCAGATCGTAGCCGGCCTGATTCAGCGCATCCACCGCCCCGCGCGACACGATCGACCAATAGGAGGCGTCTACGAATTGCTCATGAGTCACGGCGACGATGTTGCCGGTCCGCCGGGGGCTGAGTCCGCCGGACGGCAGCGTCAGTTTGAGCCGCTTGTAGCCCATCTGCGCCGCTTCGCGCAGCACGGTGACTTTGGTCCAATGGGCGATGCTGGGATGATTATTTAACGCCTTGGACACCGTGTTGCGCGATAAGCCGAGTTTATCGGCGATATCCTGGGCAGTGACCTTTTTCTTCATCTGAGACCCGCCAGCTTCTGATTGTTACCAAAAGGAAACTCCGATTTGCCAATATCATATCTGGAAAAATTGGAAAAGTCAATCACTGCTCCGCCGAATCTTACATTTTTATCTTACAAATGTTACAACCGATAATCTATTCATTTAATCAAACAATCCCAACAGGAACTGAAATATCCGGTCGCGGCAGCCGGGAAGCTCCTCATGGCCGTAATCGGGATAGATCAGCAGCTGTTTGGGGGCACGGATCTTGTTATAGGCGGCGAACTGGGTCGAGGGCGGGCAGATGGTGTCCATCAGGCCGGTGGCCAGGAGCACCTCGCCCCGGATTCGGCCCGCCAGATGCTGCAGATCGATGTAACCCAACCGGCTGTATATCTCGTCTTCCCGTTCATGCAACGGATCGAAGCGCCGGAAGTAATCGCGGAGCTCCGCGTAGGCGTCCTGGGCCAGATCGAGATCCCAGACCCGCCGGTAGTCGCAGAGAAACGGATAGCAGAGCGCCAGGCGCCGGAGGCGCGGCTCCAACGCGGCGCAGGCCAGGGTCAGGCCGCCCCCTTGCGACCAGCCGGTGGCTCCCACCCGTTCCGGATCCACCTCGGGCAAATCCATCACGATGCCGGCCAGTTGCGCCGCATCCAGAAAGATCTGCCGGAAGAGCAGGTTCTCCGGCGCGTCGGCCAGGCCCCGGATGATATGCCCGTGCAAGGTGTTGCCCTTGACCGAGCCGCTGTCTTCGGAGCAGCCGCCTTGGCCGCGGCAGTCCATGGCAATCACCGAGAAGCCGGCCGCCGCCAGGCCGAGTTTCTCGCTCCAATCCCCGGAGCTGCCCGAATAGCCGTGAAACATCAGCAGCGCCGGGTGCGGCTCGGGGAAGCGTTTGGGCCGCAGATACTTGGCGTGGATCCGCGCGCCGCGCACGCCATCGAAATAAAGGTCGAAACAATCGGCGCACGGGGCCTGAAAATCGCCGGGCGCCAACTCGATCCGGGGGTCGGTCGCCCGCATCTCCCCGAGGGCTTCTTCCCAAAAACGATCGAAATCGGTCGGCCGGGGGTTGGTGCCTTGGTACTCCCGGAGCTCGGCCAGAGGCAAGTCAAATAAGGGCATGATGATCTTCCTTTGCTGTTATGTCGGACGATATTATTGCAATATTTTATCCAGCCCGAAAGATTGCGACCTTCAATCGGTACCTTTTTCCAAGAAGCGCAAATGCACCATGAACATGATCTTTAACAGGCCGGAGATGGCGATCCGGAGCCGGGTCCGGACGCTCAAATCCTGGCCCACCTTGCGGAAGATGGAGAACTGTTCGACGAGCTGGAGCCGGGGATCCCAATCCTCCAGGGACCGGGCGTTTTGGAAGCCCCATTTCAGGACCAGGCTGTCATCCATGCCGCCGTTCCGGAGCACCATACGCTTGGCCAGCTTGAGCCCAAGCGGCGAGCAACCGTCGAAGATCAGCTCCGCGCCGGGGAAACGGGACGCCAGGCGCCGCAGGAAAGCGCGGATCGTGTCGGGATCGAAGTAATAAAGCACGCCGGCGGCCACAAACAGCACGCCGTTGGCGGGCCGGATCTCATTCCACCAAGTTTCGTCGAGGAATGACCCGGCGATCAGGCGCACCCGCGGACGCTCCGGGAGCAACTCCCGGCGCAGGGCGATCACATCGGGCAGGTCCAGGTCGTACCAATGCAGGCTGCCGTTGTCGACCCGGTCCAGGGTTGTATCCAAGCCGCAACCGAGATTGACGACGGCGCCATTGGGGTACTGTTCCAAAAAGCGGCGGATGATCCGATCGCTCTGGATGCTCCGGGCGATCCAGCCGAACTGCGATGCCGGATTGAGGCCGGCGGCCAGCGCCGCGAAATCGTAATCGATCTTCCGCACCAGTTCCATGGCGCTGTGATCCACCAGCAACGGTTTGGCTTTCCGCGACTCCGCCGCGCGGCCCCATAGCGGCAACAGCAAGGTTCGCTGGATCGGACCCAATTCTAGCGGAATTTTGGCAGGCATGTCTCACCCTTCTTTCCGAAAAATTAGCGATCGCTTCCAATCTTCAGTATGAAGGTTTCCCACCGGAAATTGCAATCATTTTTTGGAATATTTTTACTGTTTTTCAACAGTAGCAAACTTTTCCCAGTCTCGTTTCTTTTAGTAAACAATTTATTGTATATAAATAGTATCACAAACCCTTCCAAAAACGCAACCGATTCTCGACAAAATTCTATTTACAGATAACACGCCAACGTGCTTCTAAGCTAAAAAAATCCGCCATCTTGAGCAGACAACGGATCGATCGGCCCTTGCGGGCGAATTAACCAAGTGCATTTTCAGCGGAGAAATCTGTTGGACAGCTCCCACGGTTTCTTACTCGTCGCTCATCTCCTTATAAAAATCCCGTAGGATATAAAAGGCTTTCTTACGCGTCTTTTTATCTTCGGCGATTAACCCTTTCCGGTTGAATCCCTGCTGGAAACGGTTCATGCGGCGCGGGGACCGGAAATCATACAATAACCACGGCGTCATCCCTTGAATATAATCGATTTTCCTTAATATCGCTAGCTGGTTTTCATAAACCCGGGCCATGAAGTCCTCGGAGAACAAGGTCTCCTCCCCGCTGTCGAAATACCCGGCCAGGGCATCGGCGCCGGTCTCGGTGATAATTACCGGTTTATCGGGATTCGAATTTCGACCGAGCTGGATCAGATCCCCCATGTCCCGCCGGTACCAGCCATAGTACTCATTGATGCCGATGACGTCCAATAAAGCAGCCAACCGGTCTTCGATCCGCAAGGCCTGCGGGTTCACGAGACAGGCCGCAGAGACCAGGCGCGAAGGATCTTCCGTTTTGGCCGTCTTTACCAGATCGCCCATGAATTGCAACCGGGCATCGGTGTCAGGGTTTTCATTCCCGACCGACCAAATGATTACGCTGCAACGGTTGCGGTCCCGCCGGATCAGTTCCTGCAGTTGATTCTCGGCGTCCCGGTAGGTACTCGGATTGGCGAAATCAATCGCCCAATAAACCGGAAGCTCTTCCCATAACATGATCCCGGCCTCGTCCGCCAGTTCGGCCACCAGCTCCGAATGAGGATAATGAGTCAGTCGTAAAAAGTTGCAGCCCAGCTCCTTGGCATCGGCGAAGCGCCGCCGGATATCCGCTTCGTTGGTCGCTTTCCCGAGTTGCAGGTCGTCTTCATGGACACAAACCCCGCGCAAAAACAGCTTTTCGCCGTTGCAACGGATGGTGCGGTCCGCGACCGAAATCTGGCGAAATCCCACCCGGTCCGAAATCCGATCATCGCGATAGGCCGCCTGAACCTCATACAGTTTGGGATGACCGGGCGACCACAGTTCCGGTTGGGCCTCGACCGTGAATTCGCAACACCCGTCGCGGAACGGCTGAACGGTTTCGAGCGCCAATTCTGGAATGCGGAAAGTGATTTCTCCCCGAGCCGCCGGATCATCCACGACGATTTTGGCCCGGATCTGGCGATACGTCCCATCCGGAACCAGATAAACGAAGCAATCCTTAATGAAATGCGCCGGGGTCCGGATCAGTTCGACATCCCGATAGATGCCGCCATAAGGAAACCAGTCGACATTGCGCATCGGGACCCGGTCGGCGGTGCGGCTGTTATTGACGCAGATCTGCAGGATATTCCGGCCGGGCTGCGCCGTGCCGGTGAGTTCCACGCAAAAGGGGGTCGATCCGCCGTAATGGTTTCCCAAGAACTCCTGATTCAGGAAGACTTTCGCATCATAATGAGCGGCGCCTACCCGTAGAAAGAGCCGTTCTCCCGGCGTCGCTTCTCTGTAATCGAACTCCCGGCAGTACCAAGCGCTGCCCTCGTAAAAACAATATTCCGGCTTGAACAGGTTCCAGCAGGACGGGACCGGCATCCACTCACCGCCTTGATAATCGTAATCCCATGGTAAAGAATGGCCGGCGCTGTCCTGCTTCTCCAACACGTTCCAGTTGGCCCGCAGGCCGGTATCAAAAAGATCCGGGGTGAATTGCCACGCGCCGTTCAGGCTCTCCCGTTTCCGGCTCCGCGCAAAGATCATGGTCTGATGGTTCAAGTTTTGCAAATTGAACCGCCCATCGTAATCTTCCCGATGGATGTTTTCCTGAAGGTTAGTGGCTTGCTCTTGCTGTGTCATGCTCATGACTGATCACTCCCAAGTCGAGATTAGTTCCTGAAGATCCATCCGATAGACATGCCGTTGTCCTTCATGAATGGAATCGAACGAAATGGCCGTTCCAGCGCGGTTCCAGCGCGGATGAAGATCGCACCGCAAATCGATCAGGAAATCCTTGAAAGGGGGAATGGCGTTATAAGACCCCAAAGTGATTCCCTTGCCGCCGGAGAGGTGATAAAGGTAAAGATAGCGCAAGCCTGCCTCGTCGGGATAACTGTCGTAAAGCAGCCATGCCCGGTCCGGCGAATAGCTGCAATGACCGTCCTTCCGGAAAAAGCCGGCATCGATTACAACCGATTCCCGGGTCCGGTCGGTGAGTAAGTACAATTGATCGCCGGCTTGGCCGGCGCAGTGGAACAGGATATGGCCGGGGTCCCGCCAATGATAATGCGAAGCGTACCCGTAATCGGACAGCTTATGAATCGCGGCGCCGTCCCAAGCGGCGGTGAAGATCGCCGTCTCCCAGTGCCGGCCCGGTTCCGGAAAATAGCGGACCAGGAAAACGAAGCGGCTGCCGTCGGGATTAAAGGTAATGTGATTGATCATAATCTTCTTGTGCTGCAGTTTCGGATGATCCTTGGACAATTCCCAAAGCTGTTCCAACGAGATGATCAGCCGGCTCCGCCCCGAGGCTAAGTCGATCAGGAAGACGCCGTCTTCCGCGGGATGATCGACCGCCCGGAACGGGTCGGGCTTCCCGGCATAGCCGTAACCGGGCCGAAAATCATACATCCGGTCGAAGTTGATGCTCAGCGCATATTTCCCGGTAGGGTCGACGGCGGCCACCGGCCTTTCGAGCGAGCGGCGCCGCCCGGAATGGATATTCAGCATCACTCCCCGATAATCGCCGTCCTGCTCGTCATTGAAGATAATCTCGTCATCGGGGGCTAACGGGCTCCACTGGAGCATCGCGCCTTGCTGAAAGTTCCAGGTATTGGTTTCCGTTATAACTTCAAATTGCTTACTGGCCAGATCGATCAATCCCAGTTTGGCCCGGTCGGTCCGGGTGGGCAAGCGGTCCCAGAACTGAACTTCGTGGCAAAGATGATATTTTTGGTTGGCGCTGAAAGCCGGGACGTCGTAATACCCGAAAAAATACTGGCCCGTTCCCCGGGTCAAACGTTCGATGGGCAATTCCATAAATGTTTCACTCCTCGTGAGGCTTTAAAATCTGAAATATAATGAATCTGAACATTAACGGCAGAAACGAAAGAGGGGAAGGCTTGCTTCCCCTCCCGACCGGGTCTACTCTTCAAATAACGCTTTGATCTCTCGCTCCAGGTCGGCCACGGCCTTGTCGACCGTTTTCTGGCCGGCCAAGGTCTCCTGAACCGCCTTGGTCAGCAGCAGCCGGCCTTCGACCTCCCCCAGCTGCGGCGCGTTGCCGTATAGCGGTCCGCCGTAACGGACGGCGGTAGGCAATTGATCCATCATCACTTTTACCAGCGGATCATCTTTATACAGCGGCTGATTGGCCACCTGTTTGAGGACCGGCAGCGCTCCGCCCTCGGCATACTTTAAGAAATTGGAATAAAAGGGCTCCGCAAACATGTATTTGACAAATTTCTTGGCGTCATCGGGATTCTTGGACTTGGCGAAGACAAACAATTGGAATCCGCCCAGGAAGGAACGGGAAGTTTGCCCGGGGCGATTGATCGGGATCTTCACCGCGCCGATCTTCGAGGCCAGTTCCGGCCGGTTCCGCTTGATGTTGAGAATGTCGTTCCCGCTCATGATCAGCATCGGCGCCTTGCCGAGCTCAAACATCTTACTGACATCCTGTTGCGTGTATTGCAGGACGGCCGGCGGCATCACCTGATGTTTCAGTTTCAGGTCCACCAGCCATTGCAGGGCCTCTTTCATCGGTTTGCTGTTGATGACCACCTTGCCCTGGCGGTTCAGGATCATTCCGCCATTGGTCGCGCCGAGGATCATCCAGAGCTGTCCCAAGCCGGGGCCATTGCCGGACACTACCGAACCCCACTGGTCGATCTGGCCGTCTTTGTCGGTATCCTTGGTCAACGCCTTCATCGCCGTCAGCCATTCCGCCCAGGTCGTCGGCGGCTTGATTCCTTCCTTCTCCAGGATGTCTTTGCGGTAGAAGAGGACCCGGGTCTCCAGATACCAGGGAATGCCGTAAACCTTGCCCTTGATGGTGGCCCAGGCGTCCTTGGCCATCGGAATGAACTTATCCTTGCCGATCCCTCTCACGACATCGTTGAGCGGGGCCAATTCCTGGGCGGACGCAAACTGGGTGACCAGATCCGGCCCTTGCTCCCCGACTTCGGGCGGATTGCCGGCGGCGATCGCGGCCATCGTCTTGGTATAGGACTCCTGAAACGGCAGGAATTCCACCTGGACCTTGACATCCGGGTTCAGCTTCTCGAACTCTTTGGCCCGGGCGATTACCGCTTGTTTACGCTCCTCTTGAAACAATTCCCGGCTCCAGTGGATCAACGTCTTGCTTTGAGCGGCCGAAACCAGCGAAAGCGTCGTGGTGCAGAGAACCAGCGCCAATAATAGCGGCATCCATATCTTTTTCATCTACTTTCCTCCCCTTTTTGACGATGTATGGTTCTTAAGGTATCAAAACCCAATCTTTTATGCGGATAGCTTCTCACCTCCCATCCGAGCCCCGCAGCGTTATTCGCCGGTCACTGCGCCCGCGGTCAGGCCACCGATCAGGTATTTCTGCAGGAACATAAAGATCGCGATGACCGGTGTCGAGATGACGACCGCCATGGCCATCAATCCGGTATAGTCGATCATGAACTCGTCGATATAGGCGCTCATCCCGACCGAAAGCGTCCGGAAGGCATCCTTGTCGACCAGGATGAAGGCCAGCAGGAACTCATTCCAACTCAAGACGAAGGCAAAGATGGCCGCGGCCGCCAGCCCCGGCGCGGCCAGGGGCAACACCACCCGGAACAAGGCCCCGATCCGGGTGCAGCCGTCGATGCGGGCCGAATCTTCCAGGCTGTCGGGGATGGACAGGAAGTAGCCGCGCAGCAGCCAGGTGGTGAACGGCAAGGCGCCGGTGATATAGGCCAGGATCAACCCGGCGTAAGTATTGACCAGCTTTAATTGGGTCAACATGATAAATAGGGGGATGACCAGTAAAACCGCTGGAAACATCTGCAACAGCAACAGGGTGATGCCGAAGGCATTCCTGCCTTTGAAATGCAGGCGGGCCAGGGCGTACGCTCCGAAGCAGGCCAAGATCACCACCACGATCGTCGTGCTCACGGAGACGATGATGCTGTTTTGAAAATAGGTCAGAAAGTTGGAACGCCCGGTAACCCGGCTGAAGTTCTCCAGGGTGAAATGGCCCGGCCACAGCTGCGGATGCGTGCTGAAAGCCGCGCTCTCCGTCTGAAAGGCGCTGACAATCATCCAATAAAACGGAAACAACAAGCCGATCAAGACCAAGGCAACCGCGCCGTAAATCAAACCGTAACGAAGCCAGGCTTTCCGCAGCCCGCGGTTTCCCGGCGATCCCCACCCGTTTTGCGCCGCCATCTCAAATGCCCCCTTCTTTCATCTCGCGAATATAAGAACGCAAATAGATTCCGCACAGGACCAGCGTGATCACGAACAAGACCATGGCCGCGGCCGCGGCGTAACCGAACCGTCCGGCGATGAAACCCATCTGGTAAATTTTAATGGGAAAAACGGTAGTGGCTTCGCCGGGCCCGCCCTGGGTCAGCAGCCAGACCAGTTCGAACGCTTTAAAAAGGTTGATGGCCGTCAATAAGATGGCGGTCAACGAGACCGGCTTGATCATGGGCAGGGTAATCTTGCAAAAGCATTGCCAGCGATTGGCGCCATCCATATAAGCCGCTTCATACAGGAACCCGGGGATGGCTTGCAAGCCGGCGAGCAACACAATGATCATGAAGGGCAGGTTCTTCCAGATGCCCACCAGGATGCAGGAGAAAAGGGCCAGTTCGGGACCGAACCAGACCGGCTTCTGATGGACCAGCCCGGATTGGAACAGCAGCGCGGTCAGGATGCCGTACTGATCATTCATGATCCAGCGCCAGACCAGGGCGGAAACGAAGTTCGGCAGCGCCCAGGGGATGATGATCAGCGCCCGGGCCAAGGACCGGCCGGGAAACTTCAGATTGAACAGCAAGGCGATGGCCAGTCCCAGCAGATAGGTGAAGGCCACGATGGCCACCGTCCAAACCAGGGAGATGTAAATCGAATGCAACAAGGAGGCGTCGCCGAGGGCGTTCTGATAGTTCTTCAAGCCGATAAACGGCCGGCCCGGATAGATGATGTGCCACCGGTGAAAGCTCAACCAGATCGTGTAAAGCAAGGGATAAAGGTTTACCAGGGCGATGGCGGCCAGGGTCGGGGCGACTAGGACGAAGGCGATGTTCCGTTCGGTCCAGCGCCCGATCCCGGGAATCAGCCCGCCCGGCAACGAGGAATCAATCTGCGACCCGCTTACACTCACGATGAAAACCCCTTTCTCAGATAGTAGCCGGCGGCGCGGCGGTGGACTGCCTGACGACCAGCTCGACCGGAAGGATGATCTGGATCGGTTTGCTCACATCCTGTTTGCCGTCGAGAATGTCCAACAGCAGTTCCGAACCTTTTCTGCCCAATTCGTAACCGGGTTGGGCCAGACTGCTCAACGGCGGATTGGCATATTCGGCGAGGTAGGTGTTGTCGAAACTGATCAGGCTGAGATCGTCGGGAATCTTTTTCCCGGCTTTTTGAAAGGCCCCCATGGCGCCGACGGCCATCAGATCGTTGAAGCAGACTACCGCGCTGGGCATGGTTTCCTGCCCGAGCAGGGCTTCGGCCAGTTCCCGCCCCTCTTCCTGCAGGGAATTGGCAGCGAACTTCACCCAACTTTCCTCATAGGGAACCCGGTACTCCTCCAGCGCGAGTTTAAAGCCTTCGAACCTGCGCAGGCCGGTGGTATAATCCAAGGGCCCGCCGATATAACCGATTCGACGGTGGCCCAGTTTGATCAGGTATTCGGTGATCAGATAGGAACTGCGCAAGGAGTTGGTATCGATAAAGGTCATCGCCTCGCTGTCTCTGAGTCGGCCGATGGTTACAAAGGGATACTTCTGTTCGACCAGTTCCTGAATGAAAGGATCTTCGTAACGGTTGATCAGAAAGATCAAGCCGTCGATGCGGCGTTCCTTGAAAAACTGGCTGTAACGTTTCTCTTTGTTTAAAATGAGCAGAAAATCGTAATCGAACCGGCTCAGGGTCTCGGTGATCCCGCGCAGCATCTCCATGGAATGGGGATTGGAAAAGATATAACGGGCGCTGCGCGGAATGACGATCCCGATGGTGTTGGTCTTCTTGCTGGCCAGCGTCTGCGCGGAGAACGTCGGCAGATAATCGTGCTCCTTCATGATTCGTTTGATCTTTTCGCGCGTCGCCGCCGAAACGTCCTTTTTGCCGTTCAACACCCGCGAAACGGTGGTGATGGACACCCCGGCCCGCTCGGCAATCTCCTCGATGGTCACTTTGGAAT
Organism: Bacillota bacterium; assembly: GCA_023400055.1. Classification (GTDB taxonomy): domain Bacteria; phylum Bacillota; class UBA4882; order UBA8346; family UBA8346; genus Hydrogenispora. The sequence goes on from JAEXFN010000042.1 coordinate 21,810, forward strand.
TTTCCATCGGATCCTTCATCCTTTCCGAAAGCGCTTTCGGAATTCTTGTGTAAAAAACCCCTCACCAAGCGCTCAAATTGGCATCATATACATAAAATCATACCAGTATCTATCATTTTTGACACAATCATGCGCTTTGGACGGCTCAGAAGTCCGAAATTACCGAAAGCATTTTCGGTAAATCGGGATAAAAAATGGAGTTACAATGAATATCGTCGGCCATTTCATCCCGTTGAGTTGCTTTCATCGAAACCCCATTGTTTCCTGTTGATCCAAATTTTACGCCGGTTTAACCATTTTGTCAATAACCGTTCCAATTTTCCGTAACCGTTTTCGGAAAAATAAATCGGATAGGGTTGGAGAGCGTCTTACAAAGAATATTATCTCGCCAGTGATTGACCTTATCCCGGTTGCAATTAAAGCCCTTTGTCCGAACCGGGCTGGGTTGGGATTTTTGAATTTAGGATTGAATTTAAGATTGGTTTGGTTGGCACTGATTTTAAACCCGCTGAATCCGTGGAATCTAAACTAATCCCGTTTCATCCAGTTGCGCTTGACGGGGAATCATCTTCTTTCCTCGGTCCGCCCCATCTCCCATCACTCATGTTAGGTATGGTCCTTGGTCCTTTAGGGACGGTCGTCGTCCCTTTAGGGATGAGACATGTCCGTGTTAGGGATGGTCTTCGCCCCTCAAAGGACCAGAGCGTCCGTGTAAGGTACGCTACGATCCTTGTCAGGGATGGTCTTCGTCCTTGTAAGGTACATCATGGTCCTTTCATAGGACGGAGCCATCCCTGCTTCCCCAAAGACCATCCCTACTTCCCCAAGGCTTGGGGAAGTTGATCCGAGGCCTGAGGATGCAGGACCAATCCTTATCCCTACTCACTTAAGCCGCATCCCTGCCGGACTGGTTCCTGTCCTAGTTGCTCCAAGGTCCGGGGATGCAGGACCGAGCAGCAAAGCGGCTTCCCCGCGCTCCGTCCCCGCTTCGCCATGCTCCATCCGCACCGGACCGCCCAGCGGAGCCCGGTTATTGCGTTTCCATGATGCGCCTGATACACTAAGATCATCATCCAGCACTGAACGCAATGCCGAAGGAGGCCCAAACTCTCTTGAAACAAAACAAATACGACGATCCCGAATTCTTCAACAAATACAGCCAGATGGCCCGTTCCATCGGCGGGCTGGAGGCCGCCGGGGAATGGCACGCCTTCCGGGCGATGCTTCCCGATCTGTCCGCCAAGGAAGTCCTCGATCTCGGCTGCGGTTTCGGCTGGCACTGCCGTTACGCCCGCGAACAAGGCGCCCGTTCGGTGCTGGGCATCGATCTGTCCGAGAAGATGCTGGCGCGCGCCCGGGCCGCCACCGCCGATCCGGCCATCGCATACCGCCGGCTGGCGATCGAGGATATCGACTTCCCCGCCGCCGCATTCGACGTCGTGCTCAGCTCGCTGGCCCTGCATTACGTGGAACGCTTCGACCGGGTCTGCCAAAAAGTCCGGCACAGCCTGACACCGGGCGGCCATTTCGTGTTCTCCGTCGAACATCCCATCTTCACCGCCCGCGCCGCTCAGGACTGGCACTACGGCCCTCAGGGCGAGAAACTGCATTGGCCGGTCGACGACTACCAGAGCGAAGGCGCCCGCAGCGCCAGATTTCTCGACGAGGACGTCATCAAATACCACCGGACCCTGGCCAACTATCTGAATACCCTCATCGCGTCCGGCCTGCGCATCACGCAGATCGCCGAACCGGTGCCGCCCCCGGAAATGCTGGCGCAGCACCCCGACTATCGCCACGAACTGCGCCGTCCCATGTTTCTGCTGGTCGCGACGGTGCGGGATTAGGAATGTGCTTGCTTTCTAAGTTGAGTGACTGAAAGAGTTTGATGAGTGACTGAAAGTTGTATTATAAAGATGTATTTTTAAGAGAAAGTCTTGTCAATCCAGCTTAATCCTGTGCGATGTGTCCAGGGGTTGAACGGCCAACCCCAACACCGTGGACCTACCCCTCCGCAGGGCCTCATGCCGGCCCTTGACCCGGCATTTGACTTTACTAAACGCACCGAATGAAGTAAAGAATCGATTCTGCCAATCGCATCTCTTTTTGAAAGCAATTTCTGTTTGGCAACGGCATGCGCTCCATTCGCAATGCCGTGCCGGTCTACCTCCCTGTAGACCGCTCGGGTGGATACGCTAGTCTAAAAAAACAAAACCAAGAGAAGTCTATACATTTTTGCATTCATAGAGCCGCCAGGGATGGCGGCTGCGCGGCGTTGCTGGCCGGATGAAAGCACCGCCGTCGGCTAGGAACCATCCTATGGAAGCCGCCGGTAATGGAGGCCGGCGGCTAATTTAATTGTCCATTTACCTTGCCGGTTCAAGGATGAACCGGACATTGGAGGGGTTCTAAGGGGAAGCAGCGTCCCCTTAGCGGCGGGGTTGCAAGGGGTTTGCTGCTAAACCCCTGCCCGCCCGCAGGCGGAATCCTTGTTTTAGGCCAAAAACTTAAAACCATCATACCCCAAATACTTTAGCTTACAATTCAAGCCGATCTCCTACCTTCAAACCGATCTCCCATCGAAAAACAGCTGCGTCTTTGTTGAGCAAACTTGATAATTCTAACTCCCCTACATTCTCAATAAAATTTCATAACAGAATTGCGATTTGGGGGGGAATAAAGCAGAATGACCAAAGACTTTCTCACCGACAACCAGGGAATACCGGTCAGCGACGATCAGCATTCATTAACCGTGGGCGAGCGGGGCCCGATCTTGCTCCAGGATGCCGTTTTCCTGGAGAAACTGGCCCACTTGGACCACGAGCGCGTTCCCGAAAGACTGCTCCATGCCAAAGGTGCCGGAGCGTTCGGCTGCTTCCGGCCTTACCAGTCCATGGCCGAATTCACCAAGGCCGACTTCCTGCAGGATCCCGCAAAAACGACCCCGGTTTTGGTCCGCTTCTCACTGGCCGGCGGCTCGCAGGGCGGCGCGGACACCGTCCGGGACATCCGGGGCTTCGCAACCCGATTTTATACTGACGAAGGCAACTACGACCTCGTCGGCAACCACGTCCCCGTATTTCCGATCCGCGACCCGCTGCAGTTTCCCGATTTTGTGCACGCCATCAAACCCGATCCGGTCGCCAATGTCCGGGGCGGACCGGTAGCGAGCAGCCGTTTCTGGGATTACATGTCGCTGCGGCCCGAATCGATGAACTTTCTCAGCTACTTGTTTGCGGATATCGGCACGGTCCAAAGCTACCGGACCATTCAGGGCTTCAGTGTCAATACCTTCAAATGGGTCAACTTGCGCGGCGATGAGGTATACATCAAGTATCACTGGGAACCCTGCGCCGGCGTTCAATGCATCGACAGCCGGACCGCCACGCAACTGGCGGGCAGCGATCCCGACGTCGCCAGCCGGGATCTCTTTGAGACCATCGCCGCCGGTCAACCGGTCGAGTACGAGCTGCGGGTGCAGATCATGAACGTGGCCGACGCGGCCAGTCAACCCTTCGATCCGCTGGATCCCACCAAGATCTGGCCCGAAGACCTGATTCCGCTGCTGCCGGTGGGCCTCATGACCCTCAATAAAAATCCCGAGGACTTCTTCGTCGAAGTCGAGCAGGCCGCCTTCTCTCCCGCCTCTCTGGTCCCCGGGATCGAGCTTTCGAACGATCGCATCCTGCAAGGGCGGGTATTTCCCTACGGCGACACCCAACGCTACCGGATCGGCCCCAACTACGCCAACCTGCCCATCAACCGCCCGCGCCACCCAGTGCACAACAAAATGCAGGCCGGACCGATGCAAACCCGTTGCAATGACGGCATCGCCAATTACCTCCCCAACACTCTGGGCGGCGGAATGCCCCTGCCCGCTCCGGAGCGCGGCTGCCCGGCCCCGCGGTTCGCTTCCGGCGAAATCGCCCGGACCGAACCCGAAGGCGACGACTACTACCAACCCGGCTGCCGTTACCGCAACATGACCGAGCTGGAAAAGCAACACTTCGTCGCGAACATCGTCGAAAATCTCAGCCAAGCCTACGAACCGATCCAGAGCCGCATGCTCGAACATTTCCTGCGCACCGACAGCGATCTCGGCCGCCAAATCGCCCAGGGGATTCATACAGCAACGTGACGGGACGTTTGGCTGCTTCTTGCATGCCTGAAAATGAAAGGATTACCCACCGGACATCGCCCGCCTTCACGCCGAGGGCGGGCGACGCTTCCTTTTCCATGCCAAGACATGCTCCCTCAATTCCGATAATTTACTAAAATAATGAGCGGATTCTCGATCTTTCGGCTATCTATGTCGTAATAAGTTTTTATACCTTCAAGATCATTGCAACCTATTTCCTTGATTCATAAGTTGCAATAAATACCGCGGCTTTGTCCTTTTCCAGCCATGCCTTACGGATGGAAAAGCTGATTCCAAAAATTTATTTCAACTGTATAGAAGCAAACCCATTCCCAAGTGCGCTTTCTCTCTTTCACTAGGAATTTTCTTTAATTTAGCGCCGCTGATCAAAATGAAAAACACTTGTTTATTTTGCAGACTGGGATATAATTAAATGTAGAACGAATTTTCATTCTATGCTTGAAAGGACCTCCGTCTTGCCATATCGGACGCCTCAAAAAGTTCAGGAACGGAAAGACGCCAAAAGGCAACATATTCTGGATAGCGCGGCCAAAGTCTTTGCCATCCAAGGCTACCATCAAACCAAAGTAACCGATATTCTCGACGAAGCCGGGATTTCGACGGGATCTTTCTATTTTTATTTTAACAACAAAGAAGAATTGTTTGAAATTCTCTACGACGAAATGATCAAAACCTACTTAATGGTTTTGCAAGATGCCGTGGACACGATGAACGACAATGCGGAGAATATCGCAGTCAGCATTACCAAGGCGATTACCCTTTCATTGCGGACGTTCCAAAAAAGCAAGGAACTTGCCCGGATCATGCTGATCGGCTCGATCGGTTTAAATCACCAGTTTGAAAAGAAACGAACCGCCGATCATCAAAAAATTTCGCTTGTTTTTGAAGAAATATTCGACATGCTGCTGCAAAAAGGGGCCATCCGCATTCCCGACGCCAAAGTGGCGGCGATCCTGTTCGCTGGATCGATTTATTCCATCATCATCCACTGGCTTCAAGTGGAACCGCCCAGCGATCTGGTCGAGTTCGCCTTGCCTTTGATCATTTACAACCTGCAGGCGCTGGGCATCCAGTGCGACGAAAGCCACCTGCAGACGATCCAAGCCGAAATCGGTTAAACAGCGTGCAGCAATCACCGGATGGATTCCGTGAAATCATGAATAAAGAAGGATACAACCATGGCTAAAATGCAAAACGAACTGAATCTTTATAACAAACTGCTGGTCACGCAGGCGGTCAACTATCATAAGCTGGGATACGCCGATATCAGAATCAACAATGAAAACTACACGCACGGGCAACCGAACAAAGTTGGGGGTTACACTCCCGATTTATCGGCCGTGCTTGAGGATACTATCACTTTATGCGAAGTGGTGACCAAAGATTTAATGGATGACCCCAAAACGATTGAAAAATGGCGGACCTTTAATCGCAGCGGTTACGAGTTCCACATGGTCATCTCCAAAGCGATTTTAAGCACGGTCAAAGATATCGCCAAAAGCAACGGCATCATCGTCAATAAATTTTGGGTGGTGAATACCGCCAAGGCGCCCGCGGAAACCGATTAAATCCGGCCGCGGCCAATTATCGGGCTCACTCTTCCGGCTGACAATCATCGAAAGAGAAGAATTATTCTCATTTTCTCATTGAATATCATCAAGGGTTTCAAATATTGGAAGCCGCCGGGGTTTAAGCACAACTCAAACATAGCCCGGCCTATGCTTTTTCCGTAACGCTATCCCCTGCTTTGCGGGCCGGGGTTCATCAACCTAAGGCAAAAACAAAACCGCTTCCCGGGCAAACTAAGGAAGCGGTTTTTTTATAATGGAGGAATGCAGTCGAGGCTGAAATACGCCCCGGCATTCTGTTCCCGACCCGCCGCAAAGGACACCGGGGGTTAATCCGGCAGTTGCTTCCGGCTTACGATCCGCCATCCCCGTCCCCGCTGCTCCAAAATCAATCGTTCGACCGTATTGCGAAACTGCCAGCCGGCCAAAGTGAACTCTCGCCAGCGCAGCCGTACCTCCATCACCGCCCGGGAGCCGTTGTGCGAGACCAGCCGCATTCCCCGCAGATCGGCGATGGGCTCGCTCAACACCGCATCGGCCAGCGCCACACGGCGCTGCCGCGCCTTGAGAAAATCCCCGCTCCAATGCTCCTCGTCCCGGGAAGGCGCCGCCGACAGCGTCTGGCGGCTCGCTTCGTAAAATTGCCGGGCGATTCCCTGCGGATCGGGCAACGGCCGGGGCCGTCCCGCCAGCCAGATGAGCAGCATCCCCAAGGCCAACGCCCCGGCGAGTGCCGGGAGCAACTGACGGATCCGCTTGATACGGCATTGCCTGCGATAACTCTCGATCGCGGCCCGCTCCCGGCCGGCCGTCCCAATCAGCGGCAGCGCGGCGATGGCCTGGCGGTCCATGGCTTCGCTCCAGATCCGCTCGACCTCGGCCGCCCCGGGTCGCCGGGCCGGATCCGGTTGCAGCAGCGCCAGCACCGCATCGGCCGGTTCGGCGGGGAGTCCCGCCCGGAAGACGGCCGGCGGGAGCGCCTCGCCGCGCTGCAAGGCCGCAGTCGGCCAACCGCCCTTCAGTTCATAGGGGACGCGTCCCGTCCAGAACCAATAGATTAATAAGCCTAAATAATAAAGGTCGGCTCCTGGCGCGGGATCCGTCCCTCGGTATTCCTCGGGCGGCCGGCACCATTCCAATCCGGCCGGGAGATCGAGCTCGGGGCGGATCAGATACGGCTGGAACCAGGGATCGGGCATGAAAAGCCGCGTTCCGTCGTCGCGCAACCGCCGCCAGTCCGGCCGGCCCACCGGCAAATTGGCCCGGTGTAGCCGGGCATAGCTTTGGATCAGCGGATAAACGGCGGTCAACCAACGCTCCGGCCCAGGCGGCTGCTGCGCTGCAACAGCCAGGGGCACGCCCCGCCGCAATGGCCAGCCCAGCCAATAACCATCTTCCCGGCCCAACGGACCGGTGACCGGCAAAATTCCCGCTTCATCGCTGCCTTCCCAGCGGGCTACGGACCGGAGACCGATCGCCTCGCGCAACCGGATGATTTCGTCACTGTACGGTTTCCCGGCCAACCGCTCCCAACGGTACAAGCTATCCCCGCCGGCCGTCTGGGCCTGGCCGCATTGAAAAGCGACGCCGTCCTCCAGCTGTGCGCCGAGGAACAACCATTCCTGCAAAACATGCACCTCTTCCATGGGGCAAAATGCCCGGAGCTGTAGCACCGTGTCTTGGCCGATCGGCCGGACCGATGCCGCGGGGCGATCCGCTAGTACTACTGTAAAGTCGGCTGAGGCTGCTGCTCCGCCAAAAGTTCTTGGATAGTCCGCAGATCGTTGAAGGGTTCGCGGGCGGATCCTCTAATCAGGTACTGCTCATGGCCCTTGCCGGCCACAATCACAAAATCGCCCGGCCGGGCCAGCTCCAGCGCCTTGCGAATCGCGCTACGCCGGTCCGGCTCGACGATGAGCGACCGCCGTTGGTCATCTCCCAGATCGTGCAGCACATCGTCGAAGATCTGGCCGATATCCTCATCATACAGATTGTCCGAGGTCAAAATGGAGATCTCCGCGTTGGTCACGGCAATCTTGCCCATTATCGGCCGCTTGGTGCGGTCCTTCTCGCCCTCGCAGCCGAAGACGATGATCCGTCGCCCGTCGCTCTGCTCTCGCGCCATCTGCAGGATACTCTCCAGCGCCGCCGGATTGTGGGCAAAATCCACCATCACCCGGAAAGGCTGGCCACAGTCCACCTCCTGATAGCGGCCGGGCACCCCCGGAAACTTAGGCACTGCCGCCTCGATCGTCGCGACCGGCACGCCCTCCAGGGCGGCCACGGCGACGGCGGCCAAGATATTATAGAGATTGAAGCGGCCCGGCAGTGTCGTGGTAGTCCGGCATTCCCGGCCGAACAGATCGATGGTCAGCGAACTGCGTAGGCCCTGCCGCTCGACCCCGGTCAGGCTGATCATCGCTTCCGGGCGGTTGCCGTAATAATAGACGGGGACCCGGCAGACCCGCTGCAACGGCACGGCGCTCGGATCGTCCCAATTCAAAACGGCGTATTTGTCGGGTTTGCCGAAGGGGTACAGTTCCTGAAACAGGAGCTGCTTGGACTCCAGGTAATTTTGGTAATCCTTGTGAAAGTCGAAATGATCGCGGGTAATATTCGTCAATACCGCGACGTCGAATTCGGTGCCGGCCACCCGCCGCAGAGCCAGTGCGTGCGAGGAGACTTCCATGGCCACCGCCTTCATTCCGGCGGCGACCATCGCCGCCAGGTTGCGCTGCAGATCGATGGCGTCCGGAGTGGTCCGTTCCGAAACCTCGATGATCCCGCCGTTCTCGATCCAGACCGTTCCGATCAACCCGGTGGGCGTTCCTCCGGTAGCCAGGAGATGCTTGATCAGATGGGTCACGGTCGTCTTGCCGTTGGTGCCGGTGACCCCGATCATCCGCAGCTTCCGCGCGGGTTCGTCATAAAACCGCGCCGCCACCCTGCCTTCGACCTCCCGGATTTGCTCGACCGGGATCAACGGAATAGCCGTCTCCCGCTCAGCCGGCCCGTCGCTGATCGCCGCCACTGCCCCGTTGCGGATGGCTTCATCCAAAAAGAACAATCCATTGGTTTTATAGCCATGAACCGCGAAGAACAGATCCCCCGGTTTCACCTGCCGCGAATCATTGGTAAGCCCGGAGAACTCAATCTCCCGGTAGCCTTCGGGGACCGCCACCAACCGCTCCAGCTCTCCCAATCTCATTCCGGCACCCCACTTTTCCCCTCGCCAGCCTCCGATTCATCAATGAGAATATTTTTCTAAATCCGCCAATAATCTATTCACCCGATTTAGGTTGCCATTTGAGGCAATTTAAATATTCACAGCAGGCACGCCAATTAATATCAAAAGCCCAAAGTTGGCTCCACCGGATGGTCAGAACAACCGAATAATGGGGGGCAGGAATTGCCGCCTCAGCGACCTACAGTTATCAACTTGCCCTCGCAAATGTTCTTTAGCTTATTCCAAGCCAAATGGATAATACGCCCTGCAAATATACAAACTGTAATTCGAGGCCATCATTGAATAGCCGGGCATCTCCTCGTCCGAATCCACTTTTTTAAGTTGACGAAATAGCCGGAGCATGATAAGATTTTATTCGTATCCAAATAATTTGTATACGAACTATATTCCGGCATTGGTGTGGGAATTGCCCGCGCAATCCCGGAACCAACGAGAGGAAGATTGCTCGTGGACGGGGTCAATCCCCCTTTATTCTGTCTACTCATCAAGAACTCTTGGCAGAAACTTTCGCGCTATTACAATCAGCGACTGGCCAAATACGATTTGTCGGTCCCCAAAGCCTTGCTGCTTTTGGAGATTAATCCCGGCAGCGGCGAAAACCCCAATCGTCTGGCCAAAGAGCTCGATCTAGAGAAATCAAGCATGACCGGACTACTGGACCGGCTCGAAAAGAAGGGCCTGATCGTCCGGGAACGCGATCCCAAGGACCGGCGCGGCATCTTGATCTTTTTGACCCCCGTAGGAATTAACGCCCGCGAAACCATCAAGTCTTTGGTGGAAGAACTGGATTCCAAGCTCCAGGAGGCGTTGACTCCGGATGAGATCAAGACGTTCCGCAAGGTATTGGCGGTCATTGGCAGGCAAATTTAACGAAGCAGGTGATAGATTGTGGAAAGAAGAGTTGTGATTACCGGTATCGGAATCGTATCGCCATTGGGTTTGACGACCGCCGCCAACTGGGAGGCCGCTCTGGCCGGACGTTCCGGCATCGGACCGATCACCCGGTTTGATACCAGCGGTTTCAGCACCCGTTTCGCCGGTGAAGTCAAGGATTTCAATCCGGCCGATTTCATCGAGAAAAAAGAGATCAAAAAGATGGACCGTTTCATCCAATACGCCATCGCTGCCTCCACCGAGGCCTTGGCCGACTCGGGCCTGACCATCGACGCCGCCAATGCTGACCGGGTCGGCGTAATCGTCGGCTCCGGCATGGGCGGCCTTGAGACGTTGGGCAACAACGAGCAAATTTGTAGCGAGAAAGGGCCGGACCGGGTCTCGCCGTTCTTCATTCCCGGTTGCGTGATTAATCTCGCGCCCGGCCAGATCTCGATCCGCACCGGCGCCCGGGGGCCCAATTTCTCACCGGTCTCGGCCTGCGCCACGGGTAGCCATGCCATTGGCGAAGCTTTTCATATCATCAAGCGCGGCGAGGCCGACGCGATCATCAGTGGCGGCGCCGAGGCGACCATCACCCCGGTGGCGGTGGCCGGTTTCAGCAATATGAAAGCCCTCTCCAGCCGGAACGACGCGCCGGAGAAGGCCAGCCGGCCCTTTGACGCCGAGCGGGACGGCTTCGTGATGGGCGAAGGCGCGGGCATTTTGATTCTGGAGGAACTGGAACACGCCCGGAAGCGAGGCGCCAAGATTTACGCCGAAATAATCGGTTTCGGCATGAATAGTGACGCCTATCATATTACGTCGCCGCTCCCCGACGGTTCGGGCGCGGCCCGCTGCATGGAACTGGCGGTGGCCTCGGCCGGCATCGCCAAGGAAGAGGTCAGTTATATCAACGCTCACGGTACCTCGACGCCAATTAATGACGCCATGGAGACCCAGGCCATTAAATTGGCTTTCGGCGACCATGCCAAAAAGTTATTAGTCAGCTCAACCAAATCGATGACCGGTCATCTGCTGGGAGCGGCCGGCGGCGTGGAAACCGCTTTTTCCGCCTTGGCCTTGCTCCATCAGGTTGCGCCGCCTACGATCAACCTGGAGCATCCCGACCCCGACTGCGATCTGGATTATGTGGCGGGGCAGGCGCGCCACGCCAAACTGGAGGTCGCCATCAGTAACTCTTTCGGCTTCGGTTCCACCAACGCCTGCGTGACATTACGGCGCTTCGCGCAGTAAGAAATCCAGGCGGAAGGACCGCTATAAAAGAATAACTTCTTTGGGTAATGGCATGACGATTGAAGTCATGCCATTTTTTTGCCCTGAACACAAACTCCATCATCATGGCAACTATCTTGCATAACCTTTCAAATGACCTTATAGCCTTTCTTTCCATGCTCCTCGCTTGATTATTGCCAACCTGCGTACGTAAAAATTTTTTAGTAAAATATAAAATAGACATATTGACAAAATGAATCAGGTGTAATAAATTAAGAATAACAATAATAGTAATGATTACTATTATTAATTTAATTCTTTAAACTTACCACGAAATAAAGTAGGGAAAATCGATGAACAAAAGATTTAGCACTCAAAAAAAAATGATTGAAGATGCTCTACAGCTGCTGGATCATCCCACCGCCGCAGAAATATACGAGCAAATTTGGAAAGCCTATCCCCAAATCAGCCTCGGCACCGTCTACCGCAATCTGAATTCCATGGCGAACGAAGGGGAGATCATGCGGCTATCCTTTTCAGGTTCTCCCGATCGTTTCGACCAAAATCCAACTGAACATTATCATATCGTTTGCAGCCGCTGCGGCCGGATTCTCGATACAGACGATGGCGCCATCCCGCCGGAGCTGCTGAATCAGCTCGACAAAGCGGTGGAAGCATCCACGGGCGTTGAGGTGGAAAGCCGTACCATGCTTTTTTGTGGAATCTGTCCCGCTTGCCGAAAAGTTTAGCAGCACCTGACCTGGTTCTTACAGCATTTTGTGCTGTCAGAATATAAAAACACACCAAAAGGAGGCATTCAAATGTCGTTAATTGGAAAAGAAGTAAATGACTTTAAAGCGCAGGCCTTTGTGGGCGGCCAGTTCAAAGAGGTGACCAAAGCAGATCTGCTCGGAAAGTGGTCGGTATTCGTATTTTATCCCGCCGACTTTACCTTCGTATGCCCAACCGAACTCGGCGATCTGGCGGATCACTATGCGCAGTTCAAAGAGATCGGCTGCGAAGTATACTCCGTATCCACCGATACTCATTTTGTGCATAAGGCGTGGCACGATGCTTCGGATACCATTAAGAAAATTACTTACCCCATGCTGGCCGATCCTACCGCCAAAATCGCAGAGGACTTCGAGGTTTATATCGCGGAAGAAGGCGTGGCGCTGCGGGGCAGTTTTGTCATCAACCCCGAGGGAAAGATCGTTTCCTATGAAGTGAATGACAACAGCATCGGGCGGGAAGCGGCTGAACTTCTACGCAAGGTCCAAGCGGCTCAGTTCGTCGCCGCGCATGGCGATCAGGTTTGCCCCGCCAAGTGGCGACCCGGAGCCCAAACCCTCAAGCCGAGCCTCGATCTGGTCGGTAAGCTTTAATTTCCGATGGAGAACCTTTATGATCTGATTATCATCGGTGCCGGCAGCGCCGGCATGACCGCCGGGATCTATGCCGGCCGCTCCAAGCTGAAAACGCTTATTTTGGATAAAGACAAAGCCGGCGGACAAATCAAAATCACGGCGGAGATCGTCAATTATCCGGGCATTCTTCATACTTCCGGCGCGGATCTAACCCAGACGATGCGAAAACAAGCGGAGAGCTTCGGCGCGGAGTTTCTGAACGCGACGGTGCAGTCGGTCGATTTTTCGCAGGACATCAAAAAGATTACAACCTCCGCCGGGGAGTATGAAGCATTGGGCGTGATCGTCGCCACCGGTGCGAAGCCCAGAGTCCTGGGCTTCGCAGGCGAGGAAGCCTTCCGGGGACGGGGCATCGGCTACTGCGCCACTTGCGACGGCGAATTTTTTGCGGGACTGGATATTTTCGTTATCGGCGCGGGCTTCGCGGCGGCGGAAGAAGCGATTTACCTCACGCGGTATGCGCGAAAGGTGACGCTCATCGCCAGGGAGCCCGAATTTACCTGCTCCAAAGTCATTGCCGACAAGGTGCTAGCGCACCAGAAGATCGAAGTCAAATTCAACACCGAGATTCTGGAGGTGGGCGGCGAAAAAGTTCTCCAATACGCCAAGTTTATCAATAATCAGACCGGAGCAACGTGGCGTTATGAAGTGGCGAAGGGTGACCCGACCTTCGGCGTGTTCGTGTTCGTCGGATATATCCCGCAGAGTGCCGAATATGCCGGACAGCTCGCCCTCGACCAGTTCGGCTATATTCTGACGGATGAAAATTTAAAAACAAACATCGCTGGCGTCTATGCCGCGGGGGATATTCGTCCGAAAACCCTTCGCCAGCTTGTCACGGCGGTCTCGGACGGCGCGTTGGCGGCCACGGCGGTCGAAAAATATATTGAGGGAAAAAAGGAACAGCTGGGGATCGGCGGCCAAACGGAGTCCGGCTCCGAGCAGCCGGAGGGAGTCTTTTTTGACGAGGAACTCCGAAACCAGCTGGTACAGATTTTCGCGCGCTTTCAAAGCCGAATCGGCCTGGTCGCCTTTTTGGACGAAACCAGTGAAATCAACGCGGAACTAAAAGGGTTTCTGACGGACTTTGCCGCGCTCACCGACAAGGTCCGGGTGGAAATCTTGCATAAGGGCGACGACCCCTCCCGGGAAAAGCAGATCCAGGCCACGCTCTTCCCGACCTTTGCCATCCTGGACCAGGAGGGAAAGTACACCGGCGTTCAGTTTCACGGGATTCCCGGCGGCCATGAGATCAACTCCTTCATCCTGGCCCTCTACAACGCCGCCGGCCCCGGGCAGGCAGTCGACGAAGCTATCCTGGCCGCGATCCGGGCGGTCGATAAACCCGTCAACATTAAGATCGGCGTTTCCCTCTCCTGCACGCTTTGTCCGGACGTGGTGGCCGCCACGCAGCTCATGGCGCTAAAGAATCCGCTGATCGAAGCGGAGATGATCGACATCGCCCGGTTCCCGGAATTCAGGAACCAATATTCCATCATGAGCGTTCCGGCCATTCTGGTGAACGACACCCGGCTCCTCTTCGGCAAAAAGAGCCTGGAAGAACTGCTGGAGATCGTCAGGGCTTGATCCGGCTTTGGTTTTATTCATCCCTCACAGGCTCCGCCGGTTTGGAAACGTTGTGAAAAAACCGGCCGGATGCGCGGGGGTTAAGAAGCAAGCTGAGAATTTATAACTGGGATTGAAGCCTTGGCCGGGTCGGGCGGAGACTTCCTGTTTTCAGCCCCGGCTCATCCGCGCAACTCATTTATCCCCAAACGATCGCTCTTTTATAAAACAAGGAACTATGGCAAGCACCGCCATAGTTCCTTTTATGGATCGAGATCGATCTTTTGTGGATAAAGATCTGTCTGCAATGATTTCAGATCGATCTTTTGTGAATAAAGATCTTCCTTTTGTGGATCAAGATCGATCTTTTGTGGATAAAGATCTGTCTGCAATGATTCCAGATCGATCTTTTGTGAATAAAGATCTAACTTTTGTGGATCAAGATCGATCTTTTGTGGATAAAGATCTGTCTGCGATGACTCCAGATCGATCTTTTGTGAATAAAGATCTGTCTGCAATGATTCCAGATCGATCTTTTGTGGACGAAGATCTTCCCGCTGTAAATCATGCGCTGCTTTTTGATCGGTTGGAACCTTCTCGACCGATTGGTTCGATCCATGATTCAACCTTACCGCTTCATTTCATTCAGCCGATCAATCCGGCGACGGCCGCGCCGATCAGCGGAGCGTTGTCGACATTGACAATCTCAAAAAACCGCTGGTTCCGCTCGACCAGGAACTGTTGGAGATAATACTCGGTTTTAAAGCGCAGCCCCTTCATCTGATAGAAAGTAGTGCCGTCGGCGGTAATGCAGACCGGCCGGTCGGGGCGGCTCCCCTTGTCGGCCTTCAGCACCATGGCCGCCAAGTTGATCGCGGCGAGCTTGGCCGCCCGCTCCACCATGCTGTCCAGCAAATAATAGAGAATGGTCCGGTTCGCGGCCGTTCCGGCGGCCAGCGCCGCGCCGAGCGGATGATGGGTCCGGTCCGGCTGGCAGAGGAACTGATTCACGGTTAACGTATTCAACTCCGGCAACTGGCCGAGTTTTGCCGCTGTCTCCGCCGTAAACAGGCCGTCGGCCGCCGCCTGCTTGATCACCTGGCCGCAGACGCCGCCCAGATACCGGCCGGAGATCATCTTTTCGAAGGTATAGTAGTCCGGATCCACGGTGGTCCGGTCGAAGTCCCGGTCGATCCGGCCGGAAGGCCCCTGGCCGAAGCCGCCCGACTCAACGTTGATGATCTGGGTCCGGGCCGGATCCAGACCGGGCTCCTTGTGAATCGCGGCATTCTGTTCGATATAACAAGAGTTGGTCCCGGTCCCCAGGATAAACCCGACATAACTGTCGAAGGCCCGGTCCCGCGAGACCGTCTTCCCGGCCAACAGCGTGGCGACGGTGTCATTCAAAAGCGCGATCCGGTGGTCGGAGCGGTAGCCGTTCCGCTGCAACGCGGCGCGGAAATTGGCGACCAGCAGTTCCCCTTCCACCGCTTTGGCCTGGATCTGCTTGCTGAAGCGCATCATCCGGCCGTCCTTCGAGGCCAGCATCCGCACGGGATAGGAAAAACAAAAACCGATGGCGGAGCATTGATCGGTCAGGCCTTGCAACGCCGCGGCAAAGGCGTCAAAAAACTCGGTTTTGTTCACCGTGCCGGTGCTGCCGGGCATCGGCCGTTTGCTGAAATTCTCGATCACCGCCTGGCCGGCGGCGTCAAAATACAGGATGCCGGTCCGCAGGTTGGTCCCCCCGGCATCGATCACGATGACCCGCTCATTCAGAGGGATCTCCCGTTCCGCCTCGATGAAAGTGGGGAGCATCGCCAGGCTGGCCGAAGTCCCTTCCAAACCGCGCTTCATCTCCGCCAGAAAACGGTCGCAGTATTCCTGCATATCGATTTTGGCGTAGTTCATGCCGTAATGATCCAAAAATTCGAAGACCCGGTTTCGTTCCGTCCGCAAAATAAATCCCTCCCATTAGACTTTATTTCGCTGTTTTTATGGAAAAGCCTTCCGGGAGAAGCGGAAAAATCCCTAAACCTGCTGTCGCCAACGGGAAAATTGTCGGACCGGCACCGGACCGCCGGATTACCGGCCCGCCAAATCCTCCAACGCGCTGAGAATCCGGTCCAGTTCCGTCACGATCCGGCGCGGCGCGCCGAGCCGTTGGTATTCAAGCTGCAAGGCCCGGTAATAGCGGAGGATGCCCGGTTTGCCGCGGCTGAACCGGGACCACAACGCCTCGCCGACTTCCTGGTAATCGGCGAGAATCGTCCGCATGTTATGCAGCTTGTCGGCGGAGGAGACCAGCAGGGTGCCAGGCGAAGCTTGGGGAAGCCGCTCCAGGTAGTAACGCTTCCTTTCTTCCCAGGCCGGCTTGGGATCGGTCCAGGAATCGCTACAGCCGGCCACGATTTCGGCCACGGCCGCCCCGAAAAGCTGTTCGATCTCAGCCAGCCGGGCCAGTCCGCCCTGATCTTCCACGGCATCGTGCAGCAAAGCGGCGATGGCTTCCGCTTCGGAACCGCCGTTCTCCAGCACCAAAGCGGCCACGGCCAGCAGATGGGAGATATAGGGGATAGCCCCGCCTTTGCGGCATTGAGCGCGATGAATTCGCGAGGCGTAGAGCAATGCTTGGTCAAACCGCTCGCTCAGTTCCACGGGTACCTCCTGCCCAACTAAGATCCACCTTGCCTCGAACGCTAAAAAACTCGCTGACCGATCCGTTGGTTGACTCGCCTCAAACCCGACCGCTCAATTGGCCGGGCCGACCAGCCTCAGCGCGTTGATGCCATTCTGCTCGAAAATACGGAAATACTTCTCCTCAAGTTCTTCGATCTGGTTAAAGCGGGCCTTGTCATCCAAAGCGGCCCAAGCGGCGGTGTCATATTGCTGGGCCAGATCGCGCTGGACCAGTAGTTCCACCAGATTCTCCCAGAAATTATGCTCATTGTACTGATCGATCAGCGGGAACAACGTATCGAGAAATTCTTCGCTGGGATCGCCGGGCTCCCGGACCAGATCAGCCAGGCCACACTCCCGGGCTTGGGAAAATAAAAACTGCTCCAAAGCATCGTATTTCGCCTGAACCGCGCCCGGCGAATGGGCGCTGGCCACCCAATTGCCGATGAAAACCAATTCAAGCAGTGTCCGATACTGATCTTTGGTCAATTCGAGCCCCATCATCCAAACTCCTTTGTCAGCCGCAGCCGTGATATGGGTATTCTCTCCCTAATCGGGCGCGCTTTAACCAGGATTTGATCGCCAAAGGGCGCAAAACTGAAAAGAACCGGTCCGCGGCGGCACCGGTTCTTCAGCAGCAAATTAGCTCCCTCAAAAGAAGCGGCTGCGTTGCGCCGTTCTTCAGTTTTATTTCACTCCGCATAATAAAGTAGTTAAACGCAGTCCGTGTTTGCCCTCGGCCAAACTGGTCAGGTAAAAAAGTTTCTGCAGCTCGGGATCGAAAGCGGCTGCCGCTTCCTGCCCATATTTGACGAGATCGTCGCTTTCCGCGCGAATCCGTTCCTTAATGGCCGCGCAATAGCCGGGCAGCCGCGGCGGAGCTATCCTGGCCAGCGGAGCCTCCGTACCGGTAACCTGACGGTAGACTTGACGAAAGGCGTTCGCATGCCCGGCTTCGTCCCTGGCAAACTCCAGCACCATTTCTTGGTCGCTCGGATCCTTGAGCTGCCGCGCTAGCTCCTGATAATAAAGCGAATCGCCGGTTTCGTCATTGATATATTCGATCAGTCGTGCCGGAAGCGCCGTGTAGTAACTCTTGCAATCATCCAACCCGTTCACCTCCCCGATCATTCTATGCCAAAGGCCGATCTTTTGACCGCTTTCCAGCATAAGATGGGAGCAAACGAACCGGCCACCCCGGAATTTGATTGTGACCGGATGAGATGATTGTATGCCGGTTCTTTAGAAAACGAATCCTCTGCGGTGCCGTTCTTCAGTAAAAGAAACGGCTGCGTTGCGCCGTTCTTTAGTAAAAGAAGCGGCCGCGTTGCGTCGTTCTTTAGTAGCGGTTCTGAATCGCCGCTCCATATAATAAGGTAATATCGAAACGGACAGGGGGGTTGTATCGTGACAAAACGGCGGCGTGAAATAACCATGGCGGGAATTTTGACTGGCTTGGCCATAGTCCTGCAGGTACTTCCGGGATTGCTCTCCACCCAAGCGGTCCTGCTGACGGTGCTCAGTGCCTTGCCCATTTTTATCATCACCCGGATTCAGCCCATTCTCGGACCCTTGGCCTATTGGCTGGCGGGCCTGTTGCTCTTCGTCGTCGCTCCCCAGCAAAGCGTCTTTTTCATCTTGGTCAACGGACCGCTGGGAGTATTGCTGGGAATCGGGCCCTTGTACAGCGGGGATAACCGGCTGATCTCCCTGATCACCGGCATGGTGGTCGCGATTAACGTGGGAATCATTCTCTTCGGTTTTCAGGTCCAGATCTTCGGAGCCTGGCTCATGGGGCCGCTGGCGTTGCAAATGGCGATCCTGGCGCTGATTTCGTTTTTATTTTGTTATGCTTATCTTCGTCTGGCCAATCTCGTCTTGAAACAGCCGTTCCTGGAGCACCAAATCAACGTCGGTTAAGGACCATGCGCGGCAGTGGTCCGTCCGCAATCCATCGTCGCCATCGATCTTTTCCAGACCATTCCGCCAGGAAAGGCCCCATCCATTGCGGAATATGTTATACTGGGATTGATGTCACTCCGTTAAATCAATGCATCCCGCTTCCCGGGGAAAATCTGTTGAAATATGGTGAGTGCATCCATGTCGTATATTGAGAGGATTAGCTTGATGTTCATGATTTTGCAGCAGAGATTCGTCTTCGTTTTCATGATGGTACTCGGCGGGTTCGTCACGGTTTTCGGCATGGCCAACCCGGTCAGCGCGGCGGAACGGTCGGCCAGCGAAATTGCCGCCGCCGGTCCCGACGCCCAAGTGGCTCCCACCAACGTGAAGACGTTCGGCGCCAAGGGCAACGGAACCAGCGATGATTGGGCCAGCATCCAAGCGGCCCTGGACAGCCTGAAAGACGGCGGTACCTTATACTTCCCCAAGGGGCAATACGCCTTTACCCGGACCCTGACCATCCCCTCCAACGTCCGCCTCTGCGGCGATAGCAAACGTTCAGCGGTCCTGCTCTATTTGGGAATCGACTCCGCCATTGTCTCCGGGGCCCGGACCGGCAAATACGGCGTCGGATCATACTATCTGACCATTGAGAATATTACCCTGCGCGGCGTGCACGATGTCGGCACCGGGCTTCATATCACCTCGCGTTACTTAAGCATCAATAACGCCGAGATCTCCCATTTCAACACGGGGATCGACGCCCAGTTCTGCTGGACCAATAAATTTTACAACGTCTCTTTCTTCTATAACAGCGATGTCGCTTTCAAAGGCGGCTCATTCCTCAATGCCAACAGTTTCATCAATTGCATCTTCTCCACCGGCCGGGTGGCCGTTTCCTTCACCCAGGGCAGCAACATATCCTTCGTCGGCTGCCAGTTCGAAGGATATACCGACAGCTGCTTTTCTTTCAATGAAGCGGCCAAAAATGCCATCTGGAATCTGAACATCAGCGGCTGTTACTTTGAGAATAGCGGCAAAGTGTTGGACGCCGGGAGCAATTGTTCCCTGGCGGGCTTGACGCTTTCCGACAATCTGATCACTATCCATGGCAGCGGCCTGGCCATCCGGATTAACAATGGCAACGGCTATGGCAAGAACTCCGGAATCGTGGAGAATAACAGCTTTTTACGGGACAATGCCGGAAGCATGGAACCGTTTGTCCATCTCGAAGGGCCGGTCCTGATCATGTTCCGTAATAACCAGAGTTTTGCGGCGCCGGATTACACGGCGGTGTCCTTGTTGGATGAAGCCACCCGGAAGGGCCATGACACCTCGATCGAAGAAAACCCCGCCGCCGGGAACCGTTTGAATTTCTCAGGCGCCGGCGCGTTCCAGAAAGGGGTAATCATCGGCGATACCCTGCCGTCGCAAATCGTGCCGGGGCTGATCGTCTATGATAACGGCCAACTGAAGCTCTATCAGGATCCGGAGCATTCGCAATATCTTCAGCCCATTCAGGCGGGCTCCAGTGCCGGCCGGCCGCAAGCTCCTTTGCCGGGCATGATGTACTTTGATACCACGCTCAACCGCCCGGTCTGGTGGAACGGCTCGATCTGGGTCGACGCCAGCGGTGTCCAGCAATAATCGCGCCGGCTCATTCCTAGGCCAAGCCCGACCGGATTGGCCCGAACCCCCCAGCCGGCCTCCCGTTCCGTTCCGGTCCGGCTCCTGGAAAACCGCGCCCAAACCTCGGGCAAACTGTCCCAAGGCTTGGGAAAGCCCTCCCAAAGGTCGGGCAAGGATGCCCAAGGTTTGGGCAAGCATTCTCAAGGCTCGGGCGAGCATTCCCGGACCATGGGCAAGGTTCCCCAAGCCTTGGGAAACCATTCCCAAACCTTGGGCGATCTGTCCCAAGCCTCGGGCAAGCTTCCCCGAGGACCATCCCCGCTTTCCCGCCCTTCATCCTTATTGCCCCCGGTTGCGGGAATCCTTCCCCGGCCTTGCTGATCGTTTTCCGGAGCGTCCGGGAATCCGCCCCAACCGGTATTTTAGGATGGCATGTGAGCATTCAGTATTGCCGTCCCATCCGTCGCGCTCGGGCAGCGGCCGGTTACGGCTCGGTAACAGCCGCGTCAATTGGTTTGCAGTTCCTTCGGGAATATGGTATGTTGGTGAAAACAGCTTTTGTCCCACAGCCGATTCACAGGAGGTCCTGTCATGAAAACCGAAGCGAAGACGGAACGGCGTTTCGCCGGAATCGCTCAATTATCTTTGCGCAGCCTGGCGTTGGGGGTGCTGGGCTCCTGCGTGATCACGGCCAGTTCCATGTATGTGGCGTTGCGCATGAGCGCGCTACCCTGGCCGACCATTTTTGTGGCGGTCCTCTCGATGGCCTTGCTGAAAGCCATCGGCCGGACCACTTTGAATGAGATCAATATTACCCAAACCGCCATGTCCGCCGGAGCGATGGTCGCCGGCGGCCTGGCTTTCACCCTGCCCGGCCTGTGGATCAGCGGCCGTTGGCAGGGGCCGGCCGTCTTTCGCGAACATTTCTGGCCAGTGCTGCTGGTGACCATCGCCGGGGTCCTGTTGGGAACGGTGCTGACCTGGTTCATGCGCCGCCGTTTCGTCGAGGCGGAAGCCTTGCCTTACCCGATCGGCGTCGCGGCCGCCGAAACCATTACCGCCGGGGACCGCGGCGGCCGAAAGTCGGCGCTGCTCTTCGGGACCATGGTCTTCTCGGCCCTCTTTACTTATCTCCGCGACGGTCTGGGCTGGATCCCGGCCGCGCTCACTTCCAAATGGCTGTATTCCCGCAATTATTTCGTCGGAATCTGGGTTTCGCCGATGGCCGTCGGCATCGGTTATATGATCGGCACCCTCTTTACCGGAATCTGGTTCCTGGGCGCGGTCCTTTCCTATCTGATCATCATTCCGCTGGGACCGGCCGTCCATCTTTTTTCATCGGTTCAGACAGCGGTGGCCTTCAAGAATACCGCCGGGATCGGCCTGATGGTCGGCACCGGCCTCGGAATCCTGATCCGCTATGTCATCGCCCTGGGCCAGCGGTTGCTGCGGCAGCGAAGCGCCGGCCCAAACCGCTCCCGTTCCGACCTCAGCAAGGAGCGCGGAACGGAACGGGTGCTATCGTGGCTCGCTTTCGCCGCGGCTTTTGTCCTCTCGGTGGCCGGCGGAATCGGGCCGCTGCCCTCGGCATTGCTGCTCATCGGAGTCTGGGCCGCTTCGGCCATGGCCGCGACCATCACCGGCCAGACCGGGATCAATCCGATGGAGATCTTTGCGATCATTATTTTATTGGCGATCCGGTTGTTGGTCCGGCTGGATCCGACCAGCGCCTTCCTGATCGCCGCCGGAGTGGCCATCACTTGCGGCTATGCCGGCGATCTGCTGAATGATTATAAGGCCGGGCAGGTGCTGGGGACCAATCCCGTCGCCCAGCTCGTCTCGCATGTCGCCGGAGGATTGGTCGGCGCGGTCGTCGGCGCGCTGGCCATGTTCGCGGTGATCGGCCAGTTCGGTGGGGTCGGGCCGGAGAAGGGCCTGCCGGCGGGCCAGGCCTTCGCCGTCAGCCAGATGGTGGGCGGCATCGGCGACCCTTGGGTCTTCGGCGTGGCCGCTCTGATCGGCGTTTTGCTTTATTTGCTGAAGGTGCCCGCGATGACGCTGGGGATCGGCATGTACCTGCCGTTTGAGATTTCGGCGGTCGTCTTCCTGGGCGGAGTGAGCCGCTGGATCAGCGACCGGATTCGGCCACAAGCGGCGGGAAGCGGCAACATCGCCGCTTCCGGGCTGTTGGGCGGGGAAGGAATTACCGGGGTGGGCATCGCCATCTGCAAGCTGTTGACCGGGGGCTGAAAAAGCGGCAATTTACAAGTGCCGCTCCAGCCAGGCAAAGGCCGCGTCTTGTTCCGCTTCATTGAAAACATGCTCCAGCGCGGGCCAGAGTCTGGTTTCGAGGTTAGCAGCCGCGTCCTGGGAATCCCAGATCCGCCTCAGCTTGGCATAGGCTTCCTGGACCGAATCCGCCGGAAAGAGCGGGTCCAGCGCGCCATTATAGAACAGCAGCGGTTTCGGAGCGGCGATGCTGGCGATATCGGGATAATCCAGGAAATTGGCCAGTCCCGGATGGACCATGTGAAATGCCGAGTGTCCCAGCGTTTGATTGTTGCCGGGGACCATTAAGCCTTTGAGCGTCGCCATCCAACACACCGCCACCGCCGCTTTGATGGTGTCCGAGAGCGCCGCTACCTGCCAGGCCCGGTAAGCGCCCATCGAGAAGCCGCAGGCGCCGATGGCCCGGGGATCGACTTCGGGAAAGGTAGCCAAAAAAGCGGCGGCGCGCCGATCCTCGTGGGCCATCAGGCCGGCCAGGGTCGTCCCCAGATGCGACAGATTGCTGGCCAGACCCTGTTGATCCGGGTACTCCATCCCGCCCCGGTCTCCCCAACCGAGCGCGTCGACGGCCAGTACCGCATAGCCGCGGGCCGCCAAGCGATCGCCGATAAAATGCCCGTCAAAATACTTCGCCGTCCACGCCTGTGCCGCGGCCAGCTTTTCCGGGTCATCCCAGGGCTCGATCACTTTTTCCTTGCCAATATCGAACTTCGCGCCATGATCGTGCAGCAGCAGCAACGCCGGGAACGGCCCCAGCCCTTTGGGGATCAGCGTCAGACCGAGCACCCGGCTCTCCGCAGTAAGGTTGAAGGCCACCTTGCGCGCGACATAGTGGCCGCGATCCTGTTCGGCGACGATCTGCGGTTGAAACGGGATGTCGCCGGGAGCCGGCAGCAGCAGATCCAGCACTTTTTGCCGGGCCGCCTTCTGCCATTCCCGGAAGTCATGATAATTGCCGGATGTCCAGGACATGGGGAAATTCAGCTTGCTTTTCAACTGTTCGTAAAAAACGGGCAACCTGCCGGCGACGCCCACCGTTTGGTATGCTTCGGCCGGGGACGGGGGCGCTCCGGAGCAGTTCCGCCGAGCGTTGATTTCAGCGGTCAGAGATACCATCTCCTCCTACTACCATCGATGGAATGACCTTTTATTTTATTTATCCAGATTACCCATGTCAAATAGGTATAAGTTCCCTTTGCCGTCCCGGTCCGAAGTAAACAGAATCTTCCGGCTGTCCCAGCTGAAGGTGGGATGGCAGTGAACCTGCTGCGTATACCAGGAGGTCTTATGTGTGCATAAGGTCTGTAAAGCGGCTTGCTCTCCGCCGATCGTGATTAAAACCAAGTCCTCGACTTCGTCGCCGACCAGAAGCGTATTATCGTTATTGGCGTGATAGTGATTGCAGTAAAACGGCATGTCGATCGTACGGATGACTTCACCGTTCTTATCCGCCAAACCGATATACGGGATTTGGCTGTGATCCGGATCCGCCGTGGTGGCTTGCGTCTTTGAGGAAGTGATCGTTCCATCGTGTCCCTTGCGGCGATTGTCAAAGAAGATTAAGCCATCCCGGGTCCAAAATTCATGCCCGACGCAATCGTCTTCATCCTGCCGGAAACAAGGTTTGACGCTCCGTTGCACCAGATCAAGCAGCCAGATCCGCTGATGGACCAGATTCCAGGGCCCTTCATGACAATAGGTGGCAAGGGTGCTGTCGTCCGGAGCAAACTGAAAGTGTCCCACCCAGTGAGTATCCTCATAGACATCGTAAACGGCGGAACCGTCCAGATGAACCATGGTGATCCAAGCTTTCTTGGTCGCGAACATGGTCTCTTTAAACCCGCTATAATTGGCGCCGCGGCTAATCTGGACGTTTTCATTGCGCGGGACGCCGATATACTTCTTATCCGGACTGATGAACGGGATGCCCAAAACGACTTCCGGCCGCTCCTCATAGATCACTTCGCATTGTCCGGTCTGAGTATTCAACTTCTTAATCCGGTTGCCAGTAACGTAAACCAAGATTTCACTGTCCGGCGTCTTGGTGTGGCCATGAATTTGGATTCCGTCTTGCTCGGCAGTCACCTGAGTAATCAACCCGCTATCCAGGTCCATCTTGAAGAGATTGTAGACCTCCGGTATCTTCGAAGCACGATCCGACAAAAAGTAAATCTCCCGATCGCCGGCGCTAAATGAATTGTCGGTGAAGTAAAAATGATAGTTGTTGGAATCGCCCCCGGTCAACTGCACTACTTCCAGACCAGTCTTCTCGTCCTTATAGGAGCGTTTTTCGGAACGAAATTCTTTACCAATCATCTAAAAAAGTCTCCTTTGGCAATGTTATCCCTACATTCCGCCCAGGGCGGTTCGAGCAATCATGATATTCCGAGTAAACCGGCACTCTTTGCAACGGATCGACCGAACGGTTTATCCGGGACAAAGAGTGCCGCTGGCAAACATAGAATAGTTATTTATTATTTACACTCTTATCGTATTCGGCCTTATCCTTTTCAAGCGCCGCCGCCCATTCATTCAAGAAGTCCTCAGGAGTCTTTTTGCCAAGCAGAACTTCTTGAAAACCCGGCTCGCCGATTTGTTTTTGAATCGTCGCATAGTTTGGCAGATACATCGGGGGCATGATCACGATGGAATCTTTGGCTGCGGCGACTTTACCCGCCATCACCAGATGAGGGGATTCTTTTACCCAATCTTCTTTAAAAACATCGCTGTTGGTCGGCAACTGCCCAATATTGCGATTCCAATAGCTTTGGGCTTCGGCTGAACATAAATAACTGATGAATTTCCAAGCGGCCTCGGGATGTTTCGAGGAGCGAAAGATGCTATAGCCATTATCTTGGCCGCCTTTTAATACCCTTTTGCCGGTCAATGACTTCGGATAGGGGCAGGCGACAAATTTCCCCGGTCCTAGCGTTTTGATGTGCTCGCCGTAAGAACCCAGGTTATGTTGGATCATGGCGACCCGTCCGGAATCGAAGGCCGCGACCATCTCTTTATAACCGTTGGTAATGTCGCTTTCGGCGGTATATGCCTTATAAATTGCGCTGAACCGTTTTAAGGCCTCGATGTTTTTGGGATCATTGATGGTGCATTTGCCCTTCTTTGTAAAGTAGCTGGTTATGCCGGAGTAGCCATACATCAAACTCTCCCATTCATTGGCGCTGGCCGAACCGCCCCGGATGCTGAACCCATAGAAATTCTTGTTTTTATCGGTGGTTTCCCGGATGATCTTGTAAAAATCGTCCCAGGTTTGCGGCTCGCTTAATCCGTGCGCTTTCAAGACATCCGGCCGGTACCACAGGATGGACATATTGGTGGTGTTCGGAAGCTGATAAAGCTTGTGGTCCTTCGGAATACTCCGGTTGGCATCAACCGATAACCGGCTCAATTTGGTTTTGGCATCCCATTTATTAAAATACCGGTCCAATGGCAACAGCGCTTTTTTATTAACGAAATCACTGATGAAATAATCCGGGACTCCGCCGCAGTCCGGCGTCTCATTGGCGGCGATCGCCACATCGTATTTCTGCTTGGCATTGCTCCAGGGGAGGCCCACATATTCCACATCGATACCGGGATTCTTCTGTTCGAAACGTTTGATCAGTTCCTCATAATAAGGCGTCCGGTTGGGGCCGGCGTTCTCGTCCCAAAAGGTGATTTTGACCTTGTCCGGTTCTTTGGCGAATACCACCGGCATTAAGGAAACGACTAGCATCACCGCGAGCAAACCGCAAAACAATCTTCTCATGCCTTTCAATCCTCCTCTTTTTTCGATCGCTATCTGAATCTATCGCAAGATGAACCCGGAGGCTCATCCCTTGACCGAACCGGCGCTGAGTCCTTGGACCAAGTATTTTTGGACGTATGCGAAGAGCAGGATCGCCGGACTCAAGGCAATGATGCTTCCCGCGGCAAGCGCTCCGTAGTTGATATCGAACTGTCCCTGCATATAATTCAAACCGACCGGGATGGTGAACAGCGCTTTGCTGTTGATGAACATCAGCGCGCACAAGAACTCATTCCAACAGCCGATAAAGGCGAAGGCCCCGGTAGCCACCAGTCCCGGCAGCAGAATCGGCAGTACCGCCACATAAATGGCTCTTAACCGGCCGCACCCGTCGACCATGGCCGCTTCCTCCAGCTGAAAGGGGATGTTGTTGATAAAACCGCGCATGATGATGGAATTGAACGGGATCTGGAAAGTGGCGTACGTCAGCATCAATGAGCCCAAATTATTGATCAGATGCATGTTCTTGAAGATGACGAACAACGGGATGATTAACATCGATTGCGGAACGAACTGCGTACTGAGCAGCAGCATCAAGAACGCAGCCTTGCCCCGGAATTTAAACCGGTTTAAGGCATATCCGATTAACATCGAGCAAAAAACGATGACCACCACGCTGACTGCGGCCACCAGAAAGCTGTTCTTGAAGAAGACGGAGAAGCCCACGTTGTTCCATGCGATGACAAAATTCTTCAAAGTGGCCGGCGACGGCAGGTACT
Organism: Bacillota bacterium; assembly: GCA_023400055.1. Taxonomy (GTDB): domain Bacteria; phylum Bacillota; class UBA4882; order UBA8346; family UBA8346; genus Hydrogenispora. The sequence continues at coordinate 48,909 of JAEXFN010000042.1, forward strand.
GGATCGGGATTTTGTAGATATCCGATTCCCGTTTCAAGGCGACCACCAAGGTCCAGTAAAACGGGAACAGGATAAAGAGCATGATCAGGGCGAGCGGCAGATACAGCGAGAGCCATTGGGTTCCTTTCTTAGGCGCGGCGGTCCCGGTCATTTAAAATTCCTCCTTGTCAAACTGGGAGATGGAGAGGTAAATCCCGGCGAAAGCCAGCAGAATCACAAAGGCCACCACCGACAAAGCCGATCCGTAACCGAAATTGTTGGCGTTAATCGCCTGATCGACGATGTACATCGAGAGGGTGGTGGTCAACCGGGCCGGTCCCCCGCCCGTCAGGGTGTAAATCAAATCCACCTGATTAAATTCCCATACTGCCCGCAACAAAGTTGATAAGACAATGGTATTCTTGAGATACGGCAGGGTGATGTAGCAGAACTGCTTCCACCAGCCGCCGCCGTCGACCCAGCAAGCCTCATACTGCTCTTCGGGGATGGTTTGCAAGGCTGCCAACAGCAGAATCGCAAAGAAAGGGATGCCCCGCCAAAGCTCGGCCACGATGACCGAATTGAAGACGGTGTTCATGTTGCCCAGCCAGCCCACGGGATGGCGGATCAATCCCAGCCTGATCAGTAAATCATTAATGATGCCCATGTTCTGATTGTACATTAACGACCACATCATGCTGGTCAATACCCCCGAGATCGCCCAGGGCGAAAAGGTCAGCGCCCGGAACAGGCCCCGCAATTTGAAACTGCGGTTCAACAGCAACGCCACGATCAGGCCGAGAACCAACTGCCAGAAAACCTCCACGAAGACCCATTGGGCGGAGACCAGCAGCGAACTGTAGAAGATCCGGTCCTTGGCGAAGATCTTCAGAAAGTTGTCGAGCCCGGCAAATCCGTTTAAAAAAGGCAGCGCCATGTTATAGTTCTGGAAACTGTAATAAAACATATTTCCCACCGGATACAGTAGGAAAACCCCGATAAAGAACAGGGCCGGCAAGATAAAGAAGTACGGCATCCATTGCATGGCCTTTTCGGTTGTATGCTTCATGGGCTTCGCCATCTGTCCCTTCACCTCTCTCATATTTGGAAGCCATGGTCCCTTACTTCCCTGAGCTCTTGTGAACGCCCCGACCTTCGGACGGGGTTTATCACAATGCTTTTGGCCCCTTCATCATAATGCAATAATTTCGTTACAGGAATACAATATCTTGAGATTAAGGTATGAGATCTTAAACAGTTTAGCGAAGCCGAATGCATCGTGGCCCCCGGATCCGAGGCCAGGGTTTATCACAACGCTTTTCGATATAAAAAAACGAAGGCTATCTTTGAAGGATAGCCCGGTAACATGTTCTGTTCTATTGAAATGAATCTAAATGACCCATTTTAACGCGGAAGACTCAGGAAGTTAACCATTCTTGAACTCTGTCGGCGAAACCCCGGTGTATTTCTTGAAAATGGCGCTAAAGTAATGGACATTCGCATAGCCGATCCGTTCGGCAACTTCATAGGCTTTAAGATTGGAGTTCCGCAACAGTTCCATGGCTTTTTTCATCCGGACCTCCAAAACAAAATCGGAAAAATTGATCCCCCGGGCCTTCTTAAAAATGTTGCTCAGGTACGTGGGACTGACGTGGATTTGACTGGCGACGTCCTGCAGCGATAAGCCGTCCTTGGCATAGTTGGCCACAATATATTCCATCGCCTGTTCCACCAAGGTTTGTTGCAGCTTCTTGCGGATCGTGTTCACGGCGTTGCAGAGATCGCGGACGACCTCACGGAGCTTGGCAAAAATCGCCCCCGCCGACTGCAGTTGCTTGATCTCCAGATGAAACTGGTAAAAGTTATACTGGCGGCCGATCTTCTCGCCGATCTCCGGCCATTCCTTGACCTCGGTAAAGAGCAGCATCATGATCTCCATCCCGATTAGCTGGAGGTGATCCAGGGGCAACGGCTCGGCCATGATCTGTCGCTCCATCCGGGCCAAATGGGCTAGAGACTCATCCAGCAGCCCCAGCTTGATCGGGCGCAACAGTTCCCGGGCGGCCGGATAAATGTCCACCGTGGCCCGCCCGGCGGGCCGGGGCGGATCCTGGACGGTAAGCGTCTGGTCTTGGCCGAGGATGTGCCGGAGTTCCAGCGCCGAACAGGCCTCGGCATAAGAGCGGCCGGCTCCGGCCAATCCTTCGCAGACCTTGCCCGTCCCGATGGTGACGGTGATCCCCAGCGTTTCCCGGACCGCCTGGCGGATCCTTTCCGCCAGGTAATAAACTTCCGCCGGCAACTGGCCCTGAAGGTCGTCGGTTACGGCCAGAATCAGCACCGCCTCGTCCTGGCCGGACTCGAAGAGCAAACCCTGCCGCTCCTTTTCCGTCATCCGGTTGACCAGCTCGCCGATCCCGGCCTTCCAGCCCTCTTTCTCCGCCGCCCGTTCATTCCGCAGATAATAGTCGTCGACCTTGATCACCGCCACCACCAGCGGCCCGTCCCATGCCCCGATTTCCAGCAGTTCGATTTTGGAGCGGATCTCCTCCGGCCCATAGCGTTCCTCAATCAGGCCCACCAGGAACTGTTGCAGCAGCAGCGGCCGGCTCTCCTCGAGCTTCCGGCGGATCCTCTGCTGTTCGGCCAGCGCCAGGGCGGCCCGATCCACCACCTCGATTAGCAGCTGGTTGTCCACCGGCTTCAACAGATAATCGAAGGCCTGCAACTTTAAAGCGGTCTTGGCGTATTCGAAATCCTTATAGGCGGTAAGCAGGATGATTTTAACCTCCGGGTACTGGGAACGGACCGATTTGGTAAACTCCAGCCCGTCGACCCGCGGCATCCGGATATCGCAAATCACGATGTCCGGCACGGCCTCCGCCATCATTTGCAACGCGGTCTGGCCGTCGCCAGCCACCCCGGCGATCTGGTAACCGTATTCCGCCCAGGGGATCGCCTGGGACAATCCGCGCCGGATGATCAGGTCGTCATCGATGATCATGATTTGGTACATGGCAGCTCCTTCTCATTGATCGGTGCCGGTCAGCGGGGCGGCTTGGGCCGGAGCGGGAATGGTCACCGTCACCAGCGTCCCCTGGCCTTCCCGGCTGGCGATGGTCAAACCGTAGGCCGGCCCGAAATGAATCTTCAACCGCTCGTGAACGTTCCATAAGCCGTAACCGGATGCCTGGCGCGGGTCCGGCCGCGCCGCCAGGGATTGCCGCAGCTCGGCCAGTTGGCCTTCAGTCATGCCGGCCCCGTTGTCGCGGACCTCGATCCGGATGGCCGTCCCGTCCCGGTAGCCCCGGATGCCGATCACGCCGTCGCCCGGTTTCGGTTTCACCCCGTGATAGATCGCGTTTTCAATCAGGGGTTGCAGGGTCAGCTTGATGATGGGCGCCTCCAAAACGGCCGGCTCCATGACGATCTCGAACCGGAACTGGTCGGCATACTTCATATGCTGAATGACCAGGTAGTTCCGGACGTGGTCGATCTCCTCGCCGATGCTGATGATCTCCCGGCCGCGATTGAGCCCGATCCGGAAGAAATTGGCCAGCGCCAACAGCATTTTCGAGGCATTCTGGCTTTCGCCCAGCGCGCAGAGCTGTTGGATGGAATACAGCGTGTTATAGAGAAAATGCGGGTTGATCTGCGCCTGCAGGATGGTCAGATCGGCGATTCTCTTCTTCTCCTGCTCCTCCTGGACCCGGTTCAGCAGGCTTTTAATCCGGACGATCAGCTCGCCGATGCCGTTATTCAGGATCCCGATCTCATTGGCGGTGGCCACATCGAACGGGACGTCCATGTCCCCTTCTTTGACGGCCTTGACTTTCCGGGTCAGCCTGGACAACGGCTTGGTGATGATCAGCGCCAGGACGTTGGACATCACCACCGCCACCACCAGCGAGCTGACGATCAACAGCAGGGTGAGATTCTTGATGTAGTTGGCTTTGTCCAGGATTTCATTCTCGGGGACCAGCGCCGCCAATTTCCAGCGGCAGGCGTTGATCGTCTGATAGACGACAACCATTTTGGGGCCGAAGGGTCTCTGGTATCGGAAATTGCCGGATTCGTCCGGCAGCCGGCGAATCCGCGCCAGCAACGCTCCATCCAGCCGGTAGCGGCGATCGACCGTTTTGAAGACCATCGCCCCGTCCTGGCTGACCAGCGCCAGATAACCGTTGCGGCTGATCACCGGATTCTCGAGGATCTTCCGGAAGAAGCTGGCGCGCAGGTTAAACAGCACGATCCCGCGGGCCGCCGTCGCCTGGTTGCCGATCAGATTGAAGAGGCTGGCCACATCATCGTTATCGCCCTTAAAGACCCGGTTCTTATGCAGATTCAGCCAGTAAAACTCCGAGGGATTGCCGCGGAACCGCCGCCGCCATTCGGGGAACGAGAAATTCAGCCCGTAATAGAGATTATCCGTTTTGTACATCAAAACCCGGCCGTCATTCAGATAAAACAAGACCGAATGTAAGATGGAATAATACGAGATATAAATCTTATTGAGGTTCTCAGCCAGCCGGACGTAGTCGAAGTCCCGCAACCGCCAGCGCTGATCGTTGCTGGCCCGGCTCATGACCGACAACGTATTATTGTCTTCGGTGAAGCCCACCAGCTGCTCCATGACGTCGGTCAGCCGGTTATCGAGGTAGCTTTTGGTTTGCGTCAGAGTGTCGGCGATGTTGATGTAGGCATGCTCTTCCAACTGCTGCCGCGCCAGGACATAGGAGAATATCCCGGTGGTAATGACGATCAAGGCGATGATCGGAATAAACAGCCAGACGATCAGCGATTTGACCGAGTTGAACATATATTTGGCCAAATAATCTTTCAGGCCCTGGAGGGAAAGTTTTCGCATTGTAGCCGTTTCCTCGCTGAGTATCGACATGCAACCATTTTTTTGAAACCAGTTCTGATTCAACTTATTGCCGTGGCGATAAATCCCGTCCGAAGGCCGGGTCGATCACCAAAGCGCAGGGAAACCAGGATAAAGCCGTTTAAAAACTTTTTCAAACAATTTCCCGGTATGCAAGACTCTAACCTGGCCGCCAAACCGCTGCTTATTTTGAAAGTTATAACAAATAACGGCTGGACCCTCCATTGAATCAAAGAGAATAGGCCGCAATTTATTCGGGCGTTCAAAAAACTTATTGCGGCATATCGAGTATATTCTTTTCCAGCAATTTTCCCACTTCTTCGGCAATTTGTTCCATACTGGCTTTCAGTTCATCCGACAACCAGGATTCTATGATGCCCAAAACTGCCATACTCAAAAATCGCTGCAGGATTTCACTGTTCTTTTCAGGATTAAATTCACTTATTTTTAAATTCACCTGTTTTATTATAAAGCTCAACAATTGTTTTCGAAAAGATACGGTGCTATTGCTTTTAAACAAAGCCGAGAAGAAGTCCCTATGCAGTTCAAAGTATTTGAACCAAATTACTGTCCCCGCTATGAAACCCATCTCTTTTTTCCGTTCGCAAATCACTTCTAACTCTTCCAGTTTTTTATTAACGATCGTATCAAGCAAGTCATATTTGTCAACATAATGGAGATAAAACGTCTTTCTACTGACGTCAGCCACCTGAGTAATCTTTTTAACTGTAATTTGATCAAATCCTTCTTCAATTAACATCGTCAAGAATGTGGTTTGAATAGCGTTTTGTGATTTTATAATTCGCTTATCTGCTACTTTATTCATGTAAGAAACTCCTTCCTTATAGTTCACACTTTATATAGGATTGTGTACTAATACCCACCGACAAAAATATGGGCATTGAACAATTAATTTGGAAGATTTAATATAAATATACACGAGTGTATTAAGTATCACAAGTATCTGATTTAAAATGAGAAAGGCGGTAACGAAATGGAAGTCATGAAAAGAAAAGTACATTTTATGGCACGCGGTTTACAGGTAGCCGGTATTTTAAATTTACCTCAAAATGCGGAAGAAAGGAAAGCAAATCCTGCTATCGTTGGTGTGCATCCAGGCAGCAGTTGTAAAGAGCAAACTGCGGGTATCTATGCTGAGAAACTTGCGGAACTGGGCTATGTAACGATCGTTTTTGATGCATCCTATCAAGGCGAAAGTGAGGGCGAACCCCGATATATCGAAGATCCCGCCGCTCGTGTCGAGGATATAAGATCAGCTGTAGATTATTTGACAACACTTGATTTTGTCGACGCGAACCGCATCGGTGTATTAGGAGTTTGCGCAGGAGGAGGTTATGCTGTAAATGCTGCAATGACGGAACGGAGAATTAAAGCTGTCGGAACAGTAGTAGGGGCGAATATTGGTCGTCTATACCGTGAAGCAAATCCTATCCGGACCTTAGAGTCGGTCGGTCAGCAACGAACCGTTGAAGCACGCGGAGGCGAAACCATGATTACCAATTGGATTCCTGGCAGTCATGAAGAGAGAGAGCAGGCTGGCATTACAGATATAGATGTAACGGAAGCCGTTGATTATTACACTACCGCCAGAGGTCAATGCGCCAACTCGCCAAACAAGCTAAACTTCACTAGCTTAGCCTATGTAATGGCTTTTGATGCTTTCCATTTAGCCGATCAATTATTGACTCAACCGCTTCAAATCATTGTTGGCGACAAGCAGGGTGCGTTCGGTTCATACAAGGACGGTCATGAACTTTTTGAAAAAGCAGCTTCTGAAAAAAAGGATTTGTTCGTGCTCGAAAATGTTAGCCACTATGATCTGTACGACCAGCCAGAACCGGTTAGAAAAGCTGTCGAAAAACTAAATGCGTTCTATGGTGAAAACCTTTAGCCGAAAGGTCGCTTGGCCCGAGTCGTCTTTTAGATTTGGACTCGACCGTGGAGACAGCGTATGGCAGTAGAGAAGGCGCGGCTGCCGCTTATCATCCCATCAAACCAGGCCGCTTAAGCCACCACCGCTTTCGGCATTCGTTTGTAATCTCTATCCATTTAGAGGTGGCGTTTTGATTAAAAGCCCCGCTCGACGGGGCACTTTCTAATTCGGGATTAATGTTCATTGGGCTCCCCGAGCTCCGTCTTCCATCATTCGAAATGCCCACTCAGTTACAAAAGATGTTCATTTTGCTACTGAAAATGTTTGCTCAGTCGCTCAACAAGCTCTTTCAGTCACTCAACAAGCTCTCTCAGTCACTCAACAAGCTCTCTCAGTCACTCAACAAGCTCTCTCAGTCACTCAACAAGCTCTCTCAGTCACTCAACAAGCTCTCTCAGTCACTCAAC
>JAEXFN010000050.1 GCA_023400055.1 Bacillota bacterium
CCCACGGTTCCGGCGGCGGGATTACTTTTGGACCGCCCCAAAAGTAACCAAAAAGGCGCTGGAACCTACGGATTCCCGTCCTCCCTTTATGCATCCGGTAATCGTCTTCGCCATCCCTGGCCTTCTGTCTGGCTACCGGGTCTTGGCTTTCGAAGTCCCCTTCGCAGAGCGACCGCCGTTTTTCCTCCTGAAAAGAAGCGTCGCCCGCCTTCCTCCTTGAAGGCGGCGGGTATCTGAAAATTAAGTGGCTCATATATAGCCATCGGATAAGGCATTAAGGTTTGAACAAGCATCCGTCTCCAAGGAAGGAGACGGCGCCGCTTCTTTTCAGGAGGAAAAACAGCGGTCGGGGCCGGAAGCCATAACCCCATTGCCAGTCAGATGGCCATGGATGGCGGCGGCATGCTAGAACCCCGGATGAATGAGGAGGCGCCGGAACCTCGGTTCCGGCTGGGCGGATTCCAAAGGGTGTCCCACTACACCCTTTGGTCCTGGGGGGTGGGGGCAGGAATAGCCCCCATCGGCCCACTTAATGTTGATCCCCAATGGTTTTAGTTTTTGATAGGCCCTAATGTTTTTAATAGACGTTGAATATATCAGATATAATTTCAATCGTAAAGGGAGGTCTTGAAATGCAAAACGCTATCGAATCCCGTCTGGCCGCCACCCTCCACTCCCAATCCGGCATCCTCTTCGCCGAACCCGCGCTGGTCGCCAGGGAAAATTACTCCGGCCGCGACATCCTGGCTCCCAACAGCCGTTTCATCCCCGAGTACCAGGACGAGCGGGGCTACCTCACGGTGGAGCGCTGGATCATGTCCCGGTCCGCGGCGGACAACCGGATTCCCAAGGAACACGAAGGAATTTCCCGGTTGCGCTTGGCGGACGGCGAATCGGTGCTGCTGACCGAGGCCGCGGCCCGCTGCGGCGAGTTGCTCTTCGGCGACTGCCTGGACCGCTGGCCGCTGGTGAAACTGCTCGACATCGGCGGCGCGCCGCTGACCCCGTCCTACGGCGGACCGCCCGAAGCGCCCCCGATCACCTTCCACGTCCATTCCGGCGCCATCGTGAACGGCCATGCCCAACCGCCGGGGAAACTGGAGGCTTACTTCTTCCCGCCGCTCGACCTGCCGCCGTATCACCAGAATCCGGGCCGGGTCATCTCGCGCCTGGGAATCCGGCCTCATGTCACCAAGGAAGACGTCCTGGCGGCGCTCCGCGAATTCGGCAACAGCGACGCCATGTACGCCCTGGGGCAGATCTATGAAGTCCATCCCTACGACGGCTGGATCATCCATCCCGGTTGTCTGCACGCGCCCGGCCCCTGGCCGACCATCGAGGTCCAGGTGCCGCAGGACGATTACAACCTGGCGGCCTGGCGTTTCGGCGAGCGGGTGGCCGATCCCGACCAGCGCCGGGAGCTATGGCAGACGATGGGCCTGCGCGGGCTGGCCGACGAGCACGATTTCCTGGCCCAGGTGGTCGACTGGGAACTCTCCAGCGATCCCCAATTTGAAAAGAAATATCGCAAAACCGCCCGGCCGATTGACAATGGCAGCTGGGGCCGGCGTCTGCAGATCTTCTTCGAGATGTTCTACGGCGAGGCCCTGGAGATCGAGCCCGGCGCCGAATACCGCTTGGCGGCCGCGCCGCAGCCTTGGACCGGCCTGGTCTGGAGCGGCGCCGGAACCGTCAACGGCATGCCGGTCGGCGCCGATTACTGCCGCGCGCAAAGCGAATTCCTGGTCACCCCCGGCCACGAGGTGCTCTTCCGCAATTCCGACGCCGGGAACCGGCTCATCGTCTATCTGATCTTCCCGTATCAGCGGAACCGCTGAGCGATCGAGAACTTTTAAGGTTCGTAATCCAAGGACTTTCTTAATTCTGGCCTGAAAGCGAGTTGACGCGTTCATGGAATATCTGCTCGGAATCGACCTCGGCACCTCCAGCGTGCGGGCGGCGCTGGTCACCGCCGACGGCCGGGTCGCCGGCATCGCCGGCCAGGAGTATCCGATCCTCACCCCCTACCCGGATTGGGCGGAGCAGGACCCCGAAGCCTGGTGGCAAGCGACCGCCGGAGTGATCCGCCGGGTCATTGCCGCGGCCGGGATCCAGCCGGCGGCGCTCAAAGCCATCGGCCTCTCCGGTCAGATGCACGGCTTGGTGCTGCTGGATCAAGCCGGCCGGGTGATCCGGCCCGCCATCATCTGGCCGGATAAGCGGAGCCGGGCCGAGTGCCTGGCCATCGCCGCCAAAATCGCGCCGGACCGTCTCTATGATATCACCGGCCTGCCGACCATGACCGGATTCTTCGGCGTTTCGCTGCTCTGGATAAAGAATCACGAACCCCAGCATTACCGGCGGATCCATGCCGCTTTGCTGCCGAAAGACTTCATCCGCTACCGGCTCACCGGGGAGCTGGCCACCGACGTGACCGATGGCTCGGGAACCTTGCTTTTCGATGTCCGCCGGCGCAACTGGTCGGCGGAGATCATCGACGCTTTGGAGCTGAGCCCCGGCTACCTCCCCACCCCCTTGGAATCGGCCAGTTCGGCGGGGCGGGTAACTCAGGCGGCTGCGGAGGTCACGGGCCTGGCTACGGCCACCCCGGTGATCGCCGGCGGCGGCGATCAGCTGATGGGCGCCATCGGCGCGGGAATCACCCGGCCCGGAATGGTCGCGTCGACCATCGGTACGGGCGGCCAGGTCTTCACCACCGCCCGGCAAGCGGTCTTCGATCCCGGCCGCCGCATTCACACCCTCTGCCACGCGCTGCCGGATGCCTGGTTTCTGATGGGCGCCATCCTGTCCGCCGGTCTCTCGCTGCGCTGGTTCAAAGAGAACCTCTGCGAACTGGAGAATCTGGCCAGCTCCGTTGCCAATACCGACGTCTACGAAATTCTGTCGCGTTCCGCAGCGGCGGCCGAACCCGGCGCCCAAGGTTTGATCTTCCTGCCGTATCTCTGCGGCGAACGGACCCCTTACATGGATCCCAACGCCAAGGGTTGTTTTATCGGGCTGAGCCTGGCGCATCGCAAGCCGCACCTGGTACGGGCGATCATGGAAGGGGTCAGCTTCGCGCTCAAAGATTCCCTGGCCATCTTCGCCGAACTCGGCATCCCGGTCCAGACGGTGATCTGCTCCGGCGGCGCGGCCCGCAGCGAAGTCTGGAGCCAGATCCAGGCCGATATTTACGAGACGCCGGTGACGATCCTGGCCCAACAGGAGCACTCGGTCTACGGCGCGGCGTTACTGGCGGGAATCGCCGGCGGCATCTTCAAAGGCGGCGCCGATTTGGAGCAGTTGCAACGCCCGGTGCAGCGGCAATTCGTTCCCAACCCGGAGCATACCGCACTCTATCGCCGGCACTACGCAATCTACCGTTCCTTGTACCCCAGCTTGAAAGAGGCCTATGCCAAGCTGGCGGCGGTTGAGAGATAAATAGAACAAAAACGGCTCGGACGAGAATCGCCCGGGCCGTAAAACATCAATAGCTTTTACCCTTTATCACGAGGCTTGCTTGAAGGTCACGATCCGCTCCGGCGCGGTAAATTCCTTGCTCATCGCCTCCGCTACCGGCTCGCAGGTCAGGCTGCCCTGGTAAGTATTCAATCCGAGCAGGAGCGAACGGTCTTCCTGCAGCGCCCGCTCGGCTCCCTTGGCGGCGATCTGGAGCAGATACGGCAAAGTCGCCCCGGCCAGGGCGTAAGTAGAAGTTCGCGGCACCGCTCCCGGCATGTTGGCCACCGAATAATGGATCACGCCATATTTCTCGAAACAGGGATGATCATGGGTGGTGACCCGGTCCACCGTCGCGATGGATCCGCCTTGATCGATGGCCACGTCGACAATGACCGAACCCGGTTTCATCGTTTGGACCATCGCCTCGGAGACCACCTTGGGCGCCTTGGCCCCGGCCACCAGCACCGCGCCGATGAGCAAATCGGCCTTGCGGATGACCTCCATCATATTGAATTCGTTATAATACAGGGTCTCAATTCTGCCGCCGAAGATATCGTCCAGATAAGCCAGGCGCCCGGCATTGATGTCCAGCGCCGTGACGCGCGCGCCGATCCCCGCCGCAATCTTCGCGGCATTGGTTCCGACGACGCCGCCGCCCACAATGACCACGTCCGCCGGAGGAACGCCGGGAACGCCGCCCAGCAACACGCCGCAGCCGCCGTTATATTTCTGCAGCAAGTTGGCGCCGATCTGCACCGCCATCCGGCCGGCCACCTCGCTCATGGGAGTCAGCAACGGCAGCGCCCCGCCCGCGGTCTGCACCGTCTCGTAGGCGATCCCGGTAACCTTCTTGCGCAATAGCGCTTCGGTCAACGGCCGGTTGGGGGCGAGATGCAGATAGGTAAATAGCGTCTGCCCTTCCTTGAATAAATCGTACTCCGCTTCCAGCGGCTCTTTGACCTTGACCACGACATCCGCTTCGCGGAATACCGTTTTATTCTCATCCACCAAAGCCGCGCCGGCGGTTTGATACTCGGCGTCGCCGATCCCGCTGCCCAAACCGGCCGTCTTCTCCACCAGCACCTGATGGCCGGCTTTTACCAATGCGTATACTCCGGCCGGCGTCACCGCCACCCGGTTTTCATTATTCTTAATCTCCTTGGGCACTCCGATAATCATGGCAATCCCTCCGCTGGCTCATTCTCCGGCAAATTCCGCCGGGATAATCGAATAATGATTTTTGACCGTGGACAGCACCACGATGGTGCGCGTCTTCTGAACTCCGGGAACGCTCTTGATCCGGTTCAGCAACTTCTCCAAGGTAAAAGTGTTATACGTGACGATCTTCAGCAGGTAATCGTAGTCCCCCGCCAGATAGTGGCATTCGAGGATCTCATCTTCTTTTTGCACCGCTTCCACAAACTGTTCGGTGAATTTGGGCCGCTCCAGCGAGATAAACATCAGTGCCGTCAGGTCCTTGTGAAAACAGGCGGGATTGACGATCGTGACGTATTTGTCGATGATCCCCGCGGCTTCCAGCTTGCGCAGCCGGTCGCTCACGGCCGGCACCGACAGATTGATCTGCCCGGCGATCTCGGATACCGTCACCCGGGCATTCTGTTGCAGTACTTTAAGGATTCTGACATCGATCGCGTCCATGGCCAACCTCTTCCGGAAGTCTTACATCAATTTTACACGATTGCCAAATGATTTAAAATAGATCCATCGATCTGCCGTATTATTTTATGCGCCATGCTAATTTTGTTTAATAAATTAAGCATACCTGACATCAAAGTCCGGTCCAATTAAAAATTTTTGGCCGGCCCGGACCCGGTAGCGTAACCATTGGGACAAAACAAAAAAGAGGGCAGCGCCCTCTTTTCCAAAACTGGGTTCGTTTTTTACAGCCGTCCGATCTCCCGGACCCAGCCGAACGAATCCTCCGCCCGTCCGTACTGGATGTCCACCAACTGGTCATAAAGCTTCTGGGTGACCTCGCCCACCTGATTGTCGTTGATGATGTAGTTTTTATCTTGGAAGAACAGCGAACCGACCGGCGAGATGACCGCGGCGGTACCGGAGCCGAACGCTTCGGTCAGCGTTCCGTTCTCCAACCCGGCGACCACTTCCTCGATGGCAATGGGCCGTTCCTCCACCGTGTAGCCGAGGCTGCGGGCCAATTCAATCACGGAAGCCCGGGTGATGCCGGGTAAAATCGAACCGCCCAGATTGGGAGTGACCAATTGGTGGCCGAAAACGAAGAACATATTCATGGAGCCGACTTCCTCGGCATAGCGTTTTTCCTTGGCATCCAGCCACAACACCTGGGAGAAGCCTTTCTCCTGTGCTTTGGCGGCAGCCAGGAGACTCGCGGCGTAATTGCCGCCGGTCTTGACATTGCCCACGCCGCCGACGGCCGCCCGGATGAAGTAGTCTTCCACATACAGGCTGATCGGCTTGAATCCTTCTTTGTAATAAGCGGCCACCGGCGTCAGAATCACGAAGAACAGATACTCGTCGGCCGGGTGCACGCCCAGGGCGTCCCCGGTGCCGATCAGCGTCGGCCGGATATAAAGCGAGGTGCCGGGCGCCTTCGGAATCCAGCGTTTTTCCAGGTTGACCAATGTGGTAATGGCTTCGACGAACATGTCCTCGGGAAATGGCGCCATACAGAGCCGGACCGCCGAATCGTACATCCGCTTGGCGTTTTTCTCCGGCCGGAACAGCAGGATCCGCTCATCCGTGCCGGCGTATGCTTTCAAGCCTTCGAAGATCTCTTGGGAATAATGGAGCGCTACCGCGGCCGGATCGATCTGCAGCGGTTTGAGCTTGGCGATCTTCGGGTCCACCCAGCCCTGCCCTTTCCGGTAATACATGGTAAACATATAGTCCGTAAAAACTTTACCGAACCCCAACTGCATCGGATCCGTAAACAGCGGTTTAAGCTCTTGTTCCGGCAGTCGTTCCACGGTAATATTCATGGCCTTCGCCTCCCATATATAGATAAAGATTTCGCAATCATAACACCCTTAAAATTCGGCCGGAGCCAACCCGTGCCCCTGACGAAAGAAGAATTAACCAATATTATAACACATTTCAAGCGAAACGAACGCCGATTGCTAAAAAATAAGCGTCGTTTCACGGCGCCTATACTCAAAGCGTTAAGATAAACCCGGCCCGAAGCCCCGATTTGGCAAACTTTTAGGCATTTGAAGACTTGCGCTCCCCGCTTTTAACGATATTCCAATAAGCGCATCAATCGGCTTACCGTCAGATCGATCTTGGTTGCCAGCTTATAACTGTCCTCGTCTTCCAGCTCCGATGAGGAGGGATTGGTCAGCAACTCTTCTTTGAGTTCGCCAACCGCCCGGTGGATCTGTTCAAGCTCTTTCTCTAACATGCCCAGCCTCCGCTCGCCAAGCTATTCTTAGGAATCGAATCCGGATAAGGTCTTTTTACAACTTGGATTCGCTGCCGATTCCGGTGGAACCGAACCCGCCGCTGCCGCGATCGGTCTCTTCCAAGGCGGCCGTTTCCTCCCAAACCGCCCGGTACACCGGGAAAAAACCCAGTTGCGCCAGGCGATCGCCGGGGTTGATCCGGAAAGCGGCGTCGCTTTCATTTTTGATCAAGCAGACGATCTCGCCGCGATAATCGCTGTCGATCACGCCCACCGCATTGGAAAGGGCGATGCCGTGTTTGGACGCCAAACCGCTGCGCGGAAAGACCAGCGCCACGACGTTGGGACCCGGCAGTTCAATGGCGATTCCGGTCGGGACGCCCAGCCGGCCTCCGGCCGGGATCAGCAACGGCTCCGCGATGCAGGCGTGCAAATCCATGGCGGCCGCTCCGGCCGTCGCATAAGCGGGCAGCGGTATCGCTCCCTCGCGGATCAGCGGGGATACTACCTTCATTTTGACCGGCAGCGTCTCAATATTCATGATAAGGTTTCCTCAACACTTCCGAATCTTTCTCAAACGGGCCGATCGCGGCAATGGTCAATTTAGTCTCGTCGAAAATAAGCCGCGCCGCCTCCAATACCTGCTCCGCCGCGACCTGATCGATCCGGGCCACGCTCTCCTCGGGGGTGGTCAACGGCTCGTTGAACAAGACCAGTTTGGCGATGCGGCTCATGCGGTTGCAGGTGCTTTCCAGGCTCAACACCAGATTTCCTTTCAACTGCTCCTTGGCCCGGGACAACTCGGCCGCGCCCACCGGAGATTCGCACAGTTTGCGCAATTCCCGCTTGATCAGAGTGATCACTTCGTCCACATTCTCCGGGCTGGTCCCGGCGTAAATCGAAAACAAGCCGGTATCCCGGTAAGCGGAATGATTGGAGCCGGCCATGTACACCAAGCCCCGTTCCTCGCGCAGTTCCTGGAAGAGCCGCGAACTGACGCTGCCGCCGAGAATGCTGTCCAGTACAAAAACCGTATATTTTTGCGGATTGTTCCGCGGGACGCCGCGAGTGCCGATGCACAGATGGACCTGCTCGGTTTCCTTGATCCGCGCCACGACCTCGGATTGCAACGGCGGCAACGACGGCAGCTGCTGGACGGTGCGCCCGTTCAAACCCGCAAAACGCTGGGCGATCTCTGCCACGATCTGGTCGAATTGGACATTACCCGCTACTGCAAAAACCATGTTATCCGGGGTATAATGATGACTTAAGTACCGCAGGATGACATCCCGGTCGATACTGCGGATGGTCTCCGGCGTGCCCAGGATCGTCCAGCCGAGCGGATGACCCTTCAACACCGATGCCGCGAAAATATCGTGGATCAATTCATCCGGCGCGTCTTCGTAAGACTTGATCTCTTCGATGACGACTTGTTTTTCTTTTTCGCTCTCTTCCGGCAGGAAGAGCGAGTCGATGACCATATCCGATAACAGATCGATGCCGAACCGGAAGTGCCGGTCCAGCAGTTTGGCGTAAAAACAGGTGTACTCCTTGGTGGTAAAGGCGTTCAACTGGCCGCCGACGGCATCCATCTCCTCGGCGATCTGTTTGGTAGTGCGCCGGCTGGTGCCTTTAAAGAGCATGTGCTCGATGAAATGCGAGATACCGTTCGATTCCGGTTCCTCGTACCGGGAACCGGTACCGACCCAGATACCCAGCGAGACCGAATGGACATGCGGAATGGTTTCGCAGACGATCCGCAGGCCGTTTGGCAATGTTGTTTGTTGATACATTATTGTCCTTGTCCCTTTGATGAATTCATTGTTATGAAGCTATGAAACGACAAAATTTGGCTTAAATCGGGTTTAACCGTTAATACCAAATATCATGTAGTGTTCGCCTTTTTCGACTAAAGTCCTCCTTTTGGCGACCATTGGATCCGATTTCTTCAGAATCGGCTACATATGTTGCAATAAATAGATATTCGTACCGTCCAAAATCATTGCAACATATTTCTCGGTTCATGAGTCGAAATGTACCGTGATTTGCTCTTTTCCAGCCATGATTTAAGAATGGAAAAGCTTGCGCCAAACTTGATTGCAACGCATAGAGCGATCCATTTTCCGGAACGCCGGCCAAAGATTGCGTCATTTGCCTGAACATGCCCGGTTTACCGGGATCTACTCAAAGGTAAACCGCTCTGACCAGCGAATTTCGATTTATAAAGCTTTTGATCCGACGCCGATTCGCATTGCCAATGAATGGCTTAATGGAATAGCGGAGCCCTATCCGCTAATTTTGAAGGGAGCAACCCGATGTCAGGCAATCTGATCACGACCCTCATCGCATTATTGTTTTATCTTACTTCGGGCCTCTTCGGGGTGAATTCCGGCAGTTCCAGCCGCAGTGCGGTGGCTCCTGTCCCTGCCGGCAGCATGTATCCGCGCGCCGGAGTGATCGCCAGCGCGCAGGCGTCCATCCGCAGCGACAGCAGCGCCGCCAGCCCGGCGGTGGGCAGCGCCACCAAGGGATCGCGCCTGATCATTCTGGGCGAAAAGGACGGCCTTTATCAAGTACAGACCAATTCCGGAATCACCGGCTGGATATCCAAATGGATGGTCTCCACCAAGATTTATCCGACCGGTTCCAGCACCGGCAAAACCATTGCCGGTTATTACGTCGAAAACTATTACAATGATCCAGTGGGTTATCAGGCGCTCTCCCAAAACCTGGGGACGATCAATACGGTGATCCCGTTCTCGTTTAATGTGGACCAATACGGAACGGTTCACAGCACCCACAATGCCAAGCCGGTCAATCTGGCCCGCAGCGCCGGAGCGGTGACCCTGGCCGTGGTCAATAACATCCGCGGCGATAACTTCAATTCGGGCGTGATTGACAAGCTCCTGACCAATACGACTTCCCGTTCCAAGGCGGTCTCGGGGATCAGCCGGATGTTGCTGGAGAACGGTTATCAAGGCGTCAATATCGACTTCGAGAATGTGCCGGCCCGCAACCGGACCTACCTGACGGCGTTCTTCCGGGAGCTGGCCGCGGAATTGCGGCCCAAAGGATTGCTGGTGACGGCGTCGCTGCCGGCCAAGACTTCGAACGACCGAACTTCCAGCCACGGCGGGGCGTTCGATTACGAGGCTCTGGCGCCCTATCTCGATCAGGCCATGATCATGACCTATGACGAGCATTATTCGGGCGGCAGTCCCGGACCGGTCGCTTCCTATCCGTGGGTCGAAAAAGTGGTCCGCTACGCTTTGAACTATTTCCAACCGAACAAGATCGTGCTGGGCATCGCCGCTTACGGGTACGACTGGAGCTTGAACTCCGGCAAGGCGTTGAATTATAACGCCATTCAAAATCTGGTCAAGAAGTACGGGGTCGTTCCCAAATGGAGCTCGACCTCCAAGGTTCCGTATTTCACCTATAAGAGCTGGGGCATCACCCACGAGGTCTGGTACGAGAACAGCGTCAGCACCGCCGCCAAGATGCAATTGGTCCGCAATTACGACCTCAAAGGCGTGGCCGTCTGGCGGTTGGGGTATGAGGATCCGGCCATCTGGAACATCATCCGGCAAAGCTTTTAAAGCTTCAGGAAGATCTTGAGCCACCAAAGAAGTGCCTTGATTCACAAAAGATCGATCTGGAATCACTCAAGGAAGATCTTTATTAACAAAAGACAGATCTTTATTCACAAAAGATCTGTCTTTATCCACAAAAGATCGATCTGGAATCACTCAAGGAAGATCTTTATTCACAAAAGATCGATCTGGAATCACTCAAGGAAGATCTTTATTCACAAAAGATCGATCTGGAATCACTCAAGTAAGATCTTTATTCACAAAAGATCGATCTTTATCCACAAAAGGAACTATGGCGGCGATTGCCATAGTTCTTTTTTTAATAAAAGAGCGGTCGTTTAGGGATCAAGGAGCAACTGACAATGATTGAGCAACCCGCGCTAATCTCTCCAAATAGACTGGCTGTAATGACGCTGATTCTTCAGGAAAAAAGTAACCAACCGTCAAGGTTGGTTACAAAGTAAGGAGGAAAGAAGAAGTGTTTCGTGATGCCATTTTCAAATTCAAAAAACCGATTGCGATGGCCAGACCGTCAGGTTTCGCAACAAACCTCCACCCGCTCGGCGCCGGCGGGGAGCGGAATAAACTTGCCGGCGAGTTCCCGGCCGGCCACGGTCAGCCGGTAGTTGCCGCTGCGGCGGTTGACGATGCGAATCCGGTACTCTACGCCCCGGAAGCGCCGGGTGACGGTGACTTCCCCAAACTCGGCCGGGAGGCAGGGATCCACCACCAGGCCGTCGAAATCGGCCCGCACTCCCAGGATATACTGGCTGATGGCCACGAAATTCCAGGCGGCGGTCCCGGTCAGCCAGGAATTCTTGGCTTCGCCGTGCCGCTTGGCGTCGCTGCCCGCGATCATCTGCGAATAGACATAGGGTTCCATCCGGTGCAGCTCGCTGAGCTCCTCGCGGTAGGCGGGGGCGATCTTCCGGTAATATTCGAAGGCCCGCTCGGCCCGGCCGGCCAGGGTCTCGGCGATCATCACCCAGGGATTGTTATGGCAGAAGATCCCGGCGTTCTCCTTATAACCGGGCGGATAAGAGGAGATCTCCCCCAGTTCCAGCCGGTAACCGGAATAGGCCGGTTCGACCAGGCGGAGGCCGTGGGCGGTATCCAGGCGCTGCTTCACCGCGTCGAGCGCCTTGAGGGTCAAGCCGCGCTCGGCGCCGATCCCGGCCATGCCGCACATGCCTTGGGGTTCGATAAAGATCTGACCCTCGTCATTGGCGCGGCTGCCCACTTTGCGGCCGCTGTCGTCGTAAGCGCGCAGGAACCACTCGCCGTCGAACCCGTGATCCAGGACGGCCTGGCTCATGGCGGCCACTTTGGCCAGGACGCTAGCGGCGGCATCGTCCCGTCCCAGCTTCTGGCAGAGCCGGGCGTATTCCGGCCCGATATGGACCAGCATCCCGGCGACGAAAATCGATTCGGCGGTCAGGCCGTCCTTATTGGTGCAGGTCTGGAAGGATTCGTCGGGAGTGCTGGAATAGCAATTCAGATTCAGGCAGTCGTTCCAGTCGGCCCGGCCGATCAGCGGCAGGCCGTGCGGCCCGCGGTGCTCCCAGACGTGCCGGATCGAGCATTCCAAATGCTCGAAAAGGGTCGCGCGGTGGGCCAGGTCGTTGTTGAACGGCACCATCTCGGCGAGGATCCCGTAATCGCCGGTCTCCTTGACATAAGCGATCACTGAGTAAAGCAGCCACAGCGGATCGTCGTTAAAGCCGCTGCCGGCGTCGGCATTGCCTTGCTTGGTCAGCGGTTGGTATTGGTGGTAAGAGCTGCCGTCGGGAAACTGGGTGGCGGCCAGATCGAGGATCCGAGCCCGGGCGCGCTCCGGCACCATGCCGACGAAACCCAGGATATCCTGATTGGAATCGCGGAAACCGATGCCCCGGCCGATCCCCGATTCGAAATAGGAAGTGCTGCGCGACAGGTTGAAAGTGACCAGGCATTGATAGGGGTTCCAGATGTTGACCATCCGGTCCAGCTTGGCGTCGCCGCTTCGCACCGTGTAGCCGCCCAGTAAGCCGGTCCAGTAATCGTGCAACGCGGCGAAGGCCCGCTCGACTTGTTGCGGGCCGGCATAGTCGGCCAGGATCTGCCGGGCCTTGGTTTTATGGATGACGCCCGGCCGTTCCCATTTCTGGTCGGGCGCGTTCTCGACGTAGCCGAGGACGAAGATCAGCTCCCGGCTTTCTCCGGGCGCCAAGCCGATCTCCAGGCAATGGGAGGCGATGGGCGACCAGCCGTCGGCCAGCGAGTTGCGGGGCTGGCCGCTCCGCACCACCTCGGGATCGCCGAAACCGCTGTACAACCCGGTAAAGGTGTGCCGGTCGGTGTCGAAGCCGGCCAGCGGCTGGTTGACGCCGTAAAAGGCGAAATGGTTGCGGCGTTCCCGGTACTCGGTCTTGTGATAGATTACGCTGCCGTCCACCTCGACCTCGCCGGTATTGAAATTGCGCTGGAAGTTGGTCATGTCGTCATAAGCGTTCCACAGGCAGAATTCGACCATGGAGAAGAGCTTAAAGGACTTCGGCCCCTGTCCCTGGTTGGTCAGAACCACCCGGTGGATCTCGCAATCATGATCCAGCGGGACGAAGAACAGCGTCTCCACCTTCAAGTCGTTCTTCACGCCGCTGATCCGGGTATAGCCCAGGCCGTGGCGGCACTCGTAACCGTCCAGCTCCGCCTGGACCGGCTGCCAGGACGGCGACCAGACCCCCGCCCCGTCGTTGATGTAAAAGTAGCGGCCGCCCGTGTCCAGCGGCACTTGATTGTAACGGTAGCGGGTGAGCCGGCGCAAGCGGGCGTCCTTATAAAAGCAATACCCGCCCGCGGTATTGGAAATGAGTCCGAAGAAATTCTGCGAACCGAGATAATTGATCCAGGGATAAGGCGTGCGCGGGGTCGTGATCACGTATTCCATGTGCGAATCGTCAAAGTATCCGAATTTCATCCCATTGCCTCCGTTATCTGACTTTTTAGTAATAAACCTGTATCATGCCGGACTGGGCTGCAAGCGGTTCAGGGGGAACGCCGCCGCTCAACGGGCCGAAGCTTCGGATCCGGCCGGCGCCGGACCGTTGGTGGACTCCCGGATCACCAGATCGCTTTGGATATACCGGCCGGGGATCTCCGGCCGTCCTTCCTCCAGCCGCAGGCAATCCAGCAGCATGCTGGCACCCAGCGAACCCAGTTCGTACAGTTTGGAATGGATGGCGCTCAAACCCGGCTCCAGACTCCGGGTCAGCGGCAGGTCGTCGCCGGCTAAGACATCGATGTCTTTTCCGGGAACCAGGCCCCGCTCCCGCAAGGCCCGCAGCACCCCCCAGGCCATCGGGTCGCTGGCGCAAAAGACCGCCGTAGGCCGGGGCCGTTGCGCCAAAAACCGTTCCACCGCATAATAGCCGCACGCGATAGAGTAATCGCCGGGGAGCACCGCTTGCTCGGGGAATTCCAGGCCCGCCTCGCGATAGGCCCGGCTGCAACCGTCGATCATGCTCTCCTTGGCCGGCTCCAGGAACTGCGGCGCCTCCCCCAGAAAGGCGATCGCCCGGTGGCCCAGCCGCAACAGGAAGCGGGTTCCCAGATAACCGCCGTGTGGCGCCTCGACTTCGACGAAGTTATACTTCTGTTCCGGATAACATTTTCCCAGTGAGACGTATTTCAGGCCTTTCGCCTCAAACTCCCGGGCCAGCGGTTCGACGCCGGCCATGGCGTAAAGGATCAGGCCGTCGACATTCTTGTGCTTTAGCAGGCTATCCACCTCGCGCAACGCGTCCCGGCCCGATTTGGGGACCGACAGGATCAGGTTGTAATCGCTGGCCGCCAGCACGTCGTTGGCGCCCTTGATCTGTTCCAGCTGCCCGGGGTCGCGAAACACGAAGTCCGAGCCGTACGGGATGACATAGCCGATGTTAAAGGTCTTCTGCTGTTTCAAACTCTTGGCAACCGCATTGGGGTGATAATCCAGCGCCGCGATGGCCGCCAACACCCGCTGCCTGGTCGCTTCCTTCACCGCCGGGCTGTGGTTGATCACCCGGGAAACCGTCTTCGGGGATACCCCCGCTTGCTCCGCCACATCATAGATGGTCGCCACCTTGTTGTCCTCCCGGAATCATGATGTCATCGATGTCATTATAACATAATTGACTCGGTTCGTTAAACGGAGTTTTACCGTAAATTAACGGGACATTTCGTTCCGTTCTTGCAATAACTTCCAGAATCGCCCTTTTGCCCCATTTCTCAACCATGAAAGCCGGGCCAAGCCTCCGGGCGACTCCGCCGGAACGCACCGGCGAGCCCCGGCCAAGCTTCCTTAAACTTAATGAACCCCAGTCAATAATTTTGCTAAGCAAACGAATAACTCCCACAACCGAAGGAGCTCATTCAGTTGCCAAAGAATCATGCCCGGTAGTCGAGCAAGCATTTCCGGTAACTGTGCGAACTGATTCAGTAACCAAACGATCATCTTCAGTAACTGTGCGAACATTCGCAGTAACTGAATGAACTGAATCAGTAACCGAACAATCATTTTCAGTAACTGAACGAGCATTTTCAGTTACCAAACGATCATTTGCAGTAACTGAGTAAGCATGTGCAGTTACTGTACAAACTGATTCAGTAACAAAATGAGCATTTTCAGTAATTAAATGAACATCTTCGGCAACTGCGCGGCCATCCGGAAGGGTCCGGGATGCAATCACGGGCTGTCCGGCGGGTCAGGGGGAAGCAGCGGAACGCATTATCGCGACGCGACCATTTTCTAAGATGGCGGAATTGCCGCGCCCGGCTCGCTAAAGGAGCGAAAGCCTTGCAAAAGTATCGGGACGGTCTATCGACCGTCCCGAACGGAAAGCTCCCGGCCGGCGCGGCCCATGCGGCCTTACCGATCGGGGGCGATCGGTTTGAGCCGCCGGCCATCGGGCCGGAGCGGTATCGAGCTATTAGACGCTTAGCGGGTGATGGTGACCTTGGACAGCCGGCGCGGTTTATCGGGGTCGTATCCTTTGGCCAGGGACAGTTGGCAGGCGAACATCTGGGCCACCATCACGTTGAAGAACGGCGAGATGGCGTCGTTGGCCGTCGCGGGGATCTGAAAAGCGCTCTGGCCCAGCTGCAGCAGGTCGGCGCTGTTGGAGACGATGATCAACTCGACCTGGCTTTGGGTCAGTTTTTCGATGATCGCCCGCATGTCGGCCTGGCTCGGCCCTTGGGGCGCGAAGATCAACAACGGAATGGCGCTCTCCACCATGGCGATGGGGCCGTGCTGGAAGTCCGAAGTGGCGAAGGCTTTCGCCCGGACATAGCAGGTCTCCTGGATCTTGAGCGCCGCTTCCAGGGAGATGGCATAGTTGATGCCCCGGGCCAGCACAAAACATTCCTCCATGAAACGGTAGCGTTCCGCCTTGGCCGTGATCAGCTCGGCGTCGGCGCGCAGCGGCAACAGCTTTTGCGGGACCGACGCCAGCTCGGCGGACATGGTCGCGTCATCGGACCAGACCGCGGCCAGTTGCGCCAGGGCCATCATCTCCGCGCTAAAGGTTTTGGTGGCGGCGACGCTCTTCTCCGGCCCGGCGTGGCAGTCCAACTGAAACTGGCCTTCCCGGGCCAACGGCGAGGCCGGGTCATTGGTAATGCTCACCGTCACCGCTCCGCTCCGGTTGCCGGTCTTGATCACCTCGATCACATCGGCGGCCTTGCCGGATTGGGAGATTCCGATGACCAGGCAATTTTTCAGCTTAAGATTCTGGGCGTACATGGTGACGATCGACGGGGCGGCCAGCGCCACCGGTATCCCCAGGGTATACTCGAAAATATATTTGCCGTAGACCGCCGCGTGGTCCGACGTCCCCCGGGCCGCCATATAAATGAGATCGATATCCCGCTTTTTCACCGTCGCGACGATCTGCCGGATAACCGCGGCATTCTGGGCAATGCACCGCTCCAGGACGGCGGGTTGCTCCCAAATCTCTTCCCACATTTGAACCATGACCAGACCTCCGTTTCATTTTTGATGATCGGCCCGGGCTGGCGGCGTTCTTCCGGAAAAGAGCCGGTCCAGTCGCACGCCGTGCCCGCAGCCGTTTCAGGCTACCCAAACTTTGGCTTTCAATGTCCCATTCGCTTCGTTTTGGTATAGAGGTATATACCACTATTATCGTAACACCCTCTCCGCCGCAGATCAATAGCTGCCACCAATTTCATAAAAAAATTCACATCCCTGAACGCCAGATGCGAATGAAAACGGGTATTCGGTTCGAAATGACGGGTTACTCTTGGGCGGCGGAATTTACATGCCCTCCTTGACGTGGATCCGGACGCTGTAACGGTATTCCGTGCCGGCATAGGCCGAATTCTCATAGAAGAGCTTCTGGCCGGAAATGGTGAAATAAAGCCCGCTGATGCGCAGCAGCGGCTCGCCCGGGCCGAGCTGCAGCAGTGCTTTTTCCTCCTTGTCGGGCCGGCCGGCCTCGATAGCGTTATCGATGAAATGGATGGTATACGCATATTCGGTCTTGATCAGCTGATACAAGGAGTCCGTCAGGTCATGACGGTCCAGTTCCGGGAATAACCGTTCCGGCAGAAAGACCTGTTCGATGGCAACCGGCGTCTGATCCGCCAGGCGCAACCGTTTCAGGTTAAAAACCGGTTCGGCCTCGGCCAGTCCCAGCGCCTCGGCGACCCGGGCCGGAGCATCCTCCTTGCCGAAATGCAGCACTTGGGTGACGGGGGTCCGGCCGCTCTGCCGGACAAAGTCGGAAAAGCTCATCACGTTGCGCTGCTCCATCTTAACCTTGGATACGAAGGTACCCCGCCCCTTTTCGCGATAGAGGACCCCCTCGTCCACCAGCTGATTGATGGCCTGACGCACCGTCATCCGGCTGATGTTCAGCTTTTCGCTCAATTCCCGTTCCGAGGGGATCGGCTGGCCGCCGTCGAATTGGCCGCTGTGGATCTGCCCCAGCAGGATCCGCTTCAATTGGTAATACACCGGAATATGACTCTGTTTGTCGATAAACATCCATTCACCTCAAAAACCGGGGCAGTCCCCGCGCG
This sequence comes from Bacillota bacterium, assembly GCA_023400055.1. GTDB lineage: Bacteria > Bacillota > UBA4882 > UBA8346 > UBA8346 > Hydrogenispora. Next base: position 17,515 of record JAEXFN010000050.1, read on the forward strand.
ATTGGCCTCATCGCTTATTATGCCGCACCCGGCAAGTTTTTCTGACCCGCTTCCAATGCTTTTAATATTATACCATCGAAATTCGCGGCGGGATATTCATTTAATATATCCGGCCTTCAAAAAATCGATAAGACGCCGCATCAAAACGGCGTCTTATCCATGGTTTGTCTTCATCCGATTGTATCGCGCCCCGTCACGCCACGCCGCAATCGTTTGGTACACGGTTGGTGCGGTTACGCGACTCGCGCATATTCCCTGACCTTATTCCAGAATGTAAACTTTTACGTTTTTCCGGCCGAACATTGAGGCCTCGCGGTAGGTGTCGTAACAGAGATCGATCTTGTTGCCCTTAATGGCGGCGCCAATATCCGCCGCTTCCGCTTTGCCATATCCTTCGATATACAACATGCTCCCCAGCGGAATCACGCGCGGATCCACGGCCACCAGGCCGAATCCGGCCCGCTTCCCGGTATAGGTCCGGGCGGCGGCGGCGTATTTTCCAGTGCTCTCCGGCCCAGGATAGTAAGCAGTCGCCATCATGCTGCGCAATTCGATATAGCGATAGCTGCCCCGCGAAGTGATCAGCACTCGCGACACGGGCTTGGTGCCCATCGCGATAATCCCGTTGAGCGCCGGTTTGATGATCTTATCCCCCAGCTTGGTTTGGCGGACCGGTCGGCCGTCTTCGTAGACTACTTTTACCTGCCGTTCCAGCACTCCCGGCTGGGCCTTGCGGATCACTTTGGTGACGCCGCGCTCCAGCGCGCGGTCTTTCCGGTATTCGGTGGCTGGATTGATAACCACCCGCCGACTCTCGATCTTGGTGGTAACCTGGATGACCCGAATCTGTTGATTGGGTTGGACCAGGGTGTCGACTCCCGGGATGATCCGGTCGTCGGCGTCATAAGTAACTTTGGCCATGGCCAGTACCGCGCGAACCGGCCGGCTGGTAGTGTAAACTTGAGTCGTCTTCCCGGCGACGCTTATCTGTACCGGGAAAGAACGGATCACTTGAATCGTCAGATTTTCAGTGATCGGAGTCTGTAAGCCGGGCTTGACTTCGTCACCCGTTTTCAAATGAACTTTCTTTTCTTGAAGCGTTTGCTCCACAGTGGAGCTGAGGGTCAGCCATTGGTAACGTTGGCCGTCTACTTCCAGAGTCACCCGGTCGAGGGCCAGCCAGTAAATCAAAAGCCCGATACATGAGATTGTCAGGATACAAGCGGAGATTATTATGTATTTCGCTCTTTTCGATCCCCATTGTCCGCTGTTTATCTGCATGCCATCCCACCTTTGCTAAAAATTACCGATGCATTCCCGATTGCTTGAATCCATCGGCCCATCCCACAGCAGTATTCCAAATATTTATCGGATCCCAAAGCCGAATACGGCTGGGTATGAAACAAGTATCATAAATATTTCGCCATTGAGTTATGAATTCCTTCTTTTTCCTCAATTTACCATATTACAGAATGAATTGCGATGCTGGAGCGCCTATTTTTATTGATGTAAACCATTTTGTAAACTGAGTCGATAGGCCGGAACGGCGCACCGCTTTTATTGAAAGCGGATGAAAGTCCGCCAGAAATGACTTTTTTGAGAACTTATTAAAAAGACGAGCCAATTGCCCCGAAAGTTCAATAACGTTTCTTGCCATATTCTTACAACGAATCAATTTCAAATCCATCCGGGATTGACATGGGAGCGTAATTCGCTTAATTCGTTCCCTCATTACAAATATATTGCGCTCCCAGCCGTTCTATTCGAGGCCCTGCTGATCCGGCTGATCGAATCCCTGGATCTCCCGCACCCGGAATTCCACGCCGAGCGCCGCGGCCACTTGGGCGGAGCGCTCCAGATCGACGCCGGGATAATGGACCACCGATACGGTCACCTTGGGAATGTAAAGTTTACTACGCCGCGCGAAATCGCATACCGCCGGAAAGGCCTTCAAACCGTACGGCGTTTTGGTCAACTCCAAGTAGGACTGGGCATCCGGCGCATTCAAGCTGATGGAGATCCCGTCGATCAGCCCTTGCAACTGGGGCAGTACATCGTAACCCAGGAAAAGGTCGGCCAAGCCGTTGGTGTTGATCCGGATCGGTACCGGCGCCCGCTGCTTCAAGCGCCGGGCTACCTCGATCACGATCGCCGGCCGGAGCAAGGGTTCACCATAGCCGCAAAAAACGACTTCACGGTATTGGGCGATCTCCCCGGCGGCCTGGACGATCTGATCCGCAGTCGGCTCCTCATTCAGCCAGAGATTATAGCCGACCCCTTGCGGACTCTCCCGGATGCAAAAAACACAAGCATTCGGGCAACGGTTGGTAACGTTCAGATAGAGCGCGTCTCCCAGACGATAAACGATGGCCGGCGCCGGGTCCGCAGCCTGACGCTGGTCGCGATCATGATCATGGTCTTGCTGGTTCATGCCGCTCTCCCCCATGCTGAAAAATGATCCTTTAAAATTTATGCCATCCCCACCAGTATCATCCAAATTCCCTAAAATCATACGCGGCGGGGCGCTTTTCGGTTACAGACCGAATAAACTCTTGACATTGGCGCTGGTCTGGGCCATTACCTCCGCCACCGGCAAACCTTGGATCTCCGCCAATTTGGCGCCGACCAAACTGACGTAGCCGGGTTCATTGCGCCGGCCGCGCCAGGGATGCGGCGTGAGGTACGGTGAATCGGTCTCCACCAATAACTTGGCCAGCGGCAACGCCGCGGCCACCTCGCGCAGCTTGACGGCATTGCTGAAGGTAAGCGGGCCTGCGAACGAGATATGCAGCCCCAGCTTCAAAAAGAGCTGCGCCGTCTCCAGGCTGCCGCTGTAGCAATGCATGACCCCGCCGGCCGGGCCCAGCGGCTGCTCCTGCAAAACGGCCAGGGTATCCTGATGAGCTTCCCGGTCATGGATGATCACCGGTTTGCCATAATCCGCCGCCATCCGGAGTTGTTCCTTGAAAGCATGGCGTTGTTCATCCGGGGTCGAATAATTATAATGATAATCCAGGCCGATCTCGCCCAGGGCCACCACCCGGGGATGGCGCAGCAATTCGCCGAGGCGCCCGGCCGCAGCCGCGTCCCAGGTCTTGGCATCGTGAGGGTGGATGCCCACCGCCGCGCGGAGCGGCGCATGCCGCTCCGCCAGTTCGATCGCCCGTTCCGAGGAAGGCAGATCGAACCCGACGACGATCAGGGTCTCCACCTCTGCGGCGAGCGCCCGCTGCAAAACTTGCTCATAATCGGCGGCAAACGCTTCATCGTTAAGATGGCAATGGCTGTCGATCCACATTGGCTAGCGCACCTTGGAGCCTTCGCCGATCTCGGCCTCCGGCCGCACCAGCGCCAGCTTCCCTTCGTCGTTGGACGCTGCCAGCAGCATTCCTTCGGAGATGAGTCCCCGCAGTTTGGCCGGTTTGAGATTGGCCACGACCACGATCTCCTTGCCGATTAACTGCTCCGGCTGATAATGCTGGGCGATCCCCGCCACAATCTGCCGTTCGGCGCCGAGCACCCTCACCTTCAAACGCATCAATTTATCGGACTTCTCAACCTTCTCGGCTTCCAGAACTTTGGCCACCCGCAGGTCGATCCGGGCGAAATCCTCGATGCTAATCGGTTCGCTGCCGGGTTGTTCCGGCTTGGTTTCCGGTGTCGTTTGGGTCACGGCCTTTTCCTCCCGAGGCGGTTCAGGTTGGGTCGCCTCTTTCTTCTCATCCTCGATCCGCGGGAAGATCGGGTTGCCCTTCCGGGTCACAGTACCCGGCCGCAAACCGCCCCACTTCGTCGCGGTCTGGTAATCCTCTTCCGCCGGAACGCCGGCGACTCCGAGCTGCTCCCAGATCTTGCCCGGCGCTTCCACCAGGAACGGTACCAGCAAGACCGCGGCCAACCGCAGGGTCTCCGCCATGGTGTACAGGACGGTGTGCAAGCGTTCCCGGCCGTCCGGCTGTTTGGCCAGCGCCCAGGGCGCGGCTTCGTCGATGTATTTATTGGCCCGGCTGACCAGCTTGAAAAGGGCGACCAACGCGTTATTGACTTCCAGTTTGGCCATGGCCTCCGTCATCTCGCGGATGCTCTGGCGCGCCTGCTCGATCACCTGTTGGTCCAGCTCCTGATAGGGGCCAGGCGCCGGAATGATGCCGCCGTTGAACTTCTCGATCATCGACAGGGACCGGTGCAACAGGTTGCCGAGGTCATTGGCCAGATCCTGATTGGTGCGCAGGATCAGCGCGTCTTCGGTGTAGGAACCATCCGCGCCGAAAGGAATCTCGCGCAAGAGGTAATAACGGATGGGATCCAACCCGTACTTGGCGATCAAAACGGCCGGATCGATGACATTGCCTTTGGATTTGGACATTTTGCCGCCTTCCAGGACCAGCCAGCCGTGGCCGAAGACCTGTTTGGGCAGGGGCAAACCCAGGGCCATCAAAATGATCGGCCAATAAATGGTATGGAAACGGACGATCTCCTTGCCTACCAGGTGCAATTCGGCCGGCCAGAACTTCTGGAAGAGCTCGGTCCGTTCGGGATAGCCCAAAGCCGTAATATAATTGGAAAGCGCGTCCAGCCAGACGTAGATCACATGTTTCGGATCAAAAGTGATCGGAATTCCCCAGCTGAAAGTGGTCCGGGAGACGCAGAGATCCTCCAGGCCCGGCTTGAGGAAGTTGTTGATCATTTCGTTTTTGCGCGAAACCGGCTGGATAAACTCGGGGTGTTCCTCGATGTGCCGGATCAGACGGTCGGCATATTTGGACATCCGGAAAAAATAACTCTCTTCCTTGACCAGCTCCACCTCGCGGCCGCAATCGGGACATTTGCCGTCCTGCAGCTGGCGCTCCAGCCAAAAAGCCTCGCACGGCGTACAGTACCAGCCCTGATACTCGCTTTTGTAGATATCGCCCTGCTGGTAGAGGCGGTCGAAGATCTGTTGCACCGCCTTTTCGTGGCGCTCCTCCGTCGTCCGGATAAAATCATCGTTGCTGATCTGGAAAAGCTGCCAGAGCTTCTTGATGTTGGCCACGATTCCGTCGACATACTCCTGCGGCGTGACCCCGGCCGCCTCGGCCCGGCGCTGGATCTTCTGGCCATGCTCGTCGGTGCCGGTCAAAAACCAGACATCGTCCCCAATCTGCCGGTGATAGCGGGCCAAAGCGTCGGCGACCACCGTCGTGTAAGCGTGCCCGATATGCAGATTGTCACTGGGATAATAGATTGGCGTCGTCAAATAAAACTTGCCCATGCGAATCCCCCTTTTTAGCAAACCTCGCGTTTTTTAAATGAAAATAGAAAAACCCCTCATCCCTGGCAGGGGACGAGAGGTTAGCCTTCGTGGTACCACCCCAATTCTCCTCCGCTTCCAGGCCACGAGGCTTCCCGAACCGCTGAAACGATCGCGGCAGGTTTCCCGAGCCATAAAGTCAGAGGACTTGGATCCTTAACGCGGATTAACGACCGGATCTACTGCGACAACCGGAATTGCGCCGTTTGCCGGAGTTCGACCGGTAACTCCGGAATCATCTTCCTTACCGACCCCGACCGGGATCCCACCCGCCCCGGTTCTCTGCCCACGGATATCTGTAAGTACTCTTTCCATCACAGTCTGTAAATGATTTGACTACAAAATAACAATTGGTAAAATTACTATATCCACTAATGCCGGTTTTGTCAAGCGTTTTTCCAATATACCCCATCGGATGCGCCCGCTTTATTACAGAAAAGGCAGCGGCAATATGAAACGGCGCCGCTAAATTAGCGAACCGACCCTCCCAATTGTTACTGGAATTTAATCCAAAAAAACTGCATATTTTTTTTGGATTAAATTGACTTTGAAAGTAAATATAGGTATAATAAATGTTGATGATTGTCGAATTTTAACGAAAGGAGTGACGAATCATGATGAAATCTACCGGGATCGTGAGAAAAGTCGACGAATTGGGAAGGGTGGTTATCCCCATCGAATTGCGCCGGACTCTTCAAATCGACGAAAAAGACGCACTGGAAATTTACGTTGATAGCGAAAAGATCATCCTGAAAAAATACGAACCCGCCTGTATCTTCTGCGGAAATGCCGAGGGCATCCGCGATTTTAAGGGCAAAAACATTTGCAAAGCCTGCCTCGAATCCATGAAGGGCGCTTGCTAATAGAGAGAAAAAAGCGGAGGAGGTTATAGCCTCCTCTTTTATTTTTGCCCTTTCTGTTCAAGATATAATTGGTAAATTTCCCGGGTGCTTTTGCCGGTTTGCTGGGCAATCGCTTTCAGATTTTCCCGTAAACTGCCGTTTTTATTGTCCAGTGCATTAAAAAGCGTTTCCAAATCTGGTTTTGTCGAATCTTGTCGATCAAGTTCCGGCTCCGAACAACCTGCCACCAGAATCGTAAATTCGCCCCGAACTTCATGATGATTCAATTGTTCCAGCACCCCACTCAGCGTACCCCGGATAAATTCCTCATGAACCTTGGTCAATTCCCGCGCCAGGACCACGGGACGGTCGCCCAGAACCGAGCCGATATTTTTCAGCGTTTGTTCCAAGCGGTGCGGCGCTTCGTACCAAATGAGCGTCCCCGGAAACAGCTTTACCCGCTCGATCTGTTGCAGCTGCTCGGTCGGGCGGCGGGGCAAAAAGCCGCCGAACCAGAAGGCGCTCGAATCCAGCCCCGAAGCGGCCAAGGCCGTGATCAGCGCCGCGGGGCCAGGCACCGGAACCACCGCGATCCCCTGGCGCAAAGCTTCGGCGACCAGCCATTGGCCGGGATCGGAGATTCCGGGCATCCCCGCATCGGAAACCAGGGCCACGTCCAGTCCGGACTGGATCCGGGCGATGATGCCGTCGGCCCGCTCCCGCTCATTATGCTGGTGGTAACTGAGCAACGGCCGCTTGATCCCGAAATGGTTCAACAGCTTGAGCGTATGCCGGGTATCCTCGGCGGCGATCAGGTCGACTTCCCCCAGGATGCGCAGCGCCCGATAGGTGATATCCTCCAGATTGCCGAGCGGCGTCCCCACCAGATATAATTTGCCACAGACTGTTTCCGATTCCGATTCCGTCATAGCTAAGCCAACTCCATTTTTTCATCGATTGCTCCCGCTTGAGGCTTGCGAATGCTCTCCCAACGCCCGGGAAAACCTTCCCGCCCTCGGGCGGACCCTCTCAAGGCTCGGGAAAGCACTCCCAATCTTTGGGCAGGCCTTCCCGGGGCCCGGGAAAGTATTCCCAACCTTTGGGCAAACTGTCCCAACCTTTGGGAAGACATTCCCGGCCCTTGGGAAGACTCTCCCGATACTAGGGAAAGTGGTCCCAAACTTTGGGCAAGAAAGACCGCAGTCCGGGAGGCTCGCTCCGAACCCATCTCTTGCTTCGTCAAATTCGGGGGATCTTCCGGTTTTCGGACGGGGTTTATCGCGGTCCTTTTAGAAGCCATGGAATAAAGTCTGGTGAATCAAAAAAATCTTTATGAAGTCCATTTTAACGACTTTTTCCCTTGCTTCTCTGAGCTTTTGTGTTCAACCTGCCCTTCGGCTAGGGTTTATCACAACGCTTTTAGAATATCCAACAGATTGGCGATCAACCGCCGGTTCTCCGCGCGATGGCCCACTGCCGACCGGAAATAGGCCGGGCCGAGCCCGCTAAAGTTGCGGCAATCGCGCACCAGGATCCCCCGTTTCCCCAGGCTGGCGATGAGTTGGGTCCCAGTAAACCGTGCCTGCTCGACTTTGGCCAGGAAGTAGTTGGCCTGCCAGGGAAAGACCGTTAAGCCGCTTACCTTCGGCAGCTCCCGGGCCAGCCACTGATTCTCGCGGTTCAGCCGTTCCCTGGTCCGTTTCAGAAAGCCGGGATCGATGATATAGGGGATCAACTCCTGCGCCAGGCGGTTGACATTCCATTGATCCAGGGCCTTTTCAAGAGAACGGATCACCGTCGGACTGGCCATGGCCAAGCCCAGGCGCAAGCCGGGAACCGCCCCGATCTTGGTCAGCGAGTTGAGCACCAACAAGCGGGGAAATTGGTTCAGATAGCGGGCCGCGGTCAGCTCGGGGACTGCGCCGCAAAACCAGAGAAACGATTCATCCACCGCCAGCCAGGCTTGCCGCGCCTGAGCCAGTTCCAGCAGTTCCTGAAGCGCCTCTGCCGGAGTCCGACAACCGGTCGGATTGTTCGGCTGACAGACGAACAGCAGATCCCCCGGCCCCAACGTCCATCTGAGCCGCGACAGGTCGACCTGAAAATCAGCGGTCAGCGGCAATCGGGTCACCGGTTTGCCGCATTGTGTAAATGCCTCGGCGTATTCGGAAAAGGTCGGCTCCAGGACCACCGCCCGCCGGACCGGCAGGACCCAGGGCAGCCAGTGGATGAGTTCCGCGGCGCCATTCCCCAGGACCAGCCGGTCGGTGGCAATGCCGAAGAAAGCGGCCAACTGTGCCCGGCCATCCTGAGAGTGGGGTTGCGGATAACGCCGGATTTCCGGAAGACTGGCTAGCAGCTTAAACCATAATTTGGGGGGCGGTCCCCAAGGATTGACATTGATGCTGAAATCGAGAAAGCTGCGGCGGTGGTGCGCCGCCCGGGCCGCCTCGATATTGCCGCCATGACTGTCCCTGGCGGTCGGAAGGGTCTGAAGTCGCTCCGACATGTCCGTTAACTCACTTTACTATTATAGACCCAAATGCTTCATCAGCCGGGAAGCTTGATCAACAAAGCCAGCCAACCCAGCAATTCCAAGATTTCGTTGGTGGCTCCCAGAATATCGCCGGTGATTCCGCCGAAGCGCCGCCGGATCCATGGTGCCAATGCTCCCAGCGCCACGACGGCCACCAGCAGGATGATGACGGAGCGGGGTCCCGCCCAGAGGGCCGCCAGCAACATCAGCACCGTCGCCGTCACCAGCACCGCGGTTTGATTCGGAATCTGGAAGATGCGCAGCAGGCCCTGGGAAACCGAGGGCTGTGTGGTGAGGAAGCAGGCCATTCCCCAGCGGGAAACCACGGGCACCAGAACCAACAGCGGCAGCGGTTGATCGAACAGCTGCGGCAGCATCAGGATTTTACCCAAGATCAAGCAGTTCAAGGCCATGCCGCCGAATGCCCCCAACCGGCTGTCCTTCATGATCGCCAAACGTCGTTCCGGGCTCCCGCCCCCCAATCCGTCGGCGGTATCGGCAAACCCGTCCCAATGGATCGCCCCGTTCAGCCAGGCGCTGGCGAAAACCGTCAGCCAGGCGGCTACCGTGAGCGGCATAATCCGGCCCAAACCGTGCAGTCCGACCCAGAAAAGCAGCCCGAAGAAGAGGCCCGCCACTGGGAAGAAACCGACCGCCCGGCCAAAATCGGCCGCTTCCGCCCGGCGCGGGCTGACCGGCAAAACCGTCAAAAAGCCCACCGCCGTGCGCAGTGCGCGTATCGTCTTCATGCTCTCATCCTTTAATCCTTACCGGAATTCCACTGACCACCCAATAGGCTTGATCACAGGCGGCGGCCACCATTTGATTGGCCACGCCGGCCAGATCCCGGAAACTTCTCGCCAAGGGGTTCTCCGGCACGATTCCCGAGCCCACCTCGTTCGTGACGATAATGACCCCGGCGGGGCAGGCTTGAATCGCCTGGCTTAAATCAGCGAGGAGCGGTCGAAAAACTTCTTCCAGCCCCTTGAGAGCGGCTGGGTCCTGACCGAGCAGCCAGTTAGTGACGAACAACGTTAAACAATCGATCAATACAGTCGTACCGGACTGGGAACGGCGGAGTACACCCGCCAGATCCAGCGGTTCCTCGACGGTCTGCCATTCGGGCGGCCGGCGCCGTCGATGCGCGGCGATGCGCTGCCGCATCTCGTCATCGAGCGGCGCCGCGGTAGCCACATAGATGACCGGGTCGCCCGATTCCAGAGCCAGCTTCTCGGCGAAACTGCTCTTGCCGGAACGGGTTCCGCCGGTGACCAACACATGCCGGCTGCTCACGCTTCCCCCTTGGCCACTCCGGCTGAGTCAAAAGTAGCCATTTCCTTTAAGGTCTTCAAGGCCGCTTCGATGACGCCGAAGGCCAGTACCGCTCCAGTCCCTTCTCCCAAGCGCATCTCCAGCTCCAGGACGGGTTTCAGCCCCAGGCTTTCCAATAAGCGACGATGGGCTTGTTCGGCTGAGCAATGGGAGGCGATCATATAATCCAGCGCCTGGGGCGCCAGCCGCGCCGCTACCAACGCCGTCGCGCTGCTGATGAAGCCATCGATCACCACTGGTGTCCGGCCGGCCGCCGCGCCGAGGATCAAACCGGCCAGCCCGGCGATTTCCAGCCCGCCGACTTTGGCCAGTACATCCAAGGGATCGTCCGGATCCGGCCGGTTGACCGCCAGCGCCCGGTCGATCACTGCCGCCTTATGGAGGACCGCTGTTTCCGCCAACCCGGTCCCCCGCCCGGTCACCGCAATCGCGGCCTGCCGGGTGAATGCAGCGATGATAGCGCTCGAAGCAGTCGTATTGCCGATGCCCATCTCCCCGGTGGCCAACAGTTGATAACCATCGGCGATCAGTTCCTCGGCCACGGCGATTCCCACTTCCAGAGCTTGTATCGCTTCTTCCCGGGTCATCGCCGGACCCTGGGCCATATTCGCGGTGCCTAAGCGGACTTTTTTGGCCATCACCTGCGGAAAATCCAGCGGGGCGGCGACACCGACGTCGACCACCACGACTTCGGCACCGGCATGGCGGGCTAGTACATTGATGGCCGCGCCGCCGTTGCAAAAGTTGGCGACCATCTGGACCGTGACTTCCTGGGGAAAAGCGCTGACTCCTTCGGCCACCACGCCGTGATCGGCGGCCATCACCACGACTGCTTTCTTGCCGATCTCCGGAAAGAGCTTGCCGGTGATCCCGCCCAATTGAGCAGCGATGTTCTCAAGCACTCCCAGGCTCCCCGGGGGCTTGGTCAGCGTATCCTCCCGGGATCGCACCGCCGAAATGGCCTCCTGATTCAAAGGACTAATCCGCGAAATCGTATTTTGTAACAAATCCAAAAGCAATCCCTCCGTTTCGAATCCTTTCAAAAACCATACCTACCACAACGTAAGCACAAGAAAACCGGTCCACTCATATCCAAATTTACGCGAACCCGTGACATACCGCGAGGTTGCAAAGGCGTAAATGGACCGCCAATTATAATTTATCTAAAAAGCCCAAACGGCCACGGCAGCGAGCACCAATAGCAAAGTAGCGACATTAAGCATCCGAATTACTCGTAAAATATCGCCCGGTTCCAGCGGCCGAACGGGATCGCCGAGATATTCGCGGAACGAGGTCCGGCCATGGTAGCTGTTGAAACCGCCCAAGCGAACGCCCAACGCCCCGGCGGTAGCCGCTTCCGGCCAACCTCCATTGGGGCTGGGATGTTTCCGGGCATCCCGGCGCATCATCCGCCAGGCCCCTTTGGCGTCACCGCCCAGCAAACCGGCGGCGGCCACCATCAACCAGCCGCCGATTCGCGCCGGAAGATAGTTGGCCAAGTCGTCCAAGCGGGCAGCGGCCCAGCCGAAATGGAGGAAACGCTCGTTCTTATAACCCAGCATCGAATCCATGGTGTTTATCGCCCGATAGGCCATGGCCAGGGGCGTTCCGCCCAATAAACCGTAAAAAAGCGGCGCGATGACCCCGTCCACCGTATTCTCGGCCACGGATTCCACTCCGGCCCGGATCACCTCCGGTTCCGGTGAAGCGCTGGTGTCCCGGCCGACGATTTTGCCGGCCTCGTTCCGGGCCGTCGCCAGATCACCAACGCGCAAAGCCCGGTAAATCGCCATTCCGGCCTCCCGCAAGCCCCGCCGGGCCACGGTGGTCCCCATCAACCAGATGTTAACCAGCCAGTGTAGCCAGCCAATGGGCTTAAGCCAATGCAGCACCAACAGCGTCATTCCGAAGACCAAAACCAATACTATCCCGACCGTGAGAATCCCTAACCCATGCAACGACCGGGTCGAACGGTTCGGCCGGTTCAGCCAACGTTCCAGACCAGCGATGACTTTCCCCATTCCGACCACCGGATGGGGCAGCCAAGGCGGGTCCCCCACCAAACTGTCGATGAGCAAGCCGCCCAAAACGGTCAGATAATTAAGCGGTCCCATATTCGAGTCCCAGCCAATCATAGATGGTCCTTAGATCGAGATTCTGGCGGAGCATCGCTGCCAACTGCCGGTAACTCTCCTCGCGAATCTCCCGGAAGGAACGTACGGCCGCTGACAACGACAGACCTTTCCTCCGGCGGATAATATTCAAAAGATGAATACGAAATGAATCATTATCCAGACAGCCATGAAGATAAGTCCCGAATAAATGCTGATTCACCTGACAGCCTTCCCAACTCCCGTCCGCCAAGCGGAACAAATTGGCATTGCCACTGATCTCGCTGATTCCCTGATGAATCTCATAACCCAAAATGGGGTGATCCGTTCCGGACCCGTCCGGCCAAGTCGCCTGGACCTGCTGGAGCGTTTTGTCCCCCGCTTCAAAACGGGTGATGATCGGCAACAGGCCCAATCCCGGCAGTTGCGGCAACTCCGATTCCAATCCCAGCGGATCGTGGATCTCCCGTCCCATCATCTGATAACCGCCACAGATCCCAAGGATCAAGGCATGATCCGCCACGGCGGCAATCCGCTCCGCCAAGCCGTTGCTTCGCAGCCATGCCAAATCCGCAGTCGTATTCTTGGTGCCGGGGAGAATGATCAGATCCACGCCTGCCAAGTCAGCGGAGCGTTCGATATAACGAACCGTCACGTCCGGTTCGCAACGCAACGCGTCAAAGTCAGTGAAGTTGGAAATCCGTGGTAGCCTTATTACACCGACCGCGATCCCAACTTCGCTCCGAACCGGTCCGTCGGCCAATCCCAACGAATCCTCTTCCGGCAATTCCAACCGGACATATGGCAACACACCCAGGATCGGCAGGCCGAGCCGTTCCTCCAGAAAATCCAGGCCGGGCTGGAGCAAACCCAGATCGCCCCGGAACTTGTTGATGATGATCCCCTTCACCCGCCGCCGTTCTTCGGGGGCCAGCAGCTCCATCGTTCCCACCAGCGCTGCCAGACACCCGCCCCGGTCGATGTCGCCCACCAGAATCACCGGCGCATCGGCCATCTCGGCGATGGTCATGTTGGCGATGTCGTTGGCGCGCAGGTTAATCTCGGCCGGACTGCCCGCTCCTTCGATCACCACCACCTGATAATCCCGGCGCAACTCCGCCAAACACTCCCGAACCGTCTCCAAGGCATAGCCGGTCACTTCCTCGCGGTATTGACGGGCCTCAAAATCGCCGAACGGCTTTCCCCGCAAGATAACCTGGGCCCGACGGTCGCCTTTGGGCTTCAGAAGCACCGGGTTCATGGCCACCGCGGGGGTTACCCGGGCCGCCTCGGCCTGCATCGTTTGCGAGCGGCTGATCTCGTAGCCATCGGGGGTCACCGCCGAATTTAACGCCATATTCTGCGACTTGAAAGGAGCCACCCGGTAGCCGTCGTCATTGAAAACCCGGCAAAGGCCGGCCGCGATCAAACTCTTACCGACGCTGGACGAAGTGCCCTGGATCATTAAAGTCCGGGCCGACATCAGCAGCCTCCCAATCCCGGCAAGATCGCCCGCAGGGTGATCAATGCTTGTTCCAGATCCGCATCCGTATGCGCCGTCGAGATAAAGCAGGTTTCGAACTGCCCGGGGCTGAAATAGAAGCCCCGTTCCAGCATGGCGTGGAAGAAACGGGCATAACGCTGCCGGTCGCTCCGCGTCGCACTTTCGTAATCGACGACCGGTCCAGGGCTGAAAAAGATAGTGAACAGCGATTCCACCTGATTAATGGTTACCGGAATGCCGGCCGCCCCGAATAGCGCCCGCATTTCCGCGACAAACGCCGCAGTCCGTTCGGCGAGCTTCGCATAGGGTCGCAGCTCCCGAAGCAATCGCAAGGTTGTCAATCCGGCCGCGACCGCCAGCGGATTGCCGGAGAGCGTTCCGGCCTGATAGACCGGGCCTTCCGGAGCCAATAACGCCATCAGCTCTCGTTTACCGCCGTAAGCCCCCACCGGCAAGCCGCCGCCGATAATTTTACCGAGACAGGTCAGGTCAGGCTCGATGCCATAACCGGTCTGCACGCCGCCGTACCCGACCCGGAAGCCGGTGATCACTTCGTCAAAGATCAGCACCGTGCCGCTAGCGGCAGTTAGCCGCCGCAATTCCTCCAGATAACCGGGCTTGGGAAGCACCAGCCCCATATTGCCGGGGAACGGCTCGACGATCACCGCCGCAATCTCGGAGCCCTTGGCGGCAAAGGCCGCCGCTAACGCCTCGCTGTCATTGAAAGGCAAAATCATCGTCTGGCCGGAAACGGCAGCCGTCACGCCCAAGGAATCGGGAATGCCCAAAGTGGCCGCTCCGGAACCGGCCTTCACCAGCAAACTGTCGGAATGCCCGTGATAGCAGCCGGCAAACTTCACCAGCAAACTCCGGCCCGTGAAGGCCCGGGCCAAGCGGATCGCGCTCATGGTCGCCTCAGTACCCGAATTGACCAGCCGGACCTGATCCATGCCCGGAAAAGCCGCCACGATCGTCTCGGCCAGCTCGACTTCGGCCTCGGTCGGGGCGCCGAAACTGGTCCCGTCGACCATAACCCGCTCCAGAGCGGCCAGGATCTCCGGCCGGGCATGGCCCAGGATCAAGGGCCCCCACGAAGCCACAAAATCCAAATAACGCTGGCCATCGGCATCCCATAGATAAGCCCCGGCGCCTTTGGTGATGAAACGCGGCGTGCCGCCGACCGATCGAAAGGCGCGCACCGGACTGTTGACCCCGCCCGGGATGACCCGGAGGGCCCGTTCAAAAAGCTGCTGGGAATGTTCTACAATCTGATCAGCCATAATATTTTCCTTCCTCTCTCAACCAAACCGCCGCTTCTTTGGCGTGATAGGTGATGATGGCGGCGGCGCCGGCCCGTTTCATCGAACGCAGGATCTCCAGGCTCACCCGTTTCCCGTCGATCCAGCCTTGGGCGGCGGCCGCCTTGACCATGGCATATTCGCCGCTGACGTTATAGGCCACGACCGGGATGTTGAATTCCTGCCGGGCGCGCTGGACGATGTCCAAATAACTCAAGGCCGGCTTGACAATGATCAGGTCCGCCCCCTCTTCGATGTCGGCGGCAATCTCCCGCATCGCTTCGTCGCTGTTGGCCGGGTCCATCTGATAGGTGGAACGATCGCCGAATTGCGGCGCCGAATCCGCCGCTTCCCGGAACGGGCCATAGAAACCGGAAGCGTATTTCGCGGCATATGAAAGGATCGGCAAGTTTTCGAAGCCATTGGCATCCAAAATGCTGCGCAGCGCCCCCACCCGTCCGTCCATCATGTCGGACGGAGCGATAATATCCACGCCGGCTTTGGCGTAGGATAGCGCCACTTGTTGCAGGATTTTCAAGGTAACATCGTTATCAATCAGGCAGCCTTTCAGCACCCCGCAATGGCCGTGCGATGTATACTGGCAAAGGCAGAGATCGGCAATGACCAGAAGATCGGGCCGGTACGTCTTGATGGTCTGGATGGCCCGCTGTACCGTGCCGTCGAACTGAAACGCGCTGGAGCCGATCTCATCTTTCCATTCCGGAAGTCCGAACAGCAGCACCGCTTGAATGCCCAATGCCGTGATCGCGGCGATCTCCTGCGGCAATTGGTCGACGGAAAGATGGTAGTTACCGGGCATGGACGACAGTTCTTCCCGGACATTGGTGCCGGGAACCACAAACAATGGATAGATTAGGTCGTCGATCCGCAGTACCGTCTCACGGAATATATCCCGGATTGCCGGATTCTGCCGCAACCGCCGCAAACGTTGAATTGGGAAAGGCATATTCTCATCTCCAGATAAAATATTAATCGTTCTCAAGCCG
Source organism: Bacillota bacterium (assembly GCA_023400055.1). Taxonomy (GTDB): domain Bacteria; phylum Bacillota; class UBA4882; order UBA8346; family UBA8346; genus Hydrogenispora. The sequence goes on from JAEXFN010000050.1 coordinate 33,435, forward strand.
TTATGACAAACTCCGGCCAAGACGGGATTGTCACAAAACCCAAATGATAAATTAACGCGTTGTGCTAATTAGACTTCATCTTTAATCATCAAGATCTTTATCCACCAAAGTTAGATCTTGATTCACAAAAGATCGATCTGGAATCGTCGCAGATCGATCTTTATTCACAAAAGATTGATCTTTATCCACAAAAGGCAGATCTTTATTAACAAAAGGAAGATCTTTATCCACAAAAGATCGATCTGGAATCGTCGCAGATCGATCTTTATTCACAAAAGATCGATCTTTTGGGGATAATGATTATCTTATCACGATATTTAAACTTTACCAAGTGCTACGATCAGGCATTCCACCAATTCTCGAACTCCGCTATTTGCCGCGCTGGCATCAACGCTCAAACCGGCAGTCCGGGCATATTCCGCGGTCACCGGCCCGATGCAGATAATTTTCAGCCCCTCTAGCCATTGTAGCTGATTATCGATATTATCCAGGAAACCGCGGATCGTGGAGGGACTCGTGAAAGTAATCGCAGCCACTTGCCGTTCGCGTAAGCATTCTTGAATTTGTTCAGCCTGGCTAATCTCCGACTCTACCCGGTAAACCGGGAGTTCCGCGACGGACGCGCCGCTTTGTCGGAGCGACGCGGCCAATTCCGGAGGGGCGTCAGCGACGCGGACCAATAGCACCCTCTGACCGGAAACATGCGGAGCTAACGTTTTACCAAGCTCCGCCGCAGTGTAAATGGCTGGCATCTGATCGGCCACAATCCCCCGTTCGCGTAAAGCTGTCCCCGTTGTCTGCCCGATAACGGCGAATTTCAGCCGGTGCAACGCCCTTGTATCCAAGCCAGCGTTGTATAATTGATCGTAGAAATGTTGAACTCCGTTGCGGCTGGTAAAGACCAGCCAATCAGCTTCAGCCAGTTGTGCCCGGAGCAGATTTGGATCTGGAGCCAACATTCCTTCAATCCGGATAGTCGGAAAGACCAACGGCTCCCCGCCATAAGCGCGGATCATGTCCGCCAGCTCGGCGGCCTGTGCTCGCGGTCGGGTCACCAGGATCCGCCGGCCTCGCAAAGGATGAACCTGGGACAACCATTCCAAGCGATCCGCGAGGTCGACCACGGGACCGACGATAAAGACAGCCGGCGGCTTTACACCAGCGTCTACCGCCAGGTCGGCAATCTCATGTAACTTGCCGCGGATCATCCTCTGGCGGAGAGTGGTTCCATTTTCGATCAGAGCCGCCGGGGTCTCCGGATTCAAGCCGTTGGCCAACAGCCGTCCGGCAATCCAGCCGAGGTTAGCGACGCCCATTAAGGTTATCACCGTTTCACCGGACCGGCCCACCTGAGACCAGTCGATCTCCCCGTCATGCTTGGCATCAGTTTCATGGCCGGTTAAAACCGTGATGCCACCGGCCAATCCCCGGTGCGTGACGGGTATCCCTGCATAAGCGGGCACCGCCAGAGCGGATGAAACCCCGGGAACGATTACGAAAGGAATTCCCGCCGCCGCCAAAGCCAACGCTTCTTCCCCGCCCCGTCCGAACAGGAACGGATCGCCCCCCTTCAAACGGACTACCCGTTTGCCGTCCCGGCCATGCCGGACCAGCAATTGATCGATTTCGGATTGAGTGACCCGGTGGTTTCCCGCTTCCTTACCGACATCGATCAATTGAGCCTCCGGAGGCGCATAATGCAACAGTTCCGGAGCAAGCAGCCGGTCGTAAACGACCACTTCCGCCTGTTCCAGGCATTGCCGGCCCCGTAACGTCAATAAGCCGGGATCGCCGGGCCCGGCGCCCACCAGATAAACGATGCCCCGTTTTGTTTCCGTTAACACCAGTCTACAATTCCTTTCTCCAAAAACCATTCTGCCAAGGTTTCCCCCAATTTCTCCGGATTTTCCGCACTTTCGGTCATTTTGTGACATATTAGGCGGGTTCCGGCGCTATCAGCCACCATTCCGCGCATCATCAGCCGTCCGTCCCGCTCCAGTTCGGCAAAAGCGCCTATCGGTAAACGGCAGCCGCCTCCCAGCCGTTCCAGAAACTTCCTTTCCGCCCGGGCCGCGAGCTCGGTGGTCCGATCATTGATAGCCTCCCGGAGCCGCGACTGTGCCGGCGAATCCTCCCGGACCTGGACCGCGATGATTCCCTGACCGACTGCCGGCAGGCACTCATCCAAACTGAAGAAGCGCCGCACTAACCCGGCAGCCTGTAATCGCTTGATCCCCGCCGCCGCCAGTACCAGAGCGTTGTAATCGCCCTGCTCCATCTTACGGATCCGGGTATCGATATTGCCGCGGATCTCCCGAAACTGGTAAGCTGGATACAAAGCTTGCAGTTGTACCACCCGCCGTAAACTGGAAGTACCGATTACCGCCGCGGGGGGCAATGCTTCCAGCGACCCTCCGGTCGTCAGCATAACTTCGCGGGGATCTTCCCGTTCAAGATAGGCTCCCAGCTTCAAACCGGGCGCCGAATCGACCGGCAGATCTTTTAAGCTATGGACGGCTAGATCGATCTCCCCGGCCAGCAGTTCCCGTTCAATCTCCCGGACGAACAGCCCCAAACCGGCAGTACCCCGCAAGGAAAGCTGTTGCTGGCGATCGCCTTTCGTCAGAATGGTCTTGATGGTTATTTCAAAGCCCGCCTGTTGCAGCCGTTCGGCTACCAGCTGAGTCTGAATCAGAGCCAGACGGCTGCCTCGGGTCCCGATAATCAGATGTTGTTTCAATTCAGTATTCGATTCCTATTCTGGCCTTAATCCCTTTTTGGTAAGGGTGTTTGATCAGCCGCATTTCCGTCACTAAATCCGCCAACTCTAGAATAGCTTCGGGCATATTTCTGCCGGTGAGCACCAACTCCACACCGACCGGTTTTCGCCGTAATACTTCAACTACCGGTTGCAACGGCAACAAACCTTTATTCAAAGCGTGACTGAACTCGTCAATGACAATCAGATCGTAATCTTGCGAATTCATGGCCGTACAAATTTGTTGCCAACCCGCTTCGGCTTGCGCTATTTCCGCGGGAGTAGCCTCGCGATTGAAGATGAACTGCCCACTGCCCAGCGGATGGAAGGGAAGAGGTGGGTCCAGTCTAGCCAGGGCTTCTTGCTCACCGGTACCATCCGCTGCCTTTAATAACTGAAAGATAATGACCCTGAGTCCGCGACCGTGTGCCCGGACAGCCTGCCCAATGGCCGCGGTAGTCTTGCCCTTGCCGTCTCCGGTATAAACTTGAATAATCCCTTGTTCCAACCCTGACACCTCGCTTTTCGCACTCAGTTGACCGGTCTTCCGCCTGCCGCGGCAACGCTTACCCAACGCTCCGCCAGCTCCGGCTGGGAAGCGAAATGGAGATGGACATAAGACGCTAACAAATTGCCACGTTGAAAGCCCAGCAGCTTTCCCTCGGCCGATCGGTAAGCGTTGGGAACCTCTGTACCGCCATAGATTCGCGTATAATGAAACTCATGGCCGCGCGCCCGCGCGCCTTGGGCCAACAAAATATTATCGGCTGCCGCACGGACCTCGATATAGCTGAGCGCTGCCCGCTTGGGACCCATCTCGATCTCCAGGTCCAGCGCGCCGACCATTGGGAAACTCTCCTGCCCGATCCGTAATGAACGGCTCAAATAAATCAAGCCTCCACATTCAGCGTAAACCGGTTTATCTTGTTCAATCAGCTTTCGTACCTGCTCCCGCAGCGTTTGATTGGCTGCCAGTTGCGCCGCGAATAATTCCGGATAACCGCCTCCGATATACAAGCCGTCCAGCGCTTCAGGAAGGCTGGCATCCCTTAACGGTGAGAAGGGTACCAATTCCGCGCCGGCCTGCCGCAATAGACGCCAGTTATCCTGATAATAAAAGCCAAACGCGCGATCCTGAGCCACGCCGATCCGCACCGGGCGGAGAGGCGGAGTAAACTGCAGCCATTTGGGCGCTTCATCAAATTGTGGGCTGGTGAACGCAGCTATCAATTGATCGACTGCGATAGTCTTCTCGAACCACTCGGCCAGTCGTCCCAGACGCTCGGCCAATTCGGGATCCTCATAGTAGGGGACCAGGCCCAGATGGCGCTCAGGCAAACTGAATTCGGCTTCCTTGGATAGGTATCCCAATACCGGAATCGCAGTCACCGCGGCCAAAGCCTCTTTCAAAAGTTTAAAATGCCTTGGGCTGCCCACCCGGTTCAGGATTATCCCGGCAAAACGCAGCCGGGGATCAAATTCGGTAAATCCCTTGACCAACGGAGCAATGCTCCGGGCCATGCTCCGGGCATCGATTACCAATACCACCGGCAAACCCAATAACTTGGCGATCTCCGCCGTCGAACCCTCGTCCGTGACCGGGCTGGCGCCGTCGAACAGTCCCATCACCCCTTCGACAACAGCCAAATCAGCTCCGGCGCTCGCTGTTTGATAGATCCGCCGCACCCCGGCGGCCCCGGTCATCCAACTGTCGAGATTTTCCCCCGGCCGATCCGTGAGCGCCTGATAAAAAGATGGATCGATAAAATCGGGACCGACTTTAAAGCCCTGCACCTTTAAACCTCTTCGCACCAGCGCCGCTAAGATTCCGAGCGTAATGGTAGTTTTGCCGCTCCCGCTATGCGGGCCCGCAATGACCAATCCCGCGGTCATGGTTTCTCCCCGACCAGCCCGGCGAGGGCATTAAGGATGGCCGCCGCTACCGGACTGCCGCCGCGCGGCCCAATCGTCCGGATATAGGGGATACCGCTCTGACTCACGAGCTGTTTGGATTCGGCTGCCCCCACAAAACCGACCGGGGTGCCGATGATCAGCGCCGGCCGGCAGACACCCTCTTCAATCATGGCACAGAGTTCAAAAAGAGCCGTCGGCGCATTACCGACGACGACGATCCCCCCTTCCATTCCGGCGCAGCAATGACGGATGGCAGTGATCGCCCGGGTACGGCCGGTCGCTTCCGCCTCGGCGCTGACTCCGGGATCATCGATCAAACATTCCACGGTGCACCCGAAGCGATCCGCTTTGCGACCGATGCCTGCCTGAACCATCCGGACATCGGTGATGATTCGGACTCCGGCACGCAGCGCGGCGATTCCGGCCGTCGTCGCCTCGGGATGAAACTCCAGCAACTTACCCAACTCAGGGTCGGCAGTCGTATGGATTACCCTTTTAATCACCGCACGCTCGGCGGAATTGTAATGCGCGGCGCCCAATAGCGTTTCAATATGTTCAAAACTCTCGGTTGCAATCTGTTCCGGATTGGCGGCATGACCCGCCTTGAGCAGCCCGGCATCGATCCGGTCGCTGAGCGCGGCCGCGATCAAGCGGTTCGGCCCCAAATGATCGCCGATGTCGATGGTCAGTTCGGGGAAATTGGTGCGGGCCGCTTCCAACAGTTCCGGGACGTCCTGCTGAATATGGTTGCCGGCAAATAGAAAGACTGGTATCACCAACAAATTGCGGTATCCGGCGGCATATACATCCGCCACCGTCGGCAGCCATTCCGGAGCGTGCAACTGCAGATAGGCGGAGAAGATCCGGCAATCGGGGCGCAAGCCCCGGACGAGGTCCGCCAAGGCTTCAAATTCGAAATGGGCCGTCTCATTCCGGCTACCGTGGCCCAATAGGACAATGGCTGTTTTCATGAGGATCGCTCCAGTTCTTTTAACTTAAGCAACAACTGTTCGACATCGGCAAATGTTATAAACTCCAGCCCGGTCTCGACCTGCGGCCGTTCGATCAACAGGATCTTACAACCCGACTCCAAAGCGGCTGCTATCTTTAGATCGGTTCCGCCGGTGCGGCCGCTCTCCTTGGTTACTAGCCAAGCGGCTCCAATCTGTTTCAAAATGGCGCGCAAGATTTCAAAGGTCCCTGAGCCATGAAAGGCATAGATCTGCTCCGGCCGCAATCCGCTGGCGCGGCAGAGCTCAATACTGTCGGCCGCAGGATAGACTTTGACCCAGACAGGACGGGAAGCGCTTTCCCAGAGTTCCCGGAAACGCGCCAAGTTCTTTACTCCGATGGTAAAAAAGATTCCCCCCTCGGAAGCCCGTAAAACCTGAAGAGCCCCTTCGTAATCGGCGACTCGGATCAAGCCCGGGTCATCGGGCAACTCAAGCGGCGGCCGTTGAAAGCGCCAGTAAGCAACCGCCATTTCCCGGGCTACTGTCTGGCTGAGCCTTTGAATCTGAGCTGCATAGGGATGGGTAGCATCCACGATCAGATCCACCCGCAACTCTCGCAATAATTGCTGCAAAGTCTCCGGTCCTAACTGACCCACCCGGCGCGGGATCTTCTCTTCTAAAAAGAGCTCCCCGAGATCGCTGGCGACGGAGAGCAAACACGAATATCCGGCCCGCTGCAAAGCCCGGACGATCTCCCGGCCTTCGGAGGTTCCTCCCAGTACCAGAATCATAACCGATAACCCCGCGGAGTGATCATCCGGCCGTTACAGACCTTCGTCGCCCGGTTTCCGACGATGAGCGTCGTCGCCATATCGATCGGATACTCCAAGAAATGCTGCAAATCGGTGACCTGTACGGTTTCATCGTTCCGGAAAGCGTTGCGGACGATTCCCACCGGGGTGGTCCCGGGCAGGATCGTTAACAGCGCCGCTCCAACCTCGTTAATCTGAGTAACCCGCCCCTGACTGCTGGGATTATAAAAGACCAATACCAAGTCGGCCTCGGCCGCCAGACGGACCCGTTTCATGATGGTCGGCCAGGGAGTCAGGCGATCGCTAAGACTGATCAGCGCCACATCCTGCATCAAGGGCGCACCCAGCCGGCTAGCGGCAGCGGTGGCGGCGGTGATCCCCGGCTCGATCCGCACCTCGAATCCTCTTTGGGCGGCGATCTCCAGTACCGGTCCGGCCATGCCATAGACCCCGGGATCGCCGCCGCTGATCATGACCACGTTCCGGCCGGCGCGGGCCGCATCGATCGCCATCTGCGCCCTGGCCACCTCGGTAGTCATCGGATACGAAAGTGTCTCCTTGCCCTGTAATAACTCGGCGATCTGTTCTAGATACGTCCGGTAGCCGATCACCAGATCCGCCGCTTCAATCCATGCCAAGGCCGCCGGGGTCATCATCCCGATCGCACCGGGACCGATCCCAACCACCGCTAATGACCCGGAATGAGCGCCACGGCCAACGTAATCTGTCCCAGATTGTCCTTGGTGCCGATCAACCGACCGTGCTCCGCTCCTAATATCGCCGCTGGTTCGCATACTCCGCCCACTCCCACCGTATCTTCGACGAAATCCGAATGTTGCAGGCCGGTCATGACCGACTGCAACTTCACTTCATTAAAAGTAACCAAAGGCACTTTAAACTCCTGGCAAGCCTCGATGATCCCCGGTTCCTGGGCTTTCAGGTCGATCGTAGCAATGGTTTTGATACTGCCGGTGGCCCAATGACGCTCCCGGAAATAGCGCCGGATCGCTCCGATGATCTTTACGCCCGGCACCCCCTTGCAACAACCGATCCCCACCACCAGACAAGCGGGGCGCAACGCCAGCGCCGCTGTTCCCGGCGGCAAGCCCGGATACTCGTGATATCCGGCGATCAACAGGAACTTCTCCCGGGCCGATAAGGTCAGATCGGGCTCGGTCACCACCCGGACATGCTCCGGCCATTGTTCCGGAATGCCCCAGCGATCCCAGAGCACAATCGGATCGCCGTTAACGATCGCCCCGGCAAACTCGGTCAACCGATAAGGATTCTCGATCTGCAGCTGAAACCGCTTCGCTAACAGATCCAGGCTCGGCAGCTTATTCAGATCGGAAGCGGTCGTGATCACCGCGGTCCCGCCAGTCAGGCCAGCGATCTCCTCAGCCAACCGGTTGGCTCCGCCCAAGTGCCCCGACAGCAAACTGATGACAAAACGGCCTTCCTCATCTAGAACGATTACTGCCGGGTCGGTCCGTTTGTCCCGCAATACCGGCGCAATGCTCCGGACGGCGACCCCGGTGGCCATGATCAGAATCAGCGCCACATACTTCGCAAACCCGTCTTGAATCACTTGACTGACCGGCGTCAGGTATCCGCGCGGATCGATCGGGCTCTCCAGGAAACGATGCGGGACCAGCACCCGGGCCGAGCATTGGGCGGCCAGCTCCAATGCCAGCTGGGATCCTTTTTTGGTTACGGCGATGATTAACTTATCCATCTTGTCGGCTCCGGCGATATTCATGGCTAAATTCTCCATCGTAGAGTTTCGAACGGGTTCCGTTCCGTTCCAGACAACGGCCGACGATCACCAGGGCCGTCTTTTGAATCCCGGCTTGCTTTACTTTGGTCGCGATATCGGCCAAAGTGCCGCGGACGATCCGTTGCTCGGGCCAGGATGCTTTTTCAACCACAGCCACCGCCGTACTTAGCGGCAACACGCCGGCTAATTCGGCAGCGACCTGCTCGATCTGCCCAATGCTCAGAAAAATGCAGATGCTGCTCTGATGTTTCGCCAACTCGGCCAAACGTTCGCGGCCGGGAACCGGGGTTGCGCCGGCCATCCGGGTAATAATCACGGTCTGGGTATGCTCGGGAACCGTATATTCCAGCTGCAGCGCGGCGGCGGCCGCCAGAAAGGAGCTGACGCCGGGGACGATCTCATAAGGGATCCCCAGCTCATCCAAACGACGCATTTGCTCCCCAATCGCGCCGTATAATGAAGGGTCGCCGGTATGCAGGCGGACCACCCGTTCCCCCCGTTCCCAACCTTCCCGGATGGCCGCGATGATTTCTTCCAAGGTCATAGGGGCGCTGTCCAGCCATTCCGCCTCCGGTTTGGCGATCTGCCGGAGCGCCGGATTGACCAAAGATCCGGCCCAGACGACCCGGTCGGCTTCGGCCAACAAACGATGGGCTTTCACGGTCAACAGCTCGGGATCTCCCGGCCCGGCGCCCACAATATATACTGGTTTCATGGCTTCCCCTTGGTATGTAAAATGATGATCGAAAAGTAGTCGAGCGGCAGAATCCGGCCCGCTTGCAAAGGGGTGACCGACTCGCCGGGCATTCCGCAACGACTGACCAACACCCCGGATCCGGCGGGACAATTGGCGAAAAAGACATCGCATAATCCGGCGCCCTCCGTGCCCGGCTTATAGAACACCAACGTTTCGAATTCGCGGCAGTAACGCTGAAACTGGCTGCGATCCGTTTTACCGGTCAGAAGCAGCAAGCGATCATTGCCTTCGGTCAGATAGACGTTGCAACGGGCGGCGGCGGCACTGAACCCGGTAATTCCGGGGATGGTCTGGATCTCCAGTGTCGGGTCGGCAGTATGAATTTGGCGATATAAATAGAGATAACTACCGTATAACAACGGATCGCCGAGCGTGACGAAAGCCACATCGATCCGGGCGAGGCTTTCCCGAATCCGCTCGGCGCCATCGCGCCAAGCCGCTTCTAAAACCGCCCGGTCATGGGTCATCGGCATCTCCAAAAATTCCAGCGGCGCATCGGGAAGGTGATAACGGACGATCTCCCCGGCCAGACTGTGGCCGTCGCGATTCCCGGGAGTGTAAATCCGTCCGACTCGTTTGAGGACCGCCAAACCCTTGATGGACAATAACTCCGGATCGCCCGGGCCCAGCCCCACTCCGTAGAAGATTCCCATCAACTTTCCTTTCCCAGTGCGGCCGCGATCACCTGGATCGTATGGCACGGCTCGAACAAATGATAGCCGTTCAAATTCTTCAACTGTGAAATTTGAAACGCCAAGGCCTCGCAATCGCTAAAGGGCGGCTTGGCGAGCCGGGCCAGGGCGATCTGCAGCGTCTCCAGGGTAACGGCGGTCAGCACCACCAGCCCATCCGCTTTCAGCTTGCCCGCCACCGCGTCCAGAATGGCTGGCAGATCCCGCCCGCCGCCCCCGATGAAAATCCGATCCACCTTGGGCAGAGCGCGTAACGCTTCCGGCGCAGCGCCCTCAATAACCGTGATCCCCGTGGCGCCAAACCTCTGAATATTCTCATGGATCAACGCCACCCGCTCAGGAAGGGGTTCGACCGCAAAGACCTGACCCCCGCCCAAAAACCGGCTGGCCTCGATCGCCACCGACCCGGTCCCCGAACCGATATCCAGCAGCAGTTGCTTTTCAGCCAAACGCAATTTGCTGAGGACGACGGCGCGGATTTCGGCCCGCGTCAGCGGACTGGCGTCTTTGCGAAAGAGCCGGTCCGGAATCCCCGGCGTCTCATAGGGCCAATTCTGCATCTTCCACGATCACCACGCTATACGGATGGTTCAAGTCAGTGGCGCGATAGGCGCCGGCCGTGCCTTGCCAGGTCGCTTCCGCCGCCGTGCCCAGGCGGCTGCCGATGAAGACCCGTTTCTCGGGCAAGCGGGCGGCGATCTCGGCCATGATCGTCGCCGGAGTGGAACGCTCGTCGGTCAACAGGCAAACCTTGCGATTCCGGATGAGCTCCCCGACCAGATCGATGCCGCTGCGGCCGTGCAAACTCAGGAATTTACAATCATACCAGCTCTGGCCCAGCCGGGCGAAGGCCAGCTGCATCGAGCTGATGCCGGGCACGACGGTCAATCGCGCCTCCGGGAACTCCCGTTTCAACCAATCCAAGATGCTATAAAAACCGGGGTCGCCGCTGACCAGAAAGGCCACCCGCCGCCCCGACCAGTCGGTCAACTTACGCTTCAGACCGGCCAAGTCGCCATCGATGACAATACCGGCGCTGGTTGAGCTGAGTCCCAAGTACTTTTGAAGCAGCGGCTTGCTGGCGCAGACCAGCTCGGCGGCACGCAGTTGTTCGAGGGCAGCGGCGGTTCCATAGGCGGCTTCGCCGGGACCCATGCCAATCACGATCCAGTTTGAATCCATCGTCGCTCCCTCATCAGGCGCTGGGCCGTCCGGTCCCAGCCGCGGCACGCGCCGTCCCGGTCCAGCAGCACCGTGCCGACAGTCAACGGCCCGTACCGCTCGCTCGCCTTGCGGCTGGCCCGTTCGGCCACGGCGTCTAAAACCAAGCGGTCCAGGCCCGCTCCGGCCAGATATTGGACCGCTTCCTCGGTAGTGTTAGCGGAATCGAGCTGCCGCAATAGCGCTTCGGAAACTCCACAAAGCGCGCCGACAGCGATCAAGGTCTCCAGCCGGGCGTCGGCCACCTGGCTATGGGTGTTGAACACCCCGGCGGCCAATTTGATCAGCTTTCCGAAATGACCCCAGAGGAGCACCTCTTTTAAACCGGCTTCCCGACTTTGCTCCAGCATGAAGCCGATAAAGTTGCTGGTCTCGGCGATCTGTTCCTCGGGAATGCCCCAGCGCAGCGCCCAATTCAGTCCTTGGCGGCCCGGGGTCAGGAGCGCCATATCGTAACCGGCGGCGGCGATCACTTTCAGCTGGGGGACCAACGACTCCCGCCAGGCGTCGTCGGAGACCGGCAGCACGATGCCGCTGGTCCCCAGGATCGAGATCCCGCCCACGATCCCCAGGCGCGGATTGAGAGTCCGGCTAGCCACCTCGGCGCCGCGCGGCACTACGATGGTAATCTCCAAACCCTGCCGGATCGGAGCCTCGGCCACCGCCTGCAGGATCATCTGGCGCGGCTCCGGGTTAATGGCCGGTTCGCCGGGAGGAACCGGCAGCCCCGGTTTGGTCACCCGCCCCACGCCGCAGCCGCCTTTTAAGACCACCGCCGCGCCGGGGATCGGCCGGACCTCCGCCCGGATGACCAAGCCGTGGGTGACATCGGGGTCGTCCCCGGCGTCCTTGATGATCTCGCCGTAATAAACGCCGGGCTCGGAATCGCTCCGCCCGCATTCTTGAACCGGAATCTCCAGCTGTCCGCCCTTGGGCAGGCTGACCATTACCGTCCGGCATTCCGATCCGGCCATGAAATACAGCGCCGCTTTGACAGCGGCGGCGGCGGCGGTTCCGGTAGTGAAACCTTTGCGCAATTCCTTCATCATTTGAACGGCGCCCGCGCCAGATTCAGCGCTTCAAACTCCGGGCCAAACACCGTCTCCAATTCCTCGCGGATCTTCCGAGCGACCGCCGGATTCTTGCCCGAGGTCGAAATGGCCACCATGAGATCGCCGCGCCGGATGATCGCCGGGAAAATGAAGTCGGAATCGGCCGCGTCCATCACCGAATTAACCCACAGGTTGCGCTGATGGGCTTCGCGGACGACCTGCCGGTTGATCGCCGGATCGTCGGTAGCCGCGATGACTAGGGCGACGCCGCGCAAATGTTCCGGCCGGAAACACTCCGGACGCCACTGGAACTTATGCGCGGCGTGAAGTTGCTCCATCTCCGGGGCGAGTTTGGGAGCCACCACCGTAATGGCGGCGTTCGCCGCCAGCAGCCGGTGGACCTTGCGCGTCGCCACTTTGCCGGCGCCGACCACCAGCACCGGTTTTTCTTTCAGACAGACGACCACCGGGAAGAAATGGTTGTCCGAGGCCATCACCGGCCGCAGCGCCTCATTTTTGGCATTGGCGATCGAAAGGTAAACCAACTTGCGCAATTGCTGATTCCAGGCCTGCTCCAAGCCTTGTTGCAGCTGTTTGTCATCCACGCAGCGCAGCAAACTCTCGAGCGACAGCTTGCCTTCCTGGACGATCTGCTGGCTGCGTTCGGCGATATCCAGCTCCTGCTCGCGCTGATAGACGGCGACGACGCTCTCCGCCACCGCAGCCGCGATAATTCGTTCCGCTTTTTCCGACTCCGCCTGGCGGCGTTCCACGGTCTGGGCGGCCAGCTGCTTCAGATCGTCCAGCCGGTAATAGGTAAGCCCCGGCTGCTGCCGGGACGGCGGCGCGATCACCGGCGGCTCCGACAGATCGAGCACCAGTCGCGGGCCGGCCAAGCCGGCCAGTTGCGGCTCGGAAACCAGGATCCGTCCGGCGCCGGATACGCCGATGATCAATTGAAAGTCGGCCAGCGACCGCGCCAATTCATCCAGCGGCTGCCAGGCGCCGTCGAAACGATGCGCCAATTCCATGGCCCGTTCCGGGTTGCGGCCGGCGATAAAGTGCGGCCGGATCTGATGGGCGACGAAGATCTCGGCGATGGTCTGCGCCAACCGGCCGCTGCCGATGATCAAGGCCTGGCTGGGCCGAACGGCGGCAGCGCGGACGATCTGCCAGACCAAACCGGGATAACTGACGTTGCCGCTGGCGATGAGGGTCTGCTGCCGGACTTGCTTGCCGGCCGCCAAGGCGTTGCGGAAAACCAGGTCCAACACCGGACCGATCTTGCCCAGCCGCTGCCCTTCGCGGAAGCAGTCCTTCACCTGAGCCGCGATCTCGTGTTCGCCGATGAGCGGCGACTCCAAGCCGGCGGTCACCCGCAACAGATGTTCGATGGCCGCCGGTCCGAAGCGCAGCTGGAACTGCTCGGCCAATGACGTGCCCAAGAGCGCGGCCAGCCGTTCCCGCACCCCCTGCAAAGCGTCCGCCTCCCGGTTATACCAGAAACACTCCCAGCGGTGGCAGGTTTGCAAAACGGCCGCCTCGGCCCCGATGAACTCGATCAGCTTTTGAGCGACGGCGGAGTTTCCTTGGCCATCGTGGAGCCGGTCCCACAATTCCCGCTGTAAACTGGTGCAGCCAATCTGATAAAACATTCCTACTCCAAAAAAACCCCGCCAAAAGGCAGGGCTAAATTTAACAACCGTAAATTTGGACCCCAATCCACGAAGGCCGGTTCGACATCTTTGGCAGGTTTCCTGACTGCCGTTTCAACGGGGAATACGCCTTCCCTTGCGGTGGCGCTGTATTCTCCTCTGCGGCTACAGTGGCGGGTCCGTGGACTTGAGGGTCTCCCCCTGTCGCTTCCCTATTATCCCGAAGGCACCAAAGATTTATGGAATTGGGTTTATTTATTCGCTTTTATTTTACTATCTCCTCTTTATTGGCGAATATATCTTTTGTTAAAAAAATAAACTCCGGATTCTGAACCCGGAGTTTATCGATAAAGAGGTTTCGACCGCCCTACCAGCTATTTTTTGCAAGAGATACAGCTGAACGAATTGACCTTCGGGAAGAACTCGACCTTCGTGATGATATCCATGTCAGTCCATTCGGACACTTTGACCAGGATGTGGGCGATCACTTTTTGGTCCAATATACCGGACTCTTTGCCGCAGGCCGGTTTCAAAATGAAATCGGTATCGATATCTAATACGTAATTTTGAACTTCGGTAAACGGAGTCTTTTTCACGCCGGGAATATCCACTGCGAGCATAAAGGGAACATTCTCCTGGACCTCCCGTACCACACCCTCCGGGTCGACATACAGCACTTGTTTATGAACGATCCCCTGTTTGACAACCTTGTTGCAGAAGACATGATCGGTCAGATGTTTGATTTCGGCGTCAATATTGATTACTTTTATGGCATTGATGCAAATCGTATTTTCGAGCGCCAGCTCCCCGACGGCCTCACCGATAACCTTCAATACTTTAATGCGCTCGGTGGTCGCCTTCATCTGTTGGCGGGGGCCCACTGTAGAGTGAACATAATTACTCATCGATAATGATCCTCCTTATTTAAAGCCGCATGATAAAGTCTGTTCCAACGGGAAATCGTCTCGCCCAAAATTTTAAAACGACTTTATCATTGACTTCTCTGGGCTTTTGTGAGCACGCTGACCTTCTGTCAGGGTTAATCACAACGCGTTTAAGGGGCTTTTTAATAATATAATATGGAGCATATTGTTTTGAAGCACTACGCAAAACGACCAATTATTACAATTTATTACATTTTCATTATGAAGATCTCACCCCAAGCCGCGCGGGATCCCGTTCCAACGGCCAAGGCGGCAGCTTCAAAAGGCGTATCAAACAATGTAATATCCCGCCAGACAGTGAAATAAACGTTTTTAGACTCTCCCCGGAGCCGAGAAAGTGTTTTTGTAAGTGAATGAATATCTTTGGCAACTAAATGAGCTTCTTCAATAACTAAAATAGTATTTTCAGTTACTAAAGAAGCTTATTCAGTTACTGCACGAACTAATTCAGTAACTAAATGAACAGCTTCAGTAACTGAATCAGTAGTTTCGGTTACTGAAGATGAATGTGCAGTAACTAAACGAATATATTCAGTAACTGAATGAACATTTTTAGCAACTGAATGAGCATGCCAAGCAATGGGACGGCCGATATCACTGAGAAAAGGAGCGGGGATTGAATAAAAAAATGCGAGGTACGGAAGTTATCGCTTTCGGTCCTAGGCTTTTTCCGATTGAGGTTGAATTTGAATGACTTGTTGCGGGTAAGGCAGTTGAATCCGGGCCTGCAGTAAAGCCTTTTGCAAACTGACCACCAGCTTATCGGTGGCAGTAAAACCGGTTTTGTAGTCATCAACGGTTGCCACGATCAACAATTCGATCGCATAAGCGCCGAAACCGGTACAGGAAACACTCGCCGGCGCGGTCTTGGACAACAGTTCCTCGTTGGCGCACACGTCGAGAAGCAGTTGCTTTACCTTATCCAAATCCTCAGCCCAGCCGACCGCGATTTTCAATTTGATATTACAACCGGGATCGGGCTGGTTCCAGTTGATCAGCCGCGAATCGGCGATCTCCTTATTGGGGACGATGATCAGTCGCTTATCCAAGGCCAGAATCTTGGTGCTCCGCAAGCCCAGTTCCAATACGTCGCCGACGAGGCCGTCCTTGAGCTCGATTCTTTCCCCGATGTGGAATGAACGGTCCAGGATCAGGCTGATTCCGGCGATAACGTTGGATAAGGTCTCTTGCGCCGCAAAAGCAATCGCCAACGAGGCGACCCCGGCAGTCGCCAGAAATCCGGCCAAATTGACTTTAAACTGGCCCAGGACGACGGTCGCTCCGATGAAATAGATCACCACGGCGCCGGCCTTGCGCAATATCGGGAATAAGGTGTCCTCCAGCGTTGACCCGGTCCTCGTGGCAATATCCTGCAGATACCAATCGATCAGACTTTTTAAGACCGCATTGGACAGACCGGTCAGCAGCAGCATCGCCACTATATATACCAGCTGCTTTAAGAGCTTGATGATCGCCTTGAGTTCGGGGGCCGCGGCAATGGTCAGCAGTCCCGCGAGATAAACGGCGCCTAATACCAATAGCCGCGACACCGGCCGATGGAGATTTTTGGCCAAATGATCATCCAGGGAGCTTTCGGTTTTGGCGGCAAACGGCAGGATCGCCTTTTCCCAGACCAAAAGAACCAGTTTGGCCAGGAGCCATCCGGCGCAGGTCAAACCGATAAACCAGCCGAGTTTTTCGAAAAATACCAACTTCTGAATGAAAGTAAGTTCGAGCATCGGGTTCTCCTCGCGGGGTATTTTAGCTGATCTTTTTCGTCTGGAAATGACAAAAATCCTGCTTATCCTCTTTTACGTTCACGATAAGTTAAGTACTTCTAATTTATGAAATGTCCATAAACAAAAGACACAAAAGCCTTCGGAAATATCCGAAGGCTTTTGTGAAAAAGGTTTTAAAAATGCTCCTGGCGAAGACCTACTCTCCCGGCCGGTCGCCCGACAAGTACCATCAGCGCGGAGGGGCTTAACTGCTGTGTTCGGGATGGGAACAGGTGGTTCCCCCTCGCAATCAACACCAGGAA
>JAEXFN010000019.1 GCA_023400055.1 Bacillota bacterium
GCTAATTAGACCTCATCTTTAATCATCAAGATCTTTATCCACAAAAGTTAGATCTTGATTCACAAAAGATCGATCTGGAATCGTCGCAGACAGATCTTTATTAACAAAAGATCGATCTTTATCCACATAAGGAAGATCTTTATCCACAAAAGATCGATCTGGAATCGTCGCAGACAGATCTTTATTAACAAAAGATCGATCTTTATTCACATAAGGAAGATCTTTATCCACAAAAGATCGATCTGGAATCATCGCAGACAGATCTTTATTAACAAAAGATCGATCTTTTGGGGATAAGTTAAGTTAAAGCGCGACATACCTGGTTACGGTAAATCAACTCCCTGCGATTTCAGGATATCCTGTAGCTTCTGCACGTTAATATCTTTCGGCTTTACCGAGTCGACGCTGGCCATCGCAGCGGCGGCTCCCGCCGCCTGCCCCGTCAACATGCAGGCGGAGATGGCCCGCAAACTGCTTTCGGCAACGTGATCGGAGGATATGCAGCGACCGGCCGTCAGCAAATTAGTGATTTGCACCGGCAACAGACAGCGGTACGGTATGGAGTAGGAGCGGGTTCCCTCGATCGGAACATAAATATGCCCCTGGTATCCGCCGCCTTCCAGGCCGCCGTCGCCGTCCATATTGCCGTCGGGAGCCAACATATCATAGATCCGGGGATATACCGCAATCACATCATCGAATCGTTTTTCCGATTCAATGTCGGCTTCGGTCAACCGGTAAAGCCCCTCGATCCTGCGACTGTCCCGGAAACCGATCTCCGGCGCAATCGCGGCGATCTCGATATTTTGCATGCCGTCGATATTTTTGCGCAGATAACCGTATAGCTCCTTAATGTATTGCCGGCATTCCATTTCGCCCCGGCTCAGATCGTCGATGTTGGTCGGGTCGACTTTGTAGGCGCAAGCATAGTTCAGATAAGAAATTTGTCCCCCCGGAGTCAATCGTCCGAAGGGCAGATCCTGGCGCTTGCAGTTTAATCCGGTCTCCCCGGCCCGGTAGTCCTGCTTGAATTGCTTCATCAGATTTTTTAACTTATCCACATCCCCGGCGAACTTGCTTACCGCCACGCCGGCAATCCGAAAATTGAGCGTACCGGGCTGGCATAATCTATCCGCATCCCGGCCCTGTTCAAACGGGGCCCCGGCGCTAAAGGCCACATCCCCGTCCCCGGTGGCGTCAATCACCATCCCGGCTTCGATCGCGACCGGACCTTGCTTGGTCTGGATGATTACGCATTGGATACGGTCATCTTCGATCACCACATCATTAACAAAAGCATAAAACTTGACCGCCACGCCCTCGTTCTTCATCAATTCATCCAAAAATATTTTCAGATATTCACTGCTGAACCGGTGGGGCGAATCCACCCGGATATCGTGAGACCGGCCGTATTCCCAACGATATTTCCGTTCGATTTCGGCATAAATGCCGTTGGCTTTGAACGACGTGCCATGAAGAAAATGGTTGCAGGTTTCCACAAAGCAACCGGTAATGTTGCCGCCCAGAAAGCCGCGCTTCTCGAGCAACATCACCCGGCCGCCCTGGCTTTGGCGGGCCGCCGCGATCGCCGCTCCGATCCCGGCGGGGCCGCCACCGACCACCAACACATCGACCTTTTCTTTGATATCCACTACTTTTTCAGGAATTGTAATTTTCATAATTCAACCGCTCCTTTGAGATCAGTCTTGTCTATTACAATTTCACCCTTTAACGGCCCCGGAGACACGGCATCAGATGCCGCCTCTCCCGGATCCTCTCATCAATAACCCGCTGCATCCAGTTGCTCCTGGATTTTATCGTGGACTTTTTTAACCGCCGTCCCCACCGAAACATTATCCAAAATGATCGATTGGAACATATCCTCAATAATTGAGCCGTTTAAACCATAGGCGTTATACGGATTTAAACCGTAATCCATGCCAAACTTCTTGCCTTTGTTGGCACCGTCAATCCATTTTTCAAGCAACGGCCGGATGAGCTTGATATCGGGAAAATCGTAAAACTTCTCGGAGGTTGCCGCCGATTTGGTAATCGGAATCATGCTCAGCTGTGAGTGCAAGAAAGGAATATAATTATCATCCCGTAGCATAAATTGCACAAATTTATCAGTTTCAGCGGAATATTTATTATGCGCAAACTTCACCAGACAGATGGGACCCGCACCCACCGCGCCGGGACGCCGGTTGTAAGGCGTCGGAATGATGTCAGTTACCTGAATCAACTGCGGCGCTACTTGCAATATTTTGTTACAGATGGAACCGCTAGCAAATACAAAACCGCTTCTTCCTTGCGCATACTGATTGTAGACATCGTCTTCCGTATAATTAATCGCAGCTGGATTGCTGGCTTTCTTATATAAATTCACCATGAACGAAACGGTCTCGGCAGTCGCTTTGGAATTGAATTTTACCCGGCCTTTGGCGTCAAAATATTCCGCGCCATTGGTGCGCATGAAATACGCCAGCCATTCCTTGGACTTCTCGGCCGACTTCCCCAAAGGAATCGTAAACCCGTAGCGTTGTTCGGCGGGATTGGTCTCGGCGATGGCCGCTTTTTCAAACTCTTTCCATGTCTTGGGCGGCTGCGTAAAGCCGGCTTTGGCCAGCCAGTCCTTGCGATAGACCATCATCCAGGATAGCGTATAATGAGGAATGCCAATTTGCTTGCCCCGATAACGGAAGCCTTGCAATGGACCGGGCAAAAAGCGGCCGGCGCCGCCCATTTTCTTGACCAGCCCATCCACCGGTTCCAAAACGCCTCCTTCATACATTCCAATCGCTTCAGAATCAGTCTCCGTTGCAAGTTGAGGCAGCGTGTTGGCCATTTTGGCGGCAATCCATTTTTGATGCATGTTCGACCAGGGCACCAGTTCCCGTTTCACCTGAATCCCGGGATTCTCCGCTTCAAACCGCGTAATCGTGTCTTCTATCGCCTTAATCCTTTCAGGCTGGCTATAGGAGCACCAGAAGGTTATCTCTTTTTCCGCCGCAAAGCCAGTAAACGAAACCAGCAAACAAATCATCAATATTAAAGGCATCGTCCATAATCGTCTCACGACCTTAATACCTCCCATTTTTCTTTATAATTAACTACCTATAGATCAATCCCCGAGCATCTCACCTTCATCATTTCAAAAATCCATTAAGCAATTGTTTTACTCAGCAAGAGCACTCTTTTCGATTTCAATTCCCAATTGTCGTTGAAGCATGACAATCGGGATCTTTCTAATTTCGACTCCTTGCTTAATCGCCAGTGCCGCCGCTGTTCCGGCGGCCTCTCCCATGGCCATGCAGAATCCGATGCTGCGAGCAGCCGAAAGCGCGTTTTGCGTCGCTGAAAAACAACGGCCGGCCAGTAACAGATTATTGAAACCCTTGGCAAGGATGCTCCGATAAGGAATGTCATACCAGACTCCTTTCGGCAACTCCTTGATTTGTGTCCCGTTTCCGGTGAGATTATGAATCTCAGTGCCGCCAGTGTTGCGGACAATCGCATCGTCGAACCGCGCCAAGCCATTTACATCGTCTTCAGTGAATAGGTATTCTCCCGTAATCCGCCGGGATTCCCGAACCCCAAGGATATTGGCGGTATCCATGATGAAAGAGTTTTCAAAGCCAGGAATATATTCTTTCATAAACTGATGAATAAAATGAGCCTGCTTTCTTCCTTCAATCATTGCATCCGACAACTCCTGAGCATCTCCGCCGTGAAAATTGGGGATCCGGGTGGTATTCACCAGGACTTGATTGGGATTGGGCTGATTCATAAAGATGATGCCCCGTTGTTTCAAGACTCTAAGTTCCCAATCCGAGAATCGCCGTTCTGAGGACACTTTATCGATTAACCCGGCAAAAGTGGCAAAATGACAATATTTTTGAGAAGGAGCGAAATAACGCTCGCGTAATTCGGCGGGAGTCTTTGGAAATTGGCTGTATTCCGACCTCATATCCTCCGGATGCGCATCTAGGTAAGCCATAGTTTGTTCCAAATCGGCATTATAGACCCGGAACATCAAGGTTGGCGCAGAACACAAGCCGTCTTCTTCTCGACCGGACTTGAATTGGGCCCCGGCTCGCGTTGCCAAATCGCCGTCGCCGGTAGCGTCAATAAAAACCTTGCCCGCAATAGCCTGGCAACCGCTTTTATTCTCAACGACCACCGCTTGAAGCTGGCCATCTTGTTCAACCGCTCCGACGACCATATTTCCGAGCATAATCCGGACATTCTCAGCAAGAAGCATCTCCTCGAGCAACAGCTTGGTTGCCTCGGGATCGACCGGCACTTCGATCCGGCTGGCCGGCAAAGCCATCTTTTGCTCTGCCAAGCGAGCGATGACTTCGCGGGGAATTCCGTCAATCATCAGGGAAATGGCAATCTTACTCATCAGCCCGCTGGTCATGATGCCCCCCAGCGCAAATTCCCGTTCCACGATTATAACCTTGAGCCCTTGCCTGGCCGCCGCCAAAGCTGCCCCAAAGCCAGCCGCGCCGCCTCCAGCCACCACCAGATCGGCAGCGGCGCAACAGGGAATGGCTTGACTGTTTACAGTAAAACGTTCGCCCTCATTTTTCATTCTGTTCCCACCTTTCCGATTATCCGATTTTTATTGTTCGAAGTTTCTTTTTAATAATCGCTGTAGATCGGCAATGGCTATCCGCCGTACAGCTACGCCCTCGTGAATCGCCAACGCCGCTGCGGTTCCGGCGGCTTCTCCCAATGCCATACAAAATCCGATGCTCCGAGCCGCCGAAAGCGCTTTTTGCGTCGCCGAAAAGCAACGTCCGGCTAATAATAAGTTGACAAAGTCCTTGGCGATGATGCTCCGGTAAGGAATGTCATACCAGGCCTCGCGCGGTAACTCCTTAATCTCGGTACCGAAGCCGGCCAAACCATGGACTTCAATTCCACCGCTTTTCCGGACAATCGCATCGGCAAACCTCGCCTGCCCGTTTACATCATCCTCGGTAAAGGTATAATCACCGGTAATCCGGCGCGATTCACGGACCCCAAGGATACTGGCGGTATCCATGATCGCTGAGTTTTCAAAACCGGGAATATACTCTTTCATAAACCGATGAATGAAATGGGCCTGTTTTCTTCCCTCAATCATTGCATCGGACAGTTCCTGGGCATCGGCGCCGTGGAAGTAAGGGATCCGGGTGGTATTCACCAAGACCTGGTTGGGATTGGGCTGATTCAGAAAGATGATGCCCCGCTGTTTCAAAACCCGGATCTCCCAATCCGAAAACCGCCGCTCCGATGCCACCTTATCGATCAATCGCTCAAACGTGGCAAAATGGCAATACTTTTGCGCCGGAGCATAATAATGTTCCCGCAATGCGGCGGGAGTCGGCGGGTATTGGCTATAACTAGGATTCATCTCCTCGGGATGAGTGTCCAAGTAGGCCATGGTCTTTTCCAAATCGATATTATAGACCCGGAACATCAACGTCGGGGCGGAACATAACCCATCCTCCGGCCGGCCGGACTGAAATTGCGCTCCGGCCCGAGCCGCCAGATCGCCATCGCCGGTCGCGTCGATAAAAACCTTGCCCGCCACCGCCTGGCAGCCGCTCTTGTTCTCAATCAGAACCGCTCGCAGCTTGCCGTCCTGCTGTACCGCCCCCACCACCGCGTTCCCGAGCATGATCCGAACATGTTCGGCCAAAAGCATCTCTTCGAGCAGCAACTTTGTTGCTTCAGGATCGATCGGTACTTCAGTTCCGCCAGCCGGCAAGGACATTTTGGACTCGGCCAGGCGAGTAATCAATTCGCGCGGAATCCCCTGCAGCATTGGGGAGATGGCGATCTTGCTCATCAGACCCAGGGTCATAATGCCGCCGAGTGCAAATTCCCGTTCGATGATTACAGTCTTCATCCCTTGTCTGGCCGCTGCCAACGCCGCTCCAAAACCAGCCGCGCCGCCTCCAGCCACCACCAGATCTACAGTGGCACAACAGGGAATAACCCGCTCTCCTAATCGGAAAGACTTCTCATTTTTATCGGCGTCGCTCATTCATCTCCGACCTTTCGTCAAAATCCGTTTTTCATTTTTATTTTTTTTACGATCCCACTATTTACAAAGCCATACTGAAGCGCCAAATAAAAGTGGCACATCGGCAACTTAACCTTTGACGGCGCCAGCGGTCAATCCCTCGGTAATCTTGCGATTCAACAATATGAAGATAATAAACATGGGCAAAATCACCAATACCGACGAAGCCATTCGCACATTCCATAAAACCATCTCTCCGGCTTTCCCGCCCATTTGCGCGTAAAGGCCGACCGGCAATGTTTTTTTGGTATCGCTGTTGATTAAGATTAACGCCAATAGAAACTCATTCCAAGCATTAATAAAAGTGAAGATGGCCGCCGTGGCTAGACCGGGTTTGGCAATTGGCACAATAATCCGCCAAAATAATTGCATATTGCTTGCGCCGTCGATCCGGGCCGCCTGATCAATTTCTTGCGGGATTGTTTCATAATAAGCGGTCAACAGCCACATCGAAAAGGGCAAAGATGATGTTGCATATGCAATGATCAACCCAAACCGGGTATCTAGCAGTCCGCAGCGGACGAATAATATAAAAAGCGGTAAAATCATTAAAACTCCGGGGAACATATAGGCAAATAAAATGGTGCGGGAAAGAATTTTTTTGGTTTTCGAAGTGAACCGCGAAAAGCTATACGCCGCCAACCCAGCGATAAATACGGAAATCGTCGTGGCGATAAGTGAAATAAACGTGCTGTTATAAAACCAAGTGATGAACGGCGAATATTTGAGCACATACTCATAGCTTTCAAAAGTAATCTTGGGAGGCAACAACGTTGGACGTAAAACATCCATCTCATTTCGCAGCGAGGATGAAATGAGCCAAAAGAAAGGGAAAATAGCGATAAGTGAAAATACAATCAAACATGCATAGCATATACCATCGATTATTTTCTTCTTGTGGCGTATATTGCTAGAAGACATTCCCCTCACCCTTTCCTTTTGAGTTAAATAGCTTTATATAAGCAAAAAAGGCAACGGTGAGAAATAGCAGCATAATCACAGAAACGGCCGATGACCGTCCTACCAAATTCGAACTCCATCCATACTTGTAGGCAATAATCGGCAAGTTTTCCGTGGAAACTCCGGGACCGCCACCGGTCAGTAAAAAAATCAGATTGAAGTTGTTAAATGTCCAGGCACAGCGTAAAACTAAGATCACTTGCAATATCGGCTTTAAACTCGGCAATGTAATCCGCCAGAAGGTTTGGAATCCTTTAGCCCCCTCGATCTGAGCCACCTCATAGTACTCTTTGGGAATCGATTGTAAACCGGCCAGTATGGACATCATCATCAAGGGGTACCCATCCCAGGTGTGGATCCCAATAATCGATTTCATGGCGGTAATTTTTTGAGCCAAAAAAGCAACCGGAGTTTTGATAAGACCCATATGAAATAATGATTGGCTTAAAATTCCGGAATCTTGAAGAATCCAACTCCAGACCATTACTGTAACAATCACTGGAAAAGTCCAAGGAACCATCAGCAATAATCGAAATAAATTTTTACCCTTGCTGATGCGGTTTAATAATAACGCAGTGACCATCCCGACGATTAATTGAAAAATCAAAGTCATTACAGTAAATCGTACTCCGTTCCACAGAGCCACATACACTTCATCATCCGTCAATAAATGCATAAAGTTATCAAGACCAATAAATTTCCAGGTATCCCGAATCAGAAATCGATTGGTAAAGCTCCAAGTGATACTGGTCACGGCAGGATAAACCACGATAAATCCCAGCATGATTAAAGCCGGCGTTAAGGCTAAAATGCCAAAATATCGATCGCACCAACTGCTAAAACTCTTTTTTTGCGGCATAGGCTTTTTCTCCTAATCAATCAAATTTATAGGCAATCGAATAAAAACAACTCAATAAATAATACCTATAAAAGTACTCGAGAGCGAAAAGCTAATTTCCAGGATGAGAGGCGAAAAATCAACCCGCTCTCTCATCCCGGATTATAGTTAATAACCAGCCGCGCTGAGTTGTTCCACCATTTTATCGTGTACTTTTTTCACTGCGGTGGCAATGGGTACATTGTCTACGATGATTGATTGAAACATATCCTCAATAATCGACCCGTTCAGGGTATATGCGGAATACGGGCTCAAACCATGATCCATAGCGATCCGCTTCCCTTTGTTAGCTCCGGCAATCCACTTTTCAAGCAAAGGACGGGTTGCCTTAATCGCGGGGTAAGCAAAATATTTTTCAGAAGTTGCCGCGGATTTAGTAATTGGTATCATCCCTAGTAAGGATGGCAGGAACGGAATGTAATTATCATCACGCAGCATAAACTGAATAAATTTATCGGTTTCCGCATCGTACTTATCGTTTTTGAATTTTACCAAGCACACTGGACCGGCGCCGACGATCCCCGGATGCTTGTTGTAGGGGGTGGGCATAATATCCGTTACTGGTATTAATTGCGGAGCGGATTGAACCAATTTGTTGCACATGGAACCGGCAGCAAACATAAAGCCGATTTTACCTTGGACATACTGATCAATGATGTCATCCTCGCTATAGTTCAGTGAAGCTGGGTTGCCTGCCTTTTTGTATAAATTGACCAGAAATGAAACGGTATCGATCGTCGCCTTGGAATTAAACTTCACATGACCCTTGGCGTCAAAGAATTCCGCGCCATTGGTGCGCATGAAATAGGCCAACCATTCTTTGCTTTTTTCAGCCGACTTGCTCAATGGTAAAGTAAAACCGTAACGTTGCTCGGCGAGATTCGTCTCCGCGATCGCCGCTTTTTCAAACTCTTTCCAAGTCTTGGGTGGTTGCGCAAAACCGACTTTAGCCAACCAGTCCTTGCGATAGACCATCATCCACGACAGCGTGTAATGGGGGGTGGCGATTTGTTTTCCTTCGTATTGAAACGCCTGGAGCGGGCCTGGCAAAAATCGTTTGGAGCCACCCATCTGCTTCACCAGTTTATCTACTGGTTTCAAGACGCCGCCATCCCACATGCCAATCGCTTCCGAATCAGCTGCCGTCGCAAGTTGAGGCAGCGTGTTGGCCATTTTGGCGGCAATCCATTTTTGATGCATATTCGACCATGGCACCAGTTCCCGTTTCACCTTAATCCCGGGATTCTCCGCTTCAAACCGGGTGATCGTATCCTCGATCGCCTTGATTCTTTCGGGTTGGCTATACGAACACCAGAAGGTTATCTCTTTCTCGGCTGCGAAACCAGTAAATGAGGCAATCAAACAAACTACCAACACCACAGGCATCATCCATAACCGTCTCATGATTTAATACCTCCCTTTTTTCTCTATCTCAGGGCCCAATATCGATATTAATCTCACCCCCTCTTTCATTTGAAAAATCATTCCATGAACTGTTCATCATGCAGCCATTCCGAGCAGCTATGCCTTTAACTTCAATAAATCATTGGAGAAACCCAACGCTTGCGAGAGTCTTACCGCATGTCTGATGACCACCGGGACCAATTCATGCATTTTCTCTTGCGTTACCCGATTAACCGGTCCGGAGACACTCATGGATGCAATGATTCTTCCCGTATGATTCCGAATTGGAGCGGCAACACAGCGCGCTTCCATTTCACACTCTTGATTATCAAAGGCATAGCCTTGCTTCCGAACTTTAGCCAGTTCATCCAGGAATACCTCAATATCGGTGATTGAGTACTTAGTCAATTTGGGCATACCTTTGGTTCGTAATATCTCAATGATATCCATCTGGGCCATCTCCGAGAGCAGCACTTTACCGGCGCCGGTAACATGCACCGGCGCCCGTCTGCCGATCAGCGAAAAAACTCTTACTCTGGCATTGCTTTCGACTTTTTCGATATAGACCACTTCATTACGGTCCAAAACCACCAAATTAGCCGTTTCCCCTGTTTCCTCCATTAAATCCTGAAGATATTCGTGAGAGATCCGTCGAATATCTAAATTTTCCAAAATTACACTCGATAAGGCGAGTACTTTCAGGCCCATTCGATAGTGTCCGGAACCCAGATCCTGCTCAACGTAACCCAATTCCATCAGACTGGCCAGCAACCGGTGAATGGTGCTGCGTGGAATCGCCAAACCCTTGGCCAAAGCCGCCAAACTAGCTTCTCCTTTATTGCGGGCAATCTCTTCCAAGATTGCAAAGCTGCGTTCCAATACTTGCACTGATTTATTGCGGTTCCGGTCCGCAGTACTCATTCTTAAACCACTCCATAATTATAAGATTCAGCTACAATAGGAATTTAAAGAGCCTATGAACTTTTGCAGTTGCGATATCTGTGACAATCAGCTTAAGCCCACCAGATACAAATGCTGATTACTGCTCCGGTCCGACTGAAAAAGTATTTGATCGCCCTTCCAGCTGAAGGTGGGATGACAATGTCTGGTTGATGTATACCAGGAAGTCTTGTGCGTACAAATCGTTTCAATGATTGGTTTCTGCTCATCACCGTTTATATTGATAAGAACTACATCTTCGGCTGTATCTCCGATCAAATACGTATGGTCTGAATTGGCATGATAATGGTTGCAATAATAGGGCATGTCGATTTTGCGAATCATGGCGCCGTTTTTATCAGCCAAGCCAATATAGGGCGAACTTCCGTCTCGCACTTCTTGGATAATGGCCTGCTTTTTGTCTGAAGTAATTGTTCCATCATGTCCCGCCCGCCGGTTATCGAAGAAAATTAAACCGTCTTGCGTCCAAAATTCATGACCGATACAATCCTCCTCTTTCTGACGGAAGCAAGGTTTAACACTCCGCGAAACCAAGTCGAGCAACCAAATTCGTTGTTGAACCATGTTCCATGGCCCTTCATGACAAAACATCGCTACGGTGCTGTCATCCGGGGCAAACTGAAAATGACCCAAATAGTGGGTATCCTCATAAATATCAATGACCTTAGAACCATCCAGATAAATCAGCGTAATATAGGCCTTTTTCACGGCGAACATCATTTCTTTAAAACCTTTATAATTTGGTCCCCGTTCGAATTCCTGGCGTTCATTGCGAATTACCCCAAGATATTTTTGGTTAGGGCTGATAAATGGAGTTCTTAAAGAAAAGGCTCCCTCTTCTTCATAAAGAATCTGGCATTGTCCATTGTGAGTATTAAGCAGTTTCAACTGGGGTCCGGTGATATAAACAATAAATTGGCCGTCCGGGGTCTTGGTGGCTCGATGACTGACGCCGAGCTCTTCGTCGGTCATTTGAATCATATTGCCGGTCGCCAAATCCATCTTAAAAAGGTTAAATAAACCGGCCCGGCGCGCGGCGCGATCCGATAGGAAATAAATTTCCCGGTCATCTTGGGAAAAAGAATTGTCAACAAAGTACAAGTGGTAATTATTAGCCTTGGTCGTTAATTGACAAACTTCCCGATCGCTTTTTTCATCTTTGTAATAAAGCCGCTCCGAAACAAACTCTTCTCCGATCACCGTTACACCTCCCAGGCTTGATCAATCGGGTCTTTCGATGCCCGATTGACCAAGCACCGACAATTAATGCAAAGAACTCATCTTTTCGGATTGGTTCGATAATCTTTTTCGGATTTTTCTAATGCTGCCGCAAGTTCATCCAAAAATTGCTTGGCTGTTTTCGCTCCCGCCAATACAGCTTGAAATCCCGGTTCAAATACTTGGAGACGGATGTTTTTGTAATCCGGCAGATACTCCGGTTGACTGACGATAATGGTATCTTTTAAAGCAAGAGCGTTTCCTAAAGTGCTGATATGTTGGGACGATTTGACCCAATCTTCGTCTAAGAGCCCCACATTGGTCGGAAGCTGACCGATTTTTTGATTCAAAAATCGTTGGGAATCCTTAGCACCTAAAAAGCTGGCTAATTTCCAGGCCTCGTCTCGATACTTAGTATTTTTGAAAATAGCAACTCCATCGGGAGCATCGGCCAGATAGGTCCTTTTACCTTTGGGCTGTATCGGGAAAGGCATCGCTGCGAACTCTCCTTTTTTGAAGGACCGACTATGCTCGCCATAAGAGCCGAGATTGTGGAAGATCATATTCGCTACGCCGCTATCAAAAGCCGCCACCATTTCCTTATATCCATTCGTAATATCGCTTTGCGGCGTGAATTTGTTATATAATCCAGCATATTTCTGAATAAAGGTTACCGCCGCCGGGCTATTGAGCAAACACTTGCCTTTTTTATCAAAAAATGATTTGATTCCGGAATAAGATACGATTCCAGCCAAGACAACCGTATCGCAGCCCGAACCGCCACGAATACTGAAACCATATTGATTGTTTTGTTTATCAGTCAGCTTTTCGGCAGCCATAAAAAATTCATCCCAGGTTTTCGGTGCGGTCAATCCGGCTGCTTTAAACCGGTCGGCCCGATACCACAGGCAATATGCGTTAGCTGTATAGGGAATGATATACAATTTTTTATCGGGGGCGCTATTGCGAACCTGATTAATATAGGCCGTTCCAACCTGATTTCTTTCATTCCATTTTCGAAAATAGGGATCTAAAGGTAACAACGCCTTTTGAGCCACTAAACCCGAAATCCAGCTGCCGGGGCAAATTGCCACATCCGGCGTCTCACCGCTGGCAATCGCCAGATTATATTTTTGAGCAGCCGAATTGGACGGTATACCGACGTATTGAACCGTAATATTGGGATTTTGACTTTCGAATTTTTTAATCAGTTCTTGCCAATAGGGGGTTCGTTCCGGTCCCGGATTCTGATCCCAAAAAGTAATTCTTACATTTTTCCCGGCCGCTTCTGTGCCAGCAAAAGATGCAACTACCAATAAGCTTACGATCAAAAATTTCGCCCAAAATCTCTTAAACATTGTCTAGCCTCCCTTTTACATTGTCTATATTTTCATACCGGTTGGTATAAAATACGGCTTATCCTTTGACCGATCCAGCTGATAAGTTTTGGACCAAGTATTTTTGAATATAAATGAACAATAGGAAAGAAGGAATAATCGCTATGATTCCTCCGGCCGCCAAGGTTCCATAAAGAATATCGAATTCACCCATCATATAGCTTAAACCCACTGGGATAGTGAACCGATCTGGATTATTCATCAACATAATGGCGAACAAAAATTCTTTCCAAGAGGAAACAAACGCGAAGAATCCTGCGGCCACAATTCCAGGCATGATAATCGGAAAAATAATTTTGAAGATAGCCGTTACCCGGCTGCATCCATCGAGCATGGCCGCTTCCTCGAGTTCTATTGGAACATTGGCGAAGAAACCCATCATCAATATCGAGTTGAATGCCACCTCGAAAGTTGAATCGTTAATGATTAAAGATAAGGGACTGTTTAATAAATGAAGATATTTATAAATCATGAATAACGGAATTAATAGCATTTGACCGCCGAAAAACTGAGTTGACAATAAAATCAACAATGCCAACTTTTTCCCTTTAAAATTGAACCGGCACAAAGCATATCCCGAAAGTAAGGTGAAAACAACCACAATAACCATTACCGAGGTACTGATCAATAAACTGTTAAAGAAATACTTAGAAAAATTCATATCATGCCACATATTGATAAAATTATCGATTGTAGCTGGCTTAGGCCAATATTGAATCGGCACTTTAATAATATTGCCCTCTTGCTTGAGCGAGGTATTCAGTAACCAGTAAAACGGCGTCAGTGTAAATACCATCAAGACCAAAAGCGGCAAATAAATACAGCATAAATTGACTATTTTGGTTCGAATATTGCTATTGGTCATGACCGCTCGCCTCCCAAGCCGCCCAATTTCAAGTAAAATAGGGCGAAAATCAACAGGAAGCCAAACGAAATAACTGAGATAGCAGAACCATAACCAAAATTATTGAGCTTAATCGCCTGATCCGCCATGTACATGCTCAAAGTTGTAGTAGCGTTAATCGGGCCACCGGAAGTCAGATTATAAATGATATCCACCGATTTAAATTCCCAGACTGCTCTCAGCAATGTTGTCAGAATTATCGTTTCCTTCAAATAAGCCAGGGTTATATGGAAAAAAGCAACAACCCTGCCTCCTCCGTCCATCGAACATGATTCGTATAACTCATCCGGAATCAGTTGCAAAGCAGAAAGTAGTGAAATCGCGAAAAACGGAATGCCCCGCCACAGTTCGGCGAGCATCACCGCGAATAAAGCTGTCTGAGGATTGGAAACCCAGGCATTCTTATGTTGAATCAATCCTGATTTCAACAATAAGTCATTCAAGAGCCCAAAGTGTTCGTTATAGATCATGGACCACATGATGGCCACGATGACTCCGGAGATCGCCCAAGGGGTAAACAGCAGACCTCTTATTAAGCTCCTTCCTCTGAACTTGTGATTTAAAACTAACGCCGTTACCAATCCAATGAATAATTGGAGCACAACCTGACTAAATACCCAAATGCCCGAGATTAGCAACGAACTGTAAAAAAGGGGATCTTTCGTAAAAATAGTGACAAAATTTTGAAAGCCAACAAACCGGTTCGAATACGGCATGAGTGGATTATAATTTTGAAAACTATAATAGAATACATTGCAAAACGGATACAGCAAAAATATCAAAATAAGTAAAAACACAGGAGTTAAAAAGAGATACGGTACTGCTTTTTTCTTTACGTCGTCTAGAGTCCAATTTGGCTCCGATTGTGATCCTGCCAGTCTTTGGCCCGCCATTGTTTGCCTCCAGTAATGCTTTAAAAATGAATTCCATCTTAAAGTCCGCTTCAAACCAAACGCGCGTCTTTCAGCAACTGTTCTGTATCCGCGAACCCCCAGCCAGGACGGTCCGGAACGCTGACTTTGCCATCCTTGGCCCGTAATGGCGGATCGAAAAACGCTCCCGTCTCCTCGATCCCGGTCTTAAATTCTTGAAACGCTCCGATATTTGGAGTGATCGAAGCGAAATGCAACATCTGCAGATAACAGAGGCCGCTGGAAATATGCAATGTAATCGGTTTTCCCGCCGCCGCCGCCATCCGGGCGACCCGGATGGTCCGGATCATGCCGCCGTTATAATGGAGATCCGGTTGAACAGTTTGCACTGCATCATTCAAAATCATCCAGCGAAAGCGACGCAGACTGGTTTCCTGTTCACCGCCGGCGATCGGGATTTTTAACGCATCGGCAACCGCCTTGGTATCTTCCAAATGATCGAAGGGACAAGGTTCTTCGTAAAAATAAGCGTCAATCTCTTCCAACATTCTCCCGATCTCGATTGCCTTCGGCGGATCATAAGAGCCATTCCCGTCGGCGTGTATAATAACCTCATCGCCGAGAGTCTTCCGGGCCAAGCGGATCAACCCTTCCGTTCGGCCCGTCATCGAATCGAGATTTTTACTCATCCTGCCGCCTACTTTAAATTTGACGGCCCGAGCGCCGGTTTCCGCCATCCGTTGTTGTAAAATCGCTACTTCCTGCTCAGGAGCAGTATCCCGGCGGCCGCTGGCGACATAAATCGGAATCTCCGATCGGATAACCTTACCCAAGAGTTCTCCCACCGGCTTTTTGGCGATTCGCCCCAGTAAATCCAAGATGCTGAATTCCACCCAGGCAATGCAGCACCAGAGAGCGAGTCCCGCCAGTTTATAATTATTGTTTACGACAAAAACGCCCTCGATTAATGCCTCCAAATCGCGGGCATCTCGGTCGATAAAATAGGGTATTACCTGTTGTTTCAGTATCGGATACAAATAAGCCGCTTTATCATTCGTGACTGCGATCCCCTCCGCCCCATCGCTGGAACGGGTGCGTACCACATAAAACTGACCGTTATAAAGCAATTCGATGGATTGAATGATAACCGGAGATGAAATTATATCCGGCGCCAAAACAGGTAAATTTGCCACTGTATCAAGCTGCGCGGCACTCAAGATTTTGCCTTCCAAGACAGTCAGCCCCTTTTTGCAATTGATAACGGCGAAACATTAACGATAGCCTCATACAAACTCCCGCACCGCGTCGATGCTGTTGCCCATGGAGCAATCGGTTTCCCGTTCGACCACCACGTCGATGAGATACGGTACTTTGGACTTCAGGGCTCGCTCAAAAGCGGCACTTAGTTCTTCGGCTTTCATTACTCGTTCGGCTTCGGCCCCGAAGCCTTCGGCGATCTTCACGTTATCCGGGTAAATGCCTTTATCGTTATACCAGAGGCTGACTCCGTACTCATAACCGTAAGCATACTTCTGATTCTGGCGGATCAGGCTCAAATAGCCGTTATTAATCACGATCACGATGATCGGGATTTGATGCTGTCCGGCCATGGCCAGCTCCTCGACCATAAAGAGCAGGCCCGCATCGCCGACGACCACCACCGCCGGATCGGCGGGGCAGGCGATCTTGGCGCCGATGGCCGCCGGAAGTTCGTAGCCGAGCGTCCCCGCGCCGCCGGAAGGCAAGTAACGCCTGGGGTGATCGACTTCCTGGAATTGGCCGGACCAGATCTGCGTCAAGCCGCAACCGGTGGTAAACATGGTATTGGCCGGGAAAAACTCATTGATCGCTTCGTAGACCCGTTGCGGCTTGATCGGAAAATCATCGTAAGCGGTTTTCCGGGCCAATTCCGCCCGGCGTTCGGGGAGCGCGGCGACCCGCGGCGCCGGACTGCCGTGCAGGCCGCGCCGCTTGGCCTCATGCAGCAGGGCGACCAACGCCAGCTTGGCATCGGACACGATCCCGACCTCGGTCGGCACCACGTTGCCGATCTGGGCCGGTTCGATATCGATATGGATAAACTTGCGTCCTTTGATATAGGTATCGAGCTTGCCGGTATGGCGGTCCGTAAACCGGCAGCCCACTCCGATGACCAGATCCGATCCCAGGAGGATTTCGTTGCCGATGGGCTGCCCCACCTGAATTCCGGCATGGCCGGCATAGAGCGGATGATCGGTGGGCAATCCACCCATACCCATATAGGTCGTGATTACCGGAATCGTCAAGTATTCCGCCAGCTCCCGGAACTCGGCCGCCGCTTCCGCCAGGATGACGCCGCCGCCGAGAATCAAAACCGGGTTTTGGCTTTGGGCGATGAGATCCAGGGCTTTGCCGATCTGGACCGGATCGGGAGCCGGTTTGGACCAGGGCAGCGGCCGGTCCGCCGCCGGATCATAATCGACCTCGGCCAGTTGCACATCGAGCGGCAGATCGATCAAGACCGGGCCGGGCCGGCCGGAACGAGCGACCCGGAAAGCTTCCCGCATAATCCGCGGCGCATCCGCCGGATCGGTAATGCACCAAGTGGCCTTGGCCACCGGCTTGGCGATGGTTGCGATATCCACGCATTGAAACGGTTCTTTGCCAAACAATGTCGAGGCCGCCTGCCCAGTGATGGCTATCAACGGGATCGAATCGGCTTGCGCCGTATATAACCCGGTCACGAAGTTGGTAGCGCCCGGACCGGAAGTGCAAATCGCCAGGGCCATTCGGCCCGAGGCCCGGAAAAATCCGTCCGCCGCATGGATCGCTCCCTCTTCATGCCTGGCGATATAGTGCCGGATCGCCGAGCCCTTCAAGTATTTATAAACCGGATTAATGGCTGCCCCGGGAATTCCGAAGGCGGCTTCGATCCCCTCGCTTTCCAAAATCTTGACCACAATCTCCGCAACCTGCATCGTAATCAGCCTCCATGAAATGAACTCTCGCTGTTGAACCAAAGATGTATCCATTCAATCCGTTCAACAATTTCCACTTTCCGCGATTCATAAGTTCAACAAGTTCCCCAAATCAAAATTTTTGAGCTGAACTACATCGATCGCAGAAGTTCTCGATATCTAAATATTACTCTGATTTCTGGAATTTGACTGCGATAATATGAAATATTCCACATTGTAGAACAAAATTACCATACGGTAGAAAGACATGATAATTTGCCTGTTTCTGGACTTATCCATTAGAAATTCATGATTTTTTAAAATATTTTTGTAATTTATGGGAATATTCGTCCGGTATTAAATCTTTGCTTATCCAAAAAGAAGAAGTATCCCAATTGACGGCCATTTTCAGGGAATGTACTCCTGGCCCAAGGCAATCTTGCCCCATCGGTCAGCGACGCGCCGCAAAGGGCGGGGCGCATATCCGGCGCCAATGATCCACATTGTAGAAAGGTCCGTCCATATGGCTCCGGCGAAAGCGGCCGGTATAAAATCAACCGGAGATGAGATGCTAGAAGCGATCACGGTAAGGGAGGAGATTCCATGCGAAGTAAATTCGTTTCATGCCTGGTAATTACGGTATTGTTGTTAGGAGCGGTGTTTTTCACCGCCGGCTGCCCCGGTAAAGAGGGGACGCTAATCAAAAACATTGTGACTCATTTCGGAAAACCGCCGATAATCTCGGTTTATATGGCCGACAGCGGCGCCAAAAAGAAGATGGATATCGATGAATATCTGGTCGGCGTGGTCGCCGGCGAAATGAAACCGGGTTGGCCGGTGAACGCCTATGCCGCGCAAGCGATCATCGCCCGCACTTTTACCATGGAGTTTCTCTCCCGCGGCGGTACCCGGGCCTTGCACGGCACCGACATCTCGACCAATGAGAAAGAAGCCCAGGCCTATAACGCCAAGAATATCACGCCGGCGATCCGCAAGGCGGTCCAGATGACCAAGGGACAGGTCCTGACCTATCAGGGCCACTACATCAAGGGTTGGTACTCCGCCAGCTGCGGCGGGGAGACGGCCTTGGCCAAGGAAGGTTTGGCCTATAAGGAACCGGAACCGCCTTACATGGAATCGGTAAGCTGCCCCGAGGCCAAGGTCATTCCCAAGAGCGAACTTTATTGGCAGACCACCTTGTCCAGCGAACAGATCAACCAGACTTTGCAAAAGCTCGGTCAAAAACCGGTCGGAACCGTCCAAAAGCTGGAGGTCCTCCAAAAAGCCCATAACCGGGCGGTAATGCTCCGTTTCAGCGGTTCCAAGGGAACGGCGGAGCTGCCGGGAGCCGATTTCCGGGTCAATGTCGGCCCGGAGCAGATGCGTTCCATCTGGCTGACCGACATCGCGGTCCACAACGGACAGGTGCTCGTCAAGGGCAGGGGCTTCGGCCACGGCGTCGGACTCTGCCAGTGGGGCGCCAACGCCTTGGCCCGCCAGAACAAGTCGCCGCAGGATATCGTGAAATATTACTATCCGAAAGCGCATATCGATAAGATTTGGTAGACCCGCGGCCCGGGCAGGAATAAGTTTCACGGCCTAAAATTGCCCCGGGTCCGGGGCAACCTTTCCCGAGGTTCGAAAGAGCTTTCCCAGACCCCGGTCATTCTCGTCCGAGGCGTGGGACGGTTCTCTCAAAGGCCGGGAAAGCATCCCCATGACTTGAGACAGTTTGCCCGAAGGATGGGAAGGCATTCCCAAGGTTTGGGACAGTTTGCTCAAGAGTTGGGAATGCTTTCCCGAGACTTGGGAATCCTCTCCCAAGGTTTGGGAAAGCAAGGATGAGATGATCCCTTACAAGCAACTGTCTCATCCTTGCAGTACCAAAGGCCATACCTGACACGAGGATTCCATTCGGGCACGGCCGAGGAAGCGGGGCTGAGTTTATGGAGTTGAGCGGATGAACGGCATTTACTGAACCGCTTTGTCGATCCCCCGCGCCAATCGAATGAACCGCTAGGGTAATCCACCCCGCTCCAAGCGGGCGACGTTCGGCCGGGAATCCAGTCCCATCGTATTCTTAGAAACCCGATAGCGAAGTCGAATTGAATTTTTTGGCAGATTTTTGATTAACCTACTTTATTGGCTAACTTTTATATAAAATCGCCGGAATGATTAAAGGACGGAAAAATTCGTCTTTTTTTTATTGCTTTATTTTTTGTTACTAAAATATTAACAGGACATCTTGACACACACTGCCGATCAATTTACAATATAGTTAATAAGAACATTTAATGTTACATTTAACACGATGGGAGTTGGACCGCATTGGATATGATCACGCAGGTTGTTCATTTATATTATCAGCGCAACATGACCCAGCAACAGATCGCCAACCGTTTCGGCGTCTCGAAGATGACCATCTCGCGGATGCTTAAAAAAGCCGAAGAAGACGGTTTGGTCGAAATCCGGATCCATTTGCCAATCAACAATGAACCGCATCTGGAGGCGGAACTCAAAAAACGTTTCCATTTCAAAAACGTCTTCGTTACCTACCCTCCGGACGAGAACCTTTCGGCCAAGACCTTTCAGGGTGAATTGTTATTGGACTTTTTGGGGCGGAGCACCGCTCTTTATATCGATTCCCTGCTGCGGGACAACATGATCGTGGGTATTGCGCTGGGTAAAACCATCGGCTATGTGGTGCGCCATTTGCCTCAGAAGAATTTGTTAAATTCCAAAGTGGTTCAGCTGCTCGGCGGGTTTGGGACCAGTTCGAATGCCAACCCCTACGATTTGGTGCACCTGATCAGCCACCGTTTCAATGCCGAGGGCATCTATTTTTCCGGACCGGCTTTTGTCGACAGCCTGGAAATTAAGGAAGCGTTGTTGGCTCAGCATATTCACGACGGATTGCAAGAACTGTGGGATCGCTGCGATTTGGCGCTGATGAGTATCGGAAACTGTTCGCTGCAAAGCTCCTATGTTGTGGCGGGACAGATTTCCAGCCAGGATATTGAGGAGATTCGGGCGGAAGGAGCGGTCGGCGATATTGTGGGCCATTTCTACGATAGCCATGGCACTTTCTTCAAACCCAAACTTTATAAGCAGGTCAATGCGATCCCCTTGGAATCTTTGAAGAAAGTGAAGCAGATCGTCGTTACCGCCGGGGGCCTCGATAAAGTGCAATCGCTGCTCGGTTTGTCGCGCACCGGCATCCCGGTCAGCTTGGTCACGGATTTATATACGGCCGACGCCATGCTGGCAGCGTCCAATTCGTGAGCCCAGAATCACAAATTTGGGAGAATTTCAGCGGCGCTCACCCGGGCAAACGGAACCGCTGCTTTAAATTCTTCCAGTCCAAATAAACACAAAGCAGGAGGTCACAAAATGTATCGAGGAGTCGACTTAACTTTTAAGCCCTATCCCGCCCCGGTGGGCAACGGCGAAGGCGTAATCCGCCCGGTAATGGGATACCGTCCCGGTCCCCCCATTCTCCATGAGCCGCTGAATGAAGAACGGACCCTCGCCGATGTTTTAAGCTATTATCGGGTCAGCACGTCCATGTCCGGGATTCAGCCGGGTGAAATTTTCAGCAAAGGGCTGTTAACCACCAAACCGTATACCACTTACGCAACCTTTGAAAATCAAAACGAGGGCGAACTATGGGGAGCCCAATATTTGGCGGAGTTGTCGCCCGAAGACTTGACCGGCGCATTCACTCTGGTCGACATGACCGGAGTGGCCGCGGGCGAAGTCATTTCGGCGCAGCGTTTGAAAGCGGCGGTCGGCAGTCCGGTGCCGACGCGAATCTTGTTTTTGCGGACCGACTATAGCAAAAGGAGACCGCAACGGCCGACCGCCGAATATTTCACCCAGTCGCCCACCCTGGCGCCGGAAGCCGCCCAATGGTTGACGACCTTGGGGATCCGGGTGCTGGGAACCGATCTGCGAACCGTCGATCCGCGCTACGCCGGCCGGGCCGATGATGATGTTTATGGGATTTTGAATCATTCGGGGATCGTCGTGATTGATGACCTTTGCAATTTAGACGCGATTCAACCCGAACATGATTTGGCGATTGTTGGAATCCCGCTGCCGATCCGTTGGGTTTTGGGCGGCCCGGCCCGGGTGTTTGCGGTGAACATGAATGAGCCGACTGATTTTATCGATTGCAGCCACTCGCTGGATACCTATCCGCAATTGGAGACCGACGACAGCCATCCTTTTGTGCTGCCGGAATCCAACATAGCACTGAACGATATCGGCGATTATCCCAATCCCTGGCCGGGAAGGATCGAGCCCCGCGAAGATCAGGGAATGACCCAAAAAGCCGCCCGCCTGACACCGTTCCGTTTCCTGGATCCGAGCGGCAAACCCTTCGGCCGGGAGATGTATATCGAATACGGCCATGGCACCGGCACCCATATCGAATGCGCCTTTTTCGACCCTTGGGGCCGGCACGGCGTGCCCGATGAAGTCATGCGCCGTTACGTACGGATTCCTAAAGATCGCCTGGTCAGCGAAGCCTGTCTCCTCGACTTGTCGGAAGAAGTCGGGCCCTTGCAGCAGATCGATTACACCCATCTGCGCCGGGTCGATCCGGGACTCAAACGGGGCGATATCTGCGTCTTGCGCGCCGATATTACCGATTGGTATTTCTATGGTTCCGCCCCCGGAAAAACCCCCGGTCTCTCGCCGGATGCCGCCAAATGGCTGGTTGACAAGGGGATCCGCGCATTAGTGCTGGATTTCGCGGCCGAAAAGAGCGATCCCATGCCCAGCACGCCGGTGATTAAATACACGCCCAACAAGATTCATTATTTCTTGCATAAAAATGACATTCCCATCGTGGAATGGACTGTCAACATGAAAAATATTCGCAAAGATCGTTTCACGATGGCCATTTGCGCCATGCCAGCCAGCCACCAGGGCGGATTCCCGTCCCAAGTATTCGCCATCGAAAAATGGTGATATCCATTCGACTTCCGCGGCGGCCCCAATGAGTCCGAGCAGTCCGGATCTAACCGGATTCTTAGAATTAGACGACCGAACCTCCGATCAGGGAGCGCTTCTGTTGCATCAGCGATAAAAAAGCGCGGGAAGACCGGTTCGGGTTCATACAGTAAAAAGTTAGGCATTCTTTTCGAGAAAACGCGTGGATTCAAATTCCTAAAGGTTTTCAGTGGTGGTCCGTAGTAAATCTCGATTAACATCCCTGTAACATTATTGTAATTATATTGCCAATTTACCGGCCGTTGCGGGCCCGTTCCCGCCGAGAATCCGCCGCGGAAGTCGAATTCCAAAATAAAATAAAAAAGGGAGGTATTATGATGAAACGCTCTTTATTCAAGCTTGCCGTACTCGCCCTATTCTGTTTCTCGCTCATCGGTTCGCCCCTCATTTTCGGGAAAGAAACGATCTCCGTGATTGTCTCGGCCGGAGGATCGGGACGCACCTTCCAGGCCGCGGCCAATCATTTTTCGGAAGCCACCGGAATTGACGTCAAAATGGTTCAGTACTCCTATGCCGAAGTCCGTGAAAAACAACTCCTCGAAATGTTAAGTAATACCGGCAGTCTCGATGTTATCAGTGTCGACGGGCAGATTTGGGTCGCCGAGCTAAATAACTATCTCATGCCCTTGAAACTGAAGGAGGCCGATTTGGAGCGTTTTGTCCCTTCGATGGTGGATTTCTTCCGGTATGGCAAGCAGAAAGAACTTTACGCCTTGCCCGTCCGGATCGGCGGCTGGGTCTTAATGTACCGCAAAGACTTATTCCAAAAAGCCAATCTGCAACCGCCCAAAACCTGGGACGAATTTCTGGATACCGCTAAGAAATTGACCAAAGACGGCGTCTACGGTTTTGCGCCGGCCTTGCAACAAGGCAATTTCTTGGTAGCGCAATGGACCCCTTTCCTGTACAGTTTTAACGGACATATTCTGAATAAAGCCATGACCAAGGCGGCGTTCAACGATAAAGCCGGCCAAAAGGCCACCCAGTTCTTGGTGGATCTTTATCGCAAGCACGGCGTGGTGCCGCCCGGCGCCATCTCCTATGAGCACGACGGAGTAATCGCCGCGATGCAGCAAGGGCTAGCGGCCATGGCGATCACCTATTCCCCCAATTTCCTGGCGATGAACGATCCCGGCAAGTCCAAAGTCGCCGGAAAGCTGGCCATTTCGGGGACCATTCCTTATGATTCGAGCACCCATCTTAAGAAAGGAATTACTGAGCTTTCGGGTTGGGGTTTTGGCGTCGCCAAAATGAGCCGTCATAAAGAGGCGGCCTTGAAGTTCATCCAATTCATCACCAGTCCCGAAGAACAGCTGCGGCTCGCCGTCGAAAATACCAATGCGCCGACTGTAAAATCGGTTTACAGCAATCCCAAGTTCCTCAACGTATTTCCGGCGGGCCCGGAACTTTTGCAAGCATTGAGCAACTCCCAGAACCGTCCGGGAGTGCCGATGTGGACCAATATCGAAGATGAGCTGGCGGCCGAATTATCGGCGGCGGTTAACGGCGTCAAAACCGTCAAAGAAGCTTTAGCAGATGCTGAGAAAAATGTCAATCAATTTTTGAATAAGAAATAAGCCCAAAGCAAAGGGACGGCCGTCCCTTTGCTTCCCTCTGCTTGTCTTGCTAATTTGAATTGAGGTGTATAAATTGATGCCAACCTCTTCGCAGATGCCAAAGGCCAAATCACGTATAAAGAGCGACCGCTTTTTGTCAAAGGATAATCTCTTTGCTTACGGATTGCTGACTCCCGCCCTGTTGGTATTGATCCTGATTTTAATCTTCCCGCTCATCTATAGTTTGATCTTAAGTTTATTTCGTTTCGACATGCTTCACCCCTATCAAAATGGCTTTATCGGTTTAACAAATTACTGGAAAATTTTAAATGATTCGACCGCGCGGCAATCCTTGCTTCTGACTCTATATTTCGCGGGATGCACCGTTCTGCTGGAAGTATTCTTCGGAACAATATTCGCTTTGTTCCTGAATGTCTCCTTTTGGGGCAACCGAATCTGCCGGACCTTGATCCTGATCCCGATCATGGTTTCCGAGGTAGTCGCCGCATTAAGCTGGCGTCTTTTATACAATTCCGATCTGGGGCTGCTGAATTACCTGTTATCGCTGTTCGGCATCGCCAAACAAATCTGGCTCGGGCCGCAATTTGCCATGTTCTCGGTAATGCTGGTCGAGATTTGGCAACATACGCCCTTCGTTACCCTGATCGTCCTGGCCGGTTTACAATCTTTGCCCAAGGACACGCTCGAGGCTTCTACGGTGGATGGGGCGAGCGGCTGGCGGCAATTTCAAGATATCGTCCTGCCCTTATTAAAACCGATCATTATGGTTGCCGCCGTATTTCGAACCATGTTCACCTTGCGGGTTTTTACGCCGGTTTGGGTGTTAACCGCCGGGGGACCGTCCGATAAGACCCTGGTCGTCGGCGTCGATATCTATCGCACCGCTTTCCGGTATTATCAATTCGGGGAAGCCGCGGCCCTTTCTTGGCTGCTGGTTATCATGACCATCGTAATTACCATCATTTACATGCGGCTGTTCAAGCGGGAGGCGATCTCATGAGCAATTCTGCAACGACTCGGCCTTTGCCTCTGAAAATCTTGTTTTGTTTCGGATTGTGTTTTATTGTGATATTCACGGTTTTGCCGCTGATATGGATATTTCTGACCAGTTTCAAGAATGACTTGGACACGCTGGCCTATCCTCCGCTGTTCATTTTTAAGCCGACCTTCAAGAACTATCTTGATCTGCTCGTTCGCGGCTTAAGAAGCGAATCCGGCGGCTCGATGCTGAAGCCGTTCTGGAACTCGGCGGTCGTTACCGTCAGCAGCACCGCCATTTCACTAGCCATTGCCTGTCTGGCCGGCTATAGCCTGGCCCGGCTGCGTCCCAAAGGCGGGAACATCTTGATGCTCGCGATTTTGGGAGCGAGGATGCTTCCGCCCATCGTTCTGGTGATTCCGGTATTTCAAATCATGCACTCATTCCGGTTGCTCGATTCGTTAGTGGCGTTGATCGTTCCTTATACCGCCTTGAACATTCCCCTGGCTACCTGGATGATGTACAGTTTCTTTTTAGATTTGCCCTTTCAACTGGAGGAAGCGGCCATGGTCGACGGCTGTACCAAGCTCGCCGCCTTCCGGAAGATTATCCTGCCGTTGACCGCGCCCGGGCTGGCGGCTACCGCAATTTTCGGTTTCGTGCTGGCCTGGAACGATCTGATCTTTGCCTTGCCACTGACTACATTCCAGGCGGTCACGCTTCCGGTCATCGCCTCGCGGGTGCGCGTCGAGGAAGGAGTCCTCTGGGGTCAACTCGGCGCGGTCGCATCGATCATGACGATTCCGGTGGTCATCTTTACTTTCGCCGTCCAAAAACATATTATCAAAGGCTTGACCGCGGGTGCGGTCAAGGAGTAGCAACGACATTTCAGGGGATGAAATCAGGTCGTCGCCTCTAGTTGCCGCTTCTTTCGCAAACCTCTTTCCGGGCTGCTTCCAAATCGGGCAGCCCTTCTTTTGTGTCTCATACCATGCGGTTTGAGCGGCGGACCGCTGCGATGGAATTTTGCAACCCGAGGCAAGTTGAGTCGTACCGCTGCGAATGGTTGTAAATCTTGGCCGGCCCGCATAAATATTATCACGGGAGGGATCGCCGTGGACGAAAAGAAAAAATTACCGGAAACGCCGCATCAGCTGACCTTGAGCAACCGCAACCTGCTGGGAGTGGATGGCGTCATCAATATGGGTAGCTTTGACGAGGATAAGATCATTCTTGAGACCTCCAAGGGCGTGCTGGAGATTAAGGGAGAACGGCTCCATGTGCAACAGCTGAACCTTGACCAGGGGAAAGTGCTGCTGGATGGCGAGTTTTACTCGTTGGCCTACGTCGGCGACGAGTTATCCAAGAAGGGCAAGGGCTTCTTCAGCAATTTAATGAAATGACCATCGTTAACAGGCCGGCGGCAGGAGTTCCGGTCCTGGCAGCGAATACATGATTTTGAGGTGACAAGATGCCAGCCGTTTCCGCTGCCGCCCGGCGCCGTAAAAGGCGTTCCCGGGGGAGTTTCGTCCGGTTCTTTCTATTATTGGTCAAGTTGGTGAGCAGCCCATTCGTGCTTCTTTTGGATTCTTTCCAGGCCAAAAGAAATCTCGACCGGGGCTGGTTATTCTCTTTTTTCTTGCTGACCTCGCTGTTGATGCTCCTGACCGGGATCGGCCTGCTGATGATCGACCGGCCCGCCGATAAAACTCTGCAAATGTTGGCCAACCCTTCCCGGAGCGAGGACCGCTTGGCCGGCGACTTTCAGCCGGTGATCGGACTGATCAATCAATATGCGGTCCAAAACAAACTCGACCCCAATCTGGTTTATTCGATCATCAAAGCCGAAAGCAACTTCAACCCCCACGCCGTCTCCAAGGCGGGCGCCCGCGGCCTGATGCAGATCATGCCCGAGGTCTGGCGCGATTACAGCCATTCCACCTGTACCGGCGACCACGCCTATGGCGAGCCGTGCAGCGATCCGCAGAATTGTATTTACACCCCGGAAGCCAATATCCGGGTGGGAACCCGTTATTTCCGCGACTTGCTGAACCGGTTCGACGGCCGGGTCGATCTGGCGCTGGAAGCCTACAACGCCGGATTGGCCAATGTCCAGCCGGGGATGGCGCCCAAATACGCCGAGACCCGCGCCTATGTCCCGAAGATCCTGGCCGCCTGGCAGGAGCTGCGCCGGACCAGTCTGTCCGGGCAACTGCAGCTCGCCCTGTCGATGCGGGCCGGCCTGAAAATACTGTTCGGGCTGTCCTTCCTTTGCTGGCTGATTCTTTTCTGGTGGGCCAACCGCAAGCTTTTTTCCTGACGGCTCCCCCGGCCACCGCAGCCGAATGACCGCGGCCGGTCCCGCCGGTGCTAAAAACCTCCAAGCGGGCATAAGCTCTTAGGGGAGGAGCTTAAACCGGGATGGAATATTTGCATCTGCAATTCAGTTCGTTTCTGATTCTCTTCGCCACCGGAATGCTGCTGGGCGGATTTTTTGATTTGTACCGGGTCTTCCGTTGCCGGATCCGCACCAACTTCTGCGTCGATTTCCTGGGCGATCTGCTCTTTTGGCTGCTGGCCCTGGTGATCACCGGCTGTTTGATCTACTGGAGCACCTGGTTGGAATTACGGGTTTACGTTTGGCTGACGCTCCTGATCGGATTGGCCTGTTACTTTCTTTATTTCAGCGCGGCGCTGATCCCGCTCTTTCTGCGCTTCTGGCAAGGAGTCGGCTGGCTGCCGCGGCAAGTGGCCAAAGGGGCCTGGCAAGCGGGCATCCTGGGCCGCAAACTGCGATGGCTGGCCAAACGGAAAACTCCGGCCGCTCGCCAGTCTCCGGCGCCGACTGTCCCCGACCCATCCGGCAAGCCGAAGCAATAGCCGACGCCGCCGACGGGCCCGGCCCGCTCGATCCGCTGAGCCCGTCGCGCTGTTTTCATTGAGACCAGACGGGTTTTTTCATGATCGAAATCCGACCGATTTCGATGCCAGCCTTTCCGGCCAGGCAGCGGAGCCCGGCGGCAAGGATCCCGGCCCTGAAATGAAAATAAAACCTTTTCAAACCGTTCATTCGTTCTTATAATGGTTGTA
This sequence comes from Bacillota bacterium, assembly GCA_023400055.1. Lineage (GTDB taxonomy): Bacteria > Bacillota > UBA4882 > UBA8346 > UBA8346 > Hydrogenispora. The sequence continues at coordinate 28,288 of JAEXFN010000019.1, forward strand.
GGAGGATCCGATGCGATGAACGATCTCGTGAACAATGATGCCTTTCAACAGCTGGTCAGGGATTGCCCGCCGGAGATCTACCGCCAACTGGTGATAAAACAGGTCAGAACCGGTGAAATTCTTTTCTTTCAAGGGGAGACCCCGCAAGCGGCTTATTTTATTTTGCAGGGAAACTTCAAGTCTTATCACTGCAACCCCTTGGGCGCCAAGTATTTCATCGCCATCCTCTACCCCGGGGAGGTCCTCGGCGAAGTGGAAATCCTGGAGCGTCTGCCCTACTGCGGCACGTTGGAGGCCATCCGCGATTCAACCGTGCTCGAAATCCCCCGCGCTGTTTATCTGCAATGGGCGCATCAAGACGTCAATTTCATCCTGTATGTTTATAAACTGCTCTGCCATAAGTTTTACAGCCTGGTCAAGAAGAGCGCCGAGGATGGCTTGTATCCGTTGAAATACCGTTTGCTGAACCTGCTGGTTTATCTGCACGGCGAAGGCGGCGCCGATCCGCCGGTCCATAAGGAGCTGCTGGTGGAGACCTTGGGTGCGGCGCTGGAAAACATCGACCCCATCTTGCAGGATTTGGACGATAAAGGGATTGTGGCCTGTTCCGGCAATGAAATCAAAGTGCTTTCGGTCGATCGCCTGAATAAGGAACTGTGGTTATCTTAAAGCCAAGAGCGTGCTTTTTCAGGTCGCCCGTAAGCTGCCGGGAAGGTTCAAAACGGCCGGAAGTGGTCACTCAGCAAGCTCTTTCAGTCACTCAGCAAGCTCTTTCAGTCACTCAGCAAGCTCTTTCAGTCACTCAGCAAGCTCTTTCAGTCACTCAGCAAGCTCTTTCAGTCACTCAGCAAGCT
>JAEXFN010000058.1 GCA_023400055.1 Bacillota bacterium
TACCTTCAGAATCATTGCAACATATTTCCTTGATTCATAAGTTGAAATGAATACCGCGATTCGTCTTTTTCCAGCCATGCCTTACGGATGGAAAAACTTATTCAAAAAATTTATTTCAACTTATATAGCTTAGCTATTTATTAAGAAAGGGATTACCCTTTGATTTTGAGGTAATCCCCCGTGGCATAACCGGTCACTTTCTTGAAGACTTTGCAATAGTATTTGACATCGGCATAGCCCACCATCCTGGCGATCTCGTAGATCTTAAACTGGCGGCTGAGCAACAACTCCTTGGATTTGTTGATTCGCCATTCGGTGAGGTAGGTGACGAAATTCCGGCCGGTCTCCCGCGCAAAAAGCGCGCTCAGATACTCCGGGGTGATCGCCAGGCGGTGCGCCACATAATCCAGGGACAAATCGTTCTGGTACTCCTCATGGATGATCGTCAGCGCCTTCCGCACCAGCAAACTGTAATGGGGATCCGCCCGCCTCCGCTCGGCGGCCCGCCGGATCAAGCGCTCCAGCACCTGCCGCTGGCGGCTCAGCCAAAGGCTTTGTTCCAGCCGACCGATGATCTGGGTACTCTTGATCTCCGCATCGCGCCCGGCCTCTTCGTTGCGGATGGCATAGAGGAGCGCCCCGGCCAGCCGGGCGACGGCCTCCCGGACATCATCGGGGTGGAACGCACCGGCGCGCAGCGCCGCAAAGAAATCTCCCAAGTCGGCACCCAGCGGCTCGAAATCGCCGGCCGCGATCCGGTTGACGATCCGGCCCTCGATCTCTTTGGGGTAAACCAGTCTGACCGGGGTCAAACCGGCCAGCCGCTCGGGATAGACGATGGCCTCCGCGACTAGGTGCCATTTTAAAGCGGCACTGATCTCCAGATAGGCCGGGCCAAGCGCCGCGAGGCCGTCGAACTCGACATAACCGGCTACTACATTCTCGGTCCAGCGGTCGGCGTTCGTGGCGCGGATCCGCTCCAGTAACGCCGCGCCGGCCCCGGCCGCGCTTTGCCGGAAAAACAAAACCCACTCATTGCCGGAGGCCAGCTCGGCCAGGACCGACTGGATCTCCGGCGCCGCGGTGGCTGCGGCGGCCGCGACGATGGCCCGGAAATCGGCCCGCTCCGTCGCTTGAAAATCCGGTTCCAGGCGGAGTACCGCCAGCGCCGACCGGGGCGGGGCTCCGTCGCCCAGCTGGCGCTCCAATTGTTCGAGATAAGCCGGCGCGTTGGCGGGATCGCTGATCGCCCGCTCCAAAAGCCGCTCCGGCGTTTCCAGCTGCAGCGCCGGCAACGAGGCGGCGGCCTTCTCCCGCGCCAGGGCCCGTTCCATGGTTTGCAAGCAGGCCACCAGCTCTTTCACGGTGATCGGTTTCAGCAGGTACTCGGCCAGGCCCAGCCGCATCGCCTGTTGCGCATAGGCGAATTCGGCGTAACCGCTCAGGATGATGAATTTGCTCGCCAGCTCCGGGCGAGCGGTTTTGAGCCGTTTGATCATCTCCAGGCCGTCGACTCTGGGCATCTTGATGTCGGTGATCACCAGATCGGGGACGGTCCGCTCGATCACGGCCAGCCCGGCGGCGCCGTCCTCGGCCTCGCCCACCACTCGATAACCGGGATTGATCTTGCCGATCAGCTTGATGATGCTGTTCCGGGTGCGGACTTCATCCTCAACCACCACAATTCGCATCGTCCTCGCCCACCTTTCCGTCTTTGGGGATTACCAGCTCGATCGCGGTTCCCGCGCCGACTTCGCTGTGGACGTCCAGCCGGTAATCCGCGCCGTAATATAACTCCAACCGGGTAAGGGCATTGATCACGCCGATCCCCGCCTGGCCCGCTTCTCGCTTCTCGAAGACCTGCCGCAGTTTGGCGCGGCTCATTCCCTGGCCGTTGTCGCGGATGACGAAGAGCATCCGCCGCTCATCCAGGCTGCGGCCGGTAATGGTCAGAAGCCCGCCGCGCTTCCGTTCCGCCAGTCCGTGAATGATCGCGTTTTCGATGAACGGCTGAAATAGCAGCTTATGGATCCAGACCTCCCGGAGCTCCGGTTCGATGGCGATCTGATACGAAAATTTGTCGGAGAACCGGTATTGCTGCAGGGCCAGATAGTTCTGGAGCCATTCCATCTCCTGGCCGACCGTGACCAGCTGGTTGCTGTTGGAGATGCTGTAGCGCAAAATGGTCGCCAGCTGCTTCAGGCTCTCGCTGATCTCGTATTCGCCCTTCTCAATGGCCATCCAGTTGATCGAGTCCAGCGTGTTATAGAGAAAATGCGGATTGATCTGCATTTCCAGGGTTTTCAGCTCCGCCTCCTTCTCTTTCTGGGTCACCCGCTTGACCTCTGCCACCAGGGCGCCCAGCTTCTCCATCATGCTGTTGAAGCTGCGGGCGATGGTCGCGAATTCGTCATGGGTCTGATGGACCGCCACCCGGGCCGTCAGATCGCCGTTTTGGGCCCGCAGCATCGCCTGGACGATCTGCTTCACCGCCCCGGTCAGCTTATTGGAAGCGCCGATGGCGATGCCCAGCAGCAACAGCGCGGCGATGGTCTCCACCAGCAGCATCAGGTTTTTGCTGAAATAGATCTCGCGCAGCAGATAGCTCCGGTCGATGATGTTGACGACCCGCCAGCCGGTCTTGGGAATCGGGGCGCTGTAAACGATCACTTCTTTCTTGTCGATCTTGGCGTTCAGCTCCGCCACCTCCTGGTCCGGGCCGCGCAACAACGCCCCGGCCGCCCGGGCCGGGAGAATGGCGCGCAGGTTCCGGCCGATGAGCGGCTTGAGCGGGTGCGAGATGATGGTCCCGGCGCCATCCACCACGAAGGTCTGGTCGATCCCCTGCCGCAACGCCCGCTTTTGATCCTGGTAGGTCTCGGCCAGCAGCGGTTCGTTGATGCTGAGGATCGCCACGCCCAACGGCGTATTGGTGTTGAAATCGATAATGCGCCGGCTCAGAAAGAACGAATCGTAAGGATGGTCCGCGCTTCCCCCCAAGCGCCGGGTGCCTTCCCAGACGTTCGACCCGTACAGCTCGATGCTTTTGCGGTAAAGCGGCGTCCGGGTGAGATCGCCCTGGGACTGCCAATAACGGAGATTGAGATCCTGGCCGGTCCGGTCGATGCTGATCACGTAGTCCCCGGTGTCGGTGATCGCCAGCAGACTGCCGATCCATTTCTTGGAGTACGACAGGATGTTCAGCTTCAACTGCAGCTGGTTGCGGGCGAGCGCATCATGGCTGTCATTCAGCCGGTCCAGCAGCTCGATGAAACTGTCGTCATAGGCGACCTGATACAGCAGATCCTCGTAGGACGAGAGCTCGGTGCGGATGTTGCGCACCGTCTGGACCAGGCTGATGCGGGCGTATTCCTTGATCTTCCGCTCCATCACCGTGACCGTGTTATAGTAATGAATGACCTGGACCGCGGTGACCGGCACCAAGGATAGAAACAGAAACAACAGCATCAGTTTCTGGGTGAAGGAGAGCTTCCCGAAAAGTCGCTGGCGCCAGCGCTGTATCGGCTGTTTTTTGATTGGCATATCGTTTCCCCGTTCCTCGAATTGCGCTTGCTCGGCCAATATTTCCCCGGCCGGAAAAAGTTGCAAAGAAGGAGCCCGACGAGGCTCCTTAACATCCTTAACAGTTTCTGGGGTCCAATCCAAATCCCTTTTTCCATCTTGCGCAGGGTCAAGACCAAATTGTGTCATCCGGCGAACGATCCCGGAGCCGCTAGGACCAGCGGCTTGCGATTCACTCGGGAATTGCCGCGGCGGACTTACTTTCTGGACATTACCTCCGGATTGACCATGAAAGCCGGCTGCTTTCCGGCGAAAAAGTCCAGGACATTTTGGGCGGCCGCCCGAGCCATCCCTTCCCGGGCCTCGATGGTCCGGGTGCCGATATGCGGCGTCAGCACCACCTGATCCAGCGCCATTAACTCCGGGGGAATCGCCGGCTCATTCTCGAAAACATCCAGCCCGGCCCCGGCGATCCGGCCGGCCTTTAACGATTGGACCAGCGCGGCCTCGTCGATCACCGGCCCCCGCGAAGTGTTGATGAGATAAGCGGTGGGTTTCAAGAGCGCCAATTCCGCCGGCCCGATGAAGTGCCGGGTTTGCGGTGAATAGGGCACGTGGATCGAGATCACGTCGGACTTTTGCAAGAGCTCCCGGAGCTCGGCGTAGGACGCGGCGACCTCCGCCTCCTTGGCCGGCGCCAACGGTTTGCGGTTGGAATAAACGATCTTCATCCCGAAGGCGCTGGCCCGTTTGGCCAGGGCCATTCCGATCCGGCCCATGCCGATGATGCCGAGGGTTTTGCCATAGAGGTTATGTCCCAGTTGGCTCATGACTCCCCAATCCAGCCTCGCGGGCAACCGCAGCTTGCGGTCGAGCTCGGGGATCCGGCGCATCACGGCGAGCATCAGTCCGAACGCCACTTCCGCCGTGGACTCGGTCACCGCTTCCGGTATATTGGTCACCAAAATCCCTTTCGCCGTGCAGTAGTCCACATCGATATTGTCATAACCGGCGCCATAATTGCTGATGAGCTTCAGGTTGGCGGCGGCGTCCAGGAGGGCGCGGTCCACCTGGACCCCCGGCGGAATCAACGCGTCATAAGCGGGGATGGCCGCTAAAACCTCGGCGCGGCTCAGCGCCGGCTTATCCGGATAACTCACTTCAAACTTCTCGAACAGTTCCGCCAAACCCGACCTGGGAATTTGGTATGTCACCAAAATCTTTTTCATGACTTCCTCCTCAAAGCGTTGTGGTAAATCCTGGCCGAAGGCCAGGGTATTCACAAAAGCTCAGCGAAGCAAGGGATAAAGTCGCTGCGGGAGAAATACTTTCTCGCTTCGAAAGACTTTATCCCATGGCTTCTCATAGCGTTGTGGTAAACCCCGCCCGAAGGCCGGGGCGTTCACAAAAGCTCAGCGAAGCAAGGGATAAAGTCGCTGCGGGAGAAATACTTTCCCGCTTCGAAAGACTTTATCCCATGGCTTCTCAAAGCGTTGTGGTAAATCCTAACCGGACCGGGAGAACAGTTTCCTTCGCTTCCCGCGCATTCGGTCCAGTTGTCCGGCCCGTCATTTATCCCGAGATCCTCACTGTCATGTCAGGGATGGCCTTTGGTCCTTTAGGAATAATCATCATCCCTTTAGGGATGGGATATGTCCGTGTTAGGGACGGCCTTTGCCCCTCAAAGGACGGGCGCATCCGTGTTAGGTACGCGATGATCCTTGTTAGGTATGGTCTTCGTCCTTGTAAGGTACGTCATGGTCCGTTCATAGGACGGAGCCATCCCTGCATCCCCAAAGACCATCCCCACTTCCTCAAGGCTTGGGGAAGCATCCTCAAGAAGCGTCCCTGCATCTACAAAGACCGTAACTGCTTCTGGGAGAACCGTCCCTGCTGCTTTGAAAACCATCCCTGTTTCCTCAGGGCTTGGGGAAGCAGCTCGAAAGCGCGTCCCTTCATCCCCAAAGCGCATAACGGTTTCCCCAAGAGCCATCCCCGCTTCTCCGCAAACCGTCCCTGCCGCCCCGACGTTTGGGAAAGCAAGATCAACACCCGAAGAAGGCGGACCAAGCAGCGAAGAAGCCTCCGCAAGACTCCGGGAAGTGAGAGCGAACCCCGCCGCTCGACCCCATGATTTCGGGATACCCTGGACTATTCGCTATGAAAGAGGGGATTTCCTGTATTGAAATCCCCTCCCGTTAGAGGAAGCATTCTGCCGCTGGCTTACAGGCGCACTACCAAACGTTGGCTCCCCGCTTCCGGAACGAGCTTCGTTCCCAGCGCTTCGTCCTGGCTCGTTCCGCCGCTCACGGAATGGACCGCGGCCACGCCCCGCAACAACAGGCTCCAGGGTTTGCCGCTGCCCTCGGCGGTGATGGTAATGGTGTCATCTTGACGCGCGGCGCTGACGGTCAGTTCGGCGCTGCCGTCCGGGTTATAAACGGTGGTGGCGGCCGTGGCGCCGTCGGCCAATTCGAACAGGTGCAAGGTCACCCCGGCGGCGTAATCATAATCGGGCTGTTTCAGGTTGTCGCCCACCGCGATGATCGAATTGGGCCGCGCCAGCAGCGGGAGGCTCTGATAACCATGCTGCTCCTCGCGCCAGCAACCGCCCTGAATCTTGGCGCCGCTCAGGAAGTGGGTCCAGGTCCCGGCGGGCAGGTAATACGACGCCCGGCCCTCGGGATTGAAGATCGGCGCCACCAGCAGCGAATCGCCCAACATATACTGGCGGTCCAGGAAGCTGCAGGTCGGATCTTCGGCGAACTCCAGCACCATCGCCCGGAGCATCGGCACGCCGGTGCGGGTGGCGTCCACCGCCGCGCCGAACAGGTAGGGCATCAGGCTGCATTTCAGATGGGTGAAGAACCGCAGCACATCCACGGCTTCCTCGTCGAACAGCCAGGGCACCCGGTAGGATTCGTTGCCGTGCAGCCGGCTGTGGGAAGACAGCAGTCCGAAGGCGATCCACCGTTTATAGATATCGGGCGGCGCCGTCTTTTCGAAGCCGCTGATATCGTGGGACCAGAAGCCGAAGCCGCTCAGGCCCAGCGACAAGCCGCCGCGCAGCGTCTCGGCCATCGACTCATAAGTGGCCGAGCAATCGCCGCCCCAGTGCACCGGGAACTGCTGGCCGCCGACCGTGGCCGAGCGGGCGAACAGAGTCGCCTGGTTTTTGCCGCGCGTCGCCTCGAGCACTTCGAAGACGGCCCGGTTATATAGGAACGTGTAATAGTTGTGCATCTTGAGCGGATCCGAGCCGTCATGGTAAACCACCTCGGTGGGGATCCGTTCGCCGAAATCGGTCTTGAAACAGTCGACGCCCATGTCGAGCAGCGCTTTCAGCTTGCCCTGGAACCAGCGCGTCGCCTCGGGATTGGTGAAATCCACCAGGCCCATCCCGGCCTGCCAGCGGTCCCATTGCCAGACGTCGCCGCTCGGGGTCTCCACCAGATAGCCATGGGCCATTCCCTCGTCGAACAGGTAGGATTTCTGGGCGATATAGGGATTGATCCAGACGCAGATCTTCAAGCCTTTGGCCTTCAGCCGCCGCAGCATCGGCTCCGGCTCGGGGAAGACCTCGGGATCCCAGCGGAAGTCGCACCACTGATACTCTTTCATCCAGAAGCAGTCGAAATGGAAGACATGCAACGGCAGATCGCGCTCGATCATCCCGTCGATGAAGCGGTTGACAGTGGCCTCATCATAGCTGGTGGTGAAGGAGGTGGTCAGCCAGAGCCCGAAGGACCAGGCCGGCGGCAGCGCCGGTCTGCCGGTCAGCTTGGTGTAGTTCTGCAGGACTTCCTTCAGGGAAGCGCCGCCGATGATATAATATTCCAGATATTCGCCGGCCACGCTGAACTGGACCTTGGAGACATTCTCCGCGGCGACCTCGAAGGAGACCCGTTCCGGGTGGTTGACCAGGACGCCGTAGCCCTGATTGGTGATGTAGAACGGAATGTTTTTATAAGCCTGCTCGCTGCTGGTGCCGCCGTCCTCGTTCCAGATATCGACGGTTTGGCCGTTTTTGACGAACGGCGTGAACCGCTCGCCCAGGCCGTAGACATACTCGCCGACGCCCAGATCGAGTTGTTCCCGGACAAAAGCGCCGCGCCCGGCCTCCAGGATGTAAGCGGTGCTCTTGTAACCGGTCCCGGTGAGCCGCCGGCCGTCATAGCGGAAATCGACCCGCCAGCCCTCGCCCTTGCCCACCGTGACTTGGAGCTTGCCGCTGCGCAACGTGGCCTGATCGGCCTCGTTGCTGATCTCCACCGCGACCTCCTCGCGCCGCAACGCGAATTCCGGCCCCGACGGTTGGCGGCCGCGATGGTGCCCGATCCGGACCCCGATCACCTCCGGCAGCGGCGCGCTGTATTCGACGGTGAGCAACGGCGCGTTCAGCGTATCCCCCCGGTGCTTGACCATTTTGCAGGCGGCGTAAACCGTCAGGGAATCGGCGCCGGCTTTTACGTCGCGCACCTCGACCGGATTGTAAAGCGTCACGCCTTCCCGGACGTGCCAATAGCCATCGGTAAATTTCATAACTTCATCTTCCCTCTCCTTTGTGACATTGCCGATGCTCCCGCTGTTGTCGGGAGCCAACTGTTACGCTATAATTATATTGATATTTCCGAATCATTTCTTTAACGATTTGGATTGTTTATATCATGATTTTGATATGATATTTCATGCGAAGGAAGGGTTCATCCAGCCATGGATCGCAGTTTATTTGAAAACCGGGTTCACGGGGACGCGCTGTTTCCGCTCAGCGTTTATCGGGTGGAGGTTACCGGCGATCATCTCTTTACCTGCCATTGGCACGACGAGTTGGAACTGACCCTGGTGCGCGAAGGGCAAGCGCTGTTTCAGGTCGATACCGCCAATTTCGAAGCCGCCGCCGGCCAGGCAGTCTTCATCAACGGCCGGGAGCTGCACGCCGCTTATCCGTTGGGCAACGCGCCCTGCACGCTCTATGCCCTGGTCTTCCACCCGCATCTGCTGGCCGGCGCCGGCTACGACGATTTGCAGGACCGCTTCGTCGCGCCCCTGCTGCGCAAGGAGTATCTCGCCCCGACCCTGATCCCAAACGGGACGGCCTGGCAAAAGGAACTCCTGGACCAGTTGGAGGCGATCATCGCGCTGAATGCGGCGAGGCCTTTCACCTATGAGTTGCTGATCAAAGCCCGCCTTTACCAGATCCTCGCGTTGCTGATCGCCAACAGCGAGCGCGCGGCGGCCCGGAACGATTCCGGAGCGCATCAGGAGCAACTGGCGCGGATCAAGACGATCCTGCAATACATCCAGACTCACTATTCGCAAAAGATCAGCATCAAAGATCTGGCCACCATGGAAAATGTCAGCGAAGCCCATTTTTGCCGCTTCTTCAAGCAGATGGTCCGCAAAACGCCGGTGGATTACATCAATGCCTACCGGATCCAGAAAGCCGCCCAACTGCTGGCGGACAGCGGCCAAAAAATAACCGACGTCGCCATGGACGTCGGATTCGAAAATTTCAGCTATTTCATTCAGACTTTCAAACATTATATGAAGTTGACGCCGTCCGAGTACCGCAAACTGCAACGGACCCCGGCGTCCGAAAACACCGCCGGGCCGCCGCTCCCGCTTTGACCGGACGGTATCCCTTTAAACGTCGGCCACCACCGGATTGGCCAGCTCGCCGACGCCGGCGATTATCACCTTCACATTATCGCCGGGTTTCAGGAATACCGGCGGTTTGCGAGCCATGCCCACGCCCGGCGGAGTCCCGGTGGCGATCAGATCGCCCGGTTCCAGCGTGAACAGCTCGGACAGGAAGCTGATCAGCTGCGGGATCTTGAAGATCAGCTGACTGGTCGACGAGTCCTGCATCACCTTTCCGTTCAACTCCAGCTTGATGGAGAGTTGGTGCGGATCGGCGATCTCGTCCTTGGTGACCAGATACGGGCCGAGCGGCGCGAAGCTATCCAGCGCTTTGCCCTTGGTCCACTGGCCGCCCCGGCTCTGCAGGTCGCGGGCGCTGACATCGTTAAATGCGGTATAGCCGGCCACGTAGTCCATGGCGGCTTCCTCCGCGATTCGTTTGCCGGTCTTGCCGATGACCACCGCCAGCTCCGCCTCGTAATCCACGCTGTCGGAGATGCGCGGCAGCCGGATCGGCTGGTTCGGGCCGGTGATCGAGGTCCGGAACTTGGTGAAGACGACCGGCTCGGTCGGAACCTCGGCGTGGGATTCGATGGCGTGATCCAGATAGTTCAGACCGATGCAGATGATCTTGTTGGGATTGGCGATCGGCGCCAGCACCTCAAGCTCGGATAAGGGGAATTTGAACCGCTCCGGCGCCGGGCAAGCCTTGAGCAATCCGGCGATCCGGCCGACGGCCGGCAACGTGGTCCGCATGTCGGAAAAAAGCTGCCGATCCTCTTGATACCCCGGGGTCGCGGCGGCCGCCGCGGCGAGATCGACCGCCGCGGCTCCGTCCACGTCCAGGACGCCGATGAACGTAACGTTTTGACGGCGGAATGTACCGAGTTTCATAATGTGCCTCCTTTATTTCATCCAAAATGTAATGCGCGCTCCGCACCCGGAATGCCGATATCATTCTTCCGGCTAAAGAGCGGCTTTCTCCAATGCCTCAATGATTACGCGCAGGTCGGCGTAAGCTTCGGCGAAAGAACTCTTGACCGGCGAACCGGTCCGGATGGCCTGGTAAAAATCCTGATATTCCTCGTAGTACCCCATATCGTCCTCGAACTCCTGCTGATACTCGGTTACCCCGTCGCGTTTCACGGTCAGGGTATTGTCGGCTACGGTCAAACAACCTTCCTTGCCCAGCACCACCAGGCGGTCTTCGAGATAGCCGTTGGCGCTGAAAAAGCTGTTGAATACGCCCTGAACCTGAAACGGTTGGGCGGCGCTGAATTGGAAGCTCAGCGAATCCAGCTCGCCGATGGCCCGGTTGACACATTGGCTGAAGGCGGCGGTCACCCGGAGCGATCCGAACAGGTCGCGCAACGCCGCCATGTTATGGACCCCGCCATCGGTAATGAAACCGCCCGGATAACGGTGTTGGATCCGCCACTCGGTTTTGGCGTACTGATTATCGGTGGTCATATGTTTGAAACAATCCCAGAACACCGCGTAAGGCGCGCCGATCCGGCCGTCGCGCAGAAGCGATCCGGCCTGGACGAAGAGGCGGCGGTAGCGGTAATTCTCGGCCACCATCGTCACCGGAGCGCATTGCCGCTCCAATTCCACCAGGGCTTCCGCCTCCGCCAGGCTGGCGGCCAACGGCTTTTCGACCATGACGTGTTTGCCGGCCCGCACGGCGTCCTGCACCGCCTGGGCGTTCAGATGGACCGGCAGCAAAACGGCGACTGCCTCGATGTCCGGGTCTGCCAACAGTTTTTGATAGTCGGTAAAATAGGGGACGCCGCCGACCAGCGCCGCGAAATCCTTGGCTTTCGCCTCGGTATGGTTGCATACCGCGCTAATCTTGAATTGTTCCGCTGATTTTTGCAATGCCGGCCAATGCAGGATGCGCGCGGCGATCCCGCAGCCGATGATCCCCAAGCGAATCGGTTCCATGATACTGCTCCTCTCAAGAATTTGGTAAATCGCCAAAGATCACTAATGAACGTAATTTTCTGTTTCTCCGTTGGAAATCCTTTTTTAAAAAACTTTCCTTTAGGGAATGACGGGAAAAAATAAGCGCTTAGATTGCTAAACGCTTCATAATTAACGCGTAACGCGTTGTGTTAGTTCATGATAACGTACTGGTTAACAAGGGCTTTGGAGCGCATGGACAGTGCATCATGAATCGTCGTCCGGTACGATGGGGGTTTGGACCTAACCCTCGGCCCTTTGCGGCTGATGTCCATCCATGGACGCCACAAGCTTAAGCCATCCTGGCTCTGGGGCTGCGCGTTTTGCCATCCTTGGCCGCTTGCCCTTAAGCCATCCTGGCTCTGGCTTCCCGAATCGGGAAGGGAAACCACCGGGCCTTGGGGCCCAAAAGTCTTTAGGCTGCGGAGATTGACGGTTACTCTCCCCGATTCGGGCCGGAACCAGGACGGTTCGAGCTCGGCGGTCCAGGGATGGAATACCGCCGGGGAGAGCAAGAGAGAGGTTGATTTAACCCCTATCATGCCTATGTATTTATTGCGGAGCTAACTTGATAATCATTAAGATCTTCCTTTTGCGGATCCAGATCGATCTTTTGTGAATTAAGATCTTCCTTTTGTGGATCAAGATCTTTCCGCTGTGAATCAAGCGCCTCTTGCGGCCGTTTTGAACCTGCCCGGCAAAACGCCGGGTTTAGCGCAACGCTTCTGAATCAGGGCGGGAACGATCGAAGAAAGGCATCATGGATTGGGATATTTGAAATTCGAAAGAGGAAAACTGGCCATCGGCGCGGAAATATCTTTGCGTCGGATTTAGGTTAAAACAGGGAGGCTCAAGTTTATGTCGTCTACATCGATACCGTTCTCCGTATGCATCCCTTTTGTGATCATCTTATTGCTGATCGCGATTATGCCGCTGTGGATTCCGCACTGGTGGGAGAAAAACCGCCATAAGGGGATCGTGGCGTTTATCGTCAGCTTGCCGGTCTTTATTTTTTTGGTGTTAAAATTCCCTGCCGAACTGCTGGCGACCTTCCATGATTATCTGTCGTTCATTATCCTGCTGGCCTCGCTGTTCATCATCTCCGGCGGCATCCTGCTGCAAGGGGATCTGAAGGCCACCCCCGCCGTAAATACCGCTTTCTTATTCATCGGCGCGGTCATTGCCAACTTGATCGGAACCACCGGCGCCAGCATGCTGCTGATCCGGCCTTTGCTCCGCACCAACAGCGAGCGCAAGCATACTTTGCATATCCCGGTCTTCTTCATCTTCCTGGTCTCCAATATCGGCGGCAGCTTGACGCCGCTGGGCGACCCCCCGTTGTTCCTGGGTTATCTGCGGGGCGTTCCTTTCACCTGGACCTTAGGCCTCTTTCCGGAATGGTTGACCACGCTCGGTATCGTGCTGGCGGTCTTTTTCATCTGGGATAGCCTGGCCTTCAAAAAAGAAAATTATCTCGATCTGGTTCAGGATATCGCCCACAAAGAACCGCTGCGCATCACGGGTACAATTAACCTGCTTTTTTTGCTGGCGGTCATTCTGGCGGTGTTCGGGGCCAAAACGCCTTACCGCGAGCTGATCATGGTCGCCGCCACCATCCTGTCGCTGGTCTTCACCGCCAAACAGGTTCGGTCCGACAATCAGTTCACCTTCAATCCCATCATCGAAGTGGCGGTCCTGTTCGCGGGGATCTTCGTGACGATGGTGCCCCTGTTGATGCTGCTGGCCCAAAAAGGCGCCTCGCTGGGCATCACCAAACCATGGCAGTTTTTCTGGCTGTCGGGCGGGCTCAGCTCATTCCTGGATAATGCCCCGACCTATCTGACCTTTTCGTCCCTGGCGGCCAGCGTCACCCAGGCCGGGCCCGCCGGCGCGGCGACCGTGGCCGGGATCCGAGTGGATCTGCTGCGGGCGATCAGTTGCGGCGCGGTCTTTATGGGCGCCAACACTTACATCGGCAACGGCCCCAACTTTATGGTCAAATCCATCGCCGAAGAACAGGGCATGAAAGTGCCGCACTTCTTCCAGTACATGCTTTATTCCGGGCTCATCCTCATCCCCACCTTCATTTTAATCAGCTTGATTTATTTCCGCTGAGCCCGGCTATTTCGTACCAAAGCATTGCCGGGCGCGCAACCGCAAGCCCGCATCGGATGATGCGGGCTTGGCAGTTTTAGCGACGTTAAGCCTTTGGCTTTCCGGATGACCCGCCGTCAGGCTTGAACCGCAATTTTGGCATGGGAATGCTCCGCCATTTCGGTCAGGCGTTTTACCCGTTCCTTGATGGGCGGATGCGTGCTGAAAAGATTGGCCAGGCTTTCACCGCGCAACGGATTGACGATAAATAAGTGGGCGGTGGCCGGCGTCAGATCGGCCGGGACCTGTTGGGCGACCCGTTCCAGCTTGGTCAGGGCGTTGGCCAGTCCCAGCGGCCGGCCGCAGATGGCTGCCCCGACCGCGTCGGCCCGGTATTCCCGGGAGCGGGAGATGGCCATCTGGATGATGGCGGCGGCGATCGGCATCAGGATGATCATCAGAATGCCCCCGAGCGGGTTCCCGCCTTCTTCGCCCTCGCCCCGGGCGCCGCCAAACATCAGCCCCCACTGCGCGGCATTGGCGATCAGGCCGATCGCCCCCGCCAAAGTGGCCGCGATGGTGCCGAGGAGCACATCCCGGTTTTTAATATGCGCCAATTCGTGCGCGAGCACGCCCGCGATCTCCTCCCGTTCCAACAGTTGAACCAAACCGGCGGTGACCGCCACCGCTGAATGCTCGGGATTGCGGCCCGTGGCGAAAGCATTGGGCTGTCGCTCGGGGGTCATGTATAACCGGGGCATAGGTAGCTTTGCCTTGGCGCTTAGCTCGCGGACCATGGCATACAGCTCCGGCGCCTCCTGCGGTTCCAGCGGCTGCGCTCCGGTCATCCGGATGGCCATTTTATCGCTGTACCAATAACTAAAGAAGTTCATCCCCAGCGCGATCAGCAGAAACAGCAGCGCGCCCCGGGGCCCTCCGAAAACATTGCCGATCCCCACCAAAATAGCGGTCAGCACCGACATCAGCAAGAAAACCTTCATATTGTTCATTTTTTGCCCGTCCTTTCCTTTCCGTCTTGATTTATCCTTGGGTCGGATAATAAAAAAGACCTTCAACAATACTCTCGTATTGCTGAAGGTCTTGCTCCCAAGATTCAACACTCTTGTCCAGGAAGCGGGTGGGATCTGCCACCGTATTGACGCTTCAAGGGCCGGCTGCGCCGTGAGCTACTCCCCTTCAATGGGATGATTCGATTATACCCGGACGAATCGTAAATGTCAAGATGGTCGGACCTCGACCACCCGTTTCCCCGTCGCGCGAGTCGTCACGGCTCGCCCCTCTTCCGTTTGCTCCACCACCATTTCCAAAGGACGCCGGCCACGGCAAGGCATGCCAAAGCCAGCCAGACATAGCCGGGTTGGACCCAGCCGAGCAGGAGATCCAATTCCGCCTTGGCATATCTCCCGAGCAGCGTCAGGCCGCCGAAATAGGCCAAGTTGGAGAGGATCAGCGCCGGGAAGATGCGGTACAGCGGAATCTTGGAGAGGCCGAAATAAAATGTTAACCCAAACGTCAGCCACGGCACGAATTTGCTGATAAATACCGCCCACAGGCCGTAGCGGTTGAACATCGCGGCGCCTTTATCCAAGACTTCCCGGTTCAGATGCTTGTTAATAACCTTCCAACGCAACAAAAACTCCTGGTTGGATTGGATGCAGAAAAACAGCACGCTATTGCCCACGACCATGCCCATGGCGGTGGCCAGCCAGATCCAGGCGGAATGGAGCTGGCCGTCGCCGGCCATAAATCCGCCGAGCACCGTCAGTCCTTCGATGGGAATCGGCGGGAAAATAGCGTTAATCGCCGCCAACGCGAACAACCCCAGGTAAAAAAGGGGCGAGTTTTCAGCGACCGATCCAAGCCAAGGGATGAGTTCTTCCATAAAATACTCCTTTGTTGACTGGTTTTTTGCGCCGTTTGCAAGAAGCGATTGGTTCAAGCCCTGTGAGACAGTGCACGAAAAGCCCGGCAACACAAGTAATAAATCGCCTAAACCTTTGGCGAGACGATCTTCCGGTTCATGTCCGGATTCAGAGGCGAAAAAAGACTTCCCAAATATGGTTTCAGGAAGTCTTTAAAAACAAACGAGAGCAGCCGATACTTACCTCGGCATCGGAATGCAACGGCCGTTTACCTTGCGCGGAGCAGCCCGGGTAAACATTGGGGCAGTCGCCCATTCATCAACCACTCTCCCATGGGATAGCCTGTTTTTAACTATAGCGGAACCGCTCCTGCCTGTCAAGTGGGAGCGTTTTGAAACGAGCCTTGCCCTGAAAGTTTGACACCGATCTAATCGATGCCCAGGAACAATCATCTCTCCCCAAACAATGTCAGGCTCGTTTCGATATTTAAAATAAAAAATCCTATTGGAAGCCGCTTCGTTTTGGCTAAGCTAACCATTAAAAAAACGGGCTAGGATGAAGGCTGTTTTGGAAGATTGACAAGTTGTGGAGAAATTGTGTTTTTTGGGATGCCGTCTTTTTTTGAGAGGATTAGCGGCATCTTTACCGAATTATTGAAGCGGGGTGATGGCATGTCATGCATTTTAGTGGTTGAAGACGAACTGAAGATTCAACAGATCGTCCGGGCCTATCTCGAGAAGGAAGGGTTCGAGGTGGTCACTGCGGCCGATGGCCTCAAAGCCTTGGAAGCGGCCAAAGAAAACAAACCGGATCTGATCGTGCTCGATCTGATGCTTCCGGGCCTTCCCGGCGAGGAAGTGTTGGCTCGGGTCCGCCAAACCTCGGACATTCCGGTGATTATTCTCTCCGCCAAAAGCTCCGAAGACGAGCGGATCTTCGGGCTGAATATCGGGGCCGACGATTACCTGATCAAACCATTCAGCCCCCGCGAATTGGTGGCCCGGGTCCTGGCCCACCTGCGCCGGGCGAAGCCGGCCACCGGCCCCAGTCCCACGCATCTGTCTTTCAATCAGAACCGCCTGACCGTGCTTCCCGATCAGCATCAGGTGCTGTTAGGCAATGAAGAAGTCAATCTGACGCCCACCGAATTCAAGATCCTGCTTTTATTGGCTCAGGCGCCGGGGCGGGTCTTCACCCGCGCGCAGCTATTGGAACATGTACAGGGTTATGCGTTCGAAGGGTATGACCGGACGGTCGATAGCCACATTAAGAACCTCCGCCAAAAGATCGAGCCCGATCTCAATGAACCGTTGTTCATTCAGACCGTATTCGGCGTCGGCTACAAATTTGGAGGAACGCGGGATGCGCTCGGCGATTCTTAAAAAAGTCATCATTATTATTATGGCGGTTTCATTGGGCGGCATTGTCCTGGCCAGCATTTTGATGCACTCCGCCTTAAACTGGCAATTCCAGACCTATGTGCGCGGCAACGAACAATTCCGCCAGGAGCAGATCGTCCATACCCTGTCCGAGCTTTACAGCGGTTACGGCGGTTGGCAGAACCTGCCGCCGCGGCTGACGTTCGGACGGAACAATCTCTTAATCCCGCTGCGGCTGGTATTGGATAACCAGGACCGGGTCGTGCTGATCAATCAGAATCGGCTGCCGTTGCCCGACTTAAGCTCACTGACAGCGCGGCCCATCTATGTTTCCGGCGCCAAGGTCGGCACGGCTTATTTCGGCAGGACGATCTTTGAAAACCTATTGACGGTCCAAGACCGGATGTTTCGGACCACCATTAATCGCTCCATTCTGGTGTCGTTGCTATTGACCGGAATTCTTTCCTTTATTGTCGCGTTTTTCCTGGCACGCCGCTTCTCGACGCCGATTACCGAGATGAATCAGATCGCCCGCGCCATGACCGCCGGACAATTGGACAGCCGGATCGGCAATCTTCCCCACGATGAACTCGGAGAACTGGGAGCGAGCCTGAACCGGCTGGCCGAACGGCTCAAGCAGACCGATGAACTGCGCAAGAAAATGACCGCCGATGTGGCCCACGACCTGCGCACTCCGCTGGCGACGGTACGCAGCCATCTGGAAGGGATGATCGACGAGGTGATCCCCGCTTCCCCCGAAAATCTTGAGTCTTTACTCGACGAAGTCAAACGGTTGACGACTCTGGTTGCGGACCTGCAGGAGATCGCCCAGGCCGACGTGGCGCGCCGCCGTTTTCAGCTAGAACCGCTCGAATTGAACAAGTTCCTGGCCGGACTGGTGCAGCAGATGCGGCCGCTCTTTCAAGCGAAAAAGCTGCGGCTCGAATTCCGGAGCAGCCAGCCGGCGACCATTCGCAGCGATCGGGATGCGCTGGCCAAGGTGATGGAAAACTTGTTGTCCAACGCCCATAAATACACGCCATCCGGCCGGACCGTGACCGTGCTGTTGGAACAGGAAGACGATCAGGCCGTGATTCAGGTCCAGGACGAGGGGATCGGCATCGCCGCCGCCGATCTCCCCTATATCTTTGAACGTTTTTACCGGACCGACCAATCGCGGAACCGCGAAAGCGGCGGCTTCGGTCTGGGACTCACCATTGTCAAAGAGTTGGTCGAGGGATTGGCAGGCACCATCACGGTGCAAAGCACTCCCGGCGAAGGCAGCTGTTTTACGATCAAACTCCCGTTAGAAGTCATGTGATAAAGTCTTTCGAGCCAGAATCCTTTAGCAAAAGGATTTTAAACGACTTTATCCCTGCTTCCCTGAGCTTTGGTGATCGCCTTGGCCTACGGCCACGGTTTATCACAACGCTTTTGATTACGGGATAAAACGGAGCGTACCATGGAATCCATCCGGATCAATTGCTATCAATGCCGCCACTTCTATATCACCTGGGATAAATCATTCCCCAACGGTTGCAAGAGCTACGGCTTTAAATCCAAGGAGCTGCCCTCCCTCTTGGTCTACCAGTCTTCCGCCGCGCCCTGCGCTTCCTTCCAACCCAAAGAAAGCCGCAAGATTCTCGGCCAAAACGAGTGAAATCGCTGCCAGACTGGCGGCTGGCCCTGGCCAAGCCAAAATAGGAAACGCCGGGATGGATGATCCCGGCGTTTCCCAAAGCCGAATGGTTCATATTCAATTTTAAATTATTAAGCGCATTAAATTTTTAATTGATCTCAATGCGGCGGCTGGCCGTTTTGACTTCCTCCGCTTTCGGCAAGACCAGCTTCAAAATCCCGTCCTGAAACTCCGCCCGGATCCGGTCGCGGTCCACCCCATCCAGGATGAAGCTACGCATCACTTTGCCGCTGCGCCGTTCTTTCCTTAGATAGTTGTCCTTCCGCTCCTCGGTGCTGTCATCCTTGGTCGCGGCGATCGTCAGCCGGTCCTCATTCACCTCGATGGTGATATCATTTTTGCTGAAACCGGGCAACTCGGCCTCGATCAAATATTCCTTCCCGTTATCGGAGATGTCGGTTTTAAACAACGCGATCTCCCGATTGAAAAACTCATCGTTGAAGAAGTCCGGGAAGAGTTTCCGCTCCCAATCATTGAATCGAAATGGTACAAGGTCAAACATTCTGAACACCTCCATTTGATTTTCTGACTTTCTCTGACCTTCTGATTTGATTGTAAAACAAAGAAGTTGCCATTTCAATTGGCATTTTTTCTGATCTTTACTGACCTCTAGGTTTATGATCCCGTCATCCGTAAATATCTTTTTCAATTTCAGTTTTTTGTCAAATTGCGCCTTTATCCATCGCCTTACAAAATTAATCCTTGGCAGTGTCAAAACGGCGCCTCACCGTTCCTGTCTTTCCGGGTAATAACGCGGTTTGACAACCTTGGCTGGGTTTTAGACGAACCGTGAAAACCCATACGTCAAAAAAGGTAAAAAAATACCCCGCTATTTCTGGCGGGGTCGGGATGGTTCAACAAAGGCTAAAGATTAACCGGTTTTACCCGTTTAATCATGGCCACTTCGTCACAGTTGGGAAACTTGGGACATTCGATGCATTCCTTCCAGATCTTATGCGGCATCGCATCCTTATTCTCCTCGGTGAACCCGCAGTGTTTAAAGAACTCCACCTGATAAGTGAGGGCGAAGATCTGATGGATCGCCAGATCGACCGCTTCCCGCTCCAAGACGGCGATCAGGCGTTTGCCCAGTCCCCGGCCCCGGTACTCCTCGCGCAGGGCCAACGCCCGGACCTCGGCCAGATCATCCCAGATAATGTGGAGCGCCCCGGTGCCGACCAGGCGGCCCTCATCCTCGATAATCGTAAACTCCCGCAAGGTCTCATACAGCGTATTCCGCGAACGCGGCAACATCAGGCCATGCTCGGCAAATTCGCTGATCAGGCCGTGAATTGCTTCTACGTCGGTCATCTTCGCTTTCCGGTATTGAATCATGCCACCAACCGCCTTTACCGATTCCGGCATTTCGCCGGGTTATCATTCTGAAATTATGTATATTTATACTTAATACTTCGCTTAAATCGAGAATATTCCTCTATAATTATACAAATGAATCCGACTTTTCGGAACCAACCGGACAACGGCCGAGTCCATCAGGAAGCCCTAACGTTATTGGCCGGAAGGCGCCCGCTCCGGCAACAGCCGGATGAAATTGGCCGCCAGAATTTGCGCCAAACGGAAGGATTCGGCGCCATATAATGCAGTATCCCAGGCCACGGTCGCGGCCTCAAAACCCCAGGCGGTGACGGCCTCCTGGTCCGCCAGCCATTCGGCGATCATTTCCGAAGTGACCTCCAGATGAAATTGCAACCCGAAAAGCCGGTCGCCGTAAGCAAAGGCCTGGTTGGGACAGTCCGCCGACTGGATCAGGCGGCGGCCGCCCGGTGGGATACTGAAGGTGTCCTCATGCCACTGAAAGACCCTGAAACGCTCCGGAAAACCGGCCAGCAACGGACTCTTCTCCTGCCGCCACAGTTCATACCAGCCCAGCTCCGGCTGGGGATTCTTAGTGACCGAGGCGCCCAGAAACCTGGCGCAAAGCTGAGCGCCGAGGCAGAAGCCGAGGATGGGAAGGTTCAGCCGCAACGCCGCTTCGATATATTCCAGATCGGTCTTGAGAAAAGGATATTCCCGCTCCTGATAGACATTCATGGCGCCGCCCATCAGAATCAGTCCCTGATAGTCGCGGAGAGAGCGGACCCGCGCGTCCCGATCCATTGCCTGATAGGCGATGTCGACCCCCGCCGCGCGGAATAACGCATCAAAATGCCCCAATCCGTCGCTGGGAGTATGCCTGCAGACCAGAATGCTCATCTTGAGTCGCGCCTCCGTTCTCCATCCGTTGCCTATGCAACGCCATTAATCCTTAGTAAATATAATTGCGAAAAATAACGAACGTTTCATCTTCTTGCGCAAATCATGGGAATCAGATCGTGACATCGCATATAAAACAAAAAACCAACGTCGCCGTTGGCTTGAATTCTTCCGCTAATAATCGTTCGTCTCCAGCTGCGTGATCTCCACCGGATAGTTGTTCTCAATCAAGTCAATGATCTGTTGTTGCAACTTTTCCAAATAAGCGAGGTCGCTTCCGAGCATCGCGATTCCCAGATCGGCCCGCTGCCACTGTTCCTGATGGGCGATCTCGGCCACCGCGATATTGAGACGGCGGAGGCGGACCAGCATGCTTTGCAGGACCTGCCGCTTATCTTTGAGCGTCTGGGCCCCGGGGATGAAGATTGCGACAGTCATGATACGAGTAAACATCATGTTACGGTCACCAAGCTAAAAGACCACGCCATGGCGCAGTCCGGTTTGATCTTGCGATAAAAGATTATAAAAATGGTGCCACGAGCCGGAATCGAACCAGCGACACGAGGATTTTCAGTCCTCTGCTCTACCGACTGAGCTATCGTGGCACTTGCATTAGAAATAAAATTGGCGGAGTCGACGGGACTCGAACCCGCGGTCTCCAACGTGACAGGCTGGCATGTTAGCCGACTACACCACGACTCCGCGATTATGGTGGTCGCGACTGGGCTCGAACCAGTGACCTCTGCGATGTGAACGCAGCGCTCTAACCGACTGAGCTACGCGACCGGAACACGATGCATTTGTGATTATAACATTAGCGGAATGAGAAGTCAAGCGATAATCTATAGGTAAAAACATCCAATCATAACTGCCTCTTCGAGGTGGGTTTGCACTGACCCTATGAGGATACAGCGCTAGTTCTGAATCGAGGAAATTGGAAATAACAGCTCCAATGGTTCTGCCGCTTCTTGTTGAGCGGATTTCGAATGGTTTCTGTTAATTTACTTTCTAGATTCGAAGTTCACTTCGGGATACTGTTTCGACTGTCCGTTCAGAAGCGAAGAGGGCTGCCTTGCAAGCTCCTTATCGAAGAATGCAAGGGAATAGGCATTGATGATGTCAAACCCCCGTTGGGCATCGATCGGTCCGGTCCAGCCGATTTGCGCCATGAACGGCGACCAGTATGGGACGTCAGTAAAATTGATGTGGAATATCCCTGCTATCTCCACATAGTAGCCATCGCCCGGCAAGTTTTCATACACGGCGCGCATGGTTTTAATGGTCAGTAGAATGTCTTTTTCTGCCCAGGTGCCGTTACGATTGTGCTCGAGGCGCATGGTATCGGCATTGCGCGTTATGAACATGGTCGGTTGTTTAAGGCCCCGCTCGACGACTTCGGTAGGCATGTTAACGTCCATAATAAGGCAAGCTTTCAGGCGTGAATCTTTTAAGCTTGCCTGGGCGGCGTCCATCCCGCCCATCGATATGCCAAACGTACCGATGCGCCCAAGATCAAGCCGTCCGGTGAGAATCCGGTTGAGATCGCTTTTATTCAGCGCCTCGAGCTGATCCAGAGCAAAACTCGCATCCTGGGCGAAATAAGGAATACTCCCTTCCGGCATTGGTTGCCCATATAATACAGGGGTTTTGGGCTGGGCTTCTACGCTCTGCATGTTGAGCGGAAGTATTTGATCTCTTGACAACCCGGGTATTTGCCGTCCGTCGGGAAAACGCACCATTGGGGCGATACCCGGTTGGTCCAGACCTATGACGATATAGCCATGTGCAACCAGCTCTTCGATTTGAAAGGTGTTTGCTGCGCGGAATCCATATATCCCGGTAAGATATAGCAGTACGGGATAGCTGGGCTTGTCGTCCGCGACAGGAGCGGAAGCCACGGCATTGGTAGTCACATATTTGAGGTGGCTAAAGACGAATTCCGGCAGATGAAGCAGCCGTCCAATAGCCGGCGTCACAGCATCGGCATCCTGAATGTACGGAGCCTTTTTCAGCGATGGCTCTTTCTTAGCCGGATACCACACCTGCGCCATGAGTTCACGATGATCATGGGGATCGGCCGTGAAGAGTTCCGGACGACTCGTATCCACCCAATGATATGTCATCGTACCAATCCCGTATGGCCCGGTTGGTTTGGGAAAAGAAAATACGGGCAACATAGCCGGCAGGGCGATCGCGATCATTATCGCAATTATGCCTAAACCAATGCCGCAAAAAGAGACGACGTGATTAACATGGAAGCCGCCTCCGCTTCCTTTACTAAACAGCCAAATCATAAAGAAAATTGCCGCCAGGGCGTATGCCGGAACCATTTGCCAACGAAAGCCTTCAACCAGCACTTCTGCAACAGCAATTAGCAGCGCAGCCAGGGCCGCATAATCAATCCAGCGTATGGCGTGTTTGATCCCTAAAGTGCAAAACGCTATAATATCAACAAGAATTAAAATTATCTCAAAGAATCTCATTAAATTGATACTTTCTGCGCTATATTTAATTTATTTCCGCTTTTATCCGAAATGAGCTCCCTTCGATGCTTCACTGCAACCACAACTCCGGTGCCCGCTCACAAGCGCCGTTTAACCGCGGAACGGCTGCATCCGGATGAACAAAGCTGCCAGCCCCACCAGGCCAAGGATCCCCAACACCAGCAAGGAAACACTGTAATGGTCTTCCTTGCGTTCATGGCGGTAAGCATTGACGAAGATTCCGAAGGCGCAAGTCCCGCAGAGCACCACCAGCAAAACCAACGCCCAGCGCAACGAATAAAAATCCCAGGATTTAGCGTTGGGAAGCTCCGCGCCGAAAAACCGGTCGTACAATGTAACGTTGCGCGGCTTGGCCCAGCCCAGCAGGCAAAGGGTGGCCAGCGCCAAAGCCCAGGCCAACAGCTCCATCCAGCGGATCATCTTGCACCAGAAGTCGGGACCGCGCCGCTGGTTAATTTCGGGCATTTCGTCCATTTCGCATCACCTCATGCCATGTTATTTGAATAATCGGCGATTTCCGCCGTATCATACGCTATGTTCACTGTTGGCTTGAATTTCACGAATTCGCATGTGTGAGAGGAGTTAACCCGACTTAACGCGCTGTTATTGATGAACGTGCCCAATGGCCGGCGGATTCAAACAGCAGCCAGGGATGGACCGCCGGCGGAGGAGCTTGAAACGTTAAGGGTTCCTTGGTCGTGGGATGACTGAAATGCAACGCCGTCGCCCACAAGGCGATCGGCTGGCCCGGTTCTTCCTTGCCGGCCCTAGCGCCATACTTGCGGTCGCCGAACAAGGGATGGTCGATGGCCGCCAGTTGCACCCGGATCTGATGCGATCTGCCGGTGTGCAGGTCCACCCGGAGCAACGCCAGATCGGCCGCGGCGGCGTCGGCCAGCACTTCGAAATCGAGCGACGCTTCCTTGGCGCCCGGCGTCCCCGGCGGGACCGCCGTCACCCGGTTGGTCCGCGGGTCTTTCGATAAGTAATGTTCGAGATGACCCATGGCGGCTTGAGGCCGGCCACGGGTGACCGCCAGATAAGTCTTCCGCAATTGCCTGGTGCGGACCTGATCCGACAGGCGGGCAGCGGCTTTCGAGGTTTTGGCGAAAACCATGACGCCCCCGACCGGCCGATCCAGCCGGTGGACCAGTCCGAGGTAGACATTGCCCGGCTTGTGATAGCGCAGTTTGCGATCTTCTTTTAAGAGGGTCAACAGGTCGGGATCGCCGGAATCATCCGCCTGGCTGGGCAGATTGGCCGGCTTGATCACCACCAGCAGGTGATTGTCCTCGAAAATGATCGGGATGGCCGGCGGGTTCATTCCGCCGTCTCCCAGCGGGCGCAGTTGCCGCAGGGCAACACCATGCCGGTGGCGGTGATCGGCAGGCCGACCTCGCCGCTGGCGATCCGGCCACCGCAACGCGGCTTCAGATGGATCCCCAGAATGTTATCGAGCACCAGCGGGGTGATCCCGTTGGTATAACTGTTGAGCAGGAAAAAAAGCGGCTCGGGCGCCAACACTTCCGCACAGGCGCCGACCAGGTTGTACAGCTCGTCTTCCAGCTTCCAGACCTCGCCGCCCGGGCCCCGGCCGAACGACGGCGGATCCATGATGATTCCGTCATATTGGCGGCCGCGGCGCTGCTCCCGGCGCACGAATTTGAGTACGTCATCGACGATGAAGCGGACCGGCCGCTCCGCCAGGCCCGAGAGGGCCAGATTCTCCTTGGCCAAGGTCACCATGCCTTTGGCCGCGTCGACATGACAGACCTCCGCGCCGGCGGCCGCCGCCGCCACCGAGGCCGCGCCAGTGTAGGCGAACAAGTTCAATACCCGAACCGGCCGGGCCGCGCCCTGGATCTTGGCGGCCATCCAGTCCCAATTGACCGCCTGCTCGGGAAAGACCCCGGTATGTTTGAAGCCCATCGGGCGGACGGTAAACGCCAGGGACTGGTAACGGATGGTCCACCGTTCGGGCAGCTTCTCGAAGAACTCCCACTCGCCGCCGCCGTTGGCGCTGCGGTGATAATGGCCGTGCGGTTTTTGCCAGAGGGGGTTGTCGGCGATCACCGGCCAAATCACATGGGGATCCGGCCGCCGCAACACGAACCGGCCCCACCGTTCCAAGCGTTCCCCGTCGCCGGCATCTATCAGTTCATAATCCCGCCAAGCCTCCGCCACAAACATCAATGATCCGTTCCTCCATTCAAGCTCGAGGCGCCTTCCTTGCGCCAAGGTTCCATAATTTTATTGCATATAATTCTACACCCAAACCGCAAAACCATTCTGCCGTTTTCATAAATTTCTGACCTTTGGCAACGACGGACCCTCACCCATCCGGCGAGACTTATCCTCCGGCGCGGATCGCTTATTCCCCGTCACCGATCCCTTAGGCGGGTTTTGGGCGAAAACGGGCGGGGGTTGCGGATCCACCGCGTCCGGAGCAGCAAAATATGCCGGGAATGGTGACGCCCGGTCGAAAAGGTCGACCGGCTAGGATACGGTGACATCCGCAATGCCGGCGATGCGCGCATATAGCGGATCGAGCGCCACCAGGTCGTCGGGCCCCAGGTCGCCCAGGCTGGACTTGCCCAGCGTTCGGGCCAACGCTTGCATTTCCCGGACACAGCTTTCTAAATAATGGTACAGGTGCAAGGCGCCGAGATCCGGATCGTATTGCTCCTTCTCCTTAGCGTCGTTATAGAGCAGGCCGGTGGGCGGTTCCCAGGGAACGCACTTGGTCGTCTGGGTGTGCGACTGGGCGAGCGCGGTGATGGTCCCGAGCAACACCGCATCCGCACCGAGGGCCAGACATTTAGCGAAATCGCCGGGTTTGGCCAATCCGCCACCGACGACCAGCGAGACCCGGCCGCGCACCTGCTGTGATTCCAGATAGCGGACGGCCCGGCACAACGCCGGGAAGATCGGCAGACCCAAATCATCCATGAACAAGCCCATCCCGCCATGGGTGCCGCCTTCCAGGCCGTCGAAGCTGAGGACGTCGACGCCGCCATCGAGGAAGCGTTCCAGCTCCTGTTCCAGGTACTGGCTGGCGCCGAACTTGACCCCGACCGGCACCCCGCCGCCCACCTCCTTTAAGCTTTGAATCAGCTGGCGCCACTCGGCCGCGTTTCTCACCTCGGGCAACCGGGCTTCCATCAAGACCTCCAAGCCGGGGAGGGTTTTATAACGTTCGGCAACCTCCGGAGTGATTTTTTTGCCTTTAATGCGGACCGGGGCCGAACCGCGCGCCGAATGGCCGAGCGCGATCTCGATCAGGTCGGCCTTTTTCAGGATGGCTTCCGTCTTGGACCAAAAGCCCCGGGTGTATTGAATGATCAAACGGTCGGCAAAGGTCCGCTCCTCGATCAGAAAGGGCCCGTTGCCGGTGTTGGCGGCGGTTCCTGCCAGCGTGGCCGCCTTGGCCAAGGCGATCTTGGCCCGCAAACTGTAGCCGCTGCCATAGGCCATGCCGCCGATGAGAATCGGGATCTTCAGACGCATGGGTTTCAAAGCCTGCGGCCCCAGTTCCACCGCGGTTTCCACCGGCGTCTCCGCCGCCAGAGGCGGCCGGCTCAGGTAGACCGGTTTGAACTGCAGCCGGTCCCAGCTGAAGACGGCGCCGATGGACCCATAGGGGCGGTCCAACGGTTTGCCATTCTGGGCCCGCATGTTGGCTTCAAAAAAATTACGCCAGGTTAATTTGCGCAACAAACTGACGGTTTCCAACCGCGCCTTTCCGATTGCCGTCCGATGCCGGGCGCGCTTCGGGCGGAACCCCTCGAACCAGGCCGACCAAGCGCCCACCACCGCCAGCAGCAGCAAGCCGCAGACCGTTCCGCCGACAACCATTCCTACCATGCCCATGGCCAATTCTTTTCCCGTCCCCGCAAATAGCCGCGCTTCGCCGCGGCACTCCTGGCGGCGGCTCCTCTTCCCCGTCAATTTTCCTTGGTATTTTCAGCATTCCCAAGTCTTAATATACCCCGTCCGGCCCGGCCGAAAGCCGTCGTCAAGCCGCCAAAATTCAGCGGCCCCAATCAAAAAATCCCCGCTGTCTGGCGCACGGTAGGTTCAAAACGGCCGCCAGAAGTGCTTGATTCACAGCCGGAAGATCTTTATCCACCAAAGTTAGATCTCGATTCACAAAAGATCGATCTGAAATCATCCCGGACAGATCTTTATTAACAAAAGATCGATCTTTATTCACAAAAGGAAGATCTTTATCCACAAAAGATCGATCTGGAATCGTCCCAGACAGATCTTTATTAACAAAAGATCGATCTTTATTCACAAAAGGAAGATCTTTATCCACAAAAGATCGATCTGGAATCATTCCAGACAGATCTTTATTCACAAAAGATCGATCTTTATTCACAAAAGGAAGATCTTAATGATTATCACGTTAGCTCCACAAAGACGCAGTTGGTTTTCGATGGGAGATTGGTTTGACTTGAATTGTAAGCAAAAGTGTTTGGGTATGATGGTTTTAAGTTTGGGATCTAAAACAAGGATTCCGCCTGCGGGCGGGCAGGGGTTTAGCGGCAAACCCCTTGCAACCCCGCCGCTAAGGGGACGCTGCTTCCCCTTAGAACCCCTCCAATGTCCGGTTCATCCCTGAACCGGCAAGGTAAATGGACAATGAAGTTTGCCGCCGGCCTCCCTTGCCGGCGTCTTCCATAGGATGGTCCCGAGCCGACGGCGATGCTTTCATCCGGACAGCAACGCCGCGCAGCCGCCATCCTTGGCGGCTGTTTGAATGCAAAAATGTATAGACTTCTTTTTTAGGCTAGATTATCTACCCGAGCGGTCTACAGGGAGGTAGACCGGCACGGCATTGCGAATGGAGCGCATGCCGTTGCCAAACAAAAATTACTTTCAAAAAGAGATGCGATTGGCAGAATAGTTTCTTAATAGCATTTAGTACGTTTGGTAAAGGTAAATACCGGGTCAAGGGCCGGCATGAGGCCCTGCGGCGGGGTAGGTCCACGGTGTTGGGGTTGGCCGTTCAACCCCTGAACACTTCGCACAAGATTAAGCTGGATAGGCATGACTTTCTCCTATAGAACACATCTTTCTTTCACTCAACATCGTTTTAACCCTAGGTTTTGTTATAATCTGTTCTTTGATAAATTGGGCAAGGCTCGCTTGCCAACACCCTCCCATCCGGCCAGGGTTTTTCAGAATGATTTTAGATCACATCTTGAAACGCCTTTTGGTCCGGATCCAACCCGATGACCAGGGTCTTCCCGGGTTGGGAATGGCATTCGGCGCCGCCGACCAGCAGCGGCAGCGGATCCCCGGCCAGCTGGGCGACGCGTAGCTGGGTTTTGGCGATATCCAGCTTTAATTTGCGGCCCCGGAAAACGATCTGAAAGGAATAGCCCTCCCATTGGGCCGGCACATACGGGTTCAGCTGCAGACGGTCATCCTTGACGGACACGCCGGCGAAACCCTGGACGATGGCCAGCCAGCTCCCGGCCATGCTCGTCAGGTGGATTCCGTCGGCGGTGTCGGCGTTATAATTATCCAGATCCAGCCGGGCGGTGCGCAAATAGAGCTGGTAGGCTTTCTCGCGGTAGCCGATCCGGCTGGCCAGTATCGAATGGATGCTGGCGGAGAGCGATGACTCGTGCACCGTGCGCGGCTCGTAGAAATCGAAGTTCCGTTTCTGGCAGTCCGGGTCGAACCGCTC
This sequence comes from Bacillota bacterium, assembly GCA_023400055.1. Lineage (GTDB taxonomy): Bacteria > Bacillota > UBA4882 > UBA8346 > UBA8346 > Hydrogenispora. The sequence goes on from JAEXFN010000058.1 coordinate 28,596, forward strand.
CGGGAAGAAATACAGCCCCTGCAGCACATCGGCTTGCTTGATAAAGCAGGAGCGCAGGATCCGGTCCCAGGACCAGTGCTGGTTCAGCGGCAGTTCCGCCGGGTCCAGCTCCGCCGCCAGCCGCTGTTCTTTGTCGAGATACTGGTCATTCTGCTCGAAGATCCCCAATTCTTCGCAGCGGGGATAGTACATCCTAGCGATGATCGCCGCCCATTGCTGCAACTCGGCCGGGTCCAGGCCCAACCGGGCGACCAGTTCCGCCGCCAGCCGGCCGTCGCTCTGCCGGACCGCCTCCAATGAACTCAGGGTATACTCCAGGGTCCAGGTGGCCATGGTGTTGGTATACCAGTTATTGTTGACGTTGTTCTCATATTCGTTGGGGCCGGTGACGCCGAGGATCAGGTACTGGTCGCGCCGGGGCTGGTAAGTGACCCGGCTGGCCCAAAACCGGCTGAGTTCGAGCAATACCTCCAGCCCGTACCGGGCGAGGTAGGAACGGTCACCGGTGTAATGAGTGTAGTTATAGATGGCGTAGGCGATGGCCCCGTTGCGGTGGATCTCCTCGAAAGTGATCTCCCACTCGTTATGACACTCCCGGCCATCGATGGTGACCATCGGGAACAGCGCCCCTTTCAGGCCGAGCCGGGCGGCATTCTCGCGGGCCGGATCCAGCTGGAGATAACGGTAATACAACAGGTTCCGGGCGACTTCCGGATCGGTGTAAAGGTAAAACGGGAAACAGAAAGCTTCGGTATCCCAGTAGGTTCCGCCGCCGTACTTCTCGCCGCTGAAGCCCTTCGGGCCGATGTTCAGCCGGGGATCCTTGCCGGTGTAGGTCTGATTCAGCTGAAAGATATTATAGCGGATGCCCTGTTGGGCCAGGGCGTCGCCGCGAATGACCAGATCGCTCTCCTCCCACCGGGCGGCCATCTCCCGCAAATGCTCCGCCAAAAGCGCCGGATAGCCCCGATCGACGGCGCCCTGCAGCTTGGCAAGGGCGATCTCCGTCAGGCAGTCGACCGGATAATCGCGGGAGGTGCAGACGACGACCAGCTTTTGCAGGGTCAGGGTTTGGCCCTGCTCGACCTCGATCTCCTGCCGCCAGCCGACCCACTTGGAACGGGCCAGCGGTTCCTGACAGGGAAAGAGCTCATCCTGGCCCAAAAACAACTTGGTGGCCATCGCCGTCGCCACGGTGAAGGCGCTCTTTTTGGTCCGCATCACCAGCAAAGCCCAGTCGGAGTCGACCGAGTGCCCGATCTCCTCCCAGAATTTCTCGCCGTAATTGGCGTCCTCGTTGGCGATATCGCCGTCGAGGTAGGGGGTCAACACTACCGTTCCCGCGTAATTAAGCGGCGTAATCTCTATCGTCACACCGGCCAGGTTATTCTCGGCCATGCTCAGGAAACGGCTAAAAACGAAGGCGGTCTCCCGGCCGTCCGCAGCGATCCAGGTGAAGGAGCGGATCAGCCGGCCCTGCTTCATATCCAGTTCGCGCCGGTAATCCCGGATCCGGCAGCGGGCCAGGTCCAGCTCGACGCCGTCGCTGGCGATCCCCACGCCGATCCAGTTGGTCGAGTTGATCATTTTGGCGAAAAACTCCGGGTACCCCACCTTCCACCAACCGACCCGGGTCTTGTCCGGATAAAAGATGCCCGCCAGGTAAGTCCCGGGCAGACTGTCGCCCGAATAGGCCTCCTCGAAAAAACCGCGCAAACCCATGTGCTCGTTGCCCAAGCTGAAAATGCTCTCGGACCAGCGATTGGTCGCCGGGTCCAAGGCTGGCTCGATGATCCGCCATTCATCCACGCCGAACTTCGCATTCATCAACGGTTCCTCCAAAAAATGGCTTCCAAACCTGGGGACGCTCTATTCATAGCAAAATGCCGAAAAACGGACATTTCTGGAAATAAGGCAATTTAATTATATAAGCAAGCAATATTTTATGTCAAGCAAACGTTTGCACAATTCTACCCTTTGTGATACTTTGATGGCAGCGCTACGTTACACTTACCAAATTCGGGCGGACGCCAAAGAGGATTTCCGCCCCAAACCAAGAATAGACAATATTTTATGGAATTCACTGTCACAAGAAGGAAAGGAAGTCGCGATGGCTACCATCAAGGATGTCGCACAGCTGGCAAACGTTTCTCCTTCGACCGTCTCCCGGGTGATCGCCGACAACAACCGGATCAGCGACGAAACCAAGCACCGGGTCAGGCAAGCGATGCAAGAGCTGCATTATCACCCCAATCTGATTGCCCGCAGCCTGATCAAACGCTCCAGCCAAACGCTGGGCCTGGTCTTATCCCGCTCTACCGACAGCGCTTTTTCCAATCCTTTTTTCCCGGAAATCATCCGGGGCATCAGCGCCGTCTCCAAACGCTACCATTACGGGTTGATGCTGGCCACTGCTGAGGATTACGCGGAAGAGGCCAAACTCTGCCTGCGGATGATGACCGAACGGCGGGTCGACGGCGTGCTGTTGCTGGCGTCGCGGGTCCACGACGACCTGATTCAGGAGTTGTCCGCCAACGACTGCCCCTTTGTGGTGCTGGGGCGGGCACCGGAGGGTCTCCGCTGCTACGCGGTGAATAACGATAATATCCAAGCCGCTTACTCGGCGGTGCGCCATCTGCTGAGCCTCGGCCATCAGCGCATCGCCTTGCTGAACGGCCCGGACGATTACACCTTTTGCCAGGACCGTTTCGAAGGATACCGCTTCGCCTTCCGGGAATTCGGCCTGGAGAGCGACCCCGCGCTGATCAAGAACGGTAGCCTGACCCCGGAAGACGGCTACCGGCTGACCCAGGAGCTCTGGCAGGCGGACCCGGCGCCCACCGCCCTCTTTTGTGTGGACGACGTCATGGCCATCGGCGCTTACCGGGCCGTCAAGGAGCGGAGAATGGCCATTCCCGGCGACATCGCGGTGGTCGGTTTCAACGACGATCCCTTGGCTTCGGTCATCGAACCGCATTTGACCACGGTGCGCATTCCCATCTACGAGATGGGCGTCAGCGCCGCGGAGATGATCCTGCAGATCCTGGAGGGCGCCGAACCGTTCCCGCCTCAAAAAATTCTCTCGTCCGAATTGATCATCCGGCAATCCTGCGGCGCCAGGCCCTAACCGTCCCGCGGCTCCCCCGTTGATCGAAAAACCCTGCAGCAATCCCCTTCGCTGATCGGCGATCCCAATGCGACGGATTCGTTAACAAATTTTTCTAGAGAAAGAAGGAAATTGGCAACTGGAAAAGAATTATTTGGTTATGCAAACGTTAGCGCAAATCCAGTTTCCGGTCCTGCTGCAACCATCCGCATAACGCAAAGGGGGTATCCGCGGCCCGAATCAACCAGCGGTCGATCAAAAAATTGGGAGGGATTCGTCAATGAACGGAAAATGGTTGAAGGTCCTTTTTTTAACTTTGGCTCTGGGACTCGTCGGGGGGACGGTGCTGGCGGCCGACAACGTCAAGTTGAACTTCTTCTTTTACAAACAGGAGATCAGCGACCAATTAAAAGAGATGGCCGCCACGTTCACCAAAACCCACCCCAACATCACCATCGATCTGGAAATGGTGCCCAATGACAGCATGGCGGTGCTGCGCTCCAGGATGGCCAGCGGCCAGGCGCCCGAACTGATCCAGTTGCAGTCCTACGCCGCGGTCTTTGAGTTTGCCCAAGCAGGGTGGCTGGCCGATCTGACCAAGGAGCCGGTCCTGGCCAAAGTGGCCGCCAACACCAAGACCGCCGTTACTTACAAAGGCAAGATTTACGCACTGCCGATGGACGTCGCCGGCATCGGCATCATTTACAATAAAGACATCTTCAAGAAATACAATCTTCAACCGCCGACGACTTTCAACCAGCTGCGCGCGATCTGCGCGGCGCTGAAGAAGAACAAGATCACCCCGTTTGCCTCGATGTTCAAGGTCAACTGGTCGCTGGGGCATTTCCTGTCGATGGCCCACACCACCCTGGCCGGACCCAAGGTACTGCCGTGGATCGAAGCAATGAACCAGGGCAAAGGCTCCTTCGCCGATCCGGTCAACCCTACCGAGCTCTTCCGGCTGCTGGACTTCTATAAGGCCAATTCCGATCCGAAGGCCGCCGAGTTCGACTGGAACGAGCAGCAGGCTTCGTTCGCCAAGGGTGAAGCGGCGATGATGGTGCAGGGCCTCTGGTCCTACGGCGCGGCCATCGCCACCAACCCCAAACTGAACTGCGGCTTTATCCCGTTCCCCTGCAGCAACGTAGCCAAGAACAACAAGCTGTTCGCCGACGTCGACTCCACCCTGGCCGTGGCCGCCTCCGCCAGCCCGGAGAAGATCAAGGCCGCCAAGACCTTCCTGGAATGGCTGGCCACTCCGGAAGCGATCAAGATCTGGGTCGAAAAATGCAAGCTGGTGCCGACCTTCAAAGGCGCCGATGTCTCCAAGATGGACGCCCCCTTCCAGGATCTGGTCTCCTATCTCAATTCCGGCAAGACCAACCCCTGGGCCTTCTCGATGTACCCGGTGGCCGCCTTCGAAGACGCCACCAAGAACGGCGCCCAGGAATACATCTTCGGCCGCAAGAGCGCCCAGCAAGTGATCCAGTATTTCGACGAAACCTGGCGCAAAGCCATCAAAAAGTAACGCCTTTGCTGCCCAAAGAGCGGACGGGCGCACCGTCCGCTCTTCCCGTCGGCCCGAGCGTAAAAGGAGCGAGAAATGGTCGCCACCCAACGAAGCAAGATCTTTTACTTCATCCTCTTCCTGCTGCCGGCCTCCTTGCTTTACGGGCTTTTTTTCATCGGCCCCTTTTTCCAGGGGATCCAATATTCATTCACCGATTGGAACGGCATCGTCCCGGAGATTCCGTTCATCATCAGCCGCGCCGATTTTCAGCAGCGGATCGTCGACCGGCTCGGACCGGGCCCGGCGTTGCGCGATCTCCGGAAATATTACCGGCTGGACGAGGGCGGGGAAAACTATCGTCTGACCAGCTGGATCCAAGAAAATGGCGCTTCGCGGCCGCTGAACCGCGCCGAACGCAGTCGGATCAAGCACGTCTTGAGCTCCGTGGGGATCCGCGCCATTCATTTCATCGGCCTTGAGAACTACCGCCAGATGTTTCTGAATGACCAACGGTTCGTACCCCGGCTCGAAACCAAATTCTTATTTAATGAATTCGACGATCTGCCCCAGGCCATCCCGGCCAGGGATTTTCATAGATATCTCCTGGCGCACTTGCCCAATTCCGCCGAAAGAGAGCTGGTGCTCTCCAACTACCGGTCGAATCAAACCGGCAAAGCTTACACATTGGCCGAAAACATCTCCGACGCCACGGCGGACCGTTTACGGACCGTCCTCAGCAAGCGGATGTATTCGACCCTCTTCGTTCCCGGCGTCATCGGGTTTACCCTGTTCTTTACCATCGGCAATGTGATCTTCTCCAACCTCCTGGCGCTGGTTTTGGCGCTCGTCCTGGACACCAAAATGAAGACCAAGAACATCCTGCGCTCGATCTTTTTCTTCCCCAACGTGTTGAGCCTGGTGATCGTCGCCTTTGTCTGGTCTTTCGTGTTCCGGTTGATCTTCCCGTTGCTCACCGGCATCCCGGTCTGGCTGGGCAGTCCGGATCTGGCGCCCTACGCCTTGCTAATGGTCACAGTTTGGCAGGGCTGCGGCTGGTTGATGATCATTTACCTGGCCGGTTTGCAGACGATCCCGGTGGATATCATCGAGGTGGCCGCCATCGACGGCGCCGGCTGGTGGCAGCGGTTGCGCCATATTACCATCCCCCTGCTGGTCCCGGCCTTCACCATCTGCACCTTTTTCAGCCTGGCCAATTCGTTGAAGACCTTCGATGTGATCATGGCGCTGACCCAGGGCGGACCCGGTTACGTTACCACCCCGATCGTGCTCGACATTTACTACAACGCCTTCCGGGACAATCAGTTCGGTTACGCCACCGCCAAGGCGGTCTTCCTCTGCCTGATGATCATGGTCATCACCGGCGTGCAGCTATATTTCATGAAAAGGCGGGAGATGGAGCTATGACCTTACCAAGAATGGGTTCCGGCCAGCCGCCGGAATGGCGGACGGCGCGGCGGCCCTTGGCCCTTAAAAGCCGCGGCGTCACCGTGCTAGAGATCATCACCGCATTGCTGGCGCTGGTGTTCATCTCTCCCACCATCCTGATCCTGGTCAATTCCTTTAAAAGCGACGCCGAGATCACCCTCAATCCGGTCTCCCTGCCCACCTCGCTGAGCCTGGCCAACTATGCCGCAGCCTGGCGGGAGACCAATTTCCCGGTGGTCTTCGCCAACACTTTACTGATCACCGTCCTCAGCACCGTCGGGATCATTCTGGTCAGCGCCATGGCCGCCTACATGCTGGCCCGCACCAAAACCAAGCTGAGCTGGATCTTTTACCTGATATTCGCCTTCTCGCTGGTGGTGCCGTTTCAAACCTTCATGATCCCGCTGGTGCAGACCGCCAAGGAATACAACCTCCAGAACGTGCTGGGCATCATCCCGATCTACGTCGGGCTGGGCTGTCCGCTGGCGGTCTTCATGTATCACGGTTTCGTCAAAAATGTGCCGCTGGAGATCGAGGAATCGGCGGCCATCGACGGCGCCTCGGTGCCGCGGATCTTCTTTCAGCTAGTCTTCCCGCTCCTGGCCCCGGTCACCGCGACCATCGCCATCCTGGACGCGCTCTGGATCTGGAACGACTTCCTGCTGCCCCTGATCATCCTGCCGAAACAGTCCACGTTGCAACTGGCCCAGTTCGGCTTCTTCAGCCTTTACCGCCGCCAATATTCGCTGGCCATGGCCTCCCTGGTGCTCTCGGCCGCGCCCATCGTGCTTTTCTATCTGGCGATGCAGAAGTATATCGTCAAAGGGGTGGTCGCCGGCGCCGTCAAAGGGTGACCGCCCCGTTTCAGCGCTACGCCGGAAACTCCTCCGCCCGAGCTTAGCGGAGGAGTTTTTTTGTATCAAGCCCAATTGCATCCGCCAATCATCCCCGAAATGAAATCTTCCCGGATAAAAAAATACCAATGGATATATCGCTAAATCGCTCACCGTTTCATAAACTATATTACCTCATCAAAGGAGGTGTATCACATTTGGCCGATGCAAAATGGTTCGATGGCGGCGGAGGCTGGTGGATATTCATCTTTATCATCATTATTCTCCTTTTCTGCTTCTGCGGGGGCTGGAACTAAAGCGCTGTGATAAACCCCGTCCGAAGGTCGGGATGGTCACAAAAGCTCAGAGAAGCGAGGGGTAAAGCCGATTCGAGCGAAACGTTTTTCCCAAACCCGTGTGACTTTATCGCTTGGCTTCGAAGGCCCGTTACGATTCATTCAACCGGACAATGCCACGTAACTGAGCTCTATCAGTCTAGCCATTCCAAATCCACAACCGAACCGCTTTCAAGCGGGGCCATCCCTGATTTTTTCTGGGACGGCCTCTCTTTTTATACGGCGGCTCACGGACTCGTTCCGGCCATCTTCGATCCCCTTCGGACGCTCAAACCGTTCCCGCCCACCTTGCTCTCCAACTCTGGTCCAACCCGACTTCCCCAAGGTCCGCTCATCTTTCGCCAAGCCTCGGGAAGGCCCGCTCCGGACCCGGGCGAATGGTCCCAACAGTCGGGCAAACATGCCCACGCCTCGGGAAAGGATTCCCAAGCCTTGGGTATGCTTACCCAACCTTTGGGAATGTTTGCCCAAGGCTTGGGACAGTTTGCCCAAACATTGAGCGGGCCTTCCCAAGCTTTGGGCGACCTCGCCCGAGACTCGGGAAAGCTTGCCCGGGTCTTGGGAGACCTTCCCCGAGCTTCATCCCCGCTTTGCCAGCCGCTGTCCCACCCGGACCGGCCCGCGCTCCAGGAGTCCGGCTGGGCAATCCGTCCGGCCCGGTTGAGGAATCGTTCAACTTTTTCGCGAAAATTATTTCATGGTTTCAATTTCTGTGATAAGCTAGATTTGATCGGAAACGTTACTTGAGACGAAAGTCAATTCCATCCCGGGAAAAGCAATAGTACGCGAAAGAATTGCCAAAACAGCACGCGCCCAGACTAAGCTCCCAAAGGGCTGCTTTCATTCAGCGCATCGTAGAAACGGCCCCGCGAGGCCGTTTTTTGGTGGATCGAGGACCGCTGCCGAGGGAACAAACGATTGGCAGCCACAGTTTCCGCATTGAATGATAATTCCGATTACGAGGAGGATTTAGCGATGCCGATCTGTCCGAAATGTACCAAGTCATACCCGGTCAAAGTCCAATCGTGTCCCGAATGCAAGCTGGAGTTAATCACCGATCAGACGATGCTGGTCGAGCAAAAATTGTACAAGATCGCCCATGCGCTCCATTATGAGAAAAACCAGTTCCAAGCCGCCTTAAATCTCTACCGCTGGCTGATTGAGCTCTATCCGAACTCTCCCGAGGCCGGCTATGCCAAAAACCAGATCAAGGACATCGAAGCGGTTCCCGCCGACCAACGGCCCCAGCCGATTCAGCGCGCCAGTGAAGTGGCGGCCGCCGCGGAACCCGCCGGCCCGGACCGCCTCAACCTTCCCTCAGCCATCCCAGTCCAAGCCCCGCTGTTGACGGTCGCTTTCAACATCGTCGGCATTTTCTTATTCGTCGGCGGCCTTATTTACGCCAAGATGCTCTGGCCCCCGCTGGATGCCCTGGCCAACGCCGTCGCTCCGCAGACGGCCGCCTATATCCCGAGCGTCGTCTGTTTGATCGCCGGCGTTATCGCGGCCATCGCCTTTTTTGCTTTGGCGAAGATCATCGCCGATCTCGACTTTATCAAACAGCGCATCGAACAGTTAAAAAAATAGTGGTGGTTGTGGCCGGGAGAGGCTGCCGTTGGCGAAGACGAAATTGAATAATGGCCATGGTCGATGGCGTTAAGCGCATTTCGCGCCAAGAGGCATCCGCCAACCGGAAATCGTCGGAGAGACGGTTTGAGTTTGAGCGACAACCGCCGTTAGCTACGATCTGAAAGACTGAATCATCAGTCTTTTTTCGTTATAATGATGCGGAATTCGCCATTGAACCTTGTTTTACTCCGGCAACCTGGACTTTTCCGTCACATGGGTGTAGACCCAGAGACCGTTGAGCAACAGCAAAGCGCTGGTCGAGAAGAAAACATAATGAATGCCGAACCAGGCCGCCATTTGTCCGCCCAGCACCGCGCCGCCGAAGGAGCCCAGGAACTGGGCCGACTGATTGTAGCCGAAGATCCGGCCGGTGACCGTTTCCGGCACATTCCTGCTGACCAGACTGTTGACGGCCGGCAATAAACCCGCCGAGGCGATGCCCAGCAGGAAGCGCAACGCCACCAGCTGCCAGGGCGATCCCACGAAAGCCTGCGGGATAAACAAGAGACCGGTGGCGATCAGCCCGGCGAGGATCACTTTGCGGTGGCCGATCCGGTCGGCGAGCTTGCCCAGCTGCGGCGAGGCCAGGATGCTGGCGATCCCCGGGGCGGAGAAGGCGATTCCCGAAACCAGGGCCACATAGCGGATGTGGGCGGACAATTGCTTGATATACACCGTGATGATCGGCTCGATCGACATCAAGGCGAGCTGCAGGATAAAAGTAGTGATGAACATGGCGACGATCAGCCGGGTATCCGGGAGGAGCTGCCAGACCTGGCGCAGTTTCAGCGGTACTTGATGGGCAGGCGTGAAATCCTCCCGAACCAGCAGCACCGTGGCCACAAAGGTGATCACCAGCAGGATGCCGATGGCGAAGAAAACATCGCGGATGCCCATGATCTCCGTTAAATAGCCGCCGATCAACGGGCCCAGCAGGGTGCCGGCGGCCGCCCCGGTGGACAGGGTGCCGAGCGCCCAACCCGAATATTCACGGGGCGTCTGGGTCGCCACCAAGGTAATGGCGGATGAGACATAGCCGGAGATTATCCCCATCAGCAGGCGCAGCCCCACCAGTTGATAGACGTTGTTCACCAGGCCCATCAAGGCGATGACGATGGCCATGCCCAGGCTGGCCCGGAGGAGCATGGGCTTGCGCCCGTATTGATCGGCCATCCGCCCCCACACCGGCGAGAAAATGGCCGAGGTGACGAAGGTGATCCCAAAAGCGATCCCCGACCATTGTTCGTTGGCGGCGATATTGTGGATGCCGAGCTGCTCGATGTACAGCGGTAAAACCGGGGTAATCTGGCTCAATCCGGTCATGGTCACGAAGCACCCGAACCAGCAGACCCATAAGTTCCTTTTCCAAGTTCCAGTCGTCATCGAACGAGTTTCGCCTGATTTCGCAGCTGTTTTGTTTACCCTTTTTTATCCTTTTCTCCGTAGCGGGTCTTTTTCCTTCATGGAAACAGGGAAAGAGGAAGCTCTAATTTAAAATTGGTTTTCAAAACCGCTCAGCCCCCGCCGGTCGTATTTTAATGCGGCGGCACCGGTTATACTATGATTTAGCGTCATGGAATTTGAAAAGGAAAATTTCCGCAAAGTGTAAGCGGGTGGAACATGCAAGGATCTTGGTGGGCGCTGTTGCCCTTTTTGATCGTGATTCCGATTGCCATCATCTCCAGACAAGTCCAGCCGGGCCTCTTCGTCGGGCTGATGTTGGGCTGTTTTTTAAAACAACCGGATCCGCTGGGCGGAATCAAAGCCATGATCGCCTATATCGTGAACAACATCGTTAAGCCGAATAATATCCGGATCATTCTTTTCCTTTATATCTTTGCCGGCATCATCAGCCTGACCAAGCTGACCGGCGGCATCAAGGGATTCGTCCATTGGGTCGGCCATAAACTCAAGACCAAACGATCGGCGCTGTTCTTAACCTGGCTGTCGACGATCGGCACCTTCTCCGATCCCGATTTCCGGATCGTGACCATTGCCCCGATCATGAAGGCCCTCCAGCAACGATTGGGCCTCTCCGCCGCGAAGATCGGCTTTGTCATCGAAGCGACTTCCAATCCGGTGGTGGCCTTGGTCCCCATCGCCACCGCCTTTGTGGGATACATGGTCGCCACCACCGGCGCCGCCCTGCATCACGCGGGGATCGACGCCGCCCCTTATCATGTTTATCTCAGAAGCATCCCCTTTAATTTCTTTTCATTCGCCATCCTGATCATCGGCTTTTACTATAGTTTTTGGGGTGACCTCGGCGCTGAAAAGCCGGCCGCCAACGATAAGCGATCTCCCGGTGGCAAAAGCCCCGACGCCGAGCAAGGCGAGGAAGAACTGGAAGAATGTTACCGCGCTTTCGAAAAAGATACTCCGGTCAAACCCTGGAATCTGATCGTGCCGCTCGGTCTGGTGCTGGCCAGTACGCTCTTCTTGAGCTGGTGGGATGGGCATTTCGCCGCCCAAAGCTTCGGGGAGGCCTTCCTCAAGGCGGACGCGCTCGGCGCCATGCTCGAAGCGGTCTTTTGCACGCTGATCGTGACGCTGCTCTTCTTCCTGCTGCAAGGCTTTTCAGTCGCCAAGCTGGTCACCCATTTCGTCAAAGGCGGCAACGAATTGGTCTCGGTGATCATCATGCTCGCGTTGATCTGGGCGCTTTCGGCCGTATCCGAGGACTTGGGCTTTTCCAAATTCATCATCAGCCATTTAGGCAGCGATCTTCCCCCTGCTTGCATCGCGCCGGTTATTTTCCTGCTGGGAGGGGTTATCTCCTATTTCATCGGCTCATCCTGGGGGACCTGGGGATTGCTGATGCCCTTGGGGGTCACCCTGGCCCATCACGCCGGAGCGAACCTTTTCCTGACCATCGGCGCGGTCTTCGCCAGCGGCACATTCGGAGCCTTCGCATCCCCGTTGAGCGATAATACCGTCACCCTGTGCACTATCCTCAATCTTCCGGTGCTAGAATATGCCCGGTTGAAGTTAAAACCCGCCTTACTCGCTGCTGGGATCACGATGGTACTGTTTGTTCTAGCGTCATTTTATCGCTAAGTTGCGGAGGGGTGTGAGAGCAAACTTATCTTAAAAAGCAAAGCCCGGCCTCAATAAGAGCCGGGCTGCTTAACTTAGTTTCTCAACATTGCTACGCATCTCCTATCCGGACCGAACCGCCTATCCGTTACTCGGCAGCGCATGGTCACACGGCAGGTCAATTCCGGACCAAACCCGCTTGGCGGTCCAGTCGCGCGGTTCGTCGGCCCAGAACGGATCGTCCGGCGCCAGGCCGAGCGGCAGGAAGGCCGTGGTACAGAGATACAAGCTGCCGGTAGAGATGTAAGGCTCGCCGATACGGTTCTGATCGCCGCACAGGCCGACCCGCAACCAGCCTTGGGCGTCGAAGGTGCCGGGCGCCTCCAGCGTCCGCTGGATGACCGCGGTCAGGGCCGAACGGACTTGCGACGGCGGGAGCTCCGGAGGCAGATTCCGCTGCAGCGCCATCTGAGCCAGATGTTGAAAGGCGCCCGAACGGTAGGCCAACGAGCGCCCCACCGCCGGGAAACTGCCATCGGGGGCGATCAGCCGTTCCAGAATGGCGGCATAGCGAACCGCCCGCCGGTTTATCTCCGGTTGCAGGGCGGCCCAGTCCGGATACTCCTGCCCGACCACGGCCAGCAGATCGACCAGCATCGGCTGGATCACGAAGCTGTTATAATAGTCCCAATGAAACTCCGGCCCGTCGCCGTAAATCCCGTCGCCGAGATACCACTGTTGGTGTTGGCGGATGGCGTAATCCACCCGCATCCGGTCCCATTCCTCTCCCAACTTGAATAAGGCCGCCTCAATCAGCGCGCCAAAAAGCAGCCAGTTGCAAGCGAACGGTTTGCGGCTGCGGGTCGCCCGCAAGCCGTCGGCCAGGTTGTGGCGGACCGGCTCCGCCAGCTTCTCCCGGAGCTCATGTTCCGACCGGAGCAAGGCATGAGCCAAAAAGGCCGCGTCCACGATGGGCTGGTGTTCATAACTGAAGTTGACGAAGTCCGGCGCGGCCGGGTCGGTCGCGGCGGCCAACGCCCGCCGGGCCAGCACCCGGAACTCGTCTTGCAGCCGCGCCTCTTCCGGAGTGAGCCCCGTGGCTTCCAGCCAGGGCGCCAGACCCGCCAGCGTACGGCCGAGCGCCTCCAGGAGCATAAAGGCCCGACGCTCTTCCCGTTGGCCGCGGCCGCCCACCGGCATTCGCGCCTTGGCCTCCCCGGCCGCGAAAGCTTCCAGTACCGGCCGAGCGATCCGGGTCAGCATTCCGACCCAATAACGCCGCTCCTCGGCCCGTTCCAAGCGAACTTCCTCTCCGCTCACCAGTATAACCTCCAGCTCTTCAGCAAACGTACCAGCGCCTCAAAGTAAAAATAATCGCCCCAGATGTTGCATTCGTCGACCCCTGCGCCGGCCGGCTTAGAATAGACAGCGTGGCGCAGGATCCCGTTGGACCGGGGTATTCCGGCCGTGGTATAGAAATCGGCCAGCGATTCGATCATCGCCAGGGCGGCATTTTCGTAATGGGTACGATATGGGTTGGTCAACGGCAGCTCCTTGGCCAGTTCCAGCAGGCCGCAAGCGGCGATCGCCGCCGCCGAGCTGTCCCGTTCCTCGTCGCCCGAGGTAAAAACGAGATCCCAGTAGCAGACAGCGTCGGCGGGCAAGCGGTTCAGGAAATAGTTGGCGAGCTTCTGGTTAAGCTCCGGGAACTCGGCTGCTCCGGTGTAACGGTAGCTTAAGGCGAAACCGTAGATGGCCCAGGCTTGCCCTCTGGCCCAACAGGAGTTGTCGGAATATCCTTGGGCGGTCTTACCGAAACGCGGTTCGCCGCTGGCGACATCCATATAGAAGGTGTGATAAGTGGAAGCATCCTCCCGCACCAAATAATGGGCGGCTTGCCGGGCATGGCTGAGGGCCATCGCCCGGTATTCCGGACGGCCGGTCTCGACGGCGGCCCAGTAGAGCAGCGGCAGGTTCATGCAGCAATCGATGATCATCCGGCCGCGTTGCTCGAGATCGTTGAGATCGCCCCAGGCCTGGATGATGCCGGCCTTTGGGAAGAAACGCTCGGTCAGCAATTCCGCCGCCGCGAGCGCCGCTTGCCGCGCCGCCGGGTTGGCGGTGATTTTGTATTCGGCCACCGCGGAGAGGGAGTACAGAAAACCCAGATCGTGGGTATCGGTATGGATCCGTTCGGCGATGCGCCGTTGATAGCTTGGCAGCTGGGCCGCGGCGGCGCTGCGGTAGCGCTCCGCCCCGGTCAACTCATAGGCCAGCCAGAGCAGGCCCGTCCAGAACGAAGAGGTCCACTCCACATTATCGATGACCGGATAGACATGGTCCCGGCTGGCCGGGGCCGGAAAGCCCGCGCTGAATCCGGCCAGGTTCCCATCGATCTTCTCCAGCACAAAACCGGCCGCCCGCTCGCAATCGGCCCGGCTCAGGGCGGGCCGCCGGGTATACCTGGCGGGCTGCCGGATTCCTTCGTCGTTTACTTGTTTCATAATATCCTCCATTGGCTGAAATACGGCTTATCGAAATTACTATACCATGTTTTGCTAACGGGCAAATCCCTCCAGCCGGATCTCCAGCTCCGCAACCATGGTTGTGCCGCTTGGGGCCAGCGTGAAATCGATTAAGTATACGGTCTTCGTTTCCAAGTGGTGGGTAACGAACTGTTCCTGGCGGATCACCGGCTGTAACAGGCGGGAATCGTATGCAATCACAGCTCGGCCATGTTCGCCCGCGATCTCCAGCGTTCCGTCCCCACAAAGCCGCGGTTCGAAAAAGCTTACCAACCGCTCAACGACCGATTCCGGCGGCTGCGCGAAGACGAATTCATCCCGCAATAGCAGTCCGACCCCGTGACTTTTCTCAAAGGTAAACCGGCGCAGCAACGAGCGCAGATTGGCAATGCCGTAGGCTGGAGCGATCTCCATCAGCAAGGTGTCCTTGTCCGGGGCATTTTGGACAGCGATGATCCGGGCGGCATATTCCCGTCCCGCCTTTTGGTACTGCCCGTCAACGATCGGCACCGAGTGCCCCCGCGAACTTGTGCAGAAGTATTCGTAGCGTTCCGCCCCGAAGTATTGTCGGGTATACTGGCCGCTGCCGGGATCCGCCAGCAGGTTCTCCCCGTTGACGTGCAGCAGAAAACTGCCGCAGTCGTTGTGGTTGTGGGGCTCGTCATTGTGCCCGCCCTTGGCGGCGAAGCAGAAGGTGCCGGCCGCCGTGGTCTGTTTGGCAATGAGCCAGGCGGCGTCCGGCAGGTAAATGCTCGACGTATCCGGTAAGCCATGGACCGCCCCGGGATTATACCAGACCAGATTGCGGACGGCGTGGGCCCAGCGGTGGGCCGAGTCATCCTCCAAGCGGGCCTGAAATTGCCGTTCCGGCAGCCGCACTTCGGGGAAGAGCCGTTGCAGATGGTGTCCCAGCCCGGGCTGATACTGCTGGGTCAAGTCGGCGTCGGAGAAGCTGACCACCGCGTCGCCGCTCAAGTAACAGCGCTGTTGAAACAGGGCGATCGCTTTCACCCGTTCATCCCGGAAGAGGTCGATCCGGCCGGCGGTCCGCTGCTTCAACAGCGCCGCGAAGTACGTATAAAACCCGAAGCCGTACGTCCAGTAGGCGATCCCTTCGGTACTGGCGCCATCAGCGCCGAAGCCTTCCAAAAAGCAGTCCAGCGTCGCCAGGACCCGTTGCAGTAAGGGAGCCAGGACGGCCGGATCCGCGATCAGATACATGGCGGCGGCGCCGATCGACCCGGCGCAGACCGCGGCCCAATTCATCGCGGTCGTCTCCCACCAGGCCGCCGGGGCCAGTCCGGCATAGGGTTCGAGCACCCGGCGCCGGATGGCGGAACGCGCCCGCAACACCACCGCCGGGGCGAGACGATCCGCCAACAGGCTGAGCACCTCCGCCAAAGCGAAGGCGGTCTCCGCCGCGAAGAGATCCAGCATCCGCTCCTGGGGCCGCCGAACCTCCCGGATGATGCCCACCTCGTGCCGGAGCGATTCCGGTTCCTCGTCGGCCGCCGGACTCTCTCCCAGGTGGGCCGGCAGACACCAGGTGTATTCGTCGCAGATCGCCCAGATCGTATCCTCTAGCGCCCGTAGATCCGCTACATCGCCCTCGCCCAAGGCCCGCAGGGCAAAAAGATTCAACCGGTCGCGGTGCTCAAAGTATTCGCGTTCGTATTCCGCGCGCGAGCCGGTCTCGCGGAACAGCCGGAACAGCGAATACGGCAGCGCCTTGAGCGGTTGAGCGCGATAACCGTTAGCGCGCTCACAAACTTCCTGCCACAGGGCGCGGTATTCGGGCGCGGTGGTGATCGTCTTCCAACGTCCGGGATCCCTCGCCTCCGCAAACAAACAACGATCGTGGGGGGTTCCCGAAGTTTCGGTCCCCAAAGCCTGTTGCAATTCGGCCAAGTGCATCAGCGTCGCTCTCCCATCGTATATAAATTGAAATAAATTTTCTCAGCCGCCGTCGCGCCGGGATCATCCCTTCAGACCGGTGGTGGCGATGCCCTGGATGAAAGACTTCTGGAATATCACATACATGACGATCACCGGCAGCAGCGCGCAGACCGAGGCCGCCATTATCAGGCCGTATTCCACCCCGTACTGAGTGATGAACTTGCGGATCCCCAACTGGATCGTCTTGTTGCGGTCGGAAGTCAGGTAGATCAACGGCCCCAAAAAGTCATTCCAGACGAAGACGAACTGGAAGATGGCGAAGGTGGATAAGGCCGGCTTGCTTAAGGGCAGCATAATCCGGCTGTAGATCCCGAATTCGCTCAACCCGTCGATCCGCGCCGATTCCGAGAGTTCGTTGGGGATCCCCAGGAAGGCCTGGCGGATCAGGAAGACGCCCAGCGGCGAGAAGGACTGCAACAGCACCAGCGACCAGAGGGTATCGCTCAGCCCGAGATTCTTCAAGATGACGAACTGCGGGATCATGATCACCTGAAAGGGCACGGCCATGGTCATCACATAGAGCAAAAACAACGCCTTGCGTTCGGGAAAGGGAATCTTGGCGAAGGCATAGGCCGCCAGACTGCTGGTCACCAGCGAATTGAACATCACCACCAGCGTCAGCCAGATGGTATTTTTATAATACACCAAAAAATCGATCCTTTTCCAGATCTCCGTGTAATTGTCCCATTGGATGACCCGCGGAATCCAGCGGATCGGAAACTCGAAGACGTCATTGTTGGGTTTCAGCGATGCGGAGAGCATCCACAGAAACGGCAGGATCATGACCAGGGTCCCGCCCAGCAGCAGGACATAGATGGACAGTTTATAAAAGAAAGCCTTATCTTGGCGGCCCCGGGCTCCCTGGAGCCCGAGATTGCCGTCGGCGGCGGCGAGTTGTTTATTCAAGGTCCAGACACTCCTTATGTCGAAAGATGCTTGGCGCTTGGCGCGTTCGGGATTCTCGGCCTGCGGCGGCCTTCCTTACATGGAGTGATAATTCACCCATTTATCCTCGAACTTGAATTGGATGAAGGTCACCACCAGGACCACCAGGAACATCACCATCGCGATGGCCGAGGCATAGCCGAATTTGAAAAGTTGAAACGCCTGATAATAGATGTAATACACCAGGACGTACATCGCCCGGCCCGGCGTGCCGTCGGACATGATGATGATCTGGTCGAACACCTTAAAGGAGTTGATGACCAGCAGCACGCTGACGAAGAAGGTCGACGGGCTCAGCATCGGCAGGGTGATATAGCGGAATTTCTGCCAGGGATTGGCGCCGTCGATGCGGGCCGCCTCGTATAACGGCTCGGGAATGGCCTGCAGTCCGGCCAGATAGATGACCATGTAATATCCGACCTGCTTCCAGACGCTCATCAGAATGATCGCCGGCATGACCCAAACCACCGAGGTCATCCACTCCGGCGGATGATGAACTCCGATCAGCCGCAGCACGTTGTTGATGGGCCCCATCGTCGGGTGGTAAAGCATGTTCCAGACCACCGCCACCGCCACCATCGAGGAGAAATAGGGGAAGAAATAGACGGTCCGGAAGAATTTCATCCCCTTGAGCTTCTGGTGCAACAGCATGGCCAGGCCCAGGGCGCCGGCGATGGTCAGCGGGATCGAAACCGCCGTAAAATACAGGGTGTTCCAAAAGGCCACCTGAAACCCGTCGTCCTGAAAGAGCTTCAGGAAGTTCCTGGCTCCGACGAACTCCATTGGATTGGCGAAATCCCATTTGACAAAGCAGAGTCCGAAGGCGGCCAGGATCGGGAAGAACGTGAATATCAGGAAGCCGAGAATATTCGGGAGCAAGAACAGATACGCGGTGATCCGGTTGGTCTGGGTCAGCGTTCTGGTTTTGGATGCTTTGGGAAGGCTATTTGTGCTCATGTGCTTCTACCGGAGAACGTTTCGCGCTGCCACGGCATTCGATCCCTGCCGGAAATGATTTGTGAAAACAGCGACGTTTCAGGCTTTTCGCAAATCGGGCTGGGCTAATGGCGTCGCGCCGGGAACCGGCAGTTCCTCCTTGTTTCAAAGTTGGGGAGCGTTGGCTCGGATAAATCGATGCCCCATATGCTTGCTCGCGCATACAGGGCATCGGCGGATTGCATCGCTTAGGCGGATCAGATATCCTCTTTGATCTCTTTAGCCCGTTTCTCCATGTCCTTGAGCCCTTGATCCAGGGATTTCTGACCGGTCATGATCAGATTGTGCTCTTCGGTCAGCATCTTGTCGATGGCGTTGGCGTAAGGACTCGGCGGCAGCTCGACGGTGGTCTTGCCGGCGACGAGCGCCTCCTTGCCACCGGCCGGGAAGCCTTTGGCGGAAGTATAAACATCCAACACATCCGGGGTGTTCAACGCCGGGAAGACGCCCCGCGAGGCGAAGATCTTGGCCCCTTTCTCGGTGCCGAAGTACTTGATCAGTTTCCAGGCCGCTTCCTTCTTGGCGGATTTGGCGTTAATGGCCATGGTGGTCAGACCGGCGATGGTCGCGCCGGCCTGGTTCTGCGGCCAGTGCGGCGCCTTGACGATGCCCCAGTTCACGTTGTGCTTGTCGATCAGCAGCGAACCGATGTACCAGGTGCCCATGTACAACATGCCCACCTTGCCGCTTTCAAAGAAGGCCCGGTAATGGGCGTTGGAGGTCTTGATCTCCGCCAGGCTCATCACCGATTTATCGACATTCTGCATGGTCAGGGCCATCTGGTAGGCGGGTTTCAGGAAGCCGTATTTCCCGTCGATCAGCGTGTTTTTGGTGGTCAGGAGCGGCGGGCACTGGATCTGGCTGCGCCAGGAATGGAAGAACGCGCCCCAAATCTTGTTGTTCCCTTCGCCGCTGGTCAGCTTCTTGGCGGTCTCCTGGAACTGCTTCCAGGTCATATTGTTGGTTGGATAAGGGACTCCGGCTTTGTCGAAGATGCCCTTGTTGTAATACAGGATATAGATATCGCTGCGGTACGGGAAGGCCATCAGCTTGTTACTGTTTTTGACGTAATTCAGCGCGGCGCCGTAGGGTTTCAGGTTGACTTTGTCCTTGCGGACGAAAGTGTCCAGCGGCGTCAGGTAGTTCCGGCTGAGATAATTGGAGTAGCTGGCGAAATCCTTCACGGCGAATACGTCGACGTCCTCGCCGGCGGCCAGCATCACGGTCATTTTATCCGGGTACTCGGCATTGGCGATGTCGATGACATCCACTTTAATATCGGGATTCTCCTTCTGGAAGGCATCGATGATCAGCTTGTATTCCGGACTCATACTGTAATCCCAGACCGAAAACCGGATGGTCTCCTGCTTGGCGGCCCAGGCGCCACCGGCCAGGGTGACGGCCACGACCAGCAGCAGCAGAATCAAACCCAAACGCTTCTTCAACTGCAACAACCTCCTCTATGTGTATTGACTGTTTTTATTATAAACAGGTAACAAAAAGATGAAAATGTCTTTCCATCCGAAAAACTGTACTCTTTTTTCGGATGGAGCACGGTTCAAGGCGGGGCTGTTTCTTTTTTCCGATTTGTATTAATATTTTCGAAAGTCCAGCTTCAGATGGTTTAGTAACGATGGGATGAGCTTAGCTTGATTTAGGGCCAACCATCCCCCAGCCCTTTCCTCAAGGAAGGGGCACGAAGCATTCATGCGGGGGACACCCCCGCACCCCGGTAGCATTAGCATGCTGCGCTTGCTTTAAAAGATTGCGAGGCTTTCAGATTTTCTTCCCCGAGAACTCGCTCGGGGTCATCCCGGTGACCTTTTTAAAGACTTTGCTGAAATAGTAGGCATTCTGGTAGCCGAGCATGGCCGAGATCTCATAGATCTTGTAATCCGATTCGCGCAGCCACTTTTTGGCCTGGCCGATCTTGGCCTCGGTCACGTAATCGGTGAAGCAGATCCCGGTATTCTGCCGGAAGACGGTGCTCAGGTAGCCGGGACTGATGCTGATGGCCGCGGCCACCTCGTTTAAGCTGATCTCTTCGCGGTAATGCTCCAGAATATAGCGTTTCGCCTTGGCCACCAGGCGGTGGTTCTTCTGGTCGTCGGCCTGGCTGATGAAGCGGCAGAGCCGCCGTTCCAGGCCGGTCAGCCAACCGCTCAGTTCCGCCAGGGTGTTCAAGGCCAGGATGCTCTCATAGAGACTGTTGCGGTAGCCGATGATCTCCCGCAGCTCGGCTTCGCCGACATTTAAGGCGCCGCTGACCAGATAGGCGATTTGAAAACAGAGATCGTAGGCTTGCTCCCGGGCGAGCCTGGGCTGGTTCAACAGGTCGAAGACCATCTGAAACGCGGCGCCGATCCGCTCCAGGTCCAGCAGTTCAATGGCTTTGGGCAGGGCGGTTTTGAGTTCCGCCAGGTCGATCGGGGCCTGGTCGGCGTCGCTTGGCGGCAGATCCGCGAAGCAGAGTACGGCCGCGGCCCCGGAATAATAACTCTGCTGCGCCGCCCGGCAGCTCTCGAAATAAGCCTGGGCCAACTCGCCGTATTCCCGGTGCGGATTGCTGAGCCCGACCGAGCTGGCGATATTGAAATATTGCTTGATCATCTGTACCAGGCGCTCGCCCATCCCGGCCGCCTTTTTCAAGAACGCCTCCGGCGTAAGCCCGGCGGCGCCGGAGCAGATCACGATAAATTCCCCGGGGTTCCAGACAAAGGTATACCCCTTAAAGATATCGTTGACGATCTCGTTGATGGTATTGTGGATCGCGGCTTCCAATACCTGAAGCTCATCGGAATCGTACTTCTCCAGCGCCGCCGGATTGTGGAGGTTGATGCGCACCAGGGCGCAGGCCAGCAATTCGTCCAGCTCGATCCCCAGGTACGCCGCCTGCTCGCCGGCCTCCGCCCGGGACAGGGTCGGTTTGGTGATCAGCCGCTTGAAGAAAGCTTCCCGCAACAGATCGAGGTTGCCGCGCAGCCCTTTCTCAAACCGCTCTTCCTGGTCGGAGCGGCCCCGTTCGGCCAGGATCTTCTCGCGGACCGCCGCTAGAGTCGCGATGAGCATTTCCCGCTCCAGATCCAGCTTGATCAGGTACTCCTCCGCCCCTTGTTTCATGGCCTGCTTGACCAGCTGGAACTCATCATAACTGCTGAGGATGATGAACTTGGCGGGCCGCTCCGCCTTGAGCGCCAGCCGCATCATCTCCAGGCCGTCCAGCA
This sequence comes from Bacillota bacterium, assembly GCA_023400055.1. Taxonomy (GTDB): domain Bacteria; phylum Bacillota; class UBA4882; order UBA8346; family UBA8346; genus Hydrogenispora. The sequence goes on from JAEXFN010000058.1 coordinate 50,158, forward strand.
CCGGCATCTTGATATCGGTGATCACGATATCCGGCTGGTGTTTCAGGATCAGATCCAAGCCCAGCCGACCGTTGGGCGCTTCGCCGCAGATCTCGTAGTCCAGTTCCTGCCACGGGATCATCGACCGCAGCCCGACCCGCACCAAGGGCTCGTCGTCAATAATGATCACTTTGAGCATTGTTATCGCCTCGATTCAAAAAGCCGTGTCTTAAAGTCTTACCAATCGGAAATTCTTTTGCGAAAGGAGCCACTAGCCGTCCGCTCACCCCGATGCCGCGTTCGCATCGGGCGCAGCGACTGCCTCGCGGGGAATCTTCACCGCCACCTCGGTATACTCTCCCACCACGCTGCGGATGGTCAACCCATACTCGGGCCCATAGACCAGCTGCAAGCGCTGATTGACGTTATTGATTCCGATCTGTGACAAGCCGCGGGTCTTCACCGCCGGGGCGGCCGCGAAGACCGCCGCGATCTGCTCGGCGGTCATCCCCACCCCGTCATCGGTGATCCGGATCACCAGGCAGTCGGCCGCGGCGCCGATGGCGATCTGGATCCGCCCGGCGTCCTTCTTGGGCTCGATCCCGTGAAAGATGGCGTTCTCCACGATGGGCTGCAGGGTAAACTTGATGATCGCGCACTGCAGGGCCGCTTCATCCTCCAGGCTGTACTCCAGCCGGATCTTGCCTTTGTAGCGGATGTTTTGAATATAAATGTAGTCGTCGAGCAGCGCCATCTCCTCGGCCAGACTGATCTTCTCGGCCGTGTTCTTGGCGAGGTTCATCAGCAGCCTCCCGAGGGCGGTGACCATCTCGCGGATCCCGTCGGCCTTCTGGATGGTGGCCATCAGCTTCAGGGAGTTGAGAGTATTGTAAAGAAAGTGCGGGTTGACCTGGTTTTGGAGCACGTCCAGTTCCAGGCGGCGCTTCTCCCGCTCGTCGGCGATCACCCGCTCCAGCAGGCTGCGGATGTTTTCGGCCATCTCGTTGATGCCCCGCCCCAGCGCGCCCAGTTCATCCTGGCCCTCGATGGCCGGGTCGCGCGCGAAGTTCCCGGCGGCGATGGCCTTGGTCCGTTGCAGGAACTTGGTCAGCGGCTGGGTCAGGTTGCTCGACAGGTAGACCGTGATGAACGAGGTAAAGACCAGGCTCGCCAGGAGAATGATCAGGGTGATATTCAGCAGGATCTGTTTTTGGCGGTTCAGTTCGGCCGAGGACAGGACCCGGATGATGCTCCAGCCGGTCTCAGCGGACTTGGCGAAGACCACCAGCCGTTTCGCGCCGTCGATCTCGGCGGTCAAATGCCCCGGGGTGCCGGTATTGCGTAGCACTGCCGCGACATAACCGGTCCGGCTCAGATCCCGGCCGAGATATCCCGGTCGGTCATGATAGACACAGTGGCCGCGGGAGTCCAGCACCAGGATGGTCTCGTCCGGGTGGACCTCGAAATTCTTGAAGAGATCCGAGATCAGGCTGATCCGGAAGCCGATCATCTGCCAGCCGATCTCGCGGTTGGTTATCGAATGCAGGATCGGCCGCACCATCGGCAGAATGTACGCCTCAAACTTGACAGTCGACGGATTTTCGACGATGCCGTACCAGTATTTCCGGCCATGCAACAGCAAGCCTTTCCGAAACCAGTCCTTCTTTTGCAGCTGGGCGACGTCGATCTGGGTGCCTTCCGGCTGGCCCTTGCGCAGATCCAACCCTTTCTCGCCGTGGATTAACAGGGAGTATATGTAAGGATTGATCGACGTATTGTAACGCAATTGATAATCGGCCAAGTCCAAAAAGGTGCGGATGTCGGCGCTGTATTGCACTCCCCGCTTGGAATAGCTTTGGGTAAGGATCCCGTCGAGGTTCCGGTTGATAAAAACCCAGTCCGACAACTGTTCGGCCGTCTTCAGCTGTTTGTCGACGATGGTCATCAGGTAGTTCAGATTGCTACTGGCGGTGTCGACCATGTTCCGTTCCAGCGTATGTTGGGAGTTTTTGAAATAGAAATAGCTGACGGCCACCGAGGGCACGATGGTAATCGCCAGAAAATATAGAATCAGCCTGCTTTTCAGCGTCTTCGGAAAATTCAGCCAGCTCATCGGCGATGCTCCTTCGGATGGATTCGCACCATTCACCATTTTCGATTCATAGCGGGACTCGGCAGCTCCTGTTGTATTCTGCTTATATTTTCGTAACCGGCGACATCCTTCCTCTTTTATTTTACCATCCCGGACTGTCTACTTCGTATTGAAATCGTATCGTCTTTCGTAGCGGCGCGTTAAACCCCCCGCCGGACATAAACAGACCCGGCGACTGGAATCTCACCAATCGCCGGGTTGTAAAAAGGGAGGAAATGAAAAGTGTACGCCGGAGAGCTGCCTTTACTCTCCTTATCCCTTATAACGTCAGCCGGCGGTTTTGGTTCCTCACCGGGATTCAATTCTCGTTCCGCCATCGATCGCCCCGAGCCGCTTCGTTCCGGGCTTCGGGCGACGGAGCGGAATATAATCATCATTTTTTTACATACTAATTAAATATCGCTTCATTAATAAAAGGAATAAAAGATTTGCTAAAAGACCCGTTTATTTTTTACATTTGGGGTCCCCGGCTGTTTTATTGCTGCTGACAATCATCTTTCCGGACCGAAAGGAGCCCTGGCAGAAGACGCTTAGTTGAGTATTCTTGGACCATAACGGGGCCGCGCTTAACCGGAAAAAATCATGCTACAATTCCTCGCATTATCGCGGAACTCATTGTTTTCTTCGAATTGGGCACTCTAAATTATCCATAAATTTTCACAGGAACGAAAGATGCCTACATTTTCAAACGCCCTATACTATCCCGCTTTCGCCTTGACCATGTACCTTTTTTTGCTGACTTTGGTGCCGCGGCAAAAAATTAAACAGTTGTTTTGGTTCGGCCTCATCTGGGGCTCGGGCGTTGATTTGGCATTGATTCTGCTGTTCCGGTCCTTAAAACTCTATGCCTACGTCAACGCCGCGCCGCTTGATTTTTACGGCTCTCCCATCTTGCTGAATCTGGCATGGACCGCGGCGATTATCCTTTATATTTATTTCATGCCTCAAAGGCCGGAATGGTATGTTTTCCCCCTCTACCTTATCACCTTCGGGATAATCGGCACGCTGATCGGCGTTTTTCTTTACAATGCCGGTCTGATCGAAGAAATCCACTGGAATGAGCTTTGGCGGTTCCTGTTTTTTATCCCCTGGTTTTATGGCGCCGCCTGGCATTACCGCCGGCTGAAAGCAAGATCCGAACGGATGGTGGAAGATTAATTTAACGCGTTGCGCCGGTTGGACTCCGTAAAGGGCCCGGTTTCGCGTTAAAAACCAATCCCGATATCGAAGATCCCTCTTGGGTCATGGCTGTGAACCGATTGACGGCGCCCCAAAAACAAACCCGGCGGATGCCCGCCGGGATAAAAAAGAGGGAGGATGATGTGAAAAAGTTTTGCTGAAATAAACTATACGCCAAACATTTGGAGAAGTTGTGGAGGAATGATGGAGTTTTTATATGAAAAAGTCCTCCCTTTCCGAAGCGAAGGGGATCTGCCGCGCTATTGGCGGGACTGAAAGCGACCCAGCCTGCGAACCGCCGGTGAACTCGTGTCGCCGGCTTAATACCAACCCACCATGCTCCTCATAAAATAGAAAAAACTGCTGAGGTGAAAACATCATGGCCCTGAATCCATTCAGAATGCCTGGCGGGCCGGGCGGAACGGGGCGGCGCCCCTATTTTCACCCCGGTCCGGTTTATCCCCCCGGTTATCAACCGCCGGCCGACGATTGCCCATACGGAGGAACGGCCTATTCCTGGCAAGCGGATAGCGATATTGCTACCTTAGCCAGTCAACTCGGCATCCCCGTTGCCACGCTTCTCAGCTATAATCCCGATCTCCGTCCTGATTCGATAGTTCCCAGCGGGCAAGCCATCTGCGTGCCTTTTACTTCCTAGTTGATTTGAAAAATACCTCGCCAAAAGCTAAGCGGCAACTTTTTTAGCGATTCTTTTGGTCGGACGCCGTTTCCGTTTGGGTTCTGAGCTTCGCTGAAAACCCCCACTCCCGAGGGAATGGGGGTCCAGGATTGTGATGAAGGCAGGATCATATTATAGGATATGCGGCCATTACTCCAATTGCCACTTTACAACCCGACCTCAACCCCGGCCGCCGGCTGCCCGCCATTGGCCGTCCTCATTCCGGCGCCGCCGGTTCCCGATTCCGTTGCGGACAAGATTCCCCGGCTTTCAATTCAAGTCATGTCTTCCGAAGGATTGCCGTGGCTCCTTTGATAAAAACAATTTCGAAGGCTCGGCATCATCGCCGGGCCTTCGATCCGGCTCCGGCCGGAGGTTGGTTTAATGAAGCGATGGGCCAAGCTTTCATTGATCTTCCACTCATGTCAGGGATGGTCTTTGGTCCTTTAGGGACGGTCATCATCCCTTTAGGGATGAGATATGTCCGTGTTAGGGACGGTCTTCGCCCCTCAAAGGACGGACGCATCCTTGTTAGGTACGCCTCGATCCTTGTTAGGTATGGTCTTTGTCCTTGTAAGGTACGTCATGGTCCTTTCATAGGACGGGGCCATCCCTGCATCCCCAAGGACCATCCCCACTTCCCCAAGCCTTGGGGAAACATTCTCAAGAAGCATCCCTGCATCTACAAAGACCGGAACTGCTTCTAGGAGAACCGTCCTTGCTGTTTTGGAAACCATCCCCGCTGCCCCGGAGTTTGGGGAAGCAGGACCAAGCCTTGAGGAACCATCTCCGCCCTTTGAGAAAGGCCGATCGAGGCTCGCGGAATCATCCCGAACCTTTGGGGAAACCGAACCAAGCTGCCATCCACCAGGGATTTCAGCTCCGTTGACGGGACCGGCGAGACTATTCGTTATAAAAATTACCCTTTCATGACTAACCGCGATAAAATGTAAAAAAGAGGAAATGATGGGACGTTTGGAGAATGATTAAAGCAATTTCGCGAAAAAGCAGAATTAGCGGATCTCTGTCGCAAATCGGAAGTAAGCCGGCAGGTATCTTTAAAAGTATCATCTCACGATGTTCCGCTGAAATCCGCTAAATAAATTCTGAAATATTCTCCAGAATAAAACCCGCTAGATACAGATTTTATTATCATTGCGAGTCCTCGGCAAGATCAGTAATTTTCGATCATAAGGAGGTCGGGCTGGATGCATATCAGAAAAGTTCACCTTACGCTGGCGGCTTTTTTGACAGTGACTATCGTTGCGGGTTGCGGCGGCGGTGGCGGCGGAGGAACCGGAGGGCCAAGCAATGAGAATCCGCTTCCGGGGACTGGCACGGTTTCCGGCGTGGTTGGCACGAACTATACGGCGAGCGTGGCAAGTCAAAGCCCGATCTCCCAGCGATTTGCCTTGGTGCGAGTGGCCCGTTCCCGACAGAGCCGTTCCAGTGCCACCGATGAAAAAGTCATGAAATTCCGCCCCGGATTATCGGCAGCCGCGATTCAGCAGATCGTTCAAAAGTTGGGCGGTACTTTGAAACATAAGCTATATGGGGCAGATAACGCTTATCTCGTTCAAGTGAATCCGCAAACTTTTGAGCAATCTGCGCTCAGCCCAAATCCCGATCTGCTTTACGCCGAGGACAATATGCTCTTCTATGCGGCGGATGCGACAGTAACGCCGAATGATTCTTATTACGCAATGTATCAAACTTGGAATTACAATCTGTTGAATCTGCCCAAAGCTTGGGCGACTCAACGGGGCAATCCCAAAGTCATTGTGGCGGTGCTCGACAGCGGCGTTTCCACCCATCATCCGGACCTGGCGGCTAATTTGGTCAGCGGGTATGATTTTGTAAACCGGGATGAAGATCCCACGGACGATCAATATTACGACCCGGACAACCGCTATAGCCACGGAACCCATGTCGCGGGCATTATCAGCGCTGTGACCAATAACGCTCAAGGCGTCGCCGGCGTGGGCTGGAATGTAAAAATTATGCCGGTTCGGGTTTTGACTGCCGACGGCAGTGGCACGACCACAACGATTGTCGAGGGCCTCTATTGGGCCGTTGATCATGGCGCCAATATTATCAATTTAAGTTTATCGGCGCAATCGACTCTTGCCGAAGCTCCTCAAACTTTTAAAACCGCTCTACAATACGCATTGGACCGCAATGTTACGGTGGTTGCCGCTGCCGGCAATGAATCCAGCTTCGTGGGATTCCCGGCCAACTATCCGGGGGTGATTGCCGTATCCGCCACCGATTATCAAGGGAAGATAACTTGGTATTCGAACTATGGCCCCGAAGTCTGGGTTTGCGCGCCGGGTGGGGACGGCAATTCAGCTACAATTACCTCATATGTTTTCAGCACGACGTATGACAAGCAAGCCAAGCAAAATACCTATGTAGGGATGGCCGGCACTTCCATGGCCAGCCCGCATATTGCGGGGATCGCGGCATTGCTTTACTCGCATGGCATTACCAATCCGGCGCTGGTCCGCCAAACTCTCAAGCTGGCAGCCGGAAATGGTAGCTTTAGCAATCAGCTCGGCTACGGCTTGCCCAACGCCGATGCCGCCGTCGGCGGATCGCCCCTCGGCGCGGGCGCCACAAAAGTTTTTTATTACATACCGGAAACGGGAACTTGCAGTTCGCTGATTAATGCCGCCGTCAATGGCAGCTATTCCATCAACAATATCCCGGCGGGTCCGGTTATCGTGTGCGGTTTTACTGATTTGGACCTGGATGGCAAGGTGGGAACGGGCGATCTCTTCTCCCATGTCGGAATCACCATCAATAGCGGGCAGACCATTAACCAGGACATGACCCTTCAGCCCGTGGTGCTAAGCGCTCCCGAGCGCCTGATCGATTATATCAAAAACGGATTTCAATAAAGATCGCCAGCCATAAACATAACCCCCTCTCAGCTTCGAGAGGGGGTTATGATCCCGACCGGATTCGGTTTATCGTTTGCAACATCCTTCATTTCATCGCCCTGATTATTCATATCAAATACTAAATTTTTCGCCGCCCGTGGTAATTTCATTAACGCTGAAACCGGCGATGCTTTTCGTTTTTTTATGAAACAGCGGCACGCTTCGCAGGGCACCTTCTCTGGTATAAAACGGGTCGCCTTTCTTTAAAGGCAATGCTACCATTTGGCCGGTAGAAGCCGACTTATATATCGCCATAATTAATTCGATCGCCGCTCGGCCTTGATATCCGTCTGAAACAAGCTCGCTGCCATTTTCGATAGCGGAAATCAGATCGTCGATTTGGCCGGTATGCCCCTCATACTGAAGCGGTTCGATCCGCCGATAGGCTTCGCTCAAAAGTTCTTCGGTAAGCGCGTCCGGTTTCGGAAACCCGTTCTCCAGCGAACTGGAGGCGGTGACGGAAAAGGGCACGCCGAACCCGGCTCGCTCGGTCTGAAAAACGAGCCCCTGCTTTTCACCGTGATGCACCAGGGAACTCGTTATCGAGGCCAGCTTGCCGTCGGCATATTTTAAAATGGCCTCCGCAAGGTCTTCCGTTTCCGAGTTCTCATGGTACTGGTTGGTCATCAACGCGACTACCTTTTCCGGCTTTCCGGCGATCCATAACAATAAGTCTATGAAATGAACGGCGTGGTTAAGTACGCACCCGCCGCCTTCCGACTGCCAGGTGCCGCGCCAATCGAGGTCATAATAGCATTTCCCGCGCCAAAAGAATGAATTTACCGCGATATGCAAAAGCTCGCCCGCCACTTTGCTGTCGATGAGTCTTTTAACCCGGTGAAACTGGGTTCGGAACCGGTTTTGGGCAACCACCGCAAGAATTTTGCCGTTTTTGACTGCCGCATCGATCATGCTGTCGCATTCTTCAAGCGAAAGGGCCATCGGCTTTTCTACCATGACGTGTTTCCCGGCCTCAAGACATTCGATCGCCATTTTTGAATGAGTGGACGGAGGCGTGCAAATTGAGACAACGTCAATAGCGGGGTCATCAACTATCCTGTGGTAATCGTCATACGCGCTGAAGTCTAAGGCGAATTTCTGTTTTTTTTCGAAAACCCGGTCGATATTGACATCGGCCATTGCCGATAAATTGCAGCGATCACGAAGCGTGTGGTAGGCTTCGATATGGCTTGACGATATCGCTCCGGCACCAATAATAGCACAATTCAACATGGTAACCCCTTCTAAGAAATGGTGTGACAAAATCTAAAATATCTATCGGACCTGACCCTTGCCTCTCACGGTCCGGACGGACGGGGCTTGCCGAAAGCCATCCGCGGCAAGCGAGCTTTCCGCCGTCTGACGAATCCGTGTCGCTCGCAGGAATTCAATTCTCCCCCTTCCTTGAGGAAGGGGGAGAGAGGGAGGTTGATCGCTTTTCAAAACTTAGCTTTTCTATGGCTCCGGTTATTTTTGATTCGCAAATTTTTCATTGGCCTGCCATTGCAGGGACTCCGGCGTTAATTCCATGAGTTCGATGCGGTTTCCGTCCGGATCATGGGTAAAGAAAAGATTCGTTTTCGATTTCCCTTTTTTCAAATCAATGTCGATGACAGCGCCCTTGGCGCGCATCGCCGCTATGGTAGCCTCGGCGTCGGAAATTTCATAACACATATGGGCTTTTCCGGCTTTATAGGGGGGTACATCCGGATCTTGAGCAGTTTCCGGCCTTGGAAAAATTTCAATAAACTGGCTGGGTGCTATGTATAAATAAATAGCGCCCACCGAACCGTCCGGCTCTATCATCCGGAATGCTTCCTTCAAACCCATAACCTCGGTGTAAAACTTCACACTTTCTTCAATATCTTTTACGACTAAACCGGGGTGTCCGATTCCGGTAATCATATGAAATCATCTCCATGTGTTGTGTTATTACTGCGCTTTTACGACAATATACTGTAATTCCGAATCCATGGTTTTCACCGAATGATAGGAACCTTTTGAAAGCCACAGGACGTCGCCCCGTTTCACGGGTACATCCTCCCCATCGACGACGAATACGCCCGCTCCCTCAAAAATGATGATCGTTTTCTGAATCTCATCGAGCTCCGTTTTGTTTGCAAAATCCTTGCCCAGTTTGATCCAGTGAAATACGATATCGGAACTCAATTCCTCCGGCATCAGGGTGAATGCTTCCCGCTTGCCGCCATCTAATTTTCTGGCTTTTTCCGGATCGAATCTGGTAACAATCGCTTTCATAATCAAAACCCCTTTCTGAATTGACAGTTTATTTTTAAAATGGGCTATCACCGCTCTTCTCGATGCAACAACAAGCATCTCTCCTCGTCTAAGCCTTCAAAGAGCGACGGCGGCTTTCTCTCTCACCGGCAGACGGAAATGAATGACCGTTCCCCGGCCCTCTTTGCTCAACACGGAAAGTCCGTATTCTTCTCCGTACGTCAGACGCAGCCGGCGGTTGGTGTTTTGCAGGCCGACAAAATTGGAATAGTCGTTTCCGTTTTCCAGGCTTTCCTTGATAGCCAGGAGGCGGTCGCGCGGTATTCCCACCCCGTTGTCAATGACCGATACATGCAATTCGTCGCCGCAAAGGATGATTTTAATTTTCACAAAGATCCGCTCTTCCGACTTGGCTGCGTGATAAATGACGTTTTCGATCAACGGCTGAAAAACCAACCGGATGACCTGACAGCAAAGGATCTGTTCATCGTAAAACCAGATAATTTCAAACTTATTTTCATAACGGATACGCTGGATATCGACGTAATGCTTTGTATTGCTGATTTCTTCTTCCAAGGTTACCTTCTCATCGGGATTCCCCAAGGAATAGTGGAGTAATTCCGAAAGATGATCGATCATTTGGCTGGCTTCATTTTTCCCGCCGGTAAACTGGACCGTTTTCCAGTAAATTGTCTTGAGGGTGTTGAACAGAAAATGCGGATTCAACTGGGACTGCATGGCCCGCATTTCCATCGCCTGCAAACGGTATTTGCGTTCGCTGAGTTGCATCTTTAAATAATCGTGCTCGATGAAGGTCTTGATAATATTGTGCAAAATATAGCTGTTAATGTTATGGGTGCGGGAAGGAAGCGGCGGCAACGGTTTGCCTTTTCCCGCCGAATTAAAAATATCGACCACCGCCAGCAGGTCCCGGTAATCATTCCGGGTCAGACAAAAGGTAACGATGATGCCGACCAGCAGGGAAATGGGTAGAAAAAAAAGGAGCATGCTACCCATGTATGATGATGCCAGTGGCGAAAATGTGCTATTCGGCGTGAGCAAGATATAACGGATGGCATAGCGCTCGGAACTCGCCTGGGAAACCATGCATTGATCATTAAAGCCTTTGGGGATCAACTGACCGTCTGCGATTTTTAGGTTTTTATTTCGCGAACAATGGAACAACACCCGGCCATGCTCATCCGCCAGCAGGAATAATTGATTGGGTGAGGGCAGCATCGCCATAAAATAATTTTCCAAATAAGCGACATCGAGATTCTCCACAATCACCCCGCTTTTAACTCCCTGGCCGGCCAAGAAAAGAATCTTGTAAACCGTGAGAAAGCGCTGCGGTTCTTTTTCAAAACTGTACCGGGAATAATGTTTTCTAAAGTCCAACCACACATCCGGGGCGGACGGGTGGGCCCGGTACACCGCATACCACTCCTTGTCCCAGTAATCTTTTAATGAGCACAAGCCATCCTGGGATGCAAAAAAAAGGGCGTCATCGCGATGGTCATTTTCCAGGTAAATATAAATGGAATTAATATAATTTTTGGAGTTGACTATCGGATCCGATACGCTTCCTACTACATTGGTCGCAATCATCCTTTTCTGCATCGGCATTTCCGGGTCGGTTAAAAGGGATTTGGTATTCTCCCGGATGAACGGATTGTAGCATATGCTCAGATTGATTACATCGAATTGGCTCATCATGGATTCCAAGGACTGCTGCGTTTGCGAGATGAAAGCCTCGTTATTCTGCCGGATCTGCGTCGCTGAAAATTGATGCGCGATCGACAGGAAAAAAAGCCCCATCAGAATGATCGTGATAATCAGCGGTATGGTAAATATCAGAAATTTATTAATAAAAAAATAGTTTTTCACGTGGCATCGACCATCTGAATCGCTGTATTACGGTACTTCGACGGAGTCACCCCATAGAAACTTTTGAAAGTCCGCGTAAAATTGAAAGAATTGCTGTAGCCCACCATTCCGCTTATCTCACAGATCCGGTATTCGACCGAACGCAACAAGACGGCCGCCCGCTTCATCCGCATCTCTAATAAATAATTCGAAAAATGCTGGCCGGTCTTTTGACGGTAAAATTTGCTGATATAAAACGGGCTCAGATGCACCTGTTCCGAAAGCTTCTCAAGCGTCACGGTACTGAGATTTTCTTGGATATATTTCTGGATTTGAGCGATAATTTTTTCAGCATAACCGGGATCGATTTCTTCCTTGAAATAATCCTGCAATTTGGGGGAGCGGTTCTTTTTCTGGTCCAATTTATTCTTTAACGATGAAAATACGCGCACCATTTCTTCATGACTGGCGGATTTCAGTACATAAAAGGACACGTTCAATTCTATAGCGAGCTGCGCATACTCAAATTTGTTATAGCCGCTGAGTAATACGATTTCCGCTTCGCTCTCCGCAAGTTCCCGGGCCAGATCCAGTCCCGACATTCCCTCCATCAGGATGTCGCTCACCACAACATCGACCGGATTTTCCTTCAGCCACTCCAGAGCCGGTACTGCCCCGGAGAATTGCCCGACCACCTCGAATCCCAATTCTCCCCACGTAAAGTAGTTGCATATTCCGTTGCGGATCTCTTTCTCATCATCGATTACAATAAGTCGATACATAGGCTTATCCCTCTGGCATACATTTTTTGACCACGAATCCAGTATATAACTAAATTACGCAACCAGTATACCTGTAAATCGATGTCAACCATATCCTATATATCAAAGCAATCGGGAGTCATGTTCCCTATACTTTTATTGACGTCGAGCGAAGCCAATTTTTTCATGTCTTCGTCATCGAGCGTAAAATCATAAACCAGCCGATTGGATTGGATGTGTTCCGGTTGCAACGACCTCGGGATACACAGGATCCCCTGCTGCAAATTCCAACGGATCAGAACCTGGGCAAAGGTTTTGTTATGCTTCATTGCGATCTCTTTTACCGTGGGATTATCGATATAGATGCCTCGCCCGAGCGGTTCGTAGCCTTGAAAGGCAATCCCGTTTTTGGCACAGAACTCGCGCAGCGGGCGGCTGGCAAAGCGCGGATGACATTCGCATTGATTGACGGCGGGCTGAATTTCGCTGATGGTAAGCAGGTCTTCCAAGATTCGCACGTTGCAATTGCATACGCCGATCGCCCGGGCGCGGCCTTCTTTATAGATGCGTTCCAGCACCCGCCACGCCTTGGTATATTTTTGGGGAACCGGCCAATGTAACATATATAAATCCACATAATCCATTCCCAGTTTCTTCAAGCTTTCCTCGAAAGCCTCGTAACAGCGATTCTCCCTTTGGGGCGCAGTCCATAATTTGGTAGTAACGAATACCTGCTCTCTGGGAATGCCGCTTTCGCGGATCGCTTGCCCCACCGCCACTTCCGTATCAAATTTGGTAGTGGAATCGATAAGCCGATAACCGGATTCAAGGGCGCACTTAAAAACATTGACCCCGCCGCCATTGATGTTGGTCTCCGCCGAACCAGTTCCCAGCAATGGCATCTGAACCCCGTTGTTTAAGGTGACCGTTGACTTCAGAGTAAGTTCCATGATGCACTTCCCCCAATTATTATTACGTCTCAAGCTTTGCTTCGGATATTTTCTATGTTTCATTATATGAAATCATAAAATAATTACAATGGAAAATATGAAAGGCACCAATTATTGCGTATAAAGTACAAGAATTCATAGATCGGCAATATAAATGTAATCTATTAAAACCGCAAAAAACCTCGCTAAACCGCCAATAGCCGCTGCCGACACCAAAACCATGAAGTCGTTTCGGCCGATACTCTAATGGTTCGTTCGAAGAAAGAAGCGATGCTGATCATCTCCAGAAAATGGATGCCGACCCCGTTTGACACCGGATGCCAATTTATGATAGCTTTTTGTTTTTTAACAAAGTTGTTTAAAAACATTTAAATTATTATAATAAGCTCAAAGCAGTTTAATAACATAAAGGGAGTGACCATGTTGAAAAGAAAGATATTGTGTTTTCCCGGATTGCTTGTCGTTTTACTCATTTGCTTCGCTGCCGCCAGCGGCGTCGGTTTCTCGGCCACGGAACCGGTTTCCTTGCGGTTTTCCTGGTGGGGAACGGCTCCCAGGCATGAAGCCACGCTACAAGCGATCAGTGTCTATGAAAAAATGCATCCCAATGTAAAAATAACCGGTGAATACCAGGGGAATGCCGGCTATCAACAAAAAATTATGACCCAGCTGGCCGGAGGCACCGCTCCCGATATTATCCAATATGACTACATGTGGATGCAGAGCGTCACGGCGATTGAAGATGACTTTTTTGACTTTAAGTCCACCAAAGACACCAATCTCAGTCAATGGCCGAAGAATATCCTCGATAGTTTCTGCACAGTCCATGGCCGAGTGGTTGGTCTGCCCATGGGAACCACCACGGATGGCGCGATTATTATCAAATCATTTTTCAATAAATACCATCTGCCGTTTAAACAACAGTATACCTGGGATTGGTTGATATCCGAAGGCAAAAAGATCCATGATGCCCATCCTGATGATTACCTGGTGGGATATGATCCTATCGACTCCACCTGGAGCGATGACTTCATCACCGCCATGATCTATTCCCAAACCGGCAAATATTGGGCCACTGACAAAGATAAAAAGCTTAACGTCAGCCGCGCCGATATTTTGAAGGCCTTCACCCTGCTTAACAACTTGTTTACCAGCGGCGCCTTTATGCCGATGGCGGCAGCCTCTCCCTATACCACCAAGATCGTCAATTCCCCGGATGTGCTCAACGGGCATATTGGCATGCTGCTTGACGGAGCCTCGTTTGTTCAGAATCTGGAGGCCTTATTGCCGAAAGGCGCGGTTACGGTCGCCAAGCCTTGTTTGAATAGTGATGCCGTGAATAAAACCATTTATATTAAGCCGGCACTTTTGGCGGGAGTCAATAATCATTCCAAAAACCGGAATGAAGCGGTCAAATTCCTTAGCTGGTTCCTGACGAGTGAAAAGGCTGCGGTGATTATGAAGGATCTACGGGCGACTCCGATGGCCAAAACTCCGTTGAGAGTCTGCCAAAAGCAGAATCTGCTCAATCCCAATATTACCACCATGACCAAATGGGCGCTGCAGAACCCGTCCGAACCCGTTCCGCTCTGCATTTATGACAGCCAAATGCTTACAATGCTGGGCGATATCTGCCGTAATCTCGGCTTTAAGGTTGTAACTCCGGAGCAAGCAACCGATCAACTTATCAAGGGCGCCAATGCGAGACTCGAAGAACTGCGGAAGTTGTAAGGAAGTATCTTTCTAAGTTACTATCGAAGTTGCATCCAGTGAATACGGAAAAACAATGCTTGCAATGCTTTATAAGGTAAATTTATTCTTCGAATGAACAGCTTCGTGGCACCCACGCCTCGAGAGGGCGCGTGGGTGCCACAATGTTCAATAAGGAAAATTTTCGTCTATATCCCATCCCATATTCGTCAATTAGGCGGTGAAGTCACTTGAAAAAATCTCCTTATTATAAAAAGAGGGCACTGAGAGGGTTCCTTTTCATTTCGCCATGGTTGATCGGCTTTCTGGTCTTTCAGCTTTATCCGTTTATTGCTTCGCTTTTTTATTCATTCACGGATTATAACCTGCGTATGATGCATTTTGTCGGGTTGGCAAATTACACCCAGATCTTCACCAACGATCCCGATTTTAATAAATCGCTCTGGGTAACGATGGCCTATGTGCTGATGACCCTGCCCATGAAGCTGATATTCTCGCTCTTTATCGCGCTGTTGGTCAACAATAAGATCCGAGGCGTCGGCATTTACCGTACCGTGTATTATTTGCCTTCCATATTGGGCGGCAGCGTGACGGTGGCTCTGCTGTGGCAGTTCTTATTCGAAAGGCAGGGCATCGTCAATACCTTGATGGCCAAGTTCGGGATCCCGTTCGTGGATTGGATGGGAGATCCCCATATTTCGCTGTTTACCTTATCCCTGCTTTCAGTCTGGCAATTCGGCTCTTCGATGGTGCTGTTCCTGGCGGGTTTGAAACAAATACCCGTCGAATTGTACGAGGCGGGGCGGGTCGACGGCGCCTCCCGCAGTCGGATGTTTTTCAACATCACGCTGCCGATGCTGTCGCCGATCATTTTCTTTAATCTGGTCATCCAATTGATCGGCACCTTCCAGGAATTTACCGCAGCCTATGTTGTTACCCAGGGAGGACCGATCAAATCGACTTACGTCTATGCGTTATTTCTCTACGATCAAGCCTTCAAATTCTATAAGATGGGCTATGCTTCCGCTTTGAGCTGGGTGTTCTTTATCATTATCATGGCAATTACGGCGCTATTGTTCAAATCATCGTCGCTGTGGACCTTTTATGAGGATGGTGGAAAATGATGCATGCGAAAAGAACTTTCGGCAAGCTGCTGACCCATGTTTTCTTGATCGCCTTTGGTTTGGTAATGATTTACCCGCTGATCTGGCTGTTCTTTGCCTCCTTTAAGTCGCCGCGGGAAATATTGGGTTCCATTTCGCTGTTTCCCAGCGAGTGGGTGATGAACTCCTACGCGGAAGGCTTTAAAGGCAGCGGTCAGTACACCTACACCACCTTCTTTCTGAATACTTTTGCGCTCGTAATTCCGGTAGTGGTGTTCACGCTGATATCGTCCACGATTGTGGCTTACGGATTCGCCCGGTTTGATTTTCCTTTCAAAAAACCGCTTTTCGCGCTGATGATCGCCACACTGATATTGCCCAACGCCATCATCATCATTCCCCGTTACATTATGTTCAGAACATATGGCTGGCTGAACTCCTATCTTCCTTTTATCGTGCCGTCGTTATTCGCCACGGCGCCGTTCTTCAATTTTATGATGGTCCAGTTCTTTCGGGGCATCCCCAAGGATCTCGATGAGGCGGCCACTATCGACGGTTGTGGAAGCTGGGGGGTCCTGATCCGAATCTTGGCGCCGGTATGCAAACCGGCTCTGTTCTCCGCCGGACTTTTCCAGTTCATGTGGACTTGGAACGACTTTTTCAACACCCTGATCTATATCGACAGCGTCAGCAAATATCCTTTGTCTTTAGCGCTCCGGTTGTCTATCGACCTCGAAGGCACCGTGGCCTGGAACCAAGTGATTGCAATGTCCTTACTAGCGATCCTTCCCTGTGTGCTGATTTATTTCTTCGCCCAGAAATATTTTGTGGAAGGCATCGCCACTACCGGAATCAAAGGTTAATGAATGCCGATTGATATTGATCCACTCCAATCTGCATCTCTTTTCCGCCCTCGGTTCGCCTTGTTGCCGTTATTAACAGTTTAGCAGAAAGCTCGATCGGAGTGGATCACTTTTTCATATCATTTCTTCCTTCTTCCTTCGGATTACTTTCAAGGCCAGTGATAAAGTCTTAAGACTTTATCACTGGCCTTGAGTAATCGCTGCGACTCACTCCAGCCTTTTGGCCGGTTTTTTCACAGTTTAAGCTTTCCTCGGCTTTCCATTCAACTCATATCCCCCGAAGTATTCCCGTAGTTTCTCCTGTAGATGCAGTTTTGAAAGCTTGGCATCATGTCCGGGCCTTCAATCGGGCTCCAGCCGAAGGTTTATTTCCTGAATCGATCGGCCAAAATTGAATTTGCTTTCCCTTCATGTCAGGGATGGTTCTTGGTCCTTTAGGGACGGTCATCATCCCTTTAGGGATGAGACATGTCCGTGTTAGGGATGGTCTTCGCCCCTAAAAGGACCAACGTATCCGTGTTAGGTACGCTATGATCCTTGTCAGGTATGGTCTTCGTCCTTGTAAGGTACGTCATGGTCCTTTCATAGGACGCGACCATCCCTGCATCCCCAAAGACCATCCCTACTTCCCCAAGCCTTGGGGAAACATTCTCAAGCACCGTAACTGCATCTATAAAGACCGTAACTGCTTCCAGGAGAAGCGTCCCTGCTGTTTTGGAAACCATCCCCGCTTCTGCAGAAACCGTCCCTCTTGCCCCGGGGTTTGGGGAAGCAAGACCAAGGCTTGAGGAACCATCGCCGGCCGTTGGAGAAAGAAGACCAGGGCTGGGGGAAACATCCATTGCCTCTAATCTTCTTCCCTAATCAAATTCTGATATCGAGGCAGGACTTGGAATAAATCTACAGAATTTACTGGTAATATTTATCTTGACCCCATCAGGAAATTTCTATCTATCGGAACTTCCCGTTCAGCCCGATCGATTGAGTTGAGTGAAAAATTTTAACACAATGGATTGGTTGCGTATAAATACAATTTTCAATAATGAATCAAGCAACGCTCAGGAAGTGCGCTCCAATTAAAATATCCAGGGAGGATCAGCAGCAAATGAAAGTTTGTACCATTTGCGGGACATCAAATTTGAACACAAAAGAAGTCTGCGATAAATGCGGGAACAATCTCCAGGAAACCCTGGCCGGAGCCAACTACAGCTCCCCGCATAAAACCGAAAACGGCTTCCCTCCTCGGCCATCTTTTGAACAGTCGCAACCATCGTCGGCCTATGAGTACAAACCATGGTTGACCTCCTTCTTCAATGGAATGTCAGTTATCAGTGTCATTGGCGGAGCGATTGGTACCATTGCATTCTGGCCCAAAGATAATTTAGTGATAAACTACTTGTTTTATATTCCGCCGATTGCTTGCGCCGTTTTCGGAGTGTTAGCAGCGATAGTTTTCTTTGCGTTTGGAAAAGTTGTGAAAGATTTAGAGTTAATAAAGGATAAGCTGAATATTAAATGATTCTCTAAGTATAAAAGTTTTGATGATGAATCATAATGCGGCTTTTCGAGGTTACCCTCGCTACGGACAGGGTTTCCGCAACGCTTTTAAAGACTATGAAAGAAATAACTGATTTTTGGAGCCTGAATGGTGTTTGAATATAGAAAAGCTAATATTAATGATATTAATATTTTAACCGAACTGCGCATAGCGATGCTTTGCGATGGGGCCGGTTATAGCGATGAATTTAAACGCAGCTTGTACGACAATACAACCTCATATATGGCGGGTGGATTTGCAGATAAGAGCTTTACCGCATGGGTCGCCACTCTACACCAAGAAATTATGGCAATGGGCGGAATAGCCTATTATCTCTTAGGACAGTGCTGAAGCGGCTTCGTTCAACGACGTTTGTATCCGAATTTGTGAGAAAACTAAATCGATTGGTAAATCTTTAACCTCAAATCCGAATATAACACTAATAATTATGACAGCTAGAACGATAGAATAATAACTAATTCCGAAAAATAAAATAAAAATTAATTATGATATATGATAAAGGAAATTTTTAACAGAAAGAAGGTACAAAAATCATGAAGACCTGCATTGATTGTGGTGCTGAAAACCAAAATTTTGATGCTTATTGCCGAAAATGTGGAGGTGTGTTAAAGGCATCTGTCTTAGATAAGGCTCCGGTTGGCGAAGAAACGAATGGCTCCGGCCCGCCCTCCTTTTATTCAAAAGCCAATCCCATCGAGGAAAAACCCATTGTAAAACCACCTGCGACGCAAGAAGATATAATTACCCTGTTGAACCAGCTTGAGGAGCATCGAATCGGGTTAGCAACTGTCTTATCAATTATCTTTCCGGGGCTTGGTCAAATATATAAAGGGTCGCTGGCAAAAGGGTTCATTTTTATGATAATCTGGCTATTTGGCGTCTATTTTTATTTTCAATGGGTTATATCTTCAATTTATGGATTTGGATTCGGACATTTTTTCGTTGCATTGCTACTATTGATTGGGTGGATCGTAAATTTGGTCGATGCTAGGGCTTAACCTGCTTGGAAAAGTCGGAGGAGGAGATCAAATAATGCTAATTTGTCCTAAATACAATCAACAATTTGCACCTACAGTCAAGCTTTGCCCGGACTGTAAATTAGAATTGATACCCGAACCTGACATCTTCTCAGCCGATGAATTATATAAAATCGCTTATTCATTACATTATGATAAATGCCAGTTTGAAGCGGCTTTAAATTTATATCAGAAATTGATTGAATTATATCCCGATAAACAAGAAGCCGAATGTGCCAAAACTCAAATCAAGAATATCGAGTCGGCTCCAGCGGCGCAAAGGCTTCGTCCTATAAATATTGCTGCGAAAACCGAAACTCCTGATGTTTCAAGCTGTTATTCTAGAAACAATATAACGGAAGAACCCATAAAAACGCCTGGATTAACTACTTTTTTCAATATTCTCGGTCTTCTCTCTATCGTCGGTGGTGCGATATGTGCTGCATCATTTTGGCCCAGCCCCTATGCTTTAACTGAAGGATATGTTTACAAAACAACAGCTTATATCCCGAGTATCGCCTGGTTGGTATCTGGGATAATTTCAGCAGTTATATTTTTTGCTTTTGGAAAAATTATCGAAGATTTAAATTTTTTGTGTCAAAACGCTAAAAATTCAAGAAATAAATAGAATATATCGTCGGAGGGCACCACGGTGGCCAGAGGCGGGCTCCTGGAATATGTTGATTGTCCCCAGGTAGCGGAACGAGAATATACCCTACTTAGTCCCTAATTTTTGAAAGCTGTCATCATCCCGCATAAATTTGAACCTAAATATGCCAGAGAGCAACGATATATGTATTTAAAACAGCTATGTATTTAAAACAGCATTGAAAAAGACTGGACTTCCTATGATGAAATTTCATAATTTACGACATTCTGCCCTAATGATTTTGGCTAACTCGAATGAAGATCCCAATGCCATTTGCGATATGGCCCGACATGCGGACATCAATTTCATGAAGCGAACATATATTCATAAAAATGTTGAAGCTCAGCGAGGGGCAGCCCAAAAACTTGAGAAACT
Organism: Bacillota bacterium; assembly: GCA_023400055.1. GTDB lineage: Bacteria > Bacillota > UBA4882 > UBA8346 > UBA8346 > Hydrogenispora. Next base: position 70,178 of record JAEXFN010000058.1, read on the forward strand.
TGCTGCCAATGGCTATCCTATCAAGCCGCTTTCAAAACGAAAAACTAAAAATATAATATAATAAATTTAAATCGAATACACCTGCGGTTTTTTAAATTCTTAGAAAATAGCCCTTTTCACGGTAAAAAATGTGAGGGTCCAATTTGGCTGGATCCCTCGTCATTATTGACTGGCGCGCCAGGAGGGGCTCGAACCCCCGACCTACAGATTCGAAGTCTGCCACTCTATCCAACTGAGCTACTGGCGCGCGTTGATTTTGCAAAATCTATTATATGACTTTGACGACGAATTTACAACAACCAGATTTTAGCCTTGGTTTGTTTTTCTATTTGTCGTAAACCCATCTAATTTTCCAGACACGAGTATACATGTTCATAGTGATTCTAATATCTGTAGGATTAAGATTCTCTGAAATAACCTTTAAATCTTCTCCTTTGGCTAATAATATGCATAGAACTGTGCCGCAAGCAATGAAAGTGAATATTTCGATCTTCAAATCAGTCGTTATTTCTTAAAATATTTGGTGGTAAAATTGTTCTTGCGTAATAGCTTTAACCTCTCCCAATGCTGGATTGATAAATTAATATTTTTTTGAGTTGCTCATAGACATCAGTAAGAATAGTTCCAGCTTTCTATAACGTGTATTTTCCGCTATAAATTTTTCTGCAAATTTAATGGTTCTTTGGATAATCATCTCATTTGAATAACTTTCTTTCTAATGTTTTCACTAATAAAGCCTCCTCATTTAACTCTTACTAAATTAATTCTATTTTCAATTTCTATTTTCAAGGCAGTAAGTTCTAAAAATCGGGCGGTCAACTTCATCATTTCCTGGTTAATTATCAAAAGTTGATTTTCGTATTTCTCGGTCTTAAGCGTAGACACTTTTATTTAAAACCCCCTTAATCATTAATTTGGTCAATACTTGACTAACTGAGCCAACCGCTGCCGATTGATTTTGTCAGAATAATAGACAAAAAGAATTGGTATTAGTACCAGACCTTCAGAAGAAATCAGGTTTGATTCTCACAAACCAAAACTTTAAAACTCGAGATAGTTTTAATAGCTTTCTGCTGCTGTATTTTCAATTCTTATAAGCTCATCACGACTCATATATATATGTCCATCACGACAATAGTAACTATATTCAATTTTTTCCAGATCATCTTCAGTTTCCGGATGTAAATATTTGTAGACAAGGCGCTGTAGATTGACTGGTTGTAACATTACCCCATCTGGGGCGTTGGGATCATTGATTTTTTCAATCGCTAGTCTGTTATTAACAAAATAATAAAAAACACCATCATGATCAATGGAATTTAACAGAATGGAGATGTCAAACCATATATACATGTGCTGCTCTTTTCTAATTTTTTCAGAGGTAAGCATATATAGGCTTTTCTCACCATTAATTTTTATAGCGAAGCAAAGATTTTTACCATTATCACTATCGTGAAAATAAATTCGTATTCCATCCCACAGTCTCCAATATTTTGTGTGGAATTTCTTGCTTAACTGTTTAAATGATGTCATCAAATACACCCTCCTTTTAATTTGACGAAGACATTTTTGCTCCAATTGACTATGTTTTTACACCATGAATTACTCTCCTCTAATTTATTTTATTCTAGAATGTTTTAGAATCAGCAAACATCCTAATATTTATTTCTAAACCCTTAATGAAGTGATGGAAGACTTATTGAAGAAATACAAAAAGTAGGTGATTAAGTTGATCGATTTTCGGTAGTTCTCAATAGTTAGGAATATACTGTGATTTTGTCGGGCTATCTTTTTGGTATATGGCTAAATAATTTTAAAAAGGGAAGCTATAAAGTTTGGCTGTTCCTTTTATATTCCTTACAGGTAATTTATTCCTCCCGCCAAATATTGCGATGAAAGAAGGTGACTAATGATCAAAATGAACTAAAAAGAATAATTACAACAGTTTATACGTTAGACAATGATGAAATTACAAAAATATTTAACGGAATTTCTTCTCAACTTTAAAAACCCCTGATTTACAGGGGTTTTATTGAAAAGATAATATCAAATTAAATTAAACAAAATATTACTCTAGAATTCGAAGTCTACCACTCTATCCAGCATTATATCATAACCAACCGATTCATTTACCGATGTTCAATGTAGACGCTCATTCTTACCCCTCAAACTCCCGTTCCACGTACTCAAAGAAGTCAAAGTCGGCCGCTTTGCGCCGGCCGGTCAAGTCCTGGCAGCACATTCCCACGAAGGCGCCGGTGAAACAGCCTTCCCGGCAGTATTCATCCGACAATTGGCTGGCGTCGAAGGCCGGACCGAGGGCGATCCAATCCCGGCCGTCCGGCGAATAGTAGAATTGCAGCCGGTCGTAATCGACCATCACTCGCAGATAACAGCGCTCCCAACCGTTAACCGCCACTTCCCGCTCCAGCGGATACTCCAAGGCGCCGTTGTCGCCGACCATAATCCCCAGGCTCTTCCCCAACTCGTCGTCGTGGGTCAGCCTGAGGTAGAAATAATTCTCCGTATCGTACAAGCAGATCAAGCCGGCCATCTCCTTAAAATGGGTCGGCTCAAACTCCAGGCAGGTGGTGGCCGTGTAACAGAGCGCCTGTTGCCTCCGGGCTACCAGGCTCTGATGGTGTTTGGAGCGCAACGACTCCCGGCCTTTCAGCCGCAGATAGCCCGGGCGCTCCGTCAGCGAGAGCGAATCCTCGCCCAACGGGATCCGCAGCGTCTGAAAGTGAATGTTCAAAGCCGGTGCGTCAAAATCATCCCGTTCCGGAACCGGCGGGAAAGGGTGCGGCGGCAGATCGGGCGCCACCACCTGGATTTGAGGTTTATTGCCGCCCGCCGCCAAGCGCAGCCAGTGATCCTCGGTCCAGCGCATCTTTTGAATGGCCGTCTCCCGGCCCAGCGGGCACCGTCCCTTGCTGGGAATCGGCCGACCGCAGAGATGAACCATGTACCAAGCGCCGTTTTGGGTCTGAACGATATCGGCGTGGCCCGCTTTCTGCAGCGGCAAGGTCGGATCGTACCGCGAAGTCAGGATCGGATTGGTCGGATCGACCTCATACGGTCCGGTAATCGTCCGGGAACGGGCCATGGTCACGGCATGCCCCAAGGTGGTGCCGCCCTCGGCGGTGATCAGATAATAGTAGCCGTTCCGCTTGTAGAGATGCGGCCCTTCGGTCCAGCCCAGCTCGGTCCCGCCGAAGATGTGGCGGACCGGACCGATCAATTGTCCCTGTTCCGCCGAGTATTCCTGAAGGATGATCCCGCCGAAACGGCCCCGGCCCTTGCGGTGCTCGGTGATCATGCTGACCAGCCATTTGCGGCCGTCGTCATCGTGAAAGAGCGAGGGATCGAAGCCATAGCTGCTTAAGTAGATGGGTTCCGACCAGTCGCCGCGGATATCGGCGCTAGTCACCAGGTAATTGTGCGTATCTTTAACGGCCGCGCTCAGCGTTTTGACATCGGTATAGATCAGGTAAAAGGTGCCGCGGTCATAACTGAGGCAAGGCGCCCAGATGCCGCCGGAGCTCGGATTGCCCTTCATGTCCAGTTGCGAAACACGGTTCAACGGATGGGCGATCAGTTCCCAGTGGACCAGATCTTTGGAATGATGGATCTGCACGCCGGGAAACCATTCGAAGGTGGAATTGGCGATGTAATAGTCATCGTTAACCCGCAAGATCGAAGGATCGGGGTTAAACCCGCGCAAAATCGGATTGGTGATGGTGCTCATAGGCCAAAATCCCTCCCAGATAATTTAAAGTAATCTTCTTCAATATATCACAGAAACGCCGTTATTTGTCGGTTTACGCGCTAAAAAAACAAACCTCCGTATGTAACACATATTATGCCAAATCGTGTTACACCGGGAGGTTTCTTAAAGAGCGGACGGGTTGCGGCGCACCGGCCTAAGGGTCCGGAATCAGAGTAGGCCGGCTCCGGCCAGCTCGACCAGGTGCTCATTCACCTGAAACTTGTCAACCATCATCCGCAGTTGTTCCGCCTGATCGGACAGGGCTTCGCTGGCTGCGGCGCTCTGCTGGGAGGTAGCCATATTGGTCTGGGTGACCTGAGTAACCTGTTCGATTCCGAAGTTAATCTGGGCGATGGCCGCGGCTTGCTGATTCGAGGCGATCGCGATGTCGGCCGCCAGGTTTCTCACCTCAGAGACGTTGTCGACGATCTTGCGGAGCGATTGCGCCGTTTCATTGGCGACCTTGGCGCCGGCCTCCGCTTTTTTAATGGAGCCCTGGATCATCTCGGCCGTCTCCTTGGCAGCGGTGGCGCTGCGCTCCGCCAGATTTTGCACTTCCGACGCGATTACCGCAAATCCCAGGCCGTGCTGCCCCGCCCGGGCGGCCTCAATCGCGGCATTCAAGGCCAGGATATTGGTTTGGGTCGCGATGTCGTCAATGAGCTTGATAATTGTAAAGATGTGGGCCGAAGCCTCGTTGATCTCGCCCATGGCCTTGACCATGCTCAGCATCTTTTCATTGCCTTTATCCGCGCTGTCCTTGGCGTTGATGGCCAGTTGGTTCGCCTGATTGGCGCTGACCGCGTTCTGGCGGGTCTGTGTCCCGATCTCGGCGATGGCCGTCAAGACCTGTTGGAGCGACGCGCCTTGTTCATTGGCGCCTTGCGCCAAGGCCTCAGAGGAAGTGGCGACTTGCTTGGAGCCCGCGGCTACCTGCTGCGCGGTGTTGGCGATCTCCATCAGCAGCTCTTCCACGGCCGCAATGGTGTTATTCATGCCCGTGATGATCCCGTGGTAAACGCCCTTGAATTGGCTGGCGTCGCCCCGTTTGTCCAATTGGCCGTTGGCCACGGCCTGCGAAAGCTGATTGGCCACGTTGATCAGGTTCTGCAAGGACTTGACCATCTGATTCATGCTGATCGCCAGCGTATCGTTTTCGGAACGCTGCCGGATCTCCACATCGAGCACGCCCGCGGCGATCTGCTGGGCGACCAGGGATTGCTCGCGAATGCTCTCGGCCATCTTATTGAAGGACCGGGCCAGGACGCCGACCTCATCGCGGGACTGGGAGGCGATGGTCACATGAACATCGCCCAACGCCAATTTATCGGCGGCGTGCACCAGTTGGGCGATGCCGCCCACGATCATCTTGGTCGTGAGATAGGCGATCGATAATCCCAGGAAGACCGCCAGCAGGGTGCCGAAAAGCAGCGCCAGGTTGGTTTGATCCTTCAACTGATTGGAGCGGCTGATCCGCTGCGCCAGCAAATCCAGTTCCAGCGCTTTGCAACGGGCGGCGTCCTCGGTTATCTTGTCAATGTATTGCTTCCCCTGCCGCGCCTGAACGATCCGGATGATCACCGCGATATCGCCTTTGTTCTTGGTGATATCGGCGCGCAGGTCATTCACGCTTTGGGCATACGAATGCCATTCTTCCTCGGTATCCTTGATCTCATTTAAATGAGCCGTGAGTTTCTGGTCCTTCGTCGCCTGGATCACCTGGCGGAAATAGCGGTCAAAATCCTCTTTGCCGCTGGCGAAGGAGTCGAGAAATTTGGGGTCGCCCGTGATTAAGTATCCCAGATGGCCGTTCTCCATCCTGGTCATGCTCTGCGGGATCATATCCAGATCCATCATGAACTGGTAGGTTTCAACGTTCAGTTTGTTGGAATCCATGACCCCGCTGAAATTGATGAACGAGACCACGCTGAGCAGGATTAAAATCGATAAAACGAGCCCGAACCCGTAAAATAATTTCTGGCGGATACTCAAGCGGTTTAATATTTGAATCATCGCTGAACCTCGTAACAAATTATTTTGGTATGCTTATAAGTTGAAATAAATTTTTGAATAAGCTTTTCCATCCGTAAAGCATGGCTGGAAAAGGACGAAGCCGCGGTATTTATTTCAACTTATGAATCAAGGAAATATGTTGCAATGATTTTGAAGGACAAAAACTTATTGCAACATATATATTTCATAGAAGGATATAGATTGCTATCTTCTCGGTTTACTGCGATAAAAAGCTTTGAAACGACCGGTTATTGGGCAGCCTTGCGGCCTTCGACTCCCTTCGCTTTCAATCGCCTCCTTGACTGACTTAAAAAATTTGTTTACCTCCATTATCAATGGCTAACATTAAAAAAAATACATACTCCTGAATAAGATTGTGTTAAACTCCAGGAAAAAGTAGAACTTTGAACCTTTTTACAATAACCTTCATTAAGCTATATTTTTCCGCCTTATCCACAGCCGGAACTGTTAACTACGTTAACAGATTCATTTATCCATAAAAAGAGTTTGTTGAATGATTGAGCGAGCTCTTTTATTCACAAAATGAGCTCTTTCAGCTCCTCAATAAGCTCGCAACAGATTCATGCTCGGGTACACATATGTTCTGGATAATATAAAAGGAAGGAAAAACCTGTGGAAAGATGAGCGAAGACTTTGGTTAAAGCAAAACCCGCTATGGATGCGGGTTTTTTATATTTTTGGGCACAAATTGCACAAAATCGAAATAAAAAAAGTTTCGGAACCTTTGAAAGTGCGAAACCTCAACATTTTTAATGGTCGGGGCGACAGAAGAATATTTTGGCTTGAAGGATTATAAATAGTGGACACTAAATACAATTAACCCAACTCTTAGTTACATTTTATCTCTTAACTAAATGTCTCGCAAATTGGAGGGAGATCATTCATACGACCCCCCGCTGTCTTAATGCATTTAAAACGGATCCGATGAATTAACCAAATATTTTAGCATTTTTTTGGATTTATTATAATAGTCAGGTGCAACTTTGTATGACCAACTACATACTTCTAAACAAAAGGCCATTAAATAATAAATTGTTTTTTCATGGAAGCCATTACTTAATGTGCATATTTCGGCATAACCGCTGAGAAAGTAGCCCATCTCTTTCTTCATATATATATCTAAAAATATAGGTGAAAAATCAGATTCCGGATCGCTGGGATAACACCTTTCAAAGTCAATGATCCCCGTGATTTTCCACTTTGCATTTATATTTTTTACCAAAATATTTCTATGGATAAAATCATTATGACATAATGAGAATATATTGCAGTCCTTTATAGTATCTTCAAATAATATAAGCTTTTCTGCCGCCAGTATAAAGAGATTTGTATCAGGATACCCCTTGGATATTATTCTCCTAGACTGATTGTCATTTTTGTCTTTAGCAAAAGAAAAATACGATCTCTTTTGCTCTAGTATTTCACCATTCACATCCCAATCACCAAAAATATTTACTCTGCATTCCTTATGAAAGCGTGCCTGTAAGTACCCTATTTCCTTATATATATCCAATCTCTGATTTTTGTCTAGCTTATAGATTATATCCGTCAAATTGATACCACTTATTTTTCTGGTTAATAGCCAATACGTTTGCTCCCCAAATATCCCATAGTCCAACATTTCTGGTGCGCAAAGATCTTTTTCTCCTTTAAGGTGCCTAAGTGAGGCTACTTCTCTCCCCCATCTTATTTTTTCCCTATATAATTTTAAAATAAGATTATACTCAGGAACATAATATACTGCGTTTCTTCCTAACTCTTTGTGTCCAATAGATTCTAATAGTACTTGTTTTTTAAAAATATATCTAATTAGTTCTTCAGTACAAACAATAATACCATCTTCTTTGTCCATTTAAGCATCACCACATTTTGAATATACGCTAATAAGCTTATTCCATGCGTTTACTATACTTTTCTCGTTAGATACAATTTCAAAACCTGGCATTTCTCTTATTAAATCTAATACAAACGGATCGTTATGACCCATTCCAGTATGGAACATTTCCATTATATACCTATGCAAATTACCAGTCACCAAATTCAGTTTTTCATCTCGAGACTCTCGTCCATCAGCACCGCGTTGGTAAGAGAAAGACAAAAGAGAAGCAAAATATGCGACATTACTTAAAGTTGTTAATGGAATCACCGGATCCGTAATTTTTAATTGCTGCATCAAATGCCTAGTGTATCGATGCAAAGCCATTTTTTGTTTTTTGGTAATTCTCGTTTTTCCCTATTTTGTGTTATCATTGCCAATCCGACAGATTTTCTGCTTTTGGTAACTAATGAATCTAATAATCCTAATAAAGCGCTATGGTCACGTCCATTTTTCGTTTCTTTTGTTGCATAAAGTATTTGAATTCCATAATTCTCAGCCCTAAAGAATTTTTTCAAATAATCCTTCGCAACTTTGGATCCAAGTCCGCACAAAGCTCTAAAGCTTCCACCCGCAAAGCAAATGCCCGTTTCTTTCCACGCAAACGATGCTTGAGCGCTTGAGCCTTCCAGATTTCCCGGGATAGTATATTCCGAATCCATAGCTTATCGTAAATATTTCTTACTTCAACATTTGATAATAAGCTGAACCAATTCTTTTGGAGTTTTAACGAAAAACCCAATAGTTGACCCCATTCCCTCCCCGCCGGAATCAGTTAGCTCTTCAGCCGACGGATACCTCCGATTCACTATCGGCATCAATCAATGAGACAGGTTTATTTAGGGGGAAATTTTGTTATAAAATTTTCGTTATTTTATATAGCATTATCCCAACCCAAAAGAAGCTCTTTATCTTAACCAAAACCCATCATATCGATCAAGTATCTAAAATTTGATTTGCTCAGGTATGAAACTGTAATAGAGAATCATGCCAATGAACACCTGTCTTCGCCAAAATATTTATCAGGTATTTTAAAAACTTAAGAATAGGAAGGTAAGCATTGATGAACATTGACTTTTCAAAAACCAGATATCTGTTTGATGGAGTTACCGGAGATTTGATCTCCAATGAAATCGTAGCAACCATTCATTCTTTTCTGGCCGTAGAAAACATATATTTGTCGGCTACCCGCGAAATTGCTACTAAGCTGGAGAATTTGAATGATGAATTCAAAGTGGCCATGGATCGCAATCCTATCCAGCAGATTAAAACAAGGGTCAAAACGCCCAAAAGCATTCTGGACAAACTATTTCGAAAAGGACACGAAATTAGCGTTGAATCGGCACGGAAAAATCTGAACGACATCGCCGGCATCCGTGTCGTCTGCTCCTTTATTGATGACATCTACCTCATCGCCGACTTGCTGACTGCTCAAAGCGATATTGAGCTGATCCGTCGCTCCGATTATATCAAGAACCCCAAGCCAAACGGTTACCGCAGTCTGCATCTGGTGGTGACCGTTCCGGTTTTTTTATCACAGACCACCGAGCGGGTAAAAGCGGAGATTCAAATCCGAACCATTGCCATGGATTTTTGGGCATCGTTGGAGCACGAACTAGTCTATAAGCTGGCTGATAAAAAAACCGAGGCGATTATCAAAGAATTAAAAGACAGTGCGGAGGTAATTGCCCAAACGGACGCGCGAATGCAAAAGCTGCATAATCTGATATCCGCTATGCAAGGAAGGGAGGAATAGACTGCTTTGACAGCGCCGCAGGAAATGGCGTACTTGATGGCAATCTCCATTTTGTTCTGTATTCTTACGGTGAAATCAAAGTGAGCCATCTGCTGTTGCTGCCCCGGCTTTTCAGGCCACACCGTTGGCACATAATCTTCATTTCTCCTAAATAAGATTCTGGAATTTACCGACCGGAGAAATAATGCCCATATATTCATCATTGCTGGCCTCTCTATTTCATCGAGCAAACGAACGTAGAAGTCGGACAGGGCAGTAATGTCTTTGCAGTCCAGTACAACCGCACTTAGCGCGATGGGCAGTTGAAACCCGTTCACATTCTCGATATTCGCAAAGCAACACCCCTATATTTTGCTTGTTTTTATACCACAGGCGCAAATAATTCTTTGCTCCATTGATGCCTTGTTTCGAATTGGAAAGCAAATTGCCCCCAAAATAGTTTCCCTAAAATTAGAAGAATCGTTATCATTCTACGCGTCGTTGATAAAGACACAGACAACCTGTCGACCGGCTTTGATGAACCGGGAAAATAAACCTTGCCGAGTTTATGAAGAAGAACTTTATGTTTAATATACCAATAGAACAATTCAGCTACCTGACAACGCGAAACGCGAAGCCTGCCACTTTCAAGCGTGATTTTAAAGATGATCTCGTAGCAAATTTTATTCCTACCATTAAAAGAAAAAGCATTCCCTAAATCTTTTTTCTCTTCCCCACTATTGTTAACGCCGGAGGCAAAATACATAAGTTATTTAATTCATGGCGTTCTACTATGGTGCGTCCTACAGGAATTGAACACTTACGGCTCCTAGTTCTTTCTAATCTTTTTAAAATCGATATTATAGAAAAAGTCCTGCTAAAATCGACGGTTTCTTTATTAGTATTTCATATTGATACAAACGGAAACTGTTCATGCTCTCCAACGTTATTGAAATTCCTTCATTTTTATAATTAGTCACTTCAATATCACCGGAATCATCGCTTAAACTCTTTAACGAGAAACTTTTTCCTTCTAAAAACAAAGGTTTAATACGATAAACTGATTTGGGATGGTATTCCCGGTATACTATTAAAAATCCTCGGTTGAAATCATTGCGATGGGATTGAAAACCGGTCCAGGAGTAACCGCTGGGACGTTCCCCCACCGGGAAAATATGACCGTCAAATATACCGTTCCGATATTTTTTATGAAGTTGAATCATTTCCTGGAATCGGCTCAAAGCAGGTTCCCGTAAGGCTGACGGTTCAAACCAGCACAAAGGATTAGAAAACATCGTGACGGCAAAAACATACTCATAAGAGTAGTTGAAAGGCGCCAAGACATCGTTCGAATCGTATCGATTTGCATTCCGGTCAATGTTGAGAAACTCGATCTGCAGCTTTTGGGGAGGAACAAAACGGCTGAGATCCCATAAATTTTTTAATGTCAAGTATGGATAATAGTTCTTCCAATCGGTATATCTGTTCTCCAGGAATAAGTTACCGTACTCTTGAAATAAAAAATACCCAGCCCGGGGATCCAGCGTTATATCCAAATTGAACGCCACATTTCCAGCGGTTTTCTCTTTTAACAGGATCATCAGTTTCTCCAGATTATCCTCGGATTCCTTATTACGAATTTGAATGATATCGATTTTAAATTTCTTAATCCCGTATTTGCAATACATCTCATACAGTAACTCGGCTTGTTGAATATAATCCCGAAATAATCTGTTCCGATCGGGAGCAAACCACAATCCAAGTTCGACCCCGCACTCCTCGGCTTTTTCAGCCACCTTATAAAACCCGTCGGGAAAACGGACTGGATCGATTTCCCAAAAATCCGTTTCTACGACTTCATTATCCTGGATATGTGCCAAGCCATTTCCTTTTTCCCAGCCGTCGTCCAGTTGATAATGGGTGATCCCCAGAAGTGAACAAGCCTCCAATTCCTTAAGCACAAAACTTTCTCCCATATGCTCCATACAATGACGGTCTCCCCATGGGTTGGCCATTACCATATAATCCCGTTCCGGTATCAAGGGAGCCTTTTCCCGTTGATATTGTTTCAGAGCCAAGATGCCGTATTCCCGGGACTCATTAAACACTCCGCATACTGAACTATATGTTTGGATTGATTTCCCCAAAGGAAACTCTTCCGGCCGGATTCCCCAGCCGAGTGTATATATGTTCCCGTCCTCAAGATAGTAATTACCCGTGGTTTCAGGGCGCTGATCGGAAAAGCACGGGCTTTCCTTAAGAATGAAAAATCCGTTGCAGGATTCGGTATCTTGCCCAAAAAAAAGATTCCCTCTGTCAAAGTCGTTCGGATTATTCCTTTCCTCCACCAAATGGTCGGTATTATCAGTACGGGTATAAAACTCGTAGGAAGTTAAACTTAACTTTCGGGTATTAACGGGGAAACTATCCAGGATGTTGAATCTATCCCCCGCATAAAAATCCCCCATCGGCATGTTCTTACTTCTAACTTTAAGATAAGATCGGATGGCCGGGGCATTTTCATAAATCATGGCAATGCGTTGTACCTCGACTCCATGAAGCAGATCGTTAAAATTAAATGTGACTTCCAAATATGGGGAGGAATATAATGAACTCTTTATTTCATTTACTTCAAGGCCGGTCAATTCCATCTTAAATGGCTGAGCTTTTCGGTTCATTATTCCGGTTAATCCCTGGTAAAAAAACTCCGGCGAAAAGTCTACCCCGAGCCACTCGTAACCGTTTAATTTGTTTAAAATCGATGTAGTGTAAAATCTTCCTTCCGAATATCGCCATGTTCTTTCAATAAGTTCGTTACTTAATTTAAATAATTGGCCTTCTTGCGTAAAGTAACATTTCATCATCGATCGCCTCGATTATTCATGAGCTTCCATCGAATCCATCCTAATTGAGTCAGAATCAATTTTTAGATAGTATTGCCGGCCGCCGTCATTGAGCAGCAAGAATACTTCCGGAGGTTTAAGGTTGATATTGACCCCTTCCATTATGATTTCCGAAAAGAGCTTTTGGTGCGCCAATGGGCGGCACAAAGTCATCAAACACACTCTGTTTTGAAAGCGGCACTTGGTGACGAGGACCGGCATCTCATCTTTAAAGCCGTATCTTTCCGAGAACCAACCCCGCTCGACTCCGAACTCGGGGTTTTCACCATCTTTGGTCAACCAGCGATTAATGAGTAGGTCCTCTCCATAGTTTCCGAAAGTAACCTTAACTTCGTTTTCCCAAATCCTAGCATCCTCCACTGGTTCGACCTTTCCCAGGGGGGATAAATTTAACCTTTGTTCCATTTGATGCGTCCCTTGCCCCTCCAACCAGTCCATTACCAATAAAAAATCCATTTTTTTAGCCAAGAAAAGCCATCTGCGGTGCGTGACCGGCTGCTCCAAACGATGATAACCGTCGTGGGACGCATCAATGAAATCAAATGCCCGACCGGTTTCCCAACGGTGTACCAGCGGCTGGGCGACCGGTTCCCCCCATGCTTGGGTCGAGATGTAAGGGGTCTGGTCAAGCCCGTCAATCACAATCGTATTATGTCCGCGAGTACCCTTGAAATATTGCCGCAACTGCCCCTCCTCATAAGTATAACGTCCCGGGTCGGAAAAAATTAACTGCCGGTCCCTCATCCATTCAAAATGCAACAAATCGGCATGTCCATGGGGAGCGTTAATTTTAGCCGCGGAAAAAAACAGGTATTGTTTCTGATCTCTTAAAATATAAAACCCGGTATCCGGAAAGGCTTTGAATTCCGGGGGAGATGGATTTGGGGGACCGATCCCCAAAGCGGATTTTTTAAATGCTTCCACTCCTAAAGTCCAAAGGACATCTTCATTGGCAGTCCCGCCTTCGCAGAAATATTCATCCGCTAAAGTCGCTCCAAGCAACCCCAATATTCTATCGCTGCGTTCGCAGTCAGAATCGGAGCTGGGAGTGGCCTTCCCGTCCGGACGAGTAACCGCCAACGAAAACTCTCCCATTTGTCTCAATTTAGCTTCGAACCATTCGGGAAAGGGATTCCCGGTTTTCCTTCCAAGAATATAAGGTTCGCAAAATAATTTAATACATTCGTTATGGTAAAAAACGGACCGTTCGATTTGAATTCCATCAGAACCGACTTGACGGTGCATGCATAGCTCGATTCTTTCTTTAGCCAATTCGACCCAGTAATCGGCGCGGGAATGTTCGCGACATAATAAGCCGATCATGAAAAGACCTTGCATCTCCATGATGGCATGATTGATATTGGGATCGCCGATATAAAAACTTAAAAAATCGGCATGTTCATATAAGGAGCCAAAGAGTTCCCCGATAAAACCGGCATCTATTTCAGCGCTGTCCTGCATTAAATGATAAGCCCAAATCCAGGACTGAGCGCGTAAGCCGGCCTCTAATATCCGCCACGGACTTTTCAATTGAAAAAAAGAGCCTTCCCGGTAACTTAATCCGTTAGGGACGGGATTTTGTCTTATCCAGTCATGGATTTGCCGCTTGAAAACCCTGGCATATTTGACATCTTTGCTGAGAAGATAAGCTTTTCCCAAGTCGATTAGATGATAATGCCGGTTGAAAACCCAGGTGAATTCATAATCGTTGGTAGGATTAGCCAACCAATTCACCGGATCCCCCATATCTATCCATTGGTCTGCCACCATCGTAAAAGGAACCTTAAACCTATTCCGGCAGGCGTTGTCAGCGGTTTCGAACAACTGCTCTACCCTTTCCGGAAAATATTCCCGGTAAATAGCAACTGCTTTTTCAATTTCCGTGGAGCTCAAATAAAAAGTATTCATTACGGCGCCTCTGAAAGTATTTTTTAGAAATCACGGTTGGCGGATGCGAGCAATTTTGCTTTCCCGCATCCTGAGAATCCACATTTGCTGAGCAATGGTTAACATTGCTGAAAGTCGCGCTTGCTAAAGTCTCGTCTTGATGCGAATCTCGATCAACCTTTAATTGCCCCAATCATAATTCCTTTGGTAAAATGTTTCTGAACGAAAGGATATACTAGCACTATTGGCAGTGTCGCCGCTATAATAGCCGCAGTTCTCAAAGACAGTGAAGTAACATTAAAATCAGAAATATAAGATTGGTCTCCCAATAACGCCATCATTTCCAATTGAACGACCATATCTCTTAAAAACACCTGCAGCACTTGAAACCGATAGGAAGTCAGATAAATAACCGCATCCATAAAAGAATTCCAGTGCCCCACCGCACAGAATAATCCGATCGTCGCCACCGCCGGTTTGGATAATGGCAATATAATCTTAAAGAAAATACCCACATCGTTTGCCCCATCTATTTTAGCCGATTCTTCCAGACTGTCGGGGATATTCTCAAAGAATGACCGTAAAATGATCACATTCCATGTATTAACCGCCCCGGGGATAATCAACGCCCAAATGGTATCCAATAATCCGGTAGCCCTTACAACTAAGTAAGTGGGGATAATTCCTCCATTAAACAGCATGGAGACTATGATGAACTTAGTAAAAAACTTCCGGCCAGGCAGGTACTTCCTTGATAAAGCATAGGCAAATGTGCATTGCAATAACAAATTGAGCAATGTGCCGAGAATAGTCCGAATGACCGTTACTCGAAAACAACTTAAAAATTTAGCATTTGTAAAAATCATGGTATAGGCTTCCACCGAAAAACCTCTCGGGAAAAGCATTACTTGGCCTTCCCGGATTAAATTGGGGTCGCTAATGGAAGTCACGATTACATAGTAAAAAGGAATAAAGCTCGCTATCGCAAAAATAATTAATAAACCGCCAATAATAATGTTATAGTTAAAAGACATCCTTTTCATCTTCATCCTATTTCCCTCCTGAAATTACCACATGGATACATCACTATATTTCCGAGCAATTTTATTTACGAGAACTACCAGGCCGAACCCAATCACTGATTGGAATAAGCCGATCGCCGTAGTTAAGCTAAATTGCAAATTTTGAATGCCGACTCGGTAAATATAGGTGCTTAAAACATCCCCCACGTCATATACGGCCGGATTATATAAAACATATATTTGCTCAAATCCGACGTCAAGCAAATACCCGACTTTCATAATCAACATTATAATAATAGTGTTCATAATCCCGGGTAAAGTAATATAAATTAATTTATGCCAACGGTTTGCCCCGTCCACCAGCGCCGCTTCGTACTGTTCGACATCGATTCCGGATAAAGCCGCCAAATAAATGATCGCACCCCAGCCCGATTCTTTCAAGATGCTGGAAATAACCACTATAGAACGGAAATATTCGGGACGAGCCAAGAAATAAACGGGGTCACCTCCGAAAAGCTTAATGATTTGGTTGGCCAATCCCTCGTTCGGACTTAACAATTGGATTAATACGCCGCCTAAAATAACCCAAGATAAAAAATGCGGAAAATAAATTATGGTCTGAATGGTCCGTTTAAGCTTAGTACTTGTTAATTCATTCAATAACAAGGCAATAATAATTGGGATCGGAAAGCCGAAGACGAGATTATATAAATTGATGAGCACCGTATTTTTCACTATGGTATAAAAATCAGAATTGCTGAAAATATATTGAAAATACTTTAGCCCAACCCACGGGCTCCCTAAAATGCCTTTGGATAAGTTGAACTCTTTAAATGCTAAAGATAGACCAAACATCGGCAAGTATTTGTAAATGATGTAATAAATAAGTCCCGGAAGCAACATCAAGTATAAATATTTATACTTATTAAGAAGGTAGCACGGATGATTCTCTTTTTGAGCGGAAGCATTAACCCCGGATAATTCCATTTTCGAACGCGATTTTTTAGTTTCAATTCTCATTTTGTCAAACCCCTTTCTCCAGCCGAAGATTATACAGCAAGTCTTAAAATTTGAATTACTGGATAAGTTGAAATAAATTTCGATTTAATTTCATTGGCATTCGCCTTTAGGAATATAAATTTGATTGAGAAATTTATTTCATCCCTATGTAGTTGTATTATATAAATCATTCTTTTTTTTTAAAATGATTATATTTTATGGGTTGTGCAAAATCTTGGTTTTTTGGCTGTCTATTTTTTTAGCCGGTTGATCATTATTTTAGAAAATAGGTTTTCAGCTTGAAATATCTGGCTGAGTAATCTATCCTTAAAATAGTTGAATCCAACTTGTAGTGCGATTTGAATTGGGAAAAGGCATAAGCAATCCAGCCTGAAAGTCCGATTTAGCCAATGCTAAAATAAGTTAAGGAAAGACAAGAACGCTGACTCCCAAGCAATCCGTGGATCGAGAAAGCCGGAAACATCAAAGACTTCTTTAGGTGATTTATACGGTCATCGATGATACCTACGATATCTACCAACCAGTCGTCCCTATCGATACAGCAGCGATTTAGTTCTGAATTGAAAACCGAAAAAGCGCGCCATCTTTTTGCCGCTGCAAAGAACCATCGTAAAATACAATGGCCCAAAGCTGTCCATTGACTCACGCTTCACTGTTTTTTCGCGAATCTACGCTTCAAATCATGTCGTTGCATCTGGCACGACAGGTGAATCCGGATACTTCATAACAAAAAGCCTTCCGAAAATGGATAAAGACCATTATCAGAAGAACTTAAGCGGTGATGAAATGGATCGCAATCTTCTAAAATTGGTTAAGCTGAAAAAATGGCTGAAAAAACACTTTCAGATGTACTCTCTTTGCTTTATTATTTTTATTTCATTAATTGCGCTTTTTTATATTTCCAAAGTTTATTTTGACAATCTGGAAGAACGCATTCTTTTTTACAAAAAGAATCATACGCAAATTACCGTTTTAATGAACATGCTAACTGAAAAAATAACCTCTCTATATAACCAGCTTGCGGTGGACGGTGAAATCGAAAATTGGTTGCGCACCAATTCTTATGATAACAATATTGATTATTACTCGCTTTATTTAACCCAAAAACGTCTGCTGAATGTCATGAACTCCAATCCGGAGATTGTCTCCATTTACTTGCATAGTCTCGGCAATAATCAAGTTTTATCTACCGAGTTTATGTTCTCCGCCCTTCAAGAATTCCCCAACCGCGACCTGTTTATGGCTTTTTACAACCAAAAACGGAATAAAAAGTGGTTTCCCGCACATTTTGAAAGGGATATCGAGGACCATTCCGACAAAGTAATTTCATTTGTTTCTTATTTGCCGCTCGGTTCTAAAAAAGGCGCCGTAGCAATTAATATAAATGAAAACTACCTGCGAAACTATGAAACTAACGGTATCCATATTGTTTTACTCGATGAAAGCGGCCGGATTATCTCCGGTCCGGATCTGATCGATGATATCTGGCTTAAAAAACAGCTCCCTTCGCTAAAAATCGGCGGAGCTAACATCCAAAATTTTAAGATTGACAATAAAAGATATTACTTTTATATGTCCAATTTAAGCTTTAACGATTTAAAAATAATATCGATCGTTCCCCAAGCAGTGTTGGTCACGGGGATCAGAAACAAAAATAATTTCGTTTACATCGCTTTCATTCTCAGTTTAATTATTGCCGGGAGTCTTTTCGAAATCTTTCGCAAAATATACGTCAAGCCGATTCAAACCTATCAAGAAAACCTCCGGGAGCACATAGAGGACTTAAAAAATGGCTTTTATGTCAATCTTCTGACCGGTAAATATGCAAAGGAGGAGCTATATCAAAAAGCCAATGAATTTGGGATTAACTTTTCGGCCGATGCCTATCTGGTAATTGTTTTTCAAATCAATGACTATTACAATTACTTATTAAATATTAAAGATAATGAGATTCTGTCAATGAATAACCGTATTCTAAATGAAATTAAATATATATTGTCGGAAGATAAAAATTATGTAGTTAAAATGGAATTCGAAAAAATCGCAGTTTTATATAGGGTTGAAAAAAACGCCGCTCCCGAGGAAATAGCCGGAAAAGTCAGATCCCATATTCAACAAATTCAACAAAAAATCACCAATGATTGTAATCTTACCATCTGCGCCGGAATCAGTGAAAGTACCTCCGATTTGGCAAGCATTCATCTGTTTTATAACCAGGCTTTAAGAGCCTTAAATTTTAAAACGATTTACGGCAAAAACTCAATTATTTTCTATCATGACATGGACTGTAATAATGCGATTCACCAGTTAAACTACCCCGTCTCCGAGTTAAATAAAATTAGTGATTTTATAAAACAACACGATATTGATAAGATTGAAAAGTGTTTAGATGAGACATGCCGGAAGTTGACGGAAAACCAACCCTTTTCGATTGAACTAACCAATGCGGTCTTTGCCAATACTCTCTATAATATTATTAAATTAATTTTAGAACTAAGGTATGAAATAAGCGATATTTTTCCAGCCGACCCGTTTATTAGTCTTTATAGCTATGAAATGTTGGAAGATAAAAAACAATTTATTCTCACCGTGTGCGATCAATTAATCAATTTCCAACAAAAAAAGGAGGTAAATCGCAGCAAAGCTACGATTCAAAACATTCTTAATTATATTTATAATAATTATGACAAATGCATCTCTTTGGTAACATTAGCCGACCAACTGAAAATGAACTCTTCTTATCTGAGCAATTTGATAAAAAAGGAATTGGGAGTCCATTTTGTCGATTTAATTAACGATTTAAGATTAGAAAAATCGTTAAGACTGCTCCGGGAAAATAAGCTAAACATCAAGCAAATTGCCGAATCCTGCGGTTACGATAATGTTCATACTTTCATTCGAAATTTTAAAAAGACTTATTTATTAACTCCTTCAGAATACCGCACAAAATCTATCTCAAAGAATAGCGTATAAAATCCATTCCGAATGTTTATGAGCGCCTGCCGTTGCCCAAGGGGAAGCACTTTCGAGCGGGACGTGTTTGACAGGTTGGATACTTAAACAGCATTCGGTACGTTTCGTAAAATCAAATGCCGGATTCAGTGCGGTTCCCAATTCCCTTAATAAATATCCTGAGAAGGCCGAAATCTCCACGTTCCAAGGAGTTTTGACCATCCCACATGAAAAAGATTAGGAACCCCGCCGAGGACCGGCGGGGTCCTGCGACGGGGTAGGTCCTTGGGGTTGGCGAAGGACGCGATAAAAGCCGCAGATTGCCGTTTTGCGGAGCAGGGCTCTCTTTTTTGCGGATCAACGAGCTCTTTTGTTCATTCAAAGAGCTCTTTTTGTGAACAATGGGCTCCTTCAGTCACTCGATAAACTTCCTTCAGTCACTCGACAAGCTCTTTCAGTCACTCAACAAGCTCTCTCAGTCACTCAACAAGCTCTTTCAGTCACTCAGCAGGCTCTTTCAGTCGCTCAGCAAGCTCTTTCAGTCGCTCACAAGCTCTTCCAATTCAATGGGAGATCGGTTTGAATTGTACGTAAAGTATTTGAGGTATGATAGTTTTAAGTTTTTGGGCCTAAAACAAGGATTCCGCCTGCGGGCGGGCAAAGGGTTTGGCGGCAAACCCCTTGCGACCCCGCCGCTAAGGGGACGCTGCTTCCCCTTAGAACCCCTCCAATGTCCGGTTCGTCCCTGAACCGGCAAGGTAAATGGACAATTAAATTAGCCGCCGGCCTCCATTGCCGGCGTCTTCTATATGATGGTTCCTAGCCGACGGCGGTGCTTTCGTCCGAACAGCAACGCCGCGCAGCCGCCATCCTTGGCGGCTGTATGAATGCAAAAGTGTTAGATGAATTTTGGATGTCCATGGATTTTTATGCTAGAATATCCACCCAAGCGGTCTACAGGGAGGTAGACCGGCACGGCATTGCGAATGGAGCGCATGCCGTTGCCCAACAGAATTACTTTCAAGCAGAGTTACGATGGGCAGAATTAATTCTTTACTTCATTCGGTACGTTTGGTAAAGGTAAATGCCGGGTCAAGGGCCGGCATGAGGCCCTGCGGAGGGGTAGGTCCTAGGGGTTGGCCGTTCAACCCCTGGACACATCGCACAGGATTAAGCTGGATTGACAAGACTTTCTCCTAAGAATACATCTTTCTGTCACTCTACCAGTGTCGCTGAAGCCCTCCGCTCCGTTTCCGCGCCATACCGAATTCCTTATAAAAAAACACTATAAAAAACGCTCTCTAGGTCGGGGACGCCAGAGAACGTTTGAGCAGCCGTAGCTTTGTTTCGATGAC
>JAEXFN010000011.1 GCA_023400055.1 Bacillota bacterium
TCATCCCGGATCATTCGCACAACTCACTTATCCACAAAAGATCGATCTTTTGTGGATAAAGATCTTTCTTTTGTTAATAAAGATCGATCTGCGATGATTCCAGATCGATCTTTTGTGAATAAAGATCTTCCTTTTGTGAATAAAGATCGATCTGCAATGATTCCAGATCGATCTTTTGTGAGTAAAGATCTAACTTTTGTGGATAAAGATCTTCCTGCTGTGAATAAAGATCTGCCGACGGTCGTTGGGAACCTTCCCGCTATTACGGGGCGAGCTTTGAACGCCGCTAAGTAAAACGGGGTGGCTGGAAAAAATTTAGATCTTAGAGGGGAAAACGGGATTCGGGAAGAATTGGATAAGGCACCTTTGATCTAAGTTGGCTGTCCATATTGGCGTGAGAGGGAGGACGTCCGATGAGAAAAACTTTGCGCCTGATCGGTCTCGCCGCTCTGGTGGCATTGGTTCTTTGGGGAACGGTCCGGGGCGAGCGGCGGTTAAAAATCGGCTTCTCGCAGATGGAGAACAACAATCCCTGGCGAATCAACGAGACCAACGACATCCGGGCGGAGGCGGCAAGAAGAGGCTACGAGCTGGTCTATACCGACGCGCATGAGCAGACGCAGCAGCAAGTGGCGGATGTGCTGTATCTGATCCAGGAAAAAGTCGACTATATCATCCTGGCGCCCCGGGAATATGGCGTTTTCGGGGCGGCGTTCCGGGCGGCCAAAAAGGCGCGCATCCCGGTGATCCTGGTGGATCGCGACGCCGCCGGCAAACCGGGCGCCGATTACATCACGCTGATCTCCTCCGACTTCATCCAGGAAGGGGAGCGCGCCGCCCAGTGGCTGGTCAGGAAGTGCAATGGCCGCGCCAATATCGTTGAGTTGTCGGGAACGGCCGGTTCATCGGTGGCCCGCGACCGGGCTATCGGCTTCCGGAAGGGAATCGCCGGCTATCCCCGGATGCGGATCATTGCCTCGCAGAACGCCGAGTTTATGCGGATTCCCGGCCAAAAGGTCATGGAAGGGATCATCCAGGCCAAAGGCAGCCAGATCAGCGCCGTGTTCGCCCATAACGACGAGATGGCCATCGGCGCCATTCAGGCGCTGAAAGCGGCCGGCATGATCCCCGGCGCCGACGTGGTGCTGGTCTCGGTGGACGGGGAACAGGACGCCCTCAAGGCGATCATCGCCGGCGAACTGGGCGCCACCGTCGAATGCAACCCGCATTTCGGCAAGATCACCTTTGATGTGGTCGAGCGCCACCGGCGCGGCGAACGGATCCCGACCCACATCATCAATCCGGACCGTTTTTTCGACTCCCATAACGCCAAGGATTTTGTGAATGAGTCGTATTAGAGGCGTTGGGATCGACCCCCACCGAAGGGCAGGGTGAATATCAAAGCTCAGCGGAGCGCGGGATAAAGCCGTTCTAAAATCTCAGCCAAGCAATTTTCCAATTTCAAAAACTTTATCACCCGGCTTTCAGGTTCCGGTGATAACCCCGCCGTTGACGTGGAGCACCTGCCCGGAGACATAGCGGGAATCATCCGACGCCAGATACACATAGGTCGGCGCCAGTTCGAAAGGCTGCCCGGCCCGGCACATCTCGGTATCCAGGCCGAAGGTTTTGACGTATTCCGCGGAATAGCTGGATACGATCAACGGGGTCCAGATGGGACCGGGGGCGACGGCATTGACGCGAATGCCCCGGCATTCCAGGGACAACGACAGCGAGCGGGTGAAAGAGACCACCGCTCCCTTGGTGGCGGAGTAATCGATCAGCACCGGCGTGCCCCGGTAAGCGGTGATGGAGGCGGTGTTGATAATGGCCGAGCCCCGCTGCAGATGGGGTAAAACGGCCTTGGTCATGTAAAAGTAGGAAAAAATGTTGGTGCGGAAAGTATTCTCCAGTTGCTCATCGGAGATAGCCATGATGCTGCCTTGCGGAAATTGCACCCCGGCGTTGTTGACTAAAATATCGATCCGGCCGAAAGCCTCCAGCACCTGGGCGACGGCCCGCCGGCAAAACTCCGGCTCCCACAGATCCCCCTCGATCGGCAGGGCGCAGCCGCCCAACTGTTCGATATAATCGCGGGTCTCGCAGGCGTCGACTCTTTCGTAGAGATAAACGAAGGCCACCGTCGCGCCTTCCTTCGCAAAAGCCACCGCCACCGCCCGGCCGATGCCGCTGTCGCCGCCGGTGATCAGCGCCACTTTCCCCTGCAGCTTGCCGCTGCCGCGATAACCTTCGAAATCGAAGATGGGCCGCGGATTCATCAGATATTCCAATCCGGGCTGCTGGTCCTGATGTTGCGGCGGAAAGGTGACGGGCCGGTCTTCGCATTTGGGTTCACAGCCGGCATAAGGATAAACTGGATACAAAGGCGATACTCCTTTCGATGAATATTCCGCTATAATATATGCCAAAGGCAGAGCCGGGGTGAGGCGCCGGTCCTTGGTTCCCGGCGAACCAGGGGCCGTCGTATATTCGGCCGTCGGGGGAGAGACATTAATGAGCATCGGCGCTTGCGAATTGGCTTAATTTTTTATATAATAAAAATATAGTTGCATATGCAACTAATTAAGCAAGGCTCATGAATCGGCCGAGCCGGAAAAAATTTTGGAAAACGGAGTTGAATGAATATGACAGCGGAATCGCCATTCGTGATTACCATCAGCCGTCAGCTGGGCAGCGGCGGAGCCTATCTGGGCCAACGCTTGGCTGAGCAACTGGGCATCGTTTATCTGGACCGGGAGATCGTATCCCAGGCAGCCAAACAGCTGAAGGTGTTGGAAGAGGATCTGGAGTTCCGGGACGAAAAAAAGGCCTCCTTCTGGGAGTCGGTTTTTCAGTTCGGGACCTATAGCTCCACCAATACCTACATGCCGCCGGAGATCTATATTCCCAGCGACCGGGAGTTCTTCCAGGCGGAATCGGAAATCATCCAGAAGGTCGCCGGGGAACGTTCCGCGGTGATCATCGGCCGCGGGGGATCGTGGGTGCTGCGCAAACATCCCCGCCATGTGAGCATCTTCTTGCATGCGGACTCCGCTTTCCGGCAGCAGCGCGTCGAAGAAATCTACGATGTGCCGGCGCAGAAGGCCGAGGAGCTCATCGCCAAAAGCGATCTCGAAAGAGCGCGCTATTTTCATACCTTGACCGGCCGGGAGTGGGCCGATGCCCGCCAGTACCATCTGGCCGTCGATACCAGCGTGGTCGGACTGGCGGAGACGGAAACGCTGATTTTGGCCTGGATCAAAAATCATTTCGGCGAGATGGGGAAATGAGCCGTAAAGGGTGGCAATGGTGTGGATAACCATAGCGCTCCGCTCCGTTCGTGGCTTTCCATACTCTACCGGTATGGCCGGAGCCACATCAGCAAAGTTCTGGAGCCTTACAACATCGGAAGCGGGCAATACATTTTTCTGATGGTTTTATTGAAAAATAACGGCATCAGCCAGGAAGAGCTGTCCGATTATTTGAAGATCGACAAGGCGACCACCGCCAAGGCCGTCCGCAAGCTGGAGCAGGCGGGTTATGTCGTTCGGGACGTCAATTCCGACGACAAACGGGCCTATCAGGTCTTCCTCACCGAGCGGGCCGAGGCGATCATCCCGGTCATTCAGGAGGCCATCAAATCCTGGGAGGAAATGATCACCGCCGATCTGACTGCCGAGGAGCGGCAGTTGATGGAGCGGCTGTTGGCCAGGATGGCGCGACGCGCCTATCAAGGCAGGGCGAAAGCGGAAGAGGCGCCGTAGCCCGGTCGCTGATCATCGTCATCGGCCTGCCCGTTAGTTAATTAATAATTATTTCATACCAAGAAAGGGTCAGTATACAGTGAAAAAGATCGAGTACAAATGGATTGCGCTTTCCTGTACGACGTTAGGGGCGCTTTTTTCTGTATTGAGTGGCAGCACGCTGATCATTGCCTTACCGGTGATCATGAAGGATTTGCACGCCGGGATGGAAGTGATCATCTGGACGTTGATGGGCTACATGCTGGCCCTGACCGTTTTGGTCCCGGCCATCGGCCGGGTCGCCGACATGATCGGCCGCAAGAGTCTGTACGTCAGCGGGTTCGCGGTCTTCACCGTGGGGTCGCTCCTGTGCGGCTTCGCCAACACCGGCATGGAGCTGCTCTGGTTCCGGCTGGTGCAGGCGGTGGGCGGTTCCTTGCTGGTGGCTAACAGCACCGCCATCGTGGCCGACGCTTTTCCAAAGCAAGAACTGGGCAAGGCTTTGGGCATCAACAGCATGATCATCAGCATCGCCTCGGTGGTCGGCCCGATCCTGGGCGGATTCCTGGTGAACCTCGGCTGGCGGAGCATCTTCTTCTTTAATGTGCCCATCGGTATCATCGGCACCATTTGGGCCTGGATCCAGCTGAAGGAGCTGGATGTGCTGCCGGAGCACCAAAAATTCGACTGGAACGGCACCATCCTGTTCTCCGTCGGAATGCTGGCGTTATTGGTCGCCCTGACCTTCGGCGGCTTTGTCGGCTGGTTGAACGGCTATATCCTGGGCCTGTTGCTGGTGGCGCTGATTCTGTTGCTCGTCTTTGCCCGGGTGGAATCGCGCCTGGAACAACCCATGCTCGATATGCAGCTTTTTAAGATCCGGATCCTGGGTTTTGCCTTTACCAGCAATCTGCTGAACGGGATCGCCCGCGGCGCTGTGACCTTCCTGCTGATCTTCTACTTCCAGGGGATCAAGGCCATGGACCCGCTGACCGCCGGCATTCTGCTCGCCCCCTTCGCGCTAGCGATGATGGTGGTCTCGCCGATCAGCGGCTGGCTCTCCGACCGCCACGGCTCGCGGGAATTGAGCTCGATCGGTTTGTTAATCTCGGCGCTCGGCTTGATCGGCCTGATGCGGATCCGGCCCGATTCCTCCATCGCCGAGCTGATCGTCTGGATGCTGATCATGGGCGCCGGTTCCGGAATGTTCTTCTCGCCCAATACCAGCGCGATCATGGGCGCCGTCCCGGTAGAGAAGCGGGGCATCGCCGCCGGCACCCGGACCATGATGAACAATGCCGGCAGTGTGATCAGCATCGCCATGGCGATGGCGGTCATCTCCTCCAGCATCAGCCAGGACGCTTTGTTGCGGCTGTTCGTCGGCACCCAGGTGGGCTCTCAGGGCATCGCTGTCTCCCATTTCATCGGCGGCCTGCGGACCGCCTTCGCCATCTCGTTCGCCTTCAGCCTGCTGGCGGCGGTCATCTCGTATCTGCGGGGTCCCAAACCGGAGTGGCGGTCCTCGGTCGGCTGAGACACCGGCCGGAAAAGCCGCGGCGATCGTCGAAGAAAGAGAGTTATTCACCAAAGTTAGATCTTTATCCACAAAAGATCGATCTGGAATCGTTCAAGTAAGATCTGGAATCGTCGCAGATCGATCTTTATTAACAAAAGTTAGATCTTTATTCACAAAAGATCGATCTGGAATCGTTCAAGTAAGATCTGGAATCATCGCAGATCGATCTTTATTAACAAAAGGAAGATTTTTATCCACAAAAGATCGATCTTTTGGGAATCAGGGAGAGTCGGAAACGCTTCGGAGGGAAAAAGAAAAGCCTTGGTTCGATCAATTTAAGATTCGGGCTCATGGACGACGAACTGTGGCTAGCCGTGATTGTGATCGGCAGCGACACGGACCGTTCCCCGAAACGATTCGCAGCGGCGTTATAAACCCTAGTTTAAATCGGCGCGCGACAGGTCCGGCTATTGCCGGATATGATATGATAAAAATGGAACAATAAACGAAGGAGTGGTTGCCATGCCTATCATCAAAGTGGAGCTTACCCATCAACCCAAGGAGAAGAAGAAGGAGATCATCGAGCGCCTCACCAAAACCATGGTTGAGGTCACGGGCATTCCCGCGCAGGCATTTACGGTTCTGATCAACGAGTACGATGCCGACAGTATCGGCGTCGCCGGCGTGCCGCTGTCGGAACGGAAGTAAGAGCGCCGTCCGACCGTGGCCGGCGGTTTGATTCAAACCGAACCCAGGAAGAGCCGTCGCGGGACAGGGATCCGGATAACCGGGTGATTGTCCCGCGCTTCGGTTTCTCCTAATTATCTGCAACTGAGCGGTGAACTGATGGAGAAAGGGCTCCAGCGCGTCTCACAGCGACGCTTGGCGATCCTACGCTGAACAGAGTGGAGTGATTCGTATATGGAAGCCGAAAACAAATGGGACGGCCTGGACGCCTCCGCATCTAAAGCCAACGATACTGCGGCTTTGCAGGCGCAGTACGCCGACGCCGGCAATTTCCGGGCGCGGATGGTTTTAAACAAACGCTTCAGCCGCAACAAACAAGGCTGGAACCGCTGGATCTTCGAGCGGATGCTGCAAAACAGCCCGCTCCGGGAAGGAAGCAGAGTTCTTGAGCTGGGGTGCGGCCCGGGTTATCTTTGGAAAATGAATGCCGACCGGCTGCCGCAAGGCGCTGCTATCCTGTTGTCCGATTTCTCCGGGGGAATGCTCGACGCGGCCCGGCGGGTTTTGGGAGCGGCCGCCGCGGGCTTTGCTTTTAAGATCATCGACGCCGAGCGGATTCCGGAGCCGGACGGCGCGTTCGATGTCGTGCTGGCCAGCTTGATGCTCTACCACGTGCCCGACCGCCGCAGGGCCATCGGGGAGATGCGCCGGGTGCTGCGGGAGGACGGCGTCCTTTATGTGACCACGATCGGCAGCCGCAATATGATCGAGTTGGTCCGGCTGTTTCGGGATTGTTTTGGGCTCGCTGACCATCCCGGGCACTCGGTGGCCGGGAAATTCGGCCTGGAGAACGGCATGGCTCAATTGCGGGAGCAGTTTGGGAGCGTGGAATTGCTGCGGTACGAGGATGCGCTGGAAGTCACCGAGGCCGCGCCGTTGCTGGACTATCTTTTATCGACCAAGGGCATCACCCCGACCGCCGCATCGTTGACCCCGGAGCGGATCGCGACCTTCCAAGCCTATCTCGAGGCGCTCATCAAACGGGACGGTAAGATAAGCATCACCAAAGATTCCGGCCTGTTTATCGCCCGGAAGTAGCCGGGCCAATCCTCTTGCTTCGTTTCAAAATTCCGCCAGGGCAGCCGCCCCAATCAAGTCGGGGCGCTGGGGAACAGCGGTGATTTGCGGTATTCGGCGGGAGTCAGACCGGTGTATTCCTTGAAAAGCCGGCAGAAATAATCGCTGTCCTTATACCCCAGCAGCGCGCTGACCTCATAGATCTTATACCTGCCGGAACGGATCAGGCTTTTGGCCCGTTCCAGCTTTACTTTGGTCACAAACTCACCGAAATTCTCGCCGGTCTCCGCCTTGAAGAGCTTGCCCAGGTAATCGGGGCTGAAATTAAACCGTTTGGCCACGGTTTCGAGGGTGGTTTTCCCTTCGCAATGGGCGGCGAGGTATTCGCAGAGATTGCCGATGACCGCGCCGCACTGGCTGAGGTGCAACTTGGATTGAAATTCAATGATCTTGGTTAATTCTTGTTTTAAAAGAGCCGAGAGGTGTTCGCGGTCAGTGGCGGAACGATAGGCGGCGGAGGGGGGCTGGGCATACCATTGGAAATTGCCGATCCACGGATAACGTTTGGCGATCTCCCATTGGACATTGCTCAGCAATGTATCCAGAAACGTTCCCGCTTTCGGGAGGTCGCCCGCAAAGAAATTGAACCATTTTTCCAGGAGCGACTCGGCAAAAGGCAGGGCGCGGCCGGGGTCGGTGAGCAACAGATTGAACAGCGCCGCTTCGTCCTCCTTCGACTCGGCGACGCTGCCGCGGTGGTCCGGGGCCGGTTCGGCGCCGCTCACGGGCTGCCGTTCCAGGCGTTTTTCCGCCAGACGTTCTTCCAGCCGGGTCAGCAGCCCGGCCAAGGTTTTCTGGTCCAGCGGTTTGACCAGATAGTCGAAGGCGCCGTAAATAATGCCTTGCCGGGCATACTCGAATTGACTATAGGTGCTGATCAGGACCACTTCAATATCGCGCCGGGCCGTTTTTAGCTGTTGCAATAACTCCACTCCGCTCAGATGCGGCATTCGGATATCGGCGAGCACCGCATCCACCGGACTCTCCTCCAACCGCAACAAAGCTTCGCGGCCATCCGCCACGGCGTGACAAACTTCAAAATGGTCGTTGATATTTTGAATCAACTGGGTGAGCAGATGCCGTTGGAAGCGGTCATCTTCCGCTATTAATAATTTATACATTATCAAATGCTTTTCAAAAACGTTGGGATAAACTCCGACTGCTGGAACCGGAGCCTATCCCAACCTTTTTATAAATGAAGCGGACCCTTTCTGTCAGAGAATGATATAAATGCATTTATTTATATATAACAAAGATCACTTTAAGAATAATATAGCGGACAAGAAAAATCCACCTTTTTTTCGGGGAAAACAACGGATTTTTCCGGTTTAGAGAAACTGTTCTCGGCTCGATTCATCACATGAGACAGCTTAATTCCCAGAAAACGAGGTGAAACGGGCCTAAAGGGGATTAAGCCATTGCCGGATCTATACAATGGCTTTCTCCCGGCCGATTAAGCGCCCGAGGGAGAATTTCATTACTACAGGGATCAATATGAAGCAAAAGATAAATAACAGTCCGGTTAGAGAAGGCGCCGCCTTTTTAGGCTCTAACCGGGGTACAGGGGGTTCCCATGTTTATTAAAAAGATATCGCAGTCCATATTTTTAAAATTGATGCTCCTATCGAGCGCGTTTCTGATCGTCCCGGCTATCATCGTGCTGATCTTCGTCGACACCAGGATTATCACCTCGCTTCAGGATGAGATCAAAAGCAAACTGGTCATGATTACCGATGAGAAGACCGACAAGTTGGACCAGCAACTGTCGAACATGGAAAAGCTGGCCGATACCATCGCCAACAATGCCTATGCCAAAGAGTATTTCGCGGCGCTCCGGAACGGCGCGGCAGGAGATCCGAACAAACTCCGCAAGATCGCCGCTTTCCTGGCGGCGGAGGTCCAAAAGGGAGACGGCATCTACGAAAATATGGCCATCTATTACCAGGGCAAGTCCGTGGTGGACGGGATCGGCGGAAAATCGGTCAACACACCGACCAAACGGACGCAGGGGTCACTGGATAATATTTTATTGTCGCCGGTTTCCGGGCTGCCGGTCATGTCCAATGTGATCGCGGTATCCGAAGGGCCGGCGCAGTCGCAGCTATATTTGTTTACAATGGCGATTAAACTGGATAAGGTAACCGATCAGATTATCGACAACGGCGGGAATAAACAGGTCAAATCGCTAATCATCGACTCCAACGGCTTGCTGGTAGCCGCGCCCGACCAACGGGACCAGCTTTTAAAGTTTAACTTCAATACCAGCGACGGAGCCGACCGGCAATTTTTCGAGACCCTGCGCGCAAAGCACAGCGGCGTCCATCTTTTGACGCTGCAAGGTCAAAAGTATCTCGCCGCCTTTCAGAAAATCCCGGCCCGTGATCTGTATCTGGTATCCTATACGCCCGTCGCGGCTTTTACCCAAAAAAGTCGGGAATTGGCCATCGCTATCTTGAGTTTCATTTTGATCAGCGTCGTGCTGGGTCTGCTCCTGGCGTATCTGATGATCAAACGTTTCATCAGCCAACCGATTCAAAAATTGACGGCGGTTACCGAAAAGATGGCCCAGGGCGATTGCGATGTACAAATCGCTATCGCCAACCGGGATGAAATCGGGGTCCTGGCCCGTTCCTTTCAACGGATGGTCGATAATATCCGGGAGGGTGCCGATGCGGCGCGGCAGATAGCCGGCGGCGACTTGAGCGTGCGGCTCAAGGTGCGATCGGAAAAGGATCTTTTAAATCAAAACCTCAATCAGATGACCGAGAATATACAAGGACTGATCCGGGACATCAACCGACTGGCCGAGGCGGTAACCCAGGGCCAGCTGAGGGTCAGGGCCGATGCTGACAATTATCGCGGCGATTTTCAGCACATTTTGATCGGCGTCAACCGCACTCTGGACGCCATCATCGATCCCCTGCACGTGACGGCCGGCTACATCCAACGCATTGGGCGGGGAGAAATTCCCGCACCGCTTGAGGGCGACTATCGCGGCGATTTTAACGAGGTGAAGCGGAGCATCAATGCCTGCATCGCCGGGTTGGGGGCCTTGGTCGAAAGCAATGAGGTCTTGCAGAGGCTGGCGGTGAACGATTACAGCCGGAAGATCGAAGGGGAATATCACGGTGTCTATCACGAGATTGCCGGAGCTACCAATTTGGTGCGCGAACGGTTGTTAAACCTGCAACGGTTCGTCGGAAACGTGGCGACGGGCAACTTCAGCGATCTGGCGGATCTAAAACGGATCGGCAAACACAGCGAGAATGATCACCTGATACCGGGCTTTATTGCGATGATGGAGAATGTCCAGTCGCTGGTGAACGAGGCGCTTCAACTATCGCAGGCGGCCATCGCCGGTGAACTTGGGAAACGGGGTGACGCGGCCCGCTTTAGCGGTGAATACCGCCGGGTGATCGAAGGATTCAACGCGACGCTCGACGCCGTGGTTCAGCCGTTAAACGAAGGGATTCATGTTCTGCAACAGATGGCCGTCAATGATTATGCCATGGCGGTCGATACTGCCAAATATCAAGGGGAGTTGCGAAAGTTCGGGGAGGAAATCAATACGGTCCGCTCCAGCCTGCTCAGCGTCCAGGATATTGCCGTTCGCATCGCCAAGGGCGACTTAAGCCGGTTGGAGGAGTTCCAAAAGATCGGCCAGCGTTCCGTCAATGATCAACTGATCCCGTCGTTCACCGCGATGATGCAGACCATTCAGAATCTGATCCTCGAAGTCGAACGGTTAAGCCAGTCGGCCGTCCATGGCGAGCTGCAGATCCGGGGCGATCTCCGGAACTTCGAAGGCGATTATCTGAAAATCCTGGCTGGGTTCAACCGGACGCTGGACGCTATTATCGAGCCGGTGGACGAGACGGCGGCGGTATTGGCGGAGATGGCCCAAGGGAACCTGAACAGCCTGGTGGTGGGGAATTACAGCGGGGATTACCGCAAGATTGCCGATGCCTTGAACCAAACGATAAACATTTTCAACGAAGTCATCGGCGAATTTAACAGCGCCGCCGAACAGGTGGCATCCGGAGCCAAGCATATTTCGGAAGTCGGCCAGACCCTGTCGCACGCTGCAACCGAGCAGGTGAGCACCGTCGAGGAGATCACGGCCACCATGTCGGAGATAGCGGCCCAGACCAAACAGAACGCCCTCAACGCCAATCATGCCAATGAGCTTGCCACGGCCGCCCGGGAACAAGGGGTCAAAGGGAACGCGCTGATGCAGCAGATGCTGGCGGCAATGACTGGTATTAACGACGCCTCGGCCGGTATTTCCAAGATTATCAAAGTTATCGACGAAATTGCCTTTCAAACCAATATTCTCGCCCTAAACGCCGCAGTCGAAGCCGCCCGGGCCGGGCAGCACGGCAAGGGTTTCGCCGTCGTCGCCGAGGAGGTTCGGAGCCTGGCCAGTCGCAGCGCCCGGGCGGCCAAGGAGACCACCGAGCTGATCGAAGGCTCGATCCAAAAGGTAGCCGACGGGACGCAACTGGCCAATCAGACGGCGGAATCGCTGCGCCAGATACTGGACGAAGCCGCCCACACCGCGGCCTTGTTGGGCGAGATCGCCGCGGCCTCTAACGAACAGGCAACGGGAATAGCCCAAGTGAATCAGGGAATCAATCTGGTGGCCCAGGTAACCCAGACCAATACCGCCACCGCCGAGCAGAGCGCGGCGGCCAGCGAAGAGCTGGCGAGCCAGGCGGATATCTTAAAGAGCATGGTAAAACGGTTTCACCTCAAGCGAGAGTCGTAACGCCGGCCAATAACCGGATGGGCCGGCATTGTCACTAACCGTGAAAGCTGGCGTTGGACAGGTAACTGCTTCTACCCGGCGTATCGAGATCGGTGCGTGAAAAGTGATTGCCGCCAAAGAGAAATCACGAATTGCGGCCTGCCCGGTCGAGTCACCGGTTTCGGGAAAGAATCCAGCCGGGATATAGTTTAGCGGAGCTGGAATATATTACAGCTCCCTTTTCTCATTCTGGATATGGCGCCAAGTTTAAACTTGCCGATAGCTATAGTATAGAATGGCAAACAGGGTAAATCCGTTTTTTCCATCCGCTTGGATTTGCAAAAGACTGGTTGCAATACTAGCGGCAATTTTAAACGAAAGAAGTTGTGGTGGCGTTGGGGTATTTCCCGAAGATAGCTGCTTTGAATAAGCGATCCCATCAGAAGTTGGTGGTGATCGCTTTCTGGGCGGCGGTCCTTGCCGGAGTAGCCTATATCGGCTATACCTGGCTGAGCACCTCCGCGCGCATGACCGAAACCGTCCTGAAATACGCCAGAATCGCGGAAGCGACTTTGCCCAAGGAAGAGCTGGCCAAATTGAACAACAGCTCCGCCGATCTCCGACGGCCGCAGTATCGGGAGATCAAGGACGGCCTGGGAGAGATCGTCAAGGAGATTCAAAACATCCGGTTCGCCTATTTATTGACCGAGAAACAAGGGCGGATCGTTTACATCGCCGATTCCGAATCGGAAAATTCGCCCCAATACCTCCCGCCGGGAAGACCTTATCCCGGAGACGGCCCTGCGATACGGCGGGCTTTTAGCGCAAAGAAGGCCGGGGCCATTCAGCCGTTAAGCTATCGCGGCGGAACTTGGGTCAGCATCCTGCTGCCGGTCGATAAAATCTCCTACGGGAAGCGAACGGTCTTCTTCGGCATGGATTATGATTTCCGGCGTTGGAACAGCGTTGTCCTATCCCGGACGGTCCAGTCCATGGTGACCGTGGTCGTCATGTTAATGCTGCTTTGCACCTTCTATAACATCAACCAAGAAAAGATGAAGCTAGCCGAGGAGAGCCATAAACGCAACCTGGCGGCCGACGCCGGGAATGTCGGCATCTGGCGGCTGGATTTGCGAACCCGCCATTTGGGTTGGGACGAGCGGATGTACCGGTTATACGGCATCGAACCGGGGTCGCAAACTTTGCAACGCAGCCATTGGCGGAAAATGGTGCTTCCGGAGGATCTGGCCAAGATAGATTCGGAGTTGCGGTCGGCCGTCGAGGAGCAGCGGCGGGTCGACACCGAATTCCGCATCCGGCGGTTCGATAATAACGAAGTCCGCTATATCCGGGCCTTCGCCAAGATTATTTACGATGAAAAAGCCAAGCCGGAGTATGTCATCGGCACCAATTGGGACATTACCGAATCCAAGCAGCTGGAGCAGCGGCTTAAGGAGAGCGAAGCCAAGTTCGCCAGCGTTTTTCAGCTGACTTCGATTCCCCAGGCGATTATCCGGCTCGAGGACGATCGTTACCTCGACGCCAACGAGGCTTATGAAAAGGTCTTCGGAATTCGCAAAAAGGATCTGGTCGGAAAAACCTTTACCGAACTGCAACCATTGGAAATCCTCGAAGAGCAGCAAGATGTGCGGCGCATGTTTCGCGAAAAAAGAAGCGTCCGGGATTGCGAAGCGATCATCCGGACCCGGAATGGCGCCGTCCATTCGATTATTTTTTCGGCGGATCTGATCCGGATCGGGGGTAAGCCTTGCTGGTTAATCAGCACCATCGATATTACCGAACGCAACCGGGTCCAACAGGAGCTCCGCTGGAGGGAGAGCTTGTTAAAGAATATGACCGAGAGATCGCCCTTGGGGTTTTTAGTCATCAACCATGGCGCGGGCCGAGTCCTCTTTTTTAATCAGCGTTTTTGCGACATCTGGAGGCTGGAAGGGCTGGAAGCGCGACTGGCCCGGGGCGAAATGGACAGCGCCGTTATTTTAAAGCATTGCCTCGCCTTGATGAAGGAGACGGCGAATCATGCCGAATCGGCCTGGCTGCGCCTGCGGGAAGAGGACCGCGCCCCGGCGGAGGAGGAGATCCAGCTGACCGACGAGCGGATCATCCGGGTCTTCTCGATCCAGCTCCGCGACGATCAGGAACGTTATTACGGGCAATTTTATATGTTTCGGGATGTAACGGAGTCGAAACGGTTCGAACAGGAGATCATCCATTCTAAGGAACAAGCGGAAGTCGCCAACGTCGCCAAGAGCCAGTTCCTGGCCAATATGTCCCATGAGATCCGGACACCGCTCAACGGGATGATCGGCTTTCTCAAGCTGCTGCGGGAGACGCCTCTCACGGCGGAACAACAAGATTACGTCCGGGAAGCCAGTGCCGCGTCAGAGAATTTACTGTATCTGATCAACGACATTCTGGATTTCTCAAAGATCGAAGCCGGCAAAGTGACGCTGGAGCGGATCGCTTTTCGATTGCCGCTGGCCGTCCAAAAGGCCGTCGCGCTGATGCTGCCCAAAGCCGAGCAGAAAGGGCTCCGGCTCCGGACCGCGCTCCCGCCCGACCTGCCGGAGGCGGTCCTGGGGGATCCGGCCCGCTTGGGACAGGTTTTGAACAACCTCTTGAGCAACGCGGTCAAATTCACCCTGGCCGGGGAGGTCAGCCTGTCGCTGATAATGACCCGAAGGACGGCCGATACGGTCCAGGTGGGGTTCGTGGTCGAAGATACCGGGATCGGCATCAGTGAGCGCCAATTGAGCGGGCTCTTTAAGCCTTTCACGCAAGCGGACCCTTCGATGACCCGCAAATACGGCGGGACCGGGCTGGGGCTGGTCATCTCCAACGAATTGCTGCACCTGATGGGCGGGCAGCTCGAAATTCACAGCGTGCCGGGCGAGGGTACGCGGGTATCCTTCCGGCTGACCTTTCCCAGCGCCGGCCCGGAATCCCTGGCGGAAAGCCGCCATGACGGCCCCGTTCCCGCCGCACGGTGGAAACCGGGAAGACGGGACGGTTCGGCAGCGGTCCAGGAGCGGGGCTTGCGGGTGCTGCTGGCGGAGGACAATCCGATGAACCGGAAAGTCTTTCTGATGCTGCTGAAACGGCAAGGGCTGACCTGCGACACGGCCGAGGACGGCCTGGCGGCGTGGCAGGCGGCCATCCAGCATGATTACGACCTGGTGTTCATGGATTGCCAGATGCCGGTGATGGACGGCTATGAGAGCGCCCGGCGGATCCGGGCCGCCGAGGCCGGCCGGAAGCATACCCCGATTATCGCGATTACCGCCCATGCGCTGCAAGGCGACAGGGAAAAATGTTTCGCGGCGGGCATGGACGATTATTTGACCAAGCCCCTCGAACGGCAGGTTTTATTGAGTATGATTCAACGGTACGCCCGCTCCGAGGGGGGCTCAAATAAGTCCGGCCAACTGGCGGCGGGCATGAAGGTTTTCTGCGAGAAGACCGGTTTAAGCCAAACTCAGGCCCAGGAGTTTTTCGCTGAGTATTTTGACCAGTTGCCGGGCAATTTGGACCGGTTGGAAAGGCTGATCGAGCGGCGCGACTTTCAAGCCGCGGCCCGATTGGCGCACCAGATCGGCGGGGCCTCCGCCAATTTGCGCTTGGCAAACCTGATCGAGCTTACGCGAGCATTGGAACAGGCGCTGCTGGCGGAGGATGAAGCCGGATGCCTGGCCCGGCTGGAGCAGGTAAGGCGGTTCACCGCGGAACTCCGGGCCGGCTGAACGCAATGAATCCAAACGCCCCGCCGCAGCGTCCCAATTATGCATCCCCCAAACAGCCACGGAACCGTACCGTGGCTGTTTTGATGCGCGACGGATTTTTTCGCGCGAAATAGCGGTTTGCCAATGCCCGAGGGAGAATATATAATGGATTTGTCAATACTTAACTTTTGCAGAAAAAAAGGTGTCGAAACCAAGGATAGATAAGTATTAAAAATAAAGAAAGATACATTGGCAAACAGCCTAAAACTAAATCCATACTCCGATAAGGAAATGCAGAGAAAAAAGAATTTTAAAATGTTTATTATTTTGGCCCACGGTTCCGGCGGCGGGTTACTTTTTTGGCGGCAAAGAAGCCTTTACCTTTCGAAACAGTACCCGCCTTCAGGGATGAAGGCGGACGACGCATCTTTTCATGGATGAAAAACTGCGGTCGTCAGCGGAAGCCTAAACTTAGTTGCCAGACAGAATGCCATGGATGGCGGCGGCATGCTAGAACCCCGGATGAATGAGGAGGCGCCGGAACCTCGGTTCCGGCTGGGCAGATTCCAAAGGGTGTCCCATTACACCCTTTGGTCCTGGGGGGGTGGGGGCAGGAATAGTCCCCATCGGCTTTCAGTTGCTAATTATTGCTTTCTTTTTGACATGGGAAGTTGAGTACTCATTTTTAATATGTCAAGATTACTTGTTGATACCTTATCATTTCAAGCGTTTAATTAGTAAATTTGATCTATGAAAATTGAGTTATAACTCGGGGGTAAATTTTGACAAAGAGGAGCGATGATCGAATGCCATTCATGAAAGCGGTGCAAGTCAGCCGGCCGGGCGGAGATTTCGAATTGGTCCGGCGCGAAATCCCGGCGCCCAAAGCCGGTGAGGTTTTGATCAAGGTGGCGGCCTGCGGGATCTGCCACGGCGACGCCATCGTCAAGGAAGGCCATCATTTTCCCGGCCTGCAATACCCGCGCATTCCCGGGCACGAGGTGATCGGGACCGTCGTCGCGCTGGGATCGGAGGCGGAGCCCTGGCGGCCCGGGCAGCGAGTCGGCGTCGGCTGGCACGGCGGGCATTGTTTCACCTGCAAGGCCTGCCGGAGCGGGGATTTCGGCGCCTGCGAGCATTCCCTGGTCACCGGCATCTCCAGCGACGGCGGGTATGCCGAATACATGGTGGCCCGTTCCGAAGCGGTGATCAGCATCCCCGCTGAGCTGGATTCGCTGGCCGCTGCGCCGTTGTTATGCGCGGGACGCACCACCTTCGGCGCTTTGAAGAACAGCAACGCCCGAGCGGGCGACCTGGTCGCCGTCCAGGGCCTGGGCGGTCTGGGCCATCTGGCGGTACAGTACGCCGTGAAGATGGGCTTTGAAACGGCAGTCATCTCGCGGGGCCGGGCCAAAGAGGCGCTGGCCCGCGGGTTCGGCGCCCATCATTACTTCGACACAGCGGCCGGGGACGTCGCTAAGGAATTGCAACGCCTGGGCGGGGCGCGGGTGATTCTCTGCACCGCTCCCAACGCCCGAGCCATCTCCGAACTCCTGGGCGGCCTCGGCCGGAACGGACAGGCCGTCATCGTCGCTTCGGCCCAGGAGATGCTCCAAATCCCCTCCGGGCTGTTGATCGGCGGCGGCCGCTCGGTCATCGGATCGGCCGGCGGCGGAGCCGAGGAAGCGATCCATTTCAGCGTCCTCTGCCAGGTCATTCCGATGGTCGAGGAGTTCCCCCTGGAACAGGCGGCGCTGGCCTATCAGAAAATGATCGACGCCAAGGTACATTTCCGGTCGGTTCTAAAGATCGGAGAGTAAGTTTTGGGCCATTCCTTTGTGCTTGGCCCGGTTTTTCATTTCCTATTGTTAATTTCTTAGTCCGGCCGACCCCGATCTTGTCACGGATCCGTGCCGCTATATTGGGGATGGTCCTTGGTCTTGTAAGGGATGCCCTCGTCCGTGTTAGGGATGGATCGATCCTAACTAAGGATCCGCGCATCCAGGTTAGGAATGTCCGGATCCGAGTTAGGTATCGTCTCATCCTTGTCAGGGATGGCCCGATCCTTTCAGCGGATCCCCGTATCCTTGTTAGGGATCGTCTCATTCCTGCTTCCCCGAAGACCATCCCTGTTTCCCCGCGGCCCATCCCTACTCCTCCGGGTCGTGGGGCAACTGGACCAAGGTCTGGGGAAGCCGGGGCGCTCCCCATCCCTATTCATTCCGGCCGTATCCCTGGTGGACCGGCTCGCATCCCAGTTGCCCCGGAGTTCGGGGGAAGTGGACCAAGAGGCGGGGAAGGCTCGCCGGGACGCAAGCGAACTCGTTATTATACCACTTTAAAAAGAGGAGGGTCATATCATGCAGGAGATTTTGGAACTGATCCAGGCGCGGGAATCGGTCCGGGGTCCCTTCGACCCCGGGCGGCCCGTATCCCGGCCGGATCTGGAACGGATTCTGGAGGCGGGGCGCTGGGCGCCGACGGCCCACAACATGCAGAACTTCGAGACGATCGTGGTGGACGATCCCGAGCTTTTGGCGGCCATGGGCCGGCTGCGCAGCCCGGTCTCGCCGGATTTCATCCGGGAGAACTACCGGCAGTTATCCTTTTCCGAAGCAGAATTGCGCCGCAAAAAAGTGGGAATCCTGGCGGATCGCTTCCCGCCGGCCTGGGTCAATCCGGAAGCTTCCCCGGCCGAACTGGCGGCCACGGAGCGGCCGCTGCCCACCAGCCCGACCATGCTCGTCATGACCTATGACCCGGGCCGCCGGGCCCCGGCCTCGGAAGGGGATTTCCTGGGGGTCATCAGCCTGGGGTGCGCCACCGAAAATATGTGGCTGATGGCCGCGGCGCTGGGGATCGGTTTTCACATCGTCAGTTCGTTCGGGGAGGAACCGGTGGCCACAGCCTTAAAAGAGCTGTTGCAGATTCCCGCCGCGTTGAAGGTGGTTTACGCCATCCGGTTGGGCTATCCGCCGGACGGAGCGGCAGCCGGCGCTTACCTGCGGGTTCGCCGCGACCTGCCGGACTTTACCCATCACAACCGCTTCGGGAACCAGGGACTGGGGTGAGCGGCCCAACCAAAGACACCGATAAGAAAACGGGATACCGGAATCGTCTTAAGCGATCTCCGGCACCCCGTTTTTTTATAACTTTGTCGGACCGTACCCCGGTTAAAGCGCCGCGACCTTTAATTGGAGCTTGATCGTTTCGCCGCACTGCAGGCCGAGGGCGGCGTCGCTATTGACCTGCCATTCGGCGCCGGCCACATCCAGAATGTAATGAGTCTCCTTGCCTTGATAGAGCACGTTTTTGATCAGGCCGGGGATGCCGGGGCCTTCCTTGATCAGGACGAATTCCTCGGGCCGGACCGGATAGAGGTTCTTGCCGCGCCAGGTCTCGGCCACCCGCTGGTTGCGCCAGAAGAATTGGGCGCCGCCCGGTTCGGGATAGAAGCGGTCCTTTTCCCAGCGGCCGCGGACCAGGTTGGCCTTGCCGACGAAGCGCGCTACAAACTCGGTGGCCGGTTGGGTGTAGATCTCGAGCGGAGCGCCGCTCTGCTCGATCCGGCCCTGGTTCATCACGATCATTCGGTCGGCCATAGCCAGGGCTTCCTCCTGATCGTGGGTGACCAGGACGATGGTGGCCTTGGTGAAACGGCTGATATTCTGGATCTCGCGCCGCATCTCCACCCGCAATCCGGCGTCGAGGCTGCTGAGCGGCTCATCCATCAATAACAGGGAAGGGGCCGGGGCGATGGCCCGGGCCAAGGCCACCCGCTGCTTTTGACCGCCGGAGAGCTGATCCGGGAAGCGTTCGGCCAGTTCCGCCAGGCCGACCATGCCCAGAATCTCGCCCACGCGGCGGTCGAGCCGCCGGCGGTGCTCCCCGGCGACGAAGCGGTGGTGCCGCAAGGCGAAGCGGATGTGTTCGCGGACGTTCAGATGCGGCCAGAGCGCGAAGGATTGAAAGACCATCCCGATGTTGCGCCGTTCCGGCGGCACGATCCGGGCCGGGGTGGAGAGCACGGCACCGTCGATGGCAATGGTCCCGGAGGTCGGGGCGATGAAACCGGCCAACATCCGCAGCAGCGTGGTCTTGCCGCAGCCGGACGGCCCCAACACCGCCAGGAATTCCCCGCCGGGGATCGCCAGATCGATCTGCTTCAGAGCTGTAAAGTTGCCAAACTGTTTGGTCAAACCGCTAATTGCGACCGTCATTTAATCATGCCTCCGTCG
This sequence comes from Bacillota bacterium, assembly GCA_023400055.1. Classification (GTDB taxonomy): domain Bacteria; phylum Bacillota; class UBA4882; order UBA8346; family UBA8346; genus Hydrogenispora. The sequence continues at coordinate 19,809 of JAEXFN010000011.1, forward strand.
AATGAAATGCAACACCGCCTGGAGCAATAACGCGACCAGGGCGATGAATATCAGGACCACGCCGGAGAAGGCCGTGGAATACACGGTATATCCCCCTTGTTCGAAATTGAAGATGATCATCCCGATGGTCTCCGCCCCGCTGGAGGAGAGCAGCGAGGAGACGGTCAGTTCCGTCAGGGCGTGGGTAAAGACCAGAAAGGCCCCGCTGAGCAGACCCGGCAGCAGCAGCGGCACCACGATCGCGCGCCATTGGGCGAATAGCCCGGCGCCGCTGCTGGCGGCCGCTTCCTCGATGGCCGGCTCGATCTGCATGAACGACGCCGAGCTGGCCCGGATCTGCAAAACCAGAAAACGGATCGCGTAGGCCAGCAGCAAGATCTTGACCGTGCCGTAAATGCCGGGATTCCAGCCTGGCCACGGTTCCATCCAGGTGAAGATCATCGCCAGCCCGAAAACCATTCCCGGCAAGGCATAGGGCAGGCCGGCCACGGTCTCCCAGAGCGTGCCCAGCCAGGCGGAGCGGCGGACCCGGAAATAAGCCAGCGCCGAGCCGGCGATCAGGCAGACCGCGGTGACCGCCAGTGCCAGCAGCAAACTGTTCCGCAGCGCCCCCACGGTCTTGGGGCTTTCCAACAGCACGAAATGATAATGTTTGAAGGTAAGATTGGCCAGCTGCGGATCCAGGCCGTAAGCTTTGATCAGTGAAGTCAGGAACATCGCCGCCAGTGGCACGATGCCGGTGACCAGGAAAAAGAGGCCCAGGCCGATCTCGAGCGGCCCCCGGTATTTCCCCAGCCGGAAACGGGGTTCCTGCTCCGGAGCGCTGAGATCGATCGTCTTGCGCCTGCGGCACAGCAGCCAAAAGCCGAGCGAACCGGCCAGGGCCAGCAGTCCCAAGAGGACCGAGAGCACCGCCGCCCGGCCGAAGGCGGTCGGCCCGAAGCCCACGATCTCGGTGTAGATCAGGGTGCTCAGGACCGGAATATGAGCGGGAATCCCCAGGAAGGCGGGGATTCCGAAATTGTCGAGGCAGGCCAGGAAGGCCAGCAAGCCGCCGCCGCCGATCCCCGCCAAGGCCAGGGGCAGGGTGATCCGGGCGAAGACGGTGAAACGGCCGGCGCCCGACGCCTGCCCCGCCAGCTCCAGCTGCTGGGGGATCTTGCGCAGGACTGCCGCCGTCAACAGATAAACCAGCGGATAATGGGCCAACCCCAGCACCAGCAGGATCCCGGCGAAGCTGTAGAGGTTGAACGGCTGGGGGGAACCGGGCAGCCGGGCCAGCAGCGCGGCGGCCAACCCCCGGGTACTCAACAATTGGGTCCAGGCCAGGGTAAAGATATACGAGGGAATGACCAGCGGTAGCAGCGTCAGGACATGAAAGGCCTTTTTGAAGCGGATGTCGGTAAAAACCAGGATCCAGGCCAGGGCCACGCCCAGGCCCAAGGCCAAGACGGTGGCGCCAATGGTCAAACGGACGGTGTTGGCCAGGGTGATCCAGGTTTTCTTTTCACTGAAGACCTCCTGGTAGAGTGCGAGCGACAGGCCGTGCTGGTAGGTGAAGCTGAGCAGGATCAGTTTGACGATGGGGATCACAAACAAGCCGATCATCACGGCGGTGATCAGGGTCCGCATCAGGATCTTGGGCAGCCGCCCGAGCCATAAAGCGGATAAAGAGCTATGGGACAGCTCTTTATCCGCTAAGGCTGGTGAGAATGGAATTTTCGTCATCATTTTATCACGTTTTTCCACAGCATCGTTTTATAAACCGAACAGGTCGCTGAATTTCTTTTTCTCCTCGTCCCTGGAGTTATACAGGTCGCTCACCGGGTTGGTCAAGACTTTGATCTGGGCGGCCCCTTTCAGGCCGGCCGGCGCCTTGACGTCTTTCCGGACCGGGGTGTAGTTCAGCGAGACGGCCAGGTTCTGGCCGTCGACCGACAGCACGAAGTCGACGAACTTGCGGGCTGCAGCCAGATTGGGAGTGTTTTTGACGATTCCAATCGGTTCGGTGACCGCGGTCACACCCTCCTGCGGATAGACCAGTTCTACCGGCGAACCTTCTTGCTTGGCCCTGGCCACCATGTAATCGACGATCATGCCGTAGGTTTTCTCGCCGGAGGAGATCGCCTTCAGCACCGCGCCGTTGCCTTGGACGATGGTAATGTTGTTTTTCTTCAGCTGATTGTAATAATCCCAGCCGAACGATTTTTGACGGACGAAGACGCCCAGGTTGTAGGCTGCCGCGCCGGAGTACAACGGGCTGGGCATGATGGCCTGATTGCGTGCGGCGGCGCTGGCCAAAGCCTTCCACGAACGGGGCAGGGTCTTGGTGTTTTTGGTGTTAACTCCCAAAACGGTGGCGATGATCTTGGTGCCGGTGTACATATGGTTGGGATCGATGAATTGGGAACCGATTTTTTTGGTTTCGGGCGAGAGGTAAGCCTCCAGCAGGTTCTGGCGCTTTAAGATCTCAAAGGTGACCACATCGGCCACTAACAAGACATCGGCCTGGATCTTGCCGCTTTGGTTCTCGGCCATGATCTTGCTGACCACCTCTTCGGTGCCGGAACGGAAGATATTGACCGGAATGTCGGGATACTTGGCGGTGAACGCCTTCACCAGGGCCTGGGCATCGGAGTCCGGCTGGGAGGTGTAGAGCAGCAACGGATTCGCTGCGGCAGTGGTGATCAAAGCGTTGCTGAACGTTACCACCAAAACCAGAATGAACAAGGGAATGAGGCGTTTCAGGGAATTTTTTAGCTGTGACATGGGAGATGCTCCTTTTCAAAAATTTATGGCTGCGGTCCGCGTTTCAGGCTACCCGGCGTTATCAGCGGCGGAATTCACCTCCTCCAACGATGCTGGCGGCCGGGAATCAGCCCGGATGAACTCCAGATGGGCATGGATCAGGGAATGCTCCGGGCTGGAATCGAAACCTTCGAGGACGATCGGAATGCCGGTGGCCAGCGCTTCCTTTAGCAAACGGCGGCAATCGAACATGCCGCTGCCCGGCGGAAGATGGTACGCGGCGGGGGAACGGTCGCTGAAGTGAATCTTATTGATCCGTTGCAGCGTCGCCAAATAAGGCTGAAAATCGTTTTCGCACCGGAGATGGGCCACATCCAGCGTGGTTTTCACGGTGGGGGGCAACTTGGCCAACAGCGCGTTCAGCGCGGCCGGCTCGGTGATTAATTCACCCTTGATCGGTTCCATCAGTTCGATGGAGAGGGTCACCCCGAGCGAATCCGCTTGTTCCGCCAGGGATAGGAACGCTTGCGTCATGATTTGGTGGTGCAGCGGATGCCATGGCTGAGGCAGGGTGGCCCGGCCCGGGTGGACGGTCAGATCGGCGGCCTGCAGTTCGGCGGCAATCTCGATCGCCTTGCGGATCTCTTGTAACGATTGGTGACGGATATTCTCATTTAAAGCGCAGAGATTCAGGTCCCAACTGGGAGCGTGGAGCGTCAGGCGCAGGCCGTGGGCTTTCACGGCGGCGGCAAGCTTCGGCAACGGCGTGTCATAAAAGCGGATATGCTCCACCCATACCTCGATCCCGGAGAAACCGAATTCGGCGGCCAGGGCCGCCGCCCGATCGACGGGATGATTCCAGAGCATCGGCGAATTGATGGCTAAATTAAGTCTCGGCATGCTTCGGTAACGCTTTCTATAAAATTAAGAACATAAATAACCGACAGTTTTAAGTGTAGGGTTTCCGGATTAAACCATCGTTTTGTGGAAATTAAGCCGAGATTTAATTCTGGATAGGGCTGTTTTAAAAGGGTGGTCCCATAATCTGGGAGAAAGCAGGGAAGGCGCGTCTTTCAGAAGCGCGGGCGGCGGGGAGCCGCCCGGGATGGCGGTCGCTCTCAAAAGTTTCCCAAAAAAAGCCGCGGTTTGATAGCGCGGCCGAAGCAGGATTAGGATATGAAGTCGAACGTCAACGGATCGAGGTCTTTGCCTTCATCGAGGATGTAATCGTTGACGATCTTGATGCTTAACTTCTCGGCCAGCTTCATGCCGGTGTTGCCGTTGGTCATGATGATGACGCCGGTTTTGCTCTCCTTATCGGTGATCATCATGTTGCAGAAATAGTAGTTATTGCCCCAGTGCCAGTAGAAATCGCCGTTGGGCGACTTGAGGAGTCCGATCCCCAAGCCCCAGTAGATATCGTTCTGCCATTTTACCGAGGGGGTCAGCATCTGGGCGACCGTCTCCGGTTTGAGCAGCCGGGGATGGCAGATCTCGATATTGAACTTGGCCATGTCGGTAGGGGTGGTCAGCAGGCTGTAAGCGGCATTGACCTCCATCTTGGCGGGCGCGAAAGGCTTCCCCGCCTCATGGCCGGTGGCCATCCGCCGGACCAGCTTCTTTTTGAAAACGAACGAGCTGGAGCGCATGCCGAGCGGCCGGATGATGGTGCGATCCATGAATCTGGCGAACGGCATGCCGGTCACATCCTCGATCACTTGCTGCAGATACCGGAAACCGGCGCCGGAATACGAGAATAAGCCCCCCGGAGTAAAATAGACCTTGCGGTCATTGCCGTCGGAATCGTTGGACATTCCCGAGGTGTGATTGAGGATCATCCGCAGGGTGATCTGGTCGGCATACTTGGGATCGGGCAGATACGGCCGTTTCAGGTAGCGGTCGAGCGGCTGATCCAGTGCGAGCTTCCCTTTTTCCACCAATATCAGGGCGGCGTAGGCCGTCAATGTCTTGCTGAAGGAGGCGGCTTCGAAAACCGTATCCCGCCGCACCGGTTCGCCGGTGGCGGAATTCTTGACGCCAAAGGCCTTGCTGTAGACGATTTTGTCGTCTTTAAAGAACACCAGCGACAGGCCGGGAACCAATTGTTTCTCCATTTCGGCGGCGATGTAAGGTTCCAAAACCGTGTAGTCGTCTTCGTCCCCGTCGCCGCTTCCGTTTCCGCCGTCGTCCGCCAGATTGGTCCATACCGGCCTCAGACAGATCAGACCCGTCAGCAGTATCAGGATGAGGAGTAAATTCAGCGGCCTTTTAAGGATAATTCGTTTTCTGAGTTGGGGCATAGTAAACACGATCCTATGGTCAGTTGATGGAGTATCGCGGTCGCGATTCTCGATTGGAATTTGGCTGGCTAATTGCGACCTATTTCATGAGACGCATCCGATGGCCAAAAGGTTCAAATGTTTAAAGCCTTGATCAAATACGGACGATGCCCGGCAGAATGTTGGCTTTGGTGAGAGCGGCTGGCTCATCCGGGACTCGGGCTTGCCCCGACGTTGCGGCGCCGGGTTCCGGGATCGGCCATTGGCACACTTTGGCCGGTGATTCATTATAATAGATCAAAAGCGTGGCGCGGATTCTAAAGCGAATCATCCGGCTACGGCAATCATCCATATTAAAGTGCGATGGAGCTCGCACCGGATGCCCAAAGGCTAATGGCTCCTACCTTTCCAAGGTGGGAGCCATTTTTTGTTTTCGCAAGGGTCCTTATAGCTGAAGGAGGGAAGCGGATGACGGACGCCAGTGGCTTTGATTTACAGCGGCTCTTGGATCATTGGGGATTAACCGTAGATCACTGGGAAAAGGTCGGCGACGTCTATAAAGTTGATACCGATCAGGGGGTCAAAAATCTGAAGGTTTCAGTGAATGCCCCGGCCCGTTTATTATTCGTGGGGCACGCGCTGCGCCACTTGCACGCCGCGGGCTTCGACCCAATGAAACCGCTGCTCCCCACCACAAACGGTGCGGACTATGTCGGCGCAGGCCGGTTCGCTTACAGCCTGTTCGACTGGATCCCCGGCCGGCAATGCGATTTCCAAAACGAGGCGGAATTGATCGGCTGCGCCGCAACATTGGCCGAATTCCACCGCAAATCGGGCGGTTTCACGCCGCCGCCCAACTCGAACGCCCAGAACGAGCTGGGAAAATGCTTGAAACGTTTCGAAAAAGGCTACCGGGAGCTTCGGCAATTCAAGGAGCTGGCCGTTTCCAGGCCGCAGGATCGCTTCGCCCGGCTGTATTTGGAACATAGCGACCTTTTTCTGGCCATGGCCGAAAGAGCCATTGCCAAGTTGCGGCGGAGCCCCTATCCGGATCTGGTGCGAGAGGCCAAAGCCGCCAAAACCTTTTGCCACGGTGATCCGGCGGCCCGCAATTTTATCGTGGCCCCCGACCGGCGGATATGGATCATCGACTTCGACAACTGCCGGCTCGATCTGCCCCTCATCGACCTGGTCCGAATGACTCGCCGGGTCCTGAAGAAATGCCACTGGCGCTACCGAACCGCCCAAAGATTGATCGCTGCCTATCACGCGGTTCGCCCGCTCAGTGACGCCGAAATCGAAGTCATGAAAGCCGTTTTCGATTTTCCGCAGAAATTTTGGCGGCTGGCGGTCCGGCATTTCCATCATCACCGTCAGTATCCGGCGGATAAACTAGGGCATCATTTTCAGCAGTATCTCGCCGAGGAAGCGGATCTCGCCGCTTTTCAAGCCGAGTTCGCAGATTATTCCATCTGATTCGTTGCCGGCGCGGGGAAGCGGGGAGGCGAATCCGGGCAACAGGGTCGAATGGTAAGGAAGCAAGGACGATCCGCTGGGAAACTTGCCCGGGGCTTGGGACAGATCGCCCAACGTCTGGGAAGGTTCTCCCAAGGCTTGGGGAACCTTTCCCAAGGCCCGGGAATGCTTGCCCAAACCTTGGGCATCCTGGCCCAACCTTTGGGACAGCTTTCCCGAGCCTTGGGAGAGTCTGCCCAAAGGTCGGGCATGGTTTCCCAAGCCTTGAGCGAGAAAGAAACGGCGGATTTCATTGCGGATGTTTGGTCGATGAAGTCCGGCGAATCGTATCGTATTCTTTCAACGTAATTTTTTTTATAAGGATCGGAGAAAAAATGGGATCACGGATGAAACGGATTAAGGGATTCCACGGATTGAAACCAAAAGAAAGGGACGGTTCTTCCGTGAAATCCTTGAATCAGACGCAGCCGATCGGATCCGGCGTTTCAAAAAAAACATGGCAATATTCAGCGCGGGGTGATATAATACGATTAATATTATAACAATGGTGATGGGGTTCACCTGTTAAAAGCCAATGAGCTAATGACTCCTATGAATCGGGAGGCATTAGCTTTTTTATTGGTGGGAGGAATTGCTATGTCCATCAGGCATATGCTCAATTTCAAAGACTGGTCGGGGCGGGAGCTCTCTGATTTGCTGGAATTGGCGATCGCGGTAAAGCAAAATCCCAAGGCCTATTGGCGATCGCTCGATCATCTCAGCTTGGGAATGATCTTTCAAAAAACTTCCACCCGCACCCGCGTCTCGCACGAAGTGGCAATGACCCAACTGGGCGGCCATGCGGTTTATCTGGATTGGCGCAGCACCAATCTGGTGATGGCGGAGTTGAAGGATGAGACCCGTTATCTGACCCGCAATGTCGACGGCCTGCTGGCCCGGGTGCTCGATTTCGCGCAATTGCAAGAGATGGCCGATTATGCGCGGGTCCCGGTGGTGAACGGCTGCGATAACAAATACCACCCCACTCAGGCTTTGGCCGATTTTCTGACCATCCTGGAACATAAGGGACGGCTGGATGGCATTCATCTGGTCTATGTGGGCGTCCATAATAACGTCGCCAACTCATTGGTGGAAGGCGGCATCAAGCTGGGGATGAAAATTACCGCGGTCACGCCGGAGTTCAACGAGGCCAGCCGGGACCAGGAACTGCTGGACACGGCCGCCCGGACCGGACTTTTTCACCAGACGACCGCGCTGGAAGCGGCGCTGGACACGGCGGACGTGGTTTATACCGATACCTGGGTGGATATGGAGTCTTTTCTCGATCCGCAGTTCGAGCCGGAAAAACAGCGCCGCATCGCCGTCATGGCTCCCTATCAACTGAATGAAAAATGCTTGAAGGGCCGGGAGCTTCTGATCATGCACGACATGCCGATCCACGTCGGGTACGAAATCGATCGCTGGGCGATTGAACAACCCCAGTCCATCATCTTCGATCAGGCCGAAAACCGGTTGCATGCCGAGAAGGCCATCCTGTTGAAGCTGTTGGGGTAGGGAGCCCGGCCGGCAGCTTTCCGGCGCAAGCGGCCGGGATGGCCTGCCGGGAAATATCGCCCGGGATGGATCATGCCAAAACTAAATATTTAGGGTGATGGGGTTCACCGACAAATGCGCAGAAGCTAATGACTCCTATGACGGGGACATTAGCTTTTTTTATTTATCATTTCTATATAAGTTGAAATAAATTTTTGGAATAAGCTTTTCCATCCGTAAGGCATGGCTGGAAAAGGACAAAGCGCGGTATTTATTTCAACTTATGAATCAAGGAAATAGGTTGCAATGATCTTGAAGGTATTAAAACTGATTGCAACATATATAGCCATTCCGGCGCGAGGGGATGAAGAGTCATGGCATCAGAATCGTTATCCGCCAAATCACGGGCCTTCAAGTTTGTCCTGCTGATCGGGATCATGAGTTTCTTTGCGGACTTTACCTACGAGGGTTCGCGGGGAATCATCGGGCCGTACCTGTCCTGGCTGGGAGCCAGTGCGTTGACGGTCGCCCTGGTGACCGGATTCGGGGAATTCCTGGGCTATGCCTGGCGTCTCGTCGCGGGAAGCCTGGCGGATAAGACCGGCAAATTTTGGCCGATTACCATTTTCGGCTATATCGTCCAGATGGCGGCCGTGCCGTTACTGGCGCTGGCGGGGAGCTGGCCGGTGGCGGCGGTACTGATCATCCTGGAGCGCTTTGGCCGGGCGACCCGCAACCCGCCGCGGGATGTGATGCTTTCCCACGCCGCCAAGGAGATGGGATACGGCTGGGCCTTTGGCGTGCATGAAGCGCTGGACCAATTCGGAGCCCTGTTCGGCCCGCTGGCCGCGGCCGGGATCCTCGCCTGGCGCGGCGATTACCGGTTCGCCCTGGCCATGCTGCTCATCCCGGCGCTGGTGATGCTGTCGTTGCTGGCCGTAGCCCGCTGGACCTATCCCCGGCCGGAGGAGCTGGACAGCGCGCCCCAAAATATTGCGGCCGAGGGGCTGCCGCGGGTATTCTGGCTTTATCTGGCCGGTGCGGTGCTGGTCGCCGTCGGATTTGCCGATTTCCCCTTCATGGCCTATCATTTCCAGAAGCTGTCCATCGCCTCCCCCACCGTGATTTCGGTCTTCTACGCAGTGGCGATGGGCGTCAGCGGGATCGGTTCCCTGCTCTTTGGCCGGCTGTTTGACCGGTTCGGCATCATCATCTTGGTCCCCTTGACGATCCTTTCCGCCTGCTTCGCGCCCTTGGTATTCCTGGGCGGCTTTTGGCCGGCGTTCGCCGGGATCGCCCTTTGGGGCCTGGGCATGGGGGTCCACGAGTCGATCATCCCCGCCGCGGTGGCCACGATGGTGCCGGTCCGGCGGCGCGCTTCGGCCTATGGCCTCTTTACGGCCGGTTACGGGATCGCCTGGTTCTTGGGGAGCGCCCTGATGGGCGTCTTGTATGGCGTATCGCTGCCCTTGTTAATCGCTTTTAGCCTGATCGCCGAGTTGGCCGCCATCCCGCTGTTTTTCCTGGTAAGACGGCGGATGGATTCCCGGAGTTGACGAACCGATAAGCAGAACGAAGCGAAATTTAGCGCAATTCATTCGGAGGAGAGATCATCATGAATGCTTGGATTCGGATCGATCGGGGCATTTATCGGTTGTTTAATATCGAAGCGCATCCGGATAAAAACCAGATCATTTTCCGCTACTTGCTGGAGATGGACAGATATGCCTGCGGCTATGTTGAAATCGATTCCCAACGCATCGATGCAACGATGGAATATATTGTCGCTTGTATCGAAACCGGCAAAGTCATCGATTTGCGACCCGGCAGTTCTTGAAAAAATGATGCCAAAACTCGTTATTTTTTCTTAACGCTTTGCCGAATGACGAGATGGTTGGAGTCCCGCACCGCCGCGGCCGCGCCGCTTATCCGACGCTGGTCTTGGCCGAACGCACCGTTTGATTTGGGCATATTCGACAGCTCAATGAGATTAGAATTATCGATTGAAATTGAGGTGTTTGATGAATATGGAAGCCTGGGTTGTTTTCGGAATATTTGTCGTTATCGTACTGCTGCTATGGTTGCTCAAAGTGCAATCGTGAATCCGGTCATTTCCAGTTGTCGGGCGGACCGCCCCAATGATTGCTGCATGATCGAGGAGGTATTTTTTCATGATTTTCCACAGCATCCTTTTTCGAGGAACCGCTGACGCTATTCAGCGGGAAACGCCCGAAGCGCCCGCCTTTTTTGGCGATTTAAACTTGGATCAGATCATCGACGCCATCACCGCCGGGAAGCAGGAATACAACTTAAAACCGTTTTTTTACACTTTCTTGCCTGATATTGAAACGATCCAGTATCGCCAGGCGATCCTGCGCGATCTGGAGGGGGAAGCCCTCTTTGAGCCGATCCAATCCTTCGCGGCGGAGATGCGCGCCATGCGCCTGCACCTTGCCCAGGCGAACAAACTTAGCTATGAGTATCAGAAGGAACGATGGTTTCTGGAGGCGGTGGCTGTTTATTGCGGCGCGATCCGGCGGCTGGCGGAGGATTTGAACCGGGTCGCGATCGCCGCGGACGGCTGGTTGGCCTTCCGCGCCTATGTGGCGGACTATGCCGATTCCGCCGTTTTCAGGACACTGATGGCGGAGACAGAAAAGCTGAAGGCCGATCTGGCCACTATCCAATATTGTTTGCTGATCAAGGGGAACTGCATCAAGGTCCGCCGCTATGAAGTGGAGATCGATTACAGCGCCGCCGTGGAGGAAACCTTCGCCAAGTTCCGGCAAGGCGCGGTCAAAGACTACCGGGCCAAATTTCCCGACTATCCGGACATGAACCATGTCGAAGCGGGAGTCCTGGATCGGGTGGCCCTATTGTACCCCGACATCTTCGCCGGGCTCAGTGACTACTGCACCAAAAACGGCGCTTATCTCGATGAAACCATCGCCGTCTTCGACCGGGAGGTCCAATTCTACCTCGCCTACCTGGAACATATCGCGCGCTTCCGGCAGCGGGGGCTGCCGTTCTGTTATCCGCAGGTCTCCGATACCGCCAAGGAAGTCGCGGTGGAGGACGGGTTCGATTTGGCCCTGGCCGATAAGCTGACCGGTCAAAGCGCGGTCATTGTCGGCAATGATTTTTACCTGAAGGACCCGGAGCGCATCCTGGTGGTATCCGGCCCCAACCAGGGCGGCAAAACCACTTTCGCCCGCCTCTTCGGGCAGCTCCATTATTTGGCCGGTCTCGGCTGCCTCGTCCCGGGCCGGAAGGCGCGGCTCTTTCTGTGCGACCGCATCTTTACCCATTTTGAAAGGGAGGAGGATCTCAAAAACCTCCGCGGCAAGCTTCAGGACGATCTGGTGCGGATCCACGACATTCTGGAGCAGGCCACTTCCGACAGCATCATCATCATGAATGAGATCTTCACTTCCACGACCTTAAAGGATGCTTTGCTGTTGGGCACCAGGATCATGGAGGAAATCATCCGGCTCGATCTGCTCTGCGTCTGCGTGACCTTCATCGATGAATGGGCCGCTTTGAGCGAGAAGACGGTGAGCATGGTCAGCACCGTCGTCCCCGAGAATCCGGCGCAGCGCACCTATAAGATCATCCGGCGGCCGGCGGACGGGGTTTCGTATGCCCTATCCATCGCCGCTAAGTACCGGCTTACCTACGATTGCGTAAAGGAGCGGATCAAATCATGAAGGCCTTTCTTCTCTACCGCGACGCCGACTTGGACCTGAAACAGAAATTGCCGCCGCAGGAGCCGGCCCTGACTCAGGATCTGGAATTGCATACGCTGTTGGACGCCATGGCCCGCGGCGACAAGTTCTTGTGGGAAGTGGCCCAGAAGGCGGTGTTATTCAGCGTAACCGACTTGGACACCATTCGCTATCGCCAGGACATCCTGAAGGATTGCCTGAAGAACCCGGCCATTGTCCGGGACATGTACGCGCTGGTGGTGGGGGCGATCGAAAACGAGAAAAAGCCTTATACCAGCATTTTCAGTCGCTATCCCGGCTCGATACTGTATAGCGCCATCGAAGTGCTGCAGATGTTCGTGGTCATGCTGAAGCGGCTGCGGGCCGTCGCCGATGAGCACAGCGCCCGATTCGAGTCCGAGGGTTTCCGGACCTTACTGGCGATGCTCCAAAGGGAACTCAGCGACGATTATTTCGCCAGCGTCCAGGATCATCTGATCGAACTGAAATTCCGCGACGGCGTTTTGATCAGCGCCGAATTGGGGCAAGGTAATAAAGGGATCCATTATGTCCTGCGCCAAGCCATGGACGGCAACCCGGGCTGGATGAGGCGGTTCTTCGCCAAAAAGCCGCCCGCTTACTCCTTGTTCATCAGCGATCGCGATGAGAGCGGGGCCAGGGCCCTGACGGAACTGCGCGATCAGGGCATCAACCTGGTGGCCAACGCCCTCGCCCAGTCGATGGAGCATATCCTCAGCTTCTTTACCATGCTGCGGATCGAATTGGGCTTTTACGTCGGTTGCCTGAATTTATACGACCGACTGATCCAACTGGGGGAGCCGGTCTGCTTTCCGCTGCCCCTGCCAGCCGGCGCCCGCGGGCATTCCTTTACGGGCTTATACGATGTCTGTCTGGCATTGACATTGCAGCAACGGATCGTCGGCAATGACCTGAATCTGGACCAGCGCGATCTGGTGATCATCACCGGCGCCAACCAGGGCGGCAAATCGACCTTCTTGCGCAGCATCGGTTTAGCCCAGTTGATGTTGCAATGCGGCATGTTCGTCCCGGCCGAAAAGTTCGCCGCCAACGTTTGCGACGGACTTTTCACCCATTATAAGCGGGAAGAGGACAGCGCCATGAATAGCGGCAAACTGGATGAGGAGCTCCACCGGATGAGTGAGATCGTGGATCGGCTGGCGCCGGATGCCCTGGTTTTGTTCAATGAATCATTTGCCGCCACCAATGAGCGGGAAGGCTCGGAGATCGCCCGCCAAATCATCCGGGCCCTGTTGGAAAAGGGCGTTAAGGTTTTCTGCGTGACGCATATGTATGAACTGGCACACGGTTTTTACGAGCAGCAACTGCCGGGCGCGGTTTTCCTGCGGGCCGAGCGCCAAAGCGACGGCGTCCGCAGTTATAAGCTTAGCGTGGGCGAGCCGTTGCCGACCAGTTTCGGGGCGGATTTATATGCCAGAATATTTGGCGATGATGCTGTTCTTGGTCGTTAGTTCGTAGTTCGTGGATGAGAAGCCCAAAGAAGGTAAAGCATGGATAGAATGAATGAAGACCACCCTGCGCCTGAAACCCATGTCAAGATTGGGGACGGCGCGGAGTCCGGAGCTGAGGTCAGACCGGACTTGGAGAAGCTGCGCGCGTATACGCGGACCAAGTTGGCGTTGGCGGAGCAGTTGCGCGCGGCGCGCGCGGCCCTGGCGGCGCTGGGCCGGGAAGAGGGCGAGCGGCATTGCCGAGAATTGGTAGCGAAGCTGGCCGAGGACCGCTTCGTTCTGGCGGTGCTCGGGCAGTTCAAGCGGGGCAAAAGTTCGCTGATGAACGCGATCATCGGCCGCCAGCTCCTGCCCACCGGGGTGCTGCCGCTCACCTCGGCCATTACGGTGCTCAAGTATGGTCCGCTGGAACGGCTGGTGGTCCAGCGCGACGGCTTGATCTTCCCGGATGAGCTGCCGGTTGCGGCGCTGCCCGATTATGTGACCGAAGGGGGCAATCCCGCCAATCGCAAGCAAGTGAAGACCGCTTGCGTGGAGCTGTCTGTGCCGTTCCTGCGGCGCGGGATCGAATTCGTGGATACGCCGGGCGTCGGATCGGCGATCGCGGCCAATACGGCGCTCACCTATGGGTTCCTGCCGGAGTGCGACGCCGTGCTCTTCGTGACCGGGGTGGATACGCCGCTGACCAGTCTGGAGCTGGAATTTTTAAAGGATATCCGGGAATATGCCGCCAAGATTTTCTTCGTGGTCAATAAGGTCGATCTGGTGGCCGATGACGAACGGGACGAGATCCTGCAATTTGTGGCGGAAACCATCCGTTCCCGGACGGGATACGATACCGTGAGGCTCTTTCCGGTCTCGGCCCGGCTGGGGCTTGCCGCCAGGCTCTCCGGCGACGCCGTCGGCTATGAGCGGAGCGGAATCAAAGCCCTCGAAGAGGCGCTGGCCGCCTTTCTCGCCGCGGAGAAGTCCGCCGTCTTCCTGGCCGGGGTGGCGCGCCGGGCGGCGCGGGTCCTGGCCGGCGAGGCGGCCTGTGGCGCTTTCGCGGCGGAAACTTTGCAGGCCCGCGCCGCAGTCATGCAGAGCGAAGGGTTCGCCGGGTTGCGCTGCGATCCGCATGCCGCCGCCGCGGCGGCGCTGGAAGCACAGGCAAAGCTTGAAGCGTTATCGGAGAGCATCCTGAGCGGCCGGATGGCGGAGGCGGCAGCGATCGCAGTCCAGCCAGCCGTTCCGGCGCAGAACGAGCCTTCCAAGGCGGTCGCCGCAGCCGTCCCCGCTGCCCCCCCGGTCGCGGACATCGCGGCGGATTTGCGGACCCGGGGCTGTCCGGTTTGCCGTCATCTCACCCAATCGGCGGCGGACTTCTTCACCCACTGGCAATACCAGATCGGCGCGGCGGAGCGGGCGCAGGACGAGTTCGCGGCGGAACTGGGGTTCTGCCCGCTTCACACCTGGCAATTGCTGGCGCTGTGCTCGCCGCACGGAGCTTCGCTCGGGTTCGCGCGGCTGGCCGAAACGGTGGCCCGCCGTTTAAAGGAGAGCGCCGCGCTGGCCGCCGCAGGAGACGCGGCGCGGCGGCTGGTGCGCGATTCGCGAAACTGCCGGGTCTGCGCGATGCTGCAGCGGGCCGAGGCGGAATATATCCGGCGGCTGGCCGCGCTGCTCGGCGACGCCGCCGGCCGGAACCGCTATTATCGTTCACAAGGAGTCTGCCTCCGGCATCTCGGGATGCTGATGGACGCCGTGGCCACGGTCGAGGAACGCCGTTTCCTGCTTTCCCATGCCGCCCAACGCTTCGAAGAGGACGCCGAAGATATGCAAAGCTTCGCGCTGAAGCATGAGGCGTTGCGCCGGGAGTTGGAAAACCGCAATGAGGAGGACGCCTACCGGCGGGCCGTTATCCGGATGGTGGGCGGCAAGAATGTCTGGCTGCCTTGGCCGGAAGACAGGGAGATCTAAAACATTGAGGATAAAAAATGATCCTGCAACGATATGAGTCCCATGATTGGCGAAAAAACGGTGAAGCGTTGGTTATTTTCGCCAACCATAGCCACTAAGGATTATCATTGCATAAAGGATTCGGGCCGCTGGCAGTTAATTCTCGACGCCATATTTCCGATTCAAAATCAACAACACCCAGGCCATGACGATTCCGTAAATGATCGCTCCCACCATGTCAAAGACTGCGGTGCCGAAATCCACTTCGCCGTAAATTTTCTCCAGCTTGAATAAATTGGTCACCGAATAGATGACGAACCAGGCGGCGCCGCCGTAAATAGCGCCTTTCAGGCGCAGGTTGCGGGGCGAGATCACCTTGACGAGCATCGCAAAGATGCCGCCCAGGGTGGCCACCAAAGCGCCGATGATGCATTCGGCGAAGATACTTTGCAAAGATCCGTCCGGTCTTTGACCCCAGGCGAGGATCGCCGCGAAATCCATATAGCGGAATTTGGTTAAATGAGCGGCATACATTATCAAAATAAATACCAGATACGGTACCCATCCGATGGCTCCGGCCACCAGTCCCTGGGTAAATCGGTCCCGGATAAAACCGGCTTCGCTTTTCGAATCCATTGGCTTGATGTTACCCCATTTCTGATAAAGTCCGCGCAAGGTCAATTTTGAACATCATATTTCCGGTTCAACCATAAAAGTGCCCAGCCTAACGCCGTTCCCCATAGCACCGAGGCGATCAGGTTGAAGAACGCCGTCGGGAAATCAACCGTCCCGTGGATGCCAGTCACTTTAAAGAGATCGGCCATCGCATAGGTTATAAACCAGGTAAAACCGCCGTAAAGGCCGCCTTTTAACAGCAGATGGGGCCGGGCGATAATTGCGATGATCAGTGTAAAAAGCATGCCCAAAGCGCCCATCTGTGCCAGCACGATCGCTTCTGAAAACAGCGCTTCCCAAAAGCCGTGCGGTTTATGGTCGAAGGCCAAAATTCCGGCGAAATCCATGAAACGGAGTTTGAGGAGATGGAATCCCAGATCGATGGCCATCGAAAAAACGAAGGTCGGCAGCCAGCCAAGAATTCCAGCGGCAAACCCACGGCCGAGGCGATCTTTTAACAATGAATTCATCCGCTTCCCCTCCGCCTCTATTTTTCGCCGGCGATTATTTTTTTATGCTTTTACTGAAATCGACCCGGTTTCGGAAATTGTGACGCGGAGGATGAGCAATCAAGCTTGGACCCATGACCGAAAGTCCGTCGGTATCACCGACGGACTCTCAATGAAAGACAACTTCCATGCTTAATATTATATCGCCAAAAGCCGGGCCTGAAGTATCGTTTTCGTACGCGAAAAGTATCATTCGCATCCCGAAATCGACTGATGGGTAATCTCAATGAGCTCTTTCAGTCGCTCAACGAGCCCATTTTGTGGATAAGTGAGCTCTTTCAATCGCTCAACGAGCTCATTTTGTGGATGAATAAGCTCATTTTGTTAATGAAAGAGCTCTTTTTGTGAATAAGTGAGCTCTTTCAGTCGCTCAACGAACTCATTTTGTGGATGAGATTACTGTCGCAGGCGGTTATCTTTCCCCGCCTATTTTCCGAATATCGCCGCCTTGCCCAGTTCGGCCTCGATCTCCAGCAGCCGGTTGTATTTGGCAATCCGTTCGCTTCGCGAAGCCGAACCGCTCTTGATTTGGCCGCCGCCCATGGCCACGGCGTAATCGGCCATGAAGGGATCCTCGGTCTCGCCACTGCGGTGGGAGATGACGTAACCCCAGCCGGCTTTCCGGCACAGCTGAATCGCGGCGTTGGTTTCGGTAACCGTGCCGATCTGATTCAACTTAATCAATACGGCGTTGGTAGTATGTTCGCTGATGCCCCGTTCGATGAATTGGGTGTTGGTCACGTAAATATCATCGCCGACGATTTGGATCTGATCGCCCAGTTCGGCGGTGTGCTCCTTGAATCCCTGCCAATCGTTCTCGGCCAGGCCGTCTTCCAGCGAGACGATGGGGTATTTTTGAACCCATGAGCGATAGAGAGCCGTCATCTCGGCGCTCGTCTTTTGACCTTGGCCGGATTTGGCCAGGTGATAGGCGTCGTTTTCATAGAATGAGCTGGCGGCCGGGTCGAGGGCAATGGCCACGTCCTGGCCGGGAAGGTATCCGGCGCGCTCGATCGCCGCCACGATAACCTCGCAGGCTTCATCGTTGCTCTTCAGATGGGGGGCGAATCCCCCTTCGTCGCCGACGCTGGTGGCATAACCCTGCTGATGGAGGATCTCTTTTAAAGCATGGAAAGTCTCCGCCCCATAACGCAAGGCCTCCGCGAAAGTGGGCGCGCCGATCGGCATGACCATGAACTCCTGAAAATCGACGCTGTTATCGGCGTGTTTTCCGCCGTTTAAAATGTTCATCATCGGAACCGGCAAATGAATCGCAGCCGGGCCTCCCAGATAGGCATACAGCGGCAGCGCGGCGATTTGGGCGGCCGCCCGGGCCACCGCCATCGATACGCCGAGAATGGCATTGGCCCCCAGTTTGCTCTTGTTGGGGGTGCCGTCGGTTTCGATCATTAGGGCGTCGATTTCGGCTTGACGGCGAGGATCCATCCCGATCAGCTTCGGACCGATGATGTCGTTGATGTTGGCCACCGCTTTCAGAACGCCCTTCCCGTTATACCGTTTCGGATCGCCATCGCGCAACTCCACCGCCTCGTTTTCGCCGGTGGAAGCTCCCGACGGCACTGCGGCCGCGACCGTGGCCCCGTTGGTAAGCGTGACCCATACCCTGAGCGTCGGATTGCCCCGGGAGTCCAAAATCTCCATGGCTTTGACTGATTGAATTACCGTTTTCATCCGTTACCTACTCCTTTTCGATCTTGATTTTTGGATTGATTTGATATCCATGCGCTTGGAAGGTTCGCTTTATGGCTTTAGTATCTTAGATGGAGGATTTTTTAATTGCCGATTTATCAAGGGCTGTATCGAATCCGGCCGACGAGCCGGAGCGGAGCGGTCGGTCTCGGCGACCTGTCCAATAAAAAAAGCCAATGACCCCTACGATTGTAGGAGTCATCAGCTCGTGGCAAGAATTCGGGCGAACCCCATCACCCAATATTTTCTAAAATCATTATATCATTGGTGCGGAATGGATGCAATTCCAGGCAGCGATATTTTTGTATTCGAAAACGAGGTTGACATTATCCGCCGTTTGGCAGATAATGATAGTAATTAAACGATCCGCTGTGATGGAGCTCACACCAAAATGCCTTGCGGCTAATGGCTCCTACCTTTCTGAGGTAGGGGCTTTTTTATTTCCTAAACAAGGGTCCGCTTTCGATCAGGCCGCTCCGGGCGCAGATAGCTCGGCACAGATTATGATCCGGAAGGAGGCGATGTTCCGTAAAAGTTTAAACCGCATTTCAACCGATGGGTGCCGCGTTTGAGTAACGTTATGAAGCTAGATAAGTTGAAATAAATTTTTTCAATGAGCCTTTCCATCCGTAAGGCATGGCCTAAAAGGACGAATCGCGGTATTTGTTTCAACTTATGAATCAAGGAAAATATGTTGCAATGATTTTGAAGGTATTAAAACTTATTGCAGCATATATAGAAAGGAGGATAAAATGCTTAATAACATTTGGTTTGTGGCCGCCATTTGGATGGGGCTCGCTTTGGTCGCCAGCTTGATCTCGGTGCGAATCGGGGTCTCCGTGGCGCTGGTGGAAATATTCGTGGGGGTATGCGCCGGCAATTTTCTCGGCATTCACCAGACGACCCAATGGATCGATTTCCTGGCCATGCTGGGCAGCGGCGTCTTGACTTTTCTGGCGGGCGCCGAAATCGATCCGCAGTCCTTACGCGCCAATCTCAAAGCCAGCTTTTCCATTGGCATCGTCGCCTTTCTGTTGCCGTTCGTCTTGGTGTGGCTGTTGGCCCAGTTTGTGCTGGGCTGGAGTATGCACCAGGCCCAAATCGCGGGCATCGCCTTATCCACGACTTCGGTGGCGGTGGTTTACGCGGTGATGATTGAAACCGGCCTCTCCGACACCTCGCTGGGAAAAATGATCCTGGCCGCTTGCTTTATCAATGATTTCGGTACGGTGCTGGCGCTCGGAATATTATTCGCCGATTTCAACATCTGGCTGCTGATCTTTGTGGTCGTTTTGGCGATTGTGTTATGGTTTATGCCCAAATGGACCCAG
Organism: Bacillota bacterium; assembly: GCA_023400055.1. Taxonomy (GTDB): domain Bacteria; phylum Bacillota; class UBA4882; order UBA8346; family UBA8346; genus Hydrogenispora. Next base: position 39,223 of record JAEXFN010000011.1, read on the forward strand.
GGGCTCATCGGCAAGATGGGCGCCAACCGGGTGAGCGAGCCGGAGGTAAAATTCATCTTGCTGGTGCTTTTCTTCCTCGGCGGCTTGGCCACCACCGCCAAGAGCGAAGCGGTACTGCCCGCCTATTTGGTCGGGCTGGTGGTCGCCGGGGTGTTTCTGCGGGACAAAACCTTGGTCACCCGGATGCGGACGATCGCCTTTACGATCTTCACCCCGTTTTATTTCATCAAGGCGGGCCTCTATGTATCGTTGCCGATTTTATGGGTTTCACTGGGGATTATCTTGTTGCTCTTATTGCTGAAAGTGCTGACCAAAGTCGTCGGGGTCTGGCCGCTATCGCGCCGGTTTGAGATGAGCGCCCGGCAAGCCAACTACACGACGCTGCTGATGTCCACCGGGTTGACTTTCGGTACGATTTCGGCGTTGTTCGGCCTCAACAACCACATCATCGATGAGCGGCAATACACCATTCTGGTGACGGTGGTCATCCTGAGCGCGGTGATCCCGACGCTCATCGCCCAGCAATTCTGCCAACCGACGCTGGAATCGATGAATCATTGGGGAAAAGCCAAAAATGCACCAGTGCTGGAGCGTTTCAAAGAAACCGCGGAGGAGGGACGTTCGTTATGAAAAAGATATTGCATGGGCTCGATGGTTCCCCCAGCTCGTTTAATGCGCTCACGGAAGCGCTGAAACTGGCCAAATTATACCACGCCGAACTGCATACCATCTCGGTCGAAGAGATCCCCAGATTTTCCGAGACGGTGGGCGAAATCGAAGAAGAAAAGAGCGCCGCGGACAGCAAATTCGGTCTCATTATCGAAAAAGCCAAACGGCTGGCGGCGGATCAGGGCATCGCCGTTCAGACGCACGTCTTTACCGGGCACGAAGTGAAAACGATCCTCGAGTTTATCAAGGAACAGCATATCGGCCTGCTGGTCATCGGGTTCATGGGCAACTCGGCGATCTACGAACGGGTGATGGGCAGCACCTGCCAGACTTTGGTCCGGATGGCCCCCTGCTCGGTGCTGGTGGTCAAATAGGTACGGCAACTCGCTTGCGAATTTATCCTGCGATGGGGCTCGCGCTTCCTTGCCTTCACGGCTAATGGCTCCTACCTGACATGAAACGGGTAGGAGCTTTTCTTATATTTTTTTAGGAAAAGGATTTCTCATGATTCATTGGAAAGGGGTTTGCCTGAATTGGAAACCGTGAAACGTATCGTTAGCGAATCAGCGGATATCGCATCCGTTTTCCCCAAAATAACCGCTATCCTCGGCCGGCTGGGACCGGATTTGGCCGGCCCCGGCGCTCGGCTGCGGGAGCTGGAAGCGAGGTTGGCCGCGGGGCAGTTTCACTTGGCGGTGCTCGGCCAGTTTAAACGGGGTAAAAGCACGCTGCTCAATTGCTTATTGGGCGAGGAGCTCTTGCCGACGTCGGTGATTCCTTTAACCGCGATCCCCACCTTTATTTATTTCAATGAGAAAAAGCGCGTCAGAATCTTCTTTGAAGATTCTCCGCTCCAGGAGATCTTTGCGGAAGATGCTTCGGAACTGGCGAAATATCTGTACCGTTTCGTCACCGAGGAAGCCAATCCCCATAATCAACTCGGCGTCAAGCGGGTGGAGGTATTTCATCCGGCGGCGATTCTCAAAAATGGGGTGGTCTTGATCGATACCCCGGGGATCGGATCCACTTACAAGCATAATACGGAAGCGACACTGAATTTTCTTCCCCAGTGCGATGCGGCATTGTTTTTGCTGTCGCCCGATCCGCCGCTCACCGCGGCGGAGCTCGAGTTCTTAAAACAGGTTAGCGCGAATATCCGCCAGTTATTATTCGTTTTAAACAAGACCGATTATTTGAACGCGGCCGAAAAAGCCACGGTGCTCGACTTCATCGCTCAAACCATTCAGAAGCATTTGCAAATGGAAAGCCGACCCGGCATCTTCGCGGTTTCGGCCCGCCAAGGTCTTAAAGCGCGTTTAACCGACGACACGACGCTATGGCAGGAAAGCGGCTTCGCGGCAGTGGCGGAATTCCTGGCCAATTTTTTGGTGCAGGATAAAAAGCGGCTTCTGCAAGAAGCCGTGCGCGCCAAAGTCATTCAAAGCCTCGGGGAAATCTTGTTACAACTGCAGATCGCGATCCAGTCGCTGAAAATGCCTTTGGAAGATCTGCAACGACGGCAACGGATATTTGAAGAAAAGGTCAAAGAGGCATCCTTGCAGAGAACCTACACCCTGGATATTTTGGCCGGCGATCGCCAAAGGGTCGACCAATTGCTGGAGAAACTGGCGGCCGAACTCCGCGCCAAAGCGTTTCAAGCGCTGCGGGAGGCGGTAAACGCCGCGCCGGGCCCTGCCGCGGAGAATATTCAGCAGATTTTGTCTGAAGCCATTCCGCCGTTTTTCGAACGGGAATTCGGAGGCATTTCTAAAGCGATCGAAGCGTACGCCGGGGAACTCCTGAGCGCCCAGTCCGCCCGGGTCGAGCAGTTGGTTCAGTCGGTCCGCGCGGCGGCGGCCCGCGTTTTTGATATCGAACTTGCGGAGCGGCCGATCGTTCAATCGTTTGAAATAACCAAGGCCCCCTATTGGGCCACGCATTATTGGAACTCGTCCTTGGGCGCGACGCCGAAGCATTGGACCGACTGCTTGCTCCCCCAAAGCATTCGCCGGCGCAAGACGAGAAAGCGGATCGACGCGCTGATTCGATCGCTCGTCATTAACAATGTCGAGAACTTAAGATGGTCGGTTCTCCAAAACAACGCCGAAATTTATCGCCGCTTCGCGAGCGATCTCGATCAACGCTTCAGCGAAGTCAGCGAGGTGGTTCAGGGGGCCATTCAAACCGCGATCACCAAACGCAACGAGAACAGCGAACGGATTTCCCAGGAGGTTGCCGATCTGGAGTTCGCCAAGGACCAGCTCATCCAGATCCGCAATGAATTGGGCCATGAAAAACCGTTGATTTGAAAAATGGGTCGCTTGGATTACGGCGGCATTTTGGCGACAATTTATAATTTATGAAATGTCGGCCAGGATCCGGAGCCTGTTTTCGGGCCAAGATCCGACCGCTCAATCGGGAATCCACAGATTACCGAGGTATTCTCCTTTTAAAACCTTGCCGTCGGCAATGCCTTTGAGCATCTCGCCCACCTGGGGATAAAGCGCAATCTCCTCACATTTGGCAATGGGGATAAAACTTGGAAAGTCGAGACATTCATTGGGCGGGGTGAATTCGGGCTTTCCGACGGTCCCCTTGATTCGTTTCGCCGCAAAGAACATGTTCACAATATGCCGTTCGCCGTCGGGCCAAATGGTTTCACCAAAAAACAAAAGCTGCCCCAGGTCGATCTCGATTCCCGTTTCCTCCAAAAGTTCTCTGCGGGCGCAGCCGTATAAAGTCTCGCCCTGTCTCAACTCCCCGCCGGGAAAAACCCAGTAACGCTTATTGTCGATGGGACCCGGATGCTCGGAGAAGAACGCTTTGTTCCGTGGCGCTGAATTATGACAGATCAGCAACACCGCGTCGTTTTCGATCAGGACGACCCCGATTCTTACCTTGATCATGGATATTCCTCCTTTAAGAAACCGCTTTGCTTACGGACTGATGATCCGCACCAAATACCAAGACATTGTCCGCATCCGAAAACACAGTTCATAAAAATCGCCATCCAACGAAACGGAAAAAAAGATCGCCCGCGAATTGGCGATGCGGCAAACCCAGGAAGACACCACTTCAAATCGTTCAAATTTTTGATTGCGCCACTCAAATGAGACCAAACGGATAGATCCTTCGTTGAAGAACGCTAAAACTTTGACCGGTTCCTTTATTTTTTCAGTCAGCATAGTCCTTTTCCGAATAATAATAGTTATTAAAGTTATTAAGAAACGCGTGATGAAGCGCGGCGTGTTGCTCAAGCGCAAAAAAGTTGGTAATCCGCTGGTCATGGGGCAATAATATTTGCAACTGAAACACCCCGCGCTCTGAATCATTCACCAGCCTCAGATCGACAACTTTTCTTAAAGGAAGATAAGTCCATATCCCTCCATACCGTGCTTGATCTTTCCGAGCCTCATCATTGATGATAATCAATTCCTTATCGGTCAAGATATGAAGGTGGGGAAAGATAGCGGTGTACGAGAAAAAGCGATACCGTTTTCTGCGATATAATGGTTGATGAATGAAATGGATGACTTGCTCGCCGGGAAGAAGACTCATTTTGGCATAGTTCATGAACTTGTAATCGGATGCCCCGAGGCCATCAAACTTCTTCAGCTCATCCGGGCCTCCCTTCCGCTCGGAACGGCAGACAACTTGATCGCTTTCGACGATGGAATGCCGAACCTCCGTGACCAGGTCTTTAAACAAATCGCGCATTACCGAGTTGAATTCGATCATCCGAGTTACGACTCGCCCATCGATGATGCCGCTGATTTTCAGCCACGAATAAAGCAGAATCGTGCCGTATTGAATGAAAAGGAGGTTATCCAGGGGAAAACACGCGCTGCGGACTTCTTTTTTGACTTTTTCCAAAAAATAAAACGAATCCCGGTGAATGAAAACCAGTTTCGGATCGGTTTTTTTGCGCAATCCCCATTTGTCGGCCGGAGCAAAGATCATGCGCCGAAAAGGCTCTTTTGCGGAAAGCATGGCCTGAAGCGCTTCGCGAAAGATATCCGGAAAGTCGGCAGCGGATTGGACTGGCCTGGCCCACGAATCCATCTCGGATGGCATGATATCATCCCCTTATCAGATTGGCTGATTCAAAACAAAAAGCCGACGACCCCATTGTCTTGCCGTAGGAGTCATCAGCTTTCGCATCTCTTTTCGGCGAACCCCATCGCCTATATTTTCTATCATTTTATATATATGAACGCTCGTAACCAAAATGACTTCCCCGGAGAATACCGAGGCTTCATCCCCGGATAGAGGCCATAGCGCTCTCGCGCCGTCCCGGCCGGATTATTGGGCCACGACCCGCAATACCGAGTCCCGGCTGATCAAACCCTTGAAGACCCCATTGGCGTCGACCACCGGCAATCGCTTAATATTTTTCTCGGTCATTAATTTCACGGCCGCTTCGATCGGCGCATCTTCGTCGATGATAAACAGCTTCTTATTCATGATCTCGGCGGCGGTTTTGGCATGCATCCGATCCATCAATTCTTTGTTTTTCCGTCCTTTGTCCGTAAACGTAAACCTGCTCACGAACAGGTCCCAAAGGCCGATGGACGGGCTGGAGATCACCGGAAGCAAGTCGTAATCGGAGATTAATCCCAGGAAATGTCCGTTCTGGTCGACCACCGCGATGCGCTGAATGTCGTTGCTGTAGATCAGATCGATCACCTTGTCGATGGGCGTTTCCGGTTGGACCTTCAGCATGTCGCGGCGCATTACCTCTTTCACCGATTTCGCGTTGCCGACGGAGATTTGCAGCTCCTCCAGGCGCTGCCATTTCGGCGCGTGTTTGGAGATGATCCGGAAGATATCGACCCGGGCGATCATCCCTACCAGAACCTTTTGGGCGTTGACCACCGGGATTCGTTTCAGATTGTGCTTCAGCATCAGATCGATGACAACGCTCAGCGGCTGATCGTCCCGGACCGTAATCACCGGTTTGGACATCAATTCGTGGGCCGTCAGCGGCGGCAGCTTGGCGAGGTTCAGTTCCAGCTCTTCCGGATCCAGCCGCTGCAACAGCCCCAAGCGCATGGGGATCGCCACCTTGGTCATCAGGTCCCGCTGGGTGATGATGCCGATCACCCGGTTGGCTTCATCGATGATCGGGATGCCTTTCAATGAGGAAGTGAGCATCATCTCTAATATCTCGCGCAGCGGAGCCCCGCCCGGAACGGTCTGGGGATGCACCGTCATGACGTCCTTGACGCGCAGCTGCTTCGGCACCAGCCGTTTGACCGATTTGAACGAGACCAGCTTGAAGTCCTCATAAGCGACGATCCCCTCGCTGACCATCTCGTCCAGCCGCGCCAAAACCGGATCGAGTTCCGGCGCGGGCAGGAAGATCTCGATCTTGATGGGCATGTTGAAGGAAAGGTCCAGGATGGTCTGGGTGACCAGCTCCCCGGTCTCGTACAGACCGGCGATTCCCCGGGTGACCAGACAGCGGGCGGCGATCCGCTGCTGCTTAAGATATTCGAGAATGGCTTCATAGAGCGGCTTTCCGTTCCAATGGACCTCTTCGCTGGTAATGACCCGAATGACTTTATAATCCAATGACATGATGGAACCTCCTTACCTTAAATCAAATCAGCCGACCCAGCCAAATTCCGATGACAACCAGCAGCAATCCCCCGAGGTCGTTGGCGGCCAGGTTGGCGAGACCCAACAGCAGCTCGCCGTTGCGGAAGTAGTTGGCGCTCTCCAGGGCGAAGGTCGAGAAAGTCGTTAAGCCTCCGACAAACCCGGTCATGACACACAGGCGGACCGAGGGGGAGATCACGCTTTTTTCCGCCAGCGAATAGACAAATCCGATCAATAGACAGCCGATCAAATTTACGCCCAAGGTTCCCCAGGCGAATCCCGTTCCCAACCATTTGGCCGCCCAGATTGAAAAGAGATAACGGGCGGCCGAACCGATTCCGCCAGCCAGAACTACCAAGAGTATATTCCAGATCATGGTTGCTTCTGTCCTTGTTCCATATTTTTTATGGGGCAACGTTCAATGTCTCACTTCATTGTTGCGCAAAATTGGCTATAAAAATACTCCCTCGTCCAGCGCTAAGCCGGACTCAGGAGTCATCAGCCGATTGGCGGTTACGGCGAACTCCATCGCCGATTCATTAAAAATGAAAAAAGAGACATCCATAATATTTCTTTATAAAAGCAAAATATCCTGCTATCATCCCAAACTCGATCGAACGAGGGGAGCGCGGTTATTGGCGGATACCGTTATGGTCCGTCCGAAGTTCGAATGAACTCGCCCTTGCCCGCTCTTTCCCAAAAAGAGCGGGCAAGCCACAGTTTGCTTTAGGCGCTGCGCTGCGTCAGCGGGCCATCGCTTCCTCGATGGCCACGGCTACGGCTACGGAGGCGCCGACCATCGGGTTGTTGCCCATGCCCAGGAAGCCCATCATCTCGACGTGGGCCGGTACGGAGGAGGAACCGGCGAATTGGGCGTCGGAATGCATCCGGCCCATGGTGTCGGTCATGCCGTAGGAAGCCGGTCCGGCGGCCATATTGTCGGGATGCAGGGTCCGGCCGGTGCCGCCGCCCGAAGCGACCGAGAAATATTTCTTGCCCAGTTCGGTGCATTCCTTTTTATAGGTTCCGGCCACCGGATGCTGGAAGCGGGTCGGGTTGGTGGAGTTGCCGGTGATCGAGACGTCGACCTTTTCATGGTGCATGATGGCGACGCCTTCGCGGACGTCGTCAGCGCCGTAGCAGCGCACCTTGGCTTTCTCCCCTTTGGAGTAGGCGATCTCGCGGACCACGTTCAGTTGGCCGGTATAGTAGTCGAACTTGGTCTGGACATAGGTGAAACCGTTGACCCTGGAGATGATCTGGGCGGCGTCCTTGCCGAGGCCGTTCAGGATCACCTGCAGCGGTTCTTGGCGGACTTTGTTGGCGGATTTGGCGATGCCGATGGCGCCTTCGGCGGCGGCGAAGGATTCGTGTCCCGCCAGAAAGGCGAAGCATTGGGTCTCTTCCCGCAACAGCATCGCGGCCAGATTGCCGTGTCCCAGCCCGACTTTGCGGTCGGCGGCGACGGTGCCCGGAATACAGAAAGCCTGCAAGCCTTCGCCGATGGCCTCGGCGGCGTCGGCGGCCTTGCGGCAGCCTTTCTTGATGGCGATGGCCGCGCCGACCACGTAGGCCCAGCCGGCATTCTCAAAACAGATCGGCTGAATGTTCTTGGCGATGGCGTAGGGATCGATGCCCTTTTGCCCGCAGATCTCCTTGGCCTCTTCCAGCGAGGCGATTCCGTATTGCGCAAGAACGGCGTCGATTTGCGCGATTCTCCGTTCGTAGCTTTCAAATAATGACATGCCTTTTTCCTCCTTTTAAATTATTCGTGCCGCGGATCGACATACTTGACGGCTTCGTCAAACCGGCCGTATCGGCCGGTGGCTTTTTGCAAGGCCTCGTCAGCGGCGCTGCCTTTTTTGATCAGGTCCATCATCTTGCCGAGGTGGATGAATTCATAGCCGATGATTTCGCTGTTCTCATCCAGCGCCAGCCGGGTGACGTATCCTTCGGCCATTTCCAGGTAGCGCGGTCCTTTGGCCACGGTGCTATACATCGTCCCGATCTGGCTGCGCAAGCCTTTGCCCAGGTCCTCCAGGCCGGCGCCGATCGGCAGCCCGCCCTCGGAGAAAGCGGTTTGGGTCCGGCCATAGGCGATTTGCAGGAACAATTCGCGCATCGCCGTATTGATGGCGTCACAGACCAGGTCGGTATTCAGCGCTTCCAAAATCGTCTTGCCGGCCAGGATCTCGGCGGCCATGGCCGCGGAATGGGTCATCCCCGAACAGCCGATCGTCTCGATCAGGGCTTCCTGAATCACGCCGTTCTTGACATTCAGGGTCAACTTACAGGCGCCTTGTTGCGGCGCACACCAGCCGACCCCGTGCGTCAAACCGGAAATGTCTTTGATCTCCTTGGCCTGGACCCATTTACCTTCCTCGGGTATGGGAGCGGGTCCGTGGTTCGGCCCTTTTGCAATACAGCACATTTTTTCCACTTCTGTAGAATAGATCATGCTTTAACCCCTTTCGTTGATTTGGTTTTGGCTGCGATTTTGGACATAACAAACTCCCATGTCCGGTTCTCACGCCGAACATAGGAGTCATCAGCCTTGTGGGCGGTTAGGGCGAACTCCATCGCCTTATCTTAAGCTATACTATATCATACCTTCTATAAATTCTGAAGCGTTTATCATTAAAGATTGCTGAATTTGAAACGCGGCGCAATGATGAAGGTTGCAACCCGTTATTTACAATCGCGGCGTCACATTTTAAAAGTTGAGCTGGAAACGTTTTGCGGGCCGGAAAACGCTTCCAGCCATGGTTTCGGCCTCAGCGAAGGCGTATAATCAAAATAACCGGAGGCGGATTGTTATCAAAACAGCAACCTTTCCGGCGGTCCGATCCGCGTTTCGATCATTAAGAAGCATTGTGTAAAATCCTTCCGCAGCCCGGAGGGGCACAGCGCTCAGCGAAGCGGGGGATGAAGCGGTTTGGGGTCCGTTGCAAGCCGGTTCCGCTGCCGCGGGCTTCATTCCCCGTTTCAGAACAAAGGAGTTGAAAGGCAATGAAAAAGCTGGGATTGGTTTTGGTAAGCGCGCTGCTACTTAGCGGTCTGATTTCATTTGAAACGTTGGCCGGCGACTTCGGGACGGCGGTTCAGAGCTCGGCTGGCCCGGCCGTCGTGGCCAGCGCGGTCAACGATGATTTCGCGCTCGATTTTGTCCATCATGACGGGCGCGGCGGCCGGCCCCGCGGGCATGGCTGGCATCGCTGGCATGACGGCGACCGCGCCGACGATGCGGCGATCTTTTTGATGTTCACGGCGCTGGCAGTGTTGATCGTGGCCGGGTCCGGCTCTCATCACCATTGACACGGGCTGGGCCGATATCAGCCGGCCGCGACATCATTATTATTTCGAAAAGTCCGGGGGTAAAGTCGTTGGTCGCGACTTGGCCGCCGGGCTTTTTATTTTTGGGGCCCTCCGGTCCCGTAGCGGGAAGCAATAAGAATTCCGCTACGAACCATTTTGAAGGCGGAATTGACCCTTCGGATCCAAGGACGCCGGTCCAGGCAACCGTCCCGGGACGCGGCCCTGCTTCCCCACGCTCCGGGGCAACTGGGATAGCATCCGGTCGAATCGGGACGGGGCATACTTGGGCAGGAATGATCGGCGCTCCTGTTTCCCCAAGGTTCGGAGAAACGGGAATGCGCTCCGGGAAAGCAGGGATGGTCCTCGGGGAAGCAGGAATGAGACGATCCCTAACAAGGATACGCGGATCCGGCCAAAGGATCGGCGGATTCCTAACAAGGATGGCTCGCTCCCTAACAAGGACGCGTGCATTCCTAACACGGACACGCCGGTCTCCGGCACGGATCCGGCCATCCCTGACAAGGATGACGGCATCCCTTACAAGACCGAGGACCATACCCGATAGAACAGCGCGGATCCGGGATAATTTGAGCCGCGGCCGGACGGGAAAACAACTAGAGATGGCCGGACGGGGAAGGATTCCGGTCGATCCGATCGCAGGCGACGAAGTTCCGGCTTTTCGGTCGATTTCCGGAGGAGATGCATCGAGACCAGGAAACGCAAAGGCAATCTCTCCGGCAGTTGCAAGAGATGATCGTTCGCCGGCGAAGGCTGGTCTGACTGCCGGAAGGCAATGTGACAAATGTGTTAAAGATCCTATTGAATTCGGGGCAGCCCAGTGTTATAATTCAAAATATAATATACAGTAAATTGTACATTGCTTGATGGAGAACGATGAGCACAATCAAGAATAAGTTGATGTCCAAGAATGGCTGGAACACGGTTCAGCTGGCCCGGGAGATGCTGACCCATTACGAGGGGGACCGGATCGAGACTGTGGGCTGGTATGCCGAGCAATTGGGCACCGGCCGGGGCACGGTCCAGGCGGCGCTGAGATTCCTGCAGACCGCCGGGGCCATCCGCTTGGAATCCCGCGGCCACCTGGGGACCACCATTCAGAGCCTCAATTACAAGCAGCTGTGGGAGATCGCCGATCTGGGCGCGGTCACCGCGGTGATGCCGCTGCCCTATTCCAAGCGCTACGAGGGATTGGCCACCGGGCTTTACAAGGCCTTTGAAGCGGCGGATATCCCTTTCAGCCTGGCCTTCATGCGGGGCGCCAACAAACGGATGGAAGCGCTGCGGCTGGGAAGGTACCATTTTACCGTCATCTCCAAGCTGGCGGCGGGCGCGGAGGCCGGTCCCGAGGCCGGATTGCACATTGTCCACCAGTTTAGTCCGGGCAGTTACGTCGGCAACCATGTGGTCATCTTCCGGGACGGCCAGGATACCGTCATCCGGGACGGCATGCGGGTGGCCATCGACTCGACCTCGCTGGATCAATCCCTGCTTACCCGCAACGAATGCGCGGCCAAGGCCGTGACCTATGTCGAAACTTCTTACGCGCAGATCCTGTCCAAACTCAAGAATAACGAGATCGACGCCGCCATCTGGAACGAAGACGAGATTCGCGAGAAAAATCTGGATTTCAAGGTGGCGCCGCTGCAAAACGCCGCCGTCCAGGGGCTCCAGGCCGACGATACCACCGCGGTGGTCGTGGTCAGCGCCGAAAACAGCAATTTTGAGGCGATCCTGAAACGGTTCGTCGATTTCGGGGCGATCGAAGCCACCCAAAAGAGGGTGCTTCAAGGCGAGATGATTCCGGTTTATTGATTTTTTTTCATCAAATATACAGAAAACTGTATATTAACCGAGCGGAGCTGATTGGGAATGGATGTAATGTTGCAGCAAAGACTGGCGATCCTGTTGGCGGCGGGAGAGATCGACGAACCGATCCGGGAGGCGGTCGTCGCCTTCGGCGCGGCGCTGGAGGAGAAGTTCGGACTGGAATTGGGCGAGGAAAACGCGGCGATGTTCGTCACCCATCTGGCCATGGCCCTGGCGCGGATCCGCCGCGGCGAGGAAGTGGAGGGGCTGGACGAGGCGGCCCTGGCGGAGCTGGCCGAAATGCCGGCCTACCGTGAGCTGCCTGCGCTCTATCAGGGACTGGAGCGGCGGCTGCGGATCGTTATTCCCGAAACGGAACAGAACTACATAACGCTCCACGCGTGCGTTTTAGTAGCCAAGCGAAAGAATGAAAGGGGTGGGGAAGATCATTAAGGTGGTAATTGGCGGCCAGATCGAAAAGGAGAATATGGCTCGGCTCGTCAAAGAAATCGGGGGCGACCAGCTCCAGGTGGAAGTAAAAAGCGATCTCCAGGCCGCCGCCGATGTCCGGGCGGGCAAGGCCGACTATTATCTGGGAGCCTGCCACACGGGCGGCGGGGGTGCCCTGGGCATGGCCATGGCGTTGCTCACCCGCACCAAATGCGCCATCGTATCCATGCCCGGCAAACCGCCGCAGGAAGCGGAGATCATCAAGGCGGTGGCGGAAGGGAGGGTTGCCTTCGGCTTCACCGGGGATCACTACGAACAGGCAGTAAAGTGGATTATCAGGGAAGTGTTGCAAAAGAGTTAATCAAAGGAGGGATAAGGTTGAAGTTTATTCTGATTGCTTTGATTGGCGCGCTGGCGGCGATCATGGCCAACAAAGAGATTGCCATATTCAACGACGGTTTGCGGCCGATTCTTCCCGAGCACGCCGAGGGCAGGATGAGCCGGAAAGAATTGGCGGCCACCTCGTTCGCGATGTGCTTCGGGCTGGTCATCGGCTTTGGGATCCCCTTTTCGTTGACAGCCAGTATCCTTTTGATTCATTGCATCTTATTGGGCACCGATATTATTGGAACATTTTCGCCCGACGGCAAGAAGGGTATGATCATCGCCGGAGTGGTCGGCGCGCTTTATGGAATCGGCATCCTGATGGGCCTGGAAGGCGTGGTCAATGCCTTCAAACTGCTGCCGGTGAACTTCATGGGCAGCCTCGGACAGGTGGGCGCCCCGATCGTCATCGCCTTTGCGGCCTTCCCGGCGCTGGCGACCGCCTATCAATACGGCGTCAAGAAAGGGCTTTTGACGCTCGCCGTCTCGCTGCTGGCGCGACAACTGGCCGTCGTGGTCAGCCCGATTAAGATGGGAACGGCCGCCATCACCATCAATCCCGAGGGAACGGCGTTGGTGGTCGGGATGATCATGCTGATCGTCTTCGCGATGCGCGAAAAGTCGGACGAAACGGCGGTCGATCTGGCGGCGCTCTTCAGCGAACGGGTGAAGCGGATCAAGGCCAATACCCCGTTCCTGATGGTAATGGGGGCGTTAATCGCCGCCGCCACCGCTTACAATATGATGGCCGGCGATCCCATCTCCCTGAATCTAATGAAAGAGGGCAAATACCTGGATGCCGGGTTTGCGGCGCTGGCCCGCGGGATCGGATTCGTGCCGTTGATCGCCTCCACCGCCATCGCCACCGGCGTTTACGGCCCGGTGGGCATGACCTTCGTCTTCGCCATCGCCCTTTTTGTCCGCAATCCCTGGCTGGCGGCAATTCTGGGGGCGCTCTGCATCGGGCTGGAAGTATTGCTTTTGGAGAAGATCGCCGGATTCCTGGATAAATTCCCCGGCATGCGCCGTTCGGGGGAGAATATCCGCAACGCCATGTCCAAACTGCTGGAGGTCGCGCTGCTGGTCGGCGGGATGAATGCCGCCAACGCCATGGCCCCGGGCATCGGTTTCTTTGTGGTGATCGGGCTTTATATCTTAAATGAAATTGCCGGGAAACCGGTGGTGCGGATGGCCGTCGGCCCCATCTCCGCGATCCTGGTCGGGGTATTGATCAATCTCTTGGCGCTGTTGCACTTGTTCACTCCGCCGGCCTAAGCGGCAATCCGTCTTTTTTCAGAGTCAAATCGAAAAAGTAAACAGACCGCTCCCTCGATCAGGCGGGAGCCTGGTCGGGGGAACTCAGAGGAACAGCTCATGGAGAATTCGTCAGACAACGCTTTACAACAAATGTTGAAGATCGGCAAGGCCGCACTGCGGGCCGCCGAGATGCGGGACCGGACGGTCGTTTACCAGCGCCGGGAAGTGTTGGATGAAGCGGCCCGCTTCTTGCGGGAAAATCCCCTGAAAACACCGGTATTGTTCGGGGTGAAAAATACCGCGCAGATCAGCCCGGCGCAGATCGCACAGCTACAGGAGATCCCGGGATGGCTCTTTCACACCGTGGACCCGATGGCCGAGCGGGGCCGGGCCATCGACACCGAACGGCTCAATCCGTTGACCGGTCGGGTGATGAGCGGCTCTTCCAGCGCTTCCTGCATCAATATCCTCAGGGGCCTGAATGATCTGGCCATTGGGACTGACGGCGGCGGTTCGGTGTTGGCTCCGGCCATTAGTACCGGACTTTGCGCCATCATGGGTAAGGGGTTGGGATTGCAGGGAAGCCAACCCCGACTTTCGACGGATCATATCGCTTTCCGGCCGGGGATCGGCGTGATGGCCCACAGCTACGAGCTTTGTCAAAAGGCCATCGCTCAAATGAGCGGCGTTGCCCAGTTGAGCGCGGCGGAATTTAACGCGGCACCGCCCATCGCCGTGGCCATTCCCCAAAGCGGCGCGGTAACCCTGCCGGACGGCCGGGATATGCGGCAAGTCCTGGAAGGGGCCATGAGGACGCTCGATGACCGGGTGCGCTGGGTGGAACGGGTTTTCCCGGGGACGGGCGAGCGCGATCCGCTGATCGCCTTTTGCCGGGAATTGTTCCGGGAAGGCATCGATGTCGTCATGACGTTGGAAGGCCCGGTGGACCTGTTTGGGAGCGGCGATTCGATCCTGGGCCAATGGGGAAAGACCGGTTCGTTCCTTCAGGGCGCCGCGGGAAAATATCTGTTGAAAGTGGCCAATATGGTCGATGCCACCGCACTCGCCCTGCCGGCCGGCGAATTGGCCGCGGGATTCCTGCTGCTCGCCCGGCCGGGGGCGGCCGCCGGACGGATCGCCATCAAACTGGGAGAGCTGCTCCAGGAACGGTATCCGGTGCCGGAGGCGTTCGCCAAATATTTCCGGGATGGCTATCTAACAGAAGATAAGGGGTTTATTTAAGCGATGAATCATTCTCAGGAATGGATCCAGACGTCCGCCGGCCCGATTCCAGCCGCCGATCTGGGCCGGACTTATATTCATGAACATTTACGGATCGATCTTTCGGCCTATAAGAACGATCCGGACGCCGATCTGAATGAGCCCGAACTGATCGCCGCCGAATTGCGAAAGATAAAGCGACAAGGGATTAACGCGCTGGTTGAGGTGACCAACCGGGGCATGGGACGGGATGTCCGGCTGTCGAAGCGCTTAGCGGAGGATTCCGGCATCCGGGTCATCGTAAGCACGGGGTTTTACAAGGAGCCGTTTTTCCCTCCCGAGGTCCATGAGCTGACGGAGCGAGAGCTGGCGGAGATCTTGCGGAAGGAGCTCCTGGAAGGCATCGGGGATACCGGGATCAAGGCTCACGTGATCGGGGAGATCGGCACAATTCAGGACGCGATTGCTCCGGCGGAACGGAAGGTCTTCGCGGCCGCCGCCTGGGCGCACCGGGAGACCGGCCGGCCGATCTTCACCCATACGACGCTGGGAACGATGGCGCTCGAGCAATTGCAACTGCTGCAGCAAGAGGGGGTCGATCTTTCCAAAGTGGTCATCGGCCATTTGGATCTCCGCTGCGATCTGGATTATCATTTGCGGGTGGCCGATTCCGGATGTTTTTTGGGCTTTGACACCATCGGCAAGCTTAAATACGAAAGTGATCAGCGCCGGGCCGAACTGATTCGGGAGTTGATCGATCGGGGCCATCTCCGGCAGATCGTGCTGGCCCAGGATATCACTCGCCGCTCCCACCTGACGGCCAATGGCGGGACTGGCTACGGCTACCTCTGGGATGAGTTTCTCCCTATTTTGAAACAAAGCGGGGTTCGCGACGAGGCCATCGAGACTTTGCTGGTGGAGAATCCGCGCCGTTTATTGGCGGTACAGGCGTTATAGTCCGGGAGTTTCATAGGCGGATTTGATTTTTGGCGAGGGTACAACAGGAGGTTTTCATGAACGTTTATCCGTTAGCAACGATCGACCTCGAGCAGGCCATTGCGCTGCAATTCCGGCTGGTCGATCGGATCCAGCGCCATTTCGAAGGCGCGGAGTTTCTGCAAGGCGGGGATTATGGGGTAGTTCCGGGACTGGGACGGCCCTGTTGCACCGCCAAGGTGGAGCGGGTGCTCGCCGAGTTTTTTGAGGCCGAAGACGCGGCCTTGGTCCGGGGGGCGGGAACCGGCGCCATCCGCAGCGCGCTGGGCGCGCTGGTTTCGAGCGGCAGCCGGATCTTATTGCACAACGCGCCGATTTATCCGACGACCCGGACGACCATCGCGGCCATGGGCCTGCAACCGGTCACGGTGGATTACAATGATCTCTCCGGCCTGGACGCTCCGGTGTTGGCCGGCGTCGACGCGGCATTGATCCAAGCCTCGCGCCAGCAGCCGGAGGACCGGTATGAGCTGGGAGCGGTGATCCGGCGGTTGAAAACGCTCCGGCCGGAGTTGACGATCCTGGTGGATGACAATTATGTGGTCATGAAGGTGCCCCGGATCGGGGTGCAGCTCGGGGCCGACGCCAGCGCGTTCTCCCTCTTCAAGCTGCTGGGTCCGCCGGGGATCGGCTGCGTGGTCGGCGCGCGGGCCATCGTGGCCCGCATCCGCGAGCTGAATTATTCGGGCGGCGGGCAAGTCCAGGGCACGGAGGCCATGGCCGCGCTGCGTTCGCTGGTCTATGCCCCGGTGGCCCTGGCGATCCAGGCCCGGGTGGGGGATGAGATCATGGCCCGCTTGAACCGGGGCGAGGTCCCGGGGGTCAAGTCGGCCCTGATCGCCAACGCTCAATCCCGGGTGGTCCTGGTGGAGCTGGAACGGCCGGTGGCTCCCAAAGTGCTGGCATACAGCGCCAAGCTAGGGGCGGCTCCTTATCCGGTGGGCGCCGAATCCCGGTATGAGATCGCCGCGCTGTTTTACCGGGTTTCCGGGACCTTTTTAAAGGTCAACCCGGCATGGGCCGACACGCTGATCCGCATCAATCCGATGCGCGCCGGAGCCGATACCGTGCTTCGCGTGCTGCGTGAAGCTTTGGCCCGGGTCGCCGCGGAATAGGAGGGGAAAGCAATCATGTTTTTGGAGATGACCCTGCGGCGCAATCCGAGGTTGATCGAGACCGCTGTCGCGCTGCACCGGACGGGCGCGATTGCTCCCAATACCTATGTAATCGATGTCGACGCGGTGCGCGCCAATGTCAGGGCGCTGGTCCAAGCGGCCCGGGAAAATCAGCTGACCCTTTACATGATGACCAAGCAGTTCGGGCGAAATCCCGATCTGGCGCGGATCATCGCCGCCGCCGGCATTGAGCGCGCCGTGGCCGTGGACCCCTGGGAGGCGTTGGCTTTGGGACGGGCCGGCATCAAAATCGGCAATGTCGGCCATCTGGTCCAGATCCCCGAGCGGATGATCGCGGCGGTTCTGGCCCTGGAACCGGAAGTAGTCACCGTTTTCAGCCTCGAAAAAGCCCGCGCGATCTCCGCCGCTGCGCTGCAGCTGGGACGGAGTCAACCCATCCTTCTGAAAGTGATGGGAGCGGCGGATACGGTCTACGAAGGACAGCTGGGCGGGATCGCCGAAGCCGAGCTGCTGCCGGTGGCGGCGGCGATCCTGCGCCTGCCCGGGGTGCGGATCGCCGGAGTAACTTCCTTTCCCTGTTTCCTCTATGACGCGGCCTCCGGCCAAGTGAAGCCGACCGCGAACGCCGCCACGGTCATGCGTTGTGCGGCGTCGCTCCGCCGAGAGCTGGGGTTGACCCTGGCGCAGATTAATATGCCCAGCGCCAATACAGCGACGACTTTTCCGCAGTTGCGCCAACTGGGAGCGACCCACGCCGAACCGGGGCACGCCCTCACCGGGACCACGCCGCTTCACGCCTATCAGGAGCAGCCGGAGCTCCCGGCCATGGTCTATGTGAGTGAAATCTCCCATGTGTACCAAGACAAAGCCTACACCGTGGGGGGAGGTTTTTACCGGCGGTCCCAGGTGAAGCAGGCCATGGTCGGCGCCGGATTCGCGGCCATGGCCGGCAACCGGCTGGACGCGGAGGAGATCGCGGCCGATTCCATCGATTATTACGGCACCTTGCGGATGAACGGCCGGCCGGCGCGAGTCGGCGATACCGCCATCTATGCGTTCCGGACCCAGATCTTCGTCACCCGCAGCGAGGTGGCCCTGGTGGAAGGAGTGCAGCGCGGTTCGGCCCAGATCAGCGGCATTTACGACAGCCAGGGTAAAAAGCTTCGGTGAAGATAAAGAGGGATAATGATGAAACAGCGTGTGATATTGGTGGTGATCGACAGTCTCGGCGTCGGAGCCATGGATGATCTGCTGCCCGACCGGGCTCAGGACAGCGGGGCCAATACTTTCGCTCATATTTTAAATGAGGCGGAGAACATCGCCATCCCCAACCTGGAGTGGCTGGGCGTCAACCGCATCCTGGACCATCCCCGGTTGCAAACGCCCCCGGAAGCCAGGGCGGCCTATGGCCGGATGAAACTGGCTCATTTCGGGGCCGACAGCTATGCCGGGCACCAGGAGATCATGGGGACGCGGCCCCAAAAACCTTTCATCGCCCTTTTCAGGAGCGTCATCCGGCCGGTGCGGCAGGCGCTGGAAGCGGCCGGTTACCGGGTGGAATCGCCCGAGCCGGAGCGGCCCTATCTGTTGGTGAATGAAGCGGTGGTGGTGGCCGACAATATCGAGACCGATTACGGTCAGATTTATAATGTCACCGCGCCGCTGGACCGGATCCCTTTCGAAACGGTGTTGCGGATCGGGCGGATCGTCCGGGCCAATGTCGCGGTCAACCGGGTGATCGCGCTGGGCGGCGCTCAGGTGCCGCCGGAGCGGATCCTCGCCAGCATCGAAAGGCGGAGCGACGGGTTGGTGGGGGTGAATTGCCCCAAGTCCGGCGTGTATCAGGTGGGTTATCAATGCCGCCATCTGGGCCACGGCGTCGATCCCGGCCGTCAAATCGGGAGCATCCTGACGGCCGCCGACCGGCCGGTGACGCTCATCGGCAAGATGCAGGATGTCATCGAGTGCCAGGACGCCCGGAAAATTCCGGCGGTTCCCACCGGACTGGTCATGGAGTCGGTCCTCCGGGAAATGGACCGCATGGCGGAAGGGCTGATCGCCGCGACCGTCCAGGAGACGGATCTGGCCGGCCACGCTCAGGATGTGGCGCGCTATGCCGCCAAGCTGATGGAGGTGGACCGGGCGCTCGGGAGCATTTTGGAACGGATGACCGGGAGTGACCTGCTGTTGCTCACCGCCGATCATGGCAACGATCCCACCATCGGGCACAGTCAGCATACCCGGGAGCAGACTTTGGTGCTGGCCTACGGGAAGGGATTGTCCGGGGCGAATCTGGGCCTCCGGGAAACGCTTTCCGATACCGCGGCCACTATCGCCGAATATTTCGGGGTAGCCGCCCCGGAGAACGGCGTCGGCTTTTACCGGGTCCTGCAGAAAACGGGCGGTTGCGGCGCCGCGTGAATGAGAAATGCCCGTCCCGCGCGGGATTCAAAGAAGGAGCGATCGAAGATGGTTCAAGTGGAAGTCGAATTGACCAATGAGACCGGCTTGCATGCCAGACCGGCCAGTCTTTTTGTGAAGAAGGCGACCCAATATCAGTCCGATATCCAGGTGCTCAAAGCCGGGCAGGCTGCCAGCGGCAAAAGCTTGTTGGCGGTGCTGGCCTTGGGGACCCATTGCGGCGATAAGATCCTGATCCGGGCCGAAGGGGTCGATGAGAAGGAAGCCGTCGCCGATTTGCAATTCTTTATCGAGCATGAATTATAAAAAATGCGGTCTACGTATCCTGAATCCCATGAATCGTATCCAAAGCGATCCCTGCCGTCTCGATCTTGAGGCGGTTTTTATTTCGCCCGGCAGCAGCAATAACGAATGACGGATCGTTAATTTCGGTAAACTGCAAAGGAAAAAACGGGAAGAAGCCGAAATATAACAGCGATGACGACTGCGCAAAGTTCTGGCGTGGCTTGGACTTGGCTAGACTCAATTGGGAACTCCCGTTCATAAAATATAGGCAACGACACGGTTTGAATTCGGATGATTTGCGGAAAAACGGTGAACCGTCCGTTATTTCGCAAATCACAGCCACGAAGGAGAGCGTCAGCAAATCGTCAGGAAGGGTAGGAGGGAACCCGATGGTTCAGATGGTCGGCGCCAATTGGTGCGACAAATGCCATAATGCAAAACGGATCCTGGAGCAGAAGGGCTTTTGGGATCAGATCGAATACATCGATTACGACAGTCCGGCCGGGAAAAAGCTGGCCGCGCAGCTGGGGGCGGAGTTCGTTCCGTTCTTTGTGGACCACGGCGAGCTGGTCGAGTATGTAGGGCAGATTTTGCATAAATTAACCGTTGCCAGCTTGCAGCGATCCTTTAAAATCAACGACAGGGGGACCTTGCAATGAAAAAATGGCGCTGTGTGGTCTGCGGTTATATCTTCGAAGGCGATAAACCGCCCGAAGTCTGTCCGGTCTGCGGCGCCGGACCGGAATTTTTCGAGGAGATCGGCCAAGCGGCCGGGGTTTCCGAGGATACCCGCCGCACGCAAAACCTCCAGCAAGTGCTCTTTAAGGTGCCGTGCGGCCTGTTTATGGTCAGCGCCATTCGCGCTGGCCATCCCAATGGCATGATTAACAACACGGCCTTCCAGATCACCGACTCGCCGCTGCAATTGCTGCTGGGCATGGACAAGCGCCACCTGACCACCGAATACATCGAGGCCAGCGGGGCCTTTGTGGTCAATTTCCTGACCCCGGACCAGCTGTCGCTGGTGAAACAGTTCGGCTTCAAGTCCGGCCGGGAGACGGCCAAGTTTGACGGCCAGGCTTGGCGGCCGGGCGTCACCGGCGCGCCGATCCTGGAAGCCGCCGCCGGTTACCTGGAATGCCGGGTCCAGCCCGGCAAGACGCTCGACGCCGGGACGCACCGGGTCTTCCTGGCGGAGCTGGTGGCCGGGGAAATGGATGGGCTGACGCCGGTGCTGTGCTATCAGGAATACCGCAAGCGCAAGCAAGAGCTGTGGTAAGGCCGGCCGCTCATTGAAGAGGCCCGCCAAGAGGGAGGATCGCTATCGATGCGAGTTCAATCGAAACTGCGATTCGAAAGACGATAAACAATCGAAATAAGGGATCGAATGGACATGGCACAATTCATAACCTTGGGAATCGAATCATCCTGCGACGAGACCTCGGTGGCGGTGATCGCCGACGGCACCGTGATCCGCAGCAACATCATCTCAACCCAGCTGGAACAGCACGCCAAGTTCGGCGGGGTCGTGCCGGAGCTGGCCGCCCGCTGCCACCTTGAGGCGGTGCTGCCCATCTACCGCTTGGCGCTCGCCGAAGCCGGCATTACTCTGGATCAGGTGGACCTGATCGCCGCCACTTACGGGCCGGGCCTGATCGGCAGTCTGCTGGTGGGGCTCTCCTTCGCCAAAGGGTTGGCGCTGGCCAAAAAGATTCCGTTCGTGGCGGTCAATCATATCGAAGGGCACATTTACGCCAATATCCTGGAGCGCCCCGAGGTCCAGCCGCCCTTAATCTGCCTGACGGTCTCGGGCGGCCATACCGATCTGCTGTATTTAGAGCAATGGGGGAGCTACCGGATATTGGGCCGGACCCGGGACGACGCCGCCGGGGAAGCCTTTGACAAAGTGGCCCGGGTATTGGGCCTGGGCTATCCGGGAGGACCGCAGATCGACCGGATCAGCCAAGGGGCTCCCGACGATCTGCAGTTCGTCCAGGCCAAAGGGTTCGGCGATAACTACGATTTCTCATTCAGCGGCCTGAAGACCGCAGTCATCAATTATCTGCACCGCCAGAAGCAGACGGGTGAAGCGGTGGATACCGCCCGGGTGGCCGCCAGTTTTCAGCGCCAGGCCGTGACCCAGTTGACGGCCAGACTGTTCAAGGCCGTCGACGCGCTGGGCGTCCGGACCATCCTGCTCTCGGGCGGGGTGGCCGCCAATTCCAAGTTGCGCGCGGTCTGCCGGGCCGAAGCCGACCGCCGCGGGATCGCCTGCTACTATCCGCCGCTCACGCTGTGCACCGACAATGCGGCCATGATCGCCGCGGCCGGCTATTTCCGTTTCCGGGCCGCAGGGCCGTCCCAATTGGAAATTACCGCTCAGCCGGACCTCTGTTTATAAAATTGTGGATAAAATTTGCAGGAATCGCCGGAACAGTTGCCATTTTGGGATCGAGTTATGTACAGGATAAGTTGTGGATAACCTGTGGATATTGTGGATATGTCCCCAAAACGAGTGAAATCAAGATCGGATCTGTGGATAACTTGTGAATATTGTGGAAAACCCAAGCGGTGTCTCGAATTGGAGCAAACATCAAGTTAGAAGCCATTTTTTGAAAGGTTGGCCAGCATGGATGGGTCCGGTTTTTCAAAAATCGATCTGGAATTGTTGATAACTCCGGAGATTTACGAGCGGGGCCTGGCCTATCTGAGAGCGGGTCATCTCTTGGAGACCTATCGCTTCGGGGAGATCCTGGCCGGGAAGATCGCCGGCACCGCCGCCGTCTATAAGGCCCGGCTCTGGCTGGAGGACGGCCGGCCGCGCGCCGAATGCAGCTGCCCTTATGGCGGATTCTGCAAGCACCTGACCGCCCTGGCCCTGGCGTGGCTGGAGACGCCGGAGCGCTTCCGCGACCTGCGGCCGCTTTTGGCCGAGCTGCTGGAGCAGCCGGAACGGGCGGCCCAATTTTTGACGCGGCTGGCGAGCCACGACCCCGTCGGTTTCGCGACGATCTGGCCCGAGCTGAATCCCGCGGCGGGGTTCGTCGAGAGCCGCGCGTTGCTGAACCTGGTGCGGACGGTTTTCAGTTATCCCCAGGTTACCCTGGAACAATCGCGCCAATTGTGGGCGAGGCTCGAACATCTCACCGGTCAAATCAGCGCGCGGCTGCGCGCCGGGGACCCGGAGGCGCTGGAACCGCTGCTCGAATTGATGGACGGATTGAGCGCCACCCTCAAAACGGGCCGCTTTCCCATTCTGGCGGCGGGATTCCGGGAGATCCTGCAATCGACGGCCGCGCTCTTCCCGGCCATGCCGGCCGCGGCCCGGGAACAGTTGGGCCGGCGCTTGCTGGTTTACTACTGCGATCCCCAGCTTTGGGAGCAGCAGGACGCCTTGCGGGCCGCGCTCCTGACCTACCTGAGCCGGGGCGGCCGGGCGGCGGCGCTGCTGCCCGAACTGTTCGAGGCGGCGGCTGCGGATGACCTGTTGCGGTTGATCGCCATTTATGAGCTGCTGGCGGCCGCTCCGCCCGAACCGGACTACCGGGAACTGCTGGAGCGGGTAACCGGGCGGCTGGCCGCGCTCGAGGAGGGCCGGTTCTGGCTGGTGGACCGGCTGCTGGAGACCGAGCCCGACCGGGCTTTGGGCATCGCCAGGCGGGGTTTGCGGCAAGCCGCGGCCGGACCGGGCCGGGTGGCCTTCCGGGAACGGCTGCTCCGGATTCATCTGGAACGGGGCGAGCCCAGGCAGGCGGCGGCCTTGAGTTTCGCCCAATTGCGGGAGACGCCGGATTTCCACGAATACCTCCGCCTGAAAACCATCCTCGCTTCGCTGCCGGAAGAGTGGGCCGCTTATTGGCAACGGATCGGCCGGCTGTTGCTCGAAGGGCATCAGCTCGGACTGTTGTTGCAGTGCGCCGCCCACGAAGGCGACGCCGCGCTGCTCGCGGAGCACTGGCCGGCGCTGCTGTCCGAGCCCGAATGCCAAATGACGCTGGCCGAAGAGTTGGGCGGCGCCTTCCGCGCCGAGCTGGCCCAGTTTTACCCGCCGTTGTTCCGGCTCCTGGCGGAGCGCGGCGAGCTGCCGGCCTGGCAGGCGGCCCTCCGTTTGGCGGGCTGGTATAAGAAGGGTTGTCTGGCGGCCGGCCGGGACGGGGACTGGCAGGCGTTCCGGGCGGCGGCCGCCGCCGCTTATCCCGGCGAACCGCGCCTCTTTAAAAGCAAGCTTTTTTCCTAGGCCTTTTCGGTTTTTGCCCAGTGGGGAAGCCCGCCCCGCGGATCGGACGGGGAACCGCTGACGAAGATCAAGGCGATCAACAACACCAGCCAGCCCAGGCGGATAATGTCAATCCAACCCATGGCACCCGTGCCTCTCGCAGAAATACTCCTACAATTGGTAGACCTTCCGGTATAATTTATGGCTGCGGAATCCGGACCGGACCGGGACTTCGTCCAGCCCGGATGGCGTTCATTGATTGGGGATGGCCTTTGGTCTTGTAAGGGATGGCTCCGTCCCTGTCAGGGATGCACGGATCCCCGGAACGGATCTGGGTGTCCCTGTCAGGGATGCCGTCCTCCGTGTCAGGTATGGTCTTCGTCCTTGTCAGGGATGTCCCGATCCGTTCAGCGGATCGCCGCATCCTTGTCAGGGATCGTCCCATTCCTGCTTCCCCGAGAACCATCCCTGCATCCTCGAAGGCTATCCCCGCATCCTCGATGATCGTTCCAGTTTCCCCGGCGGGCATCCCTGTCGCCCCGAGCCGCGTCCCCGTTTCTCTGACTCATGGGGAAACTGTCCTGCGGTTTGGGGCGAGTGGACCGGGTCGCGGGGCCGTTTCCCCGCCGCTCATCCCATTCCGCCGGCGGAAGCCCCGCTTTGGATGATCTTGGCAAAATTAATGACAAACTGTGAAATTTTTTCAAAGACTCGGGGATTGACTTGGCCGGGGCGGAGCATTATAATAATAACAATCTCATCATTTACGCGGATGATCAGGATGAATTCGTGATTCGGGTTAGCAGAGAGGAAAGGGCCGGTGCGACTTTCCAACGCGAAACGAATGGACCACCTGGGACGCTCCGGCGAAGGCGCGCGGTTTGCGGCGCATAAGTCGGCGTTGACCTCGATACGGTCTTCCCAAAGCGGGCCTTTCGGGCCAATCAGGGTGGAACCGCGGTTAATCCCGTCCCTTATCAGGGGCGGGTATTTTTATTTTTTGGGGTGAAGCGATTGATTCGGGACTATTGCGCCGGAGGTTTGGTTTTCCGGGATAACCGCCTGCTGATTTTGCGGCGGAAGAACGGGGTCTGGCTCTTTCCCAAGGGGCACATCGATCCCGGCGAAACCGCCGAACAGGCCGCCGTGCGGGAGATCAAGGAAGAATCGGGCATCACCGCCCGGATCCTGGCGAAGTTGGCCGAAACCTCGTACAACTTCAGCGATGAGGGGCAGGAACACTTCAAGACCGTGCAGTGGTTTGTGATGGAGGCGCTGACTGCGGAGATCGTTCCCGAAACGGGCATGTTCACCGCG
This sequence comes from Bacillota bacterium, assembly GCA_023400055.1. GTDB lineage: Bacteria > Bacillota > UBA4882 > UBA8346 > UBA8346 > Hydrogenispora. Next base: position 64,318 of record JAEXFN010000011.1, read on the forward strand.
GGCCAGCTGATCGCGCGCGCGGAGATCGACCGGCTGACTTTCCCGAATGACCGGGAGTTGGCCCTGAAAGCTTTTCAGAGGATTGAAAAACTCAAGTGACGACCCGCCTCCGAATCTTTGCCCAATCATTTTCATTAGATATCGAGTATCGAGAATCGAAGCTAAGTTGGAAGGAGTAGATTGGACGTGAAAGTAATCTTTCCCGATCAGAGTAGCCGCGAATATCCGGACGGAACGACGCCGCTGGCGATCGCCGAGTCGATCAGCGGCCGCTTGGCCAAAGAAGTGATCGCCGCCCGGGCGGGCGAGGATCTGGTCGATCTGAGTCACCCGTTGCACGGCGAGGTCAGCCTGAAACTGATCAAGCCCGAGGACGAGGAAGGCTTGACGATCCTGCGCCATTCGGCCTCGCATATCATGGCCCAGGCGGTCAAGCGGCTCTTCCCAGCGGCCAAACTGGCCATCGGACCGGCCATCGACAACGGCTTTTATTATGACTTCGATCTGCCGGAGCCCTTAAAGCCGGAGGACCTGACGCGGATCGAAGCGGAGATGGCCAAGATCGTCGCCGCCGATCTGCCGTTTGAACGGTATGAATTGAGCAAGGCCGAGGCGCTGGAGCGGTTCCGGGCCGCCGGCGAGAAATACAAGGCGGAATTGGTGGAAGGGCTCGAAGACGGCAAGATCAGCTTTTACCGGCAGGGCGATTTCAGCGATCTCTGCCGCGGCCCGCACTTGCCGAGCACCGGCCGGCTGAAAGCCTTCAAGCTGATGTCGATCGCCGGCGCTTACTGGCGCGGCGATTCCTCCCGGGAGATGCTGCAGCGGATCTACGGCACGGCCTATCCCAGCAAGGCCGGCCTCGACGCCTATCTGAAATTCCTGGAGGAAGCGGCCAAACGCGACCACCGCAAGCTCGGCAAGGAGCTCGACCTGTTCTCGATCGACGATCAGATCGGTGGCGGACTGGTGTTGTGGCATCCCAAAGGGGCGCGGGTCCGTAACGAGATCGAGCAGTTCTGGAAGGAAGAGCACTACAAAAACGGCTACGAACTGGTCAGCACGCCCCACGTCGGCCGGAGCACGCTCTGGGAGACCAGCGGCCATCTCGGCTTCTACAAAGAGAATATGTATGCGCCGATGGACATCGAAGGCCAGCTCTATTACACCAAACCGATGAACTGTCCGTTCCACATCGCCATCTATAAGAGCCGGGGCCGTTCCTACCGCGATCTGCCCTTCCGTTGGGCCGAGCTGGGCACGGTCTACCGCTACGAGAAGAGCGGCGTCTTGCACGGCCTGATGCGAGTGCGCGGTTTCACCCAGGACGACGCGCACATCTTCTGCCGGCCGGATCAGATGCCGGAGGAGATCGAGCGAACCCTCAATTTCTGCCTGCATATCATCCGTTCGTTCGGATTCAACGATTTCAAGCTGTACCTGGCCACCAAACCGGAAGATTCGGTCGGCGAGCCGGAGCGCTGGGAAGCGGCCACGGCGGCGCTGCAGGCGGCCATCGATAAGGTGGGTCTGCCCAGCGAGGTCGATGAGGGCGGCGGCGCTTTTTACGGGCCCAAGATCGATCTGAAGATCAAGGACGCTCTGGGGCGCGAATGGCAGTGCTCGACCATCCAGTTCGATTTCAACATGTCGGAACGGTTCGGCCTCACCTATAAAGGAAGCGACGGCGCGGATCACCGGCCTTATATGATCCACCGGGCCCTGCTCGGCTCGCTGGAACGCTTCTTCGGGGTCCTGATCGAGCATTACGAGGGCGCTTTTCCGACCTGGCTGGCGCCGGTCCAGGTGATGGTGCTGCCGGTGACTCCCGATTATCAGGAGTACGCCCGGACGGTCATGGAAGATCTGCGTAAAGTCGGTATCCGGGCGGAAATGGATGCCAGGAACGAAAAGATCGGCTACCGCATCCGGGAGACTCGGATGCAGAAAATCCCTTACTGGCTGGTGGTCGGCGAGCGCGAGGCCCGGGAGACCACGGTGGCGGTCAGTTCCCGCAAGGAAGGGGATCTGGGCAGCCAGACGCCGGATTGGCTGAAAGAACGGCTGCAGCGGGAGATTGCCGCGCGTCAATGACTCAGGCGATGTGATCTTGATGTCAATTTCATTTCCAATGACAGGCATTCGTTGACACGGATAGCTGATTTTGATATATTCATTATAACAAGTCCTATCGTCGGACAAATAAAAAAGGAGGGTTTTCGTGGTGAAAAGAAATAAGATTTTGGCATGGGTTGCGGTTTGCCTACTGATTGTCTCCATGATGTTCACAGTGGCTCAGGGAGCTGGAAAAACCATTAAACTGGGAACCATTCAACCGATCAGCGGCCAGGTTTCCGCCTATGGCACCCAGACCCGGGACGCGATTTTAATGGCAGTGGAAGAGATTAACGCCAAAGGCGGCGTGCTCGGCCGCAAGATCGAAATGGCCGTGGAAGATGATGAGGCCAGCCCCGATAAGGCGAAAAACGCCATGATGAAACTGGTCGCCCGCGACAAGGTTATCGCGGTCATCGGCGCTCTGACCAGCAAATGTTCCCTGGCTATCACCAAATACGCCCAGGAGAAAAAAGTGGTCATGATCTCCCCGACCTCTACCAATGATACGGTTACCGATGCCGGAGATTATATCTTCAGAGCTTGTTACAACGACTCTTTCCAGGGCGAAGTCGTCGCCCAGTTCTCTTATGAAACCTTGAAAGCCAAGAAAGCCGCGATACTCTATGATATCACCAACGATTACTCCAAAGGGTTGACCACCAACTTCAGCAGCAAGTTCAAAGCTCTGGGCGGCCAGGTCGTCGCTTCCGAATCCTACAGCACCAACGACAAAGACTTCAACGCCCAATTGACCAAGATTAAGGCGACCAAACCCGACGTGCTCTTTATCCCCGATTATTACAGCACCATTTCATTGATCGCCAAACAAGTCCGGAGCCAAGGCTTGAACATTCCGATGGTCGGCGCCGACGGCTGGGACGAAATCACCAACAACGCCGGCGACGAAGTGCTGGATTGCTATTACAGCAACCACTATTCTCCCGATGCCAACGATCCCGAAGTCAAGTCTTTCGTAAAGAAATACGAAGCCAAATACAAGATCACCCCGAACGCCTTGGCGGCGCTGGGTTATGACGCCACCTACATCCTGGCCGAAGCCATTCAAAGAGCCAAATCCACCGATCCGGCCAAGATCAAAGTCGCGCTGATGAAGACCGACAAGAAGTATGTCACCGGCCATATCAAGTTCAACAGCAAGCGGAACCCGGTCAAATCCGCGGTCATGCTGAAGATCGTCAAAGGCAAGGACGGCAAACTGGCTACCCAATATGCGGGCACCGTTAATCCGTAATTGTCAGAAAGTTACCCTATAAAATGCTTAAAATATGAGCTATAATGTTCTTGACATAAATAATGGGGGAATTGTCAATTCTCCCATTATTTATGGTTAAACTGGCAGGAATTCGCGATATTCGTTAAATTTGCGTCCCGCGGGGCCGGAGCGAGCCGGATAACAATTAAAGATTCAAAGCGTTGTGATTAACCCCGCCCGGAGGACGGGAGTGTCACAAAGCGCAGAGAAGCAAGGGATTGAGTCGTTTTAAAATCTTGGCTAAGCGATTTTCAATATTAGAAGACTTTATCCCCTGGCTTTTAAGTAATAACCGATAATTAATGCCAAAGGAACTCCGGGAGTTACTTTGGCCCAAGAAGAGGTGGGATTATGGGACTCCTCCAAGAAGTGTTTCAACAGCTGGTTAATGGTTTGGCGTTGGGAAGCATCTATGCCCTGATTGCGCTGGGTTACACGATGGTTTATGGTATTGCCCAGCTGATCAATTTCGCGCACGGTGACATCCTGATGCTGGGCGCTTTTGCCGGATTCTTCGTCCTCATTACAGCATCCGCCGCGACTCCTTTTCTTTATATCGTTTCGTTCGTTGTGGCCATGGCCATCTGCGCCGCGATCGGCGTCATCATGGAAAAGACGTGTTACAAGCCCTTGCGGAATGCGCCCCGGATGAATGCGCTGATCACCGCGATCGGCCTTTCTTTCTTTCTGGAAAACGGGGCCCGGGTTTTTCCGCCGATCGGACCGAACCCCAAGCAGTTCCCGACTTTGCCCAATGTGAACTTCGGCCTTTTCGGCGTGAATATCAGCCAGGTTCAGATTATCGTATTTGTTGTTTCGATCGGATTGATGATTGTATTGAATTATATCGTTAACTATACAAAGGTTGGGAAAGCGATGCGGGCAGTCTCGTTCGACCGGGGCGCCGCATATTTGATGGGAATCAATGTCAACCGGATCATCTCTTTCACCTTTGCCATCGGTTCGGCCTTGGCGGCCGCGGCTGGAATCCTGTTCTCCACCGCCTATCCGCAAGTGGAACCATACATGGGCATCATGCCGGGCATTAAGGCGTTCGTGGCCGCGGTCCTCGGCGGAATCGGCAGTATCCCCGGAGCGATGATCGGCGGGTTTATCCTGGGGGTCGCCGAGACGTTGACCAAAGGATTTATCTCTTCTCAGCTGGCGGATGCCATCGCCTTCGGAATACTAATCGTCATTTTGATCGTCAAGCCGACGGGGATTCTCGGGGCCAACGTCAGTGAGAAGGTGTAGGTGAAAATGATGAATAAACGAGTCAAAAATTCGGTCATTTTAATCGGGGTTGCACTCCTGATCCTGGCTGCGGTAAGCGTATTGATCCGCACCGAAGTGATTGATGAATATACCGCCCAGATTCTGACCAACGCCGGAATCAACGTCATTATCGCCTTGAGCTTAAATTTGATCACCGGATTCACCGGGTTGCTGTCGTTGGGCCAAGCGGGTTTCATGGCGATCGGGGCTTATACCACGGCCGTCATGGTGATGCAGCTTCACTGGCCGATGGTCCTGGCCATCCCCGCGGGCGGAGCGGTCACCGCGTTTTTCGGGTTTTTAATCGGTTTCCCGACCCTGCGGATGCGCGGCGATTACCTGGCCATTGTGACGCTGGGTTTCGGGGAGATCATCCGGGTGATCATGATCAATCTGGATAAGATCACCGGCGGAGCCGCCGGCTTAAAAGGGATCCCGCCCTTCTCCGAGGACCTCACCTGGGGGCCGCTGATCTCCTTTGCCTGGGTATACATTTTCATGGTATTAACCATCGCGGTGCTCAGCAACCTGATCAACTCCTCGCCGGGCCGGGCCATCGTCTCGATTCGCGAGGATGAGATCGCCGCCAATTCCATGGGAATCAACGTGTTTTATTACAAGATGTACGCCTTTACGATGTCGGCGTTCTTCGCCGGGATCGGCGGCGGATTGTACGCGCTCTTTTTCGGCTATTTGAATCCGACCATGTTCAACTTCCTGAAATCCGCCGATTTCCTGGTGATCGTCGTCTTGGGCGGCATGGGCAGTATCACCGGCACGGTGATTACCGGGTTTATCCTCACCTACCTGCAGGAATTCTTGCGGATTCTCCAGGATTACCGGCTGGTCATCTATCCCTTGATTTTGATCCTGATGATGCTGTTCCGGCCGTCCGGGATCATGGGAACCAAGGAATTATCCTTCGTGAAACTGTTTACGCGGAAGACCCGGGTTAAAGGTGGTGTGAGCCAATGAACGTATTGCAAGCCAAGAACATCTCGATCAGTTTCGGTGGTTTGCGGGCGGTCTCTAACTTCAACCTGACCCTGGAAGAAGGGGAATTGGTCGGGCTAATCGGGCCGAACGGCGCCGGGAAGACCACCGTTTTCAACATGCTGACCGGGGTCTACCAACCCACCGAAGGCGAAATCCTGTTTTGCCATGATTCCGCAAAGTCCGAGGCGCGGAACATTGTGGGCATGAAACCGTACCAGATCACCAAGCTCGGCATGGCCCGGACTTTCCAGAATATCCGGCTTTTCAAGGATCTCACGGTGCTGGACAATGTGCGGATCGCCTTTCATTTTAACGTCCGTTATAATTCGTTGCAGGCGATTTTGCGCACGGGGGCCTTTTATCGGGAAGAAGCCGAGAATATCCAAAAGGCCCTGGATCTGTTGGAAATCTTCAATATTCGCGATAAAAGCAATGAACGGGCCAAGAACCTTCCTTACGGCGAGCAGCGGAAGCTGGAGATCGCCCGGGCGCTGGCGACCCGGCCCCGATTATTGCTGCTCGATGAGCCGGCCGCCGGGATGAATCCCCAGGAAACGCAGGATCTGATGAAACTGATCGAATTCGTGCGCCGGGAGTTTCAGCTGACCATCCTCTTGATCGAGCATGACATGAATCTGGTGATGGGTATTTGCGAACGCATCAGCGTGCTGGACTACGGGCAGACCATTGCCGAGGGGACGCCGGCCGTGATCAGCAAAGATCCCAAGGTGATCTCGGCATACCTTGGAGAGGAGGTCCAAACCGGTGCTTAAGGTAAATGGTTTAAATGTTTTTTACGGGACGATCCACGCCTTGCACGATATCAGTTTTCAGGTCGAGGAGGGCGAAATCGTGACCTTAATCGGCGCCAACGGCGCCGGCAAGACGACGACGCTGCACAGCATTTCCGGACTGACGCCAATCAAATCGGGGGAGATCCAGTTCCTCCAAAAATCGTTGAAAGGGATTTCGCCCGATCATATCGTCCAGCTGGGGCTGGGGCAAGTGCCGGAAGGACGGCGGATCTTCGCTAATCTGACCGTTTTGGAAAACTTGGAGATGGGGGCCTATATCCGCAAAGACAAACAGAAGGTAAAGGCCGACTTTGAGAACGTTTTTACGCGCTTTCCCCGTTTAAAGGAGCGCCTGAAGCAGATCGCCGGCACGTTGAGCGGCGGCGAACAGCAGATGCTGGCCATCGGCCGGACCTTAATGTCCCGTCCGAAGCTGATGCTGATGGATGAACCGTCGATGGGCCTGGCTCCCTTGCTGGTCAAAGAGATCTTCGACATTATTAAGGAGATCAACCGGGAAGGCACCACCATATTGCTGGTGGAGCAGAACGCCCATATGGCGCTCTCCATTGCTCACCGGGCTTATGTTTTGGAGACCGGCAAGATCGTGCTGGAGGGTCCGGCCGAGGACCTGGCCCGGAATGAACAGGTCCGCAAAGCCTATCTGGGCGGCTGAGCGATCTGGCGAACGGGAAAGTGCGGTTTGGCTGCCAGGGAGGGCGAGCATGATTCTTCCTGGCTTTTTATTTGTCAAAGCATGATTCGGGTTGGGGTTGCATAGAGATGTTTTGGGTTGTTAGATTTTGGAACCATTGGCCCGGGCATCCGTTGTATAACTCAGAAGGAATCAAAGAAACATCCGGCGGTTTTAACGGTTTTTGAGGCCTAATTTTTGTTCTGGTTTTTGCCGATTCATATATCATAATTGTTACAAAGGGAGGATGACACGATGTTTGTCAAAGACCGAATGACAGTCAACCCGGTAACGACCACTGAAACCACGCCGATTCTGGAGGCGGGCGAGATCTTCCGCAAGAATAATTTCGCGCGTTTGCCGGTGGTAAAGGATGGCAAGCTCGTCGGGATCATCACACAGGAAGACATCTTGAAGGTCAGTCCTTCGGCGGCTACGACCCTCAGCGTCTGGGAGCTCAACTACGTCCTCTCGAAACTACAGGTCAAAGAGGCGATGACCAAGGAGCCGGTCTCCATCCGGCCCGACGCTACCTTGGAAGAGGCGGCCTTGTTAATGCGCGAGAAAGAAATCGGGGCGCTGCCGGTGGTCGAGGGGGAGAAGCTGGTCGGCATCATCACCGAGTCGGATATCTTCGACGCTTTCCTGGATCTGATGGGGTTGAGACAGACCGGCACCCGGCTGACCATCGACCTGGAGGACCGGATCGGGGCCATCGCCGATCTGACCGAATTGCTCAAGACCCGGGGCGTCAGCATCATTTCCCTGGCGCTCTTCCACCGCACCACCGAGACCGGCGAATTGGTATTGCGGCTCGACAGCACGGATACCGAGGCGTTGGTCGAGGCATTGAAGGCCAAGGGATATAAGATCTTACACGCCGCGAAGTGGAGTTGACCGCGCAATAAGCGACGGATGGCCTGCCACGAAATTAAGAAATGACATTTTGAAATGATGAAGCAAGGACCGGTACGCGCAGGACGCACCGGTCTTTTTATTTTGTGGATAAGTGACCCGGTTAAGGCGTTTGATGAGATCGTTATGTGGATAACGGATCTCTTTTTGTGGATCAATGAGCTCATTTTGTTAATAAATAAGCTCTTTCAGTCACTCAATAAGCTCATTTTGTGAATAAAAGAGCTCTTTTTGTGAATAAGTAAGCTCATTCAGTCGTTCAACAAGCTCATTTTGTGGATCAATGAGCTCATTTTGTTAATGAAAGAACTCTTTTTGTGAATAAGTGAGCTCTTTTTGTGGATAAATGGGATCATTCATTCGCCAAAATACTGGATCGCGATTTAACGGATGAAAGGATGCCACGGCCTAACGATCGGGAAGTGGGTTTTTCCGTGAAATCCTCAAATCCGTTAAATCCGTGATCGGATCTTTTGATAGCGACCTTCGATTTTGCTTCATACGGCCGCCATCCTTGGCGGCCGTATGAATGCAAAAATGTTAGGATTCCCTGGGCTCCCCGGCCGAATTGAATCAGGTTAATCCTTGAATCCTACGAATCATGGTTCGGGATGCGGATGATATTTTTCGGGTACAAAAACGATACTTCGGGCCCGGCTTTTCGCGGTATAATATCGATCATGAAAGTTGTTTTTCATCGGAGAGTCCGTCGGTTTCACCGACGGACTTTCGGTCAGCGGAGCCAACTTGATAATCATCAGCGATCTATTTTGGTGGGTAAATGGATACGTTAAACGTGGGAGTGGTTATTTTATTTGGATAGAGAAATATAATTATATCGTTGCACGATTATATCGCTATACGATATAATTGATTCGGCAGTACTTTAACGAATTCAAAATGAAAGGTGGAAGTCACATGAAGCTTTCGGGAAACACCCTATTGATTACTGGCGGAGGTTCGGGAATCGGGCTGGCTTTGGCGGAACGTTTTATAACGCGCGGGAATCGAGTCATTATTTGCGGGCGGCGTGAAAACGTACTTCAGAAAGCCCAAGCCAAATTTCCGGGCATCATTACCCGTAGCTGCGATTTGACGATCGAATCCGAACGTATCGCTTTATTTGATTGGGTAACCGCCAGTTATCCGGAAGTCAATGTCTTGGTCAACAATGCCGGAATTCTGCAGCGTTTCAATGTGTTAAAAGCCGATGCGAAGCACAATTGGAGCTATTTCAGCAAGGAAATTACAGCCAATCTCGAAGCGCCCATCCATCTTGCCCTGTTGTTCGCACCATTCTTGGCTGAAAAAGGAGCGGCGGCGATTATCAATGTCACGTCCGGGCTGGCCTTTACACCGCTCGCGGTTACGCCGATTTATTCGGCCACCAAAGCGGCGCTTCACTCTTTTACCATGAGCCTGAGATACCAGCTTTCGGCCACCTCCATAGAAGTGATCGAAGTGGTTCCGCCGGCAGTCGATACCGATTTAAACGGAACATGGCTGCATACGCAGATAGAGCCGTTAGATGCCTTCGCGGACGGCATTTTCAAAGGACTGGAAGAAGGCAAAACGGAAATTGGATACGGCACTGCTGCGGAGCGCTTGCGTATGTCGCGCGATCAAATTAACGAGTACGCGGAAAAGATGTACAACGCAATGAAAGCTGCCATCGAATAACCATAATATTTGGAACTCGATATCGCGTTGGAAATGGCATAGGGTCGATGCCATTTTTTTTAAGAAATTTATTCCAAATAATCAATCAGATTATTTATTGTAAATAACACTTTGATATAATATATAATATTCTGTTAGATATATGTCATATTTTTAACATAAACGAGATTGAATTTGTCAGAACGATCCTTTATAATAGGGTTTAGTTAAGTTATATTCGTCTATGTTGGGTCTCGTTATAAAAATAAATTACATATACATGACATATAAAATGGGACTCATGAAAGGTGGAGGTATCATGGCATTTCGAAATCTATCCCTGGAGCATATGAATCGCCAATACTTTTACTCTTCGGACCTGGCCATCGCCGAACAGATCATCAATAAGGCCAAGATCCGCCGCGGGAAATGCCTGGAGCTTTTCGCGGGCAGCGGCTATCTCGGATTGGCTCTGGCGCAAATCAGCTATTTGGAAGTCAGTTTGATGGATACCTCGCTGGATATGTTGCGCCTGGCCAAGAAAAATATCGCCGATTGCGGATTGACCGAGCGGATGCGGGTGATACGGGGCGGATTGCGGGGGATGATCGATTTGGCCGATCAGAGCATGGACCTGGTGGTCAGCAAGCGCTCGGTCTTTTTCTGGAAAGACAAGCAGAAGCTTTTCAGTGAGATTTACCGGGTGTTGGCGCCGGGAGGCATGGCTTGTGTCGGGGGCGGCTTTTTTGAGAATCAGGATATGCGCCGCCAGGTGGAGAGACGCTTAGCGGAATATGATCCCGATTTGTTGAGCCGGTTGAACAATCAGACCTGGAATCAGCGGGTGCAACCCATCGGCAAGAAACTGGCCGCTGCCGGGATAGCGTCTTACGAGATGACTTACGGCGATAACGAATTGTGGATTCTCATCCGCAAAGGGGAAGTTTATTCGAACGTGGGATGAACGTGAGCGGACGGCTACGGCTGAAAGAGAACGGCCGTAATGATTGACGCGGCTTCGCCAAGGGAGATATAGGTTATCTTCCCTTGGCGGCGGCTCGGGACGGTTCAAAGGGGAGGCTATTTCATCAGCATGACCGAGGTCGATTTGATCAGCGCCGTGACATCGTCGCCGGCCTTGAGACCCAGATCGGCGACGGAGTCGGCGGTCACCACCGAAACCAGCCGTTCTCCCTTATAGTCCAGCACTACCTTGGCCATGATGCCATCCTGCGCGATCTCCTTGACGGTGGCCTTTAATTGATTGCGTCCGCTGATTTTCATGGTAAACCCTCCTTTATTATAGTTATTGCCGAATTCCTCGCAGCGTATAAAAACGCTCGTTCATTTCAATTATTTTTGTCAACCTGACTTCATTATATCAAGAAAGTATTGCCTCGAAAAGATCCTTGTAATGCACCGAACTGGACCGGAGCGCCGCTCGGGTCGGTAAAGTCAAGGAGAGGGGAGCTCAATGATTAAATTAACCCGCAAACTAGTATCGGCCTGATAATGGCGGAATATCCCGAAACATTGGAAGCCTTTGCCGGCCCGGGTTTCGCCGCGGCGCCCCGACTTCCTGGGCCATATCGTCTGTCCGCTCAAACATTTGTTCCGGGAGGGATTGGGAGCGGCGTTGGAGCGCTACCGGCAGGAGACCGGAACGCGGTTGAACTGCGATTAAAACGGATCGATGCTTGACAAAAAGGCCGGCGCGCTTATTGCACCGGCCTTTGGCGTGCGGTTTTTTGATCCGGATCGTTTAGATCTCCCAACCCGGCAGGTATTCCTCGGTGTTGGTCAGCATCTTCAGGAAGAGCTTGCGGCCGTCCACCGGGTCCACGGTGACCAGCGGATCGTTCATGAAGGCCCGCAGGGCCAGTTCCTTATCCTTGGTCAGCGCGGCGCGCAGGATCGTCTCCTGGTTGTAGACGTGCCGGATGACCAGAGCGTGAATCTCCGAGGGCAGCTCGCCCGCGACCACCGGTTGGACCCGGTCCCGGGTGAAGAGGGCGTTGGTCTCGACCACCGCGCCGGCGGGCACCCCGCCGAGCTGGCCGCGGTTGGGCAAGTTGACGTTGGTGATCAGATCGCCCAGGCCGAGCAGGGCTTTCATCTGACGGACCCCTTCCTCGCCGGTCTGCTCCAGCGAGAGTTCTTCCTCGCCGGCGGCCAGACGCTGGCTCTTGGCGAGCAGGGTCTTGGCGTTCTCGATGCGGTAGTCGACCGGAGTCAGGCTGAACATCCATTCTCGGACGGTGGCGGGGTTCTTCAGGTACCAGGGCGGCAGGAATTCGGCCAAATGACGGTCGCCGGCGGCGGCGATCAGGCCGTAGCGGCGGAAGAGGTCGAATTTGACCCGTTGGCCGGAGGCGAAATAGTCCCGTTCCCACAGGCCGGCTTCTTCCTCATAGCCGGTCTGGTAATATTTCTCCACGAACTGGCGGTAGAGCGGCAGCAGGTCGATGTTCTGGTAGGATGCCCGGTTCACCCAGGTGAAATGGTTGATCCCCAGCACGTTGGTTTTGATCGTTTCGCGGGTGGCGCCCGCCACGCCGCCGAACTCCTGCAACGCCTTGGTCAGCAGGGTCTGGGTATGAAAGACCTCATGGCAGCAACCGAAGGCTTTGATGGCCGGAAAGACCTCATAAAGGATGCGGGTGCAGAGGCTCATCGGGTTGGTGTAGTTGATGACCCACGCCTCGGGGGCGTATTGTTTGATCGCCGCGGCGATCTCAATGTACATCGGGATGGTGCGGAGCGCCCGCAGCAGGCCGCCGGGGCCGCTGGTGTCTCCCACGGATTGGTAAATGCCATACGCCTCTGGAGCATGAACGTCGGAATCCATCTCCTGGAAGGTGGCTGGCAGGATCGAGATCACGATGAAGTCGGCGCCGCTCAGGGCTTCGGCCAGGCTGTCCACGGCCCGGTAGTTCCATTTGCCCTGAACATCGGAGCGGGCGCTGAGCCGGTTGCCGATGGCCTGGTTGGTCTGGGCCGCCGCCTGATCGATGTCATACAGTTTGACGGTTCCCGCCAGGGACGGCTCCAGCGCCAGGTCGGTCATCAGCCGCCAGGCCCAGCCCCGGGATCCGCCGCCGACATAGGCGATGGTCAGATTGCGGGGATCTTTGGTCGGTAGGGACATGGTAAAATCTCCTCCTTGGATGGTTGAAATGAAATGAAGCAACGTTTCAATGATCTCCTCCATCGTAGCGCAAAAAATGCGGAATTACTTTAGATTTCTTGCTTCATTTCTGAAAAGTTTACTTTTTTTGCACCAGGGAACCGCTTTCCGGTTATAATGGAGATCGAACCGGGCAACCAAACCGGCAATTACTGCCGAGTCCAGTGGGGTGACAACGCCTGGGAACCGTTTCGGGTCCATTATGCCAGTTAAAAACGGAGTGATTCAAATGCCGCAGCATCCGGCGGGCTATGTCTGGGAGGAACCGCCGCTCCGGGTGGAGCACCACCGGCGGCCCGCGCCCTATAGCATGCAGGCCAACCATTATCATGACCGGTATGAGCTGTATTACCTGGTCGCCGGGGAACGGAATTATTTCATCGAGAACCGGACCTACCGGGTGAATGCCGGCGAGGTGGTGCTGGTGGACATCAATGAGCTGCACAAGACCAGCGACGTGGACGTGGACCATCCGGTGGAACACGAGCGGATCATGACCAATTTCAGCCCGGCGGCGCTGCCCGCGGGGGCGGACGCCCGGTTCCTGCTGGCCCCCTTCGGCGGCGGCGAACGGCTGATCCGCTTCGAGCCGGCCCAACGCCGCGAGGTGGAGGCGCTCTTCTACAAGATGGTCCGCGAGTCGCAGAACAGCGGGCCGGGGTTCCGGATCTACCTGGGGCTGATCCTGGCCGAGCTGTTGATCCTGATCCAGCGCCGGCTCCGGGAAGCGCCCCCGGCCGGCGCGATTCCGGCCAGCCCGCTCCAGGAGAAGATCCTGGAGATCGTGCGGTTTATCAACGCCAATTATCCGGAGCCCCTGACCCTGCCGCTCCTGTCGCGGCAGTTCGCCATCAGCCCGTTCCATCTGAGCCGGACCTTTAAGAAGGTGACCGGATTCGGTTTCGTGGAGTATTTGAACAGCGTCCGGATCCGCGAGGCCGAGCGGCTGCTCAAGGGGTCCCGGCTGCCGGTGACCGAGATCGCCGCCCGGGTGGGGTTCGAGAATCTGACCCATTTCGAGCGGGTCTTTAAGAAGATCAGCGGAGCGGCGCCGTTGTCGTTCCGCAAGAATGGCGGGTGAGCGGCGCGGAGCGGGTGCGCCTGGCAAAAGCTCCGGCGCTGGCCGGGATATCCCGGCCGCCTGCGTTTACTCGGCGGCCGGGGAGTGGCCGCCGATGTGGCTGTCGAGATGGCCTTCGATGGCCCGCAAGACATGGGTAAACTGCTGAACTTGATCCGCGTTCAAGCTATGCAGCTGGCTGAGGACTTCCTGGTATAACTCCCGCAGGTGCGCTTCTTTCTCGGCATAGATGGCCAGCCCCGCATCGGTGAGCGAGAGCAGTACTTCTTTCTCATTGGCCAGGGTCCGTTGTTTTTGGACCAGGTTCTTTTGGACCAGGTTTTTGACCATCTTGGATATCGCGCCCTTGGTCGCTCCGTATTTGGCGGCCAGATCGGTGACGTTAATCCCGTTGAACTGGCCGATCAAGGTGATCAGGCTGACCTCCGCGAAACCGAGGCTGCCGGCCGGAGTGGTCGCGGCGGCGTGTTTGCCGAGTTCCAGGGTCTTGTTGGCGATTCGCAGCAGCGAATCCAGGAATTGTTTGGCGGTTTGCTCGTCCATGCTTTCATTATTGCCCAATTCGGTGCCAAAAGCAAGCCTAAAAACGGGTAGGAAGTCGGGCTTGCTATTTTAGTTTACTTATATTACAATATACCTAGTAAATTAATTTACGGGTAAATAATAATATAATTATCGGCAACGGCATGGTTTGAATCGCGCGATCTGCTGAGAAACGGCGAGGGATTCATCGCTTTGGCAAATCATTAACCCTGGGGTTCGATGCCGGTGCCTAGCGAACGGAGGAGCAACATGTTAATTGATTTAAGCCTCGTCATCGACGAACAGGATAAGAACAATCCTTTCTTCAACCAGAAAGAGGGGATCGCTGTCGCCCGCATCGGCCATCTGGGGACGCACATCGATCTGATCGATGTCCCCGCCGACCAACTGGAATTGGACCGTTTCATCCGGACCGGCAAGATCGTTCATGTCGAAAACATCTACGACCGGCCGATCGAACCGGCCAATTTCGCGGGACAGCTGCCGATCGCGCCGGGCGATCTGGTGGTCTTCAAGACCGACTGGTTCGCCAATTGCTATGCGACGGAGTTTTATTTGAAAGGCCGTCCCGACGGGAGCCATCCCGAGCTGTCCGACGCCACGCTGGATTATCTGATCGAACGCCGGGTCAGTTTCATCGGGATCGACGCCGCCGGGGTCAAAAAAATGGCCGGCCATCCCAAGGCGGACACTCATTGCGCCGCCCACAACGTTTTCGTGATCGAGAATGTCGTCAACCTGGACAAAATGCCGCAGGACCGCTTCAAGGCCTATTGTTTCCCGCTGAACCTGAAGAACTCCAGCGGGCTGCCGATGCGGCTGGTGGCCGAGGTTTAAGCGGGGAGGGCCGTGGCCCTTTACGAATGTAGGAGTCAGCAGGATCGCCCGTCCGCCGGAATGTCCAACGGACGGGCGCCGGACCGGCTGCCGTTTGCCGGGACGAAAGTGGCGCCAGCCGCCATTTTCGTCGCCGGAGCGCGGCGGCCGGTTTTTTTTTTAGCGTAGCGAACCGTTTGGGCGGAGGAGAGCGGACAGCGGCCCGGGCAACCGGGACGCGGTCCGGTCCGGCTGGGACGGGAGGCCGATCGACAGAGAAGCTTTTCGGGACAGTTTCCCGGTGGGCCGGTCCAGCTTCCCCAAGACGCGGGGCAAGAGGAGTGCGGTTCGGCGCGGCAGGGATGGTCCTTGGAGCAGCGGGAATGGGACGATCCCTGACAAGAATCCGCGGCTTCGCTGAAGGGGTCATGACATCCCTGACATGGATCGGAAGATTCCTGACAAGGACGCGGGTGTCTCTAACACGGATGCGCAGATCTCCAGCCAGGATCCTGCCATCTCTGACACGGATCCTGGCATTCCATACAAGACCAAGGATCATCCCCAATATAGCAACAGGGATCCGGAGCGGCCGGACCGGCGGGGAAGGCGGACAGCGGCCCGGGGCAGCGGGACGGAACTCCCGGGCAACCGTTCCGCTCCCTGCGGAGAGTGATTTTGGCACAATTTGCGGAGAATGATTCCCGGAGCCTATGTCCATGAAACAATGGGTCAGAAATCACATAAGATGATCTCACAATGGCAGAAAAAACCGTTTGTTTTTACTGTCAAACGAGCAGCCATGGGATAAAGTCTTTTAAGTCTTACGAACTCAAAATGGTTGGCCAGAAGATCTTGGAACGGCTTTATCCTTGGTTCCCTGAGCCTTTGTGATCCCCCTGGCCGGTGGCCGGGGTTACTCACGACACTTTTAGAAAGAGGTGGAGTTCCATGGATTATGAGCCCATGAATGAGGCGGCGGATGATCTTTATATAGAGCAGGATCTGTTACTTGAATCTGCCGATGATTTGGAGTCTTTGGCCGAGGATTACGGCACGCCGGTCGAAGAGATTCTCGGTGCCAACCCTGGCGTTGACCCGCGGCGCCCGTTGCCGACCCAAGTCCGGATCCCGGTCCGGGTCCGTTCCTGCCCGGGCGGCACACTGTATACCGTTCGCCAGGGCGACAACCTGTTCCGGCTGTCCAGAGACTTTAATATCCCCGCGGACCGGATCCAACAAGCCAATCCCGGCGTCAATTTCAACCGCTTGCGGGTCGGATCGGTCATTTGCGTTCCCGGACGGAGACGGGTGGGTCCCCGCGGCGGAAGAACCTATACCGTTCAACCGGGAGATTCGATTTACAGTATTGCGCGGCGTTTCAACACTTCAGTGGCTGATATTCTGCAACTCAATCCCGGCCTCAATCCGGACCGGTTATTTGTCGGCCAGCAGATCCGGATACCGCGTTGACGGTCGGCCGGCGCCGGCGGGACTTGGAAGGTTTTGGTTCGCGAAACTTGGCATGAACAATAGAGGCTGTCTCGGGAATGCGCTGGGGCAGCCTTTCGTATGTCCGGGGCAAGCATAAAGGCCATCCAGCGGTGACAAGATTGGCGCACTTCCGTGGAATTATGCCAAAGTCTTATAACCCGATGCCCGACAATGGCATAGGATATACCAAAAGACCTACAAACTGTCGAGGTGAAGAGAATGCCAGCGAATGGTCAAGAGTTCATTCAATATACCATCCAGCCGGGGGATAATTTATGGGATCTGGCCGAAGAGTACGGTACGACGGTAGACGATATCATGGCGGCCAATCCGGGAATTGACCCCTATAATTTACAGGTCGGGCAGATTATTTGGATCGATCCGCCCCGTGGCGGTTATCGTGGTGGGTATCGCGGCGGGTTCCGGGGAGGATACCGGGGTTATGGCGGATATGGTGGATACGGTGGATACCGTCCTTATTTTCGTCCTTATTCGTATCCCTATTACAACCCTTACTTTTCTCCCTATTCCTATCCGTACTGGCCGTACTATTAATCATGGCATCCGGCGCACCATCGGTCGCCGGAAATTCGAACCGAGGCTGTCTCGCTCCCAAGAGACGGCCTTTTTTTATGCCTTTGAAAATCCCCCCCCGCTAAGCGGGGGAGTTCAAAAAGGGCAGAGCCGTTGTAGTAGATATTCGAATCTTGAGTCTCTTAATGAAAACGGGTTGAATCAAAGGAATAATAAAATTAACGCAGGAAAAATTCAAAATCCTCATAAGAGAATAGGGTTTCGAAAGCTAAAGCTAATTTTCGTGCAATATTGCGGTTAAGGAATTCCTTTGAGGGATAGCCAGTAAACAACGCAAAAGGACAGTACTATGTACCTTAAGGTGCGGCAAGCAATGTACCCTTATAGGGTTAATTCAAACCGTACCTTGAAGGAGCTGCTCCAGAAATATTCATTTCAGGGGAGGGGCCGCCGCTGGCTGACCGGTTTGCCGTAGTCCTTGACATAGCCGACCCGCAAAATCATCTGGATCTTGCCGGCGATCCCCAGCTTGGAGGCGATCGTTCCCTGCCAGGGGCTTTCTTCCAGCGGGGCGCTCATGGGGTGGACCGCGATTCGCATGGCGGTGGCTTGGATCCAGAGCTGCTCCAAGGTCCGGCCGGCGTTCAGTAGCGCTTCCGCTGAGTCGTCGGGGCTGGCGACGATGAAGAAGCCGGCGCAGTTTTGAGCCTGCCGAGCAACGGTATTGACGGTTTGCTTCCGGAACGAAGGCGTCATCACGGTGTCGTGGTTGAAAAAGGTAGACACGAACCACTTGGCGATACCCGAGAGCCCCATCATTTCCGGGGTGAGGCCGTCTTTTTTGGCAGCGGCTTCTTTTTTGGAGAAACGCATCATTCCCGCCAGCTCCCGTTGCTTGGCATCGTCGGCCACCTGCTGCCTGGTGGCTTGGACGATGGCCGTCTGCAGATATTGCCCTTCGGCACTGCCTAAGGGAAAGTAGGCGATATTGCGGTTCAGGCTCAACAAGCGGCGCAGATCGGCCTCTTTCAGCGTGGTTTTCAGGAACGGCGTGCGCAGGGTATGACGGTTTTTGATATTCTCGGCCGCTTTCATGGCGGCGGGAGTTCCGGCTTGGGGCGCAAAACTGAGCTTGGCGATCTGCTTATCCCCCGGTTGCCTGGCGAGCAGCCGGACCGCGGCGGCCAGATTGTAACGGGGCGCGGCCTCGACCATGTTTTCGATGAAGGCCCCCAGCGAGATGAAGGCTTCGCGGTCATTGGGGTCCACTTGGGGTAAGGTGTGGGCCGGGTCCAGCGTGACCAGGATCTCGTTCTCGGAAACGATCGCCGCCTGCCACATCTGGGCATTGTGGGAGCTGGGGGCGGCGATGCCGTAATTGAGGATTTCATGTAGTTTTTGAGTCATGGGCATGGCCGGGTCGACGGTATCGGCGCCCGATGCGGCGCCGGCCCGGCTCCCGGGACAATTGCCGAGGATGAGGAGGCCGCAAAATACGCAAATGAGGCTTTTAAGAAAATTCCGTTCGCCCCGGGCTTTTGATTTGGCCATTTGGAAACCCTCCATTCCGAAATCATAGGCGATTCATGGTTTTAAGCTTCGTACGATCAATTTGCGCAACTCCGCGACCAGATCGGTCATGCTGCGCTGATAGGTCTGGGCAATGTAGGGCGCTTTTCGCAGGATCAGTTGCCCGACGCCGATGATGTTGGCGTAGAGAATGAAGGCGGTATTCACCGGGTCCAGATCCGCGGCGATGCTGCCGTCGGCGCTGCCCTCCCGGAGGGCGGCGATCAGCAGGTCGGCGCTTACATTGCCTTCCCGGTAATTGGCGGCCTTCAGTTCATCCTGGTCGGTAAGGTCCTCGGTCCGGGTGGGATAAAGGATCATCGCCTCAAAGTATTGCGGGTGTCGCTCGATAAAATCGAGGTACGTATCGCCCATGAGGATCACCTTTGCCAGGCCGCTGGCGGGATGCTGCTCCGCGAAAGCCCGCTCATACATCCGGTTCAAGGCCTGGTAACCGCGGAGGACCACGGCGTCGTAAAGTTGCTCCTTGCTGGTGAAGTAGATGTAAAGCGTCCGTTTGCTGTATTGGGCCTCCCTGGCGATATCATCCACGGTCGAACCGGTAAATCCTTTGGCGAAAAAAACCCGTTCCGCGGCGTCGATAATGTCTTCCCGGCGGATCCGGCGCATTTGTTCCTTGCGGCTCAGCGTGCCCATGCCTGTCCTCGCTTTATTTTTATTTGGATTGACGCTCATATACTGATATCTACTATACAGCAAAAAGGTAAACGATTCAAGTATAACATTACACCGCCGGTTTACTTTGACGCAAATTTTATCCGTTCGACGCTCGATAATGGCTAAACCCCTCGCGATCACGCACTTTTACAGACCATCGGAGCGGCAAGTAAATTTGAAGTCAGAATTTGCTAAATAAATTTTAGCAATTTATTAAGAATCATGGCATCCCAGCCGATGATTATATAGAATCGGGATGGGTCCGTTCATTACTGAACGGCTGGGATTATTTTTTTGAGAATAATGCCGAAAAGAGGTCGTTTTTGGTGGCCAGGTCCATGCGGGGCGAGCAGCGGTCCTCAAGCTACTCGCCCTAGGCCGTTTGCACGGGTTCGGCATTTGATAGCGATAATATTTTTAAGGAAGGATGGTGGTTTCGATGACGGGGGTGATGGATGATGAGCTGGATGTTTTCGAAGACACGCAGCAAGGAAGATATCTTATATTCACCGTCGGGAGGGAGGATTTCGGAATCCCGATCGTGCAGGTGGTGGAGATCATCGGCATTCAGGAGATCACGACGGTCCCGGAATTGCCCGGTCACGTGGTCGGCGTCATTAATCTCAGAGGCAAGATCATTCCGGTACTGGATATGCGGCTGCGTTTCAAGCTGGAACCCATGGCCTATAACGATCGGACTTGCATTATCGTAGTGAATATCGACGCCGTCACGGTCGGATTGATCGTGGATCATGTGGCGGAGGTCATCCGGATCGATGAGGAGAATATTGCGCCGCCGCCCGATGCCAAGCTCGGGTTTCATAGCCGTTACATAAAAGCCCTCGGCAAGGTGGGCGATGATGTGAAGCTGCTGCTGGACTGCGAGAAACTCCTGACGGAAGGGGAAATTGCCGAGTCCGGAAGCGTCGCCTGACAACAGGGAAGAATCTGCCAGGGGACATTGCACGCATTACCATGCGCATAATAATAAGGAGGTTGACACAATGAAATTGCTTGAGCAATTGGAGGCGCGGGTACAGGTTTTATTGGGCTGTCTGGTCGTTGCGTTGCTGTCATTCGTCTTCGGCGGCCTGGCGACAGGTCAGGGAGCTTTTCCGCGCTGGCTGGGCTATTTGGTCGGGCTGGTTTTGGCGTTGGGGCTGGGATTTTTAATCGCCCGCCTGCTGGGCAAGGTGATGGACCGGATGAAAGAAGCCGAATATGCCCTGCAGTCCAAGAACACCTGGTACGAAGCGATCATTGACGCCGTTACTTTTCCGATTCAGGTCACGGATTACGATATGAATTGGATCTACATGAACAAGGCTTTCGAAAAACAGATGATCGCCAAGGGGATCATCAAAGACCGCGAGTCCGCCTATGGCATGCCCTGCAGCCGGGCGGGCGAAAACATCTGCAATACCCAGAAATGCGGCATCAAGCGGCTTCAGAACAGCCGGGCCGATAAGGCGGAGAGCTATTTTGAGTGGTGCGACATGAGCTGTAAGCAGGATACCTCCTATTTGCGGGACGCCAACGGCAAAGTCATCGGTTATGTCGAGATCATCACCGATCTGACCTCGATCATCAGCGTCAACGAATACACCAAGGCGGCGGTGGCCGGCGTCGCCGAAAACCTGAAACGGCTGGCCGACGGCGATCTGAACTTTGATTTGCAGTTAAAAGAGGCCGATCAATATTCCAGCGAGGTCAAAGCGCAATTTGAAAGCATCAATCACGGCCTGGCGCAAGTGAAAACCGCCATTGAGGCGCTGATCGAGGATACGACGATGCTTTCCGCGGCGGCGGTGGAAGGGGAGCTGAGCCAGCGCGCCGATCTCGCCAAACACCGGGGCGATTTCGCGCGGGTGGTCGAGGGAATCAACAATACTTTGGACGCGGTGATGCGGCCGCTCCATTTCGCCGCCGAATACATCGAAAAGATGGCCAACGGCGAAACAATGGAGCTGATCGACAATAATTACCACGGCTATTACCGCGTGCTGATTGACAACCTGAACAAGGTGCGGACATCGCTCCATACCATGCTCGATGAATCGCACAAACTGGCCGAGACGGCGTCCGCCGGAGAACTGGCGGCGCGCGGCGACGTAAGCCAGTTGAAGGGCGAATATGTCGAGATTATCAAAGGATTTAACCGGGCGCTGGATGCGATCATGGAACCGCTGAACGAAGCCGGCCAGGTGCTCGACGGTTTGGCCGTCAACGATTATACGCTGGAGATGACTGGAAGCTATCAGGGGATGATGCGGGAGTTCGCCGACCGGATCAACGCGGTGCGGATGATGCTGCTCAGCGTCCAGGACGGCTTTATCCGGACCTCCAAGGGCGACATCAGCCAGCTGGATCAGTACCAGAAGATCGGCCGGCTCTCCGAGAATGACCAGCTGATTCCTTCGATGATCATGATGTCCACCGCCATTCAGAATCTGATTAAGGAAGCCGATATGCTGGCCAATGCGGCGACCTCCGGCAATCTGGATGTCCGGGCCGATGAAACCAAGTTCGAGGGCGGCTACCGCGCCATCATTAACGGCTTCAACCGGACCCTGGACGCCATCGTCGCGCCGATCGAAGGGGCGTCCGCGGTGTTGCAGGAGATGGCCAAAGGGAACCTCTGTACCCGAATGACCGGAGAATATCAGGGCAGCTACGCCGTTATCAAAGATTCCCTGAATCAGACGGTACGGTCGTTCAATGAGATCCTGAGCGGGATCAGCGAGGCCGCCGAACAGGTCGCCTCCGGCTCCAAACAGGTATCTTCCGGCAGTCAGGCGCTGTCTCGGGGCGCCACCGAACAGGCCACTTCGGTGGAGGCGCTCACTTCGTCGATTACGCAGATGGCGGCGCAGATCAAGGAGAACGCGGTCAACGCCAACCAGGCCAGCCAATTGGCCCTGCAGGCCAAGGAAAGCGCCGCGACCGGCAATACCCACATGAAAGAGATGCTGCAGTCGATGACCGAGATCAATGAGGCATCGGCCAACATTTCCAAGATCATCAAGGTGATCGATGAGATCGCCTTCCAAACCAACATTCTGGCGTTGAACGCGGCGGTCGAGGCGGCCCGGGCCGGACAGCACGGCAAGGGCTTCGCGGTGGTGGCCGAAGAGGTCAGGAACCTGGCCGGCCGCAGCGCCAATGCTGCCAAAGAAACCACGGCGCTGATCGAGGGCACCATCCAGAAGGTCGAGGTGGGCACCGAGACCGCCAACGGCACCGCCAAGGCGCTGGACGAGATCGTGACCAGCATTTCCAAATCCGCTGACTTGGTCGGCAACATCGCCAGCGCCTCCAACGAGCAGGCCGGAGCGATCGCCCTGATCAACCGGGGCATCGACCAGGTCTCCAACGTGGTGCAGACCAATACCGCCACCGCCGAGCAGAGCGCTTCCTCCAGCGAAGAGCTTTCCAATCAGGCGGCTACCCTCAAATCGCTGGTGGGCCAGTTCCAGTTGGATAGCAGCGTCGACCGGGAGCGCGACGCCGAATATGAACTGCCCGAGCAACCGGCGCCCGATGCCGCGGCCCCATTCGCCGCGCCCGGCGGCAGCGACTCCAAGCACCGCCAAACCATCGCGGCGGGTCATGCGGAAGCGGCCGCGGCAACGAGCCGGCTGACCAATCCGCTCGGCGCTAAGGAGTTCGGCAAGTATTAATTGCGCCAAGCGGAGCTGCTTCTCGAAAGGAATCCAACCGAGGGCCGGAATTTTCCGGCCCTTCTTAATTTCCGGTCGATGATTCCGGGCTGATTTCAGCTCAAAAAGAAAGAACGGCCACCGCTATGGCCGCTCTTCTCTTCGATAGTCGTTTGGTGGGTGAGTGATCGGGTTGAGGCGTTGCAAGAGATCGTTTTGCGAATAAGCGAGCTCTTTCAGTCACTCAACGAGCTCATTTTGTGGATAAATGAGCTCTTTTTGTTAATAAAAGAGTTCTTTCAGTCACTCAACGAGCTCGTTTTGTGGATAAATGAGCTTGTTTTGTTAATAAAAGAGTTCTTTCAGTCGCTCAATGAGCTCATTTTGTGGATAAATGAGCTCTTTTTGTTAATAAAAGAGTTCTTTCAGTCGCTCAATGAGCTCATTTTGTGGATAAGTGAGCTCTTTTTGTTAATAAAAGAGTTCTTTCAGTCGCTCAATGAGCTCATTTTGTGGATAAGTGAGCTAATGATTAGTTCCGCATGGGAAACCGGGGCAGTACCGCCTGCTCAGCGGCTGAGAGAGCTTGTTGTTTAGCAAAAAAGACTTGATCACGGATTTAACGGATGAAAGGATTCCACGGCCTGGAGATCGAGAAGCGGGTTTTTCCGTGAAATCCTTAAATCCATGAATCCGTGGATCGGCTCTTTTTATAGGATCTTCGACTTTGCATTCATAAGGCTGCAAGGTATTGCCGGCTGTATGAATGCAAAATGTTAGGATTCCTTAAGTTGATTTTGGATGATACGTTTCGGGTACAAAAACGATACTTCATGGCCGGTTTTTCGCGGTATAATATCGATCGTGGAAGTTGTCTTTTGGGAGAGTCCGTCGGTGATACCGACGGACTTCGTGCTCATTGCCCCGGTTTCCTATGGCGGAGCCTTGCGGGAGATCGCTAAGGATATTACCTTTTGGAATATGAGGAACGAGAGCGACAAAAATCATTATATGTCAGTCTCCAATCTACGGCAGAGCTCAACGCTAAATCGAGGCTATAGTTAAGGATGGTGAGCGATTAACTAACGAGGCCGGTGATGCTGAAGAGAGCAAGGCAAGCAAGCTGAAGGGGATCCGGGCCAATCGACGGGAGGAACGTGAGCAGATATAATTATTTATCCTTAGATGATGTCAAGCTAACCCCCATCGCACGATGGATTCCTCGGTATGCGCCACATAGAGTCCAGACCGCCATCTGTCTGGGAGAATACTCCATTCCGTTTTCCAACCACCACGTCAGGACACTTACCGGCCAAGAAGCCAAGCATGCTAGCCCGACATCAAGCGGCATATCGCTGCCCGATCTTTGAAGCGGCAACTTCTTTTTAACCTGGACGTTTTTATAGAAGCTATTCTTCAGGTAATCGATCAGCTGTGCGGTGAACCAGGCGCTGCCGCGCCGGCCTAGCATCGCCCGGTAAAACCGGGAATATCTGGCAAAGTGTTCAAAAAATTTGATCCAGGCCTCGATTGCGGACTGCACCCTGGGACTAACCGAGTTGGGATTCTCCAGGTACGATTCGGCAAAAATCTCGTTATGCCATTGGTAGATTGCATCCATGTCATCGGGTGGGTGTTCCAGCTCGCTAAGCAGCTTATCAACAGACTCCTGAAAAATGCTGGTGACCAGTTCATACTTGTCGTGGTAGTGCCGGTAGAAGGTGGCTCGGTTAATCATCGCCCGCTCAGCTATATCTCCTACCGTGACCGCATCAAAGCCCTTCTTGGAGATCAGGTCGATCAGCGCCTCTCGCAGAGCGGCCTTCGTGCGCTTAATCCTCAAATCAGCCTGCATCATATTCCTCCTTGTGTCGCATATGCAACACATCTCCAAATCTGATACTTGTTTGCCACGTATTCCTGGCTATAATTAGTTATGTAATATTGTAACGTATAACTACTGAATTTACTACATAGTACAGAAAAAGAGAGGTAGTGAAGATGTCAGAAACACTGGCAGATTTCACTCATTATAATAAGGATTGAAGCCTAGACGTGGATGAGTACCAGGCGTTTGGAGCTTCGATATAAAGCAACTGAATGGAGGGCTCAACTGTGAAATTAAGCGGAAATACGGTACTGATTACCGGTGGTGCAACGGGTATCGGGTTTGCCCTGGCGGAAGAATTTCTGGATAAGGGCAATAAAGTCATCATCTGTGGGCGAAGAGAACAGAAGCTTCTGGAAGCGCAGAAAAAACATCCAAATTTGAGTATCAAGGCTTGTGATGTCGCCGACGAATTCAGCAGAAAAGAACTTTATGAATGGATTAAAGCCAACTTTCCCGCTGTAAACGTTCTGATAAACAATGCCGGCATTCAAAGAAATATTGATTTCACCAAAGGCACGGAAGAATTATTCAGCGGAGAAAACGAAATAAGGATAAACCTGGAAGGGCCGATTTTCCTTGCTGCGCTGTTTATCCCTTTACTATCCGGTAAAAATGAAGCAGCAATCGTAAATGTAACAGCGGGTTCGGGCTTTTTCCCTGCAGCAAATCAGCCGGTTTACAGCGCGACCAAAGCCGGCATGCACATGTTCTCAGTTATTATCAGGCAGCAGCTTGCACAAATGGGCATCGGGGTTTTCGAAGCGATAGCGCCGGGAATTTTGGATACCGAATTAAACTTGGAAGGAAGAGTAAAATTTAGAAGGGAGAATCCGAACTTTACAACCCCGTCTCCCGCTGAATATGCAGCAGCAGTTCTTAAAGGAATGGAAGAAAATAATTATGAAATAGGCTATGCCTATACCATTGACTGGAAAAACGCGTCCAGAGCCGATCTTGATAAAATGTTTGCAGATCAGTTTTCTAATAGAAAATAGGATTATTCAACGCAGCGAAGTTGAATTAGCCATATGCCTGTTTCGCAGCAAACAACTGGCACGGCTCACAAATCATTTAACTTCGCCGATAGAGGGGTATTGAACCTCCACCGATCAATCAATTGGGAACGAACCGCCTTAGAGGCGGGGGACTTCTAGGCGATGTTAAAATTACTAAGGAGATAAAATTATGGAAGACTTATTAACTTTAATCAAGACAAGGCAGTCGTCAAGAGGTCTGTTTGACACAAACAGGTCCATATCGAAAGAAGACCTCAATAAGATTCTCGAAGCCGGAAGGTGGGCACCTACTGCCCACAATATGCAAAATTTTGAAATCGTTGCGGTTGATGATCCGAAGCTTCTTGAGGCCATTGGAAATGTCAAGATAACCAGACCAAAAGTCGCTATTGAAGAAGGTAATAACTATGTGTCTGCTTCTGAAGAAGAACTGCAAAAAAGAAAGACCGGGATTTTGAATAGTATGCCTAGTGCCATAACAGAGCACGGTAAAGACCCTTTATCTGAGTATTTGAGAAAATACATAACCGCAACCAACGTGCTTTTAATCGTAATGTATGATCCTCGTAAACGGGCTCCTGGCTCAGAAGGAGATTTTCTGGGTAAAATTAGCCTTGGTTGTGTTATGGAAAATATGTGGCTTATGGCGCATTCTCTGGGAATCGGTCTGCAGATTGTTACCGCCGTGGGTTATAGCGATGATTATGAAAAGCAGATAAAAGGCATCCTGGGTATCCCCGAATATTTTGAGCGTGCCTATTCGTGCCGTTTGGGCTATCCAGTTTCAACTAAGGGAAATTATTTACGTGTACGTCGTGATCTAGAAGACTTTACTCATTATAATCGTTTTGGGAATAAGCAATGAGAGCAAAAAAGTGTAGGTAATGTCAGGATGCCCGACGTCACTCCGCCGCTGTTTATGAATTTAACTTTAAAATCGAATCAGTCTCCCGCTTGCAGAAGCAAAAGATGAATTCGGCAGTTGACATCCAACTCAGTGGGGGTACATGTATTCCGCTTTCCATTCGGGCCGGGCGTAGCCCGGATGCGGAGGACCCATCGATTTGCAATCGGAAAAGGAGTTGCAGCCAAGGCCAATCGGGTTTCATGTCGATCCGAAGACGAGCTATGAGGAATTGAATAAGAAAAGACTGCGCTTCTTGACGCCTACTGGCCGGCTAATGGACCGCTGGGATTGAAGTCCACACCGAGCCGTCGACGCAGGCTCCGCATCGGTACAAAAAAGACTTGATCGCGGATTTAACGGATGAAAGGATTCCACGGCCTAGAGATCGGGAAGCGGGTTTTTCCGTGAAATCCTTAAATCCAGCAATCCGTGATCGGCTCTTTTGATAGGGACCTTTGGTTTGCATTCCTTAAGTCGATTTTGGCAGATGATACTTTCCGGGTACGAAAACGATACTTCATGGCCGGTTTTTCGCGGTATAATATCGATCATGGAAGTGGTTTTTCATAAGAGTCCGTCGGTGATACCGACGGACTTTCGGTCATGGGGTAAAGCTTGCATTGTTCATGCCCCGGTTTCTTATGCGAACTAACTCGATAATCATCAAAGAGCTCGTTTTGTTAATATAGGGATTTATTTTTGAGATAAACGGATCCGTTGAACTCGGTTGGTGATTTTGGCTGTGGATAAGTCGGGGAAGAGAAGCTAAAACCGTGTGAAGTTGGGTGTAAAACTTGACTGCTGCTGCTCCGATATCCCGGGGCCCTGAGCTTGGAGTCCTTCGAGTTAGAACCCAGATTCTAACGACTCCTGTCCCGATGCATCCGTGTTTCGTCTTCGCCATCTTGGCCGCTTCGGCTGGCTACTGAGTGGGAGATGTTGAAGTTCTTTGCGGAGCGACCGCTGTTTGGCAGCCGTGACGACAAGAAGCGTCGTACGGTTTCTAAAAGCCGATGGGGACTATTCCTGCCCCCACGCCATCGGCTTTTTTCGCCGTCCTGGCTAAGCCGATTTTGGACTTCCATGTCCTGACCCAGGACCAAAGGGTGTAGTGGGACACCCTTTGGAATCCGCCCAGTTGGATTCGGCCTAATCCATCCATGGGGCCTCATCTTTGGGGCGTCCTGCCCCTGAGAACCGAGGTTCCAACGCCTCCTTATTCATCCAGGGTTTTAGAATGTCGCCGCCATCCATGGCATTCTGACTGTCAATAGGGTTATGGCTTCCGACCCCGACCGCTGTTTTCATCCCTGAAAAGAAGCGGCGCCGTCTCCCTCCTTGGAGACAGGTGCTAATTGTAGGACGGCGATATCAACTTGATTAGCATTAAAGTTTGAGATTTTGGTATGGCCGCCGCCTCAAGGACGAAGGCGGGCGATGCCTCTTTTACTGTGCAGCGGCATCTAATGTCGTTGCACTCGCGGATGAAAAATGGCGGTCGCCCAGCGGAGGAGACTTTGGAAGCCAAGACCCAGTAGCCAAACAGAAGGCCAGGGATGGCGAAGACGGTTATTGGATGCATGAAGGGAGGATGGGAATCGTGGGCCAGAAATATTGATCCTGCGTGTATTTATCCATAGTTATACTGTCTCCAGTATTGGCGGGGAAAACTAGGAAGGAGTCGAAATAATTCTCCAAAGAAGTGAAAGGAAAAACGATTTGCAAATTAAATTGATGACTATCAAGTTAACTCAGCAAAATCGGAAAGATAAAGCGAACTCACCCTCGCCCTCTCTTTTATGAACGAGAGGGTAACCCGGATCCTCCGCCGCCTAAAAACTCAGTCACTGCCTTGAACCAGCCTTTCTTCCCTCTCTTTCCGCAAAAGAGAGGGAAGCTAGATGGGTGAGTTCAGTTTTGAAAACTGCAACGTTAAACGCCTTGCCGACTCTTTCAGGCCTTATCTGGCTAAGATATTTCACGATATTTTTATTTTCTGAGCTAATATAATAGTCAGCATTAAATTTTTTAAAATTATAAAACACCTCAAACGAGGAAATCGGTGATGAAAATTACTTTTCTAGAAACTTTCATTCACTTTTGATCGGTTCGTCCCGCCAAATAATCAATAGAGACTTCAAAAAAATTCGCAATCTTGGTTACAATATTGATCCCCGGTTCTCTTTGATTCTTCTCATACCGGCTTAGCGTTTGCTTATTCGTAGCAAGTTTGTCAGCGAGCTGCTCTTGGGTTAACTGGTGTTCTTCCCGAAGACTTTTCAAACGTTGAGCGAAAACTGCTTTTGGCTCCAAATCTACGACACCACCCTAAGTGTGATCTTCCTACCGGACTAAGAGAAAAGGTTGACAGTCACCAAATGGTGATATATAATTATCTTGTCAGTCACCAAACGGGGACAAACAAACTGTAAACACCAAAGCTTTCACTTCATTTTGACCAATACAACAAATAGTCATTGCCTATCCTGCACGGGATTGGCTTTATGTAGCTTTTTTAATTATTCTCCACATTCATGATGTTTCCCTCTTTGATGCAAATCTGCAAGAACGTTATCAGCCCTACCCGGAAGAATCAACCATATGGAGGTTTCCCATGTTAGATTACCACTGCATCGGCATTCAAAAAATGATCCTCGACCGATTGGTTCAGATCCATGAGGAGATCATCGGTGTGGATCCAGAGTATCGGCAATTGGGAGAGCGTCCGGACGAACTGTTAAAACAGCTCACCGCCAAACTGAACCGCGAAGATCAGTCCTTGTTGGACGAGTATGATTCTGCCTGCACGACTCGGAGCTGCCGCCAAGACGAACTGATTTATAACGAAGGGTTGATGGATGGAATCTCATTGGGTTATTGGGTGACCCTGGTAGGTCGGGGCGTGGAAAAGATCGGGGTTTAACGGCAGTAATTAAACAGGATCAATCGCAAAAGCAATTTTGTTCAAAAAAAGAAGGAGTTACCTCTTTGCAACATTCGATGCCCGTAAAGTATTATGAATACAAAAATAGTAGGATTTCTTGGGATCCTCGGTCGAATTGCATTATGTTAACCTTTGAATCAGGCGAATCATGGTTCAGACGACGATGTTATCTTGCAATTCATTCCCCGGGATTATCCGTCCAACGCCGGCCGCTGACTCGGAGTCGATTCGGGATGCGGATGATACTTTTCGGGTACGAAAACGATACTTCAGGCCCGGCTTTTCGCGATATAATATTGATCGTGGAAGTTTTCTTTCATTGGAGAGTCCGTCGGTGATACCGACGGACTTTCGGCTATTTTGGCTGCCAATCGAATTGGGGTTCATCATTAATTTTCTTGGTTGATAAACATCAATACAAAACCGATTAACAATAATAGGACACTGGCTATAATCGCCTTTTCCCGCCATAAATTTACGCCAAAGTTTCCGATAATTGCTCCGATTACGAATATTCCGATAATACCGAGATATAAAAGGCCATTTTCTTTTTCGGTTCTGTTTTTGGTAAAACCATAATTGCAGATGGCTTGGATAGCAACCCGCAGGTTGCCGATACACATCGTAGTGGCAATCCCGCTTCCGTTTATCTTGCGAAAGCTCTCCACCTGTGCGCCGCAGACCAATGAGGTAAGGCTATTGGCAAGTAGATTTAAATTTTGCGGTATCCAGGCGACGACCAGCAAAATAATCGCTTCAGCCAAAAGCACAATCTGACGCCAGTGAAAGTGCTTCTGATTGTAAAAGTGGTTTCTGATGATTTCTGCAACAGCGATGCCCAAAGCGAATGATAAGACAGGGAAAAGATATCGCAATGCAGCAGGAAAATTACCCGTCGCGAGATTGACCCCAAACAACAAAATATTTCCGGTTTGGGCATTTGCGAAAACATGTCCCCGGCCTACATACGAATACGCATCCATGAATCCGCCGGATAGCGTCAATAAAATTACCAGTGGCAGGGATTCGGATACTTGTTGCGATTTTTTCATGGTATATTCTCCGCTTCGATCAATACAATCATTACTATCCTGTCCGGGACGGGCTTTGGGTACTTTCTTAATTATTCTCCATATTCATGATGTTTCCCTCCCAAGCCCGGCGGGGAAGGGAGCGGGACAATGGTTCCAAAAACCTGTTTGTTGCATCGGTATGCGCCGTATCGATGCGTAACTCGACATATACAATTGCATCCATTTTCGCATTGACACAATGCTTTTCTTGGTAATATTATGGAAGATAATATTGGATGCTGATTTTCTGTTGAACCGAAAAAATGTTCATTCGAAATCGGATCCCACGGGGGAAGAGATGAGCGCTCGGGTTAATGATACGGGACCGGAGGAAAGTATATCATATTGGGTGTAAACTTTAAAATAAATATCGCAAAAGACCGGAAAACACCATTCAATTCAATACTTTATTTTTTAAGGGAAATACGTTATACTAAAATATAAAATTAATATTTCATCAAATGAAACAATTTTGAGATGTTGAAGCAATAATTCCGGCAAAATTGTTGAAAACCTGATTGAGGTGAGTTGGTATGGGAAAACCCGCTGTAGATTCGAATGACAATACTTCGGACTCGCGACTGATCGTCCGGGCCATCATGATTATGGAGGCGATCGCATCGGCCCGGGAACCGCTGGGGGTGCATCAGATCGGTAAGTTGACCGATCTTCATCCGACCACGGTTTTTCGGATTGCCCGCACGCTCTGTAAATACGGCTGGCTGATCCAGGATGAGGAGAGCAAATACCGTATTGGGATGAGTGTTTATTCGATAGGCTGTCAATTTAGCCTGATCAACGATTTGAAAGAAGTTGCCGTCTATACCATGCAGAAATTATCGGACTCCACTAACCAGCCGGTGAACTTGATAGTGCGCCAGGACAACATGGGCCTGCAGATTCTGCAGACGCACAGTAAAAATGTGTTTAACAGTATGAGTGTCGCTGGGACAAAGATGCCCTTATACCTCACGGGGTGCGGCAAAATCTTATTGACCGGCCTGACCGATACGCTGCTGGGGTTAATCGTGGACTCGTTTGACTATCATCAATATACTCCGAACACCATTCGCGACCGTTACGAACTTCTGGAACAAGTCAAGCTGGCGCGGGAAACGGGTGTAGCCAGGGATAATCAGGAATCCCAGTGGGGGACCTGTTGTGTGGCGGTACCGGTTTGTGATG
Source organism: Bacillota bacterium (assembly GCA_023400055.1). Lineage (GTDB taxonomy): Bacteria > Bacillota > UBA4882 > UBA8346 > UBA8346 > Hydrogenispora. The sequence goes on from JAEXFN010000011.1 coordinate 96,619, forward strand.
AACTGGGCGCGATTATCGCGGGGTTATCGGTTTCCACGGTAATTGATTTTCAGAAATATCAGGAGGAATATGTTGTCGAACTGAGAAAATCTTCGAAAAAAATAACCGAGGATTTGATCGCGTACCGGAAAGAACGCGGCTATCTGACCGTCCGAACTTAAATTTTCCGACATGATTGAACATAAATTTTAGTGCCGTAACAAGGGAGCTGTCTTAAAAAGAGACAGCTCCCTTGTTTATTGCAAATCTAATCGTATAGATCAGCGATTTTCCGCCATTTTTCCCGTCGGTCTGGAAAATCACTTAAAACATACGGATTTGGTCCTATGTCCGATCGGTTACCGGATAATCGAGGAAATTGGCTGAATTTTAGAAAATTTGATGGTTCAATTCGGCAGGGAAATTTACTATAATAAATTATGAAATATATATTTCGAACAATGAAACAAATTACTTGAAGTCCTGCGATGGAGATTCGGTTGCAACCTTAGTGCATGAAAAATACGGGAAGGAGTGATCGGACGAAGCGGAAAGCGAGAGACTGCAATCAATAATATGGGATGAGGAGATGTTACAAAAGATGAAAAAAGCTTATGGAATTTTCCCGCCGATGTTGACAATTTGGCGCGCCGGCGATGAAAGCTATGATGAGAAAGCCTCGGAACGTTATATTCAATGGTTAATCGATAACGGGGTCCAATCGATCGTCGCTTGTGGCAGCACCGGTGAAAATACCGCCATGAGAATGGAAGAGCAAAAAAGAGTCATCGAGCATGTCGTCCAATACGTGGCGGGTCAAGTCCCGGTATACGCCGGAACGGGCAAGTATTCTACCATTGAGACGCTTGAGTTGAGCCAACATGCCAAGGCAGTCGGGGCGGACGGATTGTTATTAATCCTGCCTTATTATTTCAAACCATACAAAGAAGCAGTTATGAATCATTTCAGAACGGTCAAGCAAGCGATCGGTTTACCAATCATTATGTATAACAATCCCTGGTTTGCGGGATATGAGATGACGTCCCGGGAAGCGAAACAGTTAGTCGATGAAGGCGTCATCGAAGGGGTTAAAGCGGCTCATGGGGACGCGAACCGGGTTTCGGATATGAAATTTGCCTGCGGCGATCAATTGACCGTGTTTTACGGCCATGATTACGCCGCTTTGCAGGGCCTCGCGGCAGGCGCCGATGGCTGGCTGTCCGGTTTCCCGGCGACGTTCCCGAAACAATGCCGAGCGCTTCAGGATGCCATCATGATCGATAAAGATCTGGATAAAGGGCGAAAAATTTGGGATAAATTCCTGCCGTTTGTAAACTTCTTTATGGATCCCAAGATCAATGAAAAAGTACATTGGCTGGAAATGTTAAAGTGGGCGGTAACCGTGCAGGGCATCCCCGCCGGAATCCCGCGCAGACCGCTTCGTGAATTGGATCACGAGGTAAAAAAACAAATGCAAAAGCCTTTGGAAATCTTATTGAGTTAACCCGCGGGCATTTTGTGGATACGGCGCTTTTAAACTGTATCCACAAAATGATTCGATAGGGCAATGAAACATCATCGCTTGACGGCGGTCGGTCGGATCCGCCCAGTTTTTATTCATTTTTTGAAAACTCCGTTTGAAACGGTTCCGGTCCGGGCTAAATGAGTGCTGATTGAGAACAAATTCATGAAACGGACGACGGAAACGATGTAGGGAGGAGGCGCTATTGATGTCAGGTTCGGCAATCGATCCCAATCGAGATTACATATTGACTGCGCCGGTGCAATACATAAATCGGCCGAATGTTTTGGATGAATGCGGTAAGTTCATCTCCCAGTGGGGTCAAAAAGTCCTCGTGAGCGGCGGTAAGCGGGCGCTAAATGCAGTTGAAGATAAACTGTTTCCGGCCTTGGACCGAGCGGCCGTGGTGTGGGAAAAGAGCCTTTTCACGGGGGAATGCTGCGACGAAAATATCGCTTTGATAATTGAAAAGGCACGCCGGACGAAGGCGGATGCAATTGTCGGAGTAGGCGGGGGCAAAGCGCTCGATTCGGCCAAAGCTGCGGCGGAGCATTGCGGGTTGCCGATCATCTGTATCCCTACGATCGCGGCAACTTGCGCAGCGGCATCGGCATTGAGCGTAATGTATACCCCGGTGGGCGTACACCAGCAGGATTTTTATCTGACCAAGAACCCCAATCTGGTTTTGGTCGATCCGCAGATTATTGCCCATGCGCCGGTTGAATACTTTGAGTCGGGCATTCTCGATTCGCTTTCCAAATGGTACGAAGGAAGGACGGCCTTCAAAAGAATCGAGCGCCCGGATGTCTTCACCGTATCGGCCATAAAACTCTCGGCACTATTAAATGAAATCATGGAGAAAGAAGCGGTAAGCGCCGTTGCAGCGGTAAAAAATAAGCAAGGATCTTCTTCCGTGATGGCAATCACCGATCTGAACATTTATTTAGCGGCAATCATCCAGAGCATCAGCAAAACGACGCGAGGCGCCGCGGCCCACTGCATCCATTCCGGGCTGTCGGTTATTCCCGAAAGTCACCGGATCCTGCATGGCTTCAAGGTCGGTTACGGGATGATCGTTCAATTGTTCATGGAAGATGCTCCGTTGGATGAAATCCGAAAAGTGATCCATTTTTTCCGGCAGCTAGATCTCGAACCGACGCTTAAGGGCTTGAACTTGCCGTTTACTCCGGTTCTCATTAAACAAGTAGCCGAAAAATCCTTGCTGGGCGACACGATGAAATACATGCCTTTCGAAGTAGAGGCGGCAATGGTGATCGCCGCTATGGAAAAAGCGGAAAGGGAAGTCGGGAATCTCTAAGGAGACGATTTTAATGAGGGAAGGGGTGTTCGTTAAAATCCTAAGAAATAAGAAATAGCGATCAGAAGAGAAAAAATGCAACGGAATAGAAAGGGAGGAGAAAAATGATTAGAAGTGGCGACAAGGTTTCAAAAAAGGCAATTTTAATGGTTTTTGTGGTTATTTTCATGTTAGCTGCCGTTACTTGCCAAGGCGCACCCAAGGGCGATATTTTGATCGGCGTTTGTACGGGCCTTACCGGTGCCGCTCCGATGGATGGGGAACGGACCAAGCAAGGCGTCACTTTGGCGGTGGAAGAAATCAATAAAAAAGGCGGCGTGCTTGGCAAGAATCTCCGGGTTACCTTCGAGGATGACCAGGCCACTCCGAATGGCGCCGTGAATGCGGTGAATAAACTATGCTCCGAAAACATCGTCGGTTTGATAGGACCTCATTTAAGCGGTAATGTAATGGCGGTTCAGGGAATCGTCCAAAGAGCGCAGCTCCCGATGCTAACGGGCGGGACCAGTCCGGCATTGCTCAATGCCAATAACCCGTGGTTTTTTAGAATCAGAGCCTCGGATGCCATCGTAGCCCCGATAGCCACCAAATATCTGATTGAAAACTTAAAGTGCAAAAAAATCGGGATGATCTTCGACAACGACGCCTTCGGAACGGGGGCCAAAAATGTCGTCGCCGATTATCTGAAAACGATCAATCTGCCGTTTTTCGCCGAAGGATACAATACGGGCGATACCGATATGACCGGGCAAATCTTGAAATTAAAGGATGCGGGCGTCGACGGCTTACTGGTCTGGGGCCATGATGTCGAAGATGCCATCGTCGCCAAACAAGTAAAACAACTGGATCTAAAGGGGCCCTTTATCGGAAATCCCGGATTCGCCATGTCCCATTTATTAGACCTCATCGGTACGACCAATTCGGAAGGATTGTATACGGTAACCGATTTTATCGCCAACAGTCCGGAGCCGGAAATCCGGAAGTATGTTAAGAATTTTGAAAAGAAATACAACAATATCCAACCGGAGTTATATGCGACGGCTTACTACGGGGCGGTTTATGTCCTGGCGGATGCTATCAAAAGAGCCGGCAGCACCGATAAGGAAAAGATCAGAACTGCGCTGTTGCAGACGAAAAAGTTACGCGGCGTGATGTGCACCTATACCGCCAATGCCAAGGGCGAGATGGTCCACGAAGCGATTGTTGCGATCATCAAAAATAAAGTCCCGCAGAAGATAAAAGTCATCCGAAATTAAAAAGCGCGCGGGAAAGTCATGATTTTGGGGAGGATATGGCCGAAGAAGGCCGCATCCTCCCCAAAAATAAGGGAGGGAAGCATCTTTGAACAGCGCATTGCAATTAATCATCAGCGGCATTGCCATGGGGTGCATTTACTTCTTGGTGGCCATCGAATTTACCCTGATTTGGAATTCGAGCAGTTTGATAAATTTCGGTCATGATAAATTTATCATGCTGAGCGCTTATATTTTTGCCGGAACGCTCATCAATCATTTGGGTGCCAACCAGCTGCTGGGCGCACTGATCGCCATAGCGATCATGGGTCTGTTTGGCGCTTTGGTTGCGGTGGGCATCTTCAATCCGTTGCGCAACATGCCGTCGGATATCTATGCGGTGATGGGAACCATTCTCTTGGCCAAAATCATCAGCGAAGCGGTGCGGTTGTTATGGGGCCCGGCTCCGTTCCAGCTGGAAAACTTTCTGGGCGGGATATTCAGGGTCAAGAATCTGGTTTTGCCACAAGCGAGCATTTATATCATCGGCATATCGATCGTATTTTTATTTTTGCAACACCTGTTTTTTACCAAGACCAAAATCGGCAGCGCCATGATCTGTGTGGCCCAGGATAAGGTAGCCGCGGCGTTGATGGGGATCAATGTCAAATTGAGCATTGTTTTGACAGTGGCCTTCAGTTCGATGATTTGCTGCGTAATCGGTATCATGATCATCCCTTTATTTAGTGTGAATTTGGGCATGGCGAACATGATCGGCTTAAAAGGTTTCGCCGCGGGCGTGGTCGGGGGTTTTGGCAGCATTCCGGGCGCGATTGCCGGCGGGATTTTTATCGGCGTGCTGGAGAATATCTATCTATTGATGGGACCGGCCATCTACAAAGATGTAGTGGCCTTCGTGATCTTTATCCTGTTTTTAATCATCAGGCCGCAAGGCATCATCGGCAAAAAAGCCAATTGAGACGGGCAGCGGCTGATTTCCGATAAACGGATTAACTGGAAAGCAGCGCGTTGAACATTTGCGAGGGGGTAGGTTTTGTGAAGAAATATCGGCCCGGCCTATTTTTGATCCTGCTGATAGGGTTGCTTTTCCTGCCAGTCGTCATTAAGAATACATATTATTGCATGTTGCTGGATCAAACGTTGATCAATATCATTATCGTTTTCGGCTTGAATTTTATCACCGGACTGACCGGACAGATGAATCTGGGAATGGCGGGCATCTTTGCTTTAGGGGCCTATACTTCGGCGCTCCTGACCACGCAATGCCACCTGTCGCCGTGGCTCTCGTTAATTGCGGCCGTAGCGATGGGGTGCCTGATCGGAGTCGTTTTGGGTTGGCCGAGCCTGAGAGTGAAAGGCATCTATTTGGCCCTGACCACGATCGGTTTCGGGGAAATCGTCCGACTGCTCCTGACCAATATGGCGGGGATCACCGGCGGCACGCAAGGCGTCCTGAATATTCCTGCCTATCAAATTTTTCAACTGGGTATCAACAACGAAAGGATTTTTTATTATTTTTTATTGGTCATCACCTCGGTGATGTTTTGGATCGCCATGAAAATCGTCCATTCCAAATGGGGGAGAGTTTTCAAGGCCATCCGCGATAACGATCAGGCGGTCGAAAGTTGCGGGATCAATATTGCGTCGGTCAAAATAAAGGCGTTCATCTTATGCACGATCTACGGTTGTGTGGGCGGGGCCCTTTATGCGCATCTGATGGGCTATCTCAATCCGGCCGATTTTACGGTGGACTTTTCGGTGAAATATTTAATGATGCTGATGTTGGGCGGCATCGGTTCGATACCGGGGAATATCATCGGAGCGGGCGTCGTAACCTTGCTGCCGGAGATATTGCGGTTTTTAAAGGACTTTTATTGGCTGATTTTCAGCGTAATTTTATTTGTGATTTGCATCATCCTGCCGAATGGTCTCGTATCGATTTTTGGCGCCGGATGGCCGTTCAATGGAAAGAACCTAAGGAGGAGACCTTAATGGCTGCGATATTGCAGATCGATAATGTAACCAAGCAATTCGGCGGTTTAATCGCTGTCAATCATCTGACCATTGCGGTTGAAAAAAATAACATTCATTCATTGATCGGGCCCAACGGTTCCGGCAAAACCACCATCATCAACTTGATTTGCGGCTCCTTAAAGGTCAACGAGGGAAGCATTCGGTTGAACGGCGAACCCATCAGTGAACTGACTTCGCCGGATAAGATTGCCCGGAAAGGGATCGGCAGGACCTTTCAAAACATTAAGCTGTTCAATTCGATGACGGCCATCGAAAATATCATGATCGGCGGCCACGCCGGCACCCGGGTGGGCATCTTGCAATCCCTGTATAATCCCTGGGCGGCCGGCCGGGAAGAAAAGGCTTTAGAAGAGCGCGCGGGCCGGATATTAGATTCGCTGGGCTTGTATGAAATCCGAAAAGAACTGGTAAAGAATTTGCCCTATGGCCGTCAGAAAATGCTGGAACTCGGCCGGGCGCTGATGAGCGATCCGGAGTTGATCCTGCTGGATGAGCCGGCGGCCGGCTTGAATCCATCCGAAAGGCTCGAACTGATTGCGATCATCACCAAACTATTTGAGCAGGGGAAAACAATATTTTTGATCGAGCACAATATGGACGTGGTCATGTCGATGAGTCATAAGATAACGGTGGTAAATTTCGGGGCCAAAATCGCCGAGGGCTTGCCGAAAGAAATCCAAAACGATGCCAATGTGATCAAAGCCTATTTGGGTGAGAAATATCAGAAACAATGATAACTTGAGGTGGTGCAAAGCAATGCTGGATATCGAGAACATCAACGTGTTTTACGGACAAGTGCAAGCGTTATTCGATGTATCGTTGCAAATCGACGAGGCCGCGATCGTGTCGATCATCGGTTCAAACGGTGCCGGCAAAACGACCCTCATGAATGCGATAACGGGCATTACCAAAGCCAAAGGCGGCAGCATCAAGTTTAGGGGCGAAACGATCAGCCGCGTACCAACGCATGAGATCGTCAAAAGAGGCATTATCTACGTGCCGGAAGGAAGAAGAATATTTTATGGCATGACGGTCTTGAAAAATATCGAGATGGGCGGCTATAGCAGAAAATTGACCAAAAAGCAGTTTTCCGATGAGCTAGAAGCGATCGTAACCATTTTTCCGCGCTTGAAAGAACGCTTGAGCCAATTGGGAGGCACGTTGAGCGGCGGCGAACAGCAAATGCTGGCGATCGCCAGAGGGTTGATGGGCGATCCCCGGCTGATGCTGCTCGACGAACCGTCGTTGGGGTTAGCGCCCATCGTCGTCGATGAGGTGTTCCAGGTCATCGTGGATATCAATCAAATGAAGAAGATACCCATCGTCCTGGTCGAACAGAACGCCTACATGGCCTTGAATATTTCGGCAACGGCCTATGTTTTGGAATTGGGGCGTATCAAGTTTCAAGGCCAAAGCAAAGCCTTAATCGAAAGCCCGGAAATTAAAAAAGCGTACTTGGGGGGATAAAAGTTGAAGATGAATCCGCCTGGCAAAGGGAGCCTCTACGATTTTGAAATCCCCGCTTCCTATAAGGTCAGCATTTTGGAACCGGCGCTCCAACCCAAATCGCTGCCCGCTTTTTTGGGGAAGGCGGTCACCGAAACCGAAATGGTCATAGCCGCGCTGGAACAGCCGATCGGCATGGGCAGGCTGGATACGCTGGTAAAGCCTTCATTGAAGGTAGCCATCGTCGTCGATGATATTACCCGCCCCACGCCTTCCCGACTCATTCTGGAACCCATCCTGCGCTTGCTGAAGCAATCGGGAATCCGCGACCAAAATATCCGGATCATCTTTGCCAACGGTTCACACCGGCGCCACTCTACCGCCGAAAAGGAAAAGCTGCTCGGCAAAGCGATTTTGAGCCGGTACCGGGTAGCGGAACACGATGCCCATGATCGGTCGCGGCTGCAGCTTTTGGGTCATACTTCGAGAGGAACGCCGGTTTTGATCAACCAAATCGTCGCCGACGCGGAGCTGCGCATTCTGACCGGCCTGATCAAGCCGCATAGTCAGGCCGCCTATTCGGGGGGAGGCAAATCTATATTGCCGGGGGTGGCCGGAATCGAAACCATCCTCCGCGATCATAATTTTTCCGCCGTTAAACTCGCCAAACTGGGGTCGCTAGCCGATAATCCCATTCGCTCGGATATTGAAGAAGCGGCGCAAATGGTCGGGCCCTCTTTCATCGTCAATGTAGTCTTGAATCCCCAAAAACGAATCGTCGCCGCCGTGGCCGGAGATATGATAAAGGCTCATCGCGCCGGATGTGAGATATTGGACAGTATGTGCCGCTATACTGTGAACAAACGGGTCGATATAGGGATTGCGCTATGCCCCGAACCGGCGGATATCAATTTTTATCAGGCAATCGGCGGGATAGTGCCTTTCGTAAAAACCGAGCCGCCCGTTTTAGCCAAGCGAGGGACGATCATCCTGGTGGCCGAGTGCCGGGAGGGAATGGGGCATCCCATCTTTGCCCGGTATGATGCGGGAAGACTCAAAGCAGTCGCTGAAAACGGCGTCTTCGACGCCCCCTTCGAAGAGGGGCAATGGTCGGTTCAAATTTTGGCCGAATGTTTGGAATATGCCAATATCATCGTCGTAGCGGGTGATAAAAATCGCGCTGAACTGGAATCGTTGGGTTTACTCTTTGCGAGCACGGTGCAAGAGGCCTTCAATAGGGCCATGGCCATGGCCCGTGGAACAACTGCCGATCCTGAAATTTTGCTGCTTCCCGATGCGCCTTATACGATTGTCGATTTACGGATGGAATAGCGTAAACTATCGTTTTTTGTCCTGAAAACGGCATTTGGCATCAAAGAAAAACTCGGCGGCAAAGGAATTGCCGCGTCGAAAGAGATCGTTTTGTGAATGAGAGAGCTTCTTTTGTCGCTCAACAAGCTCGTTTTGTGGATAAGCGAGCTTGTTTTGTTAATGAAAGAGCTCTTTTAGTCGTTCAACAAGCTCATTTTGTGGATAAGCGAGCTCGTTTTGTTAATAAAAGAGCTCTTTTTGTGAATAAGTAAGCTCTTTCAGTCACTCAATGAGCTCATTTTGTGGATAAGTGAGCTTGTTTTGTTAATCAGAGAACTCTTTTTGTGAATAAGTGATCTATTCCTGTGGATAAACGGGAACGTTAATTTGGGTTAATGGTTTTGGCTGTGGATAAATGGGGGAGGAGAGGCTAAAACCATATAAAGTCAGGGGGAAAAACTTTATCGCGTATTAACCGGGCCGATAAATGGGCGTTTGATGCCGGTTCAAAGGATGCCTATGTTTAGGCAATTTTAGTGGTTTCGGGTACATTAATACCGGAGAGCTTTTGGATGTTTGTTCTTTTGGCCCACGGTTCCGGCGGCGGGATTACTTTTGGACCGCCCCAAAAGTAACCAAAAAGGCGCTGGAACCTACGGATTCCCGTCCTCCCTTATGCATCCGGTAATCGTCTTCGCCATCCTTGGCCTTCTGACTGGCTACCGGGTCTTGGCTTTCGAAGTCCCCTTCGCAGGGCGACCGCAATTTTTCATCCATGAAAAGATGCGTCGTCCGCCTTCATCCTCGAAGGCGGCGGGTAGTCGAAAGTTAAGTGACTTATGCGTAAAGCATCGAAAGGTTCGAATAGCACCCGTCTCCAGGGAGGGAGACGGCGCCGCTTCTTTTCAGGAAGAAAAACAGCGGTCGGAGTCGGAAGACTACGCTTGGTTGACAGTCGGAATGCCATGGATGGCGGCGACATTCTAAAACCCCGGATGAATGAGGAGGCCTTGGAACCTCGGTTCCAAGTGGGCGATTTCCAAAGGGTGTCCCACTACACCCTTTGGTCCTGGGGGGTGGGGGCAGGAATAGCCCCCATCGGCCCTCAGCTTTCAGTTCTGATGATGAAGGAATTCCTTAATATTTGAATTAGAAAACTTTGTCGGAGAAGGCGGGGCGGCCGGAAAAATACGAAGAAGCCGGGGCTAAAATTTTTTGAATGGTTCGCCAAGCCCTTTCCGACGGTATCGGCCGGCAACCAATCTTTACAAAGGGATTAAAAGATATGGAGGAGATTATTAAAGATTGTAGAACCCCTACCGTGGATCTAAATTACAGCTTGAGCAGGGATGGGAGAACTGGCATGGACGCTCACTGGCAGCAGCAGATTCGACGACTTAACCGGCACCGCTGGGTTATCTGGACGCCGTTGGCCTTCGCTTTTCTGGCCTCATATTTTCACCGTACCGCCACCGGGGTGGTGGCCGACAGTCTGATGCGGGATTTCTCGATCGCGCGTGCGTCGGAGCTGGGCGGACTGGCTTCGATTTACTTTTATACTTACGCCATCATGCAAATGCCCGCCGGGATGCTGGCCGATTATTACGGGCCGCGGCGCACCATCTCGCTGGCGTTAATCGTCGCGACGCTGGGGGCGGCCATTTTCGGCCTGGCCAAGAGCGTGCCGGTTTTATATTGCGGCCGCTTCCTCTCCAGTCTGGGCGTGAGCCTGATCTACGTGAATATTGTCAAAATCCACGCCGAATGGTTCCGGGGGCGGGAATTCGCCACCATGATCGGGTTGCTGGTCGTCGCCGGCAGCGCCGGCTTTCTGATCGCCGCCACGCCGTTGGCTTTTTTCGTGGACTGTTTCGGCTGGCGCGCTTCGTTCCTGACGATCGCCGCTTACTCGCTGGTCGCGGCGGTGGCTTGTTGGTGGTTGGTGCGGGACCGGCCGACGGAGGTCGGCTTGCCGGCCATCGCCGCGGTGGAAGCCAGCGAGGGCCAAGCTCCGGCAACGGCCGGGACGCCGGCCGAAACCGCCCCGCCGCGCGATGTCTGGGCCAGCTTGCGGAGCATCCTGGCCAACCCTTGTACCTGGTGGCCATTTTTGGCTTCGGTGACGATTTACGGTGTCTACATGGCCTTCATGGGACTCTGGGCGGTGCCTTATTTTATGCAAATCTACGGGATGACGCGGGTGGCGGCCTCCAACCACGTCTTGCTGATGGCGCTGGGCACCATGGTGGGCGGACCGGCCATCGGTTTCATTTCGGACCGTTTGGCGATCCGGCGTCTGCCGAATGTGCTGGCCTCCATCGGCTTTCTCCTGGTTTGGCTGCTGCTCACCGTCTGGAACGGCGGCCGTCCGCCGGTTTGGGCGTTGTATCCCATCTGTTTCGGCATCGGCCTGGGCATGTCCGGCGTGAACCTCAACGTCGCCTGCGGCAAGGAGGCCAATTCGCCGCGGCTGACCGGCGTGGTGGCCGGGATCGTCAATTCCGGGTCGTTCGTCGGCGCCGCGTTGCTGCAGCCGCTGTTCGGCTGGTTCCTGGACAGCCATTGGCAGGGCGTCACCGAGCACGGGGTGAGAATTTACCCGCTGGCCGCCTACCAAAGCGCCTTCTGGTTCTGCGCCGCCGTCGTCGGACTGGGGATCCTTTGCACGTTACTGATCAAAGAGACCGGAGCCGTCAATATTTGCGCCGGGGATCAGCGCTGATTGAACGGCTGGCATACGATTTCATGGATCCGCAGCTGATTAAAGTTCTGGGTCGACGCCGCCTGCATGACCGGCGCGGCTCGCTTCATTCACTCGTAAAGCGCTTCGCTGGCCTTGATCAGGTGAAAGACCATTTGGTTATAAGGCGTGTCTATCCCATGCTCCGCTCCGAGCCGCACGATGACGCCGCTGAGGCTGTCGATCTCCGTTTTGATCCGGCGCTCGATGTCCTGGAGGGTCGATGAGCGGTGCTGATAGGTCGGAGGCAGGATCTTCTCGTAGAAAGCTTTCTTATAGGCTGCGGCATCGGGCCAGAATGTGCTGTAGCCGGCCGTCTTCATCACCGCGAAGATTTCATCGATGATCCGGTTCATGAGCAAGACCGCGTCCGCGCTGCGCGCCAGCCCGCCGTAATCGGTCCGCAGCACCGCGCTCAGCGGATTGAGGGTGCAGTTGTAGAGCAGCTTGGCCCAGAGCCTCTCAGCGATGGCCTCCGAGCTCTGGCAGGGCAGGCCACCCCTTTCCAGCGCTTTGACGAGGGGTTCGATCCGCTGCGGCGCGCCTCCGAACAGGCTGCCGATGGTGACCGGCGCCGAAAAGACGGTAATTTCGCTGATATGCGGCTCGGGCCGTTTGAAGCCAATGGTGAAGCTGGCGGTATAAATCCGCTCTTTATCCAGTAAACCGAAAAAGTGGCGTTCGTTTTCGAAGCCGTTCTGGCAGAGGATCAGGCAGCCGGAAGGAGCGAGCAGGCTCGAACCGCCTTCGGCGAGTTGCGCCGCGATGGCGCCGTTGCCGGTGGTCTTGGTGCTGATGATGATGTAATCATACCCCGTCCTGCCGGTCGCGTCGGGGCGGTCGAAGACCCGTAGCCGGGCGGCGGGAACCGTGACCTCCTTAAAAATGCCCCGGCGCATGAGGCCGTTTTCGAGCAAACTTTCCTTGGTGGCGCCGCGGGCGATCAGATCGGCGTCTTCAGCCGCGTCATATAAAGCCGCGGCGACGGACAGTCCCACCGCACCGCAGCCGATTAGCATGATCTTCATGTTTGCAATCCTCTTGAATCCGATTTTAAGGTGCGCTTAGGAAGCCATCCGTTTGAGCAGCCGTTCCACCAGGTGAATCAGCCGGCTGATCACATATTCGGCGTCCTCCAGCGCCAGCGTCGAATAGAGCGGCAAGGTGATTTCGTTGGCATATTGCCGATAAGCATTGGGATAATCGTCGATGGAATAGCCCAGCTTGCGGTAGAAGCTGAACATGGGCAACGGGATGAAATGGACGTTGGTGGCGATACCCTCCTCCGCCAGCAGCTGGATGAGGTTGTCCCGTTGTTCCTCGGAGAAACCATCGATCCGCAGCGGGTAGAGATGGTAGCAGGTTTCGGTGTCGCCCTCCGCCTTAAAGGGGAGCCTGGCCCATTCCCTGGTCAGCAGGGAATCGGAATACAGCTCGAAGATGGCCCGGCGCTTGGCGAGCATCGCCTCGAACCGCTCCAGCTGGGTGAGGCCGATGGCGGCCATGATGTCGGTCATGTTGCATTTGAAGCCGTCGGTCACGATGTCGTATTTCCAGGCGCCGGCCTTCATCTTGGACAGGGCGTCCTTGGTCTGGCCGTGCAGCGCGGTCACCTTCAGTTCGGTGCGCAGATCGGCCTTGCCCCGGAAATGGTTGTCCCGAAAGGTAATGGAGCCGCCCTCGGCGGTGGTCAGGTTCTTGACCGCGTGAAACGAGAAGACATGGAAGTCGAACTGCCCGCCGACTTTCTGCCCCCGATAGGTCGCGCCGAAGGAGTGGGCCGAGTCGGCCAGCAACAGGATGTCCTCGCGTCCTTTGGCCTTGAGCACCGCCCTGATGGCGTCATAGTCGACCGGAACCCCGGCGAAGTCGACCGTGCTGATCAGCTTGGTCTTCGGAGTGATCGCCTCGTACAACTGCTGCTCGTCCATAAAAAAGCTGTCTTTTTTGACATCCACGAACTTCGGCCGGATGCCGCGGTGGGTCATGACGCTGGCCGTGGCGGTATAAGTATAGGGTGTGGTGATGGCTTCGTCGTCGGGCTGGAGATCCAGCACTTTCAAGATCAACTCCATGCCGGCCGTGGCGCTGGATACGGCCACCGCCTGGTTTACGCCGCAGTATTCGGCCAGCCTTTCTTCAAACTGGGCCACCTTGGGGCCGGAGGTTATCCAGCCCGAGCGGAGCACCTCCCTGACCCGATCCATTTCTAAATCGGTAATATCCGGTGGCGAGAAAGGAATATGATTCGATCGCATGATATCGTCCGTCCTTTATCTATTTTGGCAAAGCGCCGTTTCATCCTCAGTGAGTCCAAGCTTTATTATAACCTATTTTAACATCGAAATCGGAATGAAGTGTATGGTTTTTTATAAAATGCAATGACTTGGACTCCCTCGGCGACAGCTGGTCTATAAAGGAGCTGAATACGATGCTGACCGGGTTTCCTAAGCGTCAGCGACTGCCGGATGAAACGATCGTCGAATCCCAGCAGCTGCCGGCCGCTTAGCTCATTTAAAATGATCAGAAAAGATATACCTGGAATGCGAATCATCCGTTTCCTCGGTGAGCTTGAGCTGCTCCGTTCGCTCAGAAATGGACACGGGTCTGTTCGATGCGGGTAGGAATCGGTCGTTTTTATTTTTTTAGACTTCAATGACCAGATTACGTATTCAGGGGCGGAGCAGGTCGCAAGGCGAAAATATGATATGAAAAGGTTATAAATTTGACATCGTTAGAGTAAAACTTGCTTAAGCTGGAGTTCTATGTTAAAATTTATGACATAGATATTACATATCAGAGGGATGAGTGAATGGTCAAGCAGGCCGTTCCCTTCGTGGCGATGAAGGGAATCACTAAGTACTTTGCCAATGTGAAGGCCAATGATGCGGTCAGCATCGAGATCCGGCACGGCGAGATCCTGGCAATCCTGGGTGAGAACGGAGCCGGCAAGACGACGCTGATGAATATTTTGTACGGCCTCTATGCGCCGAGCGCGGGCCAGATCTTCATCGACGGAAGCGAGGTGACCATCGCCTCCCCCAAAGCCGCGATCGGGAAAGGCATTGGCATGGTGCATCAGCATTTTATGCTGGTACCCAGCCATTCGATAGTGGAGAATATCATCCTGGGGATGGATGAGAACCGGGGCATCCTGCACCTGAAGGAAGAAGCGGCCAAGATCATCCGGCTCGCCCGGGAACTGGGTTTTCAGATCGATCCCTACCGCAAGGTGAAAGATCTCCCGGTCGGGGTGCAGCAACGGGTGGAGATTCTGAAAGCGATCTATCGCGGCGCCCGCTTGCTGATTATGGATGAGCCGACTGCAGTGTTGACGCCTCAAGAGAGCCAAGAACTGTTCAAGCTGTTGCGGAACTTTATCCAATCGGGCAACGCAGTGGTCCTGATCACTCATAAACTGAATGAAGTCATGAGCGTCGCCGACCGGGTCACCGTTTTGCGGGACGGATGCTTCATCCGTACCGTGATCAAGACGGAGACGGATGAGGCGGAGCTGGCCCAAATGATGGTGGGCCGGGAGATCGCCCTGCAGGTTCAGAATGAGCGTGGCGCAGCCGAAACCGCTTTGCAGCCGGCCGATCCGCCGCTGTTGCGGATGGACCGGGTCACGGTCCACGACGCCCATGGCCATCCCAGCCTGAACCAATTATCGCTGGAACTGCGTGCCGGAGAAATCCTGGGGATCGCCGGGGTCAGCGGCAACGGCCAGGAGGAGTTGGCCGAGGTGCTGGCGGGATTGCGCCGGGCTAGCGGAGGCCGGATCGAACTGAATGGCCGAGCGATCGTCCCCCGTTCGGCCCGGGAGATGATCCGGCAGAAGATCGGCTTTATCCCGGCCGACCGCCAGAGCATGGGGCTGATCCTGAATCTGTCGATTCGCGAGAATCTGCTGCTCAAGAGTTACGATCGGCCGCCTTTCTTTGCCAATGGGCTGATGCAGAAGGAGCGAACCGTGGCCAACTCTGAGCGGTTGATTGCGGATTACAATATCAAGGCTCCGGACGGCGAGACGCTGGCGAGAAACCTCTCCGGCGGCCATCAGCAAAAGGTAGTCATCGCTCGGGAGCTGTCGCTCGACCCCGATCTAGTCATCGCCTTCCAGCCGACCCGCGGCCTGGATATCGGGGCCATCAACTATGTCCATCAACTACTGCTCGAGGTACGCGCCGCCGGAAAAGCAGTACTGCTGATCTCCACCGAACTGTCGGAGATCTTTGCGCTGGCCGATCGGATCGGCGTAATCTATCAGGGGGCTATCTTGCGAAGTCTGGGGATTGCCGCGGCAACCGTTGAAGAAGTGGGCTTATTAATGGCCGGAGTGGACCGGAGCAAGGAGGCGGCACGATGATAGCGGGCGCAATCAAGCGTTTTCGGGACGCACACCGGGGCGTCGGAACACTCTTGGACATTCTCGCCCCGATCGCAGCAGTTTTCCTAGCCTTTTTGGTAGGAGGTCTGATGCTGTTACTGCTGAAGATCAATCCCCTGGAGGTATACGGGCGGATGATCGTGGCTTGCTGGGGCGATCCGTACACGCTGGCCGAGATGCTGGTAAAGGCCACGCCACTGTTGCTGACCGGGCTCTCCTTTGCCTTCGCTTTCAAGGCGGGACTGTTCAATATCGGCGCCGACGGCCAGTTTTATATGGGTGCCTTGGTTGCGGTCTTCATTTCGCTGAAGCTGGCTTTCCTCGACTCCTGGCTGGTGTTGCCCCTGGCATTCGCCGCCGCCGTACTGATGGGCGGTATCTTCAGTGGAGTGGCCGGCTATCTGAAAGCCCGGTTTAACGCCAATGAGATCATTATCACCATCATGATGAATTATGTCGCTTTTCAGCTGGTCAACTTCTTTGTCAACGGACCCTTGAAAGAACGGGCCGGGGCCTACCCGCAGACCGATCCGATTCCCGTCGGCGCGCAACTGCCGCTCCTGGTCGCCGGCACCCGGCTCCATATCGGTCTGATCCTGGCGCTGCTCGGCGCGGCCATCTTCTATTTTGTCCTGAGCAAAACCAGCATTGGCTTTCAAGTCCGGGCGGTGGGCCTGAATCCGCGAGCGGCGGACTATGCCGGAATGAATACCCGGCGGGTGGTGATCACCGCTATGGGCATTAGCGGTTGCTTCGCCGGAGCCGCCGGATTTATGGAGATCAACGGCGTGCAGCATATCCTAATCCAGGGCTTTGCACCGGATGTCGGCACGGTGGGTACGGTCATCGCTTTGCTGGCCAATACCAACCCGGTCGGGATCGTCATCGGTTCGCTCTTCTTTGGTTTTCTCCAGGTCGGGGCCAATATTATCGGACAGACCTCCCAGGTGCCGCGGAACGCCATCGACATGATCCAGGGCTTTGTGGTAATCTTCGTCCTGATCTCCTACTATCTTCAACATCGGGTCAGTGCCAGCCGGAAGCTCAAACAGCTACAAAAGGGGGTAACGCCGTAAATGTTCCTGATTAACTTGCTCGCCGCCGGAGTGAATCTGGCCGGCCCCCTGCTCATCGCGGCGCTGGGTGAGCTGTACGCCGAGCGGACCGGGGTCTTAAATATCGGGATGGAAGGGATGATGCTGGCCGGAGCCTGGGGCGGTTTCGTGACGACCTATTTTACCGGTGACCCTTGGCTGGGCCTGCTGGGGGCGATCCTCGTTGGCATGCTCTTCGGTCTGTTAAACGGCGTGCTGGCCATCACCATGAAGGTCAACCAGGTGGTCAGCGGCATCGCCATCAATATTTTGCTTTCCGGCTTGACCATGTATTTGTACCGGGTGATTTACGGAATTCCACTCCTGCCGGTAACCGTCAACCCCTTTCAAAAGCTGCCGATTCCGCTCCTGAGCGAGATTCCGGTCCTCGGCAAGATCCTTTTCAACCACCAGGTGATCGTCTATATCGCCTATCTCCTGGTGCCACTGGCCTGGTTCATCCTCTATAAGACTTCGTTTGGCTTGGCGATCCGTTCGGCCGGCGAGAAACCGGCGGTGGTCGATACCGCCGGCCTGAGCGTCGCCCGGCTCCGCTACAGCGGGATGATCATCGGCGGGGCAATGGCCGGACTGGCCGGATCCTATTATTCACTGGCGCACCTGAATATTTTCGCCAATAATATCATCAGCGGCCGCGGTTTTATCGCTTTTGCCGCAGTGATCTTCGGCGGCTGGAATCCGCTGGGGATTCTCTTGGCCACGCTGATCTTCGGCATCGCCGACGCGCTCTCCACCCGGTTTTTGACCTCGGGTAATCAATTCGTCCCTTATGAGTTCTTGCTGATGACGCCCTATCTCATCACCATCGCGGCCACTTTGCTCTTCAGTCGGAAATCCATCTCTCCCGCTTCGCTGGGGACACCGTATGAAAAGGAATAGCTCTTGCAGAGGGGGCGATAGCGATACTTAAAAATATGTCGCAGTGATTGGAGTTTTCAAAGACCAATCGCGGCAGCGGGATCTTGAATCCGTCATGGGGCATCGGTCCACAGCCAATCATTTACATTTGAAGGAGGAATCATCATGAAAAGCAAATTAGCGGTAGTCCTGTTGGTACTGGCATTGATCTTCGCCATCAACGTCCAGGCGAAAGAGGCGGCCGGTTCCAAGATCGTACTGGTCCTGCCCGGCCCGATCAACGATCAGAGCTGGAACGCGACCAACTACAGCGGTCTGGTGGCTTGCAACAAGCAGTTGGGAACGAAGATCGAATATGTCGAGAATGTACAGCAATCGGATTTCGAATCGACCTTCCGCAATTACGGGCAACGCAATTACGACCTGGTCATCGCGGCCGGCACGCAGTTTGACGATGCGGCGGTGAAGATCGCCCCGTTATATCCGAAGACCCATTATCTGATCATCAACGGCGCCAAAGGGATCGCCCCGAACCTGACCGGGGTCACCATCCGCGAGTGGGAGAGCGGTTATCTGGCCGGAATCCTGGCCGGCTTATCCACCAAATCGGGGATCATCGGCGAGATGGGCGGTTTTCCCAACCCGATCATGGTTGATACCCTGAACGCCATGGCCGCAGGGGCCAAGAGCGTCAATCCCAAGTTTAAGAAGGCGATTATCACCTACGCCAACTCTTGGTCCGATGTGAGCAAGGGCAAGGAGATCGGCCAGTCGATGGTGGAGAACGGCGCCGACGTCCTGTTCGCCTATGCCAACCAGGCCGGCCTGGGCACGCTGATGGCGGCCAAGGAAGCCAATGTCAAGTTCATCGGGTTCGCCAGCGATCAGAACGATGCCGCCCCCAACCTGATCCCGGGCAGCATCCTGTATAAGTACGACAAACTCTATCTCTTCGTGGTCGGCAGCTTCCTCAAGGGCCAACTGAAGCCGGTGGTCAGCACCGTCGGCCTGAAAGAGGGCATCATTGATGTCGTCTACGCCAAGTCCGCCACCGCCCAGATGAAGTCGGAAGTGGCCAAAGCCATGAAAGCGATCGAATCGGGCAAGCTCAATCTGGATAAGAAGTAAATCCGGAGTCGAAGTGCAGCGACGAGAGTAAGGAGCCCCAGCCGGCTCCTTATTTTCGTGTTACGACGGAATCGGGAATGTTTGTTGCTGAAAAGTAAGAACAACGCCGGGATGAATGCGCTGCTTCGATGGTCCCTCGGACGAAATCATTGCAAATTTTGTCCCGCAAAGCCGGATTTGGATGACAATTTGTAGTAAAATGAACGTATATGCAACGGTTTCTCGGATGCCGATGCGCGAAAGCATGATCCGGCGGGATAACGATTGCATGGGATTATTTTTCGACGATAGGAGATGTTTCGGTGAGCGCTCAACAAAATTATCCGACCAACATTGAAAAAAGTTTCTGGCAGGGTGAGCCGATCGTGCGGCTTACGGCCGGGGGATACGAGGCCGTATTGGTGCCGGGGGTCGGCGCCCAGCTGATCGCCTTGAAAGATTGCCGCCGCGGCTTGGACTTATTGCGCAATCCGGTCGATCTAGTGGATATCGAGGCCTATAAGGCCCGGCCCCAGGTCTACGGGATCCCCTTGCTCTTCCCGCCCAACCGGATCGAGGACGGCAAGCTGGCCATCGCCGGCCAGACCGTGGAGCTGCTCGTCAATGACACCAATGGCCACAACCATATCCACGGTTTCCTGCGGACCCGCCCCTGGCACCTGACCCAGCTGGAGGTCGTCGGCGCGGCGATCGAAGTCGAGGCGGTCTTCGGCGGCGACTCGGCCACCGACTCTTACAGCGCCTATTTGAACCAATTCCAATTCAAGCTGCAATACGTATTGTCCGAAGCCGGACTCAAGCAGCGGCTGACCGTCACCAACCAGGGCCGGACCCCGCTGCCGCTGGGCGTCGGATTCCATACCGCCTTCAAGGTGCCCTTCCACCCCGGGAGCAGCGCCGCCGATTGTCGGCTGAAGGTATCGATCGGCCGGGAATGGGAGCTGACCGAGCGGATTCTGCCCACCGGGAAGCTGCTGCCCTTGAACGAACACGATCAGGCCTACCGGACCAGCGGCGCGTTGCCGCAGGGGACCCCGATCTCCGGCCATTTCACGGTCGAGGAGTTGACCGTCGCCGGCCGGCCGTTCCACGGCGCGATCATTGAGGATCGTTCCAAGGGGTTGCGGCTGGTCTATACGGTGGGCCGGGAATACCGGCATTGGATGCTCTGGAACGACGACGGCGCGGCCGGCTTCTTCTGCCCCGAGCCGCAGACCTGGGCGATCAATGCGCCCAATCTCAAACTGGCGCCGGAGCTCACCGGCTATCAGGAACTCGGGCCCGACGCGAGCTGGGTCGGGGAAACCGCCATCGCAGTGGAGGAGATTTAAAAGGAACGGCGCTCAATCCGACGGGTTGGCCGGGCAGGTTCGCCACGGTCGCGGGAAGCGCTTGATTCGCAGCGGGAAGATCTTTATCCCCAAAAGTCAGACCTTGCTTCACAAAAGATCGATCTGGAATCATTGCAGATCGATCTTTATTCACAGAAGATCGATCTTGATCCACAGAAGATCGATCTTTATTAACAAAAGATCGATCTGGAATCGTCGCAGACAGATCTTTATTAACAAAAGATCGATCTGGAATCGTCGCAGACAGATCTTTATTAACAAAAGATCGATTCTTTGTGGATCAGTGAGTTACTGGAATGATCCAGGATGAAAATAGCGGACCGCTACGGGCTTCTTTGGCGGCCGCTACTTCCAGACGACCTGCAGCGGTTTGCGGGTATACGAGTCCGGGACCGTCTCCGGATAGCCGAGAATGATTGGCGCGATACCCTGGTGGTCGCGGGGGATCTCCAATTCCTCCTTGAAGGCGGGATCGTTCATCAGCAGCGCGGCGAAACCGATCCAGCAGGTCCCCAGGCCCATCCCGTGGGCGGCCAGCATCAGGTTTTGCGCGGCCAGGCAGCAGTCGCCTGCGGCCATTGGCGCCTCGCTCCCCAAAGTGTTGTAGATGATGATCAGCGTTCCGGCCTGATAAAAGATGTTAAAATCGGGCTGGGAGAGAGCTTTTTGATAACCCTGGGGGTTGGGTTTGCCCGCGAACCACTGCAGGAACAGCGCCTTGGAACGGTCCGAATATTGGCGCAGCCGTTCCTGGCCTTGAATGACTGTGAAAGACCAGGGCTGGGAGTTCGAGGCGCTGGGCGCCAACGCGGCCGCTTCCAGCAGCTTGGTGATGCTCTCTTTGGGAACGGCCTCTGCCGTGTACTTGCGGATCGAACGCCGGCCGTAAATCGCTTCCATCAGATCCATGATTGAATGCCTCCTTCATTTGGTTATGTTTCAATTTCAATATGTTAATTCTGGGAAGGCGGGAATATTCCTGGGGATCGTTCTGTAAAATTATTCAAGCGAGACAGGAATTCCCCCAGCCGCGGCGAAATACCAGGCAACGACGGGAGTCCGAGGAGGGAACGTTTTGACCAGTCCAAACATCGAGGATGAGGCGGTCATCCGGCCGGTGACGGAGGATGGCCAACTGCAAGAAAGCGTGGCGGTGATCCAGGCCGCTTTTCAGACCGTCGCCGACGAGCTGTGCCTGACCGAGGCCAATTGTCCCACCAATCCGGCCTTTTTAAAGCTGGCCAGTCTGGAGGCGCTGCGCCAGAAGGGAGTCCAGTTTTACGGCCTGTTCAGCGCGGCGCGGCTGGCCGGCTTTGTGGCAATCGAAAAATCCAGTGATACGCTATATTTCATGGAAAAACTGGCCGTGCTCCCCGAATTCCGGCATCGCGGCTATGGCCGGCGGTTGCTGGATTTCGTCTTTGCCGCGGTACGGCAGGCGGGCGGGGCGAAGGTCTCCATCGCCATTGTGGATGAAAATACCCGTTTGAAGTATTGGTATCAAGCCTACGGCTTCCGGGAGACCCGCTGCCAGAAATTCGCGCACCTGCCCTTCACGGTCTGCTTTCTGGAAAAGGAAGTCGGCTAGCGGATTCGATTATCATTGAAACGGACGCCTCAACCTGGAACTTCGGGTCGGGGCTTTTTTATTGTTAAATTTGGATGCTAGAGGACCAGGGAAAATAGATTGACTTTTTATAAACGAATATATATAATGACCATATAAATAATAGACGTAAATGGAGAATGTTTTATGGAACTGTCCAAACTATTCTGGGGTGCCAGCCTGGCCGAGCTGAAGCAGGGCTACCGTTATGAACCCGCCGCCGAGGAATATCTTTGCCTCCTTTGCGGCGAACGATTCACCAAAGGCCGGATTTATCCGCTGGACGACATCTTGCTGGAAGCGGAAAAGGCGGCCCGGACCCACATCGTCAAGGAGCATTCGTCGACGTTCGCCTTTCTATTGGAACTCGATAAAAAATACACCGGGCTGACTGAGCATCAAAAGGAGTTGTTGACCTGTTTTTATCAGAATCTGAGCGATAAGGAGATCGCCGCCCGGATGGAGAACGGCAATACTTCCACCATTCGCAACCAGCGTTTTTCATTCCGGGAAAAGGCCAAGCAGGCCAAGGTATTCCTGGCCATCACGGAGCTGCTGGAGGAACATTCGGCCAAGGGGGAACAGTTCATCGCCATCCCGCCCGGCGTGGCCATGGTCGACGAACGGTTCGCCATCACCGAAACGGAGAACGAGGCCATTCTCAAGACTTATTTTAAATCGGGAGTGACCGGTCCGCTGAGCGGGTTTCCCAAAAAGGAAAAGCGCAAAATCGCGATTCTGAAGCAACTGCTGCAGCGGTTCGAACCGAAGCGCAGGTATACCGAGAAAGAGGTCAACGCCATCCTCAAGAGCGCGTATGACGACTATGTCACCTTACGGAGATATTTGATTGAATACGGGTTTATGGATCGCCTCCCCGACGGAAGCCAGTATTGGGTAAAGAGCTGACCGTCGAATAACAATTTTGCGAAAGGATGAAATTCCATGGCGACCCCTTGGATTTCCGGTGATAATTTTAAAAAACGCCTGGTCGACCTGTGCCTGCGGAGCGGCATGAGCGAATTTCCGACCAAGCGCCGGGACCAGCTGATCTTGTTAAAGAGCATCGCGCTGATGTTCTCGCCGGAGCGGAGCTATTCCGAAATGGAGGTCAACGCCGTGATTCAACGGTGGCTGACGGTTGCGAGCTGTTTTTCCGGCTGGGATCATGTCACCTTGCGGCGGCGGCTGGTCGATGAGAATTTTTTCGACCGCAACCAGGACGGCTCTTGCTACCGGGTCGATCCGGACGGACCCTCCGGATGCGCCTTCGATCCGGCCATTGCCGGACTGGAGTTCGGCGCGATATTGGCTGACGGGGAAAAGGACATCGCCCGGCGCAAGGCCGAATACTTGCAAAAACAGGCCGCGAGGTAGCTTTTGAAAGGAGCGGGCATGAGCATGAGCAGGACCACGACAAGACATTCCGAATTGAAACGGGCTTATAAAAACCAGCCCAGGGATATGGGCATTTATCAGATTAAAAACCTGGTCAACGGCAAGATCTTCGTAAACAGTTCGCCGAACCTGGACGGCAGTCTGAACCGCTACCGGATGGCGGCCAAATACAATTGGGGCTGGAGCGGCAATCGCCAGTTGGATGCGGAAATGAAAGAATACGGCCCTGAAAATTTCGAGTTTGAAATTTTGGACCGCTTGAAGCCGAATGAAGATCCGCTGTATGATTACAAAGAGGATCTGGAGGCTTTGGAAGAGTTGTGGCTGGAGAAGCTTCAGCCCTACGGCGAGCGGGGGTATCATAAGCTCCGGCCGGAGCGGCCGGGGAATTGAGGGATTGCGGTTTCTCGTTCGCGAGGATGAGGAGTCGCTTTTTTACAGCCTCAACTTTTGTAGATCAAGCAGATTATTTACCAGTAAACTCTCCGAATCATAAAGCATAGTATCATATCAATAAGTAATCTCGATAAATGATTATTAAGTCAGCTCCGCTCTTGGAGCCTAAGCTTAAGCCATCCTGGCTCTGGCTTCCCGAATCGGGAAGGGGAACCACCGGGCTCTGGGGTTCAAAAGCCTTTGGGCTGCGAAGAATGGTGGTTACTCTCCCCGATTCGGGGAGAGCCAAGAGAGAGGTACTCGTGAGTTCGGCTTTACGAAACAAAAAGAAAGCAATGATTTACGTGACTGAAAGTGATTGGAAGCGATTGTGGGCCGACGGGGGCTATTCCTGCCCCCGCCCCCCAGGACCAAAGGGTGTAGTGGGACACCCTTTGGAATCCGCCCAGTTGGAACCGAGGTTCCAAGGACTCCTGATTCATCCGGGGTTTTAGAATGCCGCCGCCATCCATGGCAATCTGACTGGCAACAGGGTTCTGGCTTCCGACCCCGACCGCTGTTTTTCTTCCTGAAAAGAAGCGGCGCCGTCTCCCTCCCTGGAGACGGGTGCTCGTTGGTTCTTTATGCTATGAGTCTAATGTTTTAAGGATGCACTAAATTTCGTAAACCCGCCGCCTTCAAGGATGAAGGCGGGCGACGCCTCTTTTCGAGGATGAAAAACGGCGGTCGTCCAGCGGAGGGGATATCGGAAGCCAGGACCCAGTAGCCAGACAGAAGGCCAGGGATGGCGAAGACGATTACCGGATGCATAAGGGAGGACGGGAATCCGTAGGTTCCAGCGCCTTTTTGGTTACTTTTGGGGCGCTCCAAAAGTAATCCCGCCGCCGGAACCGTGGGCCAAAGAAACAGACATCCAAGAGCTCTTCCCTTTAGACTCAAGCTATTCATCAATATATCTTTTTCTTTTCTCTCAATACTTAATATATCCACAGTTTCACCTCCTTTTTTCGCCGCGAAAGTTGAGTTACAGTTATGAAAATTTATCGGGGATCCGGAAGGATATTTTCAAAATG
This sequence comes from Bacillota bacterium, assembly GCA_023400055.1. Classification (GTDB taxonomy): domain Bacteria; phylum Bacillota; class UBA4882; order UBA8346; family UBA8346; genus Hydrogenispora. The sequence goes on from JAEXFN010000011.1 coordinate 121,538, forward strand.
TACGGAATTTTGTGAAAATAAATTACTTATGCCAAGGTCAAGCAAAGGAAGCTGATAAAACAATGAAATTCGAACTGCTGCACCCCGCCGACCAGTTGGTCATGATCATGGAACGGATTTACGGCTATGGAATGACCACCACTTCCGGCGGAAATCTCTCGATCCGCGATGATAACGGCGACATCTGGATCACGCCGGCCGGGATCGATAAAGGCTCTTTGACCAGTGAGGACATCGTCCGGGTGCTGTCGGACGGGACGATCGTCGGCGCCCATAGGCCATCCAGCGAATTGCCTTTTCACCAGTCGATCTACCGGAACCGCCCCGATGTCAAGGCGGTGCTGCACGCCCATCCGCCGGCGCTGGTTTCCTTCAGCATCGTGCGCAAGATTCCCGATACCCGGCTGATCCCCAACGTCAACCTGGTCTGCGGGGCGATCGGCATGGCCGAGTACGGCCTGCCGGGCAGCGAGGACCTGGGGGCCAAAATCTCCGCCGTCCTGCAACGCGGGATCAACACGGTACTGTTGGAGAACCACGGCGTGGTGGTGGTCGGGGAAGATCTCTTCCGGGCTTTCATGGCCTTTGAAACGCTCGACTTCTGCGCCAGGCTGGAGATCGAGGCCAACCGGATCGGCAAACCGGTTTCGCTGACCCAGAAAGACATCGAGCTCTCGAAGAATAAGCAGCATGTGATGATGAACGAGTTCATCCCGCACCTCTTCACCAGCAAGGAACGGAAAGCCCGCAAAGAGATGTGCGAATTGATTCACCGCGCCTACGATCAGCAGCTTTTCACCAGCACCCAGGGGACGTTCTCGACCCGGCTGAATGAGCAGTCGTTTCTGATCACCCCCTATATGGTGGATCGGAAGTATCTCGAGATCGAGGAGATCGTGCGGATCGACAACGGCCTGCGCGAGGCGGGCAAGGTCCCGAGCCGTTCGGTATTGCTGCATAAGTACATTTACGAAATGCATCCGCATGTCAACGCGGTCATCATCGCCCATCCGCCCAACATCATGGCGTTCGCCGTGACCGAGGAGCGCTTCGATTCGCGGACCATCCCGGAGAGTTATATCATGTTGCGCAACATTCAAAAACTGCCGTTCGGCTCCAGCTTTATGCAGCCGGCCTCCGTCGCCGAGCTGTTTACCAAGGAGAACCCGATCGTCATGATCGAAAATGACTGCGTCATCGTCACCGGCAGCACGCTGCTCAACGCCTTTGACCGGCTGGAAGTCGCCGAGTACAGCGCCAAGGCGATCATTGCCTCCAAGAATATCGGGCCCATCGCCATCATCGACGATGCCAAGATCAGCGAGATCGAGGAGGCTTTCAAACTATAAGGAGGATGCCTCCCGCCGCAAGCATGCCCGCCGCCGGCCGATTCGGTGCCGCGGGCGTAGGAGCCGGATGGGAAAGCTAAGAAAAGCATTTTCGGGGCTGAAGTCCATCTTATGGCCCGAGTCCATTTCGTCCGGCCGTCCGGAGAACTCTCTCAATCGTTCAGAGAGCTCTTTTTGTTAATAAAGGAGCTCTTTCAGTCGCTCAACAAGCTCTTTCAGTCGTTCAAAGAGCTCTTTCAGTCACTCAACAAGCTCTTTCAGTCGTTCAAAGAGCTCTTTCAGTCACTCAACAAGCTCTTTCAGTCATTCAAAGAGCTCTTTCAGTCGCTCAACAAGCTCTTTCGGTCGTTCAAAGAGCTCTTTTTGCGAATAAGGGGCTGTTTCTACCCGAAAAAAGCTTTGCGACCGGACCCCAGATTCAACCGCCGCTGGCTGCGAATCGGGCACGGCCATAAAGGCCACCTCCCCGGATTTCCGGGTTTGCCGCTGAATTTGAACCGCGAAAGCGGCGTTCTCCAATGGAAATAGCGGATAGGTTTAATTCGGGACGATTTTTTGATATACTGGCAATTAAGGACAGGACGAAGCGGCGCCGGTTCATGACCGGTCCGGGTCCGGGTTCAGGGTAGGCTCAGGACGGAATGCGATCTGGGTGCCATCGCTGAGGTTAGCAGATGGTGGGAGAGGAGAAACACATCATGGATTGCCCGGAGCAGGTCACGGAATTTTGGATGAAGCAAAAAAGCACCACGGCGATAGTCGACAACTTTATCGAGCAGTTTATGGAGGCGTATCGGGACGCCACCAAAAAGGAACAGGAAGCGCTGGTCCAGTGCGTCCAGCAGATGTTCCGCAAGTATTATTATTCGGTATTGGACCCCGATGCCTCGATAACCCCGGCGGCCATTGTCAACGCCCTTTGCGAGCGGGAATTCGGCGGCGCCTTCATGGCCGTTCCCACGCTGAAGATAAGCTTGATCGGCACCAAAATCAGCCGCCTCCATTACGTTCTTCATTGCATCCGGCCCGATCGGCACCCGCTGGTCGCGGATCTGGAGCTGCTGTTACAGAAGGCCGACGCCGGCCTGGTGATGGAGCATCCCGGCATTTTAACCCCCGCTGAGCAGGAGAAGCTGAAGCGGCAGTTCATGCTGGAAGACCGTCATTATCTGAACATCCTCGGCCTGCTGGCCCTGGAGGCCGGGCTCCTCGAATGCCGGGCGGCGGGGGGCGCCGTCAGCGGCAAGCCGGCGGCCAAAGCGGCCGAATTCCGCGGCTGGGACGAAACGCGCAAATTCGCCTGGCTGGTCGATGGGGCGATGCGGCTCTGTTCGAAAACGTTATCCCAGGCCTTTCCGGAAGTGGCCGAGGAGTTTACGGTCCCGGCTATCGCCGCGTTGCTGAGGAAGCCGCGCCAGTTCGAAAAAGTGATGGAAACGGTATTCAAGAAAATGGGTGTCGATCTCCAGCAATTGGACAGCCTGCTGATGACCGGCGATGTGGACGAGTTCGCGCAGTCGAACGGGACCGAGCTGGAGAAGCTGAACAAGTTTCTGTGGATCCAGATCCATCTCGATCTTTATTTCTTCACGCCGTTCGGGTATTACCTGCAGTTGATTCAGCCGCTCTATCCGGAGATTTACGATCCGGCGATGGAGATGGACGATCTGCTGGAAGACCTGGCCGACTTCAAGGCCATGCGCAGCAAGTTGTTTGCGGCGGTGGCCGAATTCGACCTGACCCCGCTGGGCGAGAACTGGTTGCTGGCGGGCAAGGGGAAAAAGCCCCAACGGAACCAGGCGATCCCGGACACTGTCGCCGACCAGGCGCTGCACCAGATGATCGTGGCGAGTCAGGAATATCTGGATCTCGACGACGATGACTGGGACGAAGCCGACCTGGCCGACGAAACGGCGGAAACGCCCTTCGAAGCGGACGGCGATGCAGGCCGGCTCCGGCCGCCCTCGGAAGACCGGCCCCCGGCGCCAGCCGCGGCGGAACGGGGCAAGGCCAAAGTCATCGATTTCTCGAGCGAGAAAAAGCGCCGCCGCAAAGAGTCCGCCGGACAATAAATAAGGGAATCGGTTTCAGCATGATGATGCAGGCACAAATCCCGCTCGGAAACGGCGGGGTTTGTGCGTTTTGGCGTAAAAGGGCGGAACGTGGGCGGCGAAGGGCCGATTAGGGTTGATTCATTGCCGATTCTGGGGATGAATATTGCCAATTGCGGCGGTCCATCGCGCGGATGAAACGGACCACTTCGTCGACTAATACGCTGACCATTTGCTGGCCTTTGGCTGCCGTGGCTTTGCTGGGATCGCCGGTGGCCCCGGTGTTGGTCAGTTCGGCGAAGTTCCACTTGATCTCGATGTTCTCGGGCAGATCGGGCACGACCCCCTTGGCGTGTTCCATCTCGATCAATTCCGGAAAGAGCGCCAGCCCGATCGAAGTCTCTCCCTCTCCGGCGTGGCCCAAACCGTTCCAGACCTCGAAGGTATCCGCGGGCAGCAATTTGCCGGCCGTGACCCACCAGGCGTCCAGGGTCGCGATCTTGGCCTGCGGATGGGCCAATTTAATGGCCCGGGCGGCGATCTCGATCGGCGCAATGTTGCCGTCATGCCCGTTCATGATGAAGATCCGTTCGATGCCGTTTCGAACGGTGCTTTCTAAGATATCTTTTAAAACCGCGATCAACGTTTCCGGTCGCAGCGTCAGGCTGAACGGGAAATAAGCATAGTGCTGGCTCATTCCGACGTTGACGGGCGGCAGGACCAGCAAGCCCTCGACCTGTTCGGCCACTCGTTCGGCCAGCAGCGCCGAGACAAAAGTGTCGGTCCCGAACGGCAGATGATGGCCGTGATTCTCGCATGATCCTACCGCGATGATGGCTTTATCGAATTTTGGGCCGGTTTGGTACTGATGGCCGGTCATTCTTTGCAGGATGCTCATGAGGCGACCTCCTTCACGATTTTGGATTGGGCGAGGAACCGCGGGGCCTTTCGGAAGGCCGCCGCGGCTCCCGCGCCCGGCTGGCGGGACTTAAGGGGTGACTTCCTTGACGAATTTGAACTGGTCATTCTCTACCCGCAAAACGGAGACCGCTTTTTTGGGAACCCGTTTTCCCGGCTCGTAAGTGATGGCGCCGGTGACCAGTTTGAGGTCGGCCGTTTTGGCCAGGGCATTGCGGATCGCCGTCGGATTGACCGATTTGGCCCGTTTGATGGCGTCGGCGATCAGATACAGGGTGTCATAACCGAGCGCCGCGAAAGCGTTTTCCGGAGCGGTTTTGTACTCGGCCTTGTAAGCCTGGACGAATTTTTTGACTTTCGGATCATCGCTGGTCAGACAAGTGTGGGTCGTAAAGTAAGTATTGATATTGGCGCCTTTGCCGCCCAATTCGATCAGCAAGGGGGTATCGAAACCGTCGCCGCTGATGACGGGGGTGTTGATGCCGGCGGCCCGCAATTGCTTGACGATGATGCCGCATTCGGAAGGCCCGGAAGCGATATACAGCAGATCCGGCTTTTTGGCCAGCGCTTTTAAGCGGTTGATCTGCGCCGAAAAATCCTGGTCGCCGGTTTTAAAGGTGTCTTCCAGAATGATCGCGTTGTTGCCATTAAGCTTTTTGAAACGTTCCACGAAGAAACCGGCCAGATTGATGGTGAAGTCCATGGCGGTGTCTTTCAGGACATAAGCGGTCTTGGCCTTGAGATCTTTGGCCGCGAACTCGGCTCCGACATAGGCCTGAGTATTATCACCGTAGGGCGCCATAAAGAAATAATCGCCGACTTGTTCCGGCAGGGAAGGCAAGGTGGCGCCGGAAGTCACGAAGGGAATCTTGGCCTTCTGGGCGATGGGCCCCGCCGCCAGCGCGTAGTTGGAGTCGCTGAGGCCGCCGATGGCGACCACTTTTTCGACGTTGACCAGTTTTAAGGCGGCGTTGGTGGCGACTGTCTGATCGGTCTTGCCATCCAGACTGATCACTTGAATCTTGCGGCCCAAGACGCCGCCGGCGGCATTGATCTCTTTGGCGGCCAATTTAAAACCGTTGAGCGACGGACCGTCCAATGAAGCCTGATCCCCGGTGACGTTGAAAATGGCGCCGACCTTGATGGGAGCCGGAGCGGCCGAGACATTCAGGGCGAATACCAGAGCAAGCAATAATAACGGCAGAAAAAACCTCTTCATTGCAAATTCCTCCATTCGATGTAGTTTTGGGTGTGCGGGTGAAAGAGACCTTTTATTGGGGCTTATTGGGACAGATCACCACCTTTGCGAAGGATTTTACGCTGAAAATATGTCCAGGAAAATTCCTGGCGGCCCATTAAGCCATTGGGCCGGAACAGAATCACCAGGATTAAGGCGATGGCCAGGATGACCTGGCTGAGCCCGTACAGTGGCGGCAGGCTCATTCCGAACAAGGTGACGCCTTGCTCGACATTGCGCAGGAGTTCCGGAACGAGCGTCATTAAAAGCGCTCCGACCACCCCGCCGCTGATGCTGCTCATTCCGCCCACCACCGACATGACCACCAGGTTGAAGGTTTGGCTGTAGGAAAAGGAACCCGGCGTGATCACGGTGATCAGATGACCCCACAGCGCGCCGCCGATCCCGGCGAAAAAAGCGCTGATACAAAAGGCCAGCAATTTATGGGCGGCCAGATTGACGCCTAGGCATTCGGCGGCCAGTTCGTCTTCTTTGATGGCCACCATGCTCCGGCCATAGGCGGAATGGATCAGTTTGACCGCGACGTAGACCGTAAGAATCACCCCCGCCCATACCCACCAGATATTGGTGAAGGGTTCCAGCCCGTTCAGACCCCGGGCGCCCCGGGTCAGACCGTCCAACTGGGTGACGCAGACCTGCATGATCACCAGGAAGCCCAGGGTGGCCACACTCAGGTAGTGGCCGCGCAAACGCAGCACCGGATAGCCGATGAGATAGGCGCAGCACGCGGCGGCCAGCCCGCCCAGGAGCAACGCCGGCAGAAAAGGGAGTTGCAACGCGGCCAGCCAGCCGGGCAACTGGGGCAGGAGGAAGGCTTTTTTGGCCGCGGGTATGGTCAATATCGCGGTCATATAGGCGCCCACGGCCATGAAGCCGGCGTGTCCCAGCGAGAAGATGCCGCAGAAGCCGTTGGTCAGGTTCAGGCTGACCACCAGGATCAGATTGATGCCGATCAGATTGATGATGCGCATGTAGTACGGCGATAGACACTGATTCAGGATGTAAAGCGCCCCCGTGGCCAGCAATAGAAAGACGCCGCTATAAATCCGACTGGTACGGTTCATCATACTTTTCTCCCTTCGACCTGTCCCAGCAGTCCGGACGGTTTAAAGAGCAAAACCAGGATTAACAGGATGAAGACGAAGGCGTCGCGATAGCCGGAGCAAACCGGGGGCAGCAGCGCCACGAGCAGGATTTCCAGCAATCCCAGGACATAGCCGCCCAAGGCAGCTCCGGAGACGCTGCCGATGCCACCGATGACCGCGGCGACGAAGGCTTTCAGACCGGGAATGAAGCCCATCAGTGGCTCGATCCGGCCGTACTGGCCCGCCAGCAGGACTCCGGAGGCGGCGGCCATTCCCGAGCTTAGGGCGAAGGTGGCGGCGATCACCCGGTTGATGTCGATCCCCATCAGTTGGGCCACACCGATGTTTTCGGAACAGACCCGCATGGCCACGCCCATTTTGGTCCTGGTGACGAAGAGCGAGAATCCGACCATCAGCGCCAGCGACAGACCAATGATCAGCAAGGTCATGTTGCTGACCGAGATATTGCCGAAGTTATGGATGATGCTCAAGGCTTCGGGAATCGCAAACTTGCGCGGCTGGGCCGAGACGGTCATGATCCCGGTGTTCTGGATCAGGATCGAAACCGCCAGCGAGGCGATGAGCCCGGCTACGTCATTGGCTCCCCGGAGGGGGCGGTAAGCGATCCGTTCCATCAACATGCCGATGAGTGCGGCGCAGCCGATGGCCAGGATCAGGGCCAGCCACAAGGGAAGCTGGAAACCGAGGATGAAGAATAGTGCGCAATAAGCGCCGATCATCAAGATATCGCCGTGGGCAAAGTTGATCAACCGCAGGATGCTGAAGGTCAATGAAAAGCCGATGGCGACCAACGCGTAGATGCTGCCCAGGCTCAAGCCGTCGATGGTGTTTTGAATCAGATAAGTGAGACTCATTAAGGTTTACCCTCCCAAATACGCATTTTTCACGGCTTCATTCTGAAGCAGTTCCGCGGTGGTGCCGGCCAGCTTGAGGGAACCCGTTTCGAGCACGTAAGCGCGGTCGGCCACTTCCAGCGCGGCATAGGCGTTCTGCTCGACCAGCAGGATGGTTTTGCCATCCCGTTTGAGTTGGGCGATGACCCGGTAGATCGTTTCGGTCACCAGCGGAGCGAGGCCGAGCGACGGTTCGTCGAACAACAGCAGGGTCGGACGGGACATCAGCGCCCGGCCGATGGCCAGCATCTGCTGTTCGCCGCCGGATAGCGTGCCGGCGATCTGCTTGCGGCGCTCGGCCAAAATCGGGAATAAGCCGTAGACCCATTCCAGGTCCTGGCGGATCTGCGCTTGATCATTGAAGCGATAAGCGCCGATCTTCAAATTCTCCAGGACGCTGATTCGGGCGAAGATGCCTCGCCCCTCCGGACAGTGCGCCAGACCCAGGCCGACGATCTGATGGGGGCTGATCCGGCTCAGATCTTGATTCTGAAAGAGGATCCGGCCCCCGCGGGGCTTGATCATTCCGGAGATGGCCCGCAGGGTGCTGGTTTTGCCCGCGCCGTTTGCGCCGAGCAAGGCGACCAGCTCGCCTTGGCGGACTTCGAGCGAGAGCGCTTTGACCGCTTGGATATTGCCATAAAAGAGATCGAGCTCTTTCAGTTCAAGCACTGGTCTTCGACCTCCCCAAATAAGCATTGATCACCAACGGGTTATTTTTGATCTCAGCCGGCGGCCCTTCGGCAATGATTTTGCCATAGCACAGCACTTGCAGGCGCTGGCAGAGATTCATCACCACGTGCATGTCGTGCTCGATCAGCAGGATCGCCAGCTGGAAGCGGTCCCGGAGCCGGCGGATGGTCTCCATCAGCTCCACGCTCTCCTGGTGGTTCATCCCGGCGGCCGGCTCGTCCAGGAGCAAGACCCGGGGTCCGGTCGCCAGCGCCCGGGCGATCTCCAGCTTGCGTTGCAAGCCGTAAGGAAGATTCTTGGCCTGTTGCTCGCGATAATCTCCCAGATCCAGGGCATCCAGGTACTGCCTTGTCCGTCCGGCCAGATCCTTTTCGGCAGCGCTGAAGCGTTTGCTGCTCAACAAGGCGTCGCTCAGCCGGTATGGCCGATGGAGCTGTGCGGCGACTAGCACGTTTTGCATGACGCTCAACTCTCCGAACAGGCGGATGTTTTGGAAGGTACGGGCCAGGCCGCTGCGGACGATCTGGTCGGGGCGGAGCCGGGTCAGTTCCAGGCCGCCCAGCCGGATTCGCCCGGATGTCGGAGGAAAGATGCCGGTTAACAGGTTGAAGACCGTAGTTTTGCCGGCGCCATTGGGACCGATCAATCCGACGATCTCTCCCGGAAAGATCTCCAAATGATAATGGTCCACGGCCAGCAGGCCCTTGAATTGCTTGGTCAATTCGGAGACTTCTAACAGCGCTTCGGTTTTTCCCATGGCTCTGATTCACCTCTGATGTTAGATTGATTTATTGGCCAGTCGATAAGCGATTTTGAGGGCTTTATCGAGATGCAAACGGATCAGCCGTTGCGCTTCGGCGCTATCTTGCCTCCGGACCGCGGCGAAGATCGCCTGGTGTTCCTTCAGGCATTCCAGCAACCGGCCCGGATATTGCAGGGTCTGCTGGCGGTTGAGCCGCAGCATGTCGCTAATGGAGGTGATCAAAGTGATTAAGACCTGATTGTGAGTGCACGCGGCCAGGCTTTGATGGAACATCACATCGGAGGCGACGCCGTCGCCGCCCTGGAGGATCTCCGTCTCCAGGCTGCTCAACGACTGCTCCACCAGCTCGAAGTCCTGGGGCAGGCCACGCTCGATCGCCAGGACCACCACATGGGCCTCCAATACGGCCCGGGTCTCCATGAAATCGGCGAACATCTCCAGATCGTTTTTGGGGGCGAAGACGATCGATTCCAGCAGCTTGGCGGAGCTGAACTGTTTGATGATCGTTCCGCCGCTCTTTTTCCGCTCGATCAGGCCCTGGGCTTCGAGGCTGAACAAGGCTTCGCGCACCGCGGTCCGGCTGACCGAGAACCTCTCCGCCAACTCAAGCTCGGTGGGGAGCTTATCGCCGGATTTGAGCTGGTTCTGCAGAATCAACTGTTTGATCTGAAAGGCTATCTCATCGCTGATCCGGTTGATTTTAATGTTTTTAAACATCCGTGAAACCTCGGTCATTTTGTATCATTGTAGCAATGTATGACATAGTAATTTCACAAACATGACATAAATCATTGATATGAAACCAACAATTGGCTTCTTAACGCTTAATACTCGGAAGATTTATGTTATGTATTTCTTATAATATAACATTAATATCACATAAAAATTGTTAAAAATCGATGAAACCGATCGAATCATTGGGAAGATGCCTGAAAATTAATGAATGCCGGGGTCCGGGGATACGGCGCTTGATAAATGGCTGAGCAAGGGCGAAAGCCGGCCGGCGGGCGCTGTTTTATAAAGTTTTTAGGGTTTTTTATACTTTTTTTATAACTGCTTTCAAATGTTTTTAAAGTCCCATATTATAATGACCTCATTCGAACCAAAGGAGGCTGTTTCAAATGAATAGAGTTCAATTGCTGTACGAAGTGGTTAAGGCGTTGCGGGCGGAGGAAGTTTTTCAGGGCGCTTTGCAGGTGGAGGCCAGGAAGGATCAGACCCCGGTCTTTCACCTGGACACCGAATTTCTGAAGAATACCATTACCGGGGAGCTTCGTTCCAAGATTAAGACGGAATACGATTATGACGGCAAAAAAATGAAGCATGAGAGCAGTACCGAGGCCAATCTCAACGACTTTCATTTCCGCCGTCCCATGCATCCGGGCATGATGCGCCATTGGCACGGCCATTGCCATCCCGGAATGTTTCAGGGGCCGGACCGCGCCCAGGGCGCTGGGGAGCCGGGATGGGGTCATCACCAGTTCGGCCGACCGGGCGGCGGTTTCAAAGAGGGCTTGGACCGGGCCGCGTTCATGTTACAACTGTTCAACAACATTCAATTGGTCGAGGAAGACCGGACCTTCGCGCTCTCGCTCCGCCTGACGGACATTCCCGAGGAACTCCGGCGGGCCATGCGCGAGCGAATGAACCAAGAGGAAATCCGACGCCATTTCGAGGAACATCCGCATCCGGCAATAATCAAGGCCTTGCATGAGCTCGAAGATCCCGACCTGGAAATCAATGTGATCATCAATAAACAGTATCAGATCGAAAAAGTAGCCTGGGCCCTGCACGGCGTGCAAAATGAGGATGGGGCGGCCCGCGAGTGGGACGTAAAGGCCGAGCTGAGTCTGGAGTGGTAAGCGCGGCGCTGAGGGCCTTGCTGTGAAGCGGGACCGCAGATTTCGTCTTAGCGATCTTGTTTTTTGGCAGCCGGCGGAGGGTGGTGTGAAGATACCACCCTCCGCGCGATCGCGGCACAGCGTTGGCACGGCCGCTGGCCATCGTTAACCGCCGCGCCGCGGGTTTGGCGACCCTGGAATACGGCGGTTCGGCTAAGCAATATTTGCGCATTTTCGCCATTTATAATATGATCGGGTTGGGGACGGATTGAACGGAGCGGGTTCGCTCCGGTTTGCGCAATCTATTTTAATGGATAAGCTATAAAAAATTTAGCGATCAGTCCACAAGAATAAAAAAGGGGAAATTTGATCATGAACCGGCCCAGGGGACTGGAACGTTGGCTGGCTGAGATCCGCCGCCGCAATATGGAACGCCACCGGGAAAGACAGGAATTTATCAGGGAATTGATGCGGGATCATGCCGAGTATCACCGTCGGGGCGATTTGCGCATGGGCTATCCTCACCCGGGCCATCCCCATCCGGGCCACTCGCACGCGGATCATCCGCACTTGAATCGCCAAAACCGCCAGCAGCTGGATTCGTTCCGAAAATACCAGAAATACCAGCACTTTTACTACTATCACCGGCGCCTGAAATACGTCCGGCCGGTCTCCATCCTGATCAATCTGGCCCTCTGGTATCTGCTCATCCGCTTTCTGGGCATCGGGACGCTGGGGATCATCGTGGCGATTTTGTTAAGCATCGGCGGAATTTATGAGGTCTTCTTCCTTTGGCGGCTGGAAAAGCAGGTCTTCAACCCCATTGACAAGCTGAAAAAGGGGGTGGAGGAGATCGCCAAGGGGAACTATAATGTGCAGGTCGAATGCGATGTCCTGAACGATATCACGCTGCTGGTGGCCTCCTTCAACGGCATGGCCCGGCAATTGCTGGAGAGCGAGAAACTGAAGGCCGAATACGAGGAGAACCGCAAGACCCTGATCGCCAACATCTCACATGACCTGAAGACCCCGATGACTTCGATCCAGGGATACATCGAGGCCATCCTGGAGCGGGCCGATCTGGACGCGGCGGACCGGGACAAATACCTGCGGATCATTTATAACAATACCGCATACATGAACCGGCTGATCGACGACCTGTTCCTCTTCTCCAAGCTGGATCTGGCGAAACTGGAGTTCCAGTTTGAAACCATTGGCGTGCGTAATTTTATGAACGACTTGATGGGAGAGTTCCGTCTGGAACTGGAGGAGAAAGAGATCCGGCTGGACTATGCCGATTATTTGGAAGACGATTGCCCGGTCAGCATCGATCGCAAGCGGATCCACCAGGCGGTCCGCAATATCATCGGCAACGCCATCAAATACGGCCCGGAAAACGGGTTGGCCATCCGGGCGGCGCTCTATCGGCGGGACGGCCAGGTCTGGCTGGAACTGCACGACAACGGGCCGGGGATCCCCGAGGATAAGCTGCCTTTCATCTTCGACCGCTTTTACCGGATCGATCCCGAACGGACCAAGTCCAAGGATACGATCAGCACCGGCCTGGGCCTGGCCATCGCCAGGGAGCTGGTGGAGGCCCACGGCGGGAGCATCGCGGTGACCAGCGCGCCCGGCGCGGGCAGTTGCTTCACCATCGGGCTGCCGGTCGCGGAATGCCAAGGGAGGGAATCGTCATGAAACGGATCTTGATTATCGAAGACGATCTGAACATCGCCGAGCTGGAACGGGACTATCTGCAACTCAACGGTTACCGGGCCGAGATCGTCCAGGACGGCGAGCAGGGCGCCAAAGCGGCGCTCTCCGGCCAATATGACGTGATCGTGGTCGATCTGATGCTGCCCAAAAAGGACGGCCTGGCCATCATCAAGGAAGTACGGGACAAATACGAGATTCCGGTGCTGGTGGTCTCGGCCAAGAGCGAGGATATCGACAAGATCAGGGGTCTGGATTACGGCGCCGACGACTATCTGACCAAACCGTTCAGCCCGGCCGAACTGGCGGCCAGGATCAAGTCCCACATCCGGCGCTACGAAAGGCTCAAGGGCAACGCCACCGCCAACGAAATCATCAACCACAAGGGCTTGGAGATCAATACGGTCTCCCACAAGGTGCTGGTCAACGACAAGGAAGTGCAGCTGACCACCAAGGAATATGAACTGTTGCTGTTCCTGGCCTCCAATCCCAACATCGTCTTCACCAAAGAGCACCTTTTCGACGCGGTCTGGGGCAATGATTATTACGGCGATTCGGCGACGGTGCCGGTGCATATTCAGAAGGTCCGCAAGAAGATCGAGAAGGATCCGGCCAATCCCGAATTCATCGAGACCCTGTGGGGGACGGGCTACCGTTTCAACTCATGAGTGTCGGGCCTCGGGAAGGGACTGCGTCCGCCTTAAGTGAGCTTGCTGAGTGACTGAGCGAGCTTGTTCAGTGACTGAAAGAGCTTGCTGAGTGACTGAGCGAGCTTGTTGAGTGACTGAAAGAGCTTGCTGAGCGACTGAGAGAGCTTGTTGAGTGACTGAGAGAGCTTGTTGAGTGACTGAGCAAGCTTGCTGAATGACCGAGCGAGCTTGCTGAATGACTGAAAGAGCTTGTTGAATGACTGAGCGAGCTTGTTGAGTGACTGAAAGAGCTTGTTCAGCGATTGGGGATGTTTGCATAGGAATTGAGTGAACTCATACAGCGAATAAGCAGCCTTGCCCAATAACCGGGGGAGCATCCTGAATCATTCGGGATAGACTTCCAATGAATTGTTGACCCGCCTCAGGCGCGGCGCGTTCACGCCAATAAAACATGTCCAAAAGCAAACCATCGTGCTATGATTGAATAGGATTCGCTCCCTCATTGCGGATTACTCGAATCGTGGAGAATCGTCATGCCCAGAGGTTATGGCCGCATCAGATTTATCGACGACAGTTCGGAAAAGCCGGTGATCACTATGGCCATGGTCCGCCGGATCTTGCGCTATTTCGCGCCGTACTGGAGGCAATTGGCCGTCTCGGTGACGCTGATTCTGATCGTGGCCGCGCTCGGGCTGATCCCCGCGGTGATTATCAAAGGCATCATCGATCTGGCTTTGCCGCATCGGGACTTCAAGCTGCTGGCCATTTTGGTGACGGTGGCCATGGCGGCTACGATCCTGCTGGGTTTGCTGCAGGTGGGGCAGAGCTATCTCAACACCTGGATCGCCAAGCACATTACTTTCAACATGAAAAATCAGCTGTATGACCATTTGCAGCATATGTCGGTCAGTTTTTTCGCCGCCGCCAAGCCCGGCGAGATTATCACCCGGATCACCAGCGACATCGACGGGATTCAGGACGTTTTCAACGCCACGGCGGTTAACGCTTTAAGCAGCATCTTCACCTTGGTGACGACCGCCGCGGTGTTGCTGGCGATGAACTGGAAGCTGACCGTGCTGGGGATGCTGATCCTGCCGGTATTCATCGTCCCCACCCGCAAGGTGGGCAAGGTCCGCTGGGAGATCGCCTCCCAAAGCCAGGAAAAGATCGCCGAGCTCAATCAGATCATCCAGGAAACGCTCAGCATCAGCGGGGCCATCCTGACCAAGATCTTCACCCGGGAAGCCGATGAGTACGGTAAGTTTAAAGAGGCCAACGCCGCGGTGGTCAAGTTGCAGATCAAGGAGTCGCTGGCCGGCCGGTGGTTCCTGATGACCATCAATAGCCTGGCGGCCATGGGCCCGCTGCTGATTTACCTGTACGGCGGTTATCTGTTTATTCACGGCGAAATGTCCGTCGGCAGCATCATCGCTTTCGTGGCGCTGTTGACGCGCTTGTACGGGCCGGTGACTCAGATCTCCAACATCCATATCGATATTACCCGTTCCTTTGCATTGTTCGAGCGCATCTTCGCCTATCTCGATCAGCGGCCGGAGATCGTCGACCGGCCGGGCGCGGCGGCGCTGGCGCCCATCCGGGGCGAGGTCGCTTTCGAAGCGGTCAGTTTTTCGTATAACCGGCAAGATAAAGTATTAAAGCAGATCAGCTTCAGCGTCGCGCCGGGAACCATGGTTGCCCTGGTCGGGGCCAGCGGCGCCGGCAAAACCACCCTGACCAATCTCATTCCGCGGCTGTACGAGGTAGCCGAAGGAAGCCTCAAAATCGACGGCACGGATATCCGGGACGTGACCCTGGAATCGTTGCGCCGCCAGATCGGCATCGTGATGCAGGAGCCTTATTTGTTTAACGACACCATCGCGGCCAACCTGCGCTACAGCAAGCCGGACGCCAGCGATGAGGAGCTGGTGAAGGCCTGCAAGGCGGCTTATATCCATGAGGTGATCATGACTTTTCCCGAGCAGTACCGCACCATCGTGGGCAATCGCGGCGTCAAGCTGTCGGGCGGCGAGAAGCAGCGGGTGGCCATCGCCCGGGTGATCCTCAAAGACCCGCGGATCATCATTCTGGACGAAGCCACTGCCGCGCTGGACTCGGTCTCCGAAATGTACATTCAGAAGGCCATCGTGCCGCTGTTGCAAGGCCGGACCAGTTTCGTAATCGCCCACCGTCTGTCGACG
Source organism: Bacillota bacterium (assembly GCA_023400055.1). Lineage (GTDB taxonomy): Bacteria > Bacillota > UBA4882 > UBA8346 > UBA8346 > Hydrogenispora. The sequence goes on from JAEXFN010000011.1 coordinate 136,971, forward strand.
GTAATGGCGGCCGATTTGCTGCTGGTGCTGGAGGACGGGCGGATCGCCGAGCGGGGCGGGCACGAGGAACTGCTGGCCAAGGCCGGCTTGTATAAAAAGCTGTACGATACCCAATTTAGAAGCCATGAGATCCAGGCTTGAAGAACGGGAAACGAGCTGGAAAGATTTTTGAAACGATTTTACCCCTTGCTTTGCTTCTTTTCTCTGCGCTTTTGTGCTCACCCCGGCCTTCGGACCGGGTTTATCACAACGCTTTTCGATCGCGGGAATAACATCCGGGCCGCCGCCCACATATTATGCTATGGGTATATATGCGGATTTCAGTTGATGTGGGGGGCTTGACGATGGCATTATTTCAATCTTTCAGCGGCGTCGTGACCGGCATTAGCGATTTCGGGGCGGGGATCGCCGCAAGCGCGGGATGCTATCGGCTGATGACCGTCGAGGACGGCGCCGGCGGCGTGGTCAATTTCGTGGTGGCGCCGACCACGTACTTCGTGGATCACGCCATGATCATGCCCGGGGATACGGTGATCGGGTTTTATGACGCCAATGCGGCCACGCCGCTGATCTATCCGCCGCAGTTCCGGGCGATTGTCATGGCGCGCGTCGATCCGGGCCGCAGTGTGAAGGTCGATTATTTCGACGCTCAGCTGCTGAGCGGGGACGGCACATTGCGCCTGAACATCGCGCCGTCGACCGCGATCGTGCTGGAGAACGGGCAATTTTTCGGGGGGAATCCGGCCAACCGCGATCTGATCGTGGTTTACGGTCCAACCACCCGGAGCATCCCGGCCCAGACCGCGCCCTGGCAGATTGTGGTGCTCTGTGAGCGGTAATGCCCTTGGCGAGACTGCCCGCCGACTCCCGGATTCACGAACTCACGGCCCGGCCAAGTTAAAACCCTTGAGAAATCAAGGGTTCTTTTTGTGATGAGCGCGGTTTCCAATTTTGGCGGGCGGCCCGGCCATCTCGGACTCGGCTCGGGCGAGTTCGTCATAGCGTTGCAGCTTCTTATTGACGATCTTCAACAACGCTTGGTACTCTTGGAGATGATTTTCGATGATCTCCTTCTGGCGCAGGATGATCTGGCGCCGTTCCGGAACGGTATCCGAGCCGCGCAGGCAGAGCGCGATGTAATCCTTGATGGAAGCGATCGACATGCCGGTGGCCCGCATACAGCAAACCACCTGAATCCATTCCAGATCGGTCTCGCTGTAAAGCCGTTTTCCGTTCCCCTCCCGTTGCACCGAAGGCAGTAGGCCTTCTTTTTCATAGTAACGGAGGGTGTAGGGAGAAATATTAAACTTTTCGGATACTGCTCCGATCGAATAACCCACGGCGGCACTCCTTTGAGCGCGGCCCTTCAAAAGCCGGTCATACATATTATAGCGGTTAAAGAACACGCTAAGCAATGAATTTTTTATTTTTGCTCTTGACTTAGAGTAAACTCTAGGAAATATACTTAAGCTGTCCCGGTTTGTTCCAGTTTGAAAAGTTTGGGACGCGAAAGCTAAAACGAATCAAAAGCCAACCGATGAAACGGCGGTTTTTTTAAAACGCGCCGCTGGGAGCGGTTTACTCGAAAGGATGAAACGCGATGGTCATTTCCTTGATTCACTGGACCAACAACTATATCGCGGCTCTGGAAGAGATCCTGGGCGCCAAGATCTATGAATGCCACGATAAACAGGAAGCCCTGAAGCTGCTCCCGGAGACGGAAATTATCATCACCATCGGCGGCGGCGAATACGCGGTTCCCATCGACGACGAGATGCTGGCGGCCAGTCCCAAATTGCGCTGGGTATTCAGCGTGAGTACCGGGGTTGAAAAGCTACCGCTCCCGGCGCTGCACGCCAAGGGCGTCTTGGTGAGCAACACCAAAGGGGTCCACGCCGTGCCCATCGCCGAATACGTGCTCGGCGGGATGCTGGCCCTGAGCCATCATTACCACAGTTTCATCCGGGAGCAGCATCAGTGCCGGTGGCAGCCGGTCAGCCCGGGCGAGGATCTGGAGGGCAAGACCCTGTGCGTGATCGGCGTCGGCAGCATCGGCCGGGAGATCGGCAAGAGAGCCCGCGCCTTTGACATGCGGGTGATCGGGTTGAAAAAGCATCCGGAACCGGTCGCCGATTTCGATCAGGTGTGGGGCAGCGCACGGCTCCATGAGGCCCTGGCCCAAAGCGATTACGTGGTCTTGGCCACGCCCTTGACGCCGGAGACCTATCAGCTGATGGGCAAGGCCGAATTCCAGAAAATGAAAGCCACGGCGGTGTTCATCAACATCTCCCGCGGTGACACGGTGGATGAAGCCGCCATGATCCAGGCGCTACAGGAAAAACAGATCGCCGGGGCGGTGCTGGACGTATTCCACCGGGAGCCTTTGCCGGCCGATCATCCGCTGTGGCAGATGGCGAATGTAATCGTGACGCCCCATGGCGCGGGCATTTCCAAGAACACCTTGCGCAAGACGGTCCAGCTGTTCCGGGATAATCTGACCCGCTACCGCCAGGGACAGGAACTTATCAATCAGCTCCGGGAAGATCAGATCTATTGAACTTCGGCGCCGCGGCCATCGCCGCAAAGCGCGCCCGAAGCTTGAGCAACTTTATTCATACAAACTGGAGGAATGGACATGTTGTACAGGACGTTTGGCAAGACCGGCGAGCAAGTTTCCATTTTGGGGTTTGGCTGTATGCGGCTGCCGATCGTCGGCGACGATCCCAGCCATATCGATGAGCCCGAGGCGATCCGGATGATCCGCTACGCCATTGACGCGGGCGTCAATTATGTGGATACCGCCTACCCTTACCACGGCACCGGTTTTGGCCACGGCGGCTTCAGCGAGCCGCTGGTGGCCAAGGCGCTGCGGGACGGCTACCGCCAGCGGGTCAAGCTGGCGACCAAGCTCCCCAGCTGGCTGATTAAGAGCCGCGCCGACATGGATAAGTATTTGAATGAGCAGTTGGAGCGGCTGGAGACCGATCATATCGACTTCTACCTGGTGCATTCGTTGAACGTCAATTCCTGGGCCACGGTAAAGAAGTGCGGCGTCGCCGAGTTTTTGGATCAGGCCATCCGGGACGGCCGGATCAAGTACGCCGGATTCTCCTTCCACGACCAGCTGCCGCTGTTCAAGGAGATCGTCGATGCCTACGACTGGTCTTTCTGCCAGATCCAATACAACTATCTGGACGAAAAATACCAGGCCGGCAAGGAAGGCCTGATGTACGCGGCCGGGAAAGGCTTGGGCATCACCATCATGGAGCCGTTGCGCGGCGGCAAGATCGTCAACCTGCCCCAGGAAGCCAAGGAGCTCCTGGAGCGGGCCGCGCCGGGCCGTTCCGCGGCGGAGTGGGGCCTGCGCTGGGTCTGGAATCATCCCGAGGTGTCGGTGGTGTTGAGCGGCATGACCGCCATGGAACAGGTGGTCGAGAATGTCAAGATCGCCGGGGATGCCCGGCCCGATTCGCTCAGTGCGGCGGAGCTGGCCACCATCGACCGGGTGAAGACCGTCTTCCGCGAGCGGGTCAAGGTCCAGTGCACCGCTTGCGGCTACTGTATGCCCTGCCCCGTCGGGATCAACATTCCGGGCTCCTTTTCGTTCTATAACGATCATTGGGTTTTCGACGCCAATCCGCAGATCAAGGCGATGTATCTGCGCCAGTCCACCCTGACCAACGCGGCGCCCGCCTCCAAGTGCGTGGAATGCGGCCGCTGCGAGAGCCATTGCCCGCAGGGCATCGCCATCCGCAAGGAGTTGAAGAACGTCGGGGAACTGTTCGGAGCCTGAACCCGCTTAAAGCTTATGGACCTGACGAGCGCTCCGGTCGCTGACCGGGGCGCCGCCCAATAAAAAAGCCCCGTCGGGCGCGGCCCAGCCGCTGATTCGTTTCAGCGCGACTTGACTACGCTACGCAACGGGGCTTTTTTGGGCGGGGCGGCAATGGGATTAGCGGTTTTCCGGGCGGTGTTTAATCTGGCCGAGCGGGCGGAGTCGCCGTTTGCTTTTTTGGCGGCTGCACATGCCGCGATTCAAGGCTCGGCCCGATTCGGCGCCGCCGACGGCGTGCTGCTGCTTGGTGTTGGAACTCGCCAGCGCCGCATTGGTGCCGCTGGCGCTGTCGGTCCCGGCGCCGCTGGCCACTTGGGTGGCGGCGGAGGTCCCGCTGGTCTCGTTCAACTGATTGTTGATGACCAGCGTAAGCTCTTCGGCGTCATGCCCGCCCCCGGGCTGTTCCTCCGGCTCGGACTGCTTGCCCTTCATGCCGAGGTTGCTGGCCTTGCCTTGCGCTCCGACGCTCTGTTGCTGTTGGGTATTGGATGAATCGATGGCGGCGTTGTTGCCCGCCGCGCTGTTTTTGCCCGCCCCGCTCGCGATCTGGGTGGTATTGGGCGAGTTCGTGAATTGGTTGTTGATGACGATCACGATCCGCTTCTTGCCGGACGCCGGAGACTCGGCGCTGATCGGTTTGCCGTCGCGGCTCATGGTGATCATGATCTTCTCAGCGATATCTGCCAAATTCACCAGCTCCTTTCCGATGCAATGACCTTCATTCTGTAGCGCCTGATGGCCCGAAAATAACAAAAAGCCGTAATTTTTTGCGTAAATGACGGGATTCGGCCCAGGTCGTTGCAATCCGTTTTCTATATCATATGCGGCGTTTTGTAATCGCGAATGCAATTTTCGGCCCATGATGCGATTCGAACGGATAATTGGCGATCGGCTCATGATTTAGGGCATGCGATCAAGGAATGGCCGGAAGCGGATGGTTTTTTAATCCGGGAATGAGAATGACCTTTCGGCCGAAAGAATGATGATGGTCGGAAAATAGTAAATTGGTCCGCCAAAATAGAATTTCCGGCCCGAGAATTATTTTTTCGATCGGAAGAATTGGTTTTCCGATCGGAAGAATTGATAAATCGGTCTCGATAGTTAATAAATCGATTATGAGAAGTGATTTTTCGATCCGGAGAATTAATATTTTGATCTCGAAAATCAAAATATCGCTCCGGATAATTTAAATATCGGGATCGATAATTAAAAAATCGCTCCGGATAATAAAAATATCGCTCTGAAAAATGTATTTTAGGGATCGAAAAATTGAGATTTCCGGATTTAAGGTTATGGATCGAGGGTTCTCCGGTTTTCTTTCTCTGCCGCGCGGCAAGGAGTCTTGGTCACTGGCCGCGAAAAGCCCCTTTTTTTCAAATTTTTACATCGCGATTGGCAAAAACGCATTTCCAGTAAATTTCGCAGCCCAGGGGGCAGGATGCCCATCATCGGCATGGAATATCTAAAGATGGGTCGGCCCATGGCCGCCGACCCTTCCGCACCGCATGGCGCCGTGAGGAGGCCCGCAAAATTGCGCAAATTCCGTTCGGAACTGACGGTTTATTTCATATTGCTCATCGTCGTCCTGCTCTCGACCGTGGGGGGGCTCCTCTATAGCTGGACCAAGCAGACCACCGAGAAGATGGTCAGCGACTCGACGGTGGAGACCCTGAAACAGATCGATAAGAACATGCACTCGATGCTGGGCTATGTCCAGGATATTTCGCTGTTCATCATCGCCAACAACGACGTCCGCACCTTCCTGAAGCTGCAGGGCGCGCCCGACGATATCATCAAGTTGCGGCTGTACGAGAACCTCTCCAACCTGACCGGTACCGAGCCGTTCATCGCCTCGATCAACATTTACGGCGCCAATGGGTTGAAGCTGGAGACCGAGGGGCCTTCGCAGGATTTGAGCGGCGGATTGGTGGCCCAGTATGAAAAGAAGATCCCCAAAAGCGGTTATTATGTGATCACGCCAACCTACCGCCGCTACTATCAGCCGCTGGGGGACCAATATGTGATCTCCTTTTACCGCCAGATCAACGACATCAACGATCTGACCCGGAAACTGGGCGTGCTGCGCATCGATATCCATGAAAGTTTCATCAACCGGCTCTACCGGGATATCCGGATCGGCCAGACCGGCTATGCCTTCGTCGCCAACCAGGAGGGCTACATCGTCTCCCATTCCCATAAGGACAAAATATCCCAGTACCTGCAGGATCAGCCCTTCTTCAAACCGGTCTTCGGCGGCAAGGAAGGGTATTACCGCCGCAAAATGGGCGGTCGGGACATGCTGATCACCTATTATACTTCGAACGAACAAAGCCTGATCTACGTCGAGGTGGTCCCCTTCGCCGAACTGCTGAAGGACAGCATGTTCATCGGCAGGTTGATCCTGACCGTCATTTTGCTCGCTTCGCTGGTGGCCCTGATGTTATCCTACCTGATCGCCTCCAAGGTGACCGATCCGATCAAGAAACTGACCGGGCTGATGCAACGGGTGGAACGGGGCGACCTGGATGTGGTGATCGATATCGAACGGAAGGACGAGATCGGGACCCTGGCCGCCAGCTTCAACCGCATGATCGGCCGTCTGAAGCGGTTGATCGACGAGGTCTATAAGACCCGGCTCAAACGGAAGGAAGCGGAGCTCAAGGCGCTGCAGGCCCAGATCGATCCCCATTTTCTTTACAATACGTTGGATACTATCTACTGGACCTCGCGCCAGGAGAACGCCTCCAAGTCGGGCGAGTTGGTCGAGGCGCTGGCCAAGCTGTTCCGCCTGAGCCTGAACAAGGGCAATGAGATCACCACCATCGAAAAAGAGGTGGAGCATCTGAACAGCTACCTGTTCATCCAAAAGATGCGCTACGACCAGGAGCCGCAGATCGAGATCGCCATCGATCCGGTGCTCTACCCGTATCACACCATCAAGCTGATCCTGCAGCCGCTGGTCGAGAACGCCCTCTACCACGGCATCGCTGAGATCGACGGGGTCGGCAAGATTACGATCACCGGGAGGGAAGTCGCCGGGGCGATCGTCTTTGAGGTCAGCGACAATGGCGTGGGGATGAGCGCGGCCAAGATCCGCGAGATCTTTCACGAAAGCAGCGGCGAAAAGGGCGGTTACGGCCTGAAAAACGTGGATGAGCGGATCCGGCTGTACTTCGGCGAGCGCTACGGTCTGGAGATCGAGAGCGCGCCGGGACAGGGCACCCGGGTGCGGGTGCGGATACCCAAATATCTGGAAAGGAACGAGACCCATGGCGTTACTCAAAGTCGTAGTCGTCGATGATGAAAAGATGATCCGGGAAGGCATGGCCGCCACTTTCCCCTGGCATGAGCTGGGGATGGAACTGGTCGGCGCGGCCGAGAACGGCCTCAAGGCGCTGGAGGTGGTGGCCGCCACCAAGCCGCAGATCATTTTGACCGACATCCGGATGCCCAAAATGGACGGTCTGGAGTTTATCAAACGGGTCCGCGCGATCATGCCGCGCGTCAAGATCATCATCCTCAGCGGTTACGATGAATTTTCCTACGCGCAGAAGGCATTGCAATACGGAGTCTCCGATTATGTGCTCAAACCGGTGGGAGTCAAAGAGCTGACCCGGGTCTTGCAGGAGCTGGTCCGGACGATGGAAGCCGATTTCTCGGCCGAGTTTTTCCTGATCAAAGCCAAGAAAGAGCTGGATCCCGAGTCGGAGCGTTATCTGAACGCCATCCGGCTGGGCGACGCGAGCAAGGCCCAAGCCGCCTTGGGGGAGATCACCCGCAAGCTGGCGGCGCAAAAAATGGCCGCCGAGCAATTGCGCAATGTCTGCCTGGAGCTGTCCGACCGGGTGGTGGAAGCCTTGCAGCGCGACGGCATCGCCTTGCCCGGCGACTGGCAGTCCGGCAACGAGCGGCTCTACCGGGAACTGCGCAATTCGGCCGTTCCCGATGAAATCTACGGCTGGCTGGGCCAATTCACCGCCACGATCCTCGGCTATGTCGCGGCCAAGAAGGACGATGGCTATCATGTGGCGATCCGGAAGGCGCTGCAGTATATCGACGGCCACTATGCCGAGGAACTGTCGGTCAAGGCCGTCGCCGAACAAGTCTGTCTGAGCCCGGATTATTTCAGTCATATCTTCAAGAAGGTGCGCGGCGAGAGCTTCACCGATTACCTGAACCGGGTGCGGATCCGCAAAGCCACTGAGCTCCTGGCGGACAATTTATACAAGGTTTACGAAGTCTCGGACATGGTTGGCTACAGCGATTACAAGTATTTCAGCAGCGTGTTCAAGAAGATTACCGGCGTTTCCCCCACCGATTACCACGGGCTGAACCGTTAATCGCACCGAAAAAGTAACCGAAAATATACATCCCGCGCCATGATAACAGGAAAAAGCTCCCACATCTCCAGGTTCTAAGAATATCCGATACAATCGAAGAATTCTGGATTCTTAACATCGCTTTAAAATTATATAATGAAAATGTTCCAAGCGCGCGCTCCAAATAAGGAACCTTTTCAGAATTAGTCTTATCAAACCATGAATACAAGGATAACGGGAGGTGCCGATTCCAATGAGAAAACGAAAAATGTTCGGTCTGTTTTTGGCGGGTTTGATGTTGGTTGGTATCGTGGGTTACGGCAGCCAGGTTGGCGCCGATAGCGAACCGGTGAAGTTTACCTTATGGCATTCCTACGTGGGCGCCGATATGCGCGCTCCGTTTATGGACGAGATCCTCAAGAAATTCAGCGCGGAATATCCGGATATCAAAGTCGTCGAGGAACAGATTCCCCGCGATCAATACCAGACCAAGCTGAAGACCCTGGCGGCCGCCGGCCAGTTGCCGGATGCCTTCGTGCTGTGGCCGAACGCCATGACCCAGGAGTTCGCCAAAGCCGGTCTGCTGGCGGATATCAATGATCTGCTCGACCAGAATCCCGACTGGAAAAACTCTTTCGTGACCCCGGCCCTGAAAGAATTCACCGTGAGCGGCAAGACTTATTCCGCCGGCATCGGCGTGTCGGTCACATCGATCGTATACTACAACAAAGCTCTGTTTGCCAAATACAAAGTGGCTTATCCGAAGACCTTCAAACAACTGCTCAATGTCGTGACAGTCTTCAAGAAGAACGGGATCATCCCGATCACTCTCGGCAACAAGCCCAAATGGCCGGCGCAATCGACCATCTTCAGCCTGATGGCCAACCGCCGCACGGGAAGCGCCTGGCTGGATAACGTGCTCGACAAGAAAGGCGCCAAGTTTACCGACAAAGCGTTTGTCGACGCTTTGAAAGACCTGAAGACCCTGACCGACCTCGGCGCGTTCAACAAAGACTACAACAGCCTGGACAACGTCCAGATGCGGGATTACTTCTACCGCGGCCAGGCGGCCATGATGATCGACGGTTCCTGGGCGTTGACCGATATGATCAGCAAAGCCCCCGAGTCTTTGAAAAAGAATCTTGAAATGGGCGTGTTGCCGGCCTTCGAAGGCGGCAAGGGCGATCCCAACGTCATGTCCGGGGTCAGCGCTACCGGCATCGTAATTAGCGCCAAGGCTTCGCCGAAACAAAAGGAAGCCATCAAGAAACTGATCAAGTTCGTCACCGACAAGAACGCCCAACAGTTGTATGTGAAGGACAGCATCCCGGTTTCCTTCAAAAACGTGGAGATCGATCCCAGCAAAGTCGACCCGCTCTTCGCCAAATTGGTCGACCTGATCAAAAAGCATCCGTTCGTAACCGTGTATGACTCGGCGCTCAACTCCGAACAGACCGAGATCATCAACGACGGTTTGCAAGCCGTGATGATGGGCCTGCAAAAGCCGGAGGATCTGGCGAAACAATTGCAAGCGGCGATTAAGTAACGGAACGCCGCACAATCCATGAAGCACTGATCGTCAAAAGGGTATGGAACGCGGACCGGCTTGAGATCATGGGATGTCGAATGATTGACGAGTCATCCGCCTTCCTGCCCTTTTTCATTGGTTTTAATCCTGTTCGCTAGAGGTGAGAAAATGTATATCACCAGTAAAAGTAAGCAATATATCGTAATCGGCCTGGTGCCGGCGCTCTTGTTCTATCTGGTGCTGGTCGTCTATCCGATCTTCCGCTCCTTCTTTTACGGCTTTTATGATTGGAATGGTTTGAGCGCGCCGATCTATATCGGCATCCAGAATTTTAAGGATATTTTGACGGACGGGATCTTCTGGCTGTCCTTTAAAAATAACATCTTCATCGTCCTGGCCTCGGTCTTCGGGCAGGTGCCGCTGGGGCTGATCCTGGCCATCATCCTGAACCGGAAGTTAAGGGGAGCCAGCTTCTTCCGGTCGGTGTTCTTCATTCCGATGATCCTCTCGACCGTGGTCATCGCCCTGTTGTGGTCGACCATCCTCAACTCGCAGATGGGACTGGTCAATATCCTGCTGCAACGTATCGGCCTGGGATGGCTGGCCCAGGACTGGCTGGGCGACCCGCGCCTGGCGATGTTCACTGTCAGCGGCGTAGTGATCTGGCAGTTCATCGGATTCTATATGATCATCTTCCTGGCCGCCTTGCAGAACATCCCCAGCGACATCATGGAGGCCGCCGCGATCGACGGGGCCAACGAGGCCCAGAAATTATTCCGGATAACCCTGCCGATGCTGTGGACCACCATCAAAACCGCGGTAGTGTTGTGCATCGCCGGCAGTATGCGTTCCTTCGACCTGGTCTTTGTAATGACCCAGGGCGGTCCGGCCCATGCCACCGAGCTAATGGCCACTTATATGTATAATAAGACCTTTTCGGTTTACAAATACGGCTACGGCAGCGCGATCTCACTGGTCATCTTCGTGATCAGCTTTGGCTTCATTCTGTTCAGCCAGAAACTGATGGGCCGCAGCAAAGCCGACGAGGGAGGGGAATAGCATGAATGCTCAGCTAAAAACGGCCGATGGCGGCAGCCTGCTGCCAAAGGACCGCAACCGTTGGGAGAAACCGGCCTTATATCTGATACTCAGCCTGCTGAGTGTGGCGACTTTATTCTGTCTCGTCTGGATGTTCTATACGTCCTTTAAAAGCAATGCCGAGATTACCTTAAATATCTTTTCGCTACCGACCGAGCTTCACTTGGAGAACTACGTCAATGCCTGGCAGACCGCAAAGATCGGAATTTATCTTTTCAATAGCGTATTCGTGGCCACGGCGGCCATCGTGTTAACGGTGCTGATCAGCGCCGCCGCGGCGTTTATCTTGTCGAAATTCGACTTTCGCTTGCAAAAAGTGATCTATACCATGTTTATCATCGGAATGCTGATTCCGTTGCAGTCGGTACTGGTGCCGCTTTTCATCCAGATGCGGAGTTTGCACTTGTTAAACACCCAATGGTCGTTGGTCTTTTCCTACACCGCCTTCGGCCTGCCAATTACCATTTTTATTTTGGAAAGTTTCATGCGTTCGTTCCCCAACGCCATCATCGAGGCGGCGGTGATGGACGGATGCTCGATCCCGCGGGTGTTTTTCACGATCATCCTGCCGATGGCGCGACCGGCCATCGCCACGGTCACCATCCTGAACTTCCTGAACAACTGGAAGGAATTCTCCTTCGCGTTGATCTTTATTAATGACGACGTCAAAAAGACATTGCCGCTCGGACTCTATAATTTCCTGGGCGCTTACAGCAGTAACTATGCCGAACTGATGGCGGCGCTGACCATTTCCTCCATACCGATCATCGTGTTGTACCTGATCCTGCAAGAGCAAGTCATCAACGGAATGACCAGCGGCGCGGTCAAAGGGTAAGCAATTTAACCTTTACAATAAAGCTGAAAAGGAGTTGTGACAATGGCTCAGTTGATTTTCCCAAAGGATTTTATCTGGGGCGCGGCGACGGCTTCCTACCAGATCGAAGGCGGCGCGACGGCGGACGGCAAAGGCGAGTCCATCTGGGACCGTTTCAGCCATATCCCCGGCAAGATCATGAACGGCGACACCGGCGACGTGGCCTGCGACCATTACCATCTTTACCGGCAGGACATTCAGCTCATGAAGGAACTGGGCTTGCAAAGCTACCGCTTCTCCATTAGCTGGCCGCGGGTCTTCCCGAGCGGCCGGGGCCCGGTCAATCAGCAAGGACTCGATTTCTATAACCGGTTGGTCGACGAGCTGTTGCGGAACGGGATCGAACCTATGGTCACGCTGTACCATTGGGATCTGCCCCAGGCACTGCAGGAGAACGGCGGTTGGGCGAACCGTTCCATCGTAGACGATTTCGCGGCCTATGCCGCGTGCCTCTTTGACGCTTTGGGCGACCGGGTCAAGAAATGGATCACCCACAACGAACCCTGGGTGGTGGCTTTCGCCGGCAATTTCCAGGGCCGGCACGCGCCGGGGCTCACCGACCTGGCCACGGCGGTCCAGGTCTCGCACCATCTGATCCTGTCGCATGCCCGGGCGGTTCAGGCCTACCGGGCCAGCAAATACCATGACGGCCAGATCGGGATCACGCTCAACCTTTATCCTTGCGTCTCGGCTTCGGATTCGGATTTGGACCGGCAAGCTGCTGCGCTGGTGGACGGACACAACAACCGCTGGTTCCTGGATCCGGTGTTAAAAGGGACTTATCCCCAGGATATCCTCGATCTTTATCGGGAAAAACTGAATGCGCCGCTGATTCGGCCGGGCGATATGGAGCAGATCGCGGCCGCTCCCATGGACTTCCTGGGCGTGAACTATTATTTCCGGAAAGTGGTCCGATATGCTGCGGTTCATCCGGTGCTGCCCTTCGAAGAGGTCAAGCCGGAAGGTTCCAAGTATACCCAGATGAATTGGGAGATCACCCCACAGGGACTGACCGATCTGCTGATCCGGCTCGACCGCGATTATAATCATCCGCACATTTTTATTACTGAGAACGGCTCGGCTTTCCCGGATGCGTTCGAGGGCGGGGAGGTCGTCGCCGACCCGGACCGCTGCGAATTTCTGGAGGGGCACTTCGCTGCCGCCCATCGGGCCTTGGCGGCCGGCGTTCAATTGGACGGCTATTATGTCTGGTCGCTGATGGACAATTTCGAATGGGCCCACGGCTACAGCAAACGGTTCGGACTGATCTATATCGATTACCCGACCCAGCGGCGGATCTGGAAGCAGAGCGCGCTCTGGTACCGGGAGGTCATTAAGAACAACGGGTTTTAAAAACACGCCCAAAGTTAGCGCCCCAAAGGACGGCCATGTCCTGCCGGGCGCTTTACATTGCCTCACAAGAAGGGGAGAAATATGAAGCGATTGTTGAATGAAGGATGGCAGCTTTGCTGTTGCGAGCGGAATTCGGCGCAGGATGCGATCGGACATATGACTACGGCCGATGAGGATTGGCTGGCGGCCGAGGTCCCCGGCGATGTCCATTCGACTTTGCTGCGGCACGGCCGGATCGCCGATCCGTTTTACTCCACCAACGTGGAAGCCTGCCGCTGGATCGAGGATAAAGTCTGGTGGTACCGGAAGGAATTCACCTGGGACCGGGGATTGGCCGAGGATGAGCTGGTGGAACTGGAGCTGGACGGCCTGGATACGCTGGCCACGGTCTACCTGAACGGCGTCGAATTGGGCCGCCATGCCAATATGTTTACCCCGGCGCTCTTCCCGATCACGACCAAGTTGCTGCCAGGCCGCAATCAGCTGGCGGTGCGCTTCGATTCGGTGATGGCCGCGACTGCGGCTTGCGATCATCCGGGAATGTGGTATTCCTACAGTCCGAACCGGGCCTGGGTCCGCAAAGCCCAGATGAATTTCAGGTGGGATTGGGGTCCGCGGATCATCACCGCCGGAATCTGGAAGGATGTGGCGCTCAACATCCGGCAAACGGCCAAGATCGACAGCGTCTTCGCCTACACCGCAAGCTTGCGGCAGGACGAGGCCGAGCTGGTGCTGGAGATCGCAGCGTCGACTTGGCGGCCCGAGGTCCAACTCGGCGCCGAGATCCGTTTGAGCCGCGCCGAACAACTGGTGACCGCCAGCGTCGCGCTGCGCGACGGCCGGGCCACGCTGCGCCTGCCGGTGCAAAACCCCAAGCTTTGGTGGACCCATGACCTGGGCGAGCCGGCCCTGTACGACCTGACCGTCACCTTGAAAGCCGGCGCCGCGACGGTCGACAGTTACGCCACGCAAATCGGCATCCGCACCCTCACGGTGCGGCAGCGGACCGAGGACGGCCAGAAACGCTTCACCTTCGTCCTAAATGGCGTGGAGAGCTTCGCCAAGGGCGCCAACTGGATTCCGGCCCATAATTTCCTGGGCACCATCGGGCCGGAGACTTACCGCCGTTGGGTGGAGATTGCCAAAGAGGGCAGCATGAACATGCTGCGAGTCTGGGGTGGCGGCATCTACGAGAAAGAATGCTTCTATCGGGAATGCGATCGCCAGGGGATCATGGTCTGGCAGGATTTCATGTTCGCCTGCTCGTCCTATCCCGATTTTGACCCGGAGTTCATGGGCAATGTCAAGGAAGAGATCCGCTTTGCCGTCCAGGCGCTGCGCAACCATCCGTCGCTGGCCATCTGGTGCGGCAATAACGAGATCCAATGGATCCACGGCCAGAAGCTGCCCGATCTGCCGGACATGCGGCTGTATGGCGAGAAGATCTATCACGACCTGATGCCGGAGCTGTTGGCCGAGTTGGATCCCGCGCGGCTGTACTGGCCGAGCTCGCCTTTTGGCGGCAACGATCCCAACAGCGACGACGAGGGCGACAAACACAACTGGCAGGTCTGGGCGGGCCAGGTCTACCCGCACCTTCACGGCGAGCGGATGGGCGTCGACAACACGCCCGCCGGCATCTCTTTTAAGAAATACGCTGCGGACTACGGCAAGTTTATCTCGGAATTCGGGCTCCATGCCGCGCCGGTCCTGCAGACGCTGCGCGATTGCCTGCCCGAGGAGGAGCTGTATTGGGGCAGTTTCGGGATGCGCTACCGCAACAAGGATAAGCGGCCCAACCGGGGCTTCCTGCTGATGCAGAGTTATACCGGGATGCCCTCCGATCTGCGCCAATACATCGATCTGTCGATGCTGGCCCAGGCCGAAGGGTTAAAATTCGGAGTCGAGCATTACCGGCGGCGCAAACCGGATTGCAGCGGCGCGCTGATCTGGCAGATCAACGACTGTTGGCCGGCGATCAGTTGGAGCATCGTCGATTTCCACGGCCGGCCCAAAGCCGCCTATTATGCGGTGCGCCGGGCCTATCAGCCCATTATGCTTTCCTTTAAAGAGGAGGGCCCGGACAACGTTTCGCTGTGGGCGGTCAATGACACGCTCCATGAGTACCGGGACCGGGTCGAGGTCGGGCTGGCCGATTTCTTCGGCAATCAGGAGTACCGTACCGAACTGGAGATCGCGGTTCCGGCCAACCAGGCGGCTAAGCTCAAGACCTTTTCGAAGAATCATCTGAACGTAACCTATACCAACTTTGAATTTCTCTATGTCGTTCCCCGGGATCCGGCGGTTTACTCCAATATCCTCTTTTTCGAGGATTACAAGGATTTGAACCTGCCGCACTGCCGCTTGACGGTGGAATGCCAAAACGTGGCGGAGGATCGCCTCCAGTTTACGATCCGCACCGATTGCTTCGCGAAGTTCGTCAAGATCGAGGTCGAACGGGGACTGGAAGACCTCCAGATCAGCGACAACTATTTCGACCTGCGGCCGGGGGAGGAGAAGCGCGTGACCGTTCGAAGCCGGACGGGCAGTCTGCCGCCGGCGGAGGCGTTCACGATTTCCGCGATCAATCAGGCATAGGCTACGAGACGCGAACTAAACCGGCAGGCCGTTCCCAGGGGAACGGCCTTTTCATGCCGGCGAGGGCTTTCGTCCGGCGTCAGCGCGGTACTTCGTGGAAGACCCACATCAGGACCAGTCCCAAGGCGGTTACGGCCATTCCGGAGATGATCAAGGGCTTGCTATAGGCGGTTTTGGTGTTGTTACCGATGAGCACCATGATGGCGCCGAAAATTGCGATATAGATCATTGGATGACCTCTTTCGAGCGTATTTTTTAGGCGGATTATGTAAAATCGGTTGCTGATTTCCAAACGCGCCGATTCCGAGGAATCGATAGCATTGATTATTGTATATCGTTTGACAAATGCGGCGACATTCGATATGATATTTTTTAACTTAAAAGTTTTAACGGTGAACCCGATGAAGGAGTGGTTAATTGTGGCTTTCTATTATCCGGAGCCATCCAGGACATTCAGCGAATATTTGCTCATCCCCAATCTGACCCGCACCGCTAATATTCCCGCCAATGTCGATCTGTCGACCCCGGTCGTCAAATTCCGGAACGGCGAGGCCCCGGCGCTGACGATGAATGTCCCGATTGTCTCGGCGATTATGCAGTCGGTCTCCGACAACAATCTGGCGGTGGCCCTGGCCCGATCGGGCGGCATTTCGTTCATCCACGGCTCGCAGCCCGTCGCCGAACAGGCGGAGATGATCCGCAAAGTGAAGAAGTACAAGGCCGGCTTCGTGGTCAGCGATTCGAACCTGACCCCGCGCCACACCCTCCGCGACATCCTGGCCCTGAAGGAGCGCCAGGGTCATTCGACGGTGGCGATCACCGCCGACGGCTCCCCCAACGGCAAATTATTGGGGATCGTCACCAGCCGCGATTACCGGATCAGCCGGGACGCCCTGGAGCGACCGATCAGCGAATTCATGACGCCGTTTGCCGCCTTGGTTTACGGCCACGAAGGCATCTCCCTCTCCGAAGCCAACGACATCATCTGGGATCACAAGCTCAACTGCCTCCCGATCATCGATGAGCATCAGAACCTCCTTTATTTCGTATTCCGCAAGGACTATGACAGCCATAAGGAAAACCCCTACGAACTCCTGGACCAGCACAAACGGTACGTGGTCGGCGCGGGGATCAACACCCGCGATTTCGCGGAACGGGTGCCCGCCCTGGTGGAGGCCGGCGCCGACGTCCTGTGCATCGACTCTTCGGACGGCTTCAGCGAATGGCAGCGCCGCACCATCGAGTATGTGCACGCCAATTTCGAAGGCCAGATCGGCATCGGTGCGGGCAACGTGGTGGACCGGGAAGGCTTCCGTTACCTGGTCGAGTCGGGCGCGGACTTCGTCAAGGTCGGCATCGGCGGCGGCTCGATCTGCATCACCCGCGAGCAGAAGGGGATCGGCCGGGGCCAGGCCACGGCGCTGATCGAAGTGACGGCGGCCCGTGACGAGTATTTTCAGGAGACCGGGATCTACATTCCCATCTGCTCCGACGGCGGCATCGTCCATGATTATCATATCACACTGGCGCTGGCCATGGGGGCCGATTTCGTGATGATGGGGCGCTACTTCGCCCGCTTCGACGAGAGCCCGACCAAGAAATTCAAGCTGGGCAACAACTATGTCAAGGAATACTGGGGCGAGGGTTCCAACCGCGCCCGCAACTGGCAGCGTTACGACCTGGGCGGCGGACAAGGCCTCTCCTTCGAGGAAGGGGTCGACTCTTACGTCCCCTACGCCGGCGGCCTGAAAGAGAACCTGGACATCACCCTCAGCAAGATCAAGTCGACCATGTGCAACTGCGGCGCGCTGAGCATCCGCGAGCTGCAGCGGACCGCCCGGATCACCCAAGTCTCTTCCACCAGCCTGATCGAGGGCGGCGCCCACGACGTCATTTTGAAGGACAAGACGGTCTACAGCGAGACCTGAAGCCGCGCCGATCGCCCGCCTCGGCACGATTGGGCCATCGTTAAACTACCGGATATGCAACTGAAACTCTCGCTGCGGCGGGAGTTTTTTGTCGCGCTCCCCGGCGCCGCGGCAAACCTCCTCCGGCGACCGCGGCCCAGCCCCGGCCCGGCGCATCGGCCGCTGCGATTCCCGGATCAATTTTGGACGGGATTCCGGTTAGAATTTCAGTTGCCGAATGAGCGTATTCAGTTAGCGAATGAAGATATTCGGTAACTAAATGAGTTCATTCAATAACGAAATGAGTATGTTCAGTAACAGAACGGACATTTTCAGTTATTGAATGAGCATATTCAGTAACCAAATGAGTTCATTCAGTAACTGAATGAACATTTTTAGTAACAGAATGGACATCTTCGGTAACTGAATGAAGATGTTCAGTAACTAAATAAGTTCATTCAGTAACTGAATAAGCATTTTCAGCAAGTGAATGAACGGAATCGGCTCAAGAAATTGTGTCCGGGAAAGCGGCCGGATGTTTTGAAGAGGATGTTTCACGCCCGTAAGCTGGCGCTGGTTTAAATTTACGGGAATTGGGATTGTCGGGGGAGGAATCTGCGCCATTCCAGCGAAGAAAGCTCTGAATGAACAGGGGGGAAGGGCGGGGACAATGAAAAAAGACAAATCAAGCTTACTCGGATTCATTATCGGATTCGGTCTCGTTTTCGGCATGGTCGCCGGAGTGGCCTTCGCCGACGGCGGGCGGAGCCTGGAGGGGCAATGGGCGGTCACCATTCAACAGAACCTGGCGACGACCAACGATGTCTGGGTAATCACCCGGAGCGGCAACGGCTATGTCATTGAGAGCAAGATCGAAGGCAGGATGCCCATCATCCAGCTGCGGGACAACGGCGACGGTTTCGATCTGGAACTGCAGCCTACTGCCTGGGAGCGGTCGACCCTCAACGTGATCCGCAAGACCTGCCGGCTGGTCTGGCAGGATGACCGGACCATTCAGGGACAGCGGGTCAGCACCTGGCGCCTGCAGGGGGTCATGGACGGCGAGCTGAACGAGGCCATCACCATGCACAAGCTCCTCTCCGACCAGGACCGGCGGCAGTCGGTCCTGGGCAGTGGCGCTCCCGTCCAACTGCGGCTCGATCCCAGTGGCCTGCGGGCCTACCGGGGCCGCCTGCCCCAGCTGCGCGAGAATCTCCGCAGCAGCCTGGAAAAAGAGAATGTCGCGCTCAAACAGCGCGCCGATCTGCTCGGCCGCCAGGGCGATCAGCAGAGCGCGCTGGGCGATTCGGCCCGCGGCGACATGCTGAAGATGGCCAATTACGGGGCGGCCCAGGGGTACTTCCGCAATGCGGCGCTGCTGTCGGAACGGATCTCCCGCAATCTAAACGTCCTGCAGCTCCTGAAGAATCCGACGCCCGTCGGAGATACCCCGCAACAACTGTTGAACAACTTCGACGGGATCTGGAGCTTCGAAAACGAAGCCAACTATGCCTTGGCCAAATGGCAGATCCTCGTCAGCGGCGGGAAACTCAAGATCTTCACCGCGCCGCAGCGCTCCCAGACCGATCAGGTCACCGATTATATGACGAGTGGCACCCCGGCCGATAGCTTTGAAGCCTTAAACATCGCCAACGTCAGTTTAAGCGCGGATGGCGCGTTATCGTTTACCATAACCCAAAACAACGAGGCCTGGAACGTCAGTTGTTATCTGCTCCAGCAGAATCTGGTCTACGGTTCGGTAGCGGCCGGCAATTCCCGTTCCAATCTGCGCCTGATCAAAATCGGCCGCAACAGTCCGGCCGACTGACCGGAAACCGCCTCAAGAAACCGTGGCGACATTCGAAAAATAGGGATAATCCGGCGGGATGACGCCTATACTTAATTTTACTACCGATGAATACCGAGCGAGCATGCAGAAAGGAGCGCCCATGAAGATATTATTGGTCTATCCCAGTTATCCCGATACTTTCTGGAGTTTCAAATATGCCCTGCGCTTCATCAACAAATCGGCCACCAATCCGCCGCTGGGCCTGCTGACGGTGGCGGCGATGCTGCCGCCCGAATGGGAACAGCGCCTGGTCGATCTGAACGTGCGGAAGCTCAGCGACGGCGATCTGCGCTGGGCCGACTACGTCCTGATCAGCGCGATGGCGGTCCAGAAGGCGTCCACTGTCAAGGTGATCGAACGCTGCCGCGCGCTGGACGTGAAGACCATCGCCGGCGGCCCGCTCTTCACCGCGGAGCCGCAGGAGTTCCCGCAGGTCGATCACCTGATCCTGAACGAAGCCGAACTGACGCTGCCGGAGTTCCTGCGCGATCTGGAGAACGGCGCGCCGCGCCGGGTCTATACCTCGGACCAGTGGGCCGACTTGAGCCAGACGCCGGTGCCCCGCTGGGATCTGGTGGAGCTGCGCCACTATGCCTCGACCTGCCTCCAGTATTCGCGCGGCTGTCCCTTCAACTGCGAATTTTGCGACATCACCGCGCTCTATGGCCGGGTGCCGCGGACCAAAAGCAGCGCCCAGGTTCTGGCGGAACTGGACAGCCTGTATCAGAAGGGCTGGCGCGGCAATGTCTTCATGGTGGACGACAACTTCATCGGCAACGCCAAAAAGCTCAAGGAAGAACTGCTGCCGGCGCTGACCGAATGGATGGCGCGCCATAAACATCCGTTCACCTTCTATACCCAGCTCTCGATCAACCTGGCCGATGACGAGGAACTGATGAACATGATGCTGGCCGCCGGCTTCGATATGGTGTTCATCGGCATCGAAACCCCGAACGAGGAGAGCCTGGCCGAGTGCAGCAAAAACCAGAACAAGCGGCGCGATCTGGTGGCCGAGGTCAAGAAGATTCAGCGCTTCGGCCTGCAGGTGCTGGGCGGCTTCATCATCGGCTTCGACCACGATCCGCCGACCATCTTCGAGAAACAGATCGAATTCATCCAGCGCAGCGGGATCGTCACCGCCATGGTCGGGCTGTTGAACGCCATGCGCGGCACCTTGCTCTACCAGCGGCTGCAAAAGGAGGAACGGCTGCTGCAGGGGGACGGCGGCCTGGGCAACAACACCGACGGTTCGCTGAATTTCATCCCCAAGATGCCGCGGGAGATGCTGATCGACGGCTACCGGAAGGTGGTGGCCACCATTTACGCCCCCGAATATTACTACCGGCGGGTGAAGGAGTTTCTCCTGGAGTACCGGCCGTTTCCCAAGAAATCGCTCCGGATGAGCTGGCGCGATCTCTATGCCCTGACGCGGGCGCTGGTCCAGATCGGCATCTTCGGCGAGGAACGGCGCTATTTCTGGCAGCTGCTGGGCTGGACCGTCCGGAAACGGCCGCGCGCCTTCGCGCTGGCGGTGACCTATTCGATTTACGGGTTTCATTTCCGGAAGGTCTTTGCCGACGCTAAACCGTCCTGAGGAAGCGGGTTCGCGGCGGGATTGTTCCCCCGCCGCGGTTGGGGGAAGGGGAAGCGGTCGGTTTTACGATTTGGCGTCGGAGACTTTCGGTTTTAACAAATACGGCAACAACACCGCGTGCCAGGTATTGCCGATCATCTCCAGCGCGAAATAGAACAGCGCCAGGCTAGACACGGTATAAATGCCGCGCAACACCCGTTTGCCGACGTAATTCCGGGCCAGGGCCACAAAGAGCGCGAAGCCGAGGCACCACAGCGAGCCGCCGACGATAAAACCGATGAAGAAGGTGAGCAGGGTCATGCCGTTCAAGGATTGGCTGTGCGGCAGCAACCCGCCGCCCACGCCGCTCCAGAAGGCGATCCCCAGCGGGCTCGCCAAAGAGAAGAAGACGCCGGTGCTGAAGTTTTTGGTGCACTGGCCGGTCTCCGCCGCGTCCGAACTGTCCCGCAACTTGCGGGCCTCGTTCAGCGAGAGCCAGGCCAGCCGCATCAGAAAAGTCGCTCCGACAATGGTCAGGAGAATGCGCATCTCGACAATGTGGATGAGCAGCGCCGTCCCGGTCAGGCCGATAATGGCCCAGATCAGATCGCCGATCAAGGCGCCGGCTTGAACTTTAAAACAGGGCTGGAAGCCATAACTTAAGCCGCGCCGGAGCGATTCGGTATTGACCGCTCCCGGCGCCGCATTGTAAGCCAACCCCAGACCCACTGCGGTCAGAAACAATTCCATCCTGGGAATTCCTCCGTTAGTACTTTGCGGAAACAATCTTAAGTATAACGGGTCCGAGCGCTAGTTTCAATACTTGAGCAGCAGAATCTTTGGCGCGCTTTTAGAAGCGTTGTGATAAACCCTGGCCGAAGGGCAGGGTGAACACAAAAGCGCAGAGAAGCAAGGGATAAAGTCGTTAAAATTGACTGCGTAAAGATTTTTTTGATTCGGCAGACTTTATCCCATGGCTTTTATAACTCCAGTTAGGGTGGGAACATTCCCCAGCCATGGAAAAACGCATCGGAAAACCCGATGCGTTTTTCCATGGCTGGGGTTCACAGGAGATGCGAGAAGTGGAGCTCATTGAGCGGTAATCTTTTTGAAATGCTGGTTGGCGTTATCTAAATAAATTTGGGGATCAATCAAGTCCTTATTCAGCGCGGCTTCGGTTTCCGGAGCGATCATGCCGCGCTCCACCAGCTCCCGGCCGGCCTGGGTTACCTTTGCCAGATAAGGCTCGCTGACTTGGGGTAAATCCGGATTTTCAAGCAGCGGCCCCTGGGTACACAAAATCGCCCCAGCCAATCGGCCATGGGTCGCCACTTTAAAGGTGGCCAGCAAACCGGCGAAGTTATACTGCCCGGGGAAGCCGCTGTTCGAGATGAGCA
Source organism: Bacillota bacterium (assembly GCA_023400055.1). Lineage (GTDB taxonomy): Bacteria > Bacillota > UBA4882 > UBA8346 > UBA8346 > Hydrogenispora. Next base: position 159,302 of record JAEXFN010000011.1, read on the forward strand.
CCGCCTTCGTCGGGGTGGTTCTGGGGCGCCGCCGGGGATGGGAATACTGTTCATTCTTAATTTCGATCGTCGGCTGGACCAGCGGCAGTTGGCGATCCATAAAGTCTTTCATCAGGCCGGTTACGCTATAGTAATATAATGGCGTCGCGTAAATCAGAACATCGGCCGTTTGAATCCGCTCCAGCAACTCCGGCATATCGTCGTGATGGACGCAGACTCCCGGGGTCCTGAACCAGCAATTGAAACACCCGGTGCAATGATTGATCCGTTGGTCTTTGAGATAGGCGATCTCGGTGGCGGCACCGGCCGCCCGGGCGCCCTCCAAAAAAGGCTGCAGGATCCGTTCGGTATTGCCGTGGCTGCCGCGCGGACTGCCGTTTACGGCGAAAATCTTCATGGAACCACTCCTTTGCAGATATTTTTATTTTAGGTATTCTAAAATTGCCGTCGGTTTAAGCGTTGCACCGCCAATACCAGCCCGGAAACCAGAATGAGAGTAGCAGGAGTAATGGGGTAGAGATATTGCCGTAAGCGGTGCTGATCGCATAATAGACGGACTGGGAGGCAGAGGCCAGCAAGATGATCCGCAATAGCGCCTGGGTAATGCTCAGAATCCCCCAGGCGGCCGTCAGGATCGCCCAGGCCCGCCGGAATTGCGGTTTTTGACGCAGCTCCTCCGGGAAAACGTGCTGCATCTGATACTCGGCGAAACATTGGATCAAGGGTCGCGGGAACAGCAATGAGCCTAAGAAGACCACCGCCAGCAGTAAATCCACAGCGATCGGCGCCGCCAGATAGAAGGCAGGATTTTGAGAAATTACCGTCCCGACGAGGCCGATGGCCGAAAACCCCGCGCTGATGCTGGCATAAATGTTTAAACGCCGGGTCCGTGTCCATTCGATCAGCACCACCCCGATCGACCAGCCACCCGCCAATAAAGTCCCCAATAGCGTCATCCGCATCCGGTCGCAGACCGAAAAAATAGCCACCGGAAAAATGACACTCACCAAAAATTCTTTCCCGAAGATCATTTTTAGCGGCGAAACCGCCGTTTGCCGCCGGTCAGGCATCGAATCTGGACTCATGGAGGAACCTCCTAATATATTTGGTACTTATTTTGGTGTTTCTTCTTTTAATTTTAATGCTTCAAACTGACGCAGCGTCTCGGTACACCACTGGACGATAGCCTCGGAATGGTGCTTGCCATAATTCAATGTCGCCAGCCAAAATGGAAAGTCGGCCCGGTTTCCCGTAGCGTGATACGTGTGGATATGTTCCGTGGTGGCTTGAAAACGCTCCAGCAATTGTTGGTGTTGGGCTTTTTCCGCTTCGAGTTTGGTGATGATATTTTGCAATGGAATATTGGCTCCAAAAAACAGTTTCAAGAGCAACTCCATCCGGACCGTTCCGACATCGACCGGCTGCAGCAACCACTCGTTGAGTTCGGCTTGGCCCTTGGCAGTGAGGGAGTATACATGTTTCGGCGGTTTCCCCTCGGTGGTCTCGGTCTGTTTGGTGACCAGTTCTTCCTCTTCCAACTGTTTGAGCACCGGATAAATATGGCCGTAGTTTTCATTCCAGAAATGGGCGATGGATAAATCGCAAAATTTCTTAATGTCGTACCCGGAACCCGGACTCAGGCTCAGCACTCCTAAAATGGCGTACTTGGTCTTGTTGATTTTGGCCATGGAGGAACTCCTTTATCAATTAAGTATTGTCTTGTTTTGACCTATATGACACTAAAATATATATCATTATGATATATAAAAGTCAAGCGAAATTTGATTCGATTCAATCCTTAGTTTAATAATCTTTCACTACTAGGATTGAAAACATATTGCAATATTATTGCATACTATTCCATATCTAATCATCGCTGTTTACAATGCATTTTAACGGGTAAGCGTGGCTGATACAAGTTCTTAAACTTACAGCACCAAAATTGAGCGAAAAAATTTTAAATTATTGCAGGATATTTCAGAAGTGATCAGAATTATTAAACTAGAATTTCAAACTATTTCATAATATCAAACGGGAATGAATAACTCAGAAGCTATTGAGAGTGTTCTGTGAATATTTCAAACGCAGTTGTTTAGGAGGAGGATTCTTGTGACGCCGATGAATCAGGAAACGACGTTACCTGCCGAAAGGCGGAAAAGACTGCTGGAGTATATTCAGCAAAACCGGAGCGGCCGGATCGAAGAACTCGCCGCGGTGCTGGATGTCTCGGAGGCTACGGTTCGGCGCGATCTCTCTGTTTTGGAAACGGAAGGCTTGATCAACCGTACCTACGGTGGAGCGATTTTACCTGAGAGCAGCACCGCTTTTGAGCGGCTTTACCCGGAAAAAAGACTGCTCTGTCCCGAAGAAAAACGGATAATCGGTATTGAAGCCGCTTCCTTGGTGAATGACGGTGAAACGTTAATCCTCGATTCGGGCTCGACCACGCTAGAGATCGCCCGGAATCTGACCAATCATAAAAATTTGACCATTATTACTTATGATCTTTTTATTGCCAGCACCATAAATTATGATCCTTCGACCACTGTGATTGTGACCGGAGGCAGCCGCCGTGAAGGATTTAATGTGTTGGTCGGCCCGATTGCCGAGGACCTTTTGCGCCAGGTTCGGGTGAACAAAGCTTTCTTGGGAGCGGATGCCGTTGATTTGGTTCAAGGAGTCACCAACGCCACCTTCATCGAGGTTCAAATCAAACGATTGCTCATCGAAGCCGCTAGTCAAGTGTATTTGGCTGCTGATCATTCCAAGTTCGGCCACTCGGCACTCGCTAAGGTTTGTTCACTGGACCGAATCGATCACGTGATTACCGATGCCGGAATCGATGAATCCATCTTACAGGGCTTGCAGCAGTTAGGGATTCCGGTTGCGTTGGCCGCTCAAACATAAGACCCTGATACGACCGTCCGGAATGCCGTATTGTCACGGGGTTTCATATGTTTCAACAATACATCAAAGGAGTAGATTATCATGAATTGGTTGACCGAAGTATTAGGGACTGAGAAACCGATCATCGGCATGTGCCATTTTCCTGCATTGCCCGGGGATCCTTCTTATAATAAGCGAGGCGGTATGGTCAGAGTGGTGGAGGATGCGCGCCGTGAATTGTTGGCCCTTCAGGATGGGGGGATCGACGCGGTAATGTTTTCTAATGAGTTTAGCCTGCCTTACTTGACAAAAGTACGAGTCGAGACGGTCGCGAGTATGGCCCGCGTCATCGGGGAGCTGCTGCCTGAGATCAAAGTGCCATTTGGAGTCAATGTATTATGGGATCCGGCCGCCTCGTTGGATTTGGCGGTGGCTACCGGCGCCAAGTTTGTGCGAGAGATCTTTACCGGCGTTTATGCCAGTGATTTCGGCCTGTGGAATACCAATTGCGGTGAGGTCATCCGCCATCAACACGCCATTGGGGCCGAGAATGTGAAATTGTTGTTCAATATCGTGCCGGAAGCCGCCAAGTATCTTGGCGAACGGAATATCACTGACATCGCCCGAACGACTGTATTTAACAATCAGCCGGATGCTCTGTGTGTCTCCGGGCTGACTGCGGGCAGTGAGACATCGCTTCAAACATTGCAGATAGTGAAAGAAGCAGTTCCCGGAACGATTATTTTTGCCAATACCGGAGTCCGCTTGAGCAATCTGGAACAGCAATTGCGCGTGGCTGACGGCGCAGTGGTGGGTACAGCTTTTAAAGTGGATGGAGTATTCCATAATCGTGTCGATACACAACGGGTCAAAACATTTATGGAGCGGGTTCGTAGTTTCCGGGCGAATCTGCAATAAAATTCCTGTTGCGGCGAATGGAATCAGATCAAACCGGCGGAAATCCTCGACATAAGGCAGGAGGTGATCGCTCTTTTTAAAAAGGGATGTCACTAAAAAAATAATGGAGGGATATTCGGTGAAAAAGTACATATCGGTTTTGTTCATTCTCGGGTTACTCGCATTGTTGATCGTCCCGGCCAATTTGCAGTCGCAAGCCTCGGCAGCTAAGAAATACACCATTGCTACCGTGGTCAAACTGAGCGGCGTACAATGGTTCAACCGGATGGAAGAAGGAGTCAAGAAGTTCGGTAAGGATACGGGCAACGAAACATTCCAGCAAGGACCGCCCAAAGCGGATGCCGCCCTCCAAGTCCAGATTATCGAAGATTTGATCGCCCAGCATGTGAACGCTATATGTGTCGTTCCAATTTCTTCGGAAGCGCTGGAACCGGTTTTAAAGAAAGCGCTGGACCAAGGAATCGTCGTGATTAGCCATGAAGCTTCCAACATCAAAAATGTCAATTACGACATCGAAGCCTTCGATAATGCCGCTTATGGTGCTCATTTAATGGATCAACTCGCCAAAAACATGAGCAAAAAAGGAGAGTATGCCATCTTCGTGGGCAGTTTGACCGCGAAAACCCATAATGAGTGGGCCGATGCTGCGATTGCCCGACAGAAAAAACTTTATCCCAATATGAAGTTAGTCACGGACCGGCTTGAATCCAATGAGGATCAAACGGTTGCTTACAATAAGACCAAGGAACTGTTGAAGAAATACCCTAATCTGAGGGGGATTCAAGGCAGCGCGGCCACCGATCCGGCCGGTGCCGGTCTGGCCGTTGAGGAACTGGGTCTACAGGATAAGGTTTCGGTGGTCGGTACCAGTCTGGTCTCGGTTTCTAGTAAATACTTGAAGTCCGGAGCGACCGATGTGATCAGCTTTTGGGATCCTGCCGATGCCGGATATGCCATGAACAAGTTGGCGTTGACGATCCTGGAGGGCAAGAAGATCAAGGCCGGCGACAACTTGGGAATCCCCGGCTACAATCAGGTCAAGCTTAAGGGCAAAGTGATTTATGGTCAAGCCTGGATCGATGTTACCAAAGAGAATATGAACAAGTACAATTTCTAAGCGATGTTTAATTCAAAAGAGCAGTTGGATAAGTGCTTTCCAACTGCTCTTTCAGAAACAGATGTCTATTCCAACTGGCGGAGAAAGGATAGACGAGAATATGGGCGAGCCATTCCTAATCTTAAGAAATATCGGCAAATCATTTTCCGGCGCCAAAGCGTTAGAAGGAGTCAATCTTTCCATTGGGCGAGGCGAAATCTATTGTCTGGCTGGGGAAAACGGTTCGGGAAAGTCGACCTTGATCAAGATAGTTGCGGGAGTGCTGGCGCCGGATCAAGGCGAAATCATTATCAACGGCAAAAGCTGTAAGCAGCTGCGTCCCATCGATTCGATCCGGGAAGGGATCCAAGTTATTTATCAGGACTTTTCATTATTTCCCAATCTGACGGTGGCCGAGAATATCGCCATCAATCAGCAGTTGGTTCAAAAACGGCGGGCCGTTCATTGGCGGGAGGTCCGTCAGATTGCTCGCGCGGCGCTCGAGCGGATTAATATCCGGCTCGATCTGAATGCCAGAATTGAAGAGTTATCAGTCGCCGATAAGCAACTGGTGGCCATCTCCCGGGCCCTGCTGCAAAATGCCAAATTGATCATCATGGATGAGCCGACGACCGCCTTGACCCAGAAAGAAGTGGACTCCCTCTTTTCCATCATCAAACAACTACAACAGCAAGGGATCGCGATTTTGTTCGTAAGCCATAAGCTCAATGAAGTGTTCGAGATCGCTGAGAAGATTATGATCATCCGGAATGGTCGAAATGTCGTGGACGGTCCGACCAGAGAGTTTGATCGTTCTAAGTTTGTGTATTACATGACGGGACGGGAGATTGATGATAGCACGTATCATTATCAGCCGGTGGTGAATTCGGGCAGCTTGTTGCGTGTGACCAATTTGATCCGGCAAGGAGCGTTCCGGGATATCTCATTTGAGCTTTTGCCCGGGGAGATTCTGGGAGTTACCGGACTGTTGGGTTCCGGCCGGACGGAACTGGCGATGGCTCTGTTCGGACTACGGCCCGCGGACAGCGGGGAGATTCGGATCGATGATGCCCCGGTCCAGATTCAGAGCGTGCAAGATGCGATTCGTCATAAAATCGGCTATGTCCCGGAAGACCGTCTCAGCGAAGGGCTGTTCCTGCCGCAACCGATTAAGAAAAACATCATCGCCAGCATCATGGATCGCCTGCTCGATGCGGTGCGGTTGATCGATATCCCGCAAAGGGAGGCGCGGGTCGAGGGATGGATCCGGGAACTCAGGATCGCCACCCCGTCGGCCGATCTGCCCGTACAAAGCCTCTCCGGCGGCAACCAGCAGCGAGTAGTAATTGCTAAATGGCTGGCGACTGAGCCGCGCATTCTGATCTTAAATGGTCCGACCGTGGGGGTGGATATCGGTTCCAAGAAAGATATTCACGAGATCATTATCAGGCTGTCCCGGCAGGGAATGGGAGTAATCGTCATCTCCGACGATATTCCGGAGATCCTGCAGACTTGCAACCGGATCCTGCTTATGAAGAAGGGACGGATTGTCGCAGAGTTTTCCAGCGGCAGCATTACGGAGCATGAGTTGACCGCCAAACTGACCTGTGCCTGAGCCGGAATTTGATTTGGCGATCGTTCCGGCCTTGCCCGGCGATTCATTGAAGGAAGTGCGAAAGATGAAAAGACTATTCTTAAAAAACGAGTTTTTGGTGGCTTTAACCATCCTGGCGCTGGCGCTCGTCATCGGATCCGTTAATCAAGCCTTCTTTTCGCTCGCTAATCTCTTTGATATCCTGCGCAGCAGTATCGTCATGAGTATTTTCGCAGTCGGGGTTTTGATCGTCATCATCTCCGGAGGGATCGATGTTTCCTTCACAGCCATCGCCGCTTTCAGCATGTATGTTACCTGTAAAATTTTGATCGCTGTCTATGGCGGCGGTTCATTTCTGGTGGCTTTGGCGTTGTCTGCCGGGATCGGCTTAATCTTGGGGTGGATCAATGCCGCGCTGATCTCCAAGTTTAAGTTGCCGACCTTAATTGTCACGCTGGGGACATCCAGCATGGTTCAAGGATTCATGCTGGCGTTCATTGGAAGCACCTATATTATCGATATTCCGGAAGGAATGGTCCGTTTCTCGAAGTTCGATCTGGCGCGGTTTACCGCGGCCAATGGAACGACCACTGGCTTACACGCTGCGATCCTTATTTTGCTGGGAATTGTCATCTTCAGCTGGTGTCTGCTCCGTTACACCATGCTGGGACGGGGGATCTATGCATTGGGCGGTGCCCCGGCCGCCGCTGCCCGGGTTGGCTTTAATGTCAAACTGATTCAATATTTTATCTACGGTTTCGTCGGCTTCATCTCGGGCATGGCCGGAGTGATCCACGCTTCACTCGCCCGAATGGCCAATCCCTTCGATTTGGTGGGAACGGAGTTGAATGTGATCGCTGCGGTAGTGCTGGGCGGCGCCCGGATCAGCGGCGGCTACGGGACGATTCTCGGGACATTGCTCGGCGTCTGTTTGGTCGTGATCATCAATAACAGCCTCATCTTATTGGGGGTTCCATCGTACTGGCAACAGATTGTGGTCGGTTCGCTCATCCTGATCGGCACCGGTTTGCCGGCTTGGCAAAACCGGCGCAATGAAGCACGGTTGAATCCCAATTTACTCGATTGATGCGGGTTGACTCTGGAGGCGTTGAATTCGATGAATAAACGGGTTGAAACACCAAGCCGAAATGGGAATGAAACGGCGGTTTCCGGCTGTTTGGTTAATTTCCGCAATTATCTCGGCCATGACGAGAATTTGCTTCGTCTGCTGCTGATTACGATAGCGATTTTCGCGGTCATGAGCGCCTTGAATCCAGAGCTCTTCTTGACCGTGCGCAATTTCAGCTCGATGTCGTTCCAGTTTCCCGAATACGGGATTTTGGCCATTGGGATGATGTTGACGATGATTACGGGCGGGATCGACCTTTCGATGGTGGGGATCGCCAACCTCTCCGCCATCCTGGCCTCGTTTGTCCTGACCAAGCTGATTCCGGAAGGCGGGGGTGGCGGAGTCTCCGGTCTGCTGATCCTGGCGGCTATCGCTCTTTCGTTGCTGACCGGGGTGGCTTGCGGTTTGTTGAATGGCTTTTTTATCGCCAGAATCGGGATCACGCCGATCCTGGCCACGTTGGGGACGATGCAACTCTATACCGGCATCGCCATCGTCATGACCAAGGGTGCGGCGATTTATGGCTTTCCGGATGCTTTCACCGGGATCGGCAATGGTTCCCTCTGGGCCATCCCCATTCCTTTATTCATCTTTGCGCTGATTGCGCTCTTCTTTGCTTTGGTTCTTAATAAAACCGCTTATGGAAATAAGGCCTATTTGCTGGGGACCAACGTTACGGCCGCCCGGTTTTCGGGAATCCACAACGCCCGCGTTTTGATCGAGACTTATGCGCTGAGCGGCCTGCTGTCGGCACTGGCCGGCATCATCATGGTGGCCCGCACCAATTCGGCCAAGGCGGATTACGGAACTTCCTACACCTTGCAGGTGATTTTAATCGCGGTGCTGGGCGGGGTCAATCCCAACGGCGGCTTCGGAACGATCGGCGGAGTTTCTTTGGCCATCCTATCGCTGCAATTCCTGTCCAGTGGGTTTAACATGCTACGTTTCAGCAATTTCTTCAAACAGTTCATCTGGGGTGCGGTATTGATCCTGGTGATGGTGATCAATTACTACAGTAATAAGAATCAGCGTTCTAACGACTAAAGCGGCCGGAAACGGCCCAATTTTGAACGGAAGGTCGTGTTTCACGAATGGAAATTTCGCTATTGCTGAAAGAGATGACTGCGATTCCCGCGCTGGCGGGACACGAGACGAAGCTGGCGCGCTATTTGCGGCAGGCATTTACACCGTACGCCGATGAAATCAGTGTCGATAAAGCGGGGAATCTGATCGCCAAGCTGAATGGGACGGATCCGCGGGCGCCGAAGATCATGATCTTCGCCCACATGGATCAGCTGGGATTCCTGGTGCGACGCATTGAGAGCGATGGCTTTGTCCGTCTGGAACGGCTGGGCGGGATCCCTGAAAAAGTTTTGCCGGGGACCCCGGTCTGGGTTGAAGCGGAGGACGGCGCAGTTTATCCGGGAGTGATCGGCAATAAGGCCCACCACGCGACCCCGGCCGACGAAAAGTACGTGGTCACCCCGTATTCGCAATTGTATGTGGATATGGGCGCCCAGAATGATCGCCAATTATATGAGCTGGGAATCGATATCGGATCGCCGGTGGTTTACCAGCCGCAATTCCAACCGCTGTTGGACGGACGTTTGGCGGCTACGTCCATTGACGATCGGGGCGGCTGCGCGATCCTGGTCAAACTGGCCGAGCTGGCGGCGGGGCAACGCCCGGAAGCCACTCTGTATCTGGTGGGCTCGGTCCAAGAGGAGTTCAATCTGCGCGGCGCCTGCCTGGCGGCAGCGGCGATCCTGCCGGACTTCGCCATCTCGCTGGACCTGATGATCGCCGGAGATACCCCCGATCTGAAGGGCCATTCCGATTTGAAACTGGGCGGCGGTCCGATCCTGGGACTGTATAGTTTCCATGGCCGGGGCACCTTGAACGGCACGATTCCCCATCCCGGCCTGGTCCGCTTGATCAAGGAGACCGCCGGGCGCCAACGCCTGCCGTTACAACGCAGCGCGGCGCTGGGCCTTTTGACCGATTCTTCCTATGTTCAATTGGTGGGGACCGGGATCCCGGCGATCGATCTGGGCTTTGCGGCCCGCTATACCCATACTCCGGTGGAGGTCTGTGATCCCAAGGACATCGAAAAATTGACGGAGCTGCTCTGGGCGGCGATCGGCTCGGTCCGGGCGGATTTCCAATTGACCAGAGAATAGGCAAAGGGATAGTCCTGGGGGGCGAAGGCGATGGGAAAAAAGTATTTACTCGGGGTGGATATCGGCACCTATGAGTCGAAAGGGGTCATTACCGCGCTGGACGGCACAGTGGCGGCGGTCCGGGTGCGTCCGCACCAACTGGCGATTCCCCGCCAGGGATGGGCCGAACATGACGCCGAAACGGTTTGGTGGGGCGATTTCCGGGCCATTGTGGGGGAACTTCTGCAGGAGTCGGGCCTCGCTCCGGCCGCGATTGCGGCGGTCGGCTGCAGCGCCATCGGACCGGACTTGCTGCCTGTGGACCGGCTGGGCCGTCCCTTGCGGGCGGCGGTGCTGTACGGCATCGACACCCGGGCGACCGCCGAGATCGCCGATCTGGAACGGCAGCTCGGCCGCGCTACCATCTTTGAACGTTGCGGCAATTATCTGTCGACCCAGTCGGTGGGGCCGAAGATCCTCTGGCTAAAGAATCAGGAGCCGGAACATTACCGACAGGCCTACAAACTGGTGACCGGCACCAGCTTTCTGGTGGCCCGACTGACCGGCAACTATGTGGTGGACCATTATACGGCGGCGGCCGGGTTCACGCCGTTGTACGATGCCCGGAGCCGGGGTTGGGCGGCCGATCTGTGCCGGCCCGTCGTTGAGCCGGATAAACTGCCGGAGCTGGCCTGGACCACCGATATCGCCGGCACGGTCAGCGCAACTGCGGCGGAGCAGACCGGCTTGGCGCCGGGGACTCCGGTGATCGTCGGCACTTGCGATGCGGCGGCGGAAGCGGTCAGCAGCGGCGTGGTCGCGCCCGGCCAGCTGATGTTGATGTACGGTTCGACGGTTTTTCTGGTGGAAGTGCTGAACCGGCCGCTCAGCGATGTGCGGCTCTGGGCCGCGCCTTATCTGTTCCCCGGAACCTATTGCCTGACGGCGGGGATGGCCACGGCCGGCTCGCTGACCCGCTGGTTCCGGGACAATTTGGCCCGGGAACTGGTCGCGGCCGAAAAGACCGCCGGAATCAATGCCTATGCCGAGCTGGCCCGGCAGGCTACGGCGATCCCGCCCGGAGCCGAGGGTCTGGTGGTATTGCCCTATTTCAGCGGCGAGCGCACGCCGATCAATGATCCGCAGGCTCGTGGCCTGATCTTCGGCCTGACCCTGGCGCATCGCCGGGAGCATATTTACCGGGCGGCGCTGGAAGGGATCGGCCATGGCATCCGGCACCATCTGGATATCCTGGCGGAGATCGGCGCCGCGCCGCAATCCATCACGGCGGTGGGGGGCGGGACCAAGAACCCTCTGTGGCTGCAGATCGTCAGCGATATCTGCGGCGCGGCGCAACAGGTTCCGGCGGTTACCGTGGGCGCCGCATACGGCGACGCTTTTTTGGCCGGGTTGGGCGCCGGTTTGTTTCCCTCCTATGCCGCTATCGCCGACTGGGTGAAGCGGGGTCCGACGGTCCAGCCGAACCTGCAATACACGGCGCGGTACCGGCAGTATCATGAATTGTATCTGGATTTATACCGCCAGAATCGAGCGGCGATGCATGCGCTCCAGTCCCTGCTTTGACCTTGCCGTGCGAAGCTGTCCAGCATGGGTTGGGCTTTCATTCTGGCCAATCGATAATGGCTTGGGAGTCGGACGATGATTCAAGCGTTGATCTTTGATTTCGACGGATTGATTTTAGAGACGGAGTTTCCTTACTATGAATCGGTCCGGGAATTATACCAGCAATATCAGTGCGAGGTACCGCCGGAGCTGTTCCAGGCGATCGGTTCCGCGGATTTGTTTGACCCTTATGAATATCTGGAGCGTCAACTGGGGCAGCCGCTGGACCGGCAGCAGCTCAGCCGAGAACGGCGCCGGCGCCATTTTGAGCTGGTGAAGGCCAATCCGGTCCTGCCGGGAGTGCTGGACTATCTGGAGGCCGCCAAGGGCATGGGGCTACGGGTCGGTCTGGCCTCCAGCTCATCCCGGGAATGGGTAACCGGTCATCTGAGCCGGGTCGGCCTGCTGCCGTTCTTTGAGGTGATTCGCTGCGCCGATGATGTGGCCCGGACCAAGCCCGATCCCGAGCTATTCCGGGCCGTGCTCACGGCTTGGCGGCTCCAGCCCGATCAGGCGTTGGTATTTGAGGATTCGCCCAACGGGGTCAGCGCGGCCCGACGGGCCGGCATTTTTTGCGTGGCGGTGCCCAGCCGCCTGACCCGGCAGTTCGATTTCGGCCAGGCGCAACTGCGCCTGGATTCACTGGCCGATCTATCCCTGCCGGAATTGCTGGCCCGGATTGGGAGTTGATTCGAGCCGTCCGATGGCCGATGGGAGGCTTTTTGGCTATTTCGAACGGCTTCGTCTAGCGATTAGCGCTACGACATCCGCTACGGTTTTTTCTTTCGCAGTGACGAAACTGATCGATTTATGAGCGAAGATAATCCATTTTGAAAGAGAAGATCTTCGTTTGGTAACTGAAGCTGTTTATTTAGTAACGGAAAATCCACATTTAGTAACTGAAGCAGTTCATTTAGTAACAGAAAATCGACATTCAGTAACAGAACGTACTCATTTACTAACAGAACAAGCATATTCAATAACGAAATGAATATATTCAGTAAGAGAATATGCTCATTTCGTTATTGAATAAGTTCATTCAGTAACAGAATAAGCTCATTCAGTAACGAAATATCTTCATTCAGTAACAGAATAAGCTCATTCAGTAACGAAATATCTTCATTCACTAACAGAATAAGCATAAGCACAAGCATTTTCAGTACTGGCATCCACTCGTAAAAAAGCCATTGACAAGTGAACCAGGTCCATGGTAAGATAAGCATCCGCGCCGGGCAGAAAGCCAAAGCGCGGCAACCGAAAAAAACGGTTGACAAGAGCTAAGGAAATGTGATAAGATAACCCCTG